>CAVWSI010000011.1:0-37767 GCA_963757795.1 uncultured Solirubrobacterales bacterium | reverse complement strand
GAGTGGATGCTGGCGCCGCTGCTCGCGGTGATCCCGCTGCAGCTACTCGCGTACCACATCGCGCGACGCCGCGGCCTGAACGTCGACCAGCCACGGAACCTGGCCAAGACCGTCACGGTCGAGTGACCCCGGGGTGGGCGGGGACCGTCTTCAAGTCGGGATCGACCTGCTGGAGATCGACCGGCTCGAGCGCGCCCTGGAGCGGACCCCGCGTCTCGCCGAGCGGTTGTTCACCGACGGGGAGCGTGCATATGCGGCTTCTCGGGGCCGGCCCGGGCAGCATCTCGCGGCACGGTTCTGCGCCAAGGAGGCGGTGGCCAAGGCGCTCGACCTCCGATCCTGGAACTTCCGCGACGTCGAGGTTCTGGGTACGGGTGGACCGCCTGAGGTGCGACTGCACGGCGCGGCGGCGGCGCGAGCGGCCGAGCTGGGCGTCTCCGTCGAGGTGTCTCGACTCACACCACGCGGGACGCGGCTGCGGTCGCGGTGGTCATCGCCGGCTGACCCGGCAAGGAGTCATTAGGCTCCGCGCGATGGCGAGCCTTCCCGACTGGCTTGACCCGCTCCCGGATGCCCGCGAGCAGCGCGCCCTCGACGAGTGGGCGATCGGCGAGCAAGGGATCCCGGGTGTGGAGCTGATGGAGCGGGCCGGTACGGGCCTGGCCGAGTTCGCGGGTGCCCGGGCTCCCTCGGGCCGTGTGGCCGTGGTCTGCGGGAAGGGCAACAACGGTGGCGACGGGCTGGTGGCGGCGCGGGTCCTGCGCAGTCGCGGGCGGTCGGTGGACGTTCTGTTGCTGGGGGATCCGGGCGAACTGCGCGGCGACGCGGCGGTGAATCTGGAGCGTCTGCCGGGGCCTGGGCCCGTGGAGTTCTCGGCGGATGCACTGGCCGGAGCGGCAGGAATCGTCGACGCTGTGCTGGGGACCGGGTTCGCGGGAGAGCCGCGCGAGCCGGCGGCGGGCGCGATCGAGGCGATCAATGCGGTTGCGGCCGACGAGCGGGTCGTCGTGGTCGCGTGCGATGTGCCGAGCGGGGTCGATGCCTCGACTGGAGAGGTGGCGGGCGCCGCGGTTTGCGCTTCTGCCACTGCCACGTTCCACGCCGGGAAGCCCGGGCTGTGGATCGACCCGGGCAAGACGCACGCCGGCGAGGTCACGGTGATCGACATCGGGATCCCGGCCGGCGGTCCTGCCGACCCGCGGATCGGGTTGATCGCCGAACGCGTGCTTTCAGCGGTGCCGCGCCGCGGCCGGGCATCGACGAAGTTCGCGGCGGGCAGCGTGCTCGTATGCGGCGGCTCACGCGGGCTGACGGGCGCGCCGTGCCTGGCCTCGGAGTCGGCCATGCGGGCCGGCGCGGGGTACGTCACCGCATTCGTGCCCGCTTCGCTGAACATCGTGTTCGAGTCGCGGCTGCTCGAAGTGATGACCGTGCCGCTGCCCGATTCGGAGGGCTCGCTCGACCCGGACGGAGCCTCGGCGGTGGCTTCGCGTGCCGAGCGGGCGGATGCGCTGGTGCTCGGCCCCGGGCTGGGCCGGTCCGAGGGGTCGCTTCAGTTCGCCCGCGAGGTGGCTCGTTCGGTCGACCTGCCCATGGTCCTGGACGCCGACGGGCTGAACGCACACGCCGGATCGTTGGGTTCCCTGGCGTCTCGAGGGGCCGCAACCGTGCTCACGCCGCACGCGGGCGAGCTGGCACGGCTGCTCCAGACCGACAGCGCCGCGGTGGGGGCACGGCGGCTTCAGAGCGCGCGGGAGGCGGCTCGTACGGCTGCCGCGATCGTCGTGCTCAAGGGCGATGACACGCTGGTCGCCGCGCCCGACGGTCGCGTGGCGGTGAACCGCGGCGGCGCCTCGGCGCTGGCCACCGCGGGCACCGGGGATGTCTTGTCCGGCGTGATCGGGGCGTTTCTGGCCAAGCGGATGGATCCGTTCGCCGCCGCCTGTGCCGGAGTGCTGGTCCACTCGCGCGCCGGCCTGTTGACGGCACGGGAGATCGGTCCCGAGGGAGTGATCGCCAGCGACGTGATCGCGGCGCTCCCGCGCGCGCTGGCCTCATCGGGGTCCTGACCATGGCGGGGAGGGCGGCATGAGCGCCGTCGCTGATCCGATCCAGGCGCTTGTGGCGGTTGTGCGCGAGCCGGCCTGGCTGGTCGGCGGCGCGGTCCGCGACCGGGCCCTGGGGCGGCCCACCGACGACTATGACGTGGCGGTGCGGGGGGACGTGCGGTCGCTGGCGCGCTCGCTCGCACGGAATGCCGGGGCACACGCGTTCGCGCTGTCGGAGGCGTTCGGCGTGTGGCGCGTGGTGGACCGCGATCGTCGCTGGCAGGTCGACCTGCTGCCGATGGCCGGCGGCTCGATCGAACTCGATCTGGCCGGGCGGGACTTCACGATCAACGCGATGGCTGAGCCGTTGAGCGGCGGGCCCCACGTGGATCCGTTCGGCGGCCTCGCGGATCTGTGCGAGCGGCGGCTCCGGATGGTGTCGCCCGAGGCGTTCATCGATGATCCGCTCCGCGTGATGCGCCTGGTGCGGCTGGCCTGCGAGCTGGGTTCGACGCCGACCGTGAGACGCGGAGCGCGGCCGCGGCTGGCGCCCCCGCGCTTGCGCAGGTGGCGCCCGAGCGGGTGTTCACCGAACTGAAGCGGATCCTGACCGCGGACCGGGCGTTGCTCGGTCTCCAGCTGATGGACTCGCTGCGCATCACCGACGTCGTGCTGCCCGAGCTCAGGCGGCTGCACGGCGTGGGGCAGAGCCGGTATCACCACCTCGACGTGTACGACCACACCCGGTCGGTGCTGGCGGCCGTGATCGAGCTCTCGCGTAGCCCCGGTAAGTGGCTAGGCGAGCATGCCCTCGCCGTGGAGCAATTCTTGGCCGAACCGCTCGCCAACGAGCTGACTCGGGGCCAGGCGCTGCGGTTCGGGGCGCTCCTCCACGACGTGGCCAAGCCCGCGACGCGGCAGGTCACGCCCGAGGGGCGGGTGACGTTCGTCGGGCACGACGCGGTCGGGGCTGAGATGGCGGCCGGCGTCCTTGCGCGTCTGCGGGCGAGCGAGCGCCTGCGTGAGCACGTGGCGGCGCTCACCCGGCATCACCTGCGCCTGGGCTTCCTGGTGCACGAGGCGCCGCTCGGACGACGGGCGATCTACCGCTATCTGCGCGCGTGCGAGCCCGTGCAGGTCGACGTGACGCTGCTCAGCGTGGCCGATCGGCTCGGCACGCGGGGGCGCGGCGCGGAGGAAGCGATCGCTCGGCATGTCGAGTTGGCGCGCCAGATGCTCGGCGATGCGCTCGCCTGGCGCTCGGGACGACCGCGGCCGCCGCTGCGGGGCGACGAGCTGGCACGGGAGGTCGGCCTGCGCCCGGGGCGCGCGCTGGGGCGCATCCTGGCCGAGCTCGAGGAGGCCAGCTTCGCCGGCGAGATCGGCTCGCGCGAGCAGGCGATCGCGCGTGCGCGCGAGCTGGCCGCGGCCGGCGCGTTGACCGGCGAGCGATAGGCTGCCGGGTGGTGAGCGATCCGGACTGCATCTTCTGCAAGGTCGTGGCCGGCGAACTGCCGGCGCAGATCGTCGAGGAGGACGAGCGCACCGTCGCGTTCATGGACATCAGCCCAGCCACCCGCGGGCATCTGCTCGTGGTCCCGCGCCGGCATGCGCGGGATGTCATCGAGGTGGAGGCGGAGGATCTGCACGCGGTCGTGGACACCGCGCAGCGGATGGCGCGACGCGTGGTGGAGCGACTTGGCGCCGACGGCGTGAACGTTCTGAGCTCGCGCGGGGAGGCGGCGTGGCAGAACGTGTTCCACTTCCACGTCCACGTGATCCCGCGCTACCGAAACGACCCTCTGCAGCTGCCCTGGACGCCCTCGCAGGGAGACCCGGACGAGATCGCTGCCGCGGCGCGCGAGCTCCGCCAAACGGCGGATGGGCTCGAGTCCGGACGGTAACCGCGCGCTCGCGCGTCGCAGGCCGGGTTGCGGACGCCGCAACGAAACACTCCAGAAACCCATGCGCTGCCCTTCCCTGCTACCTTGCCCGGGTTGGTCGGCGCCCTCGGGCACCGAAACTGGCGTGTCCTTAAGCAGGCATCGAAGGGGAGTACATGGCAACGGGTACCGTCAAGTGGTTCAGCGACGACAAGGGCTTTGGGTTCATCACGCCCGACGACGGCGGGCGCGACTTGTTCGTTCACTTCACCGGCATCGTGGGGGACGGCTATCGATCGCTGTCCGAAGGAGTCAAGGTTTCCTACGAGGAGGAGGCCGGCCCGAAAGGGCCCAAGGCAGTAAACGTGACCAAGATCTGAGCGGCGTCCGGGCCAGCCGACTCGAGGTTCAGGCTCGATCGACGGGCGACCGGTTGTGGCGCCGTTCTTTCGAGTTCGGCGCAACTGGCGCCGTGACGTCGTGTTGAATCTGAGCATGAAACGTTCTTTGTTGGCCGCCGTCGGCGCAGTCGCGCTGGGCGCGGCCCTACCAGCCTCCGCGGGCGCGACGACCGTCGAACTCGGCATCTCCACCACGCCGCTGGTCGCTCCCACCTGCCCCAAGGGGGTGCCGGCGGCTCAGTGCTTCATCATCCTGACGCGGTCCACCGCGCTCGAGACGATCAGGGACAACGTCGCCTACCCGTCCACGGTCAAGCAGGCGGGTCGCATCGTCGCCTTCACCGTCGGCCTGTCCGCGCTCTCGACCGACGCGACCACGGTGGCGAGCGACGTCAAGTTCCTCGACGGCAAGTTCGGCGGGAACGCTCAGGTCGCCCTCACCGTTCTCAAGCGCGTCGGCACGAAGACCAAATGGACGTGGCAGGTGGTCGCGCAGAGCCCATCGGTCGACGTCCAGTCCTACCTCGGGCAAGTCGTCCAGTTCCCGCTGACCACCTCGATCCCCGTGGTCCGCGGCGAGACGGTCGCGCTGACCACAACCACGTGGGCGCCGGTCCTGTCGGTCAACCTGCCGACCGATCACTTCGCCTATCGGCAGAGCCGCAGCCGCAACTGCGGCCACGCGGCCGCCACCAGCCAGGCGCAGGTGACGATCGGTGAGACAACCGCGTACGTCTGCGACTACCCCGGCACACGGGTGGAGTACAGCGCCACCGAGATCACCAATCCGGTGCCGACGACGACGACTACGACGCCGCCGACGAAGACGAAGCTGAGGCGCCGGCACTGACCAGTCGCCGTCTGGTAGCCAGGCGGCGGGGCGGCTTGCGTCTTGTCCCCGATCCGGGTGGCGGCTCGGCGTGTTGTGCCCGGTGGGGCGGCTTGGCCCCGGCGCTTGTGCCTCAGACGGGATTTCCGTCTCTCGGTGCCGTCGGCCGCTCGAATTCCGGATCCTTTTCTGCTGCAGGAAGGATCCGTCACGACGTCCCCGGCGCCGCGCCGATGGCGGAAATTTCCCGTTGAGGATGGGGGTGGCGGACGCTCGGGCGAAGGCGGCGCTACGGGATGCCCGCGCCGCCGCTTCCCGAACCCGATCCGGAGCCCGAGTTGCCGCCGCCGCCGGAGGTGGCACCGCTAGGTGAGACACCGCCGCCGGTCGGCCCGGACGCTCCGCTGGAGCCCGATCCGCTCGTGCCGCTCGAGGCCGTTCCTCCTCCTCCTCCGCTTCCGCTTCCGCTTCCGCTTCCGCTTCCGCCGCTCGACGCCGCGCTAGACGAGCCGCCCGAGCCGACGGCAGCAGAAGAGGATCCGGAGGAAGAACCGCCGGTCGACGAGGAGGTCGTCGTGGTCGTCGTCGAGGTGGTCGAGGCGGTGGAGGCCGGAGGCGAGGCGGCAATCGTTGCGGTGGGTACGGTCAGCGCCGGGGCGCCCGTCGTGTCCGTCGCCGCCGAGCCGCCGCCGCACGCCGCCAGGCCGGCGCACGCGGCCAATCCGGCCACGAGGGCCGCAGTACGCCTGAGCGCCCCGTTTCCGAACCCGCTTCGACGACAAGTCACCGCCGTGACCTCAGACGTCGAGCGGCTCCATGCGCCGTCCGCAGTGAGGGCAGTCATTCAGGTCCTTCTGGCAGAGCTGGTCGCACCAGTTGCAGAAGCGGAGGTTCTCGATCGCCCAGGGCAGCTCCGATGGGGTCGGCGCGAGCGGCAGCAGTTGCGCCACCACCTCGAGCGGCTCGCCCGTGTCCCGATCGACGTACACCCGCCCCGGCTCGGCCTCCAGCACGACCTCCCGCCCGGTGGATGGCGTCCTCATCCGGTACCGCTGACGCGTCCTCATCCTCAGCCATCGTATAGCAGGGGGCGGATACCCGTGGCGCGGGGCTGGCGCGGCGGGTGCGCGGCGGCGGGCGCCGGAGGGTGCGGTGGCGGGCGCCGGAGGGTGCGCTCGAGAGGTGCGGTGGCGGGCGGCGCCGAGGCGCGGTGGCGCGCCGGTGAGCCCCCCTGCCGACTGCTTGGATAGAGTGCCGCCCGTCGAGGTATGGTCAAGTCGCTGGGACGCATCTCCACCCTCATGGCCGCAGCCCTGCTCGTGGTCACGCTGGGTGGTTGCGCGATCAAGCACTCCACCTCCAACCTGGTCACGGGCAAGCAGCTGTTCGCGTCGAACTGCGGCTCCTGCCACACGCTCAGCCACGCCAACACGACTGGGACGGTCGGGCCGAATCTGGACGACGCATTTCGCCAGGACCGCGTCGACGGGGTCAAGAGCACCTCGATCGAGGGCCTGGTTTCCTATTGGATCTCGTACCCGAGCACCGAGGGCGCGATGCCGGCCAGGTTGGTGAAAGGACAGCAGGCGCAGGATGTGGCCGCTTACGTGGCCAGGGTGGCGGCAGTGCCGGGCACGGACACGGGCGCGCTCGCGGCCGCGGTGGCGCAGAAGGTCAATCCCACGCCGGCGGTGGGCAAGACGATCTTCACGGGCGTTGGCTCGTGCGGGTCCTGTCACACGCTGGCGGCCGCCGGCACGACGGGCACCGTCGGGCCGAACCTCAACACCCTCAAGCAGGCGTGCGCGTCGGCGGCATCGCAGAATGCCCGCGGCACGACCCTGCAGAAGTGCATCCAGACGGCTATCACGGACCCCTACAAGTACCTCCCGCCGGGCTACAGCGCGGGGATCATGCCGAACAACTTCGGCAAGACGCTCAGCCCAACCCAGATCCAAGCCCTGGTGGCGTTCCTCTCGGGCGCGTCGAAATAGCGGTCTGCGCGTCCGTGCGCCGTGCCATCAGGCGCGCACGGGCCGCGACATGACAGCCGTCGCCACAATGTAAAACGTCGCAAACCCCCACCAGTGCGTCGACATTGCGCACATAAGCATCGTGCGCATGCTTATGTCGCCAGGGGGGCGGGCGGGGAGGCGACTTTGGCGAGTTTTGCAGGGTGGGAGGCGGCGGATTCGATTCAGGTTCGCGGGCGGGGTGTTGGTCGTGCCGAGGGTGCTGCGACCGCGCCGCGGGGTTGGGTCCGCGCGCCGACGGGGGTGCTGCGACCGCCTCCGGGGGTGCTGTGAAGGTCCCCAAGGATGCTTTGACCGACCGCCCGCCGACGCGCCGGCGCCTCAGGAGTCCCCGACGCTCCCTGGACGCCCCGAGGCGCCATTGCCGGCGGGATGCTGGGCGCCGGCGGTCAGCCGCTGCCACAGCTCCTCACCGCGTCCCGCGGCCACCGCCCGCGCCGCCCGGCGCTCGTCGAGCTCGACCCCTCGCGCCGCCGCGGCGTCAAGCAGGCGCTGGCGTTCGTCGGCTTCCCGGGCGACCTTGAGGAAGAGCCAGCAGAACAGGCCGATGGTGAGCAGGCTCTCCTCAACCATCATCACCCCGGCGGCGGCAATCTGGTCGCCCAGCGGGCTGATGTGCCAGGAGGCGTCGCCGTCGCGGTAGATCGGATAAAGCACGGTGCCGGAGAAGATCAGGACGTTGGCCAGGACCGTGCCGGCCAGGCGGACGACGATGATGTAGGCCAGGCGGGCCGCGTTGGAGAACCACGCCGGCTTGGGCAGGGGACCCAGCAGCGCCATCCACACTGCCATCCCGAGACCGAGGAAGCACGCATGCTGGAGGCCGTGCACGAGGTCGTGGCGCAGGGCGCCCTGATAGAGCACCGGCAGATGCCAGACATAGAAGCCGATCATCCACGCCGGCAGCGCGACCAAGGGATGGGCGAAGACGCGCAGCGGCGCGAGCCACCGCACCCGCAGGAGCGGCGCCAGCAGCGGCCCGGTGAACCCGAGCACGAGCAGCAGCGCCGACAGGTCGCCGATCACCAGGTGCTCGGCCATGTGCGCCACGAGGAGTTCGTCGGCCAACGAGTCCACGGGCGCGCTCAAAGCGGCGGCGAGGCTGATCAGGCCGGCCGCGAAGCAGACCTGTCGCCAGGCCGGCACGGCGCGCCGCCGCTGGGCCAGTGTCCGCACGCGAGCGTGGTAGGGCAGCCAGAGCGCCAGCACGATCACGGAGGGGACGATCCCGTTGACCGGGACCGCGTCGGCGATCGGCAGCGCGCTCATCGGCACGCCCTCAATGGTGGCGCACTAGTGGCCGTCCCCGCAAATACGGTCGCATCCGAGGGACGACCACCGGGGCTCGGACCGCTACGTCAGCGCCCGAACGATCAGCACGACGGCCACGAGGACCGCTACCAGGCCGACCACGTAGAGAAGGACGCGAAAGGCGTCGGCTTCGGACCGGAGCGGGTTGATCACGGGGCGGCGGAGACGGGCGGAGCCGCGGCTAGAGGACGTAGACCGCGGTATAGACGACGATCCACATGATGTCGACGAAGTGCCAGTAGATCCCGGGCACCTCCATGCCGAGGTGGTGCTCCGCCGAGTAGTGCCCGCGGAACGCGCGGGTGGTGACGATCAGCAGCGCGCAGAGGCCGATGAACACGTGGGCGCCGTGCAGGCCGGTGAGCGAGTAGAAGACGGTGGCCTGGGCGGTGTCGTGGGGTGCCCAGCCCAGGTGGATGTACTCGTTGATCTGGATGAACAGGAAGGTCAAGCCGAGGCAGAAGGTCGACACCATCCCGGCCTTCAGGCCGAAGCGGTTGCCGTTGCGGACCGATACGAGCGCCCAGTGCAACGTCAGCGAGGAGGAGAGGAGGATCAGCGTGTTGACCCCCGCCACGGCCTCGGGGACGGAGGTACCCGGCGCCGGCCACGGATCGTTGGTGACGACCCGGATGAAGAAGTACGCGGTGAAGAACGCGCCGAAGATCATCACCTCGGAAATGATGAAAAGGAACATGCCGAGGGTCGGCGCCTCCACGCGCGAGGAGCGGTGCGCGGGCGGCGGGCCGTGGTGCTCGTGGGCGATCGAGGCGGCTTCCATGCTGTCTCCCTAGGCGGCCGCGGTCGGGGTGTCCTCGTGGACCACGTGCTCGACCGGCTTGCCGGTGGCGCGGCGCACGCGCTCGATCAGATCCGAGCGCAGCCAGCCCGACTTGGTCTCGGCGAAGGTCGAGACCACGATGTCGTCGACCCGAAAGTTCTGAAGCGCGTTGGTGATCGCGGTGAACGGGTCCGGATCGCCGACCATGCCGGCCGCATACTGCCCCCGCACGTGCAGGCGGTCGAGCACGAGCTTCAAACGCGTGCGAGCACGTTGGACGGCGGCGCCCTGCCCGCCCTCGGCGGGGACGACGATGATGAACAGTTGCCGGCGCTCGGGCTGGGAGAACGCCTCCGCCTTGGCCTGAAGGGCCCCCAGGAGCTCATCGCCCGACGCCGTGCGGTTGGCGATCGCCAGCGTGGTGTGGAAGGGCAACCCCTCGCTGTCGATGTCGTTGACGATATGGGTGACGGACAGGCCGGTGGCGTCGCGCACGCGCTCGATCAGGTCCCGCCGCAGCCAGCCGGAGCGGCTCTCGGGATAGGTGGAGATGATGATCTCCCGGGGGTTGAACTCGCGAACCGCGTCGAGCGTGGCCGAGAACGGGTCAGGGTCGCCGACCTCGCCGATGGCGCGGATCCCCATGCCGTGAACGACGTCGAGCGCGAGGTCGAGGCGTACCTGCGCCGCGTCGAACATCGCGTCGTCATAGACCACGAGCCCGGCGCGCGGCTTGTTCTGCGGTACGCACAGGATGAACCGGGTGTCGCTGTCGGCCCGCTGCTGCACCGCATCCAGCAGCTCCTTGCCGCCCAGCGTCTCGTTGGCGACGACCAGGATCGTCTTCGAGGCGATGTTGGGGCCGGTGCCGCTGCTCACGGGCGTTCCTCACTCACGGGTGCGACTCCAGGCTGGGCGGCGTCTCGAGGCTGCCCGCGGTGACACGCTGGGCCTCAGCCGGTGACTTGAAGATCCCGTGCACTGCGCCGGGCACGCCGTACTCGTAGGGCCCGCCGACCACGGTCGGCACCGCGTCGAAGTTGAACACGGGCGGCGGTGAGGACACCTGCCACTCGAGCGTGAGCGCTCGCCAGGGGTTCGCCGCCGCGCGCGGCCCGCCGCGCCAGCTGACCACGATGTTGTAGAGGAAAATCAGCGTGCTCAGGCCGAGGATGAAGGCCGAGATCGAGATGAACAGGTTCCAGGCGGCGAACCGGTCGGCGTACTCGGCCACCCGGCGGGGCATGCCCTGAATCCCGATCAGGTGCATCGGGCCGAAGGTCAGGTTGAAGAAGATGAACGTCATCCAGAAGTGAAGCTTGCCCAGCCGTCGTCGAACATCCGGCCGGTCATCTTCGGGAACCAGTAGTAGACGCCGGCGAAGATCGTGAACAGCGAGCCGCCGAACAGCACGTAGTGGATGTGGGCGACGATGAAGTAGGTCTGGCTGACGTGGATGTCGAACGGGATCATCGCGAGCATCACGCCGCTGATCCCGCCCAGCGTGAACATGGTCAGGAAGCCGAGCGCGAACAGCATCGGCGTGTCCAGGTGGAGCACGCCGCGCCACAGCGTGGCCAGCCACGAGAAGATCTTGATGCCGGTGGGGATCGCGATGATCGCGGTGGTGATCATCATCGGGATGCGGATCCACGGCTGCATGCCAGACACGAACATGTGGTGCGCCCACACCGTGAACCCGAGCACGACGATCGCCAGCAGCGAGAAGGCCATCATCCGGTAGCCGAAGATCGGCTTTCGAGATTTCACCGCGAGGATCTCGGAGATGATCCCGAACCCGGGCAGCATCATGATGTAGACGGCCGGGTGGGAGTAGAACCAGAACACGTGCTGGTACATGAGCACGTTGCCGTTGATGTCCTTGCCGACGAACGCATCGAAGAAGTGGAAGTGCATGCGCGGCGTCGAGCAGGACGAAGAACTGCGAGGCGGCGATGAACGGCGTCGCGATGACCACCAGGAGCGAGGTCGAGAAGTTCGCCCAGACCAGCAGCGGCATGCGGAAGAAGCTCATGCCAGGAGCGCGCATCGTGATGATCGTCACGAGGAAGTTGAGCGCGGTGAAGATCGAGGAGAACCCGGCGAACTGGACGCCGATCGAGAAGAACAGCTGGCCGAGCGGCATCGTCGTCGACAGCGGCGCGTACGCCGTCCAACCCGAGGCGAATGAGCCTCCGGGGGCCAGGAAGCTCATCATCATGATGGCGCCGCCCAGCGGCAGCAGCCAGAACGAGAGGGCGTTCAGCCGCGGGAAGGCCATGTCCGGCGCCCCGATCATCAGCGGCAGCACGAAGTTCGCCAGCCCGGCGAACACCGGAATCACGAACAGGAAGATCAGGACGGTCGCATGGACCGAGAACACGCCGTTGTACTGCTCGGGGGTGAGGAACTGCATCCCCGGCTTGGCCAGCTGGGCGCGGATCAGCATGGCCAGCATTCCGCCTACGAGCAGGAAGAAGAACGAGGTGACCGTGTACTGGATGCCGATCACCTTGTGATCGGTGTTGACGCGGAAGTAGTCGCGCCAGCTGTACGCCCCGTGCCCTGAGTGGTCCTCAGGACGGGTGGGACGGCCAATCGCCCAGTACAGCCAGTAGTCGCACGTGCCGATCCCGACCAGGAAGAAGAGCGGGACCGCAAACAGCTCGACGAGGGTGATCGCGTGGCCGTCGACCACCGGGTGGTCGTGCATCAGCCAGCGGATCAGCACGGCGATTCCGAACCCGAAGGCGAAGCCCAACACCTCGAACAGGGCGGCCCGGTACCAGCCCGGAGCGCGTAGCTTGGGAGGGAGTGGGACGCGCGTACGGCGCGCGACAGGAGCCTCGTGAGCTGCGGTTGCGGTGACTGCCATCAGTCGACCTCCTGATCAAGCCGGGCCCGGGGCGGGCGACTCGGAACTGCCGGAGCCCTCCCGCCGACGGGACCACTATCCATCGCCTGCACGATACCTGCTCGGCTAGCCACGACTGTCCCTCATTTGGCCGCGGTGGCCAGGAAGCTGACGAGGGCCTGGATTTGGTCAGCGGTCAGACGCTGACCGAAGTCCGAGGGCATGATCCCCGCGCTGTAGCCGGTCGGGAGGTACGCGTAGGGCTTGATGATCGCCGTCTGGATGCACTGCTGGAGGGTGGTGCCCCGGACCTTCTGGGACGCCGCGGTGGCGCAGTCGGCTCTTCAACTTGGCGTCGAGGTTCGGGCCGACGGTTCCGCTGGCGGAGGCCGCGGCCAGGGTGTGGCAGCCGCTGCAGCCGGCCGCGCCGGTGAAGACGGTCTTGCCGGCGGCCGCGCTCGTGTTCGCTCCGGCGCCCGACGACGAGGAGCCCGAATGATGTCGAGCTCGACGAGGAGCCACCCGATCCCGGCGTGTAGCCCGGAACGGCCTGATTGACGTTGGCGGCGGGGTTCCGACCGGTGGCGGCCCGTTGGGCTTCTGGGAGCGCAACCACGTCTCGAAGGCGGAAGCGCTCAGCACCCGCACCCTGGTGCGCATCAGTGAATGTCCGGCGCCGCACAGCTCGGTGCACTCGACCGGGTAGCTGCCGACCACGTTGGGGGTGACCCGCAGAGTCGTGACGATCCCCGGGACAGCGTCGAGCTTCTCGGAGAAGCTGGGCACGAAGAAGCTGTGGATCACGTCCAGCGAGCGCAGCTTGAACACGACCGGGCGGTCGACCTGCAGGTAGAGAATGGAGGAGACGACCTCCTTGCCGCCGGCCTGCGGATAGCCGAACTGAAACGCGAACTGGCGGGCCGTGACGTTCACGGTCATGGCGCTGGCCTTGTTGGCCTCGTTGGAGCGCAGGACCGTGTACGCGTAGGTGCAGAGAGAGACGATGAGGATCGCCGGTACGGCGGTCCACACGACCTCGAGCCGGGTATTGCCGTGGATCGGCGGGCCGTCCATCTCCTCCTGACCGGGCCGCATGCGGAACTTCCACACCGAGAACAGCACGACCGTCTCGACCAGCACGAAGATCGGCACGGTGGCGATGATCAGAACGTCGTAGAGCGTCCTGATGTTCCCGGCCTGGATCGAGCCTTTGGCGGGGAACCAGGGAATGATCAGCGCGATCGGGATCCCGATCGCGGTGGCGATCACCCCGATCACGACCATCTGCAGGATCGGACGGTTACGCAAGGTGGTCTTCGCTTTGCGGGCCCGCGGGCGTCACTCCGGCCCGCATCCTAAGCGTTCTGGTCGACGAAGGACGTCCGGCTGGGGGCAGCTCACGCGGGCAAGAGGGGTCGGCGCCGGCTCGGTTGCCGCAGCGCCGCGCATGATGTCGACCTGCTGCGCATCGGCCCCTGCCGTCGCGTCCCTCGACTATGATTGAGGCAATTGTTGCAATCTAGCCTGGAGGCGTGATGCAGGTACGCGAGGGGATGTCAGCGACCGTCCTGACCATCGGTCCGCGCCACACGCTGCGGGCTGCCGCCGACGCGATGTGCCGGCGCAACGTCGGGGCGGCGGTGGTGCTCGACCCGGAGGCGCCCGGCCCCGGAGTCATCACCGAGCGCGACATCCTGCGGGCGGTCGGCTTCGGCAAGGATCCGGATCAAGAACTGGTAGCCGACCATCTGACCCCGGAATTGACTTTCGCGGCCCCTGACTGGTCGCTCGAGCACGCCGCAACCGCGATGGTGCGCGGAGGCTTCCGCCACCTGGTGGTGGTCGACGGCGGTGAGCTCGCGGGCATTCTCTCGATGCGCGACATCGTGCGCTGCTGGACCCAGGAGGGCGCCACGAGCGAGGTGCCCGCTCAGGCCCGCATATAGGGCCGTCGCGTTGGCGGCGCCGGCCCGCACGTAAGGCCGTCGCACGGTGCCCCCGGCCCGGCAGTCAGCCCACGCCGACGGGGGGCGCAATTTCCGTCAATGGCGCCGTCGGCGCTGGCTCCGCGACGGATTCCGCCTGCCACAGAGGCATGATCCGTCACGAACCCCGCGGTAAGTCGCGAGTGACGGAATTTGCGGCCTCGTCCCGCCGTGAGGAGGAGGAGGAGGAGGGGGCGCGAGCCGCGGCCTCAGGCCCGGCAGAACGCCTAGTGGTGCGTCTCGGGCAGTTCGGCCACGTCGCGCCGCGTGTCCGCCACCCACCGGATCACGATGATCACGAGGAACACGAGCCCCACGATGCTGATGAAGATGCTGATCGTCGTGCCGACCACGACCAGCGTGATCGCGATCGCGCACAGGAGCGGCAGGAGGCTGGGCCCGGGTAGGTGAAGCTCCTCCCCGGGCGGCGGAGCCGAGGCCGGGCCGTCGGGCTCGGTCACGGGTGCACGTAGATCGCGGACGCCACGAACGTGATCCCGAACAGGATCGCGCACAGTGCACCGGCCAGCAGACCGGAGCGGATGTTCTTGCGGGCAAGCCTTCGGTCCATGGTCCCCGGGAGGCTACAGCTTCACGTCCGCGACCATCGTCCCGAACAGCAGGGCCAGGTAGGCCAACGAGAACAGGTACAGGCGCAGCGCCGTGCGCCGATCGGCCCGGCGAACCAGCAGGACGGCGCCGGCGATGAAGGCCAACCCGAGCACGATCGACCCGACCAGGTACGCGCCGCCGAACTCGCCCGCGCAGAAGGGCAGCTGCGAGATCGCGTACAGAAGCAGGGTGTAGAGCAGGATCTGCCGGCGGGTCTCGCGTTCGCCGCGCACCACCGGCATCATCGGCACGCCCACCTTGGCGTACTCGTCCTTCATCAGCAGGCTGAGCGACCAGAAATGGGGCGGGGTCCAGTAGAAGACGATCGCGAACAGGTAGACCGCGGTCCAGGACAACGAGCCGCGCGTGGCCGCCCAGCCGACCAGCGGGGGCATCGCGCCGGCGGCCCCGCCGATCACGATGTTCTGGGCCGTGCGTCGCTTCAGCCACATCGTGTAAACGCCGACGTAGCCGACGAAGCCGCCCAGCGCCAACACGGCGGCCAGGAGATTCACGGTCAGCGACAGCACCAGGAACGACAGCGCGCAGAGCACGAGCCCGAAGATCAGGGCGGCCCGGGGCGAGATCCGGCCGGCCGGAATCGGCCGCGAGGCGGTGCGCTTCATCGCGGCGTCGATGTCCCGGTCGTAGTAGTGGTTGACCGCGCCCGCCCCGCCCGCCGAGAGGTACCCGCCCAGGCAGGTCAGGGCGATCTTGGAGACCGGCGGGTGGCCGGCGATCTCCATCGTCGTGATCGTCGTGAACAGCAGCAGCGTCTGGACCTTGGGCTTGGTCAGCTCGATGTAGTCGGCCAGCAGTTGCCGTGTGCCGGCGAGAACCGACGCCGACCGGACCGAGCTCAGAGACGAGGCGTCCATGCCGGACAGGCTACGCCCGCGCGAACCGCTCGCTGCCGCCGGTCTTCTGCGTCACCCCGGTGGTGCGCTCCACCTGGCGGCGGATGTCACGCATCGGCTCGACCGAGCGGACCCGCGGGATCACGTCGAAGTTGTTCACGGGCGGGGGAGAGGGCACGAACCACTCGAGGGTGTTCCCCTTCCATGGGTCCGGTCCGGCCAGCGCGCCGCGCTTGTAGTTGATCGCCACGTTGATCACCGTGAGGATGACCCCAAAGGCCAGGATGAACGAGCCGATGGTCGAGATCAGGTTGTACGTCGACCACCCGATCCCCGGCTGGAAGGTGTAGATCCGGCGCACCATGCCGGACAGGCCGAGCGCGTGCTGGACGAAGAACGTGGTGTTGAAGCCGATGAACGTGAACCAGAACGAGATCTTGCCCAGGCGCTCGTTGAGCAGCCGCCCGGTCATCTTCGGGAACCAGTAGTAGAGCCCGGCGAACACCGGGAAGATCGCGCCGCCGAAGATCGTGTAGTGGAAGTGGGCGACCACGAAGTAGGTGTCGTTGAGCTGCCAGTCGACCGGGAACACGGCCAGGAAGATCCCGGTGATCCCGCCCAACAGGAAGATCGCGATCATGCCCGAGGCGTAGTACATGGCGGTGGTCATGACCAGCGATCCCCGCCACATGGTCGAGACCCAGTTGAAGATCTTCACCCCGGTCGGGATGCCGATCAGGAACGAGCTGCAGCATGAAGAACCCGAGCACGACGATCGGCACGGGCGAGGCGAACATGTGGTGGGCCCACACGAGGGTGGCCAGGAAGGCGATGACCGCGGTCGAGGCAGCGATGGCCTTGTAGCCGAAGATCGGCTTGCGGCTGAACACCGGGATGACCTCGGAGATGATCCCGAAGCCCGGCAGGACCATGATGTAGACCTCGGGGTGCCCGAAGAACCAGAACAGGTGCTGCCAGAGGACCGGGGAGCCGTGGGCGGTGGGGTCGAACCAGTGGGTGCCGTAATGACGGTCGGTGAGGAGCATGGTGACCGCGGCCGCCACCGGCGGCAGCGCGATGATCAGCAGCACCGCGTAGACGAGGATCGCCCACACGAACAGCGGCAGACGTCCCCAGCTCATCCCGGGCGCGCGCATGTTGACGATCGTCGCGTAGAAGTTGATCGCGCCCAGCAGCGACGAGAGGCCGGTCAGGTGGATGAGGAAGATCCACGCGTCCTGCCCGCCGCTCGGGGAGTACTGGATCTCCGAGAGCGGGGGGTAGCTCCACCAGCCCGCCTCGGGCGGGTGGTAGAAGAGCGTGACGTAGAACACGATGCCGCCGGCCAGCAGCAACCAGTAGGAGAGGGCGTTCAGCCGCGGGAAGGCCATGTCGCGCGCGCCGATCATGAGCGGCACGAAGTAGTTGGCGAATCCCGCCATCACCGGCACCACGAACAGGAACACCATGGTGGTCCCGTGCAGCGTGACCAGCTGGTTGAAGCGCTCGCCGCTCAGCAGCGTGTTGTTCGGCTCCGCGAGCTGGGTGCGCATGAGCAGCGCCTCGATGCCGCCCAGCATGAAGAACACGAACGTGGTGACCAGGTACATGATCCCGATCTTCTTGTGATCGGTCGTGACCACCCAGTCGATCCAGCGCCTGGTCCGGCGCGGCGCGGTCACCTCGCGCGAGGTGACCTGGGGGACCGGTCTGGCGGATGGCGCTGTGATCACAGACATTCGCAGTCTCCTAGAGGTTTCCGGTCTTCTTCAGGTAGGTCCGCAGCTGGGTGACCTGCGAATTCGCCTTCTGGATGCTCTGCTTGAGCTGGCTGATCTTGGCCTGGTACTGGCTGGGCGGCATCGCGTCGACTCGCGCGGTCATGAACGCATGCTGGCGGCCGCACAGCTGCGCGCACTGGCCGTGGTACAGGGCGGGGCCGCGGGCCTGGAACCAGGTGTAGGTCGTGTAGCCGGGCACCGCGTCGACCTTGCCGCCCAGCGACGGCACCCACCACGAGTGGATCACGTCAACCGACGTGATGCTGAGCACGACCGTGACCCCCTGCGGGACGTACATCGTCTGGAAGGAGTAGGCCAGCCCGGCCTTGAACGGGTTGCTCTGGCAGGCGGACCCGTAGACGTAGCGCCATATGTACTGGCGGCCCTGGACGCAGATCACGAGCCGCTTGCCGTTCGGGGGCGTCGGCTCGCTCAGTGCGGACTCGAGGAACGGGGCCTTCGAGTTCGGCGGATTGATGATGCTCGGCAGCTTGACGAAGGTGACCACCGTGATGATCACCAGGATCAGCGCGGCGCCGATCGTCCAGCCGATCTCCAGGCGCGTGTTGCCGTGGATCTGCGCCGCGACCCGGGCCTTCTTGGCCCGGAACTTGTAGAGCGAGTAGATCAGCGCGCCCTCGACCCCGACGAACACGAAGGCGGCGACGATCAGGATGATCACGTACAGCGAGTGGATCTGATCGGCGTTGGACGATCCGCCGGCTTTGGGCGTGATCAGGTTCGCCAGGGCGCTTGGGGCCAGCACCAGCGAGAGAACGACGCAGGACGCGAGCGCTGCGCTCAGGAGCCGGGGGAGGCGCCGTCGGCGCTTGGCGTCGGAGGCGTCGGGTCGCAAGGCGCGGCATTCTACCTCGGGGATCATGCGCTTGGTCCGCCCGGGGGGACGCCGGGGTCGGGACGATGACAGCCCATATACTCGCCGCTCTTGCGAGCAACGAGGACCATTCGAGCGACGGCTTGGGTCCTCGTCGCGACCGGTGTCGCTCTGCCCGTCCTGCGCCGGCGGGCCCAGATCCCGCGGGCGGCCGTGCTCCTGGGCGCCGGGCTGACCCCCGCGGCGCTGTGCGTGGCGGTCCCCCGCTCGCGGGTTCGGGATGCGGCCGTGGTCGGGCTGAACATGTGGGCCTATCTGGCCGCCTACGAGATGCCCAACGACGATCCCGAGCGGCTCGCCGCCCGGGTGCGCGTTGGCTATCCGATCGCCATCGACCGGGCGCTCGGGCTCGGGGTCCCGCCGACGCTGCGCCTTCAGCGGGCCTTCTCGGCTCCCGGCACGGTCAACCGGTTCGAGCGGGTGCTGGTCTGGTGTCACTGGACCTGGTTCGCGGTGCCCCACGCCAGCGTGGGCTACGTCCTGTTGCGATCCCCGGAGCGCTTTCCGTTCGCGGCAGCGCGGATGTACGGGGTGTTCGACCTGGGCGCGGTGTTCTACTGGGCCATCCCCACCGCGCCGCCGTGGTGGGCGGCGGCGCGGGGCCATCTGGACGACGGGCAACCGCTCCGGGTTCGCCGGATGATGATCGAATATGGCCCGCAATTCTGGGGAGAACGCTGGGGGGCCCTTTACGATGTCCTCGGAGGAAATCCGCTTGCCGCCATGCCGTCGCTGCATTTCGCCACGTCACTCATGGGCGCACACCTGCTCTGGGAGATCGGTCCGGTCGCCGGTGCCGTGGGATGGACATACGCGCTCACCCTGGGCCTGGCGCTCGTCTACCTCGGTGAGCACTACGCGATCGACCTGATTGCCGGAGCCGCGCTGGCCGAGGGGATCAGGTGCGGACTGCCCCGCCTGGCGCCGGCGTACCGGCGGCTCTCGACGGTTATCCAGGCCCTCGAAGCTCGTGCGGCGGGGTAGGGTGGCCGGGTCGCAGCGGGGATCCGCGGGGGAGACGGCCGGCGCCGCCGGGCGAGCCAATGCGAATGGCGCCGGCGCCGGCCCAGGGCAGAACGGCGAGCGCGGTGAAGAGCCTCCGCGCCTCGGCCTGACTCGCGGACGCGTCATCGCCGGGTTCGTGTTCGTCGCGTCATCGCTGGCCTTCTTGTATTTCGTGCTACCGAAGCTGCTCGGCCTCAACGAGACGTGGAACCGCATCCAGCATGGCAACGGGTGGTGGCTGGGCCTGGCCGCGGTGCTCGAGGTGTGCTCGTTCCTCGGCTATGTCTGGCTGTTCCGCGGTGTGTTCGTCCGTGGTGAGTCCCGGATCGACTGGTCCGAGAGCTACCAGATCACGATGGCCAGCCTGGCCGCGACCCGCCTGTTCGCGGCGGCCGGGGCGGGCGGGATCGCGCTGACGGCCTGGGCCCTGCGGCGCTCGGGAATGCGGCCCCGGACGGTGGGCTGCCGGATGATCGCGTTCCTGGCCCTGCTCTACGGCGTCTACATGGTCACGCTGGTGGTCGACGGGGTCGGGTTGTACCTCGGGGTGATCCCGGGCGAGGCGCCCTTCGCCATCACGGTCGTGCCGGCCATCTTCGGTGCGATCGTGATCGCGCTGTTCCTGGGCATCTCGATGCTCCCGGCCGACGTAACCCGGGTGGTCGGTCCGTGGACGGCGGGGCGGCGCCGGGTGTCGCGAATCGCCTTTCGGCTGGCCGCCGCGTCCGCCACGGCGGCCACCGGCGTACGGACCGCGATGGATCTGATCCGCGACCGCAACCCCAGCGTGCTCGGGGCGGTGGCCTGGTGGGGGTTCGACATCGCCGTGCTGTGGGCATGCTTTCACGCCTTCGGGGCCTCGCCGCCCAAGGGCGTGATCGTGATGTCGTACTTCGTCGGGATGCTCGGCAACACGCTGCCCCTCCCGGGCGGGATCGGCGGGGTCGACGGCGGCATGATCGGAGCCTTCACCGCGTTCGGGGTGAGCGTCGAGCTCTCGGTGGTCGCGGTGCTGGCCTACCGGGCCTTCGCCTTCTGGCTACCGACGCTCCCGGGCGCGGTGGCGTACCTGCAGCTGCGGCGCACGGTGCAGCGCTGGAATGACGACCGTTCGGGAATACTGCGGGGGGCGTCGGAGCCGGCGTAACCACTCCACGCTATACTTTGTGAAGTGACAGACCAGCGCGTACAGAACGTCATCATCGTGGGGAGTGGGCCGGCCGGCTACACGGCTGCGCTCTATACCGCTCGTGCCAACCTCGAGCCGCTCGTGATCGAGGGCTTCGCGTGGGGCGGACTGCTGCAGCAGACCACCGACGTCGAGAACTACCCCGGCTTCCCCGCGGGGATCATGGGCCCGGAGATGATGCAGCACTTCCGCGACCAGGCCGAGCGCTTCGGCGCCCGGCTGGAGACCGATGACGCAACGCGCATCGAGATCTCGCAGGAGGGCGGCCTGCACAAGGTGTGGACCGGGGACGAGATGCACGTGACGCGCGCGCTGATCCTGGCCATGGGGGCGCAGCACCGCAAGCTCGATGTCCCGGGCGAGCTGGAGCTCGCCGGCCGGGGCGTCAGCTACTGCGCGACATGTGACGCCGCCTTCTTCCGCGCCGCCCCGACGCTTATCGTCGGGGGCGGTGACTCGGCCATGGAGGAGGCCATGTTCCTGTCGAAGTTCGCCGCCAAGGTGGCGATCGTGCATCGCCGGGACGAGTTCCGCGCCTCGAAGATCATGCTCGAGCGGGCCCGCGCGATCCCGAACATCGAGTGGATCACGCCCTACACGGTCGAGGACTTCAGCGGCGAGAACGGGTCACTGGCCGTGGCCCGCCTGCGCAACACCTCCGACGGGTCGACCCGGGATCTGGAGGTGACCGGCGCGTTCATCGCGGTCGGACACGAGCCGCAGTCACAGCTGGTGGAGGGCCAGGTCGAGGTCGATCCGGCCGGCTACGTCGTGACCAAGGGTCGCTCGACGTTGACCGGGGTGCCCGGAGTCTTCGCCGCCGGCGACCTTGTCGACCACACCTACCGGCAGGCGGTCACCGCGGCGGGATCCGGCTGTCAGGCCGCGCTGGATGCCGAGTGGTATCTGCGCGACACGCCGTTCGCGGTCGAGGACGCGGCCGGCGTGGGTGCTGAAGCGTCGGCCTAGTAACCGCATCCGGCTTCGGGCCGGCGTCGCTCCGCTCCTGAGAGTCCACGGAGACCGCTCCGCTCGGCGGTCACCACGGCCCGGCATCCGGCCGGGCCTTAATAAGGGCAGCCGTCCATCGGACCGGCATTGCCCGACGGCGCAGACTGGTGCATCCCGAGCGCGAAATCCTGCGTCCACGTGCCGGCGCCGCTGGCGTAGCCCCTGACGGGGCGCACGCTGATCCCGGTGCCGACATTGCGATAGGTCGGGCTGAGGATGTTCTCGCAGTGACCGGTGCTGGCCATCCAAGCCTTGACGACGCCCCGGGGGGTCGAGTAGCCGGTGGCGATGTTCTCACCGGCCGAGCGCCAGACGTACCCGACGGCGCTGATCCGCGCGGCGAAGTTCACGCCGTGGCTGAACCGGTCGCTCGAGACCATCGCGTTCGTCCAACCCTGGGCCGAGCGGTTGAGCAGCGGAGAGGCTTGCAGCGCGGGCAGGTGGTGGGCGGCGCGCTGCTGGTTGATCAGGCACACGACGGCTGTCCGCAGCGCATCGGCGGAGGCGTGGCCGACGCGTGCATTGGCACCCGCGCATTGCGCATCGGCCCGGACGTGCCGATGATGGCGGTGGTGCTTCTGCGTGGGTGCGGTGGCGGTAGCTGCCGGCACGGCGCCGAGAGCGGCGGTGCCGACGATCGTCAGGGTCGCTAGCAAGCTCCGTAGGGGGCGACGACGCCGGTCGGTTTGTGTTGCTTTTGCTCCATCGTGCGGGACCGGCATGGGGGGTAGATCGGCTGAAAGGCCGGGTCCCTCACGGGGCGGTAGCTTAAATGCTCAATTCGTCCAGGGAAGTGTCCGAAACTAACAGTGGGCGATCCTTCTCGCCCAATTTACGAAAAACCGACGCATCGGGGCCGCTGAGTAAACCTCCAAGAGGCGTCAGGTTTCGTGCCGGAAGAAGCCTTCGCCAGTCTGACAGCCCAGCCGGCCCGAAAGCGCCAGTGAGCGCAGCAGCGGGGCCGCGCGATAGCGCTCCTCCCGGCGCTCCTCGTACAGGCCGTCGACGACGGAAAGCACGTGTTCGAGCCCGATCTCATCGGCCCAATGAAGGATGCCGCGGGGATAGTTGAGGCCGTGGACCATCCCGGTGTCCACGTCATCGGCACCTCCGACCCCCTCTTGGACCGAGAAGGCCGCCTCGTTGATCACCTGGCAGACGATTCGACCCAGCACCAGCCCGGGGGCATCGGCCACCCATGTGGTGTGCTTGCCGAGCGTGGCGAAGAACCGCTCGGCGGCCGACGCGGCCGAGTCGGCACTGTCGGGCCCCCGGGTCAGCTCGACCAGCGTGCTCTCATCGAGCGGCGGGAGCACGTGGAAGCCGATCGCGCCACCCCCGGGGTCGAGCATGGCGAGTGAGCCCGAGGCGCAGCAGATCGCCTGCGGCCCGCCCTGGAGGGGCGCCTCCGGGTCGTCTCCGAAGCCGAGGTCGAGGATGAGGAAGGGCGCCTCCCGGTCCTGCGCCTGCACCGGACGGGCCACGTCCCATCCTGCGTCGGAGGCCGCGTGCTCGAGCGCGTAGGCGAGGGGCGAGTGGCCGGCGATCACGACCAGGCCGTCCCCGCCTCCCTGGGAAAGCGGCTCGGGATCCGGCGGCCGGTGCTGCGTTGAGTCCGTCGAGTAGTCGTAGTAGCCACGGCCGGACTTCCGGCCCCGCCGGCCGGCGGCGACCATCCGAACGGTGATCGGCGATGGCCGCCAGCGCGGCTCGCCGAAGCTCTGCTCGTAGAACGAGCGCGACACGTCGAGCCCGGTGTCCACCCCGACCAGGTCCATCAGCTCGAACGGACCCATCCGGAATCCGCCTCCCATCCGGCAGATGCGGTCTATCTCCTCGAGCGAGGCGACGCGCTCCTGGAGCAGTTTGAGCGCCTCGAGCCCGAACGGCCGATTGCACCGGTTGACCAGGAAGCCCGGGCCGTCGGCGGCGACGATGACGTGCTTGCCCATCGCCTCGCCGGTGGCCCGCGCGCGGGCGATCGCCGCCTCCGAGGACTGCTCGCCCGCCACCACCTCGAGCAGGCGCATCAGCGGCGGCGGGTTGAAGAAGTGCATGCCGACCACGCGCTCGGGGCGCTCGAGCGCGCCGGCCACCGCGGTCACCAGCAGCGACGAGGTGTTGGTGGCCAGCACGCAGTCCTCGCCAACGATCCGCTCGGACAGGCGCGCGAACAGCTTCTGCTTGAGCTCCAGGCGCTCTGGGGCCGCTTCGATGACCAGCTCGCATTCGGACAGATCCTCCAGCGCCGGTGCAGGCTCGAGCCGACCATTCGCGTCCTCGACCTGCTCGGCGCTCAGCCGACCCCGCTCGGAGCCCCGCTCGAGCTGCGCGCGAATGCCCTCCAGCCCGCGGTCGAGCGCCTCGGGCACCGGGTCGTGCAGCAGGGTGCGCGCGCCCGAGAGGCAGGCGACCTGCGCGATGCCGGTGCCCATCGTGCCGGCTCCGGCGACTCCGATCGTCCGCGCGGCGTGGCCGGGGTGGACTCCCGCACTCACGCGGGAACGAGCGCGTTGACGCCGGTCAACGCGCGCCCGATGATCAGCTTCTGGATCTGCGAGGTTCCCTCGTACAGGGTGGTGACGCGCGCGTCGCGCAGATAGCGCTCGACCGGGTAATCGTCCACGTAACCCGAACCGCCGTGCACCTGGATCGCCGAGTTGGCGCAGCGGACCGCGGCCTCGGTGGCGAACAGCTTGGCGATCGAGGTCTCGGTCGTGTTGGGCTTGCCCTGATCCTTCAGGTAGCCGGCGCGCCACACGAGCATGCGCGAGGCGTCGGTCTCGAGCGCCATGTCGGCGATCATCTCCTGGACCAGCTGGAAGGCGGCGATCGGACGGCCGAACTGCTGGCGCTCCTTGGAGTAACGGATCGAGGCGTCCAGACAGCCCTGGCAGATACCCACGCAGCCGGCGGCGACGCTGTAGCGTCCGGAGTCGAGCGAGCTCATCGCGACCTTGAAGCCGTCGCCGATCTCACCCAACATGGCGTCATCGGGCGCCTCGACGTCGTCCAGCGAGATCGCAGCGGTGTCAGAGCCGCGCAGACCGAGCTTGTGGTGGACCTCCTGCGGCTGGTATCCGGGCTGATCGGTCTCGACCAGGAAGCAGGCCAGGCCCCGGTGGGCCTTCTCCGGATCGGTCTGCGCGAAGATGAGCGCGACCTTGGCGTGGTTGCCAAGCGAGATGAACATCTTTGCCCCATTGATCACCCACCCGGAATCTGTTCGCATCGCCCGGGTGCGCTGGTTGGCCGCGTCGGATCCCGTATCGGGTTCGGTGAGGCCGAAGCAGCCCAGCCACTCACCCGCACACAGCTTCGGCAGGTAGCGCTGCTTCTGCTCCTCGCTTCCCCACCGCATGATCGCCGAGCAGACCAGCGAGGTCTGCACCGACACGACCGTGCGCATGGCGGAGTCCCCGCGGCCGATCTCCTCGACGATCAGCCCATAGGTCAGATAGTCGAGTCCGGCGCCGCCGTACTCGCGCGGAACGATCGCGCCGAGGTAGCCCTGGGCCGCGAGCTTGGCGACCAGTTCGAGGTCGAAGTGCTCGTTGCGATCGTTCTCTCGGGCGCGCTCGACGATCTCGTTGTCGGTGAAAGCGCGTGCGGTCTCCCGGACCAGGCGCTGCTCGTCGGTCAGCTCGAAGTCCATGGTCGGCACGCTACCGAACCGGCCCCCGCCGCGCGGCGGCGACGGAGGCCGGCAGGTGCGACGTGCCCGTCCCGGGCTACGAAGCGGGCGGCAGGGTCGCCGGGTTGGTGGCAGGCGAGACCTGGATCGTCACCGGCGCCGAGGCGCCGCCGACGTTCACGCCATCGCCGGTGATCCGGGCGCGGAACTGGTAGGTCCCGGCCTTGCCGAACGTCCAGCCAAACTGGAACGTGGAGGCGTGGCTGACGGACCGGATCTCCTCGTTATGCCAGTCACCATCAGCGCCGAGTCGCTGCAGGTAGATAACCTCACCCGCCTTATCGGGCAGGACGGTGCCGGTGAATGTGACATGGCCCCCGACCTCTGAGGTCGGCGAGCTTGGCGTCAGCGTCACCACGTCTCGCACGCCCTCGAACAGCACCGCACTGTGACGGCGCGGGGCCAGCGTGGTACGCACCTGGTAGACGGTATTCGACGTCGGCGCCTGTGGCGCAAACGTGTAACCGCCGTCCGAGCCGGCGATCGTGTTCGCGATGGGCGTGAACTGACGCTGGAGGACCACTCGCTCGCCTGCATGGCTCGGGTCGACGTGCCCGGTAAAGACGACCGGTTGGCCGGTAACGGCGGTGGAGGTGCTCGCGCTGAGGCTGACCAGGGCGGCCACGCGCTCGAACACGGTGCGGCTGTGAATCTGATGTACGCCGGCCTCGCGCACGAACCAACTGCGGTTACTCGTCACCACGTCTTCGGCGCGAGTGAACTGAAAGAACCCATGCGAATCCGTGGTGGTCTGACCGACCCGCGTGTATCCCCTGCCCGACCCCGCGAGATGGTGGTAGAGGATGATCGTCTGCCCTCCGACCGGCGGGACGTTGAGGTGACCGTATATGAACACTCCCTCCCCGGCGTCGATCGGGTTCGGGATGGCGTTGATCGTCAAACCGCGGTTGTGCCTCGGCATAGCAGTGACTACGCTGGGTACGGCGACAGCGAAGAGCGTGGTCACCACCATCGACAGCACGGCGAGGCGTGGGCGCATGCGCGCTCCTTTCCAAGCGTGGAGTGTGTGGTGCCTCCGCTGGATTCCCGGCTCCCTACCAGGCGGGGCGATGAACGTCCCTGAAAACACTGCACCCCTGGGGAAGTTGCGCTGGCCGACTACAATCCGGCACGGTGGACCCGTTTACCCTCGTCGTGGTGGGCGGCCTGGCCGCTCTGGTTCTCGTGTTCTGGCTGCTGGGGCGCTACTACCCGGGGTCGGGTCTCGAGCAATTGGGTCTCCAGTCGGCGCGTGAACTGGCGGAGCGGCGTGAGGCAGCTCGAGGCCGAGGATCTCGACCAGATGCTGTCGGCCCACAACGCGCGCCGGCGCGCGCGGGGCGAGGCGGAGGTGACGGCCGAGGAGGTCGAGGCCGCCGTGCTGCGCGAGCGCGACGAGGCGCGGCGGCGGCGTTGGCCCGCTGCCTGATCATCGGTTGCGGCTGTCGGGGGCGGTCGCTGGCTCGGGTGTTGGTGGTGCGGGGGCATGCTGTGCGCGGCAGCACGCGCGACCGGGGCCGATTGGCGGTGATCGAGGAGGCCGGGGGGGAGGCGATCCTCGGCGACCCCGACCGGGTGGCGACGCTGGCGCCGGCGCTCGACCGGGTTGCGGTGGCGTGCGTGCTCCTCGGATCGGCAGCCGGCTCGCCTGCGCAACTGACGGCGCTGCACGGGACGCGGCTCGAGATGCTCCTCACGCGGATGGTGGACACCACCGTGCGTGGGGTGGTCTACGAAGCGGCGGGGTCGGTCGACCCGTGGCTGCTGGAGCGCGGCGCAGCGCTCGTACGAGAGCGCTGCGAGGACTCGCGAATCCCGTACGCGTTCCTCCGCGCGGACCCCGCCGACCATGCCGGATGGACGGCCGCCGCGGCCGACGCGGTGCAACGTTCGCTCGATGGCGACCCCTTTTGCCGGCGCTAGACTCGAAAAAAAATAGGTAAAAGTCGATCAGAATTCGGAGGGCGATTTGGCTGACTACGCGAATGACGTACTGGTCGAGCCGGAGTGGCTGGAGCAGCACCTGAACGACGACACGATCAGGATCGTCGAGGTCGACGAGAACCCGGGTCTGTACAAGGACGCGCACATCCCGGGCGCGATCGGGTTCGACTGGCGGCTGGACCTCCAGGACCAGGTCAAGCGCGACTTCCTCGGTCCGGAGGAGTTCGGCGCCCTGTTCGGCAACCGCGGGATCTCCGATGACCATCAGGTCGTCCTGTACGGAGACCGCAACAACTGGTTCGCCGCCTACACCTACTGGTACCTGAAGTACTACGGGCACAACAACGTCAAGCTGCTGAACGGGCCCCGCGAGCGGTGGATCGCCGAGGGTCGCCCTACGACGACCGACCTTCCGAGCTATCCGGTGGTCACGTTCACCGCCAAGCCGGGCGACGACTCGATCCGCGCCAAGCGCGACGGGGTGCTCGTGGCGCTGCACGACCACCATCAACTGGTGGACGTCCGCTCGCCGCAGGAGTACTCGGGCGAGCTGATTGCCATGCCCGGATACGAGAATGAGGGGGCGCAGCGCGCCGGCCACATTCCCGGGGCGAAGTCGATCCCCTGGGCCCAGGCAGTTAAGGAAGACGGCACGTTCAAGTCAGCCGACGAGCTGCGCGATCTGTACGGCGGCAAGGGGGTCCTCGGTGGCGAGCCGATCATCGCCTACTGCCGGATCGGGGAGCGCTCGGCGCACACCTGGTTCGTGCTGCACGAGCTGCTCGGACGGCAGGACGTCAGGAACTACGACGGGTCGTGGACCGAATGGGGCAACCTGGTCAACGTGCCGATCGAGAAGGGCTGACCCGGCGGCCGGACTGGTTTCGCTTGAGCAGCGGTCCGATCCGGTCGAACAGATCGGCGAGGATGCGGGCCGTTGCTCCCCAGATGAGGTTCTCGCCGACGACGTAGGTGTCGGTGCGGATCGGGACCCCACGGCGGACCAGGCGCCGGCGTCCATAGCCGGCCAGTAGCTCATCGAGCGGCAGTTCGAGCACCTCGGCCACCTCGTTGGCGCTCGGGGTCCAGGTCCGCCCGGCCTCGATCAGGCCGACGAACGGGTAGACGGCATAGCCGGTGGCGATGGTCGGTGTGGGTTGGAGCGCCCCGACGATTTCGACCGCATCGCTGGGGAGACCGATCTCCTCCTGGGCCTCGCGCAGCGCGGTGGCTCGGAGGTCGGGCTCGCCCTCGTCGTAGCGGCCGCCCGGAAACGAGATCTCGCCGGGATGGCGGCGCAGATCGTCGTGGCGCCGGGTGAACACCGCGTGCAGCCGGCCGCGGTGCAGGTACAGGGGCACCAGCACGGCCGCGGCGGTGGCGCCGCGCACCTCGAGCACCAGAGCGTCCTCGGCCGCGAGCAGCACCCGCCGTAGGTTCTCGTGCAGGTGATCGTTGCCCGGCGGCATCCGCTGACTATATTCGCGTGCCATGCGGGCTCTGATCGTGGTCGACGTGCAGAACGACTTCTGTCCGGGCGGCGCCTTGGCCGTGCCCGACGGCGATGCCGTGGTGGCGCCGATCAACCGCCTGGCTGCTCAGGCGGACTTCGTCGTGGCAACGCGCGACTGGCATCCGGCCGATCACGGCTCGTTCGCCGAGCAGGGGGGACCGTGGCCGGTGCACTGCGTCGCTGGAACACCGGGGGCGGAGCTGCATGCCAAGATTGACCAGGGCCTCGTCGATGCGATCGTCGACAAGGGGCAGGCGCCCGACCGGGAGGGGTACTCGGGCTTCGAGGGAACCGACCTCGAGCGGCTGCTGCGGGAGCATCTCATCGACGCGGTGGACATCGCCGGGCTCGCGCTCGATTACTGCGTGAAGGCGACCGCGCTCGATGCCAGGCGGGCGGGTCTTACGGTGACCGTGCATCGGGGCGCCACGCGCGCCGTCGAGGTGCAGCCCGGCGACGGTTCGAAGGCCGCCCAGGAGCTGCAGGCCGCGGGCGTCGAGGTCCTCGACTGAGGGACTGCCGGTCGCCTACGCGGCGGCCGCGGGCTCGACCAGTTCGATCCGCTCGTCGAAGCTGACCTCGCCGTCGAGCGTCCGGTGGACCGGGCACTTGGCGGCGATGATGCGCAGCTTGTCGATCTGCTCCTGGGGGCAGCCGCTGGGCAGCCGCAGGGTGAGCTTGAAGTTGGTCAGGCAGCCGCGGTCGGCCGGCGAGTACTCGCACTGGACCTCGACCGGCCCGACGTCCCATCCCTTGCGCTTGGCGTACATCTCCATGGTGACCGCGGTACACGAGGCGAGGGCGGCGGCGAGCAGCTCCTGCGGGCTCGGTCCCTCATCGTCTCCGCCGTGCTCGGACGGCTCATCGGCAGTCAGCTGATGCTGCCGGATGTCGATCCGATGTGAGAACGCATTCCGTGCGGTGCGGTGCGCGATGGCCTTCATCTGCCTGGTCCCTCTTCGTCGAAGTTGTGCTCTGTATTCAATCGTAGCGGCGGTCGTGGCATTTGGCTCGACCTTCCCGGCGGTCACGCGTCGAGTGGGTTGAACAGCAGCCCAGTGGGCACCTTGGGGAAGAAATAGGTTGATTTCGGGGGCATGCTCTCGCCCGCCGCGGCGACCGCCCGCACCTCCTCGATCGGCGTGGGCGCGACGAAGAACGCCGCGTCCCGGGCGCCGCTCTGGACCAGCTCGAGCGCGTGGTCGAAATCGCGGGCATAGTCGAGTCCCGTCATGTGGTCGATGTCCTCGTCGGTCATCTGCAGGGCCCCTTTCAGGATCAAGGCCTCGAGCACCGCGGTGTCCAGGCGGCGATACGGCTCGGCGTGGTCGGCCAGCGCCGCGTCGGCGATCGCCGGGTCCTTCAGGGTGAGCATGAACGGCTGCCGGAAATGGGCGTCTATGTAGCCGAAGCGCACCGGCTGTCCATACCTGGGGGCGAGCTCAGCGGTGCTGTCGAGGCGGCGGATGTCGAAGTCGCGCCGGATCGCCTGCGCGAGCGTCTCGTGCTGATCGGGGCGCAGGTCTCTGAGCAGGCGGTGGGTCGGGAAGACGGTCAGGCCGGGGTCCTCGAGCGCCACCAGGCACATGAGCACGTAGCGATGGGGTCCTTCGCCGCCGATCTCCTCGGCGTAAACGCGCGCGGTCTCATAGCGATGGTGGCCGTCGGCGATCAGCAGCTCGGCCGGTCGCATCGCGCCGGTGATCTGCGCGATCGAGCCCGGGTCGGTGACTCTCCACAGTCGGTTGACGGTCTCGTCGTCGTCTGTCGCGCGTCCCCAGGGCTCGCGCTGCGTGGCACGGTCCAGGGCGCCGCTGACATCGTCGGACGGATCGTCGAACAGCGCGAAGATCGGGGACAGGTTGGCCCGCGTGGCCCGGGTGAGGTTCAGCCGGTCCTCCCGAGGTCCGGGATGGGTGCGCTCGTGGGGCCTGATCCGGCCGGGTCCATACTCCTCCACGCGCACGCGCGCGAGGAAGCCGCGCCGTTTTCGCGGGTTGCCGTCGGGGCCGGTGAAGTCCTGCTCGAGCACCCACAGAGCGGGCTGCTCGTCGCGCACGATCACGCCGTCCGTTCGCCACGCCTGGAACTCCCGCGCGGCGGCGTCATACGGCTCCTCGCCGACCGGCAGGTCGATCCGCACCACGTTGTAAGGCGATCTCGCCTCGAGCTTCGTTCGCTGCTCGGTGCCGATCACGTCGTAGGGTGGGGCGAGCACGTCCTGAAGGCCTCCGGTTCGTTCCCGGTCGTAGTGCAACGCCCGCAGCGGTTCGACATCGGCCATGCCCGGGCCGGAGGCTACTCGACGCCGACGATGGAGGGTCATCGGGCCCGGCGCCCGCCCACACTAAAATCGAGCGCACCTTTCGGGGCGTAGCGCAGCCTGGTTAGCGCGCAAGCTTTGGGTGCTTGAGGTCCCCGGTTCGAATCCGGGCGCCCCGATGTCGTGCTCTCGCGGTGGGAAGCCCGCGGAGCAGCCGCAAGAAGATGCCCTTCAGCGTGTCCTTTCCGTAGGCGTGCGCCCCGTCGTGCATGGTCAGTACCGCGATCGAGACGCGCGTGCACCCGCGCACGAGGAGCACGACCTGATGGTCAAGCAGCCCGGTGCCGTAGCCCCAGCCGCCCTTGAAGTAGAGCTTCCAGCCGCTCGGCGCGACCTCGCCGATGCCCCAGCGCTGCGAGGGCACGATGCCGGCGAGCAGCGACATCGCGTAGGCCCGGTGGCGGGCCGGGATGTAGCGGTCGATGTGGAGGAAGAATCGCGTCTGGTCGGCGGCCGTGATCTGCGTCTCGCCCCAGATGGGGGAGGTGGCGAAATGGGTCATGCCCACCCGATGGGCGAGCGTCCTCAGAGCGGTTTGCCCGACGGTGTCGAACACCCGCTGCGCCGCCTCGTTGTCCGATTCGGTGATCATCGGCGTGAGCACCGAACGGTCGTCGGCGTCCAGGTCCCGAGCGCGGACGCTGGGCCGGTCGAGGTAGGCGACCATCAGCATCGCCTTGACCACGCTCGCCGACCACTCGACGTGGTCGGGCCGGTAGCCGTAGAAGCGGTCGTCCGTTCGCACGGCGAACGCCACGTCGCCGCTCCGCGTGTCGCGTGTAGCCGATGGCCGCGAGCATGTGCGGTCGCCAGACCGCGTCCAGCGGCTTACCCGCGCCGGGGACCAGGCACGGCTCGGCCGTGGACGTGCCGCGCGCCGGGTTGTGCCGATGGCGGGAGCGGTCCATGCCATCACGGCGGTGGCGGCGGTCGCTGCGAGGACGGCGACCCATCGGCGGAGCCGGCGGACGGACACGACTGGATTGTGCCGCGACCGGGCGTATCGCGAGGCTCGCGCGCCGTCCCTAGTGTTCCGGAGAAGTCGCCCCCGTAGCTCAGCTGGATAGAGCGACGGCCTTCTAAGCCGTGGGTCGCAGGTTCGAGTCCTGCCGGGGGCGCTAGGCATGAATTGCCTGCAATATACCGAACTTCTGACACCCGCGTCGATGTGTCACGGGCGACTCGCCCACGACGCCTAGCCGAACTGTGTCCGAACGTCCTCGCCACGGCGCGCGGCCATGATCGCGTCCTCGGCCTTGATCCTGGGCGCGTCCTCGAGCTCATCGATCACGTGTCCGTACGTCAGCATCGTCAGCCCGGCGCCGTGGCCGAGCTGGCGCGCGACGTAGATGACCGATCGGCCCTCGTGCAGCAGCAGCGATGCGAACGAGTGCCGGAGGTCATACGGCCGCTGGTAGGCGACGCCACACGCCTCCAGCGCGGCCGTCCAGGCGCGCGAGCGCCACATCTCGAACGCGTTCTCGCTCATCACCTGGCCGCTGAGCGCCGGGATCACAGCCGTGCGCTCGTCCGGGCGCCCGGACGCGAGTCGCCACTCCCGGAGGTCCTGCGCCAGCGGCGCCAGGAGCCGCACAGTGCGCGGCTGCGTGCGATGTCGCCTGGTCTTCGGCGCGTGGACCACGAGCGTGCGCTCGTGGACGTGCCCCCAGCAGAGCGCTCGCATCTCCTGCGGGCGCAGGCCGGCGTACGCGAGCAGTGAGACCATGACCGCGTCACGTTCGCGGAGTCGGTGGAGGTCGTGGCGGGTCGACGGGTCGTCGCGGCCGGCGCCGGCGCGCAGCGCGTCGCGAATCCGCTCGACCGTCGTGGGCGCGAGCGGACGAACCTCCTCGGTCGGCAACGCTGGCGCCTTGCGCACAAGTCGCTGCGGGTTGCTCGGAATGCGGCCCGCCTCGACCGCGCGCTGCAGGATCCCGCCGAGCAGCGTGAGGCTCTTCCGGGTCCGCTCGACCGCGGCGCCGCCACCGAGCCGGTCGGCCTGCCACCGTCCGATGATCTCCGGTGTCAGGTCGCGCAGTGGGTAGCCGCCGAGCGTCGGGCTGATGTGGCCGTCGTACAGGCTGACGTACAGGGTGCGTGTCTTGGACGCGAGCGGCGCGACATGGATCGGCGCCCAGGTCTTCTCGACGTACTCGTCGAGCGTCTCGGCGCCGCCGTCAAGGCGCGCGAGCATCCCGGTCTGCTTGGCGTCCTTGACCTGGAGGTCGAACCGCTCCGCGTCCCGTTTGCGGCGGAACGACCTCGAGCGCATACGGCCGGCTTCACGCCAGCGCACGTCGTACCCACCGACACGGTTTCGGTGGACACTCATCGCGGCACCGCTTGTGTAGCGTCATGGTCGCTCATTTTGGAGCTGAGCCTCCTGTGGGCCATGGTCCCCAGCGCGTCGCTGGCGCCGCTCGGCCGCGTTTGGTTCCACGCATGACTCTACCCGGACGTCACGAGCCGCTCAGGGCCCGGCGCATCGGACCGCGCGCGCGCCGGCGATCCCGGTGTACAGACGGGCGCGTGGACCGCGACGTAGGGACCTGTGTGGGCGTTGCCCAGGCTTCCACCGCGGCGGCGGTGATCAGATAGCCGCGGCCGCGCTTGACGGCCTTCAGCTCCCCGCGCGCGATCGCGTCGCGCACGGATCGCTCCGATCGGCCGATCTCCTCAGCGAGCGACCGGACGGTGAACGCCGGCGCGGGCGCGGCGCGCTGCGGATCGGAGTCGATCTCGAGCAACGTCCGCAGCTGCTCTACCGCCACCGGATCGGACGCGAGCTCTGAGACGAGTGCCCGAACGTAGGCCGCTCATGGCAGTCGGCTCGCTCCGGGTCGGGCGGCCCGTCTCCGGCGCCGAGGGCGAGCATGCGGCACCGCGGGCGGGCCGGGGGCTTCCAAGCGCTCACTCACGGCGACCTTCGCGTTCGCTGCCGGCCGGAACCCCTCAAGTCAGACGTCGCGTCCGCTGGAAGGGCACATCTCGCGGTGGTCGCCCAGCCGGAAGGGACCTGCGTTCCGAGGCAGTCGTAGTAGGGGTCTGCGAGCTGGTCGAGGTCGCACACCCGCTCAACCGCGTGCAATTCACCGCCGCGGATCGCGCGAAGAATCGCTATGAAGGAGAAGCCGGAGCGTTCCGCGACCTCCTGTGGCATCAACACGTCTCGACCGGCGTCACTGACGATCCGATCACCGCCGTCGACCGGTCGGACTCGTGTCGCGACGTCCCGAGCTTCTGGGCGAGCCGCTTCTGGAGCATCGAGTGCAGCAGGTGCCTTGGAAGCAGCGCGGCGGTGAACGAGGTCGGTGAGAGCAACGCGTGGAGTTGCTCGGCGCTCCAGGTCGAGCTCCGGGCGGCGAGCACAACCTCGACGAGGATCTGCTCGCACCATTCACGCACCTGGGCTTCGATCACGCCGCGGGCGCCGGGTATGCCCTTATAGCGATCCTGCCAGTGGGTGATCAGGTCGGTGATCGCCCTGAAGTCCGCGTTGATCGTGAGCTCGTGCCGGCCGGGGTGATAGCGGGCGGCCTCGTCCTCGAGGTCCCGTGGAGCCCTGGAGCCATCGCGGGCGGAGATCCAGGCGACGTCGGGCAGGCTGACGATCCGATGCGGGGACGCCTCATCGTGAGCGTCCTCGATCGGCCGGTTGGGAGGGGCTCCTCGTGCGCGTGCTCACGGCCGGGTGGTCCGCCTGCTCCGTCCGGGCACGGCTGTCCGGTAGGCGGTCGAGGCCGCGCGGGCGTGTCGGTCGGGCCGTCGCCCGCGGCCTTCGTCGACTCGCGTGGCCGTCTGTCTCGGTGGTGGTGTCGGGCGGTACCTGCTCAGTTGGTATAGCGGCAGGATCGCGTTGACGCGATTGCGGATCGCTTCTCGGCGGGGCACCATGTCGGTGCTGGCGGCGCGTTCCTGGAGCTGGCGGATCTCGGCAGGCATGGAGGCGGTGAACTCCTCGCCCCAGCGGGCCCACGGGAGCGGCTCGTGGTCCAGGAGCAGCAGGGTGCGGGCGGTGTTGCATTGCAGACGCCTGACCTCGACCTGGGGCTGAAGGTGGAGCACGACGCGCTCGTAGCCGAAGCGGATGCCGAAGTCCTGAAGGCGCCCGTACCCACCCCGGGTCTGCGGCAGGATGTCGTACAGCTCGTCGCCGTGCACCGCGGCGACGTGACCGGTCGAGCCCCAGATCGTCGCTTCCCGGCGGCGGGCTCGATGATCGTCATCGAGCACCCACCAGTGCGCGAGCGCGTCGCTGAGCTGCACGGCACCTGCGGCGATCGAGTGTCGCTCGAGATGATGTTGCTCGCCGTGGACGTGCTGCAGCTGTCCGGGCTCGTCGCGGTCGCGTTGCTCGCGGACGAGCACCTCGACCTCGGTGGGGAGGCGCAGGAAGCGGGCGTTGAGGTAGCGGGTGATCCAGTGCCGGCGGGTGTCGGTGACGCTGGCCGGCGCCTGGGTGGTGTCGTGGCGCTCGTGCTGGCCGAGCAGCACCACCTGGGTGCCGTGATCCTGGCCGCGCAGCAGCCATGGCTTGTCCTGCTCGTCGAGTGGACGCCAGATAGTCGGTGTGGCCGTCCGGCCAGCGTTGGGGTTCGAGTCCCCAGCGGCCGTCGGGGTGTCGCTTGAAGCACACCAGCGAGCCCTGCCCCTGGTGCCAGGAGCGGTATTCGAGTCCGTGCGGGTTCCGGGAGCCCGCGGCGACCTTCGCGCCGACCCCGAAGTTGGCGGTGTGGGATTGCTCGCGGCTGCTGGAGGCGAGCTGGTTGATGTAGCGCCCAAGCTGGTCGGGGCGCATGCCGGTGCCGGTGTCTGTCACCGTCAGCTTGCGCACCTTGCCGGCGGAGGCCTCCAGACGCTGCCAGTCCAGGTCCCAGACCACGCGGCCGCTGGCGCGACCGGGCTGCGCGGCGATTGCGTCGAGCCCGTTGACGGTGAGCTCACGCAGGAACTGGAGATCGCCGCATTCGCTGCCTAGGCGTTCGAGCAGGAAGGTGGGGTTTGCTACTGCGAGGTCCTGCCAGCCGTCATCGCGGTCAGGCGGTTCGTCGTCGTTGGCGAGGTGCTCGGCCATCCTTGCCGGACAGGTACCGGGCCGGGCCGCGCAGGCCCCCCTCTCGTTTCGGTTCAGTCGTCAGGGAAGGCGTCGGACCGCGCCGCCGCCCAGGTGCCGTACAGGTCGATGACCGTCGACGACGCCGGCCAATCCTGGTCGCGCAAGCGTTTCAACGCCTCGCCACCGCGCCGCCGCGCATGGGTGCGAGACCAGTCCGTCGACGACGGCGGACTCCCGTACAGCGCTCGCCAGGTGCGCATCGCGTCGCGCACCCACTCGCGGGTCCGGGTCGGCGCGATCGCGCCGGGATGGCAGCGCTTGCAGTGCTGGTACGCGTCGCCCTTACCGCCTCGGGCCGCGGTCGGCGCGCCGCAGCCGCGGCATACGCCCTGGTAGCGCGCTTGACCGCCCGGGCCTTCTCGCCCGTCGGGTCCTAAGCGCGTAAAGGGCGTTCTCGGCGAGATCCACTTCGGCGGGCTGCACAACCTGAACGCCCACGAGGCGATCATCAAGGATCGCGGGCTGTTCGAACGCGTGCAGCGGCGGACGGTCTCCCGCGGGCGCCAAGCCAAGTCCGAGCGGCTGTTCGCCCGCCTGGGGGTACTGCGCTGCGGGACGTGCGCCTCGCGGATGGTGATCAACTCCGACACCGGCAGCTACCGGTGCGGCGATACGAGCGCGAACCGGTGCCGGCGACGAGCGGCGGTCAAGGCCGACCGGGTCGAGGCGATGGTGCTGGATGCGGTCCGGGCGTACTCGGCCACCGCCGACGCGCCCCGGCGCGGCTCACGCAGGCAGCAGATCCGCGAGGCGGACCAGGCGATCGAACGCACCAGCGCGGATATCGATAACACGATCCGGCAGCTCGGCGCGCTTGGCTTGTTGGGCCGCCCCGCGAGCCAGGAGACCTTGGAGAAGCTGACCACCGACGCTCGATGACGCGCACGTCGACCGCGCGCGACTTGGGGATGGGGGCGAGAGCGATGTCATCGGTCCTGAGGAGATCGACAGGCTGCGCGAACCCGCGATGCGGTTGGCGGCGTGGCGACGGCTGATCACCGACACCGTCGAGTCGGTCACGGTCGCGCCGGCGATGACGGCGGACGGGCGCCCCAGCCGCCTCTGGGACCCTCGCCGGATCGAGATCAGGTTCCTGGGCCAGCAACCGTAAGGAAGCGGCGGGCAGCGACTTCTTGCGCTTCCGTCGACACCCTCGGGTCGTACGACTCGCACACCTCTGCCGACCGTCGCGGAGTCGGACATCGTCGCCGGGCACGACTCCGCAACCGAGCGAGAAGCAGCAGAGCGAGATCGGCGTCGCCGGCGGGCGAGATTCGTCCGGCGGGGAGGCGCGGCGCCGCGAACCCGCGGTCGTCTGTCAGCAGCGGCCGGTTGTGGGGAGCACACAGTTCGGTGGTCACCGACAGTCACGACCACGCAGTCGACGCGACTATCGGAACCGTGGCCAAGCACGACCTCGCGCCGGCGCCGCCGGAGTGCTGGATCGTCGCCATTGCGCTCGTCCGTTCAGCGGCGGCTCAAGTAGGAAAGCACTAGCGCCGAGCGGTAGCCGCGGCGCACCTTCGCCGGGCGGAGCAGCCGCCAGGGGTGGGCGACAGCGACGCTCTCCCAACTCCCGGACCGGGAGCGAGGTCGGCGTCGACCAGGGTGGCTGCTCGTCCACGCGAGCGAGAGCCAGGTGCGCTTGCAGGTCGTCAGCGGATCAGGCCGGCAGCAAGCACACCGGCGACTCCCGCAATCG
>CAVWSI010000010.1:0-178547 GCA_963757795.1 uncultured Solirubrobacterales bacterium | reverse complement strand
CGCTCGGCCTGCTCAGCAGCATGCTGCTGAGAAGGAACAACCCCGAGCATTCAGAGGTGCCACTCGCGGCGAGCTGACACCTGCGACGCCGTTCCTCCGCAACGCCGACACTGGGGTCGAATTGGAACCTGTGCAATCAACTCACGCACGACCGCGCGTCACGCTCGTCGGCGTCCCGGTTCGCACCCCTGCGTCGGCGCCGGAGAGCGGCCGATCGCGGCTCGTTACCCGCTGATAGGCGATTGTGTTTGAGCGCCCGCCGGTACCCGCCTACGTTCCACTCATGCCAGCTAAAGCTGTGATCGCCGGTCTTGTGGCGTCGTGGGTTAAGGCGCTTACCGAGCCGCGCCTGCAGGGGCTCGCCGAGGCGATTCTGCCGCCCTCCCCGAGCCAGAAGCAGGATGTGGGCGCCGATCCGAGCGGGCATCCCGAGAACATGCCTCCCGCGGTCCTCGTCGACCGCGCGACCGTTGCGCTCGGCCGTCGGGTGACGGTGCCCAGCGGCTTCGCGCCCAGCAGGTGATCCACTACGGCATGGGCGCGGGTCTCGGTGTGGCGTATCGCGCCGCCGCGAGCCGCTGGCCCGCAGCGACCCGGGCACGGGGCGCACTCGCGGGTTCGCGATCTACGTGGGCGCCCACGGCACTCTTCTCCCCGCGCTCGGCATCCAGCGCCCCCCATGGCGGCTGTCCCCGGCCGCGGTCGCGTGGGAGTCGACGTCGCATGCTCGTGTTCGGGGTCGCGCTCGAGGCCGCACGGTCCGCGCTAGGAGGGCGGCACCGTGAGCAACCCGCCCAGCGCTGTTCACCAAGAGCAGGTGATGCCGCCGACCACGGCCGCCGTCGATCCCCGGCTTCGTCGCCGGGGCATGCCGGGCCTGCTCGGCAAGACCGTCCTGGTGACCGGCGGTACCTCCGGGATCGGCCAGGCGACCGCCGTGCGGTTCGCCGAGCACGGCGCCAACGTGGCGATCAACTATCTGACAACGCCCGACGAGGCGGCCGGTACCGAGGAGCAGGTGCACGCCTGCCTGCGGAAGGTGCGCCGGCACGGGGTCCGCGACGTCCTCGTCCACGGCGACGTCGCCTCCGAAGCGGACGTCGTCCGCATGGTCCGCGAGGCGGCCGAGCGCCTCGGCGGTCTCGACATCCTCATCAACAACGCCGGCATCCAGATCGCACGACCGTCCGAGCAGCTCGCCAGCGACGAGTTCGACCAGGTGCTCGCGGTCGACCTGCGCGGCTCGTTCCTGTGCGCCCGCGAGGCGATCAAGCGTTTCCTCGCCGACGAGCAGCCGGGCATCGTGATCAACATCTCAAGCGTCCACGAGATCATCCCCAGGCCGAGCTATCTGAGCTACAGCATCAGCAAGGGCGGGATGGGCAACCTGACCCGGACGCTCGCGCTCGAGTACGCCCGCCGCGGCATCCGCGTCAACGCCGTCGGCCCCGGCGCCACGATCACCCCGATCAATCGCGCCTGGACCGACGACAGCGCCAAGACGGCGATCGTCTCAAGCCACATCCCGCTGGGTCGCCCCGGCACCGCGGACGAGATGGCCGGGGTGTGCGCGTTCCTGGCCTCCGACGACGCCGCCTACATCACAGGACAGACGATCTTCGTCGACGGCGGCCTCACCCTGTACGCCGACTTCCGCGAGCCATGGTCGTCCGAGTGAGCGACGAGGCCACCGCCTGGTGGCCGTCGCCGTTCGGCCCCGACGGACCAGCTCGGAATGCTCAACCACATCACCGACGACACCCGCGCGCAAGCGTTGCGGCTCGTGCGCTCGGGGCGCCTGTACGACCTGGGGCGGGTGCTCGACGAACTCGCGCCGGTGTTCCCGGGGCGCTACTTCCGCCAGACGCTGGTCACCACCGCCCATCACAGCAACGGCGGCGGCCTCGGCGCGAACCGGGTCAACTGGATCACCGAGCAGATCGCCGGCACCCAGCAGATCGGCACCCACCTGGACGCCCTGTGCCATCTGCAGATCGGCGATCGCGGCTACAACGGCTGGAGCGTCGCCGAGCTCGCGGGCGCCGCGGGCGTTAGGCGACTCGGCGTCGAGACCGTGCCCCAGATCGTGACCCGCGGCTGGCTCGTGGACGTCTCGCCGCTCGATCCCGGCGATGTGATCGGCGTGCCGGACATCGATCCGGCGCCCGGGGATGCGGTGCTGTTTCACACGGGCTGGGGCGAGCACTGGTACGACGCGGACATCTACCTGTCCGGCGAGCCCGGCCCCGGCATGGAGCTCGCGGACTGGCTGGTGCAGCGCGGCGTTGCGCTCACCGGCTGTGACACCTGGAGCTACGGCCCGGTCCCGGCCGAGGACCCCGAGCGGCCGTTCGAGGTGCCCCAGTTCCTCAACGCCCGCCACGGCGTGTTCGTCGTCGAGAACCTCGACACCTCCGAGCTCGCGCGCGACGGCGTGCGCGAGTTCGCGCTGATCCTGACCCACCCCAAGCTGCGCGGCGCGAGCGGGGCGTGGACCTCGCCGATCGCGCTCGTCTAGGAGGACCTGTGGAGCACTACGACGTGATCATCATCGGCAGCGGCGCGGGCGGCGGCACGCTCGCGCACCGCCTCGCGCCGTCGGGCAAGCGGATCCTGCTGCTCGAGCGCGGCGGCTACCTGCCCCGGGAGCTCGAGAACTGGGACTCCGAGGCGGTCTTCGGCCGCGAGCGGTACGTGACAGAAGAGCGCTGGTATGACAAGCATGGCGTCGCGTTCCGCCCGCACGCCCAATACTTCGTCGGCGGCAACACCAAGGTCTACGCCGGCGTCCTGTTGCGCCTTCGTGAACGCGACTTCGAGCAGGTCCAGCACCACGGCGGCGTCTCCCCCGCCTGGCCGATTACCTACGCCGATCTCGAGCCCTACTACGCCCAGGCCGAGCGGCTCTACCTCGTCCATGGCCAGGTCGGCGAGGACCCCACCGAGCCGCCGCGCTCGGGCCCGTTCCCCTACCCCGCCGTCTCGCACGAGCCGCGGATCCAGCAACTGCACGACGATCTGGTGTGGGCCGGGCACCAGCCGTTCCACCTGCCCGTCGGGATCGACCTTGACGAATCCGACCCCGAAGCCGGGCGCTGCATTCGTTGCAACCGCTTCGACGGCTTCCCCTGCCTGACGGACGGAAAGGCCGACGCACACGTGCTCTGCGTGCGCCCAGCCCTCAAGCACCCCAATGTCACGCTGCGAACGCATGCACTCGTCAAGCGGCTTGAGCCGGACTCCTCCGGACGCTCGGTCAAGCGGGTCGTCGTCGAGCGTCGGGGCACCGAGGAGGCCTACGGCGCCGACATCGTGGTGGTCTCGTGCGGGGCCGTCAATTCGGCCGCGCTACTGCTGCGCTCGGAGAGCGAGCGGCACCCCAACGGGTTGGCGAACTCCTCGGAGGTCGTCGGGCGGCACTACATGGCGCACCTGAACTCGGCGGTGATCGCGGTCTCCCTAACGCCGAACGAGACCAGGTTCCAGAAGACGCTCGGTCTCAACGACTACTACTGGGGCGCCCAGGACTCAGAGTTCCCGCTCGGGCACATCCAGATGCTCGGCAAGTCAGACGCCGACATCCTGCGTACCGGCGCGCCCAGGTTCGTGCCCGGTCTCGCGCTCGACTATGTCGCCAGACATTCGCTCGACTTCTGGCTCACCAGCGAGGATCTCCCCCACCCCGACAACCGCGTCACGGTCGACCGCGACGGGAACATCCACCTCGCCAAGACCCTCCACAACACCGAGGCTCATAGGCGGCTTTTGGGCAAGCTCAAGGACCTGCTCGGTCCGATGGGCTGCCACCGGACCAGCATCCGGCGGTGGTCGGTGCTCAGCCAGCAGATCCCGCTCGCCGGCATCGCGCACAACTGCGGCACCGTCCGCTTCGGGACCGATCCCAAGCGTTCGGCGCTCGATCTCAACTGCAAGGCGCACGACCTCGACAACCTCTACGTCGTCGACGCCAGCTTCTTCCCGTCCTCGAGCGCGGTCAACCCGGGACTGACGACCATCGCCAACGCGCTGCGCGTCGGCGACCACATCCTCGAGCGGCTCGGCGTGCCCTCGGCCGTCAGCGCCGAGACCAACGGATTCGCGCGGTCGGACACCCAGACAGTCCAGCCGCATGCGACCGCGCCGTGGGCTGGCGAGCCGTGACCCCGCGGAAAGTCGGCGTGCTTGGGCCGCGCGCGATCGGCGGGCTGCTCGCCCCGCGACTGAGCCAAGCGGACACGACGTCGGCCGTAGGGGGAGTCCGAGACGCGACCAGGGCGCGGCCGATGAGAGACCTCGAGGCGCTACTCCTGATGGTTCATCAAATGCCGGCATGGCGCTAGTCCCGCAGTTGGTGGCGGAGCGCTATGGCGCTCCGGGCCTCCGATTCGTTTCGCTTGCCGGCGAGCAGCCGGCGATCCCGACGGCGGTCGTAACCCGCCAACGGACGATGCACATGCCCACGCTCGCCTTCCTGCGGTCGCTCTCGCGGCCGAGCACAGAACATGTGGATCCGAGTCGATCGATCGGCAGGGTTCCGGCTCACCCCGTGCCCCAGCGCGTAACAGAAGGTAATCGAGCGTGAAGCGGCAGAGTCGCAAGGAACTGTTGGACGAAGCGGTCGACGCGTACGTTGACTGGCGAGAGGAGTCCACCGGGGTGTGGGACGCGTACGAGCGGTGGAGGCGCGCTCCGGCTGCCGACGCCCCCTTCGCGTACTCGGCGTATTGCGCGGCGGTCGACCGCGAGGAGCGCGCTTCATCCGTGTACGCGGACCTGATGACGCGGGCCGCGGCGCCTGGCCATCATTGTCCGTCCGGCACCGCCCTGTCGCGATGGGTCGACTGAAGTCGCCGCGGTCGCGTCGGTGAGACGACACTCACCGACGTCGTAACCCGGAAGGTTCACACTTGAGCGGTTCTTCGGCCGCGACCCGACCCGGGATCTCCGAGCGCAGCTGGCGTGCCGAGCGCGGGCGAGGGGGCTCAATCCGGACGCGAGAGCGAGATGACGGACTCACGCCTCCACGCCTTCTCTCGCGCGCGGGGGGTCAGTGATCAGGTCATCCTTCCGGGGTTACTCCCGTGCGGTCGGCGAGCGCGAGCAAGCTAGCCACGCTGCCGTCAGCCCAGACGGCCGACACCGATAGCGCATTGCTACCGAGCGATCACCCATCGCGCTCTGAGGCGTTCCAGCAACCGATTAGCGTCGGATCCGAAGCGCTCGAGTACCCATCACCTCAGCAAAGGACGAAGTCGCATGCCACTGTCGAACGATTCCTACGGAGACCCGACCCCCGGAGCCACGATCCGCGAGCGGCCGGATGAAGATCCGACGACGGGTCGGGAGGTCGGTGAAACCCCATCTGAGGCCCCCGCTCAGGGAACCGAGGTCGGCGAGCAGCCGGATGCGGTAATACGCCGAATGAAGGCGATTGTGGTGACGGACGAGGCCGCGGGAACGGCCGGGATGACGCTGGTCGAGCGGCCCGAGCCGAAACCGGCGATAAACGAGGTTGTCGTTCAGATTCATGCGTCGGGATTCACCGCGGGCGAGCTGACGTGGCCCTCGACCTGGACCGACCGCCTCGGCCGGGACTGGACTCCGTCGATTCCCGGACAGGAGCTGGCCGGAGTGGTCACCGCCCTCGGCTACGGCACGACGGGGCTGTCGGTGGGACAGCGGGTGTTCGGCCTCACGGACTCGTTTCGCGCCGGCGGGCTGGCGGAGTATGTGGCGATCGAGACAGGCAACCTCGCGCCGCTGCCGGCCGACGTCGACTTCACGGTCGCCGCGAGCCTGCCGATGCCGGGTCTGACTGCGTGGCAGGGGCTGTTCGAGCATGGCCGTCTGCAGGCCGGGCAGAGCATCCTCGTGCACGGCGCGGCCGGCTCAGTCGGTTCGATGGTGACGCAGCTCGCACGCGAGGCCGGCGCTTATGTCATCGGCACCGGGCGCGCTGCCGACCGTCAAACGGCGCTCGACTTCGGCGCGATGGAGTTCGTCGACCTTGAGAACGACGCGCTGGAGGACGTCGGCCTCGTCGACCTCGTCTTCGACGTCATCGGCGGCGATATCCAGAAGCGCTCCGTAAACCTGATCCGAGCCGGAGGAACGCTGGTGACCATCGCCGGGCCGCCCGAGGCGCGGCCCGCCGACGGCCTGGCGATCGACTTTGTTGTCGCGGCCGATCGTGCCCAGCTTGGTGAGATCGTCCAGCGGGTGCGGGACGGACGACTGCGGACGAACATCGGCAACGTCGCGACCCTCGACGATGCTGTCGCCGCCCTCAACCCGACCGAGCGGATCAGCGGGCAGACGATCATCCGCATTCGTCCGTAGGAGTCGCGAGGCGCATGACTCCGATCTCCCGTGGGTTCAGCGGGCGCCGCCGCCACGAAGTCGATCCGTCGGGGATCCCGCCGGGTCGATACTACGAGCGCGGCTCCCCAGTCCTGTCGGCCAAGCCGACGCCACGCAGCCCGAATCCTCTCGATCCAGGGCGCTGTCGACGAGGCGCGCCCTGGAACGTGGGACGAGTTCACGGCGCTTCCGACGGAGAACGGGACGGCCGACATGCACTGCGTCATGAAGTGGAACAAGCTCGACATGAGATCGAAGGACGTCTCGGTCGACACGCTGTTGGACCGCGTCGAGACCTAGGCCGACCAGCTGACCTCTCCGCCAAGGCGACCGCACAACGAACATGGGGCTCCGAGGACGTGACGGACGACGGGTGTGGATCACCCGCGAGTACGACGGTACGCCGCCCGAAGCCGAGCACCGCGGGCCTGTCCGGCTGCTCGTGCCGCACCTCCGCTCGTGAAAGAGCGCGAAGTGGCTCCGCGACTCGAGCTCACGCCCCAGCACGAACCCGGCCTCCCTTACCGCGCTAGCGTGGTCAAGGGAGCATCACGACGAACCCAACGATAAGGAGCACACAAACATGGCTACAGAGAAAGCAATCCTCGCCGGCGGCTGCTTCTGGGGCATGCAGGATCTGATCCGCAAGCTCGACGGCGTCATCTCCACGCGCGTCGGATACTCGGGCGGCGACGTGCCGAACGCGACCTACCGCAACCACGGCACCCACGCCGAGGCGATCGAGATCGTCTTCGACCCGGAGCGGATCTCCTACCGCGACCTGCTCGAGTTCTTCTTCCAGGTCCACGACCCGACCACGAAGAACCGCCAGGGCAACGACCGTCGGCACGAGCTACCGCTCCGCGATCTACTACCTCGACGACGAGCAGAAGCAGGTCGCCGAGGACACGATCGCCGACGTCGACGCCTCCGGCCTCTGGCCCGGCAAGGTCGTCACCGAAGTCGAGCCGGCCGGTCCGTTCTGGGAGGCCGAGCCCGAACACCAGGACTACCTCGAGCGGTACCCCAACGGCTACACCTGCCACTTCGTCCGGCCCGACTGGAGGCTGCCGAAGCGGGCCGAGGCTACAGCCAGCCCCCCTAACGCATCTTCGTGTGCAATGTGATCTGAGAATGCGCACGGGGATGCGATGCTGAGGGTTGGAGGGCTGTCATCGCAGCGACGCTGGGCCGCGGGCATCGACGATCGCGCGACGCGTGATGCTGGGACGGCCTGCGTTGGTCTCGAGGCACTCACGGATGTGTCGAACGTAGGCGTTCTGGTCGTCTTGGCGGTTGGCGTGCAGCTGCATGAGCATCAGCATCCGGTTGGTGCGCTGGCGGTTCTTCAGTCCGTACGCGCGCGGCTTGATCGAGGCGCGGATCGGGTTGAGGAACCCGTCCAGCGGGGAGGTGGTCAGCGGAGTGTCCGCGGGCCGTGTCCAGCGCGGTCCGCGCCTGCCGAACTGGTCGGCGACGATCCGCCCGGTGCTGTTCAGCCAGTCGCTCAGGCGGGTGATGCCGGCGGCGTGGCAGCGCTCTGTGAACGGCGCCCAGAACGAGGGGCCGGTGAACGCCGCCTCGACGTCAGCGAGTAGTTCGTCGATCGCGTCCTGATGCTGCGGCTGCTCGGTCCGGAGCTTGCCCATCAGCCGCTCCAACGCGTGGCGCAGGTGCCACTCGCACACGTGCAGTTCGGCGTCGGGAAAGCGGGCACGCACGGCGTTCGTGAGGCCGTCGTCGTTGTCGCACACGACCCGCGGCGGTGCCCCGTCCAGGGCGCTGAGGAACGCCTCCCAGTCAGCCTGGGACTTGGTCGTGAACGCTTCAAGACGCCACAGCTTTGGGCGCCCCGCGTGGTACCCCATTGCAGCGAAGACCCGGAACGCGATTCGGTGGCGGCCGCTCTCAGGATCGCGCACCCGGAACGGCAGCTCATCGAGCAGCAGCGACCCGCCGGCTGGCCACGCACGCGGCCGGTAGGGCTCGAACACGACCGGCGCGAACACCTCCACCCAGTCCATCACCAGCGACCCGTGACGCGAGAACCGCGGCTCCCCGCCAGGGCCGACCCGCAGCCGCTTCGCACGCTCGCGCGACACCAGCGCCGCCTCGCGATACGTCGAACCGGCGCCGACCATCACCAACGCCTCAGCGATCCCCCGCGCGACGAACTGATAGTTGCGCGCCGCGTGCGGACCCTCGTGCAGGCCGACATCCCGCTCGCACGACTCGCAGGCATCGTTCCAGGACTCCTCGCGCGGCAGCACCTCGGTGAAGCGGTGCGCACGATCGCCGTTGCCCGGAAGGCACCGGTAGCGCTGCCGGCGATGCTCCGCCAGACCGTAGTGGCCGTCGAACCGCACCCGCGACCCCGCATGCTCCGGCCGCGGACACGCCACCTTGGCGTTGCTCCAGCTCTTACCCCGCGACGACATCTCCCACCAACCTACGCCCCCCGTCGGACGACTAACGCATCCGCGTGTGCATTCTGGCCCGGGAATGCACACGAAGATGCGTTAGGGGGCAGCCAGCTAGGCAGGATGAGCGGCCCTATCGTCCGTCGTCGCGGCTGACTGTTACCAACTGGGTGAGATCGTCCAGCGGAGGCGCGACGGACGACCGCGGACGAATATCCGTAACGTCCCAACACTCGACGATGCCGTTGCCGGCTCAAGTTGACCGAGCGGACCAGCGGGCAACGATCAATTCCGGCGGCTCGAAGATTCTACGCTCCGAACTGTCCGAGGCGGTAACGCTGATCGGCACCGGCGCCACCCTGCAAGAATGCCTGCTCGCCGGCGATCAGTTCGCGCACCGCGGCATCCGCGCGCGCTCCACCGACCGCAACTCGATCAAGCCAGTCGACGTCGGGATGCTCGTCGCCGCCGCGGAGCCCCCCGAGGACCGGGTCGTCGCCGAGGACCACCGTCGCAGGGCGTGCTCGGCTCGCCCGTCGCGGCCGCCCTGCTCGGCTTTGGAGGTTCGGCAGCTCCACCTCACGCACTTACGCGTGTCCGAGCTCCCGCGCCGGACACCGCCGGGGAGCGGTTGAGCGCCGCCGTTATCGATGCCCCGCACATCCCGGCGGCCGCCGGCGCACTGGTCGGCGGACGACGGCGAAGCGATCCCACCAAGCATCGATCGGAAGCAGCGGGGCGTGATCGAGTGATCGCCGATCGCGGTTGAGCGGCCGGGCGGCGGGGCTAGATTCGGGCCACACGACCCGATGAGAGGACACACGATGATTGGAAACATCCTCAGCCCGACACATCTCCTCCTGGTTCTCGCCGTCGCGCTGCTCGTGCTCGGCCCCAAGCGGCTACCGGAGGTTGGACGCGGGCTCGGCTCGGCGATCCGCGACTTCAAGGGCTCGCTGTCCGGGGCCGACCTCACCGACGAACGACCCGCCCTCGAGTCTCTGAGTGAGCCGGATCGCGCCCCCGTTGCTTTCCCGCCCGATCCGTCCGCCGCGTCGCGGCCCGAGGACGCCGGTGCGCGATAGGCCCCACGACCGGGTCGGCTGCCACAGCCACCGCGGCCGACCGGGAGCCAGTGACCCTTCGGCGAGACCGACCCTCACCATGCATGTCAGGGCCTCGACCACAGGAGTCCCATGGCGGCGAGAGGGGATTCCCGCCGCCGGACTCGCCGGATGAGGGTATGTACGGCGACGGTAGACAAACCCGCATCGAGCGGAGGAGCGCCACGGCGCGAACTCGTCGCCACCCCCTCCCCACGACCGGCCGACGGACGCTCGTCCGCCGCAATCCCTGTAGTAGGCGATGGAGCGCTCGGCGCTCGACTTTCGGGTGCGCGCCTACAAATTGGCGGCGGTCAAGTCGCCGCTGGCGCAGATGAACGTGATGCCGGTCGAGACGCCGATCTCGACCGTCGAGGAGTCCACGCTGATCCCGCCGGGCACGATCTACCGGATGGGGACGCGGCGCCTGATCGCGCCGTACGACCGCTACGGCTACCGGTTCGGGATTCCGGCGCTCTCGAAGCCGCCGCCGTTCTGGACGCGATACTCCGTCGGCGTACGGGAAGCGGCGCGAATGCAGAGGAGGAGGCGACGTGGCCGTAGATGAGCGCCGGTAGATGACCCCGCAGCAGACCGCGAGCGCGCGCCCCGATGACACGCGCTCCCGCCCCCGCGCCCGAGGACGTCGCGCGGGCCTGGCTCGCCTCGGGGCCCGCCCTCGTCGTCGTGACCCGCGGTGGCGCAGGTGTCTACGCTGTCTCCGCGGGCCTGGAGTTACACCGGCGGGCGGTGCCGCTCGATCTCGTGGACACGGTCGGCGCGGGTGATTCGTTTACCTCTGGTCTGCTCGATGGCCTGCACCGTGCCGACCTAATCGGCGGCGCGCGCCGCGACGCGCTGGCGGCGATCGACGAGGCGACGCTTGGCAGCGTCGTCGATGCAGCGGCCCTGATAGCCGCGATCACATGCTCCCGGCCGGGCGCCGACCCGCCGACGCGAGCCGAGGTTGATGCCGCTCTCGCAGCCCAATGACTTGCATAACGTGCGGCAACGGTTGGGCTCGGTCATGATGCTGCACGACCGCGGCGAGCTCCGGACGGAATTCCGGCCACTGCGGCTCACCGTCACGTACCACGCGCCCTGCCGGCGGCAGGGGAACGGCATCGGCAAACGCCTGATCGCCGCACAGGCCGACGGCGAGGTTGCCGGCGCGATCGACGATCTCGCGGCGCGGTTGCGATGACGGCCGGGGCGAGCATTGCAGCGCTGCCCCACGCTCTGCGCGACCGCGACGAGCTCACGCGGCACTTCCGGGGACGTCGTCCGGCGGTCTTCCTCGACTACGACGGCACGCTGACTGCGATCGTCGACCGGCCGGAGGACGCGCTCATCTCGGTGAGCATGCGCGCGGCGGTCCGGGGACTTGCGCAGCGCTGCCCGGTTTGCGTGGTGAGCGGCCGCGATCGTCGCGCGGTCCAGGATCTCATGGGCGTCGAGGATCTGATCGTCGCGGGGAGTCACGGTTTCGATATCTGGAGTCCGACGGAGGGCACGTTGGAACACGAGGCGGGCGGCGGCTTTGAGGAGTTGATCGAGCGCGTCACGGAACGGGTGCGCGAGGAGGCCGACCCGATCGAGGGCTCGCTGGTCGAACCCAAGAAGGCATCGGTCGCGCTGCACTACCGCCTGGTCGCCGACGCCGACCGGCCGGCCATAAAGCCGATCGTCGACCGTGTGCTGGCCGAGCATCCCGGCGAACTCAAGGTCACACCCGGCAAGATGGTCTATGAGATCCAGCCGAAGCTCGAATGGGACAAGGGCAAGGCCGTGCTGTACCTGCTAGGGGCGCTCGGGCTGGACGGCGACGATGTTGTTCCTCTCTACCTGGGTGACGACATCACCGACGAGGACGCCTTCCGGGCGCTCTCCGGCAAGGGCATCGGCATCTTTGTCGGCCAGGCCGATGATCCGGAGATCAGGGGCCGCGGCACATCCGCCGTGTTCGTGCTGGATTCGATCGAGGAGGTGGAACGATTTCTGGACACGCTGGCCCGGTGAGCGTCGAGCGCGACGACCTGGCGGTCGTCGCCTACGAGAGCTTCGAGCCCGACGAGGAGGGCCTGCGCGAGGCCCTGACCTCGACCGGCAACGGCTACTTCTGCACGCGCGGCGCGGCACGAGTGGGAGGACGCGGGCGGCGCCCATTACCCGGGGACGTACGCGCACGGCGGCTATAACCGCGAGACGACGGTGATGGGCGGGCGTCCCGTCCTCAACGAGGACCTCGTCAACCTGCCCAACTGGCTCGTGCTCAAGCTGCGGATCGAGGGCGATGACGCGATCGGCCTGGACAACGTGGAGCTGCTCGAGTACCGCCACGAGTACGACATTCGCTACGCGCTCCTCTCCCGGACGGTGCGCTTCCGAGACCGGGCCGGGCGGGAGACCAACCTGCGCAGTCGTCGTTTCGTCAGCATGGCCCACCATCACCAGGCGGCGATCGAGTGGGTGATCACTCCGGAGAACTGGTCGGGCCGGATGGAGGTCATCTCCGCGATCGACGGGCGCGTGACGAACCGGGGCGTCGCACGCTATGCGGAGCTCGAGGGCCGCCACCTCGACCCGGTTTCCCCGCGGACGTTCGGCCCCGAAGTCATCGCGCTGAAGGTTCAGACCCCCAAGTCGAACCTCTACTTCGCCCAGGCCGCCCGCACCAACGTCTTCCGTGGCGATGACCCCGTCGATGTCCAGCGCAGCCTGTTCCAGACGGAGGACTACATCCAACAGGTCGTCGCCTGCGACGCGCGCGCGGGCGAGCCCGTGCGCGTCGAGAAGATGGTCGCCTTCTACACCTCACGCCACCGCGCCATCAGCGAAACGCTCGGGATTGCCGGAGAGTCCGCCGGCCGCTATCCCGGGTTCGTCGAGGCGCTCGAGCGCCACAAGCGGGCGTGGGAGGAGCTGTGGCGCGCGTGCGACATCAAGCTCCCGGGAAACGATCGCGTCCAACTCCTGCTGCGCCTCCACATCGCTCACGTCCTACAGGTGTGCTCCCGCTACCCGGCCGACCGGGACGCCGGAGTGCCGGCGCGAGGTCTCAACGGCGAGGCCTACCGCGGGCATGTCTTCTGGGACGAGCTCTACGTCTATCCGTTCCTGAATTTCCGCCTTCCCGAGATCACCCGCGCCCTGCTCATGTACCGCTTCCGGCGTCTCGGCCAGGCCCGGGCCGCCGCGAGCGACGCCGGCTACCGCGGCGCGATGTATCCGTGGCAGAGCGGCAGCGACGGCAAGGAAGAGACACAGGTCGTCCACCTCAACCCGCTATCGGGCCGCTGGGAGCCAGACCTCAGTCACAACCAGCGCCACGTCAACGCCGCGATCTTCTACAACATCTGGAGCTACTACGAGGCCACCGAGGACCTCGACTTCCTCCGCCAGTACGGCGCCGAGATGATGCTCGAGATCGCGCGCTTCTGGGCCTCGATCGCCAGCTTCAACCCCGACCGCGACCGGTACGAGATTCATGGCGTCATGGGCCCGGACGAGTTCCACGAGAAGTATCCGGACGCGGCCGACGGTGGGCTGCGTAACAACGCGTACACGAACGTCATGGTGGCGTGGATCGCGGAGACTGCCCGCAAGGTGCTCGACCTGGTCCCTGAGAGTCGCCTCGAGGCACTGTCCGCCCGCCTCGGGCTCACCGACGAGGTGATCGCCCGCTGGGAGGAGATGAGCCACAAGATGTTCGTGCCGTTCCACGACGACGGCATCATCAGCCAGTTCGAGGGCTACGAGACGCTTGCCGAGGCTCGACTCTGAGTTTCATCACGCACGCCGCGGTCCTGGCCGCGCTGGACCCGGAGAGCTCGTGGGAGCGCTTCATCGTTGCGCTCGAGAGCGATATCGGAGACGTTCAGGGCAGCACGACCAAGGAGGGCATCCATCTCGGGATGATGTCGGGGACGCTCTGATCTGATCCAGCGCGGATACGTCGGCAGCGACATCCGTGACGACGTCCTGCATTTCCGTCCTAGGCTCACCGACCGGTTAGAGGGGCTCTCGTTCCCGATGCAGTTCCGGGGGAACGCCGATCAGGGTCACGCTCGCCGACGGGGGCTGACGGTCGCCGTGCATACGGAGGGATTTAGCCGACCAATCCATGTCGCGGTGGGCGACGAGGTTCGCGAACTCCGCGCCAGCGACCATCACACATTCGCGCTCAAGCACGCGGCGAGCGTTGGGCAGTAGGAGAGGAGGAACGGTGGCTAATCACCTTGGCGGCGCGATCTTCGACGTCGACGGGTGCTGGTCGACTCGCCGCACGAACGGCTGGCGCGATGCGCTCAAAGAGCTCATGGAGACGCAATGGAGCGGCATCCGGTCCAAGACGAGCTACTCGCCCGAGCGCTTCACCCCCCGCAGGTCTATCAGCAGGTCATGTCCGGCAAGCCGCGCTTCAGCGGCGCGCAGGCGGCGCTCGAGTACTTCGACGTCCCAGACGCCGCGACCCGGTAGAGGGCGTACGGCGACCGCAAACAGTCGATGGTGATCGAGCTCTGCGAGCGACTACGCCTGGCGCAACTACAACTGCGAGGCGGCGCTGATCTCGCAGGGCGTCATCGAGAGCCGTCGCTTGGTCGAGTTACTCGGTGGCCGCGCCAGGCCGGCCGACGGCCTGGCGACGACGGGCGGCATGTACGTCACGGCGAAGGGCAGCCGGAACGTGCGGGCCTGCTCGGCGAGGGCATGGAGTTCGAGGAGGCATGGGAGCAGCTCGGCCACATCACGATGGAGGGGGCGGAGGCGATCAAGCAGATCGGTGGGGCACTGCCCAAACGGACCGAGCGCGGGCTGCTCGGTCCCGACGAGCTCCCACGCTTCGCCACTTGTACGAGGTCGTCGTGCTCGAGCGTCCCGTTGACATCCCTCGGGAGTCCTTCTTCGGGGCCGCGAGTACGTCCTCCGTGCCGTGGAGAGCCGATCGGTGTGACTGACGGTCAGGCGGCCGGTCGCCTCTTGCTCGCTCGGTGACGTGATCGAGGGAGCGGGTTTTCAGGGCGCGGTGTTCGACGTCGACGGCGTGCTCGTCGACTCGCCTCATCGAGCACGCCTGGCGCGGCGCACTCGACCAGCTTTTCGAGACGAGCTGGACGTCGATTCGCGACGCTACGCAATACACCTCCGAGCGCTTCACGCCCGAGGTCTACCGCGCGCACATCTCCGGTAAGCCGACCATGAGGGGTGCGCGCGCCGCGCTGAGCTACGTCGGGGTGCCCGCGACCGACGCCCGCACCGAGGAGTACGCCCGCCGAAAACAGCGGGTCATGGACGAGCTCCTGCGGGCTGGCGAGCTGGCCGCCTACCCGGACGCCCTGCGGTTCGTGCTTGCCGTGCGTGGCGCCGAAACTCGGATCGCGGCGGCCTCGTCCTCGAAGAAGGCAGCTCGGGTACTCGGACAGATCAGGCTCGATGCTTTCGCCGGTCGCGAGGGCCTTCGCTACGACTTCGTCCGGCCGGGCGTTTCCCTGCTCGACATTTTCGACGCGGACGTCTCTGGAAGGGATTTCGCCCATGGCGGCAAGCCCCATCCAGAGATCTTCCTTACCGCCGCGCGGGAGCTGGGCGTCTCCGCGGACCGGTGCTTCGTGGTCGAGGACGCCGTCTCCGGCGTGCAGGGGGCGAAGGCGGCCGACATGGCCGTCGTCGGCCTGGCACGGGCGGGCGAGGCGGACGCCCTCGCTGCCGCCGACGCCGACCTCGTTGTCTCGACGTTGGACGAAGTGGATCTCCCAGCGCTCTCGGAGGGCTGTGTGGCGCGGAAGAAGGAGCGGCCGGACTCCTTCAGTTGACGACCGGGGCGGCGCGCCCAGATTCCGTCGAAAGTCCTCGACCGCAGACGAATGGGCGAAGTCGGCGGGATCGCGATAATCGCCGACTCGCAAGGCGCTGGCGAGTTCACCGCCTACCCCGACCGCGCTGCGGTTCATCACCGCGGTAAGAGACGCCGGGATCCATGTCGCCGCGGCCTCCTCCTCAAAGAATGCGGGCCTCTTCCTGCGCCAGATCCGCCTGGACACTTTCGCGGAAGAGAACGGTTTGGAGTCCGAGCAGGTGACGCCGGGACTCACCCTCCTGGAGTTCTTCGACGCCGACATCTCGGGCCGCGACTTCGCGCAGGGAAAGCCGCATCCTGAGATCTTCCGCACGGGGGCCAAGGAGCTGAGCGTGCCGCCGGAGGAGTGCTTCGTCGTCGAGGACGCGGTGTCCGGCATCCAGGCCGCCAATGCCGGCGGAATGGCGGCCCTCGGCCGCTCGCGCGCGCATGACGAGGAGCTCCTGGCCGCCGCCGAGCCGGATGTGCTGGTCACCTCCCTGGACGACGTCGACCTCGACGCGCTGGCCGAAGGCCGCCTGGCGCAGAGGGGCGCCTAATCGCCGCAGATCACGCTCGACGAGCGGGAATAGCCACGGACGACCTGCGCGTCGTCGCCGCCCGGGCGGACTGTGAACTGGAGCTCTACTTCGGACGGCGTGTGCTCCTCGTAGACGTCCGCCACGACCTCGCCCAAGGTCACAATCTTGCCCACGGTTGTCAACTCCTGTTTCCGGGTCAACGCGCGTCACCTCTCCGAGTCGAGCTACGGCGCTGATTCGAGGCTTCGCCTGTTTCGAGCTCGCCCAAAGACCTCCCTTGGCCGCGATCGTGGCGCCCGGGAGGAGCGATCGGCTGATCATGTGGGAGCGTGCCGAGCTTGACCGACGTTGAAGCGGACCGGTCTGACGCCGATATCGCTGTTGCGCTGCGTCTATCGCGCCATTAGGGGGTAGAGTGGGTTGAGAAGGTGAGCGCGGCCGCGAGAGAGGAGCGTGAGCCGTTGAGCAGCATCGCCAAGGGCGTCGTGGTCGAACGCCCCGAGCAAACGCGAAGCCAGCCACTGATCGGCAGAGGCATGGTGGTGGTGTTTATCGCGCTCATCTGTTGCTTTACGGCTTGGGGTATCGCGCAGGACCTGACGACGCCGATGGTCGCCGGGTTCAAGCGGATCTTCGACATGAGCACGTTTCAAGCCTCGCTTGTACAGCTCGCGTATTTCGGCGCGTACTTCCTGCTGGCACTCCCGGCGGCCTTCATCAATCAGCGCTTTGGCTATAAGACGGGCATCCTGAGCGGTCTCGTGCTTGCCGCGGTCGGCGCGTTTCTGTTCTTTCCGGCGAGCAAGATCATGACCTACGACGCGTTCCTCGTCGCCCTGTTCGCGATGGCGGCAGGCTGCTCAATGCTCGAGACATCCGCGAATCCGTATGTCATCTCGCTTGGTCCGGAGAGCACGGCAACGCGTCGCTTGAACCTCGCGCAGGCGTTCAATCCCGTCGGCACGAACCTCGGCGTATTCCTCGCTGCGACGCTGATCCTGCCCAAACTCGCCGATCCGGTCGACATTTCGTCGCTCACGCCGGATCAGATACACACGATCCGCGCCGGCGAGTTGGGGGCGGTGATGGCGCCATACGTCGGCCTCGCGATCCTGCTGATCCTGATCGGGATCGCCATCGCAACCCAGAAGGCGCCGCCGATCGTGGAGGAGTTCCCGGACGCGGGCCGGTACGAGGGCGGCACTCGCGCGCTATTTGGTGTCCTGTGGCGCAACAAGCGCTACCGCCTCGGCGTGGTTGCGCAATTCATGAACGTCGGCGCGCAGGTGTGCACGTGGACGTATCTGATCCAGTATGTGGGGCAGGCGCTCGGCGGCAGCCTCACCAAGGGAGCCGCATACCTGCAGGTGAGTCTCTTGATCTTCCTCGCGTCTCGCTTTCTCATGACCTGGGTGATCGGATATATCCGGGCCACAAAAGTGCTCGCGGTGCTCGCGTTCCTCGCCGTCGCGCTGTGCGCCTTTGCGATGGCGAATCCGACCATGGCGGGCGTGATCGCCGTCGTCTCGCTGTCGTTCTGCCTGTCGCTGATGTTCCCAACGATCTACGGGGTGGCGCTGAAGGGCCTCGGACCGGCGACGAAGTTCGGCGCGGCCGGCCTCGTCATGGCAATCGTGGGCGGCGCGATCATGCCGGTGCTCCAGGGCAAGGTCGTGGATGCGACCAGCCCCGCGTTCTCGTTCATCGTCCCCGCGTTCTGCTTCGCGATCGTCGGTCTCTACGCGCTCTACGACCTCAGGGCCGAGCCGAGCGTGATCGGCGGGCATCCAGTCCCCGAGGCCGGTCCGCCGACCGTCGCGGGCCCGCGGCTACCCGCCGAGGGGACGGGGTGAGCGGACGCTGGCGGGTCACGATCCTCGCGGCCGCCGCTGGCCGCCGTGGTCAGCGCGTGCGGCAGCCAGTCGCCGACAAGCCCCGCGACGAGCACCAAGCAACTCGAGGTCGTGTCGTGGTGGACCTCAAGCTCCGAGTCAGCGGCCCTCAACGACTTGTTCGCCGCCTTCCGCCAGGCGAACCCGGGCGTCACGGCGATCAACGCCGCGGTCGCGGGCGGCGCCGGCTCCAGCGCGATCGTCGAGCTCGCGAAACGACTCCAGCGCAACGACCCGCCCGATGTCTGGCAGACATTCGCCGGGAAGTCGGTCCAGGGTTACGCCAGCCGCGGCGTCACCCGCAGCGTCGCGTCAATATTCGCGCGCGAGCATCTCAACGCGACGATGAACCCCACGATCCTCACGGCGCTCATGCACGACCACCAGCCCTACGGCGTCCCCACGGGCGCTCACCGCAGCAACGTCCTGTGGTTCAACACCAAGCTCCTCGAGCGGGCTGGCGTCGCACGCCCCTCGAGCGGCTACACCGTCGACTCGTTCATCAACGACCTCAGGAAGATCAAAGCCTCCGGCTTGACGCCGCTATGCCTCGGCGCCAAGGACCGCTTCACCACGGTCGAGCTGTTTGAGAACACGCTGCTGAGCTCGATCGGATCCCACGGCTGGGAGCACATGGTCCACAACGGGCTGGACTGGCGCAGCAAGCAGGTGCAGACCGCCCTCAATAACTTCGGCGCGATTCTGCGCTACGCCGACCCCGAGGCGAACCAGCTGACCTGGGACCAGGCGACCAAGAAGCTCGCGGCCGGAGGGTGCGCCTTCGAATCCATGAACGACTCGGCCTTCGGCGAGCTCATCGCCGACGGCGCACACGAGGGCACCGGGTTCGACGGCGTCCCGTTCCCCGGCACCCAAGGCAGCTTCCTCGCCGTCGTCGACGTCTTCGTCGCCGCAACCAAGGCAAAGAACGCCAAAAACGCGCTCGCGTTCCTAAGCGGCATCGACAACCCCGCCACCCAACTCGCGTTCAGCAAGGCGATAAGGGCTCAATCCCCGTCGTCCACGACGTCGACGTCTCGTCGTTGCCCGCCTATCAGCGGGCATCCTCGAAGGCGTTCTGGACGTTGCCCGTGCTGCTCTCCGTCGCCCACGGCGAAGGGCTCAGCCCCGACTTCCAGGAAGCCTTCTACGACGCCGTCGCGACCTACGTACGGACACGCGACCCCAGCGCGTTCGCAAACGATCTGTACAAATGGCTCGCACAGAGCACGGTCCCGCAACGCTGACCCCCCGCCAGAACCCTCGCCCTCAACGCGCAAGTGAGCGCGCGTCGAGCCCAAGGCACGACAACGCCTCGCCAACGCAGAACCAGGAAGCGCAGGTCGCGCGCGGGCGTCCAAACTCCTCGCCAAACCCAGCGGAGGATGTCCCGGCCGTCGTGGAAGTGTGTGTGCCGGCGGTCCGGTTGAGGATGGTTACATAGTGACGGCTGTTGTGGCCTCCTCGGGCGATGTGTAACTGTCAAGTTGACGGTTACGGAGTAGGTCATGCTCGATCTTGACGGCCAGGTTGGCGAGGCCGCGATAGCCCTCGACCTTGCGAAAGCGGGTTTCGGCTTCGAGCATTCCGGCGGCGGTCCACCGCAGGCACATGTCGCCGCTGCTCCAGTGCTTGACGTTGCGGTGGATCACCCGGACGGTGGAGATCATCGATTCGCACGGATATGTCGATTGCAGGGTGCTTTTGAGCTTGCCGGTGATCGCGAGCCGGGTGACGGTTAGCGTCTCTTCCATGCCCTCCCGGAGTGCGGCGGCGGCGCCGGGGTGGGCGCGCTCGAGCTCGAGCGCCAGCGTGTTGAGCTGCTCCAGGGCGCGGTCGTGGTCGGTGTCCACCCATGCGCGACGGAGCCTCGTCTTGACCGCGGGGCGGTCGCGCTCGGGGAGATGGTCAAGCACGTTGCGTTGCTTGTGCTGCACGCAGCGTTGGACCGGCACGTCGTTGCCGAACACCTGCCGGATGGCTTTCCTGAGGCCCTTCGATCCGTCGATGACGAACAGCAGCCCCTGCTCGACATCTAGGCCTCGGTCGACCAGATCCAGGGGCGCTGGAGTCGGGAGCGAGTGCTGGAGGCGATGGGGGAGTGGCTCGATCAGTACGGCCGGCTACCGTCGTCGTACGACTGGTCGCGGGGCCGTCGCGCCCATGAGAGTGCAACGGGCGGTGGGCCTCGAGCCGGAGCCGGCCGTCGGCCGTCAACGCGTTGGTGCACGTTGCGTCGACGAGACCGTGAGTCTCGGCTCCCAGGGCATCGCCGGGATCGGCACCGGCGTATAAAGGGTCGATGCCGGCGACGCACAAGCCTGAGGAGAAGCCAAAGCGGGCCGACAGCCGCAGTCCCCGCGGGACGGGTCGCATCTTCCAGAAGCAGCGCAGCTGGTATGGACAGTGGGAGGGGCTCACGCGGAAGCTCGGAGCCGTTCGCCAGCCAGGGAGCCGCGAGGGTCTCACGCGCGGGATTGGCTGAGGCTCGCCTGCGCGCCCGGATCTCGGAGACCGCGAACGCACCACCTCAAGTGACGGAGCGGATGACCGTCAGGGAGACCGGCCGGCGCCGGATCAAGGAGCTCGCGCGCAAAGGCCGGAAGGTCGACACGACGCTCGCCAACTACGAGTCAGAGATACGCGTCCACTTCGAGCCGCACTTCGGCGAGACTTCGATCAGCCAGCTGGGCCCAGACGACGTCGAGGCATTCCTCGACGCCTGCTTCAACGCCGGTCTCGCCGCCAAGACGGTCCGCAATCTCTACACCCACCTCAGCGGCATCTTCGAGTTCGCCCTTCACAAGCGGTGGACGCACACGAACCCGTGCAGGGAGGTAGAGAAACCGGCTTCGGCGAGCGAGGACGCGGCCGAGCTGCGCTTCCTCGAGCAGGGCGAGCTCGAGGCGCTGCTCGCTGCTGCGGCGGAGGGCCCTTGCCGTCACTCATCCGCGACGCTCGAGCGTGGCGCCAGGCGCGATCGCTCCGGGCGCAGAACAAGACGTGGAAGCAGGTCGTTGACGAGCTCGGCGTCACCGCGGCCACGGCGTTGTACCTCCCGTGCAACCCCAGACGCGGTGCTCGAGGACGAGCTGGCTCGCGTCGATCCCGTCCTCTACCTTGTCGCCGCCATGACCGGACTCAGGCAAGCCGAGATGCTCGGGCTCCGCTGGCGCGACGTTGACTGGGCGGCACACAAGATCCGCGTCGTGCACCCGTACGTCCGGCGCCGGAACGCGGCGGCATACCGAGAGATGTTTCCGGAGGAGTCCCGGCGCCAGCGGCCGCCGAAGTCAGCGCATTCGTCGCGGGCGGTGCCGATGGCCGGCCGGGTCGGTGGCGAGCTCGACCGGCATTACAAGGCGTCGAGCTTCCAGGCGGACGACGATCTGGTCTTCGCCAACCCGCCACCGGCTCTGGTCTGGATCGCCATGAGGTCAGCCGGCGCTTCAAGGTCGCGCTGAAGCGCGCCGGGGTGCGTGAAGTGCGGTTCCACGATCTGAGGCATACCTTCGGCACGCGGATGGCCGCGGCCGGCGTCCCGATGCGAACGCTGCAGGAGTGGATGGGACACGCCGACATCAAGACGACGCTCATCTACGCCCACTACGCGCCGAACCCGACCGTTTTCGGTTGCGGGCTCAACCACGGACGATTCAACGGACGGCAAACTGAGCAAAAGAGCGTGGGACTCAGAGCAATAAGATCCTGCTAATCACACTTAACAGGATTGAGGACTGCTAATAATCCCCGGCTGGGGGCCGGGGCGGTCGAAGGTTCAAATCCTGTCTCCCCGACTAGATAATTACCTGCAAAATGGCTATTTTCGGGCCGCGCTGAGGACGCTCCGAAAGGGCCCACGGGAACAAACGGGGAACAAACTCTTGAGAAAGGTGTCCCGCGCGGTCGTGCGGAACGGTCCCGTGGGACGCCTTAGACGCCTCGGACGAGCGAGCCACGAGGCCGGCACCTGTGGGCAGAGCACTAGCGGCGGCGCCGCCATCCGTCGCTTCCCGGGGTGACGCCCGACGCTCGCCATGGCTGCCCTGCTAGAGCCTGGCGTGGGGGTCGATATACAGGTCGCAGAGTTGGAAGTCGCTGGACTTGCCGCCCGGGACGAGGGTGAGCTGCATCGGCTGCCAGCCGACGCGGTTGTACGGCTGAACGTTGACTGGGGTAGCCAGCGTCCAAGCAGTGCCGGTGCCGTGGACCTGACCGGTGTTCTTGGGGGTATTCCAGGTGTTGGTCCCCTCATACGACACGTAGAAGAACACGCCCTCGGAGCCCATGACGTTCCGAACCGTTGTGCGCGCGGTCGGATAGTCGGACGTCACGCAGATTGTCGGGCTGACCGCCTTCGATCCACTTGGCAGGTCAAGCACGGAGGCTGTGGACCCGTCGGCGACCGTGGTCGTGACGATCTTCGCCCCGCCGCTCAGCGCCCAGCCGGCACCGTCGAAGTTTCCAGGCGTCTCGCCGGGCAACAAGGTGTACCAGTTGCGGTCGCCAGTCGAAAGAAACGGCTGGGACAGCAACGGATTGGCGCAGATCGACGTGTCAACGGACGTTGTGGCGGCGTGTGCCGGCGCCGCGCCCAACGCGACGACGAACACTCCCAGAGCAAGGGAGCGGAGCCTGAAAAGGAAGTTCTTCATTCGTACGCACCTTCCGTGGTGTGCACTGGCAGCCGAGCTATCTCGCTCCGCGAGACCTCTAGCTTTGCGTCGCCGGCTCGCGCCGGGTTTGCCCTTTTCAGTTGGTTGTTGTGGTCGACTGATCGGGCGCCCCGGCTCAAAGGTCAAGCCCGGTGCCGAGACCTGGACGAATGTTCGCTCGAATGAGAGTCCGTCCCCGCGCGATGTCCTAATCGAGCCGTCGCTGACGCCGATATTCCGGAGACTATGTCGGTCGAGCCGACGCTGGAGGATCACGAGGCGCTGGCGGACACTTTCCGGCGTCATCGCTCGCGCATGACGATGCGCGAGCTGCTCAGCGGCGTCCTGGCCGGCGCCGGGTTTGTCGTGGCGGTAGGCACGCTGTGGATGCTTGTCCCCCCGACGCCGGTCGCGGTGTTGCCGTGTGTCCTGTGCGTCGTAGTCCTCGCGCTCGCTACGCGCGTCCAGTTTGACACTCCCGCGGGCTGTGCTGTCCCCACGCAGCTGGCATTCGTGCCACTTCTGTTCGTGACGCCGGGCGCGCTCGTCCCGATCGCTGTGGTGGTCGCGTGGCTCGTGGGACGCCTCCCCGAGGTCCTCAAGAGAGAGGTCCCACCGAGCCGACTACTTCAACTGCCCGGCAACTCCTGGTACGCGATTGGTCCGGTCGCCGTTCTCGCACTCGCGCATGTGGACGCAAGCCGTGCAGGCGCGGTGTTGCTGCTGCTGGCACTCGCGGCGCAGTTCTTGCTCGACTTCTGGGTCGGTGCGTTGCGAGACGGGATCGCAAGAGGGATGACCATCTCTGCCGAGCTCCGCTGCGTATGGGTCTACGCCGTCGACGGAGCGCTGTCGATCGTTGGGCTCATGTTCGCGCTTGAAGTCAAGGCGACGCCTGCTGTGGTGCTCGGGCTGGCCCCTCTGCTCTGGGTGCTGGCCACGTTTGCTCGGGAACGTCACCAGCGCCTGGACAATCTGCTCGAACTGAACCGTACGTATCGCGGGACGGCGCTCGCGCTCGGGGACGTCGTCGAGGCTGACGATGGCTACACCGGCGAGCACTGCAAGAGCGTCCTCGAGCTTGCCCTGGCCGTCGCCGACCAGCTTCGCCTCAGCGCGGAGCAACGCCGCAACCTTGAGTTCGCCGCGCTGCTGCACGACGTGGGAAAGATCGCGATCCCCAAGGAGATCCTCAACAAACCCGGCAAACTTGATCAGGGGGAGTGGACGATCATGAAGTCCCATACCGTGGAGGGTCAGAGGGTCTTGGCCCGGGTCGGAGGATTCATGGACGACATCGGACAGTTGGTCCGCTCACACCACGAGCGGTGGGACGGCTGCGGCTACCCCGATGGGCTGGCCAGGGAGGACATACCTATCGAGGCGCGCATCATCGCCTGCTGCGACAGCTGGCACGCAATGCGGACCGACCGTGCTTACCGTAAGGCCCTCACACACGAGGTTGCGCTGTCCGAGCTTCCTCGGGAACTCGGGCTCGCAGTTCGACCCAGCCGTAATCGACGCTCTTGTTCTCGTCATCGAACGCAGCCAAACGACGGCAACAGCCGGTAGCCGCGTTTCCGCGGAGTCAAACAGTCAGACCGGGATAGTAATAAGTCCCCAGCCCCTTTGAGCCGACACGACTCCCATGTTGCCCTCGCTGCGAGAGAACCGACCCTCGTCGCACCGCCGGTAGGTCCTCCATCTCCGTTCCGTGATCGAGACGCCGTATCCTCCTTTCGACGCCTCGTACTGGTATGCGTTCGCCGAGGTTGGCAGGTCCCCACGGATGAGCGGACGGTCAGCCCGGCCATCGGCCGGGTGCTTGATTTGCGTCGCCGTCGAGCGGGTGCTGGTGGATCTCCAGGCGGCTGTGGCCTGCGTGTTTGGCCGCGTACATGGCCGCGTCGGCGCGCTGCAGGACGTCGTTCGGATGGGCCGCTGCGTCGGTCACCACGACGCCCCCGAGACTTGCCGTGAGTGTCAGCGTGCCGCCGTTCACGTCAAGACCAGACGCCAGCGCAGCCAGAACCCGCTCCCCGATTAACCCAAGACTGTCAGCGGTAGAAAGCGCCGTCGCGAGCATCACGAACTCGTCTCCGCCGTAGCGGGCGACGGTGTCGAAGCGGCGGGCAACGCTGGAGAGCCGCTGCGCGATCTGGACAAGGACTTGGTCGCCGACACGATGACCGAGCGTGTCGTTAATCGTCTTGAAGCCGTCGACGTCGAGGAACAGCACACCGACTCTGCCGGGCCGCCGCTCGAGCGCGAGCAGCGCCTGGGTCAGGCGATCCATCAGAGCAACACGGTTCGCCAGCCCGGTCAGCCCGTCACGCATCTGCGCGGACACATCGCGCGCGATCCCGAACGTCCCGATGATCTCGCCGCGCTCGTCGAGCAGCGGAAGCTTGGTGGTCGAGACCCACGCGTCCGGCCGATCATGGAACGTCTCCCGCTCGACCTTCTCGATCATCGGCTCCCCCGTTCGGATGATCCGCTCCTCGTCCGCGAACGCGGCCGCGGCGTGCGGCTGGCTGAAGATGTCGACGTCCGTCCTGCCAATCACCTCCTCCAGCGAACGTCCCTGTCCCTCGGCCTCCAGCCAGCCGGCGCTGACGGCCAGGAAGCGGCTGTCAAGATCCTTGAAGAAGACCCGCTCCTCTCGAGCGCCTAGCAGGTTCCGGATACAGATCCGCTCGATCTTTTCCCGTGATAACCGCTGCATTGCTTCGGGCAGACGGCGCCAGAGCGACGCATTCTGAGCCAACCCTAACGGCATTGCAGAGAAGAAGCACAGCGTTGAGTGGCCTGCGCGCCATTCGGTGCAACTTGCTCCGAGGGAGATCGCTTCGTCGGGACGGCCGCTCCGCCGGCGTCCCGAGCGTGAATCCAAGCTCCCCGCCAGCGAGCGGACGCGGTTCAAGGGCGCGCTGCGTGACTGGGACATTCCCGGCAGCGACACGCACCCGCCGCTGACGCTGCGCGTCGCGTACATCCACTCCTCTGAGGAAGCAACCCAGGTCGCTGAGGCCCGCGAGCGCGCGCTGGTGAAGGCCGAGGACGCGCTGGAGCGGATGCGCAACGGATTGGGCGGCCGGTACTACAAAACCCAAGCCCAGCTCGAACGTCGCATCGGTCAGATCGTCGGGGTCAACATCACCGGGCTGATCGACGTGACGGTCACCACCCGTGAGGACAAGCTGACCGTGACCTGGCAGCGCAACCAGGACGCGATCGACACGGCCGGCTCGTTCGACGGGATCTACGCGCTCGCGACGAACCTGCCCGGCCGGATCACCGCCGGCAAGGTCCTGCGCCTCTACAAAGACCAACAGATCGTGGAACGCCGCCACCGCGACCTCAAGCAAACGTTGAAGGTCCGGCCGATCTTCCTGCACAACGACGACCGCGTCCACGCGCTGATCAGCATCGTCGGGCTCTCTCTCCTCATCTTCGGGCTCATCGAAGCCCAAACCCGCGCCGCGCTTGGCGAGGACCAACAGCTCTCCGGGCTGCTCCCCGAAGGCCGCGCGGCCAGACCGACCGGCCGCAACATCCTCGCCGCCTTCCAAGGCCTCGGGTTGACCTACACCCACACCGGCATCCAGCTCGACCAACTCACCCACACCCAACAACAGATCCTCGAGCTACTCGAAATCCAGCCTTGGACTTACCTGGGTTCGACGGAGAGTCGTTGGTAGTTGAGTAGTTAATTCTATCAGTCAGTGCAATTCCTCGATCTACCCGTCGGAGAGGCCACAGTCACGACGTCTCGTAGATCAGTAACGGTTGGGGCGGCCTGAGCCAGCAACGGTTCGAACCCGAGCGCGACCCGCTGCCAGTATTCGCGTTCGTGCTCGATGGGCGGTCGGTTCCCGATCGAGGAGTGCAGCCGGCGGTGGTTGAACCAGCCGACGTAGTTGACGGTCGCGAGCTCGAGCTGCGCGTGAGTGCGCCACACGCGATCGGCGATCAATTCGGTCTTGTAGCTATCGACGAACGATTCGCTGAGCGCGTTGTCATAGCAGTCTCCGACGGTGCCGACGGATGCCAGCACGTGATGATCATCGAGCTCCTGGGTGTAGTCCTCGGCCGTATATTGCGAGCCCTGATCGGTGTGCGCCACCAGCTGCACATCAGCGCCGGGCTGTCGGGTCCCCAGCGCCATCCTGAGCGCGTCGAGCACCAGGTCGCACCGCATGTGGCTCGCGAGCTGCCAGCCGACGATCATCCGCGAGAACACGTCGATCAAAAACGCGAAGTACATCCGCCCCTCCCACGTCCGCAGGTAGGTGAGATCACCCACCCACAGGCGGTCGGGAGCGTCCGCGGTGAACTGTCGGTTGACGAGATCCGGGCGCTTCTGCGCCTCAGGAGCCGGGATCGTGGTCCGCCACGGCTTGCCGCGCCGCTTGGCGCCCCTGATGCCCTCTCGGCGCATCAGGCGGGCGACGTGGTCGCGGCCGACCTGCTCGCCCTGACGCCGCAACTCGTGCCACACCCGCGGGTATCCGTAGCACTCAAAGTTCTGCTCGTGCACCTCCCGGATCCGCGCGGTCAACCGCTCGTCCTCGACGCTGCGGGCCGAGCGCTCACCGGAGCGGCGCTGGTAGTACGCGGACGCCGACACGTCCAGAACCTCACAGATCGGCTCGACGCCGAAGCGCTCGCGATGCTCGTCGATGAACGCGCTCACCTCGGACGGTCTGCGTCGAGCTCGGTCGCGAAAAACACCGACGCGGCCTTCAAGATCTCGTTCGCGCGCCGCAACTCGAAGACCTCCTTACGGAGCTTGCGAATCTCCTCGCGCTCCTCGCTGCTCGGCAGATCCGGCCGCAGCCCGCCGTCGGCCTCCGCCTGCCTGACGCGCTTACGCAGCGCCTCGTGCCCGATCCCGAGATCGCGCGCGACCTGCGCCACCGGCCGGCCCGACTCCAGCGCCAGCCGAACACCCCGGTCCATCAACTCCTGCGGATACTTCGATCGTCTTGCCATGGAGACCGAACTTCCTTCCCCGAGGTTGGAATCCTCGTAATTCGGTCTCCGTCAAATCCAGACAAGCTCGCCTCCCTGGCCAACCCAACAAGACCATGCCCTCACCAACTGCGGGAAATCGGGCTAGCGCTAGCAGGGTATCGTGGTCAAAGGGCACTTCGGATCATCGGCGCGGTCCCCAGCGCGTCTTGGACCTGCCGGGCGGCTCTGTTCTCATCGTCTGCGCCGGATTGGCTCCTGGGCGATGGGGACGGGGGTTGCCGATGGGTGGATCACCACCTCTCCTTGAGCAGGATGCGGAGCCGACGCAAGTCGATGCCGGTCAGCCTTCGGACATTCCGATCAGACATGAGCTGAGGCGATGAAATGAGGGACATCGCGAGACGGTTGAAAGTAAGCGGTGCGTGTCACGGGACAAACCATCTAGATTGTCTTCCGACACCCACCTCGGTACGCGATGTCGGAGAGGTTGAAGCTAACGCATGAGCCCGTGGCTTCCAGCTATCGGTGCCGCGATCGCCGCCATCGGAGGTTTCGTCGTCGCCTTCTACCAAGCTCGTCAGAAGAGAGAGTCGGACCGAGAGCTGGCGAAGTCCACGACCGAGCGGGACAGGTTGCTCGCGGAGCTCGGCAAAGCGCGAGATCAAGCCAACGCGCAGATTGCATATGAGTTCGAGGCTCGAAAGCGTCTCTACGCCGAGTTGCAGCCGCTGGTCTTTCAGCTCAGGGAGCAATCGGAAAGCGCATTGTGGCGTGTCGCTGGGTTGGCGGCATCCGCTCGAAAAAACCGTCTCTACCCCAGGAAGCAGAACCGCTTGAGGGAAGGGTCATCAAGCTACCTTCCATCGACGCTCTATCGATTCATGGCTCCGCTTGTGTCATATCGGCTGTGCCAGCATAAACTCACTGTGGTTGACTTGTCACTCGACGCGCAGCTCGACCTGAAATATCGCTTGGTGAAGATGCTCTATCGAACTTGGAGCGATGGCAACGAGCTCGCCGAGTGCCATCCCAGTCTAAGTTATGCACCGAAGCGACACAAGGCACGTGATAGGTCCCGTTTGCCGGCAAGCACGTGCACGCAACATATGAGCCTTCAGAAGATTGAGCGGATCATTGAAGCCATGATACTTGAGAAGAGTTCGGGAGACTCCAGACGGTGTCTGACGCTTGGAGAATTCATTGACCGATATGAGAAACCGGGCTCGGCCCTTTGCCGCGCTATCGAGCCCATGAAAGAGATGTTCATCGACTTTTCGCCAGAATCGCGCCCCGTGCTTTGGCGAATGCTCATTGCGCAGGCACATCTCTATGCGGCGCTGAGCGGCGCTGGTCACGGCAACGTATCGCCACACCCCCTCGAAGTTCTGCCCCGAGAGGAGTGGGCGAGGTTCGATTGGGTAAAGCCTGGAGAACAGCGCCGCGATCAGGACATGGTAGAACGTGCCTTTGTAGCCGCACGTGAGTATCTGGCAGCACAGAGACTGTTGCCTCGCCGCATCCCCGCTGACCTGAGTAGCAACGGCGACATCGGCGTAGTAGCGACAGCCAATGAGGTAACCGGTGACGAGATCGTCGCGCTTGGACCCGGATTACCCGCAGACGGCCCGGTCATTGCAGAGAGGTGATCGAGCCTGGCAGTGGTGGAGCGCTGATTGTGACGGTGCGCGATTGACCGCCGGCAGACGGCATGGTAGGGTCGCTACCGAGCACACTCGGGGGATCGGTGGTTGAAGGTGAGCCTGTCCGCTGCGCCGTCCTAGGGCATGGCGCAACGAACTCTCGGGCCGTCCGTGGCGATACCGCGAAGAAGTTGCCGCACCGGCAGCGGGATGGAGCCACCATCCGGGAGGCTGATCGCATCGCTGAGCCTGCCGTCGCCGAACAGAGGTCGACCAGGCCATCCTGTGCTGCGCCAACGAGGGGGTTCGAGCCAGAGCCTGCCTCCGCGGCGCAGTTGCACTCCACGCGAGGCGGTGATTGACGCCCCTGCATGGCCATGATTCACGACCCAACTTGTGTTTGGTGGGTTTCCCACCGTGATCGAGGCCTTGCGCGCCTTGGCGGCGGTTGCGCTTTACGGCGACGGCTTCTGGCAGCGTCCCCCCGCGCCCGCTTTTCTCGCGGCCCTCGGGGACGCCACTGAGGATGAGCTCGCCGATCTCGACGGGCTGCGCGGGGCGGCCCGGGGCGCGAGCTTCGAGATCCTGCACGAGTGGCTTGCCAGCGAGAGCGACTGGCAGCGGTGCGAAGAAACGGTGGCGGCCAAAGCCGAGCGCCGTGGCACGCCGGAATCTCCTCGCCTACGCGCGCCGAATCCGTGAGCGGCGCGCGCTGCCCGGCGGCACCGACACGCTCGGCTTCGCGCTGTTCGTGCGGTGCTGGCGGCACGCGGCTGCGATCTTGTCAGCGCCGCCGTGCGGGATGATCGCGTCGATCAGCGGGTCCGACCCACAGCCGGCGATGTCCTGCTGGGTGAAGCCGTGGTTGAGTAGGTTGTTGGTGTAGTTGCGGAGTCCGAGGTACAGCGCCGCGTAGTCCGTGCCTTCGCTCGGGCGGATTCGACGTCGTGATCGAGCACGCATGCGAGCTCCGGCGCAAGGAGGGGGCTCTGCCCGAGAAGCTCGCGCGCCGCTCGGGTGTGGTCGACTGGAACGAAGTAGGTGTGCGCGCCGACCGAACGATCGGCGCTGAGCTCCAGCATCTTCGGGCCGAGCGCGGCTTGACACCGTCGCGTTCGAGGGACTGGGCACGCTGCCGTATCGAGGCCGTCTAGAAAGGCCTACGTCGCGGTCAGGGGCTTGCTGTACTGGCTGGTGGCCTCGGGATGAAGCTTCTATGTCAAGCCCCTCCTTGCGAGACGGTTGGCGCGGGGCCCACCGATCGCCGTCAAGAGCGCCGCTGCGCGGCTTCGCTGCGCTCGGGTCCTGTCGGACCAACTCTTGACTGCGCGGCGGCCGCGCACCGTCATGCAGCTAGGAGGGGCTGGGCGGGGTGCGCGGCGAGGTCGCGGATCATCCGGCGGTAGATCACATCGGAGAGGTGGCGCTTGAGGATCCGGCGGGCCTCCTTCTTGGTGTGGCCATTAGCGCGCGCGTTGGAGTAGATCGCCTGGGCGCGCGGCTCGCAGCGCAGCTGGGTGATCGCCATCACGTGCAGGATCCGGTTGATCCGCCGGTTGCCGCCGGGGTTGTAGCGGTGGCGGACCGGCTCGCCGGGTCCCTCCGCGGTCGAGGCCGCCAGCGGCGCTGATGCGTTGAAGCGCGCGAACCCGCCCTCGGTGAACCGGCGGGGGTCGCCGACCTCGATCAGCAGCTCGGCGACCGACCGGGTCGAGAGGCCGCAGAGCTGATCCAGGGTTGAGCCGCTCGCTCGCACGAGCCCGCTCAGCTCGCGGCAGACGGCCTTCTCGTGCGCGTCGAGCTTGGCGATCCGGACTCGGTACTCGTCCAGCAGCCTGAGCCGCAGCGCGGTCGCTCGGTCATACCGCCGGCGGCGGTTGCGGTCAGCGAGCGCCGCGAGCCTGGGCCTGACCGCCTTGCTATCGGGCAGCTGCTCGCGCAGCTCCAACGGGAGCTCGCACAGCATGTTCTCGGCCTCGTTTACCAGGTGCTGGCGGCTTGCGAGGATCGACCGGCGCTGGTTATGCCACAGCGCCAGCAGCTCATGGCACTCGTCCGGGCCGCTGTCTTCCCCGGCGCGCTTGAACGCCCTAGGCAGCAGCGCGTGCGCGAGCGTCTCCCACGCGATCCGCTCCGAGTCCAGCGTGTCAGACTTGCCGCGCTGGCGGGCACGGTCAGACCGGGGCGTGCGATTCGCGCACACGTCCCGCACGTCATACCCGCGGCGGACGAGGAACACCGCCGTGTGACGACCCCAGCTCGACGCGCCCTCGACCCCCCACCGCACGATCGGCCCAAACTGCCGCGCCCACGCCTCAAGCGCACGGTGCCCATCGCCCGACACACGGAAATGCTCGCTCGCGAGCAGCCCACCGCGGGAATCCACGACGGTCGCCGACAAGCTCCGCTTATGCGGATCGACCCCGACCACGTTACCCGCGCGATCAGGCGTCAGCAACACGCTCGACGGACCCGGCCCTCTCCTCCTAGACATGATGCTGAACCTCCACTACGGTTGATTGCGGACCCGGTCGACAACGTCCCGGTTGGGATCGGCACTCAACGAGATCGACGCTCCTATCAGGTCAGACCGGCTCCTCGAAGACACGGACCGAGGCCGACACTTCATCCAAAGGACACCAACGGGTCCAGACCTATGACGGGTCAGACCCCGGTCCGGTCTTCGACCCTAACGCCGACCGTCGCCAGCGCGGGCAAAGCACATTTCAACACCGGGACCTATGCCGATCCCGAGCAGGACCCGTCCGGGAAAACGGGCCTCGAGCTCAGCGAAGTCATTCGCCACCCGTTCGGGCTCGCTCGCCGAGACGTTACGGATTCCAGTGGGGACCACGAGCTGGTCGGTCGCCTCCAGCAGTGCCCGGAGCGCCGGCAGCTCCGGCGACCCGCCAAGCGAACGTGCCAAACCCGAGATCCTCGACAAGCTTCGCGGCTTCACCTGCGTTCTCTTCGCCGATCGCGCGATGGGTCGTCCACACGCCGAACTCAGCGAGCTGCATCGATTAGAGCTTCGCAGACGCGGCCACGCCGGGCCTGGCCGGGCCGGCTTCAGGGACCACAGGTATGTCGCCGTTGCGATCACGCGGTCCGCGGCTTCTCAGGCGTGGAAGCGATCGTCCGCGAGAGGCGCGATTTCCGCGCCATCCGAGTTGGCCTTGTCAACGGCGACATCAGCGCGACGAGCACACCACCTCCACGAATCTGACCCGTGGCGCCGCGTGCGCGTAGAGTCGGTGCAGCATCTTTACCGAGGAGGAGAACAGTGGCAATCAAACTTCACCGCTGCCCAAATATGTGGGTCAAGATCGGTGCGCATCCTTGCTGGAAGGTCCAGAAGGCGCTCGACGAGCAGGGCACCCAGTACGAGGTCGTGAAGGGACCGCTCCGTCGCAGCCAGCGAGAGGCGCTCGAGAAGCTGAGCGGACAGCGCCAATATCCCGTCATCGAACTCGACGACGGTACCGTTTATCGCGAGGAGTCGAAGGACATGGCCGCGCGGATCCGGCGGGGTAAATTGCTTGGCCCGGCGCGCACCGGTTGACGCTCAACCACATCTGTTCGGCGTCGGCTGGGCGCCGACGTCGCCGGGTCCGGCCCCAGCACACGGACGATGATCGCTTTGACTGTGTCGCCGGCGCTCGGCCCGCAAACGCGTTGGCGACCTCTGGATTGTCCGGGGAGGCCGCGGCGATTGTCGGGAGTGGGGTGTGGGGTGGAGCAGACCGTCGGCCGGTCGCGGTGGGGTTCGGACTGTCAGATGCGAGCCTCGCGCCGCCGGGTTGATCGACGATGATGCCCGCGTGCGATTGCTGATCGCGTTCGTAGTGCTCGTTGCGGCGCTGAGCTTGTCGGCGAGCGCCTCAGGGCGGGCAGTTCGCCGGCCGAAGCCTCCGGTGCGTGCCGTCACGCTGGAGTGGGTCGGAGACATGGCGATGAGCACCGAGCGCGGGCTTCCGCCGGGCGGGCTGGATTGGGCGTTGGCGCCGGTCACCCGTGACCTGCACGCCGCCGGCATCACGCTCGGCAATCTTGAAGGGACGCTGTCGACGGGCGGCGTGTCCAAGTGCGCGTCGTTGCCGAGCGGCGTGTGTTTCGCCTTCCAGGCGCCTCTGGGCTACGCGTTCGCGCTGCGTCACCTCGGCTTTGAGCTCGTCAACCAGGCGAACAACCACTCCATGGATTTCGGCGCCTCGGGCCGGGCGCAGACGGTCGCCGCGCTTGATCGTGCCGGGATCGCCCACACGGGCTTCCCGGGCGAGATCACCTACCTGCGCGTGGATGGGATCCGGGTTGCGTTTCTCGGTTTCGCGCCGTACGTCTTCGACGCGAACCTGCTCGACATTTCCGGCGCGCGGGCGCTTGTGCGCCGCGCGCGCCGCCATGCGGCGATAGTCGTTGTGATCATCCACGCCGGCGCCGAGGGCGCCGACCAGCTGCACACGCCCTACGGCACGCAGTACTTCCTCGGCGAGAACCGCGGCAACGCCCGCGCGTTCGCCCACGCCGTGGTCAACGCGGGCGCCTCGATCGTGCTCGGCTCGGGGCCGCACGTGATCCGCGGCGTCGAGCGCTACCGCGGCCGGCTGATCGCGTACTCGCTCGGCAACTTCGTCGGCTACCACACCCTCGCCGGCGGGGGCGTGCTAAACGACAGCGCGATCCTACGGGCGACGCTCGCCCCGGGCGGCAGGGTGCTCGCCGCTCGTTGGACCGCGATCACCCTCCTCGGTGGGCTGCCGCGCCCCGATCGCACGGATGCCAGCGCAACGCTCCTCAGGGCCTTGTCCGCGCACGACTTCCCAACCGACCACTGGAACATCCGCTCAGACGGCGTGTTCCGAATCCCGGCCGCACCGCGCGGGAAACCCTGACGCGCTCGCGGCGGCAAATCCCCTTACGGCGATTCCAGCTCGGGCGCTAGCTCCGAAACGCCGACTTCCTGCTTCGGCGACGTCGAGATCGTTCCGATTCGCTTCGACCAGTGCGTCCATGCGCTTTCGAGTTCCCGCGATACCAACGGCGCGGGCGTTCTGGCGAGGCCGCTCCTTCCGGCTGAGCGACAAGCCCCGCCCCGACCCATGCGATCAGCTCATCCCGCTGAATCCCCCCGGGTACCGGTCAGCCGTACGGGCAGCCATCCGCCGGGCCCCAATTCCTCGAGGGTGGCGACTGAAACTTCCTTAGCCCAAAGTCCTCGGTCCACGTCGCGGGACCGCTTGCCGCGCCGGCCACAGGATGTCCATTGACACCCACGCCGAGGTCTCGATATGTCGGGTTCAGGATGTTCTCGCAGTGACCCGGGGACGCCATCCACGCTTTGACGACCATGCGCGACGTGGCTAAGCCAGTCGCAATGTTCTCGCCCGCCGCTGCCCAGTGATAGCCCGCAGCGCTGATCCGAGCCGCGAAATCCGAGCCGTGGCTGAACACGTCGCGGGCCACCATCTCGTCCGACCAGACCTGAGCCGAACGCGTGAGCTGGGCGGACGCTCCCAGCGACGGGAGCCCATGGGCAGTGCGCTGCTCGTTGACCATGCACAGCACCGCCTCCTGCATCGCCTGCCTCGGCGCGGATGCTGCCGCGGCATTGGCATTCGGGCATGCCTCGGCGAGGTGCCCGCTGGGTCGAACCATGTGACCGATGGACGCTACGGACAAGAGGCCGGTCTGGACAACCCTCGTTGCCGAGCCGACCGCGGTGGGTTCCATAGCGCTCGCGGACGCGCGAGCGGCCAATACGAGCATCGCAGCGAGCGCTGCGACACCCGCCACGCGAGTAGCACGTAGGTGCGCAAACATAACCCCTCCTCTCTCTGGGGCCTACGGGGTTAGCTGACGGGCTCGCGCTGAAAGAGTTCGCACTACGCCGGCTGGCCGGCGATTCGCCCCCCGGAGCCTCGCGGCTCCCTTGGGTCCCCCGCTCTCCAACGCCGTGGCGCGGAGACTCGGCTGGGTCTTGATTCGGCCACACCATACCGCGCCCACGTGACGCACGATCAGGTCGAGCGAAGCGGATGTCGGCAAATTCCGCCGGGCTCCCCGTTGTGCACGACCGCCTCGCGCCCCCAATGAGACGGTAACGCTCGCGACAACTCGAAGGCGAACAGCTCCCTTCGCGTGAACGCGCCGGCAGGGGTCCGCAGCGTCGCCGGCCTGCTCGCAGCTCGCACCGCCGCGAACGACTGCTCTGCTCAGCCCGATCCCGCCGAGCCGACGATCGCGTTGGCGAATCTGGATGATCGCGATCAGACGAGCCGGCGTTGATGGTCGAGCGGATCAAAAGGAAGGCGCGCCAGCAGGCGGCGTCCCTCCTATTGGCGCGACGAGCAAGTCCAGCGGGTATGCCGTCCGCGAGTCCCCCATTACTCTCGCGACGTGCACCGTCGCCTTCCGCGGTGCCTCAGATCCGGCTCGGTCGACCGTGCCGCGTGAAGTACTCGGCCTCGGCCTCACCGAGCGGCGTCGCCGGCGGCTCGCAGTGCAGGTACTCGGCGGCGATCGCGCCCCAATCGGCACCGGCCCGGAGCTGACCGAGCACGACCCCGACGATCATGTGCATCCGTCGGATCAGGATCGTCTCGGCCGGCAGCGTGAACTGGCTTAGCAGGTCCTTGACCTCGGCCTGACGCTCCTCGTCTACCGGCCGGCGCTCGCGACCACGACGGCCTTGCTCCCCAGAGAAGCGCCGCTCACCGGGGATTGCGTACCACCGCGTCGCCCGCCGCATCAGCTTCAGCGCCAGCTCGCCGTCGACAAGCTCCGCCCTGTCGGAGGGCAGATACGCGCCCGCCACCAACGCGGATTTCAGCGCCGCGGCATCGCCGGCATCGACAGCGTGCGCGATCCGGCGCTCGGCGTCGCCGCGCACGGCGTTGACGTCGCGCAGCAGCCCGTAGTCGAGGAAGCCGACGTGGCCGTCCGGACGCAGCAGATAGTTGCCGGGATGCGGATCGCCCAGCGCGATCCGGTCGCGGTACAGCAGGCCGAAGTAGAAGCGGAACACGATCTCCCCGTAGCGATCGCGCTGCGGCTCGTCAAGCCGGCGAACCGCCCCGAACCGATCACCCCCGATGTACTCGGAAACAAGCACCCGGCGCGTCGAGAGCCGGCTGTTGACCGCGGGCACGGAGATGAACGGATGGCTGCGGCGCAAACGCTCGATCCGCCGCTGGTTCTGCGCCTCGAGCTCGTAGTCGAGCTCCTCGACGATCCGCTCGCGCAACTCCAAGGCGAGCGCCTTCGCGTCAAGGCTGGGCGCGAGCCGCTTAACCAGCGGCAGCAGCAGCATCGCGTTACGCAGGTCGGCCTCGACCGCCTCCGCCACCCCCGGATACTGGACCTTCACGACCACATCATCACCGTCGCGCGTCGTCGCTCGGTGGACCTGGCCGATCGACGCCGCCGCGAACGCGCGCTCGTCGAACTCGGAGAAGACGCGGCTGAGCGGTCCGCCGAACTCGTCTCGCATCAGCCGCTCCAGCTTCGAGAACGGAACCGGCGGGACGTCATCGCGAAGCTCAGCGAGCTTCGCCTGCAGCACGCCGCGCTCGTCCTCGGGAAGGCCGTCGAGCTCGACCATCGAGAGCACCTGCCCGACCTTCATTGCCGCCCCCCGCATCCGTCCGAGCTGCTCGACGAGCTCGTTGACGAGCGCGGCGGTCCGCTCATTCTGTGCGGCGGCGGCGCGCTCTGGCGAGCGGACTCGATTGGCTGTCCGCATGCCCGCCCACCGCATGCCCTGCCCAGTCACCAGGCCGCCGATCCGGGCGGTCCGCGCGATCCGTCCGGTCGGCAGCTCTCGCGCTTCCGCAGCCGGCTCCTCGGCTTCGATGGTCATCGACACGTCAGTCAAGCAGGCCGGCACAACGGACTTCTGAAAGCGCGCGCGCCGGTCACGACGCAAACCCACTCGCCCGCCGCATCCAGAGGACCGCGTTGACTCTCAGCGGGGGCCTCAGCCCCGATCGTTCTCGAGACCCGCAAAGCGCTCGGCAAGGAGAACCGCCGAGGCCCCTGCGGCGCGCTACTTTCGCCTCCTGTCCGCAGCCGAGACGGAGATGAATGGACGCGGGCGAGTGACATGGCTGGTGCTCCCTTCGGTGACAGGCGGTGCCCCGAGCGCGCGCTTGCCGCCGGCGTCCTCGACGAGCTCGAGCTGCATGTCGTCCCGGTGCTGCTCGGCGAAGCTGTACGGCTGCTGGCGCGTCAGGATGAAGATCGGGACGCCGTCGTGATGATCGCCGCCCCAGCCGCCTGCCGGCTCGAACGTCCCCCGGCCAGCCCACGACCGCGCCGGTCGACATGAACTCGTCGACGAGCTGCCCGTTGACGCCTCCCGACACCAGCGCCGGGACGCCCTTGCCGCCCGCGTCGGCACCTGTGAGCGCCCACTCGTGCAGGCGCTCGCCGCCGTCGCCAAGCCCGTTCCCCGGTGCTTCGGTTCTCGCGGTCGTCGCAACACCCCGACGATTCCGAGGTGTCGATGGCTGGCTAGCGCCTTTCCGCGCCTCGGACCCGCGCGCCTGGCGTTCTGCTCGCGCTCGCCGCGCAGTCAGCGCAGGCTGAGCGTCTGTCAAAAGCTGCCGCTCGTCGGCGGCGGCGGGCTCGTCGCTGGATCCGCCGTTGTCGATGACGGATCGGCGCTGGTCTGTGTCGTTGTCGAGGAAGAGTCGGTCGTCGGGGTCGGGTCGGTGGTGGTGGTTGTCGTTGCCCCGTCGGGCGAGGGGTCGCTGCTCGCCGGCGCCGCCGGGCTCGTGTCGGTCGTCGAGGTGCTAGTCGTGGTCGAGGAGTCGGTACTTGGCCGCGGGGTGGCGGTCGAGGGGTCTGGACTCGTCGGCGTGCTGCTGGCCGTGCTGGTCGAATCGGTGCCGGCGATCGGGGGGGTCGAGGTCGCCGTGGGGCTCGAAGAGTCGCTCGGGCTCGTCGAGCTGTCGGCGCTCGGGTCGCTGGAGTTGGACAAAGCAGCGTCGCTGGTCGATGTTGCCGGGTTCGAGCCCGCGTCCACGGCCGGCCCGGCTGAGCTCCCGGTTCGGGCGGCCGTCGTGGCTGGGACCGGTGCGGCGCCGACGCTCCCGTCCGGTGTCGGCGTGGAGCTCGGCGCGGCGGGCGACGCCGCAGCGGTCCAGGCGCTGCTTACGCTCGGCGCGACCCGAGACGGCGAAATCGCTGGTGCTACGTGGGGATGGATCGCCACCCGTGAGACGTTTCGAACCGGATGATTCGCGTGGCTTGTGCCCACGACTGTCGCGATCGTGACTGCTGTCATGAGCTTCGCGACTGGGGTCGCGGCGATCCCGACAAGCCCTGCGCCGCTCACGGCCGCGCCGGCCCCCGCTGCGACAGTCCCGGCACCCGCAGCGCCACTCGCTCCGGCTGCCGTTGCGGCACCCCCCGCGGCGATCGTCGCGCCGCCCGTGGACACGGTCGCACCGCCGGCAGCGGCGGTCGCGCCACCAACGCTCGCCCCACCTGCGCTCACGCCACCCCCGGACAGCGCCCCGCCGCCTCCGACCGCAGCCCCACCGCCTCCGGCGCCGAGCGCGGGCGTCGCAACTCCGCCACCGCCACCTAACGCGGACGTCAGCACGGATGCCTTGAGCTTGCCGGCCGCCGCTAGCGGGATAAGCAGCGCGAACGCCGCGCGCTGGCGGTGGACCTCGGCCTCGTACGCCGCACAGGCTGGACAGCGTTCGATGTGCGCGCGGGTCATGCTGCGCGGTAGGATCCGCCCGCGGGCCGTCGCCAGGTGCTCGCGCACCTCCGCACACGGACGCTCGCGAGCGTTGCGGCCGCGGACGAGCGCCTCGCGAGCCTGGAAGATCAGTGCCTTGACCTTCTCGCGGCGTACGCCGAGCACGGCCGCGATCTCGGCGTGGGACTGATCTCCCAACTCGAACAGGGCCAGCGCCGCACGCTGATCCGCCGGCAGGCGCTGCATGTCGGCGAGCAGCTCGCGCAGCTCCTCGCGTCGCTGTACCTGCACCACGGGTGTGTCCCCGCCGCGGAGTTCATCGAGCACGCTCTCGCTGCAGACCGCTTCTCGCCAGGCACGCAGCTCAGAGATGCAGCGATTGCGCGCGATCGTATACAGCCACGGCCGCAGCGCGATCTCCCGCTCGCCGCCGCGCCGCAGCGCCCGATACGCAGCCACGAACGTGAGCTGCAGCGCGTCCTCCGCCGCGTCCCTGTTGCCGAGCAGATGCAGGCAGAACGCCAGCACTCCGGTGGCGTAGCGATCGTAGATCGCCTCGAACGCGAGGCCGTCTCCAGCTCGCACCCGCGAAACCAGCTCCTCGTCGCTCTCAACACGCCTAGCTCCACGCTCGAACATGCGGCCGAACGCAAATCGCGTCGCAACTACCACCATGAGCGAAGTATGCATCGGCCATAAAGACGGTGCGTGGGTGGAAACCCCTCTCCAAAAAGCGGTGCCTCGGGAATCCCGTCCCGAGTCACCAACGGCCTGGGCCGGGGCATCGCGAGGCGACCGAGAACATCGGCCGCCTTTCACCCCATGGGAACGCTTCCGAACGGTGGACGTTGGTTTAGCGCATCGAATTCACAACATCGCTAGGGCGAATCCCACCAGCAGATCTCTCGAAAACGAGGGAGCTGGATGGGCCAACCTTTTGGCTCGCTCTGCGTTGATGTATGTAGAGGGGGCGATAAACAGGGTCCGTTTGGGGGCACACGCGACGGCGCCCCGGGATGCGCGGTCCCGGGGCGCCGTGTGGGGCGCGGCCGCGGCGGACCAGTACGTGCCCAGGTGGGGGCTGTCTGGGCCGACCGGCCCGATGCCGAGTGTAGTTACGTGACAGCGCCTCGGCAATCGCTGCACTGGCGCAGTTCAGCCTCGATGGTCCAGCTACTTCGATCGTGCTGCACTCGACTGGAGACGCCGCGACGGAGGTCCTCGTTCCCGGCGTTCCAATGCACGACGGCACGCCGTTTGGACCGAAGGGAGCCGCGACGGCGCCGGAGGTCGAGGCAGCCCAATGCCGAACCCGTCCGAGTACGAACGGATTTCTGGCGCTTGGCATCTCGAATACCGTCGTCCGGTGCGCTGTGAGCTTTCGCGTTGGTTGTGTCGCGAATTCTCCACCCCAGGCGGACCGTACCGCCTGGCCAGATTTGTGGAGCAACGGTCTCACGGTCGCTCGTATCGGATCCGGAAGCCAGGGAGTGGGAATCAGACCCTCTCGTGCCGTCGCTCCGGACGGGGAACCCGGCATTCTGGCCAGACTGTCACTTGCTCGCTGAGGAGAAGACGGTGACACGGGCGGGGACGCCGCGCGAGCAGCCCTGAGGGCGCAGTCGCGCGACTGCTCTTGCTCCCCGGCCGGCGTAGGTCCCGCACCTGCTTCAGCGACACTTCTGTCGTCCGGATCGACGGAGGGCTGACGGTCCAGTTCGCGGCGCACCAGTTTTCCGATCCAGGCTTCTGGGGATTCTCGGCCGTGCGCTCCCCGAACCTGCTTGCCGTCGCAGTCATGGAACGCGGGGTAGCAAATGATTTAGGTGCCCATCAAGCCTGCGGCCGCTAGGCGATGTGTTAGGAGTCCGCTGGCGGCACCACCCACGTGTGCCGTCGCTCCTCCCAGAGCGAGTAGTCCGGAGGCGGAAAGGACGGATCAGCGAGCGCCCCCACCGGAATCGCGATCACGTCGGCGCGGTCGCCGCTGGTGAAGAAGACCGTCGCGCACCAAGGAACTGATTGACGTCCGACGTCAGTCACGACATCGACATCATCTATCCGTACAAAACGCCTCCACCCCGAGGTGATGACTCTGTGTCGACAGTGCGCTAAACGTTGGCGAGGCTGAGGTGGAGGTTCGCCCCGAGGAGAATGAGCGGCCACAGGGCCGTTGCCACCACCGCGGAGAGAACCTGGGAGAAGCTGCCCAGGTGGGCGTAGTAGCTGTGCTGGGAGGCCACGATGACGCCGATCACGACGTAGACGACGGAAGCCAGGCGGGGCATCCGATGAGTTTCGCCGGGTGCCGGCGGCCTCCTCCCATGTGCGGGGTGTCGAGCCGCGCGCGGCGCGAAGCGAGCGAGGCTGTGATGTCAGGTCTCAGAAGTCGCGCCGTCCGGCGAGTCGCTCGTCGGCCTCTGGGCGCGTGCGCTCGTACACAGCGACCCTTTGGGGTCCCGGGTTCGTGATCTCGACGCCACGCCCGTGAGGGATCTCGAACCCCATGCCGAGCTCGACCTGGCGGTCGCGGAGTTCCGCGACTGCCTGTTCGAGATCCGCGACGCGGTAGACCAGGACCGGTTGGTCGCCCTGGAGATGCCCGGCGAACAGGAGCGGGGGAGGATCCGGGGCCAACCGCACCATCGCCACGCGTGTTCCGAAGGCCTCGATGGCGAATACGACTTCGGCGGCCAACCCGCGGGTGAAGTGTTTCAGATCGGCGGCGACGTCCCGGCTCGGCATGTAGACGAAGTCAAGCCGATCGAACATCCATAGAGCCTACGTGGCATCTGGAGACCCCGGCCAGGCGGACTCCACGCCACCGCGAGGCGTCCTGCTCGACGCGCGGGCCCACACTCCCGCCCGGCGGGGACTGGAGGACCCCAGAGGAAATCGCCGATGGCTCCACCCCCTCAGAACGCGGCCTTGACCGGGCTCCTGCGCGCGCTGTGCAACAAGCCGCCTGCTCGAAGGCACGCCTGCAGGCCGGAGCTGTATCACGACAGGTACCACCGGCGGTCCGCCGACCGCCCCTGCGATGCGGTGAAGGAACGCGCACCGGTGACGATCATCAGAGATATGCCCATGCGTTTCCGTTTCGCCTTCCTGTGCGCGCTCGCGTGCCTGACCGCGCTCGCCCCCGCCGCACGCGCCGCGGACCCGGGCTCTCCGTGCGCGAACCCGACCCAGGTGATATTGACGCTGCACGCGGCTCCGGTCCGCCTGAACGCCGGCGAGTGCGTGCTCTTTCACGCACCGTGGGTCGCCGCAAACGCCTCGGAGCGCGATCAGATGATCGCCTCCACGACCGCGAGCATGCTGCTCGACTCACGTCCAGTTCCGTTCACATGGGTCATGCGGGAGGACGGGCTGCCGGTCGCGGACGCCGTCTGGCTGTCTCCGAACCTTCCTGCGGGCCAGCACACGCTCGCGTTCATCCTGCATTTCACGCGCCGGATGCCGGACAGCCTGAACCTGTACACGGCGGTGCCCACCGGCTCCCTGTTCGCTGCCGGCGTGCGGCTGGACGTCGGAGGCCCGCCCGTGCTCTCAGACGGCGCCACGCCGTGCCCGCCCACGGCGGCGCCGGCGGGGTGGACCGTCGGCCTTCCGGACGGATCAGGCTGCGCGAGCTGGGGACTTGACGGCGCCGGGCGCCCGCAAGGCCTCGGCGTCAGCTTCCCGGTGTCCGACGCGCTGAACCCGCACCTTCCGATGAGCGCTCCGCCTCCGCCCCCCGTCGCCCGCGGTGCCGCCGCCGGGCCGGTCGCTCGGATGGCGTGCGGGCGCCGGCATCGCGGCCGTCATCGCTGCCGGCGCGGGGGGCGCCCGGTGACCGCGACGCTGATCGCGTTCAACGGCGATCACGTGTACATCAAACGCGCGGACGGACAGATCATCAAAGCCGCCACCGGCGCGAACATGTACCCGGGCGATCAGATCGTCACCGGTCCGAATTCGCTTGCCGTCGCCGAGTTCACGATCGGCGGGAAGATCGGCGTGCCGTCCGGGACGATCGTGACGGTCACAGGCGACCGGCAGGGGGTCGGTGAGCCGTCAGGGCTGCAACCGTCCGACGAGAACTTCCTGCAGAGGCTGGTCCCGCACAAGCCGCCGCTGATCATCCGCGGACCCGCTTGCACACTGGGGATCCGCGGCTGAACGTCTCGCGAGCCGAGGCGGGCGCTCGGCGGGGATCCCGAGCAAGACCTCACCGGGCCGGCGGTGCTGCGCGCGCGAGAGCGGCTGCAGTTCACGGACCGCGGCGGGGCCGCTCCTGGCCGGTCTCCGCCGATCAGCCCGACCTCGCAGCCCACGAGCTCCGAGCGTGAGGCCGACCACGTGGACGTCTGGACCACTGGCCAATCAGCGCGGAAGCTGAGGCCTGCATCGAGAGCCCGTCCCCGAATAAGCCGTTCGGCCGCCAGCCTCCCCGCCGCCCATCGGCGCGGTCTGCGGCAACCGGGCCGGAAGCCCATCTGCGAGCACCTCTCTAGACGGGCGCCGGCGCGGATCGAGGCGACGCACCCGGACGAGACGCTATCGGCAATGCACGCAAGGTGACGCCCCGGGCTCCACCCACGATGACCGCCGATCATCTGCAAGACGGGCCTGCCGCCCGAAAACCATCGGTGGCCTGGGCGAATCCTCGGGCCGTTCGACGCGATCCGGCGTCACCGCGCGTTGTGACAGACGGGTGACGGCGAGGTGACGCGCCGCCCGTAGAGTCGCCCTCAGGCTTGCCACCAAGACCCTGCAAGCCGACCGAATGGAGGCCTCAGCCCGATGGCGACCAGCTATCCCGGCGTCTACGTCGAAGAATTCACGCCTGCCCCGCCCATTCAGGGCGTGAGCACCAGTGTCGCCGGCTTCATCGGCCCCGCTCCCTCCGGGCCGATCCTCGAGCCGAGGCTGGTGACGAGCTGGGACCAGTTCAGGCAGGTCTACGGCAACCAGCCGCTGCCCGGCTTCTACCTCTGGTACGCCGTTCGCGGCTTCTTCGAGAACGAGGGGCAGCGCGCCTACATCGTGCGCGTGAGCAACGCCTCCGCCGCGAGCATGCCGCTGTACGACCGCGTGACACCCCCGGCGCCCCCGGCGGCGGTCGTGCTCAAGGCACTCGACGTTGGATCGGGCCCCAACACGATGAAGGTGGAGGTGAAGGAGACCCAGGCTCTCACGAACCTCGTCGCATTCGAGCACGCCGCGACGATCAACACGGTGGTCGGGACGGACATCACCCTCGCGTCCGCCGACGACGCGGCGAAGTTCAGGCCAGGCGACCTCGTCAGCATCGACTCCGATCCGGCGCCGGCGCCGCGCGCGAAGGTGCTGACGATCCGCAACGACACGGTCACGCTCAGCCAGCCGCTGGCCAGCGCGGCGACGGGCGGCACCCTGCGGCTCGCCGACCTCCGCAGTGCCGATGGCGACCGGGTCATCCGGTTCTCCGTCAATCCTCCCAACGCCGCCTCGTACCTCGTACCGGGGACGATCCTCATGCTCGACGACGGCGGTGCGCCCAACCCGGCGGTGGTCGCGACGGTGACGCGCGAATCGGTCACGCTGACCGGCCCGACGCAGTTCGTGACCTACCGCGTCACTTTGCGCGCCCCCGTCCCCGCCGACTACAGCCGCGCGGTCGGTGGTGCCGCCCCCAACCTGACGGCGACGTCGTGCGAGTTCGATCTCGACATCACTCGCGGAGCGATCGTCGAGCGCTACCCATTCCTTTCGTTGGATCCACTCAGCCCGCGCTACTACGGGACGCTCGTCAACCCGCACTCACGGCTCATCTCGCTCTCCCCGCCGACGCAGCCGAACCCCCATCTGCCACCGGAGAATCTCCCGGTCGCGGTTGGCCCGGTGGCGCCCACCGTTCTGGGCGTCGACGAGGCACTGGACAGCCTGCTCCCCAGCGACTACCAGAACGCCCTCGACGCGCTCGTCAACGTCGACGTGAACATCGTCGCCGTTCCGGATCGACAGGACGCGGCCGTGCAGGGATTCATCCTCGATCACTGCCAGGGAGCGCCGCCCAAGGTGGGGGACCGCTTCGCGATTCTGGACTCCAGGATCGGCGCACCGATCACCGGCCCGGGCAGCGTGGCCGACCAGATCGGGTCGGTCACCGGCAACGGCTCTGGCTTTGCGGCGCTCTACTACCCCTGGGTCCTGGTGCCGCCCGCTCCGCCTCCGCCGGGCAGCCCTCCGCCCGCCGTCGTGCCCCCGAACGTGCTCGTTCCGCCCTCCGGCCACGTCGCCGGCGTGTACGCCAGGATTGACAACTCGCGCGGGGTGCACAAGGCGCCGGCCGGGATCGAGGCGAACCTCCAGGGAACCATCGGTGTCGAGTCGGTGCTCGGCGACAACGAGCAGGGGCTGCTGAACCTTCCGCCCTACGGCGTCAACGTGATCCGGGTGTTCCGCGGCGGTCAGCCGACGGTCTGGGGGGCAAGGACGAACGCGGTGGCAGCGGGCAACACCAACTGGCAATACGTGAACGTCCGCCGGCTGTTCCTGTTCCTGGAGGGTTCGATCACGGTCGGCATCCGCGACTTCGTCTTCGACCCCAACACCCAGGAGCTGTGGGGCAAGCTGAAGCGCTCGATCGGGGCGTTCCTGACCAGGGTGTGGCGTGACGGCGCGCTCTTCGGCGCGACGGCCAAGGACGCGTTCTACGTGCGCATCGACGACGTGCTGAACCCACCCGACCAGATGGCACTCGGCTACCTGACCGTCGAGATCGGCGTGCGCCCGTCGTATCCAGCCGAGTTCATCGTGGTGCGCTTCGGGATCTGGCAGGGCAACTCATCCGTGACCGAGGTGTGAGGGGAGCGAGATGCCAACGGCAACCAGAATCGATCCATATCCAAGCTACCTGTTCAGGGTTGAGCTCGACGGGATAACCCAGGCGCACTTCCGCGAATGCACGGGCTTGGGTTCCTCGGTCGAGGTGGTCGAGAACCCCGAGGGCGGGAGGGGGCAGGTCGCCAAGCTACCCGGCCGGGTCAAATACCCGAACATCACGCTCAAGTGGGGCCTGACCGACTCCACCGAGCTCTACGAGTGGCACCGTGCCGCACTTCAGGGAGCCATCCAGCGCCGGAACGGATCGATCGTTCAGCTCGACGCGCAGGGGAATGAGAAGGCGCGTTGGAACTTCACCGACGCGTGGCCCACGAAATGGGACGGCGCGAGCTTCAACGCCGCCGCCAGCGACTTGAGCGTGGAGTCGCTCGAAGCTCGCCCACGAGGGCGTCGAGCGAGGCTGAGTGGCGATGCTCCAGACCGAGTTCGACTTCGTGCTGCCCGTCGGCTACAGCAATGGCGACGGGACCCTGCACCGCGATGGTGTAATGCGCCGCGCCACCGCGGCCGATGAGATCTTGCCTCTGCGCGACCCGCGAGTCGAGAAGAACCCGGCGTATCTCATCGTGATCCTGCTCGCGCGCGTGGTCACCTCGCTCGGGAGCCTGAGCCAGGTCACGCCCAAGGTGGTCGAGGAGCTCTATGCGACGGATCTCGCCTATCTCCAGGACCTCTACAACCGCATCAACGCTCTGGATGCAGAGCGGCTCCGCGTCCAGTGCCCCGAGTGCGAGCAGGAGGTTGAGGTCGAGGTGCCCCGCCTGGGGGGGTTCGAGGCTACCCCCTCGACGCTCTCTTCGAGGAGGTAGCGTTCGTGGCCTACCACTTCCACTGGGACGCGAACGAGATCCTCACGCTCGAGCACCGCGACAGGCGGCGCTGGGTGAGCGAGATCTCCGGCCTCAATACGCGCGTCAACGAGGCCTCCGCGCATGCGTGAGCGGCTGCGTCCGGGGCCAGGAAGCCGCTGGATCTCGGCGCGGCGCTGGTGTCGCGGCGAGCCCCGCGTCGTACCTCTGGAGTTCGTTCTCGCGCTGCGGCGCCCCAGCGTCGTGCGGCTGCAGACCGTCGTTCGAGCGGAACGCTCAGTCCCGCGGATCATGTCGGCGCCGCCGCCTCGCGACGTACGCCAGGAACGCACCGTGGTGCGCCCGAGCGCCGAGCCCGACCCGCGGGTGACGCGGGTCGAGGTCGCCAGGCACACTCGGGCCGAGCGGACGCTGATCACGCGACCCTCCCGATACGGGCGTATCGAGGCCGGACCGTCCGTCGTGATCGTCTCGCATCGGGACGTCGGGCAACCGGGGCCTCTGCCGCCGCGCCCGACGCTCGTCCCCATGACCACGGTTGCGCTCAATCCCGCCGCCGTTCCGTCCAGGCCGACGCCTTCGATTCCCGCGGCTGTCTCGACGCGCGGCGAGTCGGGCCCCGCCGGGCTTCCGGGCGGCGCCGGTCCGGCGGGCCCGGCGGCTTTCGCCGCCGCGGTGCCGGACATCGAGGCAATCGCCACCCAGGTGCTGCGACAGATCGAACGACGGGCGATCGCCCAGCGCGAGCGGATGGGCCGCTTCTGATGTCGCTCGAGATGGCCACGCTGACCAACCTGGACACCGGCGAGCGAGTCGAGGTGCTCTTCAACCCCGACGAGTACACCCTCAACAAGGACACGACCTTCGCGCAGGCGGCGATCCCCGGTCTGAGCACACCCCTCCTGCAGTTCGTACACGGCAACTTGCGCACGCTCGAGATGGAGCTCGTCTTCGACAGCCTCGAGCGGCACACTCACAGCAGCCGCACCGTCAACCCGGCCCGCAGCGACGTGCGTCAGATGACCCAGAAGGTCGTCGACCTGATGGCGATCAACCCGGAGACGCACGCACCGCCGATTGTGCTGTTCGGCTGGGGGGGACTGAGCTTCACCGGGGTGCTCAGCCGCGTCAACCAGCGGTTCACGATGTTCATGGACAGTGGCATCCCGGTTCGCGCGCGGTTGCAGGTCACGTTCCAGGAGTACAAGACGGCGCTCGGGGAGGCCCAGGAGGTACGACGCCAGACGGCGGACTACACGCGCCGGCACCGCCTCGCGCACGGCGAGACGCTGAGTCAGGTTGCAGCCGAGTTCTACGGGGATCCTGGCCTCTGGCGCCCCATCGCGATCGCGAACAAGATCGACGACCCGCGCCGCGTGGAACCGGCGCGGGAGCTGCTCGTGCCGAGCCTTCCCTTCCGCGATCCTGATTCGGGGCTGCTCTTCACAGCCCGGACGGCGGCATAGTGCCGGCCGCGCTCGCCAGCACTTACGTACCGGACTGCGCGATCGCGCTCGACGGACAGCCATTGCCCGCCGACCTCCGGGCTTCGATGATCAGCGTCCGCTTCGAGGAGTCGCTGCAGGGTGCCGATCGTGTCGAGATCGAGTTCGCAAACCAGGATCTCCGGCTGCTCGATCACCCGCTCTTCTCCCTCGGCCGCGCGGTCGAACTCGGGCTGGGCTATCAGCCGAACGGGCTGGCCTCGCTATTCAAGGGCACCGTCACAGGCGTGGATCCGGTGTTCCCGGCCGGCGGCATGCCGACGGTGACGATCAGCGCCCACAACTTCATGTTCCGGCTCACCGAGGGGACGAAGCAGCGCGCCTTCCCGTGGTACCTGCCCGACTCGGTGATCGCCGCGATCGTGGCGGCGGAGAACTTCCTCATCACCGATCCCGATCCCGCCGCGGCGGTCGGGGCGCTCAACCTCATCAATCAGCGACCGCGCTACCAGTACAAGAAGAGCGACTACCGGTTCCTGCGCGGCATCGCAGCCGAGTACGGCTTCGACATGTGGGTCGACGGCGACTTCATGAACTTCAAATTCTCGCTGCCGGGACTCCCGCCGCCGGACGTCGAGCTCAAGTGGGGCGAGTCCCTGGTCGAGTTCTCCCCCAAGCACACGAGCATCGGGCAGATCCTCGGGGTCACCCTGAAGGTCCACGTCGCCGAACTCGACCTCGAGCTCGCCGTGCAGGTACGTTGGGACGGCGACAGCATCGGGATCCGCGTCGTTCCGGCCCTGTTCGCCGAGATGTCCGAGACCGTCGAGGCGACGCTCGGACTGCCCGACATCCCGCTGGACACCCCAGTCGATGCGATCAAGTGGGTGCTCGGCGAAATGCGCCGGCGCATAAACAACCGCACGACGGGACGCGGGACCGCCGTGGGCGATCCGCGCATGCGCGTCGGCCGGGTGATCGCGCTCAGTGGCCTCGGCGACGCGTTCAGCGGCGCCCAGTATCGGCTGACCAGCGTCTCGCACAGCTTGGACAACTCGGGGTATCGGACCGCCTTCGAGGTCCGCAAGGAGCTCGTGTGATGAGCCAGGAGCTCGACATCCTCGGCCTGCTCGAAGGCCGCGTGCGAACGTTCGAGGGGGAGATCGAGGACGCCGAGCAGCGGGTCCACGGCGTGGCGCTCGCTGAGGTCAGTGACCTCGATGACCCGCAGGGATTGGGGCGGGTCAAGCTCAAGTTCCCGTGGCTCTCGTCGCAGGCCGACTCTGCCTGGGCAAGGGTTGCGACCGCGTGGGCCGGCGGCAACCGCGGCACATACCTGCTCCCTGAGGTCGGCGACGAAGCGCTTGTCGCCTTTCGCCACGGCAGCTTGCAGCATCCGTACATCCTCGGCTTCCTGTGGAGCGACACCGCGCGTCCGCCCGAGCGTTCGCCGCAGGCCGACAAGCGCGAGCTGCGCAGCCGGAGTGGCCACACGATCAGCTTCACCGACCGGGCTGCCCATGAGTCGCTGACCATCGAGAGCCGGGGCGGGCACACGATCGTCCTCGACGACAGCGATGCACAACCTCGCATCTCGATCACCGACTCGGGCGGTCTGCTGTCCGTGGTCCTCGACGTGCATACGGGCAAGATCACGATCTCGAACTCGGTCGGGTCCATCGATGTCAGTGCGTCGTCCGGGGTGGTGACGGTCGCCGGGGCCAACATCGCCATCGACGCTAAGGGCACGCTGGAGCTGAAGGGCGGATCTGTGGTGATCAGCGGCAAGACGGTGAGCATCAATTGAGGCCCGACATCGCACCCCCAGCAGCACGCACCGGCGATGCGACGACCCACGGCGGGGTCGTCGGGCCGGCGGAGCTCCCCTCGTGACCATCGAAGGCATGCCCGCCGCGGTGGTCGGCGACTTACACGTCTGTCCCATTCCACAGCACCCGCCGTCGAACTTCGCGCGGGGGAGCTCAACCGTGCTGATCGGCGGTCGTGGTGCGCTGCGCGTCGGGGACAGCGCCGGCTGTGGCGCCTCGATCGCGGTCGGGAGCGTCCGGGTGACCATCGGTGACTGACCTCATGCACAGTGGCGACTTCCTCGGCCGCGGCTGGGCATTCCCGGTTGGCGTCGGATTGGACAACGACGTTCGAATGGTCGCCGACGCCGAAGACATCGAGCAGGCGATCCGCTTGATCCTCGAGACCGATCCCGGCGAGCGGGTGATGCTCCCCGACTTCGGCGCCGGCTTGCGGCGGCTCCTGTTCGAGCCGATGAGCACCGGCACGCTGGCGATGGTTCAGCACCGGGTCGAGCAGGCGCTGGTGCGGTGGGAGCCGAGGATCGACGTCGCGAACGTGACGGTATCGCCGGACGACGCCGCGTTCGGCCGGCTGCTCATCCGCATCGAGTACACGATCCGCGCCACGAACACGCTGGCCAACCTGGTCTACCCGTTCTTCCTGCGAGAGGGCCGGTGAGCGGATAGATGCCAGCGGTCACAACACCCATCGCCGACGGGCGCGACGCCGCTGTGGTTCTGTCGGGGCTCCTCGCCAACCTGGCAGGCTACTCGTCGTACTGGCGCCCGCAGCCGGGCGCGAACGGCTACGCCCTGCTGCAGATCCTCTCGCGATACTGCGAGCAGGTAATCGCGGCGTTGGACGGCGCGGTCGGCAAGGGGCAGCTCGCCTTCCTCGATGCGCTGGGCATCGATCTGCTCGATCCACAGGCGGCGCGCGCGCCGCTCGTATTCACGATCGATCCGAGCGCTCAGATCGATCCACCACTTCCCCAGGGCAGTCAGGTCGCCGCGCCGCGGCCGCCGCAACTGGGTACCTCGCTCGCCCCGGCGCCCGCCCCGGCGCCGGCCGCGACCCCTGATCCGACCGTGTTCGCCACCGACGAGGGGATCGCGCTGGCGCGCTCGCGCCTGTCCGCTGTCTACAGCACGTACCCGGACGTCGACCGCTACGCCGATCACTCGGGCGATCTGCATACCGGGTTTGTCCTCTACGACGAAATGCAGCCGGTTACACACCACCTGTACCTCGGCCACGACTCGCTGCTCGCACTGGCCGGGCGCGTAACCGTCGCGTTGGACTTCGGCCTCGAGTCCGACCTGTCGCTCGAAGCCACCACCAAGACCGGCCGGCGCAAGCTGCCCAACGGACTGGGCCTCACCTGGGAGTATTTGGCGAAGGACGGCTGGGTCGCGTTCGACCCCATCGACGACCACACCCGCGGGCTCGCGCGCGCCGGAGACGTTCAGCTGTACAAGAGCTGCGGACCGCCGGCGGCCCAGGGTGAGGTCGCAGGCGTCGCGAGCTACTGGCTCCGCGCCCGGATGCAGACGCCGCTGCCCGCGTACGGGAGCAAGGATGACCCGAACCTCCCGGCCGTCGACACGATCGCGGTTCGGCTGGCGCTGCAGAACGACGGCTTGGCGCCGGATGTCGCGCTCGTCGACGAACTCCGAGTCGACCCGAGCAACGACTTCGCGCCGTTCGGGCCGCAACCGGTCGTGTCGTCGAACCTACTCATTGCGTGCGACCAGGCCCTGCAGCAGGCGGGCGCACGCATCGGGATCGATCTCAGCTTCACGCCGGGGACGATTGTCACGCCGTCCTCCGAGCTCGAGCTGCTCTGGGAGTACAGCACCGGTCCCGGCGTCTGGGGCAGGCTCGGCGGGGTCGAGAGCGAGTTCGTCGACCGCACGGCGAACCTGACGACCCCTACGGCCAGGACCCCGTCCGTCAGCTTCCTGCGTCCCGGCGACTGGGCGAAGGTCGACGTTACCGGCGAAAGCCACTTCTGGCTGCGCGTCCGCGTTGTGCAGGGTGGCTACGGCGGACCGGCCAGCTATTCCGTTGAGGACCGGCAAGGCCATTGGGAGGTCGTCACCTCGAACTTGCCCCGGCCCCCGATGCTGCGCTCGATCACGTTCTCTTACAGCTTCCAGATCGGACCGTTCGCACCCGACCACTGCGTGGCCCTGAACGGCTTCGTCCACGAGGACTTCACCGACGCGTGCCGGCTCGGGCGCCCGCCGTTCCTGCCCTTCCGTCCCCTTCCGGACCGCCATGCCGCGGTGTACTTCGGGTTTGATCGGGCCCTCCCGATCGGCCTGGTGAGCTTGTACGTGCAGGTGCCTGGCGGCGTTGCGTCCGCGTTCCGCGCCAGCCCTTACGTGTGGGAGTGCCAGACCACGGACGGGTGGGCTGAGCTCGCGGTGCTGGACGAGACCGCCGGATTCGCACGCAGCGGCATGGTCCAGACGATCGGGCGCCCTGACGCGATCGCGAGCCCCGGGCCAGAGGGTCCGACCTACTGGCTGCGCGCGCGGACCAAGGACTTGGTCGATCCCGACCCGTCCGCCGTGGACGCCGTCTTCGTCAACGCCGTCTGGGCGACCCAGCACAGGGCTGTCCAAGGCGAGGTGCTCGGCACCAGCGACGGGTCGGCGCGTCAGGCAATGCTGACCCAGCATGCCCCGGTGCTCGGGCGCGAACTGCTCGAGGTCCAGGAATGGCACGGCACGGGCCGGGAGTGGAACAGCTTGTTCGCCGACGTCCCGTCGGAGGCGCTGCGTTTCGACCAGGACGCGCGCGGAACCGTCACCGCGGTGTGGGTCGGATGGCAGGAGCGCCCGTACCTGTACGCGTCCAGCGCCCATGATCGCCACTACGCGATAGAGCGTTCGACCGGCCTCGTCCGCTTCGGCGACGGCGCGCGCCAGGGGATGGTGCCTCCGCCGGGTGCGCCGGTGATGCTCAGCTACGACTTCGAGGGCGGGATAGCCGGCAACCTCCCGGCCAATTCGATTTCGCAGCTCTACTCGGCCGTCCCGTTTGTCAGCGCCGTGGCCAATCCGGTCGCCGCGGCGGGCGGTGCCGACCCCGAGCCGCTGCAGGCCGCGCTGCGTCGCGGCCCGCAGCGGCTCAAAAACGCGGGCCGCTCGGTCGCCCGCGTCGACTACGAATGGCTGGCCAGGGAAGCCTCACCGGAGGTGGCCATCGCCCGCTGCCTGCCGACGACCGGTCCCGACGGCCACGATGAGCTCGGCTGGGTCACCGTCGTGATCGTGCCGCACTCGGCCACGCCCGCCCCACAGCCCAGCCAGGAGCTGTTGCGGCGCGTCGAACGTGCGCTGAACGCCGAGGCGCCGGCCGCAATCGCCGGCCAGATCCTGGTCGCCGGCCCGACCTACCGCCCGATCTCCGTGGTCGCCGACGTGGTGCCAGTCGATCCGAGCGCTGCTGCCCAGGTCGAGGAAGCCCTGGTCGCCGCGCTGGACAGGTTCCTACACCCGGTGCTCGGTGGCCAGCCGGGGTCCGGGTGGGAATTCGGGCAGTCCGTCGAGCTCTCCCAGGTGGTTGCCGTGATCCTCGGGACGGAGGGGGTCGCATCGGCGCCGACCGTCGCGCTGTACGCGGACTCCGACGCATTTGGCGACGCGGTGCCGGTGGCGTCGGACGCGCTGCCATCGCCCGGACGGCACGTGCTCAAGCTCGCGGTGGCACCGAGTTAGGCATGCCGCTACCGCTCCCCCTTCTCGATCGTCGCACCTGGGCCGAGCTGGTCGCGGAGGCAAGAGCGCTGCTGCCGCGCTACGCACATGACTGGACCGATTACAACGAGCACGACCCAGGCATCACACTCGTGGAGCTGTTCGCCTGGCTCAGCGAGCTGCTCATGTTCCGCAGCGACCGGATTCCGCCCGCCGAGTTGCGGGCCTTCTTGCGCTGGTTCGGAGTCACGCCGGCGCCGGCCCAGGCCGCGACGACGGTGCTCGCGCTCGAGCTCCCGCCGGTCGGGGTTCCGCAGGCGATCGGCGCCGGGATGAAGATCGCAGACCCGACCTCCGGACTGGTTTTCGAGACCGATGAGCCGCTGCGCGTCTCTCCGGCATGGATCGAGCTGGTCGACGAGGGCACGACTCGGGGCCGGATCTTCAGTCGGGCCGGGGGCTTGTTCACCGACCTCTCAGCCGGCAACGGCCGCGCCGGCTTCGAGTTCGCCCCGCTCGGGCCCGCACCGGTCCCGGGTGACGCTCTTTGGATGGGATTCGACTGCCCGCCCGCGGCCCCCGGCGAGGAGCTGAGCCTGCAGTTCTGGACCGCGGCTTGGAGCGGCGACCCCGACGTTCGCGCTCGCTTGATCGCCGCAGAGCAGGAACCGTCGCCCTGTTCCACGCGGTGGTTTGAGCACTACAGCGCGCGGCTCGCATGGGAGGGCTGGGACGGCGCCCAGTGGCAGCCGCTGGACGTCGTGACCGACCAGACTCGAGCGCTCACGCTCACGGGGCCGGTGCGGTTGGTCCTCGGCACGCTCGCCCAGGACCCACCGGCCGCGCCTGACCCCGGCTACTGGTGGCTGCGCTGCCGCCTGGCCTCCGGCGGCTACGAGTGCCCGCCGCGACTGGCCGCTATCGCCGTGAATGCCGTCGCGGCCCGACACGAGGCGACGATTGCAGGCCCCGAAGCGCTCGGCATCAGCCGCGGTCACGCGCACGAGGTCTACCAACTGGCGGGGCGGATCGTCGAACAGGGCGCCGAGGCCGTCGCGCAGCCGATGCTCGCCGGGAAGCTGCGGCTGCGCCTCGTCGGCCCCACCGGGCTTCCCGATGACTCGTGGAACGAGGTTCCCAACTGGGACCGCACCGGCGCGTTCGACCGACACTACGTTGTCCAGCCCGCCACCAACACGGTCCGCTTCGGCGACGGGCGCATCGGGCGCGTACCGCCACCCGGCTCGGCGGTGGAGGCGGTCTCGTACCGCGTCGGCGGCGGGCCGGCCGGGAACCTGCCCGCCGGGCGGCTGACGCAGATCCTTGCCGGTGCTCCGGGACCGCTCGCGGTGCGCCAGCCGTTCGCGGCGATCGGCGGGCGGGCGGTCGAGAGCCTCGACCAGGCTCATGGGCGTGCCCTCGGCCTGATCGGCGTCCCGGCCCGCGCGATCACCGTCGCCGATTGGGAGGCGCTCGCGCTCGATGTGCCGGGCGTTCCGGTCGGTCGGGCAAGGGCCCTGGCCGGCGTCCATCCCGACTTCCCGTGCTGGAGCGCACCGGGCGTGGTGACGGTCGTGGTCCTGCCCGAGTGCGGCGACCGGCCGACCCCGGGACCGGACTTCCTCGCCGCGGTGACGCGCCACCTGCATCGCCGCCGGCCGGTGACGACCGAGCTGCACGTCGTCGGTCCGCGCTACGTCGCGGTGACGGTCAGCGCGACGCTGCATCTGGCCGAGCCGTCGCCCGGCGTCGCCGCTCGTGCGCAGGGGGCGGTCGACGCCTTCTTCGACCCGCTGCACGGAGGCCCGGTCGGCTCGGGGTGGCCGTTCGGGCGTGGCGTGCTCGAAAGCGACCTGCTCGACCTGCTGGGCCGCCTGCCCGGCGTCGCCTACATCGAAGAGCTGCGCATCGCAACCGACGGCGGGCCCCCGCGCTGCCAGAACCTGGCGCTATGCCGCACCGACCTGGTCGATTCCCAAGCCCACCACTTCGTCGTCGTGGAGGCCTGATATGCAGGGGCTCGAGAGGCTGCACTACTTCAACGGTCAACGGCTTGTGGCCAAGGACCTGGAGCTCGAGCAGAGCTACCACATGCGGGTGCGCCGGCTGGTCAACCGCGGCCTCTACACGCCCGGCGTGGTCAGCGGCTTCGAGCTGCTGAAGGTCGACAGCCGCCACGTGCGTGTCAAGGCCGGAGTCGCCTTCGACCCGGGCGGTCGCGAGGTCATCCTCCTCGGCGACGCGACTCTCGCCGTGCCGAACCGCCAGCCCAGCTCGGCGCTCCCAGGCTACTTCCTGGTCGTCCGCTACGACGAGGAGTCAGAACCCGGGGTGCTGGCCGATTGCAAGCCGGGGTCCGGCACGACCCCTCCATCGCGGATCCTCGAGGCGCCGATGCTGTCGTGGACGGAGACATGGCCCAACCAGAGCGACTGCGGCAAGAAGGGCCACGCGGCCGACTGCGCGGTCGTGCTCGGGCTCGTCGCGCTCGACCCCTCATGCCAGATCGCACGGATCGACACCAGCGTGCGTCAGTGGTCACGCAGTGCCGTGCCGCGCCAGGTCGCTCCCTTCGCGCTCGAGGGCGAGAAGGACATCGACAGCGCCAACCCCAAGATCCTGCACTTCCAGATTCGCGGCAGTGAGCCGGAGTCGGTCCTGCTCTACCTGTGGGTCGACGCGATTTCCTCGCTCTATTACACCGAGCTCGGAAGTCACGATCACGGGCTCACGGCTGTCGCGACGTCGAGCGTCCCGCTGCTCGATCATCACCATAGCCTGGCCGGGATCGGCACCACAGGCGCGCTCCCGCCGACGCACCACCACCGCGTGCAGGTAATACCCAATGCCGACCCCGTCTTCCAGAGCGTGGCCGAATGGCTTGCGGTCGCCCCGCGGCCGCTGGTGGGTCCGAACTACCGCGACGGAAACCCGCCGTTCATCTACGAGGACGGGGCGCATACCCACTTCCTGACCGCGAACGAGACCGGCCTGTCGACTGGCAACGTGTCCGGCACCCAGACCCTGAGCCTGACCGGCAGGACGGATCTGGCGGGCCAGACGGCGCCGGCGGCCGCAACGCCCTACCAGCCCCGCGGAGGGCCGGCGTACGGCTATCCCGACGGGCTGCGCGTCAAGCTCGACACCAAGGACATCACCCCCGGGATCACCGGCAAGCTCGGCTGGGCGAAGCTCGGAGACGGGACCGGGACACACGCGCTGGTCACCGCCGGCACCGGCGGGATCGACCTGATCGAGCTCGCGCAGGGACTGGCCGTCGGCGGTCACACGCTCGAGTTCCGCGTGCCGAGTGGCGGCGGCAAGGTCCTCTACAACCTGTACGTCGAATGAGCCCCGTGCCGCTGCCCGTCCGCTACGCGCCGGCCCGGTCGGGAGCATCCTGGCCCGAGGTCGCACTCGCCGGCCTCGCCGTCGATCCCGGCGGCGACATCCACCTGCGGCGTGTGCCCATGGTCTCCCGTCCGGGAATCGCCGGGACGGCCGATCCCGGCGCCTCGGGGCTTGCGGTGGACCGCACGTGTGGCCTCTACGTCGCCGACACCGCGTCGAGCGAAATCGTGCGCGTCGGCCTCGACTGTCACACCGAGATCGTCCTGCGGGGCGGTCGGTCGCCGGGTATCTCAGGCCCGCTCGACGCGCCTGCCGGGCTGGCGGTCGGGGCCCACGACTGGCTGTTCGTCGCCAACGCCGGCGATGGCCGGGTTCTCGTCTTCTCGACCCCCGACCTGACCCTGCGCGACGCCTGGGAGGGCTTCGGCTCGCCGATCGCCCTCGCGTGCCATCGCGGTCACGTCGTGATCGTGGACGCGGGCGCCAAGCGCGTTCTGCGCCGCGACGCGGCCGGCCATGCCGACCCTGCCTTCGACGGACTGCTCGCCTCGGCCGCAGGTCCGACTGACCCGCGGACGGTGGCGATCGACGAGGACGGCACGATCTACGTCGGCGATGCCGCGACCGGCAGCGTCCTGCGCTTCGACTGGAGCGGCGCGACGGATGGAACGCCCATCGCGCCGGGGACGCAGCCCACGGCGCTGGCGGTTCGCGACGGCGTCATCTACGTCGGGGACGCCGTCTCCGGGCAAGTGCTGCTCTATACACCCCCTCTCGGCGATCCCGTGGGCGCCGTTTCCGGCTTCGATGGACCGGTGACCGCGCTCGCGGTGAGCGAGGGCTCGTTGTTCGTCAAGACGGGGCTCGACGAGGACTATCTCGACGCGGCGCTGACCGGCGCGTTTGCCAGCTCCGGGACGCTCGTGAGCGGGCCGCTCGACGCTGGCGAGGACGCCCGCTGGAGCCGGGCCGCGGTCAAGGGCGAGCGCCCGTCGGACACGGCCATCGCGCTCGAGTATTACCTGGATGACACGCCGACGCCGGCCACGGTTGTCTGGCAATCGGCCCCAGCGCTCGACGTGCTCCTTCCCGGCGGCCGCTACCTGTGGCTGCGCGTCACGCTCACGACGCGCAGGCCGGCAGTCAGCGCGAGACTCCTCCAGGTGCAGGCGAGCACGGGGGGCGACTCCTACCTGGACTTCCTGCCATACGTCTACAGCCACGATCCCGACCGGCCGGGACTGTCGGCGGCGATCCTGCAGTCGGTCGATCCGTCGGAGTTCGCCCCCGGCGACCTCGGCTACCTGCGCGCGATGTACGCCCGCACCGCGCCTGAGGGCGACTTTCTGATTCGCCTGCTCGCGCTCGCGCAGTCCGAGCTCGACGACCTCGACCGGGCTGTCGCCGACCTGCCGAGGCTGTTCGATCCGGCGACGGCGCCCGCGTCGATGTTGCGTTGGCTGGCGACGTGGCTCGCCTTCGATCTACCGTCGCGCTTCGCCGACGGTGACCGGCCGGATGAGGTTCGCGCGCTGCTGCTCGGTCTCGGTGCTCTCTACCGGCGCCGAGGCACCGTCGATGGCGTGGCCGACTTCGTCGAGGTGTACAGCGGCGTGCGTCCGCAGCTCGTCGAAGACTTTCGGATTCGGCCGCTGTGGGTGCTCGGCGAGACGCCGCTCGGCTTCGGCACGGGCATGCCGGACCGCGATCTCGACGGCGTGCTCGTCGGCGACAGCGTCCTCGGCCAGACGGGGCCCGAGGACCCGGCTACGCTGGGTGCCGCGGCGTTCGCGTCCACTGCGCATCGTTTCTCGGTGCTCGTTCCGTCCGCGGGCCTCGATTCCGAGGACCGCGACCTGGTCCTGCGGGTCGTCGAAGCCGAGAAGCCGGCGCACACGGGCTTCCACCTCTGCTTCGTCGAGCCCCGGATGCGCGTCGGAGTCCAGGCCCGCGTCGGGGTCGACGCCGTTCTCGCCGCCGAGCCCGAGCCGATGACACTCGGCGAGAGCAGCGTGCTCGGCGTCGACGCCCGCTTGACGGGGTCTGGTCTCGACGCGCCGGGAAACGTCGGTAGTCATAGCCAGCTTGGCATTGAGACCCGGATTGGATAGGGGCGAAGTCGTGGCGCAGAACCTGATCGAAGAACGGAAGCTCGCCGAGCTCCAACCGGCACGGCGCAACCGTTACTACTACGGAAAGCTGATGGACGTGCTGCATTGCTCCATGGAGCAGCAGTACGCAGTCGGCAAGCAGTGGCTCTACAACCGGGCGGTGCTCGGGGCGGGCGTCGCGTGCGGGCTGGACGTCATCCCGATCGAGACGGACGCCGGAAGCGGCATCGTGATCCGCTCCGGGCTAGCGTTCGACCGCTGGGGTCGCGAGATCGTCGTCCCCGCGGACGTCGTGATCGTCCCTCTCTCGCTGACCGACGATTGCGGCGCTCCGCTGCCCAACGATGATGCGCCGCTGCCTACGGAGATCGCGGTCAAGCTCTGTTACAGCGAGTGCCTGACCGACTGGTCGCCGACGACGGTGAGCGTCTCGGGCTGTGGCTGCGGCTGCGACTGCGCTGCGGGCACGATCGTCGAGACATACTGCGTCAAGATCGTCGCCGGCCATGCCCCCGCCGTCGACGAGCCGTGTAAGGACGAGGTCCTCCAGGCGATCAAAGCGGGCGAGCTTCACCAGGTCCTCTGTGCGCTCAGCCGCGAGTGCCCACCGGATCCTGACGATCCGTGCCTGACGCTGGCCAACCTCACGGTGCAGCCACCGAAGTCGCGCAACAAGGGCCCGACGCTGACCATCGACACCATCTCGCCACGCTCGGTCGCGGCGACCAACCAGACCCTGATGACGCTCATGAGCTGTCTCGCCGAGTGCTGCGCATCGCACGGCGATGGGCCCCCGCCGCCGCCGTCGCTTCTGCACGTGACGGGCGTCCGGGTGCTGACCACAGGGGGAGATCACGCTCCGGAGGACCCGAACCTTCCCACGATCGGACGGCTGGCGGCCGATTCGGACACGATCACGGTGAAGGCCCAACAGCGCCCCGACGTCGTCGAGATCACGTTCGACGGCTCGTACGATCCCACCTCGGTCGTCCTCGGCGACAGTTTCCAGGTGATCAAGAAGTTTCCGTCGGACCGTCTGCTCGTGAGCGCGGCGAGCAATGTGGTCCGGGTCCACCGCAAAGCAGGTTTCAAGGCCGGCGAGCACCGCTTCCTGCTCGTCGGCGATCCGAGTCCGGTGACGAAGTCGACCCGGGCGATCAGAGCGGCCGACGGCACGCGACTCGATGGCGAGGGCGCGGGGCACGGGCTGCCGTCGGGCGAGGGCACCGAGGGCGGGGACTTCAAGTTCAGGCTGGTTGTCCGCCCATGAGCCCCGCCGCGATCCCGACCCAAGAAGAGAGGGCGCTTCCGTGAGCACAGAAGTCCACATCGGCGGCCATCTCAGCCGCGGCGAGCTGATGGCGGCGGCGCGCAAGGCCGGCGGAGCGCCGTGCGAAGGGGGCTGCGGCGACGGCTGCGGGCTCGAGCGCGTGCGCTACTTCCCCCGCCAGTTGCTCGGCGCGGAGGACCTGACCGACGAGCAGAGCTACTTCCGCGAGAAGCTGCGACGCCACAACCGCTACCTACACGGCTGGGGCGTCGTGTGCGGCTGCTCGGTGCGGCCCGCGCCGACCAAGGAGAAGCCGTTCCAGGTGCTGATCTGCCCGGGCTACGTCATCACGCCGTGTGGCGACGAGGTCCTGATCGGGTGCCCGGCGCTGTTCGACGTGGCGACGTGCATGGTTACCAGCGACGACCCGTGCGCGTACGCGCGCCCATGTCCACCAGTCACTCGGACGATGCCGATCCGCTCCAAGCTCTATCTCGGCGTGTGCTACAAGGAGTGCGAGGTCAGGTCCGTGCGGGTCGCGCCGGTCGGCTGCTCATGCGACGAGACCGCCTGCGACTACTCGCGCATCCGCGACGCCTACGAGTTCACCTGCCTGGACTCGCTGCCAAGCTCGCATCAGCCGCCTCCGTACACCTGCGACGACCTGTGCCAGGGCGGCGTCTTCCCTTGTCCGCCGAGCCCCACCGACAACTGCGTCGTGCTGGCGACAATCACGGTTCGTGGCGACCTACATCAGCATGTGTCCGCCCTGGCGGCATCCCCAGCGCCGCAGATCTCGATCGACGAGCTGCGCGACCGCCGGCTGCTCTACGGCACCGCGATGCTCCAGCAGATGGCCTGGTGCCAGTGCGGTCACCATGACCCCCCGCCGGAGGTCCCGACCGTCGACACGCCCGTGATCATGCCGGCCAGTGGCTTCTTCCAACTTGACGAGGCGCCCCAGGTCACGATCACCGATTCGACACCCGGCGCTTCGATCCACTACACCGTTGACGAGTCCGAGCCGACCTCAGGCTCCAGTCTGTACACGGGTCCGTTCACCCAAGGCTTCGTCAACGAGCAGCATGTCACTGTCAAGGCAATCGCGGTCAAACAGGGTTACAACGATAGTGACGTGGCGAGCGTTACCTACGAGCCGATTGTCATCAACTGAGCGATGCCGCTTCCACGCGAGGAGCTCGAACCGGGCACGTGAGCGCAGCTGCACGTTCAACTGCGCCGCGGGAGAGGGCTGACAAATGCCCAATGCGGTGACGGGGCAGAGAGCGGAGAAGCCACCGGCGCACCGGGATCCCGGACCCAAACGGGTACAGTCGCGCGCTGCCGAAGGCGCGACGGCGCTTGCCCGCGTGCACGCGAGCGCCGGCAACGCGGCGGTGGGGAGCCTGTTGCGGGGGGAGGTTGAGGCCCGCGACCGCCTCGAGACGATCCGCGGCGAGCTCCAGCGCCCGGGCCATGAGCTCGATGTCGACACCCACGCGCACATGGAGGCCGAGCTTGGTCGCGAGCTGCCGCCCGTTCGCGTGCACGACGATGCCGGTGCAGCTCGCGCGGCAAAGGCGGCGAACGCGACCGCGTTCACCCATGGCAGCGAGATCGTGCTGGGAGCCGGGGTCGCCCCGTTGTCGTCCACCGAGGGTCGGCGGGTGCTCGCGCACGAGCTCGTTCACGTCATCCAACAGGCCCAGGCGTCTCCGCGCTCGCTTGGGCTCGTTCCGCCCGGCGCGCGCGCCGAGCAACAGGCGCTGAGCGGCGCTGCGTCCGCTGCGCCATCGGGACCCAGCGGTGTGGCGCGCCTGGTCGAGAAGGACCTCAGCCGGCTGAGCGACGCGGAGCTGGCCGCCGAATACGAAATGGTCCGGCGCTACCTCGCCGACCAGCCACCGGGGCCCGACTACGACGCCGGTGCCGCGTACATCCTCGAAATCGAGGCAGCGGTTCGCGCACGTGCTCTGACGTCGTCCTCCAGCGTGCCGGCGAGCGGTCCGTCGCCCGGCGCGCAGGGCGTCAACGAGGCCGGGCGGTCTGTGCCGCGCGACCGTGGGAGCGCGCGCTCGCCAACGGCGCCTGGGCCGGCAGGCTCCCCGGAGGGAACAAGGGACGCCGAAGACCTGCTCAAGAAGCGCCTTGAAGTCATGCTCGTGTCCGAGCTCGCCAGCGCCATGGGGGCCCCGCCAGGCAGCCGCATGCTGACCGCCATGGCCTCGGGCATGGTCGAGGAGCTCAGCCGCCACGGCACGAGCGCTGTCCTTACCCTCCTCGCCAGAGGCCTGACGATGGGGCCCGGCGACCACCTCGAGCTCAGCTATGGGCTCATCGTCGGCGTTGGGGAGGGCATCGTCAGCCCGGTCACCGATCTGTTCGGTCTCCTCGTCTTCGCCGAGCGCATCAACAACTTCGCCAACGAGCTCATGATTAGCGCGTCGAACGTCGGTGGAGAAGCTCGACCCTGAGATCTCGGCTCTGATCGCCGCGGTCAACATGCTCTCGCCCGCCGTCGAGAGGTTTTGGGCGCAGATCGAGGAGAGCCCGACGGAAGCGGTCGTCGCCATCCTCGAGTTATCGGCTGAGGTGTCACCATTCGCCGAGGCCAAGGCATACGCGCTTGGTGAGTGGGGTGGGGCGCAAATCCTCGCCGCCCTTGACGCGCCGTGGTCGCAGCGCGCGACCCGAGCAGACCCGGCGCCCGAGCCACTGCAGACGCCGCTGGCGTGGGTCGAGTCCAAGGCCAAGGCGGGCGAGGCATGGGCGATCGCTACCCCGTGGGCAAAGGTCGGCAACAAGCTCGGCTACGCGCTGGGCTTCGTCGGTGCTCAAGCCCTGCTGATCGCCTTCACGGAAGGAGTCGGGAACGCGATCGAGCAGATTGCGGCGGGACTCGGCCGCTTCGCCGGAACGCTCGGCAGGCTAAGCAGGGTCGCCGGCGGCGCGGGCGCCGTGCTGGTCGAGTTGCTGGGCCGGCTCGGCGTCGGCATCGGGGCAATCGAGAAACTGCTCGCGCTGGCCATCGGCAAGCTCCTCGGCCCGCTCCTCGAGCCGGTCGAGGACATCTTCGTGAAACTGCGCGATCTGCTCCGCAAGCTATTCGGAGTAGCCGAGAAGGAAGGAGCGCAGCTGCTCGAGGCGGCGGGGACGGAGACGGCCGAAGCTGTGGATGAGGCGGCCGGCCTCACATCGGAGGGCGCACCAGCGCCTGACGTGACGACCGCCCCGACGACGCCGGCGCCGGTGGCGGCTCCGCAGCCGCCCGGAGCACCCGCCAGCACAGTTCCGGCGGAGAGTGCGGCGGGGCCAAAGTTGCCCGAGGCGCCCGAGGCGGTGAGCCCAGTTCCGCCAGAGACTGCCGCGGAGCCAAAGTTGCCCGAGGCGCAAGAGGCGGCGAGCACAGCTCCGCCGGAGACTGCCGCGGAGCCGAAGGCGTCCCAGGCCCCGGTCGACGCGACCACGGAGGCGACAGAAAGCGCCGCCGCCGCCAAGCCGAAACCGAAACGAGCGCGAAGGCAACTGAAGACCCTGTCGAAGTCCGAGCTGGCGCAAGTCAGGGTGAGGCGTGCCCAGGCCAATGTCGAGCTCGCCCGTCGTCGCGCATCGCCCGGTCCCAAGACGGAAGGCCTCGTAGCCGGCTGGGACTTCGAGAGGTTCCCTAACGGCCCGACGACTCGCTGGCGGCCCGGCGACCCGGTCAACATGCCCGACGGTGCCGGAAACTACCCGAGCTGGTCGACGATCCGGAAACGGGTCTGGAGGACGAAGGCCGCGGATGAACTAGCCGCACGCAAAGTAGGCGGCTCGGCATCCGCCGGCTCGCACGACCCGATTGGCGACCTCACCCCGGAGGAGCTGAAGACCACGGCCGAGACCGGCAGGATGCCGAAACGCGTCAAAGCGGAGATCGAGCATGCGCGGATACCACAGCGGGTCGGTCGCATGCTTCAGGAAGCGGGCCTGGATGCCACCGCGTCGGACATCGTCACGCTCAAGGGCGACCCCAAGAACCTCGAGCCCACAGTGAAGGAATGGCATGCCGTCGGAGATGCCAGAGCCCATGAAATCGACCCGAATCGCAACCCGACGCTGGCTGCCCCGCTCGACGACCGTATCGAATTCCCACTAGGGAGGGCGAGTAACGAGGAGATCCAGGACATCATCGACGCACTCAACGATGCGAAGATCAACCTGGGTGACACTGACGCAGGCCGGCAATTCCGCAAGATCCTAGAAACCGAGAAGGCGCGTCGCCGCGCGTGGGCCACGTGGCAAGTTCCATGATCCGGTCCCGATGCCGATGACCCCCCGCGACGCCTGATGGCATCCGCCGCACGCCTCGCTGCACTGTCCGAGCTCGACCGCCGTCTCGCACGCGAGCTCGATCGCGCGCGCGCCGCGGGTGGGCGCGCCGATGCCTTCCGCGGCCTCTACATCGACGAGGCCGACGTTGTCCGCGTACTCGCGGACGACACTCGGCCGCTTGTGCGGGCGATCGACGAGCCGCGGCTGTGCGCGCTTCGGGAGGCGTTCGGCCTGACCGAGCTGGACGTGGACATCCTGATCGCGGTGCTCGCCCCCGACCTCGACCCCCACTACGAGCGGGTCTACGCGTTCCTGCAGGACGACATGAGCAAGAAGCGGCCAGCGGTCGGCCTGCTGCTGCGGCTACTCTGCGCGCCGCCGCAGGAGCAGAACGGTGTGCGGCAACGGTTCTACGCGGATGCGCCGCTCATGCGCCATGCGATCCTGGGTTACGGCGAGCACGTCGACGGCGCCCCGCTGCTCACGGCGGTGCCGAGGGCAGACGAGCGGATCGTCGCCCACCTGCTCGGGTCCGACGCGCTCGATGCGCGGCTGCTCGATTGCGCCCGCTACGAGCCGGCCCCGCAGCCCGCCGCGTTCGCGCAATCGGCCGCGGCGGCCGTTGCCCGGGCGGCAATGGGGGAGACGGCACTTCTCGGGCTCACCGGCCCGCGCTCGTTCGGAAAGACCGACGCCGCGAGGCTGTTCGCGCAGATAAACGGGCGCGGCCTGCTCGTCGTCGGCGTCCCGGCGCTGCTCGCCGGCGCCGCGCGCGCGTCGCAGGCGATCGGGCTCGTGTTCCGCGAGGCGCAGCTGCGGTCGTCGATCACCTACTGGTCGGGCGTTGACGCCCTTTGGGCGGAGCGTGCCGATCACGCGATCGCGGCGCGCGCACTCGAGAACGCGATCGCACAGTCGCGACTGTCCGTCCTACTTGGGTCGGGCACCGCGTGGGAGCTACCAGCCGTGCTTGGCGGCCGCGCGGTGCTTCGGATCGAGATCGGTGCTCTCTCACCGGCTGAGCGCCGCGAGGCTTGGTGCGCCGCGCTCGCGGATGCGCCGCAGCTGCGCGGCGTGACGGAAACGGTTGCCGCAGGCTTCCGCCTCACGGCGCGCCAGATCGACCATGCCGTTCTGCTCGCGCGCGCGATGGCGCGCGCCGACGCGGACGGCTCGCTGAAGGCCCATCACCTCTACGCGGGCGCGCGTGCGGTCTCCGGACACGGGCTCTCGGCGCTGGGTCGCGAAGTGGTTCCCCGAGCCGACTGGAGCCACCTCGTTTTGCCTGACGAGGCATCGGCGCAGCTGCGTGAGCTGTGCTCGACGGTCCGCCACCGCGACTCGGTGCTTCACGACTGGGGTTTCGACGCGCGGCTCAGCGGCGGCAAAGGTGTCTCGGCCCTGTTCGCCGGGTCCTCGGGGACGGGCAAGACGATGGCCGCTGAGGTGATCGCGGGTGAGCTCGGCCTGGCGCTCTTCCGCATCGATCTGGCGGGGATAGTCAGCAAGTGGATCGGGGAGACCGAGAAGAATCTCGACCGGGTCTTCGCCGCGGCGTGGGACTCCAACGCCATCCTCTTCTTCGATGAAGCCGACGCACTGTTCGGCAAGCGCAGCGAGGTAAAGGACTCCCACGACCGGTACGCCAACCTCGAGATCTCCTATCTGTTGCAAAAGATGGAGAGCTATGACGGACTCGCCATCCTTGCCACGAACATGCGCCAACAGCTCGACGACGCATTCCTGCGCCGGCTCACCTTCCATATCGCCTTTCCGCTACCGCAGGAAGAGGACCGGGCCCGCATCTGGGCGGCCGTCTGGCCCGCTGAGCTTCCGCGCGCCGCGGACGTCGACCTCGCCCGTCTGGCCCGGATCAAAGTGACCGGCGGGAACATCAAGAACGTCTTGCTGGCCGCCGCCCATCTGGCCGCGGCGGACCGCCGCCCGGTAGCCATGGACGATCTCCTGCACGGCTTGCGACGCGAATACCAGAAGCTGGGCAAACAGATCCCGCTCGAAGAGCTGCACGCGTCGGTCGGCGGTCTGAGCGACGGCGCGTCGGCTCAGGTCACGATGACGTCGTAGCCACCGCTCACGCTGGGAACTTCGATCGGCGTCGAGCCATTCACGTGTCCGGGAGCGCCCGCCTCGAGTGTGTAGGACCCGCGTCGGATGCCCGAGAAGACGAACTGGCCTTCCGCGTTCGCAGTAACGGATCGATCGAGCTCGACCAGCCGCGCCCACGCGCCCGGGACCGGCTGTCGGGAAGTGCTCAGTCGCACAACCCCCCCGATCACGACGACCTCCTCGAGTCCGGGCTGCCCGACCGTACCATACTCGCCGAACACCGTCGTGACCGACGGCACGGGCGCCCGCGGCGCGTAGGCCACCGGCAGCGTGACCACAAGCTCGACTACGGGCTTCCAGATCGTGTCCATCCGCATCCAGAAGTCGGCCAGTTTCGGGAATGGCTCGGCCGGCACGACGCTGACCGGCAGCGGCGGTCCGAGCATGTCATCGGGGAAGCCTGCCGGCAGGGAACCCGGGGCGTAGATCTCGCGCGCGTTCAGTGGGCTGCTGTCCAACAGAACTCGCGCGATGTCGTACAGGACGACCGCCTCGTCGATGGCGGGGTCAGTCATAGGAGTCACGGTGGCGGGGCTCCACGCCGATATCAAGTATCGACAGTTCAAACGATTCGGTGCGCGCCTGATCACGCCGGAAGCGACGGGATCCGGTCGCCGCTCGTTGGATCGCAGGTCCAGGTTCTGAAAGAGCTCGATCAGGTAAATGCTCACCGATACCTCGGTTCCCCCCAATACGAATTGGCGCCATTCCTTGTCCGGAGCGTGGAAGCTCACCTGGCCAGCGGTAAGGAACGGTGGCACCTGCTTCGTCAGTAGCTCCACGAGCAGCTGATCCAGGACGTCGATCATCGATGACGCTCTGCCGTCTGCCGTCCGCCGACGAAGTCAAGGACCCAGGGCCGGACGAGATCGACGACCTCCTCGACGCTCCCACCCGCCACCATCGTGGGCAGGTTCGCGCGGTGCTCGCCGCGGGTCGTGATCCGAGCGCGGATGCCGTGGCTCTCGTCAGTTTCGGTCCAGACCCTCAGAACGAGGACCCCCATTCGCTCTCGATGTGCCACCGCAGCAAGAGCATGACGGTCGTCCATCACGGCGACGTCACGTGTTCGTCAAAGCGGCGATCAGGTTGGTCATGAGCGGCGACGGCTCGAGGCCGAGCCGCTCGGAGAGCAGATGATGGAAGACCCGAAACTGGCGCAGCGCCTCGCCGGGGTTTCCCTCGGCGATGTGCGCCTTGATCACCGCGCGGTGAGCACTCTCGCGCAGCGGCTCGCCCGCGACCGCGGCAAGGCCGGCGGCGATTGCGGCAGCGTAGCGTCCGTCAGCCGTCAGCTCCTCGGAGAGGGCCTCGAGCGCATGCAGCCGCAGCTGACGAAAGTGCTCGCGCTCGACGAGCACCCAGTCCTCGTACCAATCCGGGAGGAGTTCGCCCGCGTGGGTGAGTGCGGATGCGTTGTTGCGCTCGAGCGGCGCCTCGGACTCGATCACCGACTCGGCCGCCGCCTTCATTTCGCGCACGTCGACATGGACCACCTGCGACAACGAAACGTGCGTTGAAGTTGCGTCCACCAGTGGGCAGCTCGCGTGGCGCAGACGCCACAGCGCCGTCCGGAGACTTGCGTTCGCGCACGCTTCGCTCGCGTCCAGCCACAGGGAGCCCGCCACGTACACTCGCTGCAGGGGGCGGTCGTGGAGGGCGACGAACGCGAGCACCCGCTGTGCGGACGACGGGAGGCGGATCGGACCGTCCCGATGGATGAGCTCGAACCCCCGCAAGAGGCCTAGCCTGACCTCATGGGGCTCCGTCGCGCGGTCCGCAGCGCGACGCGTAAACGCGCGCGCCGCCACCTGCATCGTCGTCGGTGCCGCATACGGACGACTCAGTGACACAGATCGCCCCCCAACCCTAGGCGCGTTCCGCTTCTGCCACGCTCTGGACGGCGTCGGCTGGGAAGGCGGGGGTCCAGAAGCTGACCATTCGGTCACGCATCGCATACCCGGCGCTCGCGTTGCTCATCTGGTGGAGCTCTGCCGGTCAGGGGGCTCGTCGACGATGCCGCACTCGCGCGGACTCGGCGCGGCGTTTCGCAGCGCTTCGATTGTGCCGGCGAGCTCGAGCCAGCCGTGAAACGGACGAGCAGGATCGTCGCTGGTGCCGATACGTCCGCAGATCAGGGTGGACCCCAGCTCCACGTCAACGACGACTCGGAGGTAGGTCGGCATAGCATGACCATCGCCGACTCGAGGCGCAGTTCGCGTCGGCAACGCTCCCTGAGAGTTGTACGACGGCTCCCTGAACTTTTGCCGCCGCGCCCCCTCCGCCGTTTAGAGTCGCGCGAGGGGGCCCGAAGGTCGGACGGTCGGTTCCGGGGGATGACAGCCAGCCACGCTGAGCATTTGTTGGAGCGCCAATCTGAACTACGGGAGTTGGCGCGCGACATTGCGGCCGCCCGAGCTGCGACCGGTCGGCTGGTGCTGGTTGAAGGCCCGGCGGGGATCGGTAAGACCACACTACTCGGCGCGGCGCGGTCGCTAGCGGAGGCCGCTGGTATGGCGATCGCGCGAGCTCGCGGGACTGAGCTCGAGACTGGATTCGCCTTCGGTGTCGTTCGTCAGCTGTTTGAACCGCTTCTACGCGCATCGCCGCACGACGAAACGGCGCGGATGCTGAGCGGTCCGGCGGGTCTGGCCGATGGTGTGTTCAGCGCCGGCGGTCGCGAGGCAATCTCGGCCGGGGAAGCTCCTCGGGCAGGTGATGCACGGCCTCTACTGGCTCACGCTCAATCTGGCCGAGCGCTGTCCGCTGCTGATGGTGATCGATGATGCGCACTGGGCAGATCCGGCCTCGCTGCGGTTCTTGAGCTATCTCGCCGGGCGTTTGGAGGGAACGGCCGTGCTCGCGGTGGCAGCGACGCGAGAAGAGGACGGGAAAGGCACTTGCGGTGATGCCCTGGGCGTCGTGGCGCGCGAGCTGAGTACGCGCGTGGTCCGGCTGAAGCCGCTGAGCGGTGCGGCGACCGCTGAACTAGTGGCATACGAGTACGGCGAGCGCGTAGCGCCAGCGTTTGCGCGTGCCTGTCATCAGGCGACGGGCGGCAATCCGTTCTTCTTGCGGGAGTTGGTCCGTGCGTTGCGCGCCGATGGCATTGACCCCACCCCTGCCGCGGTCTCGCGCGTCACTCAGGAGGGGCCGGCCAGCGTCGCTCGCTCGGTGCTGACTCGGATTGCTGGGCTGGCACCATCCGCGGCGGTGGTTGCACGCGCACTTGCGGTTCTCGGCGGCGAGGCCGACGTGGGCGATCTCGCGCGACTGTGCTCGGTCGACGAGCAGACAGTCGGCGATGCGGTGGACCTTCTGACGCGGGCCGGTATCGTCTCTGGTTCCGAGCCGCTGACGTTCGTTCATCCGATCGTGCAGTCCTCCATTTACGGGGACATCCCTGTCTCCGCACGACGGCGTGCTCACTCACATGCGGCGCGACTGCTTGCCTCCGACGGCGCTGCCGCGGAGCGGGTGGCCGCGCACTTGGTTCCCACGCGTCCCACCGGCGCCCCCTGGACGGCGAGTGTGCTGAGCCAAGCTGCCGGCGACGCGCTGTCCCGTGGCGCCCCCGAGGCGGCGGTGGCGTACCTCGGGCGCGCGCTCGCCGAGCCGCCTGCGTTCCGGGATCGCTGCCGGGTATTGGTGCTGCTCGGGCACGCAGAGTATCTGGCGGGCCAGCCCGGCGCCGCCGCACACTTGCTGGAAGCGATGAACGCGACGCCCACCGCGGTGGATCGCGGCGAGCTCGCGCTGCAAGCGGCCAAAGCGCTGATCATGGCCGAGCCGGATCGGTCCGAGGAGGCGATTCAGCTCCTAGACCGGGCGATCGCCGAGCTTGGCGAGCATGACCCACAGCTGTCGATGCGCCTGGAAGCACAGGTGTTAGCCGCAGCCGGCCTGAAACTCTCGACCCGGCCGCTTCACAGAGACCGGATGGACGGTCTCTACCGACGAGCGCTCGGCGATGGTCCCGCGGAGCGGCTGCTCCTGGCCAACCTCGCCGTTTGGTCCCTGATCGAAGGATGCACGCCGGGACGATTCTCTGACCTTGGCCGGCATGCGAGGGCGGGCGGGTCGCCGGCCGAAGTGGCCCGGATGGTGGCGGAGCGAGCGATCGGCGACGGAGCCCTGCTGCGCGAGGAGGGCGCAGACTCCGAGCTGTTCTATCTCCCGATCGTGACCCTCTACATGGCTGACGTTTTCGACCGGTGTCAGTACTGGCTGGAGGAGGCGATCGAGGATGCGAGAAAGCGCGGATCGGTTCTCGGCTTCGCGCAAGCCTCGGCGGCACTCGCCGAGGTGGCCTACCGACGTGGCGATCTCGCCACAGCCGAGGCGCACGCCCGCGACACCGCGGCGGTATCTCAAGGCGACTCGCTGGCGGTCCAGATCAACGTCCTGCTCGAACAGGGCCGACTCGACGAGGCGGAGCGGCTTCTCGGGCCCTACCCCCTGCCACCACAAGCCGACCATTTCATGCTTCAGCCAATTCAGGCGGCAGCAGCACGCCTGAAGGTTGCCCAGAAACGCACGGACGAGGGCGCACAACAGCTGCTTGCGTGCGGCCAATGGCTCGAGACTTGGGGCGCCAAGAACCCCAGCGTCGTCGCTTGGCGATCCAGTGCCGCGATGGCGCTCAACCAATACGGCGACGAACGGGCCCGCGACCTGGCGGGAGAAGAAGTCGTGCTCGCGCGCGCCCTTGGCCAACCACGAGCACTAGGCATCGCCTTGCGAGCGCTTGGCCTGCTTGAGCACGGAAGCAATGGCATCAACCTCCTGGAGGACTCGGTGATGGAGCTCGAGCGCTCCTCGGCCCGTCTCGAACACGCTCGAGCACTGATCGAACATGGCGCGGCGCTCCGACGCGGAGGACACCGCGCTGACTCCCGCAGGCCGCTCCGGGAGGGGATCGACCTCGCCCACCGCTGTGGCGCGATTGCCCTTACCGCCCGCGGGCGCCAGGAGTTGCTCGCCACCGGAGCGCGGCCACGCCGGCAGGTATTCCGCGGCCGCGACGCGCTGACTCCCACCGAAGCCCGGGTTGCCGACATGGCTACGCAAGGCCTAAGCACCCCCGAGATCGCGCAGGCGCTGTTCGTCACCCCAAAGACCGTCGAAACGCACCTCGGCCATACTTACCAAAAGCTCGGCATCCACTGCCGCGCCGAACTCACACGCGCGCTATCCGAGCCTCGAAGCGTGTAACGGCCTTGCCGCGCGAGCCAAACTGGTCCCGGCTGACCTCGGCGCACAGGACAGTCCTCGAAGCAGCTCTCGGGCGTCGGATCGCGACGCCAGAAGGGCATCAAAGCTCGACGACCCGGTCGTCGTCTCACGTGCGCGCGCTACATCCGCCCGCCAAGTCGAGGCACGACGATCGCGTTCCCTCGGGCAAGCCGCAGCGGCGGTTGCACCTATAGACGTACTTCGCGGTCGAGGCGCAGCTCCTGGCGCAGTCGCCGGTCGTGGGTAGCGACGACGAGGGCGCCCGGCCAGTCGCGCAGCGCTGCTTCGAGGACCTCCAGAGACTCAATGTCCAGGTGGTTGGTCGGCTCGTCGAGGAGCAGGCATGTGGCGCGCCGGGCGGCGACGGCCGTAAGCGCCGTGCGCGTACGTTCGCCGGGGGAGAGGGTGGCCAGCGGACGGACGGCGATCTCCGATCGCACGCCGAATGACGCCAGCGCCGCTCTGGTGGACGGCTCGTCGAGGTCGGTGAGGGCCCGGACGAACCGGATCGGCGGGTGATTGCCGGACCGCGCGTCCTGTGCCTGGTCAAGTCGCGCAATGACTGCTCCGGGTGCTGCTCGGCGGTGGCCTTGGGCGGCCTGGAGCTCGCCGGCGAGTACGGCAAGCAGGGTCGATTTGCCGCTCCCGTTCGACCCGCTGACAAGCACGCGCTCGCCGTGGGCGATGGCCAGGTCAATCGGCCCGAGGGACCACCCGCCGCGTTGCACGACAACGCCGTCGAGCCCGAGGACCCAGGGTCGGCGGCGTTCGTCGGCGGTGAGGACGAGGTGCAGCCGCGGCTGCTCGAACGGCCGCTCGGGGATCTCGATGCGCTGCGCGCGGCCGCCCATCTTGCGCGCGCGTCCGGTCATCCCCTCGGCGCGCATGGTCACCCACTCTCGCAACTGCTTGTCGTTGTCGTGCACGCGCGCGTGAGCCCGTCGTACGCTGGCCGCGGCTCGCCGGCGGGTTTCCTGCTCTGCGGCGAGGAGCTGGTCGCGTCGCGCGAGCGCGTGCTCGTGCTCGGCGTACGCCCGGGTGCGTTCGGCGTGGCGATCGCGCTCGAATGCATCCCAGGCTCCGTGAAAGCTCCTCGCGCGTCCCGTGCGTGGGTCGAGCTCGAGGATCTCGTGAACCGCGTTCGAGAGCAACGAACGGTCGTGGGTGACCAGGACGACGGCGCCCGGGTGATCGCGCAGCAGCGCGCCGAGGCGGTCCAGTCCGTCGTCGTCGAGATGGTTGGTGGGCTCGTCCAGCAGCACAACGTCAAACCGCGCGACCGTGAGCGCGGCAAGACCGACGCGCGATGCTTGCCCTCCCGACAACGTCTCGATCCTACGCTCGAGAAGCCCCGGCTCGAGTCCGAGATCGAACAGCGCCGCCGGCAAGCGGGCGTCGACGTCGGACCCACCAAGCCGCAGCCACCGTGCGAGCGCCGCGGCGTGTGGCTCGATGGCGTCGAGGTCGCCCGCGGCGAGCGCTGATCCCCAGCGCTCGAGTTCACGGACCGCGGCGGCTATCCCCACGCGACCGAGAATCAATTGGCGCACGGTGACTCGGGGATCGCCCGCGTCGGCCACCTGCGGCAGGTACCCGACGGTGCCGAATCGCCTGACCGTTCCCTGCTCGGCACGCTCATATCCTGCGAGGATTCGTAGCAGGGTCGACTTGCCGGATCCGTTCGGGCCTACCAGTCCCAGGCGGTGGCCGGCATGCACGCGTACCTCGACGGAGTCGAGCACGGTGCGGGTGGCGTGGCGCCGCGTTATTTGTCGAGCCTCGATCAGGGTCGACGTCGTCAACATGACACTCCTTCAGCGAGTCGCGGACCAGAAAGACACCCGCGATGACCCAACCGCAAGGGCGGGTCGATCAGTCGGGGCGGGTGTCAGTGAGCGTCACGCATAGGAAGGCCCTGATGGGCCGATGACCAATGTACCAGACCGGGCAAATGAATCCAGTGCCAGTGTCAGCGCCGGCTGGAGGCGTCACCGGCCGCGAGCAGAGTGGTGAAACCGGTGATGAGCTCGGCCGTCTCGAGTGGCACATCCAGTTGCGGGTAGTGGCCAACCTCGTCGAGCAGAACCCAATCTGCGTGCGGTAGCCACTCCATGCGATAGCGAGCGGCCGCTCGCGGCCACGGCAGGAGCTCATCGCAAGACCCCCATATGACACGCACCGGGCAGGAGATCTCCTCCGCCTCGAGCGTCCATTCGCGTCTAAGCCCGTGGTCGATCATCGCCTCGGCCGCGGCGCAACTGGCGACGCCAAGCAGCTGATGGACGAGAAGGTCGACGGGAATGTGCTCGAAGTTTCGCGTGAGCAAGTGCGTGGCCCGCCGGCGTCCCTCCGAGGACGCCAGGATCGAATCGGCAAAGGGCGCCGATGTCTTGGCCTGTCGCTGGAGCAGGCGCTGCAAACGAAGCAGGTCCCGATATGACTGATCGCTGCTCAGCCAGCCTCCGGCCGGAGCGATCGCGACGACGCTCTGCGCGCGGCCGCGCACGGCCAGCTGAAGGGCGACGTAGCCGCCCAGCGAGTTGCCAACCAGATGCGCACGCCCGAACCCCGCGTCGTCCATCGCCCGCTCCACGGCGTCGACGAGAACGCTCGCGCTGATCTCGCCGGCGATCGGCGGTCCACCGGCGTGTCCCGGCAGCGTCAACGCCAGCACGTCGTGCCGGCGCTCCAGCGCGGGGAGGATGAGCTCCCACACCCGCCAGGTGTCAAGGAAGCCGTGGAGGCAAACGAGCGGCGAGCCGTGGCCGCCGCGGTGTGCCGGAGTGAACGTCGTGTACTGGCGCATCGAGCCTCGTCTCAAACCGGTTGAGAGACGATTGTCACCCCCGCCGCCCGTAGTGCCGGCTCAATCTGTGCCAGCGTGCAGATCTCCTCGGGATCGAAGCATCCTCCACCTCGGCGCCGGTCCAGTAAGGCCTCGGCGAGCACCACGGTGCTTCGAGCAGCGTGAAGGAAGTGGCCGCGGCATTCCACGGTTCGCGCGGCGAGGCGCCGGTCGCCGGTCTTGACCGCGAGCCAATGCGCCACCGGCTCCCGCTCAGGCGCGCCACCGGCCCGCGGCGGGCTCGACTCGAGGATGGATCTGGGCAGGCTGTTCATCGTTCCCGCATGGTTCAGCGCCAGCAGTCGCTCGTGAGCGGCTGCGTCCGCGAGGCAGATGTAGAGTCGCACCACGCGGCCTTCGGCGATACCCCCGAGCCAGGCCCTCTCGGGTTCGGCAAAACCAAGACAGCGTCGCTCGCCGAAAGGCGGAGGCAGCGGGATCAGCGCGGTGCGGTGCCGGGCCACCGCCGTCAAGCCGCCGTGCACCAGATCGACACCGGCGGCTGCACCGTGAGCGGCTCCCGGAAGGGTGAAGACGATCTCGAGCGCCTGTGCCCTCGTATGGTGCTTCAGGAGGTCGGCGGCTAGGAGATTGGTCACGCCGGGCGCGAGGCCCGCGTTCATCACCACGGTCCCGCGCGCGCCGCCGGCGATCGCGCGAATGGAGCGGGCGGCGGCAGCCGGAAGCGCGGACGTGTTGATCAGCGCGCCACCGCGTTCGAGCACGACGCGCTCGGCGAGCAACCCCGGATGGGGCACGGTGTTGACGACAAGCTCGTTCTCGCGCACGGCGCCTACGATCGATTCGAGGGACTCAAGGTCGAGGTGAACGTGACCGGAGCCGGGTCGCCGGGCCGCGGTTCGAACCATCCAGCCGGCATCTCGAAACGCGGTGGCGGTGAGCCCGCCCAGAACTCCGCCCGCCCCGATGACCAGCACCTTCCTGTCAGGGCGGGCCGCCATGCGGCGACACTACGGCGCGGCTTGACCGTCCGGAAGGACCAATGACCGAGCGCATCAGTGGTCCACCATGCCTGCCGATGGCTTGGACCGCACGGCGCGATCATTGCGCGGCTGCGCTGGCAAGCTCCCGCACGGCGCGAGGGATCGCCGGCTCAGGGGTCAACCCGTAGCCGAGGAGCAGAGCAGGTCCGGCCGGTGCCGTCACCGCGCAGTCCTGGTGCAGGGTGTGGATCGCCACGCCGCGTTGCGCTGCCGCGTCGGCAATCGCCGCCTCGTTGTGGTCGTCGGGGAGCCACGCGATCAAATGAAGGCCCGCGGATGCGCCGGCAATCCGCGTGTGAGGCAGCCATTTCCGCAGCGCGCCGACGAGGATGTTGCGGCGAGCGTGATAGCGACGGCGGGTTCGGCGCAGATGGCGGTCGATGTCGCCCCGCTCGAGCATGGCCGCGTAGGTGGCTTGCGCGAGCGCGTTCGGCATGGCCCGGGTGATCGACTGCTGCGCCGATACGTCGGCCACCAGGTGGCTTGGCACCAGGAGCCAGGCCAGGCGTAGCCCCGGCGCGAGGGTCTTGCTGGCGGTGCCGACGTAAGCCACGCAATCGGGTGCGAGTCCCTGAAGGGCGGCGATCGGCTCGCGGTCGTAGCGATACTCAGCGTCGTAGTCGTCCTCGACGATCAGCTTGCCGCCCGTCCGAGCCCAGGCGACGAGGTCCGCGCGTCGCTGCGGGTCCAGGATGGCGCCGGTCGGATACTGATGGGCCGGTGAGAGAACAACCGCGTCGGCCTGGCTGTCCGCGAGCTCGCGGGTCTTGAGCCCGGCGTCGTCGACGCCGATTGGGACGACCTCGAGCCCGGCCTGGGTGACCGTGCGAGGAATTGCCGGCCAGGCCGGATCCTCCACCGCGATACGAGCGGCGCCGCGTTCGCGCAGCGCCAGCAGGAGAACACCCAGTCCGCTGGTCGCTCCGGGGCTGATGAGCATCCGCCCGGGATCGGCGACGACCGCGCGGACCCGGCCGAGATAGTCGGCCAGGGCCGCGCGCAGGCGCCGCAGTCCGCGGGGCGATCCGTAGGCGAGCGCCGTGTCCGGCAGCTCGCGCAATGCCATCGCGCTGGCGGCATGCCACTCCCGCCGCGGAAAGAAGGACAGATCAGGAACGCCGCTGCGCAGGTCGTACCGGATCCGCGGCCGCGTGGGGGAGGTCAAAGGTGGAGCCGGCGGCTGCTGGGCGAGACCCTCGGCAACCCGAGTGCCATCGCCTCGACGAGCGACCAGGTAACCCTCGGCGATGAGCTGCGAGTACGCCTCCACGACGACGCCGCGAGACAGCTCGAGCTCGTCCGCGAGGCCACGCGATGAAGGGAGCTTCGCCCCGGGTCGCAAGCGACCCGAGCGAATCGCCTCGCGCAGCTCGCGCTCGAGTTGCGAGCGCAACGGAGCTGCGCGATCGAGCACCAGATGGAGATCCATGCCTCAACGAAACCACATCTGGCGGCTCGCGCAACCGCCGGGGTGATGAGATTGGTCCCCTGATCGATCCGGGGATTGGACCTTCTCCTCAGACCATCGGCGACCTACGGTGACGGACACGAAGTCGCTCGACCGGGGAGGTGGGATATGCAGCGCGACATTGTTGACGTCGTCGATCGGGGCCTGATCGACCAGCTGGCGGTGATTTGCGTGTACCGCGACTGGCGGGACGCGTCGGCCGATTCGGAGGCCGCTTACGCGCGGTTCGCCGATTCCGAGCGCGCCGAGCGCAGGCTCGCCTTCGCGGCGTATCGCGCCGCGCTCGACCGTGAGGAAGCCGCCGCTCGAGCCTACGCGTCTCGACTGGCGTCGAGAGGAGCGTGACGTGTCTTTCTCTCTGCATGGTCACGCCACAGGTTTGCCGATGCGGAGATGCCGTCGAGCAGGAAGCCAAGGCTGAGCTCGAATTGCTCGGTAGGACTGGCTATATGTGGGTCTGCCATCCAGCTCGACAGGATCGGATAGCTGCCGCTGGCTGCGGCCAGGTCGCGCGTGGCGGTGATGGCCTGGGCCAGCTCATCCGCGGTCGTGAGGCCGTAGCGCTCCTCCATGGCGCGCTCTTCGACGGCTTGGAGCGCGCTTCCGAAGATGTGCCGGTCGATCAGCGCGGCGTAGGTCATCGCCGCGGCAGTGGACGCGCCCTGACGGGTCAGGATCGCGAGCAAGGCCTCGGTGCGACGCATCGTGTTCGGCCCCAGGGGCGGTCGGGTGTACACGAGCTGGGCGTACCAGCCGTGCCGCATGACCATCTCCCAGGTGCGGCCGGCGATGGCGTCGATGTCGGCCCGCCAGGACCGGCTGGGCCGGCTCGGAAGCTCCACCTCGCTGACGGCGTGGTCAAGCATCAGGTCGATCAGGCCGTCTTTGCTCGAGACGTAGCGGTAGAGCGCCATCGCCGAGTAGGACCCGAGGCGGCCGGCCACCGCGGCCATGGTCAGCGCCGGTGTCCCGCCCTCGTCCGCCACGGCAACCGCTGCACGCACGATCTGTTCGCGGCTGAGCTCGCGCGGCCGGGGCGGAACCGGCTGGAGCCATATCGGTGGGGCGGGGGCGTCGTGTGCTCGCTTCGGCACAGGAATAGTTTACATCATAAACCAAACGTGTATGATGTAAACATTCGTCCTCGGGAAGGGAGGGAGAGAGACTTGACGTCCACACAACATCAGTCGTCCGGTCTTCGCCTGGGCATCGCACGCGGCGTCAGCTACGGACTGTTCGGGAGCCCGGACGAGTTCGTCGCGGTAAGCCGCGGGCTCGGCGCCGGGCTCGTGCGCCTCTACGTCTACTGGAGCCAGGTGCAGCCGGAGCATGGAAAGTGGGACTGGACCGCGGTCGACGCATTTCTGGCGCAGCTCAGCGGGGAGGAGGAGGTGTGGGTGACGGTCTGCTCGAGCTCCCCCTGGGCGACCCGCGTGCCGACGGATTTCCTGCCGTCATCCCCCGCCCGGGAAGACGACCCCTTCTTCCACTTCGTGCGGGCCCTGGTGTCGCGTTGCGCGGGCCGGGTGCGCTACTGGCAGTGCAACAACGAACCCAGCAACGCCGGCCTTCTCTGGGCAGGGACCGCGGCCGACTACGTCGCCCAGCTCGAGGTGTTTCATCGCGCCGTGGGGGACGAGGATCCCAGCGCCGCAGTGGTGCTCGGCGGCTGCGGATATGACGTGCTCTCCGCCGGGCCTGCGGATCCTCCACGGCAATTCTTCGACCATGTCCTCGCGACCGGCGGCAGCTGGTTCGACCTGTTCGCCATCCACCTCTACGACGAGCCAGCCCGGATACCCGCACACGTCGAAACGGTGCGCGAGATGATGCGAGCCCACGGCTACGAGCGCCCGGTCATCGTCGGCGAGTACAACGGGCCGACGCTGTTAGGAATCCCCGAGGTGGAACCGGTGCTGCAAGCGGCGATGGGCGCCGCATTCGCCGACGCCGAGCCGGGCTCGGGCACTGACTTCAGCACCGAGGGGCTCGCGGCGAGCGCCGCCACGGAAACGCCGGAAGGGCGGGCGATGAAGGCGCTCTACGCACGGATGCCAGATCTGCCGCCGCAGCTGCAGATGCTGATGGCGGGCTGCCCTCCCGAGCTCGAGGACCGCCGTCACCGCATCAACTGCCGCGAGATCGTGAGCCGTAACCTGTTCGCCTTCTCGACCGGCGTCCGGCGAACCGTCTGCTGGCATCTCGCGCCCGAGATCGCGCACTACGACGACCCGTTCACGATGATGGAGCTGCTGCAGGGCAAGCTCCTGCTCCTCAAGCACGACGACGACGGCGAGCTCAGCGACTACCAGCCGGCCGCCGAGACCTTCCGGTTGCTCTCAGACCAGCTGCGCGGTGCACAGACAGTCGCCCGCGCTCCGATCGAACACCATCCCGAGGTATTCGCCTTCGTGATCGAACGCGGGGACCGCGGTCGGCTTGTCGTGCTGTGGAAGGACGGAGATCTGTTCGGCGGCGAGGATGAGCCCGCGACCGTCATCCAGTGGCCGTGGCCTCACGACGGGGTTGCCGCGATCGACGCACTCGGAGCCGTCCAGAGCGTCGCAGTTCACGACGGGCGTCTCACCGTTCCGGTTTCGGTGACACCGCTGTTCGTGACCACAGACAACCATGACTCTCAGAAATGAAGGGAACGCAATGACTACCGGCCAGATGAACTCCCACGAAGAGCACCGACAAGCATCAATGAGGCTCGAGACGCGGCTGGGGCCTCTGGCCTGGCAGTCCTCCGGTGAGGGTCCGCCGCTCGTCTTCTTCGCCGGCGCGCTGGCGAACCATGATCTGTGGCGCGATGTCATCGCGGCGCTCGAGGACCGCTACCGCTGTATCACGATCGACCTGCCGCTGGGAGCGCATCCCTGGCCGCTGTCGCCGGGAGCCGACCGATCGGCCACGTCGCTGGCTCGGTTGCTCCTCGACTGCCTGGAACTGCTCGACCTCGATGATGCCACGCTCCTCGCCAACGACACGGCCGGGGGACTGCTGCTGCTGTCTCTGGCCAGCGAGCACCCGGCACTCAGCCGAGTGGGACGTCTCGTCCTGACCAACTGCGAGAGCTACGAGAAGTTCCCACCGGATGCGCTCAAGAAGGCGTCCACGTTCTGTCGCAAGGTCCCGCGACTCGCTCGGGCAATGATCCGGTTGCAGGGTCGATCCTCGGTTGGCCGACGACGGGGCATCGCCACCGTGACGAGGAGCGGACTCGACCCTGAGCGCGAGGAATCGTTCTTCGGGCCGGAACGCCGCGATCCACGCGTGGCCGACGATCTCGTTGCCGCCATGGCAGGGTTCCGGCCGCAACTGCTGATCGATGCCGCGGAGGCGATCCCGCGATTTGAGCGGCCGGTCCTGCTGGTCTGGGGCGAATCGTGCCAGTTCTTCCCGATCACCGACGCGCAACGACTCGCGTCGGACTTCCCCAGCGCCGCGCTGGTCGCCGTATCCGACGCGAAGACCTGGGTCCCGATTGACGATCCGGCGGCGGTGTCCGAGGCCGTCGTCGGGTTTGTCCCGGCGAGAACGGCGTGACGGACGGCAGGCGACATCACTCCGCGCCTGCACCGGCCGGATGGGCCGGCATCCGCCGCCGAGACGGCGCTAGGCTCCACCTGCACGGGACCGGGCAGTCCACGATGTCGGATCGCGTAGAACTCAGCAGTCGTGCGCCGTCGTTCGCGAACCGAGCGAGCATGGCCGGTGCAGGCTCGCCGGCGTTCTCGGGCCTGGTCGGACGCGCCCGTGAGCAAGCGGAGCTAGACCGGCTTCTGGCCGACGCGCGGGAGGGACGCAGCGGGTGCCTGGTGGTGCGCGGCGAAGCCGGCATGGGGAAGACCGCGCTGCTCGGCTACGCGGTGGAGAGGGCAGGCGGTTTCATGGTGCTCCGTACGACGGGCATCGAGGCGGAGTACGACCTCGCGTTCGCCGGGATCCATGGCCTGCTATGGCCGATCGTCGACCGGCTCCGGGAGTTGCCGGAGCCGCAGCGGCAGGCGCTCGCGGCGGCACTTGGCATGGTGGCGGGGCACGGGTGCGATCGGTTTCTGGTATCGGCCGGCGCGTTGTCGCTCCTCGCGGCCGCGTCGGAGGCCGGACCAGTTCTGTGTCTTGTCGATGATGCCCAGTGGCTCGACGTTCCCTCGGCGGCTGCTCTTGCGTTCGCGGCGCGGCGTCTCGTGGCGGAAGGCGTCGCGATCCTGTTTGGTGCGCGCGAAGGAGAGAACCGACGCTTCGTGGAGTCGGGGCTTGGGGAGCTGGTCCTCGGCCCGTTGGATCGGGACTCGGCGGGCACGCTCCTCGATCGGTCCTCGCCGCGCGCGATACCGCGCGTGCGCCAGCGGTTGCTGAACGAGGCGCGGGGCAACCCGCTTGCCCTCCTCGAGCTGCCGGCGGCTCTCACCGAGGCGCAGCTGGCAGGCCGGGCACCTCTCCCGGAGGCGCTGCCGCTGACGGCCCGGCTACGGTCGGCGTTCACCCAGCAGCTGAAGCAGCTGCCGCCCGCGACCCAGGCCGCCCTGCTTCTCGCCAGCGCCGAGAACGCGGGAGAAGCTCCGGGTGATCCGTCGCGCGCTCGCGGGGATCGCGTTGCCGGATGATGCGCTCGATCCGGCCGAGGCGGCGGGGATGATCCGGACGCACGAAGGAACGCTCATGTTCCGCCATCCGCTTGTTCGCTCGGCGGTGTACGAGTCCGCTCCGCTCGCCCGGCGACAGCAGGCCCATGCGGCGGTGGCGGACGTGCTCGCGGTCGAGCAGCGATCGGATCGAGCGCTCTGGCATCGGGCGATGGCCACCGATGGCCCAGACGAGCAGGTCGCACGTGAGCTCTCGAGACATCGGCCAGGCAGTCCCAGCTGCGCGGCGGTCATGCTTCCGCGGCGAGCGGGTTCGAGCGGGCCGCTGAGCTCAGCGGGGACGAGTCCGCCCGCGTCGCCCGGCTGGCCCTGGCGGCGGAGGCGGCGTGGGCGGCGGGCCAGGCCAAGCGGGCTCGGATCCTGATCGACCGGACGCTGCCGATCGCGACGGGGTGCCAGCGAGTCCGGCTGCTGTATCTCAGCGGGGTGATCGAGGGCCGGCACGGCTGGCTCAAGGACGGCGTCACCACGTTGCGCAACGCGGCCGAGGTCAGCGAGGATGCGTCCCTCAGCCTGCAGATGCTCCGTGAAGCGGGCTCGATGGCCGTCTACGCCGGCGATTACGACGAGATGATCGCGATCGGGTCATCGGCCGAAGCGTTTGCGCCAACCAGCGACGCCGACCGGTATATCGCGGCTGCGGTTCGCGCGTACGCGGCGGACCTGGCCGGGGACCATGCCGGCGGCACGGTGCTGGCGACCACGGCGCTCGAGGTGGCCCAGCGCCTCGACGATCCGATGTGCCTGATTTCCGCGGCGACCACGGCAACCCGGCGGAGCGGCGCCGGCGACGGGCTCGCGTTCGCGAATCGCGCGGTCGAGACGGCGCGCGGACGGGCCATGGTGACAACGTTGCCGTTCGCCCTGCAAGCGCAGGCTCGCGCCCTGATCGGGACAAGCCAGTTCGACCTCGCGTACTCCGCCGCGGAGGAGGGGCACCGGCTGGCGATCGACGTCGAGCAGCCCTGGGGCGCGAGCTTGAACCTGGCGTATCTGGCGAAGATCGACGCACTGAGAGGCGACGAGCGGCTGATGGCGGAGCGACTCGGCGAGCTTCAGGCCCTGGTCGCGACCAGCGGCGCGACCGCGCTGATCTGCAGCGTTGCCATGACGCAGGCGCTGCTCGAGCTCGGCCGCGGCAGGCCCGGACAGGCACTCGACCGGCTACTCATGGTCATCTCGACCGTACGGCCCGAGTCGAACCCGCTGTTCGTGCTCGGGCTGCCGGACGCGGTCGAAGCCGCGGTGCGAGCGGATCGTCTGGACGAGGTGTCGCCTCACCTCGACCGCTTCAACGCATGGGCGACCGCATTCCCCAACCGCGCGCGGCTGGCGCTGCTGGCGCGATGTCTCGCACTGGTTGAGGGGGCCGAGCGGCATTTCGGGCAGGCGGTGGAGCTGGCCGACGCGCTCTCGCCCTTCGATCGCGCCCGCAGCGAGCTGCTCTATGGCGAATGGCTGCGCCGCCACCGCCGGCGGGTTGATGCCCGGCCTCATCTGCGCGTGGCGCTGGAGGTCTTCCAGCAGCTTGGGGCCGCGCCGTGGGAGCAGCGGGCTCGATCCGAGCTGCGCGCCAGCGGCGAGACGGCCCGCAAGCGCGATGCTGCCTCGCGCGATCGGCTAACCCCGCAGGAGCTGCAGATCGCGCGCCTGGTGGCGGGTGGCATGTCCAACCCGGACGTGGCAGCCCAGCTGTTCCTCTCCCCGCGCACGATCGATTACCACCTGCGCAAGGTGTTCATGAAGCTCGGCATCTCCTCGCGCGGGGAGCTGGCCGCGGCTGATCTCGGTGAACCGGTAGCGGCGTAGTCACTCCGTCCGCCAACTGGCGAGCTCACCAGCGAGGCCACGGATGCGAGGGGGAGTAAGCCGGTGGGATCGTGGAACCCATCCCGCGACCCGATTGACGGAGGCACACCATGATCCCCGACAGGCGCCCTGAGCTGACCGACGACCTGATCGCGCTCTACTGCTATTGGCGAATGCGGTGCGAGGAAGTGCACACGGCGTACCGGCGACTGGACAGGGCGCAGAAAGAAGAGCGACGGCTGGCCTTTGCGGCATTCCAGGCCGCCCTTGACCGCGAAGCGTCGGCGGCGGACGCCTACGCCCAACGGATCTGCCGTCTGTCCGCGGCCGCGTGAGTGCACCGCCCGGCCCACTGCAGTTCAGCTCGACTGGCGGATTGACCGGCGAGTCCCCCGATGCGAGCGACCCGGCTCGCTGGCACTGTCAATCCGAGCGCTGTCACCACCGATCCGAACCTGCGAGGCGATGCGATGAAAACCACCACAGAGAATCTCCGGACGGCTCCCGCCTTCCGGAAGAAACCACCCGCGGAGAGCTCCGCGGTGCGGCGGTTGTCGGCGTGGTGTATCGCCCATCGCCGCCGCGTGTTCATTGGCTGGGTTGCGGTTGCGATCCTGACGACCGTGATCGCTGGGGCCGTGGGCCGGAGTTACGCGACAAACTTCAGCCTGTCCGGTACCGAGTCCCAGCGGGCGCTTGATCTGCTCAAGCGCGACTTCCCCGCCCAGAGCGGCGACGCGGACACCGTTGTCTTCCATGTCTCGACCGGCACGGTGGACTCGCCGCGGGTGCAGGCGACGATGGCCAGGTTGTTGCGGCATGTCAGCCGTGATCCGCACGTGATCAGCGTGCTCAGCCCGTACGGGGGCCGCGGCAGCGTGCAGGTCTCGAAGGACCACCAAACCGCCTTCGCCACGATCGCCTACGACAAGCCGGCCAACCTGGTGCCGACCACGGCGGGCAAGCCCGTTCTCGACCAGGTGAACGCGGTGCACGTCCCGGGGTTGACGGTGGCGGCGGGAGGTCAGGTGATCGCCAGCGCGGAGGGCTTCACCGTCGGTCCGGCGACGGAGATCGGTGTGATCGCCGCGCTGGTGATCCTGCTGATCACGTTCGGGTCGCTCCTGGCGGCCGGCATGCCGCTGATCACCGCGGGCTTTGGGCTGATCACCGCGGTCGCGCTGATCGGCCTGGCCACCCGCGTCACCGATATGTCAAACGTCGCGCCGCAGCTTGCGCTGATGATCGGTCTGGGAGTGGGGATCGATTACGCGCTGTTCATCGTCACGCGCTTCCGCGAGAATTACCTCGCGCTGGGCGATGTGGAGCGCTCGGTGGTCGAGGCGATGGACACCTCGGGCCGGGCCATTCTGCTGGCCGGCACCACGGTGGTGATCGCCCTGCTGGGGATGTTCGCCACCGGGGTGAGCTTCATGTATGGGCTCGCCATCGCGTCGGTGTTCGCGGTGCTGCTCACGCTGGCTGCGACTCTTACCGTGCTGCCGGCCATGCTCTCGAAGTTCGGCCACCGGATGGTCCGGGCGCCGGGCACGCGCCGTCGCGCCAAGGCGGTGAGTGAGCGCCCGACCGCGGTGATGAAGGCACGCTCGCGGTCGCGGTGGCGGCAGTGGAGCCGGATCGTGCAGGCGCGTCCGTGGCCGCTCGCCATCGGGTCGCTGGCCGTGATGATCGCGCTGCTCCTGCCGGTGTTCGGTCTCAGGCTCGATCCGAGCGATGCCGGCAACGACCCGGCCAACACGAGCACACGGCACGCCTACGACATGCTGGCCAAGGGCTTCGGCAGCGGCTTCAACGGTCCGCTGCTGATCGTGGCCGAGTTGCCGAACCGCAGTCAGGCGGCGGCTGCCCTGCCGGCCATGCAGGCAGCGCTCAAGGCGACGCCGGACGTGGTCGCGGTCACGTCGCCGCGGATCGCGCCGTCGGGCAAACTCGCGGTCATCCAGGCGTACCCGAACTCGGCGCCGCAGGCTGCCGCCACCACGACGCTGGTCAACCGGCTGCGCCACCAGGTCCTGCCGCCGCTCGAGAAGCGGACGGGTGTCCCGGTTCTGGTCGGCGGCTTCACGGCCGGAGCGATCGACTTCGCGCATGTGCTCTCGAGCAAGCTTCCGTTGTTCATCGGCATCGTCGTGGTGCTCTCGGCGCTGCTGTTGTTCGTGATCTTCCGCTCGCTGGTGATTCCGGTGCAGGCCGCGCTGATGAACCTGCTCAGCATCGGCGGCGCGCTTGGCGTCACCGTGGCCGTGTTCCAGAACGGCTGGCTGGCCAGTGCGATCGGGATCGAGAAAGGTCCGGTCGAGCCGTGGATACCGGTGCTGACGTTCGCCGTGGTGTTCGGCCTGTCGATGGATTACGAGGTGTTCCTGGTCTCGCGCGTGCGCGAGGAATGGGTCCGTCGCCATGACGCCTCCGCCGCGGTGGCCGATGGCATCGCGTTCACCGGACGAGTGATCAGCGCGGCGGCGGCGATCATGGTCTGCGTGTTCCTGTCGTTCATGTTCGGCAACCAGCGCGTGATCAAGGAGTTCGGCTTCGGCCTGGCCGCCGCCGTCCTGCTCGACGCGATCGTCGTGCGCTGCGTGCTCCTCCCAGCGGTGCTCGAGATCCTCGGCACGCGCACCTGGCGGCTGCCGCGCTGGATCGACTCGCGGCTGCCCCACATCAACATCGAGGGCACCACGGCCCGTGCTCATAACGGCGCGCATGTGGACGAGCCCGACGACGCGATGGGCGGCGAAGCCGAAGCGGCCGCCGCGTGACACGCCGAACACCGAAGAAAGGAGCCTCCCACGATGTCAGGGCAAGCGGCAGTCGAGATCCACGATGTGCGCAAGGCGTTCGGTGAGCAGGTCGCGCTGGATGGTCTCGATCTGCGGATCGAGCCGGGAAGCGTGTTCGGGTTGCTCGGTCCGAACGGCGCCGGGAAGACCACGCTGGTTCGCATCGTGGCCACGCTGCTCGAACCCGACTCCGGCCGGGCGAGCGTCCTCGGGCACGACGTGGTGGACGAGCCGCTCGCGGTGCGCCGCCGGATCGGCCTGGCCGGGCAGTTCGCGGCGGTCGACGGCGAGCTGACCGGTCGTGAGAACCTGGAGATGGTCGGCCGGCTCTACCGGCTATCCGGCCGCGAGGCACGCCGACGCGCCTCGGAGGTGCTCGAGCGGTTCAGCCTGGCGGACGCGGCAGACCGTCGCGCCGCCACCTATTCGGGCGGGATGCGCCGCCGCCTCGACCTCGCCGCCGGGCTGATCGGGACGCCGCCGGTCGTTCTGCTCGACGAGCCGTCCACCGGCTTGGATCCGCGCTCGCGGCTGGAGTTGTGGAGCGTCGTCCATGAGATCCGCAGCGAGGGCACGACCGTGCTGTTGACGACGCAATACCTGGAGGAGGCCGACCGTCTCGCGCAGCAGATCGCCCTCGTGGATCGTGGCCGGATCGTCGCACAGGGGACCGCCGCGCAGCTCAAGGCGAGGATCGGCGGAAACGTGCTGAGCGTGCGCCTTGCCGACCCCGTCCAGCTTCCGCTCGCCGCAGCGGCGCTGGCCAGTCTGACGGCGTCAGACGAGCCCAGGGTGGACACAGCCGACGGCGAGGTCCGCCTCGCGGTGGCTGATCCCGGGGCGTCCACCGAGGCGCTGCGCCGCCTGGACGCCCGGCACGTCGCGATTGCCTCAATCGAGTTGCAGGAGCCCAGCCTCGACGATGTATTCCTGACCCTGACCGGGCGCCCCGCCGCCGAGGATCCGGTCGATCACCCAGCCGTAAAGGAGGCTGCATGAGCAGCACGACCGCCATCCTCCCCGAGCGTGGCCGCCTGACGGTGAGCGAGACCGCCGCCGACAGCCGCGTGATGGCGGCGCGCCAGTTGCGCAAGATCCTGCGCCGGCCGATGTACGTCGCCTACCTGTTCATACAGCCGCTGATCCTCGTGCTGCTGTTCCGCTATGTGTTCGGCAGCGCGATCAACACCGGCCGGGTGAGCTACGTGGACTTCCTGATGCCCGGGATCATCGTGATGACCGCCGTGTTCGGTGCGCTGACCACAGGGCTGGGACTCACGGAAGACTTCGCGAGCGGCGTCGTCGACCGCTTCCGCTCATTGCCGATCGCTCGCTCGGCGGTACTCGTCGGGCGCACGGTCGCCGACCTGGCGGCCAACGCCGTGACCCTCATCCTGATGCTCCTGATCGGTTTCGCCGTCGGCTTCAGGCCGACCCAGCCCGTCTATGACGTGGCGCTGGCGCTTGTGCTCGTACTCGCCTTCGCGTACGTGTTCTCCTGGGTGAGCGCGTTCGTCGGATTGTCGGTTCGCAACCCCGAGACGGCCCAGTCGATCGGATTCATCTGGGTCTTCCCGCTCGTGTTCGCGTCCTCCGCGTTCGTGCCGTCCACGCACATGCCGGACATCGTGCGCACCTTCGCCGACATCAACCCGGTCACGCTCGACGTCAACGCGGTCCGAGCCCTGACCATCGGGCACGGGCATGCACTCGCGCCGACGCTCGAGACGCTAGCGTGGCTGGCCGGACTGCTGATGTTGTTCGTCCCCCTATCGGTGCGCGGATTCCGGCGTTTGTGAGCGCCGTGATGCTCCTTGCAGCCGCGGCGCTCGATCCACCCGACCTGGCGGAGCTGTTCAACGCCTGCTTCTCGAGCTATGTGGTCCCCATGCAAATGGACGAGCGCGCCCTGCTCGAGCACGTGGAGAACAACGGGATCGACCTCGCGTGCTCGAGGGTGGTCGTGATGGCGCAGCGACCGGCTGCGTTCGCGTTGATCGCGCGCCGGGGTGAGGCGGGATGGGTCGGCGGCATGGGAACCGTGGCGTCGCAGCGACGTCGCGGATTGGGCGAGCGCGCTCTGGTGGCAGGAATCGGGGCCGCGCGCGAGCGGGGCTGCAGTGAGGTGTGGCTCGAGGTGATCGATGGCAACCGAGCCGCCGCCCGTCTGTACGAAAGGCTCGGCTTCGAGGTCCAGAGGGAGCTGATCGTGTGGTCTCTGTCCGCGACGGGCAGCGACCCGCCGCCTTCCGTCCCGGTCGCGCCGGACGTCGCCCAGAGCTGGATCGTCGCCCATCGGCGCAGCCGGGAGCCCTGGCAGCGGGCCGACGATAGCGTGACCAAGATGTGCTCGCGGGGCACCGGTGTCCAAGGGCTGGTCGTGGAGCGAGGCGGGAGCGCGAGTGCGGCAACGCTCTTCCGAGACGACCGAGACAAGGCGACGGTGCTGCAAATCGCCGCGACGGACGAAGCGTCGGCAGCCGACGCTCTGCTCGCAGCGACCGGAGGGCACCGGGACCTTCGCTTGGCTAACGTCCCGGTCGACGACGTTTCCTCACGTGCCCTGCGTTCACTCGGAGCACAAGCGACCGTGACCCAACACGAGATGCTCCTGCGGCTGTAACGGCCTGTGCCCAGGCCGCGTACCGACCGAATGCCGACGCCGCTCGCGGTGCTCGCCACCCGGTTGCGCTGCCCCGTTTGTCTCGAGCCGCTCGCGCCTGCCCCGGGGCGTCTGAACTGTCGCCAGCGCCACTCCTACGACGTTGCGCGACAAGGCTTCGTAACTCTCCGAGCGCCACATGGGCGCCCGGCAACGGGCGACGACGCGGGCATGGTCGCAGCGCGCGCGGAGGTTCAGCGAGCGGGCCACTTCGATCCGGTGACGGCTGCCCTTGCGGAGAACGCCGGTAGCGCCGGTGACTCCGCCCCGTCGGTCATCCTGGACGCCGGCGCGGGGACGGCTCACCACCTGGCGCGCGTGGTCAGCAGTCTGGCGGGTAGCCGCGGCGTTGCGCTCGACTGCTCGCTTGATGCATCGCGCCGCGCGGCCCGCGCGCACGACCGAATCGCCGCGGTGCGCTGCGACCTCTGGCAGCAGATTCCGCTCGTCGACGGGTCCGTCGATCTGGCCCTGAGCGTGTTTGCGCCGCGCAACGGCGCCGAGCTCGCCCGTGTCCTGCGTCCCGGAGGAGCGCTCATGGTCGTGACGCCCGCGTCAGAGCATCTCCGCGAGCTCGCCGCGCTGCACACCATTGGGATCGATCCGGCCAAGCCCGAACGCCTGCATCGGCAGCTCGCCTCGGGCTTGTGCCCGATCGGCGTCACACGGATCACCTGGACCCTCAAGCTCACGCACCGCGAGGCGGAGGCGGTGCTTCGCATGGGCCCGGCCGCCAGGCACCTCCGAGCCGACGTTACGAGTCGCCTGACCGCGCTGCCAGAGCCGCTGCTCGTGACCGGAGCGGTCGAGCTGCGGACATTCCGACGAGTCACTCCTGCGTCAGATAATCGAGATGCACCGCGTCGATCGACCAGATCGCGCTCAGGTCGCCATCGTCTTCGATCATGATGGTCGGGGCGAACTGGGTGAAGCTGGGATAGCGCTCGCAGTCCGGGATGATCGAGCGGAACGGCACTCGATTGAAGAAGTACTCGGACCACCGCCCGCCCGACAGGGCCAGCCAGGGGGTGCCGACGGCGAGCGCGGCCATGCCGAAGCCCGTATGGGGTGAGAGGAACAGATCGCATGTCTCGGTCACGGCAAGCTGTTCGGCCAGCCCGACGTCGAAGCAATCGAGCGGACGGGACCGGTGAGCGAGTAACTCGGTGAGCTCCCCCGGCGCGAGCGAGGTGGTGGTGCGGATGTCTCGCCTCTGCTTGCGTCCGACCCCGGGTCGCGGTCAGGAGCTGATCGCTGGTCTGGTAGTAGTCGCGCAGGCCGGGGAACATCGCGAGCTGGACATCCTGCGCGCGACGGAAGTCGTCGACGATCCAGTCCCAGCGGCGGGGAATGCGGGCCTGTCGCGCCGCCGAGTCGAGGCAGGGCTCGAGCAGCGGGTGCTCGACCGCGTACGCGCCCCCGACGAACGGGCAGAAACCGGCCAGCTCGACGGCGGTGGCGGCGTTCAGCGCGACCGCGACCTCGCGTGCGGGGTCGGCGAGATGATGGCCCAGGCAGTAGTGGAGCGCCTCGACGGCGTGCCCGACGGGAGGCGCATAGAAGAAGTTGACCGGGAGCCGCTCTCGGGACGCCGCGGCCATCGCGACTACGCGGGCACTGGCTCACCCAGATCGGCGCCCGCGAGCTCCCCCGCGGGAGGCGATGTCGAGCTTCGAGTAAACCTTGCGCAGGTGGTAGTCGATCGTGCGGGGGCTGAGGAACAGCTGTGCGGCGACCTCGGGATTGGTCTTCCCGGTGGCGACCAGACGGGCGATCTGGAGCTCCTGCGGGGTCAGCTGCTCGCGGGTCGACGGATCGCGCCTGCGGGCGGTCTCGCCGCTCGCGCGCAGCTCGCCCCGGGCCCGTGTCTCCCAAGGAACCGCACCGAGGCGCCCGAAGCACTCAATCGCTCTGCGCAGATGGCGCCGGGCATCGATACGTCGGCGCTGCCGTCGCAGCCACTCGCCGTACAGGAGCTCGGTTCGCGCCGCGTCGAACGGCGACAACGACCACGCGAGCGCGACCGCGCGTTCGAAGTGCTCCTCGGCGCCCGACTCGTCGATCAGCCCCAGGCACCGCGCGAGCAGAGCGAGCGCCTCGGGACTTCGATACTGCTCGGCCCACTGCCGGAACCGATCGGCGTGCGCTGAGACCTCGTCGAGGCGATCGGCGCGGGCAGCCGTCTCGACGGTGTCGGGCAGTCCGTACAGGAACAGCGGGTGGGATCCCGGCTGCGCCGTCGAGATCATCGTCAGCAGGTCCTCGAGCGCTTCGGCGGGCCGGCCGAGGCACATATCGAGCAACGCGAGCGATCGTGCCGCGTGCTGGCCGATCGCCGCGGCGCCACTTCGCGCAACCAAGGCGCGAAGCTCGGCGGCGTGCCTATGGGCGAGGTCCGCGTCGCCTCGCAGCGCGTCGATCTGGACGAGGCGCATGAGGTTCCAACTGGTTGCCCACAGCTGGCCGGTGTCGAGCGCGAGTCGCCGTCCTTCATCGGCGCTCGCGTAGGCCAGCTCGAAGCGGCTCTCACCGATCAGCGCGGCCGCCTGCACCTGAAGGGAGAAGGGGAGGGTGGTCATCGCGCCCTGCTCGCGCGCGTAGCCCACTGCCCGGTTCGCATGGTGAAGCGCCTCCCTGCGCATGCCGACGCGGGCGGCAGCGAGCGAGGCCCAGATCAGGCACACCGGGGCTTCCATCCCCTCCGCGCGCTCGACAAGCTCGGCTGACAGCGACCGCGAGCGGTCGTAGTCGGTCGACAGTTCCGCGGCGCTGGCGATCAGCGAGGCCTGGGTGAAGCTGTCGATCTCGCCGGAGGGCGTGACATCGGCAGCTCGCCGGGCGAAGTCCGCCGCCTCCTCGATGGCGTGCGCCTGCGAGGCCATGGCAAAGCCCTCCCGGAGCAACTGCAGCGTTACCCACGGATCCTCGCTGACGGCCACGCCCTGATGCATGGTCGCGACGCCGTCGAGCAGCCAGCCGCTCTGACCCTCGATGATCCCTCGCATGAGGAGAAGCCAGGCGCGCTGGGGTCGCTCGGCGATCGGCAGCGCGCGCCGGATGAGCTCCGCGGCGCGGTCGGCCTGTCCCGCGGTCCAGGCGGCCTGCGCCGCCGCGGCGAGCCGGCGGGCTCGCTCGGAGGACGTCTCGCTGAGCGCCGCGGCCCGTTCGAAGGCGCTGACCGCCGACGCGTGACCACCCCGAAGCTGGGAGCGCTGGGCCGATGCCTCGAGCGCCGCCGCGACCTCCTCGTCCTGCGTCAGAGCCGCCATCGCGCGGTGCCAGACGGCACGCTCGGCACTGTCGGCACCTTCCAGCGCGGCGGCGAGGGCGGCATGAGTGCGCTCGCGCTGAGCGAGCGTCGCCGATTCGTACACGACCGACCTGACCAGCGGATGGCGAAAGCTCAGGACCGCCCCGTCGGTCCGCACCAACCCGATCTCCTCGGCGGGATCGAGTGCCGTTTGGGGCAGCTCGAGCTCGGCCGCCGCGCGGAGCGTGACGGCCAGATCGCCCGCCTCCTCGGCGGCTGCGATCAGAAGCGCCTCTCGGGTACCGGCCGGCAGCCGATCGATGCGCTCGGAGAACGATGCACGGACCCGGGAAGTGACCGGCAACGCGGCGGGGAGCGGCGCCCCGCCGGCGAGCTGCTCGTCCGACAGCGCGACGGGAAGCTCGAGCAGCGCGAGCGGGTTGCCCGTAGCCTCGTCGAGCAGCCGCTCGCGGACCGATGGCGCCGCCCCGGGCGCGCTGTGATCGAGTAGGCGGGCGGCCGACTCGCGATCCAGGCCACCCACGACGAGGTCGTCAAGCCCCGGCGCGTCGAAGCGCCGAGGCTCGCCCTCGCGGGCACCGAACAGAACCCCCACCCCCTCGGCGACGAGCCGTCGAGCCACGAACGTAAGCGAATGCGCGGATGGGGTGTCCAACCACTGGGCATCGTCGACCAGGCACAGGATCGGCCCAGATTCGGCGGCGGCCGCCAGCAGCGACAGTGCACCGGCTGACACCAGGAAGCGATCGCGACCCTCGCCCGGCGCCAGGCCAAGCGCCGCCGCCAGCGGCCCGCGCTGTGGCTCGGGAACGCTCTCGAGCTCGTCGACGATCGGCCACAAGAGACCGTGCAGGCCGGCGAACGCCATGTCCGATTCCCACTCGACGCCGGTCACGCCCAGGACCATCATCTTGGCGGCGCGGGCTGCCCCGGCGGCGTAGGCGAGCAGCGCGCTCTTTCCCATTCCCGCCTCACCGCGGAGCACGAGTGCGCCACTGACTCCCCGGCGTGCACCTTCAAGCACGCGGTCGATCTCGACGCACTCGCGTTTGCGTCCCACGAGCTCCCCTGCACGCGCTTCCGACTCACTGCGGCCGATCAACCGACGGGAGCCTAGTGCAAGGCGCCCGAGTCATGAGACCTCGCCGGATGCTGCGTCAGCTCTCGGGCCTCAGATGCGCATGCACCGTGAGGGTCGTTGGGGTCCGGGTCATCCCGAGCGGGCTGAAGGTCATGCCGAGCTCGCGCTGGTCGACCGTGGTGCTCGCGTCGATCTCGAGCTTCTCGGCGGTGTGCCGCACCTTCGGCTCGAGCTCGAGCATGACGCGACTCCCCGCCGCGAGCAGCTCGCCCTCGACACGCAGGCGACCGTCTTGCGCATCGCCGACCGAGGTCGAGACAAAGCGGACGGCGGGGTAGCGCTGCGTGTCGAAGAAATCGGCGGAACGCAGGTGCTCGTCACGCTTTTCGTTGCCGGTGGTGAGGCTGGTCGCGTCGATCGCGAGCTCGAGACGACGGCCGCCCTGCTCATCGATCTCGAGCCATCCGCTCAGGCTCTCGAAGCGGCCCTTGACCTTCACCAGGCCCCAGAAGTTCGGGACGCGGAACTCCGCGGTCGACTGGTCTGGATCGAGACGCCACCGCGTCACGGGGGCGTGGCTAGATGTGTCGAGGCTCATTGTTCTCCTTTCGGGGGCGATTGGTCAGACGCGAGCTGTGTCGCGCAGGTAGGCGAAGCGGGCCAGGATCATCAGCGCGACGGTCCAGGCGGCGACGACGATCCACCCGCCGGCGGTCCATGCGTCGGCACCGAGTGAGACATGGCTGGCGCGCACCAGCCAGTACGAGGGGAGGAACTGCGCGATGTCGTGCAGGAACCCATGCGATCCGAGCGGGAACCAGGTGCCGCTCACCAGGGCCAGCAACGAGGTGAGACCGCCGACGGCGGGACCGACCGAGTCGGCCGTGAGGAGGTGCCCGAGCAGGATGCCGAGTGCGGCGAACGGGATCAGCGCGACGAGGATCAGGCCGGTCATCTCGAGCCAGCGCTCCGCCCCGAGGCTCACGCCAAGCGAGACGCCCGAGGCGTAGAGCACGGCGATCGTCGCGGCGGCCATCGCGTAGCCGGTCACCACCTTGGCGCGGAAGTAGGCGCTGGTCTTCACCGGCGTGATCCGCAGCTGTCGCGTCCAGCCGTCGGTGCGCTCGGTCGCGATCCGCGCTCCGCTCGAGATCAGGGCGGACATCGCGCCGAATGCCACGAGCCCGACCATGTAATAGAGGGGGATCGAGATCCCGGACCCGTTGAAGTTGTGCTCGTTGCGGTTGGGCGCCGCGATGATGAAGAACAGGATCAGCGGGAACCCGAGTGAGAACACCAGCAGGCGCCGGTTGCGGAACGTCCGGACCAGCTCGAAGCGGGTGTAGGCCAGCGATCTCATACCAGTACCTCCTGTCGCTCGTCCGCGGCCACCTCGCCGGGGTTCTCCCGGGTGAGTTCGATGAAGGCGTCCTCGAGGCCCGCGCTGGCGATCTCGATGTCCACGGCGTCGGGATAGGCCGCCAGAAGCGCACGGATCGCAGCGTCGGAGTCCGCGCATTTCAGGACGATGGTCTCGCCGTGGCGATCGGCCGCGGTGACGCCGGGAAGCGAAGCCAGAGTGGAGAGCTCGGCGCCCGGAAGGGTGGCCCGGATCGTGCGCGTGCCGACGCGAGCTCGGATCTCGTTCGTGGGCCCGTCGGCGACGACGCGGCCCTGCGACATCAGGACGGCGCGATCGGCGTAGGCGTCCGCCTCCTCGAGGTAATGGGTGGCGAAGATGATCGTCTTGCCACGCCCCGCGAGCGCGCGCACCGAGCCCCAGAAAGCCCGGCGAGCCTCGACATCCATCCCGACCGTCGGTTCATCGAGGATCAGCACCGCGGGATCTGGGACGACCGCAACCGCGAAGCGGAGCCGCTGCGCCTGGCCGCCGGAGAGCTTCTCGGTGCGCCGGTCGGCGATATCAGCGAGGCCGGCGAGCTCGAGCGCCTCGTCGACTTCGAGCGGGTGCGAGTGGAGCGCCGCCATCATCGTCAGCAGCTCCCGCACCGTGACATCGCGGACCAGCGCCCCCGCCTGGAGCATTGCCCCGACCAGCCCGCCGGCGACGGCCTCCTTCGGGGGTCCACCGAGCAGTGAGACCGTGCCGCTGTCCGGAGCGGTCAGGCCCAGGACCATGTCGATCGTCGTCGACTTGCCGGCGCCGTTGGGCCCCAGCAACGCGACGGTCTCGCCCCGCGCGATCGACACGTCGATGCCGCGGACCGCATGCACCGTGGTCCCGGCGGTCCGGTAAGTTTTCGCGGCGCCGCGGAGCTCGACACCGACCGTGTTCTCGATTTGCATGCCCGCCACGATGCCCCGGCTTCGCCGGCATCGCATCGGGTGGGTCACCAGTCTCCTCGCCGGTCAGGCCGGCACGGGCTCCTCGAGGGCGACGCCGGCAAGCTCAGCACGCGACGAGATGCCGAGCTTTGTAAAGACTTTGCGCAGGTGGTAGTCGATCGTGCGCGGACTGAGGAAGAGCTGCGCGGCAATCTCGGGGTTGGTCAGCCCGTCGGCCGCGAGGCCGGCGATGTGCAGCTCCTGAGGGGTGAGCTGCTCGCGCGTGGACGGGTCCCGTCGTCGAGCCGTCTCGCCGCTGGCGCGTAGTTCCGCACGCGCCCGCTCCGCCCAAGGCATGACCCGCAGCTGCTCGAAATCGTCGAGCGCCCGACGCAGGTGAACGCGCGCGTCGGTCCGCCGGCGGTTCCGGCGCAGCCATTCGCCGTACAGCAGCTCGGATCGCGCTCGATCAAACGGCGGCAGAGACCCGGCCAGTGCAGCCGCGTCGATCCAGTGCCGCTCGGCGCCCGACTCGTCGAGGAGGGCCCGGCAGCGCGCGAGCAAGGCGAGGCGTGTCGGGTTCGGAAACCGCTCCACCCAGCTCTCGAACCGCGCAAATTGTTCGGCGACGGCGTCGAGCCGTTGGGCGCGCATGGCCGCCTCGACCGCGTCGGGGACCGCGCGCACGGCCACCGGGTTCGACTGGGGTCGCACCGTGTTGACTGGGACGAGCAGGCGCTCGAGCGCCTCAGATGGTCTGCCAAGTCCCAGCTCGAGCAGCCCCTCGGCGTAGGCCACGTTGGCGGTGATTCTCGTCGGGCCACTGGCGGCGACCAGCTCTTGTTGCTCGTCGAGGTGTGTGTGCATCAACCCCTCCGCACCACGCAGCGCGTCGACTATCGAGAGGTACGACAGGTTCAAGCTCGCCATCCATGGCTGCCCTATGTCGAGCGCCAGGTTCCGGCCCTCCTCGGCCGCGCAATACACGAGGTCGAAGCGGCTGAGGCCGAGCAGTTGCCCCGCCTGTGCCTGCAGCGCGTACGGCAGCAGTGCCAGGAGCGCGCTCTCGCGGGCGACCCGTACCGCGCGGTTGGTAAAGGACAGGCCGTCACCCTGGTCGCCGACGCGGCCGGCCATGATCCCGGCCCAGATCAGGCAGCGCGCGTCGTCGAGACGCGCGGCGAGCTCGATCGCGTCGGCCGCCAGCCGCTTGGCTCGGTCGAAGTCACCCTCCAGCTCGGCCGCGCCGGCCGTCATCAGGAGGACGATGCAGCGGTCGATGTCGGTCGCCGGGGGAAACTCGCTGGCCCGCCGGCAGAGCGTGGCGAGCCGATCGGCGTCGCCGATGTACGTCGCCATCAGACACGCCTCGAGCAGCATCCCGAGACTCCGTGAGGAATCATCGCTCAGCGCGATCCCCTCGAGCAGGGTTCTGATCCCGTCGGGGAGCAGCCCGGCATTCCCGTCGATGACTCCTCGGAGCCCCAGCAGGTGTGCGCGCTCGGTCCGATCGGCGATCGGGAGCGACCGGTTGACCAGGTCGCTGGCGCGGTCGATCTGTCCGGCCACGTACGCCGCCCGCGCCGCCGCCGCGAGCCGCCGGCCGCGCGCCGATTCGGTCTCACTGAGGCTCGCCGCCCGCTCGAGCGCGGTCGCTGCGGAGGCATGGCCGCCGCGCAGGCGCGAACGCTCCGCGGCCGCCTCGAGTCCCTCAGCGACCTCCTCGTCCGCGCTCAGCGTCGCCACCGCGAGATGCCAGAGACGCCGATCTGAAAGCTCGTCGGTGCGGCAGGCGTCGGCCAGGGCGCCGTGGGCCCTTCGGCGCTCGCCTGACGTGGCCGATTCGTACACCGCGGACCGTATGAGTGGATGGGGGAAGATGAGCCTGAGCCCGTCGGTCTGGACCAGTCCCGCGCGCTCCGCCGCATCGAGGGCGTTGTCGGGCAGGCCGAGCCCGCCGGCGGCGGGAAGGATGACCGCGAGGTCGCCTGCATCATCGGCGGCGGCCAGCAGCAGCGCCGACTGGCTCACCACCGGGAGCCGCTCGATGCGCTGTCTGAAGGCCAGCTGCAGCCGGGAACTGAGTGGGATGGCGTCGGGCATCCTGGTCCGGCCGCTCAGCTGGGCATCCGACAGGCAAGCCGGGAAGCTCGAGCAACGCCAGCGGGTTGCCCGCCGCGTCGGCGAGCAGCCGGTCGCGCACCGAGGGGGCCAGGTCCCGGCCGCCGCGATCGAGCAGTTCCACGGCCGCCGCCGGCCCGAGGCCGGCAAGAACAAGTTCCTCCAACCCGGGGGCGTCGAAGCGGCGCCGCTCCCCCTCGCGGGCGGCGAACAGGATCACCACCCCTTCCGCGCCGAGCCGGCGCGCGGTGAAGACCAGGGAGCCAGCCGAAGGCACGTCGAGCCACTGCGCGTCGTCGGCAAGGCACAGGACCGGCCGGTCCTCCGCGGCCGCCGACAGCAGCGAGAGCACGCCCGCCGAGATCAGAAACCGATCGGCGCCGCCGGCCGGTGCCAAGCCCAGCGCAGCCGCCAGCGCCCCCCGCTGCGGCTCGGGTAAGCGCGGGAGGAAGCTGATGATCGGCCTGACCAGGCTGTGCAAGCCCGAGTAGTCGAGGTCTGACTCCGCTTCGACCCCCGTGACTGAAAGTACGCGCATGCCCTCGGCCCGCCCGGCTGCGTACCGGAGAAGGGCCGTCTTGCCCATGCCCACCTCTGCGCGGAGCACGAGCGATCCGCTCTCGCGACGCGTGGCGCGCTCGAGCATCCGGTCGATCACCTCGCACTCGCGTTCGCGCCCGACGAGTCCCGCGACCCGCCGGTCCAGCTCAGAACTGCCCATCGATTGCAAACGCTCCTCGCCTACCTCCCACGCCGCACGGCGAGACGCACGACCATTTGAGTCGAGCGCTTCTCTGCCTCCGCCCGTGTCCTAAGCCTAACGGATGCGGGCGTCATATGGCAGGCTTGGGTGACGGTTCCGGAGGGCCCGAAGGTCACCAGCCGGCGAACCGACTGGTGGCTTGACGGATGCGACCGGCGCGATCCGGTGGGAACGTCACCGCATGTTCTCACTCACCCACATTGAATTGGCGAAGGCGCTTCATGCCGATCGGCTCCGAGACCTAGGGCGGTTCGCTCGGCCTCGATTCGTGGCGGATGAGTCGCCTCGCCCGTCCGGTCCCGACGAGATAGCGGTCGAACACCCGCATCACCGTCGGATCACCCTGGCTAGCACCCGGATTCGGGACCATCGCGACTCCTCGTCACGACGACACTCCGCGCGGGGTCGGCCATGAGCACGCGGATCCGGCCGGAGACGGTCGATCGGATGATCGAGCTGTACTGCGATTGGCGGTCGGAGTGCTCGGACGTTCGCGCGGCGTACGAACGGTTCACGGGCGCGCCCGCGGACGAGCGAGCGCTTGCGTATGCCGTCTACCGCGCGGCACTCGACCGCGAGGAGTGCGCCGCCGACGAGTACGCGCGCCAGCTGATGAAGGTCGAGCACATCGCCCGGCCACGGAGCGCGGAGGCGATCGCGTGAGCAGCCGCGTCGACGGCTCGCCACTGATGGATGCCCGCTCTGCCGTCAAGATCCTCGAGCGTATGGAGTCATGGGGGATCACGGTGTGGGTCGACGGCGGGTGGGGAATCGACGCGCTCGCCGGCGTGCAGACCCGACCTCACGCGGACCTGGACCTGGTGGTCGCTCGGCCGGACTGCGGCTTGGTTCAGGCCGGCCTCGAGCCCCTCGGCCTCGTACACGACACATGGGTCGAGCCCGGACTTCCGGCGCGGGTTGTGCTTCGCACAGATCGCGGACACCAGGTCGACCTACACCCGGTCCTCGTCGATGAGCTGGGGAACGGGTGGCAACCTCTGGGTGCGGGCGCGTGGACCGAGTATCCGGCGGAAGGGCTGACGGGTCTGGGGTCGATCGGCGGCCGGCAGGTCCGCTGCCTCACGCCCGAGCTACAGCGCCGTCACCACCTCGGATATCCCCCGGACGAGGACGACTGCCACGATCTGCGGATCCTGGCCGAGCACTACGACCTGCCGATGCCCCCGGGCCTGCTGCACCGGGCCGCGGTCGGCGCGCGCGGATAGCGACGTGGAGTTCCTCGCCACGTCCTAGCCTAGAGTCCTGTCGCATGTCAGCGGTGCTTGTCTCGCAGGAGCAGGACTTTCCGCGGTGGTATCAGGACGTGATCACCAAGGCGCAGATGGCCGAGAACGGGCCGGTGCGCGGGACGATGGTGATCCGCCCGTGGGGATACGCGATCTGGGAACGCCTCCAGGCCGCGATCGACGAGCGGATCAAGGCCACGGGGGCGCGCAACGCATACTTCCCGCTGCTCATCCCGGAAGCATTTCTGCACCGCGAGGCCGAGCACGTCGAGGGGTTCAGCCCCGAGCTTGCCGTGGTGACTCACGGCGGCGGCAAGGAACTGGAGGAGCCCGCGGTGATCCGACCGACCAGCGAGACGATCGTCAACTCCTCGTTCGCGCGGTGGATCTCGAGCTACCGCGATCTGCCGTTGCTGATCAACCAGTGGGCGAACGTGGTCCGGTGGGAGCTCCGGCCGAGGATCTTCCTCCGCACGTCGGAATTCCTCTGGCAGGAGGGACACACCGCCCATGCCACTCGCGAGGAGGCGCACGCGTACGCGCTCAGGATCCTCGAAGACGTCTACACGGAGGCGATGGTCGAGGAGCTCGCGATCCCGATCTTCCGCGGCCGCAAGACGGAGCGGGAGAAGTTCGCAGGCGCGGAGATGTCGTGGTCCTGTGAAGGTGTCATGCGCGACGGCAAGGCGCTGCAGATGGGGACATCCCACGAGCTGGGGCAGAACTTCGCGCGTGCGTTTGGCATCCAATTCAGTGATCGCGATGGGCAGCTCCGCCACGTCTGGCAGACCTCGTGGGGCGTGTCGACCCGGCTGCTCGGCGCGATGATCATGGTCCACGGCGATGATCACGGCCTTCGGGTGCCGCCGCGTCTGGCCCCGGTCCAGGTCGTGGTGCTGGTCGCGCGCGCCGGCGAGGGGGTGATCGAGGCCGCGACCAGCGTCGTGGAAGAGCTCGAGCGCGCCGGCGTACGCGTCGAGTTGGATGACCGCGTGGAGGTTTCAGTCGGGCGACGGATCGTCGACCACGAGCTTCGCGGAGTCCCGCTTCGCGTCGAGCTGGGTCCACGAGACGTGGCGGCAAACCAGGCCGTGGTCGCGCGGCGGGCCCGTCTCGAGAAGGACACGCTTGCCTTCCGAGCGCTCGGCGAGATTCCGCAGATGCTGAGAGACGATCAGGCGGAGCTCCTGTCCCAGGCCAGGGCGCTTCGCGACGGGCACACGCGGCGGGCGCGATCAATCGACGAGCACTGCAGATCGCCGGCCAGGGCTTCGCCCGGGTTGGGTGGCGGCCTTGGCCCCGACGGCGAACAGCGGCTTGCGCAGGCCGGTGTGTCGGTGCGCTGCCTCGTGCGCGAGGACGGCGAGCCGGTCGATGACCCCGGCGCCGAAGGGATTGAGGCGCTGGTGGCGCGGGCCTATTGAGCGCGTGCTCACCTCGGCGGTGAGCTGAGAAGTCAGATCGTGTTCTTGAGCGGACGTTCCGCTACCGTGTCAGGTGATGGCCCGACCCCGTCAGTTCGACCCCGAGGATGTCCTCGAGCAGTCCATGCAAGCGTTCTGGGAGCGCGGCTATCACGAGACCTCGGTCGATGACCTCGTGAACGCGACGGGGGTGCGGCCGGGAAGTCTGTACAACGCGTTTCCCGGTGGTAAGCACGCCCTGTTCCTCGAGGCCCTGTCGCGATACTCGAATCTCGTGGTGCCGGAAACGCTCGGCGCTCTGGAGAGGCGGGGGGCCGGCCTGGCCGAGCTGCGCGCCTACTTCGACGGACTGGTCGACGACCTGACGCAGCCGGAAGGCCGGATCGGCTGCCTGATGGTCAACTCGGCCATGGAGCTCGCCGCGGTCGATTCGGAGGTGGGGGAGGTGGTACGCGGGCATATGGACCGACTCGAGCGAAATGCCGAACGGGCCTTGCGCAATGCCAAGCGGCGCGGTGAAGTCGCGCCGCACGTGAACCCGCGGGGCAAGGCGATGCAACTCGTGGCGACCGGGATGGGCTTGATGGTGATCGGCAAGACCGAGCCCGGCCGCCACGTGCTCGAGACGATCGTCGACGCGACGTTTGCCGATCTCGAATAGTCCAGCGGCGACCGCTGGCCGACCGCCCAAGCCCGTGCGCGTGTTCGATTTCGAGGACGTCGCCGAGGCGCACCGGGTGATGGAGGCAAGCCATGGGCCGGCGGCAAGCTCGTCGTAGAGGGATCTGACGACGCCGCGATCTTCAGGCAGCCCGCGAGCGGCGTCTCCGGGCTGGAGGCGCGTTCGCCCGCAACTGGGTGATCGCGCCGTCCAGCACGGTGCGGAGTTGCTGGACGTCTCGCGAGGTCTTGCTGAGGAGCAGGCCGCCCTGGATCGCGGACAGCGTGATCGTGGTGAGCGCGTCGAGGTCCGCGCCATCCGCGATCAGGCCATTCTCCTGCAGGCGCAGCAGGGCTCCTCGGATCGCGTCGCTCCAGGCCTGGAAGGCGCCGCTCAGACTGGTTCGGAACCGCTCGTCGGTATCGGACAGGGCGGCCGCCAGGGTGCCCACGGGGCACCCCCCGCGCGCCCCTTGCTCCTCGACGATCGCCATCATGGCGTCGGCCCACCGCTCGAGATCCTCCCAGTTGGTAACCGCCGCCAGCGCCTGAGCCTGGAGGCCGAGCACGCTGGCGCACTGGTGGTCGACGACCGCCTGGACCAGGCCGTGCTTGTCGCCGAAATAGTGATAGAGCTGGCTCTTGCTGGCGCCGGTGGCGACGATCACGTCGTCGAGGCTGGTGGTGGCGGCGCCGCGCTCGGCGATCAGCGCGGCCGCGGCGCGCACGATGCGTTCCTTGGTGGCGCGACCTTGCTTGGTCGCAGGCGTTGGGCTCATGCCCCGATGCTAGCAGTGGACTGGACTATTCGGTCCAGCCATGGTAGGCTAGTTGGACCGGATGGTCCAATCTTCCTCGAGCACGACTAAAGGAGCGCACCGATGGCCGCACTGCATCCGAGTCCACCCTTCGACGAGCTGACGTACTACCCGACCGGACGCTGGATCCGGGGAACGCGCGGCGAGGAGACGATCGTCGATACACGCCGTGCGCTCCTGATCTGGGGGCCCGGCAAGCACACACCGGTCTACGCCTTTCTCCGTGAGGACGTCGCCGGCCAGGAAACGCTCCAGGTGGACGAGCTCGACGATCCGGATCTGGCCGGCTACGTGACGGTCCCGTGGGGCGCGTTCGACCACTGGTACGAGGAGGACGAGGAGGTATTCATCCACCCGCGCGACCCGTTCGTCCGCGTAGACCCGCTGAGGAGCTCCGTCACGTCCGCGTGGAGCGCGACGGACACGTGCTGGCCGAGTCGGACGCGCCGGTCGTGGTGTTCGAAACCGGCGCGCCCACGCGGTACTACCTGCCGGAGAGCGACGTCGACGCCTCGCTGCTCACCGACAGCGATCTCGAGACCGGATGCCCGTACAAGGGGTCCGCGTCCTACCGCCACGTGACGGTGGGCGGCCGCCGCCACCCGAACCTGTTCTGGCAGTACCGGCAGCCGCTACGCGAGGCGCACGAGATCAGGGGCTACCTCGCGCCCTACAGCGAGCGGGTGGACGTGATCGTCGACGGCGAGGTGCAGGACCGTCCTGGCGGCCCGCTCGGCCGGCGGCCCGAGCCGACCAAGCAGCCGGCGTGATCCTCCGCGCTGGCGGTGGCTGATCCTGCGCACGCCGAGGACGCTCTAGCCACGTGGTTTGACCGTCGGCCGGTAGCGAGCTAGCGTCCCGGCGAGTGGGGCGCTTCGCATGGCGGACAGCCGCGCTGGCGGCGGTGATCGGGCTGGCTGTCGGGCAGGCGCCCGCGCGCGGGCAGAACGCCACCGCCGGCGTGGGGCTGAGCGACGCCGCCGCTGCGCTTCCCTGCACCCTCTATCCATTGCCCGGCTGTCCGGCCGGCAGCCTGAGCCGCGCGCTGTTCGAGCGCTATCAGGCGCTGGCGAGCGACCAGACGGGCGGGACAAACGCCTTCCGGTACGTCCGAGCCGGCATCCCGTGGGATGTGGTGGGCACCGGCGGCACGGCGATCGGGACCGCCTGCCGGCGCGAGGACAGGCCACCCGCCTTCTACGGGACGCCGTGGATCGCCCTGGCCGAGGGCTACCTGCTGGCGGCGCGGCGAGCGGGGCTGGATCCGCTGATCGCGATCACCACCAACAGCGCGCCGCGATATCCCGGCAACGGCAATCCGGACGACCCGGCCAACCCGTCTGCCAACCAGTACTTGTGCGGCTTCCAGGCCCTCGTGTCGACGCTCGAGGCGTTCGCCGTGCGGCACGGGATCGCGCCACCGACCGAGTACGAGGTCTACGACGAGCCGGACGGCGCGAAGGTCAGCAACGAATGCAACCCCACGCCCGAGGGGAACCTGCCCCTGCACCACGCCGACCAGTGCGCGGCCTGGTACTACTACGAAGCGGACGCGGCGAACCGCCGGATGTTCGGCAGCCGACTGACGCTCGTGGCGCTGGCTGCCGACGGCGACAGCGCAAACGATCCCAACCTCGTCGCGATCAAGGCCTACGCGAGCTACCTGACCGGCACCGTCGGCCTGTATCCCGCGGTGTGGTCGTTTCACCCCTACGAGAACCTGAGCGCGACCGGCTATCTAGACGGGAGCGGGACCGCGGACGGCGACACGTCGCTGGTCAGCGCCTACATCGCTTCTCTTTACCCGGCGGGCCAGCGGCAGCCCACGATCTGGCTGACCGAGGCGGCCGCGCAGATCACCGACCCGGTGCCGACGTATCTCGGGGTAGCGGAGGGCTGCGACGATTCGGAGAACGACGATCCGCCGCCCTATACCCTCGGCGCCTGTCTGGACGGCAACCCGAAGGCGCAGGCGTACGCGGCCAGTGACTTCCTCGATCTGGCCCGCTCGGGCGCGGCCTTCCCGGGACAGATCACCCGCGTGTACTGGCATCAGTTCGACAGCCTGGCCAGCCATCCGACCACCTGGGACTCGGGCCTCGTCTCGCCGGGCGACCGATACGTGCGGGCCAGTTACTGCGTACTGAGCGGCGAAAGCATCGCCCGGACGCTCGCCGATCCCGCCTGCAACCGGGTCGCGGCGGCGGAGGACTCCGAGGACAGCGCGCGGGGCTATCCGGAAGCGGACGCCGCGACGGCCGTCCCCGCCAGAGACCCCGTCGATGCCCGCGCCGTGGCGGACCGCGTGCTGGGGGCGTGCCCTCAGCCGTGGTGCAGCTTCAGCCTGGTCCGCCTGCGCCTGACCGAGTTGGGAAGCGTCTAGAGGTCGGGGAGCCAGTCCTCGCGGTAGCGCGACCACCGGCGCGGGTGCAGATGTGCGTAGGCCTCCCGTGGATCCTCGGTCTCAGTCCGGACGCCGGCCCCGCGGCGCAGCGCCGCCTCCTCGACGGTGTAGCGAAGCGCGCCCGGGCTGCCTTGAAGTTCCCGGGCGCCCACCGCAACGAGCACGCAGGGCCCGTTGCCGGCGCCCACGATGATGTGCCGTGTCTGCGCCGGACAGTGGACGAAGTCCCACGCCCGCAGGGGCCGCTCCTCGCCCTCGACGATCAGAAGCGCCTCGCCTGTGACGATCAGGAAGTCCTCCTGGTCGGCCTCCAGGTGGTACATCCCCACCGGCTCGCCCGGCGCCAGGACGAGGAGATTGACGCCGAGTTGTGGGAAGTCCGCGTCCCCCTCGAACGACAGCCGGGTCCCGACGCCGGGCCAGATGCGCCAGCGGCCCTCCCGGGCATTCAGGACGAACCAGCCCTCGCCGGTCGCCACGACCCCGTCGTCGGTCGGCTGCAGACGAGCTTCGGTGCTCATTGCCGCGGCTACTCGGTGGCGACGATCACGTCGGAGGCCTTGATGATCGCGGTGACCTCGCTGCCTTCGCTCAGGCCGAGCTCCTGGACGGCCTCCACGGTGATCGAGGCGACCAGCCGCTGGCCGGCCACGTCGAGCACGACGTTGGCGATTGCCTCGCCGCGGTTGATGCTGGACACGGTGCCCTTCAACTGGTTGCGCGCGCTTAGCTTCATTGCACCCTCCTCGGATTGGGTAGCTTCACTCGCACCCGGAACCGTCGCAGAGGAGAAACGTCCGTGTCCAGCAACGTGTCAGAAAGGCATGCCCGCGAGGTCGCGGAGGCCGCGCGCGAATCGGAGTGGAAGCTGCCGAGCTTCGCCAAGGAACTGTTCCTGGGTAACTTCCGGCTCGATCTGATCCACCCGCAGCCGCGCTGGACCCCGAGGCGGTCGAGCGGGGCGAGCGATTCCTCGCCAGCCTCCGCGAGTCTCACTCAGCTCGTCCCAGGCCTGCTCGGTCTCGACGCCCTCGGCGACGACCTGGAGGCCGAGGTTGCGCGCCAGGTCGATCGTGGAGCGGACGATCACCGCGTCGTTGTCGGACTCGGTCATGTTCATCACGAACGAGCGGTCGATCTTGATCTCGTTGACGGGCAGCTGGCTCAGATAGGAGAGCGACGAGTAGCCGGTGCCGAAGTCGTCGATCGACAACGCGATGCCCATCGCAGCCAGCTTGTCGAGCACCCGCTTGGTGCGGACCGGATCCGACAGCATGATCGATTCGGTGATCTCGAGCTGGAGCAGCGCGGGATCGACCTCGTGCTTCAGGAGCAGACGCTTGACCTGCCTCGGGAAGTCCGTGTCCAGCAGGTTGCGCACCGATAGGTTCACCGCCACGCCCAGGGTCAGCCCAGCGCGCTGCCAGGCCCGGCATTGAGTGAGTGCCTCGTCGAGCACGTAGAGGGTGAGCGGCTTGATCAGCCCGGTCTGCTGCGCCAGAGGAATGAACTCGTCCGGGGTGACCAGCCGGCCATCGCCCCCCACCGCGATGATGCCGACCGAAGCCCGGTCGAAGAGCATGCGAAACCGCTCGTTGGCCTCCGGCTCTGTCCTCCGCATGGCCGTGCTTATCGGTAGATCGCCGCATTTGCTTAGGGGGTCTGCCGCGAGCTGGACAAACGAGCCGTGCGGCGGTCATAAACTCGGCCCATGGCAGCGGCGACCGACGCGCGCAAGCTGGGCCGGTTCGAGGCCGTCCGCGCTGACGCCAGCGAACAGATTGCCCGCGAGCTTCGCATGTACATCGAGCGCGAAGGGCTGCGCCCGGGCGATCGGATCGGCACCGAGCACGAGCTCTCGCGGGAGTTCGGGGTCAGCCGCCCGACCCTGCGTGAGGGCCTGCGCCGGCTGGCCGGCTCGCACCTGATCCGGGTCCAGAAGGGCCGCGCCGGCGGGGTGTTCGTGGATAACACGCCGAACGCGGGGATCGGCCGCCACGTGAGCGAGTCGATCGCGGCGATGCTCGAGTCAAAGAGCGTGACGCTGTGCGAGCTGGTCGAGGCGCGCATGTTTCTCGAGGTTCCGCTGGCCGGGCGGGCGGCCGAGCGGGCGGACGAGGCCGCGATCGTGGCGCTGGGAGCGGCGATCGACGACGCGCGCGGTCGCGATCCCGCGGGTGACGAGTTCCGGCTGGCCGACGCGCGCTTTCACCAGGTCATCGCGGTCACCGCCGGCAATGATCTGCTGGTCACCTTCACCAGCTGGATCCTCGACGTGCTGCAGCCCTCGCTGATCGAGCACCTCGGCAGCGCGATCGACGGCAAGCTGATCATCGACCAGCACCAGGCGATCATGCGCGCGATCCGGCGCCACCAGCGCACCGCGGCAGAAGGCGCCATGCGCCACCACATCGAGTACATGTCCGACCTCTTGCGCTCGGTCGACGGACCGCCGCCGGCGTGAGCTACGGCGAGATCTCTTCGTAATGGCGGCCGCGGGTGTTGGCGCTGAACGGGGCGAGGACCGCCGCGGCGAGGAGGAACCCGCTGACCACCAGCATCGCTCCGAGCACGCTCATGTTCGGGAGCCCGCGCCGTGAGAGAGGGAAACCGCATAATCAATTCGCTGGGAGGAGGCGGATCATCAATTCATTTGACAGATTGGGCCTGACATGAGGTTGGGTGGGCGGACCGTCGTGGTCACGGGCGCGGCCGGGGGAATTGGGCGGGCGGTGGCGCTGCGATGCGCCGCGGAGGGCGCCCGGGTGGCCGTCACCGACGTGCAGCCACTCGAGCGTGTGGCCGGCGAGTTGGGCACGGGGCACCTCGCGGTGCCGGCCGATGTGACCGATGCGGGCGCGGTGTCTGCGCTGATCGATCGTGTCGAATCGGAGCTCGGGCCGGTGGAGGTGTTCTTCGCCAACGCCGGCGTGGCCATCGGCGAGGATCCGGTGCACACGCCGGACGAGGTGTGGGATCTGGCCTTCGCGGTCAATATCCGGGCCCATGTCCTGGCGGCGCGGAGGTTGCTGCCGGGGTGGCTTTCCCGTGGCGAGGGCTACTTCGTGACCACGGCGTCGGCGGCGGGTCTGCTCACCCAGATCGGCTCGGCGCCCTATGCGGTGACCAAGCACGCCGCGGTCGCCTTCGCCGAATGGCTGTCGGTGACCTACGGTGACCGCGGGGTGCGAGTGAGCTGCCTGTGCCCGATGGGGGTGCGCACCGCGATGCTGCAGGGTGAGGAGCTCGAGCCATCGGGTGGTTCGCGGATCGGGCGACGTGCTCGAACCCGAGCAGGTAGCCGACCTGGTGGTGGCCGCGATCGAGCGCGAGCAGTTTCTGATCTTGCCTCACCCGGAGGTGCTCACGTTCTTCCAGCGCAAGGCGCTCGACTACGAGCGCTGGCTGGCGGGGATGCGGCGGCTGCAGGCGCGCACCGAGACCGAGCCGTGACGCGCTTGGGAAGAAACTGTGAATAGTTCCGAGTCTCTCCCCGAGCGCTGTGTGCTTTGATCGCGCCGTGACCCGAATCCTCACCACCCATGTCGGCAGCCTGCCCCGGCCGGACGAATTGGTCGAACTCGTGTGGGCCGAGGATCGGGGTGAGCCGGTCGACCGTGCCGAGTACGACCGCCGGCTGGACGAGGCGGTCCGCGATCGGGTCCGCCACCAGGTGGAAGCCGGGATCGACTTCGTCTCAGACGGTGAGATGAGCAAGATCGGCTACGCCACCTACATCCGCCACCGGCTCAGCGGATTCGAGGTGGGCGACGTCCCGCGGGCCACGCCGGCCGACCTCGACGCCTATCCGAGCTACCGGAACCGGCTGGCCCAGGAGGGCGGGAGCGCGCGCTACCTGCGCCCGATTTGCCGGGGCCCGATCGAGTACGAGCACCGAGAGCCGCTGGAGCGCGATCTGGAGCGGTTGTCGAGAGCGATCGACGGACAGCCGCTGGCCGGCGCCTTCATGAACGCGCCCTCCCCGGGGATCATCGCGTTGTTTCAGCCCAACGAGTACTACCCCTCGCTTGACGAGTACCTGGACGCGATCGGCGAGGCCATGAAGACCGAGTACGAGGCGATCGTGGCCGCCGGCTTCCTGCTCCAGATCGACGCGCCGGACCTCGCCATGGGCCGCCACATCATGTACCGCGACCGCTCCGACGAGGATTTCGTGGCCGCGGCGGCCCGTCACGTCGAGGCGATCAACCGCGCGCTTCGCGAAGTGCCGGCCGACCGGGTGCGCCTGCACCTGTGCTGGGGCAACTACGAAGGCCCGCACCACCTCGACATCGACGCGAGCAAGATCGCCGACGTGGTCCTCAAGGCCAAGCCCGCCGCGCTCCTATTCGAGGCGGCCAACCCGCGGCACGAGCACGAGTGGACCGCCTGGCGCGAGGCGCAGATCCCGCCGGAGAAGATCCTCGTGCCCGGCGTCATCGACTCCACCTGCAACTACATCGAGCACCCGGATCTGGTGGCGCAGCGTGTGCAGAGGTTCGCGGACATCGTCGGTCCCGCGCGGGTGATGGCCGGGACCGACTGTGGGTTCGGCACCTGGTCGGGGTTCGGCTCGGTGGATCCCGACATCTGCTGGGCGAAGCTGGCCGCGCTGGCCGAGGGCGCCCGGCGGGCCGAGCAGAGTCTCCCCGGTTAGACGCTCCTGTCCGGACGGGGTACATGGCCCCACGGACGCCGAGCGAAGCGAGGCCAGTGATCAGCCGCCGGGAATGCGCTGCGGCTCGCCCAGCGCCGCCCGGCCGATGTCGCCGTAGAACATGTCGCGCAGCTGCAGGTTGCGGTGCGCCGCAGCCACCGCGATGTCGCGAAACACGCGCGTGGTGCGCTCACCGTCGCGCGCCACCGACGCCCCGACCGTCTGCCACAGGTCCTCGTCGATGACCTTCCAGCACATCAGCATGACCTCACGGGCGATCCCGCCGAGCAGCATGTCGTCGCCGAAGGTGTAGGGGATCCCGTCCTCCACGTTGCGCCGGCACAGCTCCATGTGGCGCTCGGCCGCGTTGTACAGCGCGGCCTCGGCGGTGGCGATGTGCGTGAGCGCCCGGCCATACCACCGCTGGTACTCGGGATCCTTGATCCGCAGGATGAACGGCGGCAGGGGCGTCTTGCGCTCGCGCATCAGCCGCTCGTACTCGTCGAGGGCGTTGTAAGCCGCGCCCACGCACACCGCGCCGAGCGAGATCGTGAAGATCGACACCGCGCGGCCCGAGTACATCGGGTTGCCGTGCAGTCGCGATCCCGGGGTGCCGCCGCCCACCTCCACGTCGAGCATGCTGCCCTCGAACCCCCAACTCGAAGGAATCCGGGTGCCGTCGAACCGGATGCTGTGCGAGCCCGAGCCCTTGAGCCCGAGCATGTCGCCCCAGTCGTCGAGCATCTCCCACTCGCGGCGCGGGGCGACGAACAGCAGTTGCGGCGGAGGGTCCTGCGGGTCGGCGCCGTCGGGGACGGGGAGCAGCGCCTGGCCCATGTAGTACGTCGACCATGGCACGCCCGAGGCGAAGGCGACCTGCCCGTTGATCTCCCAACCCTCGTCGGTCCGGGCCGCCCGCCCGACCGGCGCCGCCACCGAGGCGCAGCGGAAGTCCCCACCCGCGAAGATCTCGTCCTGGGCCTCCTGCGACCACCAGGAGCCGACCATCAGCGCGTGGTTCATGGCCAGGCCGACGCACCACGCGGTGGAAACGCACCCGCGAGCGATCTCCTGAACGACGCGCACGTAGGTCGGGACGTCGAACTCGTAGCCGCCGTAGCGCCCGGGGACGTACAGGTGGTAGAAGCCGGCGGCCAGGAACGCCTCGTGCATCTCCTGCGAGTAGTAGGTGCGCTGCTCCGTGGCCTCCTGGTCAGCCACCAGGCGGGGTCGCAGCGCCACCGCCCGCGCGACCATCTCGTCAGGGGTCAGCCCCGGCTCCGGAGGCTCGAGCTTGGCCCCGACCGTCCCAGCACTGCTCATCGAGCGGATCGTAGGGCAGGATCGCCGGCCGGAATTGCCGCTGCGCGCACGATCGCTTGAGCGACCGCGCGGGCTCCGGTGGCGCCCATCACGAGCGTGTAGTGGTTGACATCCGGCACCTCGCGGACCGACCGCCGCGCGGCGTCCGCGCTCGCCCACGCCTCGGCCAACGGCGCCGGGATCATCGGACTCGGATCGTTTCGCAGCCCGCGCCGTGCGCGCAGCATCTCGACCGGGACGGTCAGCCGGTGGGCCGGCTTGCCGATCTCGAACAGCTCGTGGGCGTCCGCTCGCACCGCGTCCTTGGCCACGGTCGAGTGTAGGCGCGGGGGCTCGCCGCCGAGGTCGTGGTTGGCGTAGGCGACCAGGTCCTCGGGAGCCACGTCCGCACCCGCGAAGGCCGGGTGCGCGCGCCACCAAGCGTGGTATTCCTCGGGCGTCGCAAACACCGAGGTCGAGCCGAGCTAGGGCCGGGCCGAGGAACGCCTGCAGGAACGCGTCTGGATCGTCGATCTCCTCGATCTCGGGCAGCGTCAGGCCGGCGTCGAGAAGGAGCGCGGAGCGTACCCGCTCGGGATGGTCGGTGGCGAAGCGCGCCACGGCGTAGGCGCCCAGCGAGTGGCCGACCAGCACCGCGTGCTCGATCCCGTGGTGGTCGAGCACGGCGAGCATGTCGCGCGTGTAGGCCTCCATACCGTAGGGAGGCGGCAGGGCACTGGAGGCGCCGCGGCCACGCAGATCGACCGCCAGAAGCCGCGCCGCTCCCCCCAGCGCACGGTCGACAGCGAGCCAGGCGTGGCTGTTGGCCGTGATCCCGTGCACCACCAGCACGGGGTCGGACATGCCGGCTGCCGGGCTGAGCTGGAACGCCGCGAGCGTCCCGCCCCGGACCGGGACGTCAACTCTCTGCATCGCGGACGAGCTGGGGCGGCTCGGCATCGCCAACCAACTCGCTGACGTCCGGGGGCGCCACCCACGCCCGCCACGGCCGCTTGAACACGAGCCAACTCACGGCCGCGGCGAGCAGCGTGCCGCACAGCACCCACCCGAGCGCGGTGGTCTGGAGCCCCACGTACTTGAGCCCCGAAGCGAAGATGACGAACGCGATGGCCGGACGGACGTAGCGGTCGGGCACGGTCGACGACAGCATCGAGCCGACCAGCACGGCCGGCACGCTGCCGATGATCAGCGAGGCTGTGACGTCGACCACGACATGCCCGAAAGCCAATGCGCCGAGCGCCGCGGCCACGGTCAGGGGCACGGCCTGGGTGAGATCGGTTCCCACCAGCTGGTTGGCTCCGATCGTCGGGTAGACGAACAAGAGCAGCACGATCATCAACGACCCGGAGCCGACCGAGGTCATGCCGACGATCAGCCCGCCGATCACGCCGATCGCGATGGTGGCGAGGGGCCGCGGCTCGATCTCGTGCACGACCGCAAGGCGCTTGGATCCGGTGCGACGGTCAAGCGCGAAACGAAGGACCATCGCGCCTGCTCCGACCAGGAGCGCCGTGCCCAGCACGGTCTCGATGTGCTGCTGGGCGGACTTGGAATTCCCGAGCAGATGCAGGGTGTAAGCCCCGACGAGCGCCGCCGGCACCGAGCCGAGCACCATCCAGCGCACCAGGCGCAGGTTCACCGTTCCGGCGCGCAGGTGCACGCCGGCCCCGAACGGACGCATCACGACCGCGGCGACCAGATCGCTCGAGATGGCCGCAGCCGGCGTGACGCCGAAGAGCAGGATCAGCATCGGCGTCATCAGCGCGCCGCCGCCGGCTCCGGTCATGCCGACCAGCAGCCCGATGATCGCGCTCCCCAGGACGATGTACGGATCGATGTGCATCTAGCGGAAGCTGCCGGGAGGGCTCGCCGGCTCATCGACCCGGCGGGTTGCCTCGCGAGCAAAGGCAAGCAGATCGCGAGGCGCCTCGCCTGAAAGCACCCACGTCTCGCCGTCGGTCTTGACCAGCCCCCGCCTGGCCAGCTCGGACAGGGCAGTCGTGACGGTCGGCCGGCGCGCCGCCACCAGGTCGGCCAGCACCGCGTGGGTCAGGCGGAGCCGCAGCACGGTGCCGTCGCTGCGCACGCGTCCCCACCGGGCCGCCAGGTGCCAGAGGAGCATGTGCAGCCGCACGTCAACGCGCGCTTGGTGGACGATGGCCATGTTGACCGAGAGGTTCTTCGAGCGCTGGAGTGCGCGAATGATGAGGCATCGTGCCAGCTCGGGGTAGCTGGCGATCCGCTGCTCGAAGTCGAGGTCGAGTGCGGCCACCCGGGTGGGCAGGACGATCGACCAGTCGGTGGTGAGTGGCAGGAGCGGCGACACGCTCTCCTCGTTGGGACGCAGCAGGTCGCCGTCGCCGATCAGCTCGGCGCCAAAGCGGCCCTCGATTCCCACCCGGCGGATCATCAAGCCGCTCAGCACCAGGACCCCGATTCCGCCCCGGAAGCCGAGCGATCCCCGGCCGCCCCAGTGGCCGGGCTGGAGGTGCAGCTCGGGCGCCGTGCATTCCTCGATCGCCTGCTCGCGGCGCTCGGTTGGGATGGCATCCGCGAGCTCGGGGTCCTCCCTCAGCACATGACATACCGGCGACGACAGTGGCATTGCGCTCAATCCCACGCTCACACTGTGTCAGCTTCAGGCCGGGACGCGCCCGGCTGTCAGAGCGGCCAGCTCGGCCAGGGCCTGGACGATCACGTCGGGCCGTTCGAGCGGCGCCATGTGACCGGCGTCCAGGAGGCGATCGACATGGCGCCAAGCGAATGACCGGCCACGACTGCCCGCCGGCCCGGAGCCAGGCAACCGGCCAGCACCGCCTCGAGGTCCTCGCCGAAGCGCGGGATGTCATAGTCGCCGTGCTTGGCCGGCTCGCTGTCGCCGTGCCCTCGGAGGTCGTAGGCGACCACCCGCAGGCCCTTCTCCTCGAGCCCGCGGATCACGTAAGTCCAGTACCGCAGCGCCTCCGTCCACCCGCGCGCGAGCACCACGGTCTCGCCGTCCTCGGGCCCGAACACCTCCACGTGCAGCCCGGTGCCGTCGGCCGACCGAACCATTTGTGCCCGACCTGCGGGGGCGACGTCCAGCGCCTCGTTCTCCGGATCCCGCGCGATCCGGCGCATGTGGGCGACCTGGGCGACGCCGCCGACGGCCAGCACTCCGGCTGTGCCCAGGCCGGCCCACAGCCACCGATCTGGCTCGGTGCCGGTGGGCTTTGGCAGCTTCATGCCCGGACTCGATCTGGCATGGATCTTGCGAAGAGGCGACACGGGGTCTCACGACCGCATAGGATTCTCCGCCATGCGAATCGGCATGCTCACCGGAGGCGGAGACTGCCCCGGTCTCAACGCGGTGATCCGCGCCGTGGTGCGCAAGGGAATCGACACCTATGGCGACCAGCTGATCGGCTTCCGCGACGGCTGGCGCGGCGTGCTCGAGGGATCGTTCATCGAGCTGACGATGGAGTCGACCCGCGGGATCTTGCCTCGGGGCGGCACCATTCTCGGCAGCTCGCGGACGAACCCGTACAAGCGCGAGGACGGGGTCGAGACGGTCCGTCAGACACTGAAGGACTTCAACCTGGACGGGATCATCGCGATCGGCGGCGAGGACACGCTCGGCGTGGCCAGCCGCCTGACCGATGACGGGGTAAACGTGATCGGGGTGCCCAAGACGATCGACAACGACCTGGGTGGCACCGATGTGACGTTCGGGTTCGACACCGCGCTGCACATCGCCACCGAGGCGATCGACCGGCTCCACACCACAGCGGAGAGCCACAACCGGATCCTGGTCGTCGAGGTGATGGGCCGGACCGCGGGCTGGATCGCGCTGCACTCGGGCGTGGCCGGCGGCGCGGACGTGATCCTGATCCCGGAGATCCCGTTCGACATCGACGAGGTCTGCCACCGGATACGCCGCCGGCACGAGCGCGGAAGGTATTTCTCGATCGTGGTCGCCGCCGAGGGCGCGACCCCCAAGGAGGGGACGATGGCCGTGCAGAGCGGTGGAGTGGACGAGTTCGGGCATCCCCGGCTGGGCGGGATCGGCGTCGCGCTCGAGCGCGAGATCGAGTCCCGCACCGGGTACGAGACGCGTGCCACCGTGCTCGGGCACGTGCAGCGCGGTGGGTCGCCGAGCGCGTTCGACCGCGTCCTGGCCACCCGCCTCGGGCTGTGCGCGATCGACGGGGCGCACGACGGCAACTGGGGGATGATGGCCGCGCTGCACTCGACCAGGGTCGAGATGATCCCGCTGGCCGACGCGGTGGCCGAGGTCCGCCGGGTCCCGGTCGAGTTTTACGAGCACTTCGACGTGCTGCTCGGCTGACCGGGCCGAATTGACCGACTCCTGTCCGAATTCACGCCGCGTTTCTTTCCGACGCGGCGATCGGGTTATGCTGCGCCGGTGACCGCGACCGAAACCGCCACAGCCCTGGACAAGCTGTGCGTGGACACGATCCGCACGCTGTCCATGGACGGCGTGCAGAAGGCCAATTCGGGGCATCCGGGGACGCCGATGGCGCTCGCTCCCGTGGCCTATGTCCTTTATGCGCGCGTGATGCGCCACAGCCCGCGCAACCCTCGGTGGCCGGACCGAGACCGCTTCGTGCTCTCGTGCGGCCACGCCTCGATGCTGCTCTACTCCACGCTGTACCTGGCCGGGTACGACGTCAGCCTGGAGGAGGACATCATGCGCTTCCGCCAGCTCGGCTCACGGGCGGCCGGCCACCCCGAGTACGGCGATTTGCCCGGCATCGAGGTCACCACAGGTCCGCTGGGCCAGGGCATCTCGAACGCCGTGGGGATGGCGCTGGCCGAGCGGATGCTGGCCGCGCGCTTCAATCGCCCCGGCCACGAGATCGTCGATCACCGCACGTTCGTGATCGCATCCGACGGTGACCTGGAGGAAGGCATCTCGGGCGAGGCGTGCTCGCTAGCCGGGCACCTGGGGCTGGGCCGGCTGATCTCCTTCTACGACGAGAACCACATCTCGATCGAGGGCGACACCAAGCTGGCCTTCACCGAGGACGTGGGCAAGCGCTACGAGGGTTACGGCTGGCACGTCCAGAATTTGCGGGAGGACGTCGAGCTGGACAGCCTCGAGCGTGCGCTCGAGAACGCGATCGCGGTCGAGGACAAGCCGTCGCTGATCATCGTCCGCACCCACATCGCGCAGGGGAGCCCGAACAAGCACGACACGGCCGGCGCGCACGGTTCGCCGCTCGGCGAGGAAGAGATCAAGCTGACCAAGCAGGCCATGGGCTGGCCGTCGCTCGAGCCGTTCTACGTGCCGGAGGAGGCCCTTGCGCACTTCCGGCGCTGCGTGGAGCGGGGCGAGGGATTCGAGTCCGAGTGGCAGCAGCGGTTCGGGGCGTATCGCGGCGATTACCCTGAGCTCGCCGGCGAGTTCGAGCGAGTGGTCGCGGGCAGGCTGCCCGAGGGCTGGGATGCCGAGGTCCCGCGCTTCCACGCGTCGGGCACGATGACCGCCACCCGCAAGTCCTCCCAGACCGTGCTGCAGTGGGCGGCCGCCCAGGTGCCCGAGCTGGTGGGCGGCTCGGCCGACCTCGCCCCCTCGACGCTCACGCTGATCGACGGCGCTGGAAGCGTCGAGCCTGGTCACTACGAAGGGCGGAACCTGCACTTCGGGATCCGCGAGCACGCCATGGGCGCGATCGTCAACGGTCTGAACCTGCACTACTTCCGCGCCTACGGCTCGACGTTCTTCACCTTCAGCGACTACATGCGCGGCTCGATCCGGCTGGCGGCGCTGATGAAGCTCCCGTCGATCTTCGTGTTCACCCACGACTCGATCGGGTTGGGCGAGGACGGGCCGACGCACCAGCCGATCGAGCACCTGGCCGGGCTGCGCGCGATGCCGGTGCTGCGGGTGGTCAGGCCCGCCGGGGCCAACGAGACCGCGCTGGCCTGGCACTACTCGATCAAGTCCACCGACCACCCGACCGCGCTCGTCCTCTCGCGTCAGGGCGTCCCGACCTGGAATCCCTCGGCGGTGCCGGCCGACGCGATCGACCGCGGCGCCTACGTGCTGCGCTACTCCTACACCGAGCCCGACCCGCCGGACCTGATCCTCATCGCCACCGGCACAGAGGTGCACATCTGCGCTCGTACCGCGGACCTGCTCGAAGCCGAGGGGATCGCGACGCGCCTGGTCAGCATGCCGTGCATGGAGAACTTCGCGGCCCAGGACGCCGAGTACCGTGAGAGCGTGCTGCCGCGAGCCTGCCGTGCTCGCGTGGCGGTCGAGGCGGCCGCGCCGCTGGGCTGGCGCGACTGGGTGGGCGACCTGGGGGAGATCATCGGGATGGAGTCGTTCGGCGCCTCCGCCCCGGCGGGTGCGCTCTACAAGCACTTCGGCTTCACCCCCGAACGGGTGGCGGACGTGGGCCGGGAGGTAGTCAAGCGCGTGCGATCCACCTAGCCGGAGGGCCAGAGATGAGCACGATCACCGAGCTGAATCCGCGCCTGCTGGCGCTCACCGAGGCCGGGCGTCAGCGCCTGGCTGGACCAGATCCGGCGCTCGATGGTGGAGGCCGGCGAGCTGGCGCGGATGGTCTCGGTCGAGTCCCTGCGCGGAGTGACCTCCAATCCCTCGATCTTCGAGAAGGCGATCCTCGGCTCGACCGACTACGACGAGGACCTGCGCGCTCTCGCCCGCGAGAACCTCGATTCGACCGCGATCTACGAGCGGATCGCGATCCGGGACGTGCAGCTCGCGGCGGACGTGATGGGCGAGGTACATCGAGGCTCGAATGGGCGGGATGGGTTCGTCTCCCTGGAGGTGGCGCCGGAGCTGGCCCACGACACCGAGGGCACGATCGAACAGGTGCGCTCGTTCTGGCAGCGGGTGGACCGGGCCAACGTGATGATCAAGATCCCGGGCACCCCGGAAGGAGCGCCGGCCATCGAGCAGGCGCTCTACGAGGGCATCAACGTCAACGTGACGCTGCTGTTCTCGGTGACCGCCTATGAGGCAGTGGCCGAGGCCTACATCCGGGCCCTGGAGCGTCGCCAGGCCGCGGGGCTGCCCCTCGACGTCAACTCGGTGGCCAGCTTCTTCGTGTCCCGGGTGGACACGCTGGTCGACCGCAAGCTGGAGCCACTCGGTCGCACCGATCTGGCCGGGACGGCGGCGCTGGCCAACGCGCGCGCCGCGTATCGGCGGTTCAAGGAACTGTTCGCCGGTCCACGGTGGGAGGGGCTGCGCCACGCCGGCGCGGCCGTCCAGCGGCCGCTGTGGGCCTCCACGGGGGCCAAGAACCCGCACTACTCAGACACCATGTACGTGGACGGCCTGGTCGGTGCGGACACCGTCAACACGATGCCGCTGCAGACGCTGCTGGCCTTCGCCGACCACGGCTCGGTGAGCGGACCGACCGCGGAGCACGATCCCTCGGCCGATCTCGATGCGCTGGCCGGGGCCGGGATCGACCTCGACGCCGTCACCGACGAGCTGCTGGTGGACGGGGTCAAGCAGTTCGAGGAGGCCATGGTCCGGCTGGTGGCGGGAATCGAGGAGCGCCGCGCGGCGGTCGTCACCGGCCGCCCCACCACGATCCAGGCCCGGCTCCCCCTGCTTCTCCAGGGGCCCGTCGCGGAGCGGGTCAAGCGCGCGGTGGCCGACAACGTGGCCCAGCGGGTGTGGCGGCGCGATGCGTCGCTGTGGGGCGGTCCGGGAGTGCCGGAGATCGAGGACCGCCTGGGCTGGCTGACCGTGTCCGAACCGATGCTCGAGCAGGCCAGCGATTTGGAGGCGTTCGCAGCGGAATGTCGCGCCGACGGGTTCACGGACGCCGTGTTGCTCGGGATGGGCGGATCTTCTCTGGGGCCTGAGGTCATCCGACGGTCCTTCGGTGAGATCCCCGATGGGCTGCGGTTGCAGGTGCTGGACTCGACGCATCCCGACGAGGTGTTGCGCGTGCAGGACTCGGTGGATGTCGAGAAGACGCTGTTCATCGTGTCCTCGAAGTCCGGCTCGACGATCGAGACCCTCTCGCACTACCGCTACTTCAAGGCGCTGGCCCGTCCCGATCAGTTCGTCGTGGTGACCGATCCGGAGAGCCCGCTGCAGCGGATCGCCTCCGATGATGGGCTGCGTCGGTGCTTCCTCAATCCGTCGGACATCGGTGGCCGCTACTCGGTGCTGTCGTATTTCGGGCTCGTCCCCGCGGTGCTCATGGGCGTGAACATCGAGGCGCTGCTGCACCGCTGCCAGGTGGCCGAGCAGATGTGCGCCCACTATGACTCCAGCGAGTCCAACTCGGGCCTGTGGTTCGGCGCCACGATCGGCGAGTTGGCCCGCCAGGGTCGCGACAAGCTGACGTTTGTCATGTCCTCACCAATCGAGAGCTTCGGGCTGTGGGCCGAGCAGCTGGTGGCGGAGTCGACCGGAAAGCACGGGCGGGGGATCGTGCCCGTGGTCGACGAGCCTGTGAGCGATTCGGTCGATGTCTACGGCGACGATCGGGTGTTCGCCTACCGTCGTAACCCGCATCAACCCGAGGAGACGCTGGATGCGGTAATCGAGCAGCTCGCCGCAGCCGGCCACCCCACCGTCACCCTGCCGGTCCACGGGGCGGCGGATCTGGGACGGATCTTCTTCCTCACCGAGTTCGCCGTCGCCGTCGCGGGCTGGGTGCTCGAGATCAACCCGTTCGACCAGCCCGACGTCCAGGAGGCCAAGGTCAACACGGCGCGGGTGCTGGGATCTGGTGCGGTGCCTGCGGTGGAGGCGGCCGACGACGGGGCGCTCCGCGCGTTGCTGGCCGATGCCCGGCCGCCACACTACGTGGCAATCCTGGCCTACCTGCCGCAGTCGGATGGGCTCGAGGAGGCGGTGGGCGGGCTGCGTGCAGCGATCCGGGCGGCGACCGGTGCGGCCACGACGTTCGGGTATGGCCCCCGCTACCTGCACTCGACCGGGCAGCTGCACAAGGGGGGCCCTGCGACCGGACGGTTCCTCCAGCTGGTGGGCGCGCCCACGCGCGACGCCGAGATCCCCGGCGCCGGATACTCGTTCGCAACGTTGATCGCCGCCCAGGCGGCCGGCGACCTGGAGACGCTGCGGGGGCACGGGCGGTCCGCCGAGCGGGTAGAGGTGAAAGGAGATCCTGCGGGTGCCGTTCGATCCCTGACCGCGCGGATCACCCACATCCTCCAGGAGGGCTGAGCCCATGCAAAGCGCAGCGGTGGCCACCGAGCTCGAGCAGGACAACCCGCTGATCGAAGGGCTCGAGCGCCTCCCGGTCCGCTCGACCGCGCTGGTCATCTTCGGCGCGACGGGCGACCTGGCCCATCGCAAGCTGCTCCCGGCCCTGTACAACCTGGCCCACGAGGGGGCGCTGCCCGAGCGCTTCGAGATGATCGGGGTGGCGCGCCGCGGGCAGGCGGACGAGGGCTTCCAGGACATGGCGCGTCAGTCGATCGAGCGCTTCTCGCGCCGGCGTCCGGACCCACAGGTGCTCGACGGGCTCATCGCCGACATGCGCTACGTCCCGGGCGCGTTCGACGACGACGAGGTCTACGGCGAGCTCGATCGCGTCCTGCGCGAGTTCGACGAGCGCGCCGGACAACCGCTCAATCGCGTCTTCTACCTGTCGACCGCCCCCCAGTTCTTCCCGGTCATCGCCGGCAAGCTCGGCAACGCGGGCCTGGCCGAGTGCGAGAACGCGGAAACCCGGATCGTGATCGAGAAGCCGTTCGGCTACGACCTGGCCTCGGCGCGCCAGCTGAACGCCGAGGTGCTCGAGGTGTTCGACGAGAACCAGGTCTTCCGGATCGACCACTACCTGGGCAAGGAAACGGTTCAGAACCTGATGGCGATGCGCTTCGCCAACGCGCTGTTCGAGCCGGTGTGGAACCGGAACTTCATCGACCACGTGCAGATCACCGCCGCGGAGGACCTCGGCATCGGCGGACGGGCGGGCTACTACGAGGGCGCGGGCGCGCTGCGTGACCTGGTCCAGAACCACATGATGCAGCTGCTCGCGCTGCTCACGATGGAGCCGCCCACGTCGTTCGACGCCGACCGCGTCCGGGACGAGAAGCTCAAGGTGCTGGAGGCGATCGTGCCGCCGCCCGTACAGGACGTGCGGAACATGGCGGTGCGGGCACAGTATGGACCGGGGACGGTGGGCGGCAAGCGGGTGGCCGGCTACCTGGATGAGGAGGGAGTCAACCCGCACTCGCGCACCGAGACCTACGCGGCCCTCCGTCTGCATGTCTCCAACTGGCGCTGGGCGGGCGTCCCGTTCTATCTACGTACCGGCAAGCAACTGGCGCGCAAGGTGACCGAGATAGTCGTCACCCTCAAGCCGGTGCCCCATATGGCTTTCCAGAGTATCGGCTCGGTCGGGGTGCAGCCCAACCAGGTCATCCTGACCGTGCAGCCCGATGAGGGCGTGTCGGTGTCGCTGGGCGCGAAGATCCCAGGGCCGAGGATGCGGATTCGTCCGGTCAACATGGAGTTCCGCTATGGGACGTCGTTCCTGTCCGAGTCGCCCGAGGCGTACGAGCGGCTGATCCTCGACGCGATGCGCGGCGACGCCACGCTGTTCACTCGCGGCGACGAGATCGTGGCACTGTGGGGGATCATCGACCCGATCCTGACCGCCTGGCACGAGGACACCACCACGCCGGTCCCGCAGTACCCGGCCGGCTCGGCGGGACCGGCCGAGGCCGACGCGTTACTCGAGGGCGACGGCAAGTGGCGACGGCTGTGAACGCCGGCGTCTCGTCCGCGCGCGAGCTCAGGCGGCGGCCGTGAGCGAAGACGTCTGGTCGGAGCAGGACACCAACCCCGACGCGATCGAGGCGGCGCTGCGCGAGTTGCTTCGCGAGCGCCACGCCGCCAACCAGGGGCTGGCTCCCGCCCGCGTGCTCAACCTGATCGTGGTCGTCGAGCGCTCCTGGAAGGGCGAGGTGGCCAACCGGCTCGAGCGCGTGGGTCGCTACCACGCCTCGCGCACGATCCTGTGCGCGGTCGAGGACGGGCGCGACACGCTCGACGCGACGGCGGTCGTCAGCTACGAGGAGGGCGCCGGGACCATCGGCGTCATGGTCGAGCAGGTCGAGATCGACATGGGCCACGATCACCTGCCGGGCCTCCAGACGATCGTCGATCCGGTCGTGATCGCCGAGATCCCGACCGTGCTGTGGGCGCCGCACGGGCACCACGAGGCCGTCGCGGCGCTGCGCGGAATGATCGACGTGATGCTGCTCGACACCGACGATGCGCCGGAGGCCGACGGCGGGCTCGGCCGCGCCGAGGAGGAGCTCGCCTCGTCCTACGTGGTCGACCTTGCCTGGCTGCGGACCACGCCCTGGCGCGAGCGCCTCGCCGCGAGCTTCGATTCGCCCGCGCGCCGAGCGGCGCTGGCGGCGCTGGACGGCCTCACCGTCCGACACCAGGACGACTCGACCGCGAGCGCGCTGCTGCTCGCCGGCTGGCTTTCCTCCCGGTTGCGCTGGGACATCCGGCCGCTCCAGCCGGCAGGGGACGAGGGCTTGCGAGGTCGCGCCTACACCGGCGGAATGCGCTACGTCGATATTCGCCTTGAGCCGGTCGATCAGAAGGTGCCCGGGCTGGCCGGCGTCACCGTGGCCTGGCAGGACGGGCACACGCTCTCGCTCGATCGCGCCGAGGGCGGCCTGCGCGCCCAGGAGAGCGCGCCCGACCGCGGTGGGGACAGCTGGCTTGTCCTCGGGGCATCCCGGGGGGAGGGCGGGATCCTTGGCGAGGGAGTCCGGCAAGCCCATCTACGCGATCCCACCTACCGCCCGGCGCTCCGAGCGGCCAGAGAGCTGGGCCTCGGTACCCGGGTGGTGTGAATGCCAGTTGAGATCGAGATCCTCGACGATCCCGCGCGTGCCTGCGCCGCGATGCTGGTCGGCGTGGCCGCCGGTGGGGGCCATATCGTGCTGACCGGTGGATCGACAGCTCGCGCGGCCTATGGCGAGCTGGTCGAGGCGGTCCGAACCGTCGGGATCGACGTCTCGCCGTGCACGATGTGGTTCAGCGACGAGCGGTGCGTCGCGCCCGAGGACGAGCGCTCGAACTACGGCATGGTCCGCGACTCGTTGCTCGACGCGCTTGGCGAGCTGCCGTTGCCGTCGGTGCGGCGGATTCGCGGCGAGCTGGGCCCGACCGAGGCCGCGGACGAATACGAACGCGAGTTGCGCGCCGCCGGACCGCCCCGCTTCGACCTGGTGCTACTCGGGATCGGCCCGGATGGCCACCTGGCCTCGATGTTCCCCGATCAGGCGTCGCTCGATGAGCGCTCGCGCCTCGTGGTGGGGGTGGAGCAATCCGGGCTCGAGCCGTTCGTCCCGCGCGTCACGCTGACATTCCCCGCGCTCGCGAATTCGCGGCAGATCGTCTTCCTGGCCACCGGAGAGTCGAAGGCGGAGGCGGTTGCGGCGGCGTTCGGTCGGGACGCCAAGCCGAATCCTCACGTCCCCTCTTCCCTGCTCGCGCCGATGGCCAAGGAGGTCAAGGTGCTGGTGGATCGAGACGCCGGAAGCCTGGTTGCGTCGGCGGCGGGGCGCGCGTGAGCTCCGTCATCGGCGTCGACTTGGGCGGGACCAAGGTCGTCGTGGCCTGCCTGCGGGGCCGCGGTATGAGCGAGTCGGCGTTACTTCCCACCGATCGTTCGGGCAGCGGGGCGCTGATCGATCAGCTGGTGGCGCTGGTCAACCAGATCCGGTCGGACGACCTGGCCGCGGTCGGAATCGGGGTGCCCTCGGTGGTCGAGTTCGAGACCGGGCGAGTCGTCTCGTCGGTGAACATCCCGCTGACCGACGTTCCGCTGCGCCAGGTGCTCGGCGAGCGCCTCGGCGTGCCGGTGTTCGTGGACAACGACGCCACCGTGGCCGCGCTGGCCGAGGCGCACGACGATCAGCTGCGTCTCGTGGCGCGCAACCTGATCATGCTCACGGTCGGGACCGGAGTGGGGGGCGGGATCGTGCTGGGCGGGCGGATCTATCGCGGCGCGACGGGGGGTGCGGGCGAGTTCGGGCACACGATTGTCGGACTGTCCCTGGACGACGACGCGCGGGTGCCCGCACCCGGCGAGCGCTTTCCCCAGCCCATATCGCTCGAATGGGGAGCCTCGGGCCACGGCCTCGACCGGCTGGCCGCCCATGCCGCGGCCGAGGAGCCCGACTCCGCGCTCGGGAAGCTACGCGCCTCGGGGAAGCCGGTGCTGGGAGCGGAGGCCGTGAGGCCGCTCACGCGGGGGATCGCGGCCGCGATGCGGATCGTCGAGATCTGGGCGGAGCGGGTCGGGATCGGGATCGCCAACGCGATCAACACGTTCGACCCCGAGGAGGTGGTGATCGGCGGCGGCGCGGCGCAGGCGGGCGAACTGCTGCTCGAGCCTGCGCGGCGGGCCGCGCGCGGGTACGTGGTGCCCGGCCTCGGCGGCCGCACCAACATTCGGCTGGCCTGGCACGGGGTGCAGGCCGGCGTGCTCGGCGCCGCCCTTCTGGCTGCTCAGGAGGTCGAGAGGTTCGGCGACGCCGGGCAGGGTGCCAACGGACAACCACTTACAGCCCACGAGGAAGCGAGCGGGTCATGACCAAGCGCGTCATCGAGTGCAACATCTGCGGCGAGCCGCTGTCGGCGGCGAACGACGAGGAACTGCTCACGCAGGTGCAACGGCACCTCGAGGCCGAGCACCCGGACGCGGCGTCCGGCGAGGAGCAGGGCCGCGAGATGATCTCGCGCGAGGCCTACGACGCCGGCGACGCCTGAGGCGCGGCGATCGCGGAGCATACTGGGACCGGTGGAGATCGTCCTCGTCCGCCATGGTGAGACCGAGTGGAGTCGCAGCGGCCAGCACACGAGCCGCACCGACCTGCCGCTGATCGAGGAGGGGCGCGAGCGCGCGCAGGCGCTGCGGGGGATGCTGGCGCGGCTGGGACTTCTCGCTGGTGCTTACGCAGCCCGCTGCGCCGGGCGCGCGAGACGTGTGAGCTGGCCGGCTTCGGCGACCGAGCCGTAGATCGTGCGAGGACCTGCGCGAATGGGACTACGGCGACTACGAGGGTCTGACCACGCCGGAGATCCGCGAGGACCGCCCCGACTGGATCCTGTGGCGGGACGGCTGCCCGAACGGCGAGCAGCCCGACGAGGTCGGGGCGCGGGCCGATCGGGCGCTCGACGCGCTTGCGCGCGCGCCGACGGCGACGCGCTGGCCTTCGCCCACGGTCACATCTTCCGAGTCATCGCGGCGCGCTGGATCGAGCTGCCGCCGGCCGGGGCGCGCGGCTCGCGCTGCGCGCCGGCGCGATCTCGGTGCTCGGGTACGAGCGCGAGACCCAGGTGATCGCAGCTCTGGAACGACGCGCCGCAGTAGCGGGTCCGGCCTGACCGCCGCAGGCTCGGCGCTCGCCTGCGCGTCATCGCCTACCAGTGCGAGCCCGTACGTCCGCCGCGGTGTCGGCACGCAGGACGTGACGTTTGTCACCCCGATTTCGGCCGCTCGCCACTTACGCGGCGGGCGTGCCGGCCTACGTCTGCCTGGCATGACAACGACCTTATAACAGACAGACGGACTCGCCATCGAGGTGCGCGATCTGCGCAAGTCCTACGGCGAGGTGGAGGCTGTGCGCGGGGTGAGCTTCGAGGTCGCGCGGGGCGAGGTGTTCTGTCTGCTCGGGCCGAACGGCGCCGGCAAGACCACCATTGTCGAGATCCTCGAGGGTTACCGGACGCGCAGCGCGGGCGAGGCCAGCGTGCTGGGCATGGATCCGGCGCACGGCCAGCGGCGAGCTGCGCGAGCGCGTGGGGATCGTGCTCCAGCAGTGCGGCGTGCAGAACGACCTGACCGTGGCCGAGCTGATCGAGATGTACGGCCGCTACCACTCGCGCCGCCGCCCGGTCGACGAGCTGATCGAGCTCGTCGAGCTGGGCGGAGAAGCGGGACGCGCGCGCGCGGAGCCTGTCCGGCGGCCAGCGCCGGCGGCTCGATCTGGCGCTGGCGCTGGTCGGCGATCCCGATCTGGTGTTCCTCGACGAGCCGACGACCGGCTTCGATCCGGCGGCACGACGACAGGCCTGGTCGACGATCCGCTCGCTCTGCGATCTCGGCAAGACCGTGTTCCTGACCACGCACTACATGGACGAGGCGCAGCACCTGGCCGATCGGGTGGCGGTGATGAACGCGGGGCAGATCATCGCCATCGGGCGGCCCGAGGAGCTCGGCGGGTCGCGACCTGCGCCCCGCCGAGATCCGCTTCTCGCTGCCCGACGGCCTGGTCGCTCGGCGATCTGCCCGACGTTCCCGTGCGAGCAGCGCTCGCTCGAAGGCGACCGGGTGCTGGTCCTGACGCGAGAGCCGGTAGTGGCCGCACAGCGGATCACCACGTGGGCGCTCGAGCACGACGTCGACCTCGGCCACTTCTCGGTCAGCCAGCCGACGCTCGAGGACATCTACCTCGAGCTGACCGGCTCCGTCGAAGAGAATGCAACACGCCGAGGAGGTAGTTCGATGAGCGCGATTGCCCACACCTTCACTGAAGCGGGACCTCGGGCTGGTCGCCTGGCAGATCCGCTACGAGCAGCGCGCCTACTGGCGCAATCGGGGGCGCGGGATCTTCACGTTCGTGTTCCCGCTGATGTTCCTGGTGATCTTCGCGCTCGCTCAACAAGGGCGCGCACCTCAGCAGCCTGCGGCGGGATCCCGTACGACGACTTCTTCGTCCCCGGCATCCTGGCCTACGGCCTGATCGCCACCACGTTCGTCAACATGGCGATCAGCACCGCGATCCTGCGAGACCAGGGCGTGCTGAAGCGGATGCAGGGAACGCCACTGCCCCGCTGGGCGTACGTCGCGGCGCGGATCGGCTCGACGCGTGGTGATCGTGCTGGCGATGACCACGCTCACGCTGGCGCTCGGCGTCGATCGCCTACGGCGTCCACATCCGCGCCTCGACGCTGCCCGGGCTGATCGTCACGCTGGTGCTCGGCACCGCGGCGTTCACGACGCTCGGGATCGGGATCACGCGCTTCATCCCGAACGCCGAGGCGGCGCCGGTAGTGGTGAACCTGCGATCCTGCCGTTGACGTTCATCTCGAGCATCTGGTTCCCGCCCACCGGGATGCCCAAGACGCTGCTCGACATCGCCAAGCTGTTCCCGATCCGGCCGCTGGCCGACGGGATGGAGTACGCGTTCAACCCGTTCACGAGGGGTGCCGGGCTTCGTCGGCGCAGGACATCCGGACGCTGGCGATCTGGACCGCGATCGGGATCTTCCTGATGCTGCGGTTCCTGCGCCGGCCGCAGGGCGAGGTCGGCGTGAACCGCGGCTCCAATGCGGGTGATGACCGGCCGGACGAGGTTCCGGCCGGTCACCGTTCCCGTCCGTTTCTGACCGGCAGCATGTTCTTCCGCCGCTCGCCGGGCGGCGTTCGCATCTCGCGCCGCGCTGATCTGGCTGGGGTTCATCGTGTTCCCGCTGGTCGACGCGATCGGCAAGCACGAGCCCCGTGGTGCGGCACGGGCTCGTCATCGGCGGCGCCGCCGCTGTTCGTGGCCGCCTACGTGAGCATGGTGCATGACCTGGCGCGGCAAGCGCGGCCCGCGCCTGCCCGCTGGCGCTGTTCGTCGTGCTGCTGGCCGTGGCCATGGCGCTCACCCTGGCCCAGTCGTCCGTCGTGGGGATTCCTGTTCACCTACTGCGCGGCCTGCGCCGCGCTGGTCGGCGCCCGAGGGTGTCGGGCTTCTACGCGCGTCGCGCTGTGCTCGGCGCTCGCCGGCGTCACGTCCGCCGTCGCCGGCGCCGACGGCGGGACCGTCGTCAGCTACGTGGCCAGCTCGGCCGGGATCGGCTTGTTGATGCTCGTGATGAGCGACCTGCGCCTGCGCAACCAGCAGCTGAGCCAGGCACGCGCCGAGCTCGCGCAGATGGCCGTCGCCCAGGAGCGCGAGCGCTTCGCCCGCGACCTGCACGATCTGCTCGGCCACTCGCTCTCGGTGATCGCGCTCAAGGCCGAGCTCGCCGGACGGATGCTGCCGCCCGACGCGAGGCCGCGAGCCCGTGACGCGGCCGCCACCGAGGTCGCCGAGCTCGAGCAGGTCGCCCGCACCGCCCTCGGCGAGGTACGCGACGCGGTCAGCGGCTACCGCCAGCCCACCCTCGACGGCGAGCTCGCCGGCGCCCGGATGGCCCTGTCCGCCGCCGGGCATCGAGGCCGACGTCCAGCAGACGCCGCGTGCCGCTCGACCCCGCCGTCGAGGCCGTCCTCGCCTGGACGATCCGTGAAGGAGCCACCAACGTGATCCGCCACAGCGGCGCACGCCACTGCACGCTGCGGTCCCGCCAGCCTGACCGACGCCGGCGTCGAGGTGATCGACGACGGCGTGGGGGAGGCGCGCGCCGAACGGCGGCGACGCTGGCGTCGCGACGGCGACGCTCGCGGAGGCCCGGCGCGGGCCCCGGCACGGCGGCCCGGCGGTGAGCGCTCCGTCGGACGTGGCGCCGGCGGGCGCTCATGCCGGGCTCGGTCATGGCGCGGGCGGCGGCGTCGGCACCGGTTCGGCAACGGCACGCCGGTGTTGGCGCCGGCCTGGCAAACCGACCGGCACCGGCGGACACGGCATCGCCGGCCTGGCCGAGCGGGCCCGGCTCGTAACGGCACGATCGAGGCCGGGCCCGCTCGACGGCGGCGGCTATCGCTTCGCGGTCACCGTCCCGGTCTCGCACGCGTGATCCGAGTACTTCTGGCCGAGGACCAGGCGCATGGTCCGAGGGGCCCTGGCCAGCCTGCTCAACCTCGAGCCGGACATCGAGGTCGTGGCCCAGGTTTCGCGGGGCGACGAGGTCCTCGCGCGCGGCCGCCGTCGTCCAGCCGGACGTCGCCCTGCTCGACATCGAGATGCCAGGCCGCACCGGGCTCGACGCCGCCGACGAGTTGGCACGCACGGCTCCCGACTGCCGGATATTGATCTTGACCACGTTCGGGCGTCCGGGCTACCTGCGCCGTGCGATGGAAGGCGGCGCGGCCGGATTCCTGCTCAAGGACGCTCCCGCCAGCGAGCTCGCGTCGGCGATCCGCCGCGCGGTCGCGGCGAGCGCGTCGTCGACCCAGGGCTAGCGGCCGCCGCGCTCAGCGAGGGGACAGCCCGCTCGACCCCGCGCGAGCACGAGGTTCTCACCGCCTCGCGCCATCACGCCACCGTCGCCGACCTGGCCCAGGCGCTCTACCTGTCGCCGGGAACCGTCCGCAACCACCTCTCATCGGCGATGCAGAAGCTCGACGCCCGCAACCGGGCGGAGGCCGTGCGCATCGCCGAGGAGAAGGGCTGGCTGTAGCCCGCGATTGCCCGCGCCCGGGCGGGCGCGAACCGACCGGCGGCGGGAATCGGCGCGCCGACTCTGCCCCGCGAGCGCATCCAGCAACCCCGATGCGGCTGAGAGGACTCGAACCTCCACGTCCCGAAGAACACAGGCACCTGAAGCCTGCGCGTCTACCAATTCCGCCACAGCCGCGGGAGGCAAGAACTTAGCAGGGTGGGAGCGTCTGGGTGGGATTGAAGACGTCGAACGCATGTTCGTATCCTACGACGGGCCGCGGACGGAAAGACCTGGAAATGCGTCCGTTTGGGTAAGCGTTCAGTCCCTGCGGCTCACGCAAGCGTGGGGAATGGATCGCCGTGGGTGTGGGCGATGATCAGCTCGGTGAGATAGGTGAATAGCGAGCGTCGCTGAAGGCGGCAGGTAGCGGCGGCCGAGAGCGCGCGCTCAGCGAATCGTTCACCGTTCTTGCTTTGGGTGCCGAGCGAGATTTTGCGGTGGATGCGGCGCTCGGAGCGCGCGCTCGGCCGGGTTGTTGGTCGGCTCGACCCCGTCGATCGAGTCAAACGTCCAGAGCGCGGGCCAGACCTTGAGCAGGTTGTTGGCGAACCGCCGGTGCCAGCGGGTGCGCTTGCTCTTGGGGCTGGCTTCCTCGAGCTGCCGTCGCAGCTCGGTCTGGATCGGCGCGATCTCGGCGGCCAGCCGGTCGCGGTCGTGATGCTCGTGTTGGAGGCGCGCCACGCGGCAAAGACGCGGCGGGAGAGCTCGAGCCCGTGCCCGCCGAAGGTCTTCTGCTCGCGGAGCCCGTCGGCGTGGCGGCGGAAGTCGCGCTGGAGATGCGACCAGCACACTTGGCGCTGGTTGGGGTCAAGGTGCTCGAAGCCGTTCCAGCGGTCGGAGACCACGATCCCGGGATAGGCGCCGATGAGCGCGTTGAATTGCTCGCGGTTGCAGTGCTCGGCGATCTGTAGGAACGTCGCCGCAGGGGTGGTCGCGGTCCACAACGCCCGGCCCTCACCGCTGGTGCGCCAGCCGGTCTCATCGATATGCACTGCGTCCTGGTCCAGCACCCAATCCTGCAACTGGCAGTGCGGACCAGCCAACGCCTCAGAAGCACGCTGGCAGATCGCGTCCACCGCCCCGGCGCAGACGGTAACGCCGAACAGATCTGAGGCGAGCTCCGTGATCCCGCGGCGGGAGATCCGATGCCGGGCGGTCAACGTCACCACCGCCGCCTGAAGTCTGGGCCCGAACGGAGACCCGCCAATCTCGACCGGCAACCGGGCGCCGGTCCGAGTGCGACAGCGCCGGCAGCGCAACCGATGGGTGCGATGCTCGGTCACGATCCCGCTGATCGGCGGCAGCTCGCACACCTGCCGGCGACCGAACCGCCCCGGCCGGCGCTGCCCATCATCAAACCGACGTCCGCAACCGCCACACGCCTCCGGGTAGTGATCGACGATCTCATCCACCCGGTCCTCAGGCTTGAGATCGCGCCCCGCGCCCGGATGCCCGGGCTGCCCACCCGGCTCGCGCCGCTCCCGCTCTCGGCGCAACAGCTCCTTCGCTTTCGCGCGCGCCTCCGCCCGCCGCTGCGCCCGCGTCTTGGGCGGATCGGTCAACGGCGGCCTCGAGCTCGTACGCGAGTCCTCGCGCACCCGCTCCTCCAGACGCCTCAGCCGCTCCCCATGCTCCTCGACCCTCCCCGCCAGCTCAAGAATGAACTCAACACACGCCTCACGCCCCGAGTCAAAAACCGCCTCCGCCTCGGCACGATCCATGCCCGCAAGATTCGCTGCAACAAACAGGAATCCTCGCCACTGGCCCCGACGACTGAACGCTTACCCGTTTGGCGAGAGTTCGGTTCGACACGGCCAGGCGCGGTTCGCGCCAGGCACGCGAGACGGGCGTGACGCACGACATTCCTAGCTCCGAGCATCGAGGCCGCGCCCGGCGGGGGGCGAGCATCGGAACCGCCTGATCCTGTTGCGCGCTAGCCTCGCCCGCTACGCTGATGCAGGTCGTTCGGGCCGTCGCGGGCTCCGCCCTTCGGAACACGCGAGCGCCATGAGCGCCGGCTCCTCGCCGCTATCGTCTAGGGGACTAGGACGCCGCCCTCTCACGGCGGAAACCCGGGTTCGAATCCCGGTAGCGGTATAGTCGGATTTGCAGGGATTTCGTCGTAGGAACGGACTCGGTCAGATCCTCATCCGGGGCTCGTGCGTACCAGGCGCGTACCGACTTCGCGCCGTGCCTTCGCAATCTCGGCGTCGGCGTCGATCCGCTCGCGATCTTCGAACTCGTCGATCAGATGCGCGTACGTCGATAGGAACACCGCGAGAGTGTGTCCAAGCTGCTTCGCGCACCAGATCGGCTGCTTGCTCTCGGCGAGCAGCAGGGAAGCGAACGAGTGCCGCAAGTCATACGGGCGCGGAACGGGCTCGAGTCCCACCGCGCGGCAGGCCGGCGCCCAACGGTCGGCGCGCCAAATCTGCCACGCGTTCTTGTCCCACCGCTTGCGGTCGTCGTCGAGCAGGATGAGCATCTTCTCGGGCGGGCGGCTGATGGCGAACTTGTACTCGCGGACGTCCTGCGCGAGCGCCGACAGCAGTCGTACGGTGCGATGCTGTCGATTCTTGGTTGGCTTGCTCGAGCCGTCCGGGTTGGCTGCGCGTTGCACGAGGATCGTGTTCTCGCGGAATCCCTCCAACGGGAGCGCGCGCAGCTCGCCCGGCCGCAAACCGGCATAGGCCAGGATCGACACGATGAGAGCATCCCGCTGGCGCGTCTGTGGAGTGCCGGGCGCCGGCAGTGTGTACCGCCGTCTGGCGCGTTGCCCCGGCGCTGACGCGCCGACCTCCCGGTCGGGCGGAATGAGCATCGCCCGGCGGATGCGCTCGACTACGGCGGGTGAGAGCGGTTGCACCGCATCGGGGGGCGCCGACCTCGGAGCGCGTACGAGCGACAGCGGGTTGGCCATGATCGCGCCGTTCTCGGCAGCGTGACGGAGGACGCTTGAGAGCAGCGTGCGCGCCTTGTGGATCGTGCCGGGACTGACGCCGGCCTTGATGAGCGCGGCCTGCCATCCGGACAGCAGCGGGGCGCTGAACTGGCCGAGCGGTACGTCGTCGAGCCATGGCGCGATGTGGACGCTGTAGACCTCGGCGTAGCGGCTCCGCGTGGAGTCGGCAAGCATGACCGCGTGTTCGGGGGCCCACCGCTCCGTCACCCATTTTCCAAGTGTCGGGCCGCCACGAGTCGTGAGCTGCTGGACGGCGATCGGACCGAGCTGCTTTCGACGCTGAACCTCGCGGTCCCAGGCGTCGGCGTCCTTCTTGAGGGCGAACATGCGAGATCGGTTGGCGTCGTTCTCGCGCCAGCGGACCTCCCATCCGCGTGTGCCGTCCTTGCGAGTCCTCGGCCTGACGCTCATTCCGCGTCGCTCCCGTTCCGACGGCTGACCGTCGCATTGGCGAGGCTCAGGGTCCTCGCTACACCGCGCCCGTCCAATCCGTGGGTGAGGGCCGGCCCGACCAGCGTGCGGTGTCCACGCTTGACGCGGCGGACGCGGTGCTGCGCGGCGCCTAGCTCCACGTCGCGCATGCCGTAGTTGGGGGTGAGTCCCGGCGCTTCGCTGACATCAGTTCTCGCTCGCCTCGCTTGGGTCTTACGCTACTCCGAGATCTGCGCGGGACAAACGCCAGGGAGCCGTCGGCTCGCTACCGGGAGCCGACGGTGCCCGCGGTGCGAATCACGTCCGCAGCCGCGGTGCGGGGACGCGACCGCAGCGGGGCGAGGATTGGGGGCGCTTGTCCGGGAGGGCTGTGCGCGGGCGCAAGTATCAGCTCGGCGGGATCAAACCGCCAATGGCGGCCGACCCGCCGTGCCCCCGCAACTCGGCCGGCAGCAGCCGCCCGCGTGAGTGTCTTCGGATGGATGCCGAGGCGCTCTGCCGCCTCGCGAGGGGAGAGGAGACGGTCCTCCGAGGCGCGCTCACCGAGCAGCACCCTAAGCTCTTGACGTGCCCCTGGGTTCGCGCGCAGCTCGTCAAGAATCGCCAGCACGAGTGTGTGCGCCACTCGCGCATCCGCGCTGGGCCCCTCGGCCGATCCTCGAACGTGGTCATGCGCGTGGGCGGGGAGGTGTGCTGCGGCTGGCACGTTCTGGCCATCCTGTTACGAGCGTGAGCCGAGCATGGTGCCTTTCGGTGCCCAGCTGGAGGCCGTTGTGGTTTCGATCATCTGCGTGGGGTTCCGAGCTTCTGCGCGAGTCGCTTCTGGAGGACCGCATGCAGCATGTGACGCGGGAGCAGGGCGGCGGTGAGCGAGCTGGGGGAGAGCAGCGCGTCGAGTTGCTACAGGGTCCAGGTCGAGCTGCGGGTAGCGAGCACGACTTCGACCAGGACCTGTTCGCACCATTCGTGCACCTGTCCTTCGATCACGGTGCGGGCGCCGGGTACGCCCTGGTAACGCCGGCACCAGTGGCCGATCAGGTCGGTGATGGCGCGGAAGTCGGCGTTGATGGTGAGCTCATGCCGCGAGGGGTGGTAGCGGGCGGCCTCATCCTCGAGGTCGCCGAGTGCGCGGGTGCCGTCCCGGCCGGAGATCCACGCGACGTCGGGTAGATCTAAGGGCGGCTCGGCGCGCCCGTCATCGGCCTCGCGACTGGCGAGGTCACGTCGAGCATGGGCGTTGACTGTGGTCCCATTGGTGTCTGCGCCGACGTGTGCCTCGCGGGTCGAATGGCCGACAGGTGTCGAATCGTGCTGAGATCGCATCGGCTCGGAGATCGCCGGCACCGTGGCAGGCTCCTTCCAGCCCGCTATCGGGTGGGACTAGAACGTCACCGCCGCCGGCCACCATGCAGGGCAGCGCACCTAGCGACCCCAAAGCCCTGCCTTACCCTGGCCGGAAACCAGGCCAGGAGGGGAGAAGGGAACCAAGTCACCCTCCGCCGGTCGCGCCAACTCTGGCTTAGGTCAATCCTTTTCCCTGCTATCACGGTGTTTTCGACGGAGCTGGGCATCCTGCGCGAGCTCACCTATGCCAGAGTTGGCGTTACCGCCCGCAACTCTGATGTAAGTCGGAACATCCCTGCAAATGAAGACCATTTCATGCACGGCTCGCGGACGACCTAAGCCAGACTACTCGCCACCTAAACCAGAGTTCGCCCCAGGTAAGCCAATCGCCACAAAAGTCGGTCCAGCAGGACCGATATACATGCGGTCGACGGCGGTTCTTCGCTCCGGATCTTCGAGGAGTACCTGAAGCGTGGCGCCTGAACCTGGACTGAGGCCGTCGATCGCCTCGCCTCGTGGTTAGGCCTAGAACTCGGCCGCGGCGACGGGGACGTCCTGTCCGGCGGCACGTCTGGCACTGGACCCGGCGGGGACACACGCGGCGTCGATCCGATGCCAGGCCAGCCGCCGCCGCACGGTGTCGACTAGCAGCCAGCTGGGATCCGGTCCGCTCAGCGCGCCAGGGCACGAGACCGCTCGCATCGAGCGCCCGAGGCGCCGGGACGTCGGGCGCCGCTGACGCTCAATCGTCCCGTCGGCGCGGCCGATCCACAGCGCAGCCTGATGAGTGTGGCCATGCGCGCACAGCCATCCCGGCAGCCGGCGAAGCGCTTCACGTACGTCCCGCTCATCGGAGAGGCGACCCATCAGCGGGTTGTGCGGGCTGCCGTGCACCGCGAGGATTCCGTCGCGCTGCGCGGCGACGCTCCAGCACTCGATCAGGGCGGCGGCGGCGTCGGGCAAAGACCGGTCTTGCAGCGCCCAGGCTTCGTGGTTGCCGGCGAGCTTCACCGTGCACACTTCGTTGATCGCTCGTACGCAGGCGACGGTCAGCTCCGACGGGCGCGCCGAAAGTCCGTCAGTCGCATCGCCGAGGCACCACAGTTCATCGGCGTCGGTTCGGGCGACCGCCTCAAGGCACGCGCTGAGGCGTCCAACCTGTCCGTGAACGTCGCTGAAAATCGCCAAACGCATGCTTGAGTATGAGGAACCGGGCCGATCGGGGCGTGCCTGCGGGATCCTGACATAGCCCGCGCGTTGCCTCCTGCCGCGGTCGACGCGGTCGAGGCCCAAGCCACGGCGGTGGCGCAAGCCGCCGGTAAGTCCCCGAAGCCGGTAGGGCCGACAATCACGGTCCTCTGTACGGCGATCACCGTCGTTTGTTCTCACGACGGCCCAAGGCCAGGATCGCTGTCGTCAACGGCGCCGCGTTCTCTCGGGCCTGCTCCTCGGTGATCGATGCTGCCTCTTCGCGATGGCCTATCAGCCATATCCGCCGCGCGAGCACCGCCATCACGACGATGACGACGAATCCGATCAGAAGCAGCTCTAATGCCACGGTCGGTCCATTTCCTCTAGCGATCAAGGGTCTCCCCATTCCTGCTGCGGCCATAGATGACGGTGAGTCGTACTCCACCCGCGCGCGCCCCGTCGCGGGCCTGAGGAGATCGTTGACGACGCGGTCGTTTCGGGTTCGTTGGTCGCAGGGTGGTGCCTCGACGCGATCCTTCCCATCAGGTGCTTCGGTGAGAAACCGGCCGACCGCGCGACGCCGGCCCCAGGCTTCTGATCGTCCCGCGCCCGGGGCGCTGGGCAGTGCTCTAGCTGACCCGTGCTCGGTCTCTAACGATCCGAAGGTTGCTCGTCCGCGCCTGTAGACGATCCATTGCCAAGGCGACGGCGTCGGGGGACGGTCCGGTTGACCAACGGTTGCCCGCACGGTGGACCTCGCCGCGTCGCTCGAGGTGCTGCAGCCGAGCGAGCGCCTTGTCTTTGCTCAGGCCTGCGGCTCGCGCGGCCATCGCGGTCGAGAACGGGTCGGGCATCTCGTGCAATGCCGCTCGCAGGCGATCCCGACCCGGCTTGGTCTGGCCCTTCTCAGCTTGCGGCTTCGGCGCCACGACAGCGGAGGCATCGGGCGGAGCGGGCTCGGGTGCGGGCTTACGTCCTACCGGCGGGTCGTCACCGAAGCGAGCTCGGCAGCTGCCGCACACGACCACCGGCTCACGTCCGGGCGGGCGGACGACCTCAAACCGACGCCATCCGCGCCCCGAGCGACAGACGCCGCAGCGACGCCCGGCGCGCTCCATCTCAATCAAGTCCGCATCGTTCATCGGTTCTCGACGGTCATCATAGGAAGGCGGTGCTCGGGAACCGACGGCGGTTCGCCGGTCACCGCATCCATGGCGCCGCGGCCGGCGATTCCCTCCGCCTCCGCGAACAGGTGCGCTCCTCGAGCGCGGACACGACGAGCGGTGGGGAGGGGGGAGAGGGCGAGCAGCGACGCGCCAGGAGGCGAGCGACCGGCAGTCGCCGGCGCTGATCGTGGCACCTGGCTGCGAGCGCTAGATCGCGGCCAGTCCGGGGGGACCAGCGTTGAAGATCCGCGATCTGCTCGACGAGTGGGGTTTGGACAGACGGAAGCGTATGGAAACTGAGGGTTAATTAACGGGACGGTTGGAGGCACCCCTGTTGATCGCCGAGCCGAGCGACATGTGCGGGGCATGGCGCGATTCGCGTCGCCCCCCGAAGGGTCAGCGCTACGCGGATTGCACGGCGTCCGAGGCGTCTGGATGGAGCTTGCGGACAGTCGTGTCGTCGGGTCTCCGCCTCGGTGCGGGAACGCGCACCCCAACGTCGACCGCACTGGCCGCCGCGATCGCGAGCGCGGTGCCCGCCAACCGCTGCCCACACAGGCCGACGATTGGGAGTCACATCGCGGATGGGACGCCTGGGCTCAAGCCCGGCCGGCGGGCAGCCGATGACTCGGGAGCACTGACCTCCGATGGTACGCACCTTCGCCGAACCGGCCGCGATCTGTGACACGGGGACAGCGGTCCGGTTCGGCCAAGGGGCGCTCTCCGGGACCCGAGCCGGGGGGCGAAACGCAACCGGGGCGAGCCACCAGCGGCGGCGCCGCGTCGAGGGCGCTCCCTTCCTTGAGAGCACTAATGGCCACCGGTGAGGAGCAACCATAGCCACGGTTGGGGGGAGCCGATAGCCGTAGTTGGGGGAATCGATGGGCCATAGACACCCGCCCGCCGATTTGCGTTTCAGCGCCGGGACGGAACGGGGGTGTCAAGGTCTACAAGGGTTGAGACGCTGATGAGCACTTGATCTCGGCGAGGCCCGGCTCATGCACTCGAACGACGGTGAGCGTCGCGCCATGCTTGGTGAATCTCTGGTCGCAGGCGGCCGCGGTCTGCGACAGTGAGGCCGTTGTCGCGCGCCCACGCGCGCAGTTCGTTGGTTGACGGCGGCGGCTCGGATGGCGCGGTGAGCTTTGCTTCGTCGTCGAGGCCTAGGCGGGCACGCGCGGCTGGCTCGTCGCGGGCCCACGCATGCGCGGCGGCGAGATAACGATATGTCCATTCCTCGGCGAGCTTGCGCGTCTGGCAGTAGAGGATCGGCACCATCGGCCAGCGGATCTGCAACTCGGCCAGGCCGTCGGCGACAACGCTGCCGCGAACGTGCTCAACCGCGAAGATCTGGCCATAGTGGTCCTCGACAACGACCGCCGCCCGTAGTAGCGCGGACAGCTCGCCCAGCGCGTAGCGCAATCGGCCGCTGGTCAGGCTCGACACGAGGTCGGCCACCGATTTTCGCTCGACGGCCGCGACGATCTGTCCGTGTACGGTAACCGCGTAGTCGCCACACGACAGGCCGCGACGCACCGTGCGTGCTTGCTGTGAGGCGAAGGTGTACGGATAGCGCTCGTGGCTGTCGACAAGGATCTCCAGGTCCGCGACCCCTTGTGCGCGCGCGGTCGGCAAACGCACGTCAGGCCGCGCCTGCTTGCGGGTACGCGGCGACTGCCAGAAGACCACCTCGCGTCCACGAGCGCGAGTGAACACGATCTGCGAACGCTGCTCGCGGCCGCGATCGCAGACGACGTCGATTGCCGCACCGCGCCTGGCACACGCGCGAAGCGCCACCCGCTCGACGATCTCAGGCTCTGCCGGCCACTCGTCGATACCGACCGCATGGCAGTACAGCGCACTGGTCCGCGGCCATGTGCCCTTCGTACGAAACACCAGCCCGCCCTCGAGCGGCACCCACAGCAGATACGGTAGCGAGCTGTCCGGGTTCGGATTCCGTGCGACGAGCAAGTCCATCGTTCCCCAGTTTGCCGACAGCGACTTCACGAGAACCCCACGCAAGCGCGTCCAGCGCCGCGAACGTTGAGCGACCTTAAGCCGAGGCGTCCGTGGGCTCTCGCTGCCGCGTCGCCAGCACGAACGCGTGGCGCGATTCGCCCTCTATGGCCTGCCGTTAACGAAGCTGTCACGAGGGGCAAAGTAGGACGAGGGGGGAGCGAGCCTAAGACACGCCGCCGGACCGGCGCGTCAGGCGGCGAGCTGCTCGGCAAGTGGGACACGATGGCACCCGGAGGGGCCGGTTGGCTGCTCTCCGCCGGGGCAGGTCGAGAAGTGGGTTCGCGGGGCCGTCACGAAGGGAGTCGCGACCGCCGGCGTACCCGGCGAGCAAATGCCCCTGTTCGAGGACGCCTGATGGAGATCCTCAACTGGATCACGCGACGGCCTCGCACAGATGAAAGGCTGCGGCTGGATCGAGCGACGACGCGAACCTCGACCCGGCGAAGGCCGGACGCTCGTCACGCTCTGGCATCCGCGCCGAACGATCGGCCTCACCGTTCTTGCTAGCCTTTTGGGAAGCATTGCGATGATCACGATCACCGACAAGGGGGCCGAGAAGGTTCGCGAGTTCTTCGCCGGCCAGAGCGCGGATGTCTCGGCAGCGGGTCTGAGGGTGGGCGTCAAGGGAGGCGGTTGCTCGGGCTTCCAGTACCAGCTCGCATTCGACGAGCAGCGCGACACCGACGCGGTGTTCGAGGACCACGGTCTGAAGCTGCTGGCCGACCGCCAGAGCCTGCCCTACGTCGCCGGCTCGGTGATCGACTACGAGGAGAGCCTCCAGGGCGCCGGCTTCCGGGTCAACAACCCCAACGTCGTCGCCGCCTGCGGCTGCGGATCCTCGTTCCGAGTTGCCGAGGAGGAGCAGGTCTCCGCCGTCTGATCGCTCGCGGGGCGCCGCGGCGCGAGTACTTCCGCAGCCCGCTGGCAAAGCGGGAGCATCACGCTAGCCCCTCCGCGGACACAGCTAACGGCCTGACCACAGATCGTGTTCTCGTTCGGCGATCGGGCGCCTGCGGGAGCGGGAGCGCGCCCACCCGAGGAGTGGTTCCGCCGGCCGGACCGCAGGCCGCTGGAGGAGGTCGTGCGGCACCCGTAGGGGCGCTTGTGCCGGCGACGGGCCGGTACGCGGTCCAGGGCGCGCAGGTGCGCGCCGGGCTTGAGCTCTGGGCAAGCCGCGCCGGGACGCAGCTGGTGGTCGAGGACGACCGAAGCCGGCCCGCGCGCGCCGCGCGCCTCCACGCAGAGCTCGTCGAGCGCGGATGCCAGTTCGTGCTCGGGCCCTACGGCAGTGACTCGGCGCGGGCGGTCGCCGCGGCCCGGGCGGGCGCGGTCGTCTGGAACCACGGCGCGGCCGCGGACGACGTCCAGCGCCTCCCAGGCGTGGTCTCAGTGCCGTCCCCGGCCAGCCGCTACCTGGTCGCGCTCGCTCGGGCGGTCGCCGCGCTCCGGCCAGCCGCCACGATCGCCCTCGTGACCGCGACCGGTCGCTTCGCCCGTTTCGCTCGGGAAGGGCTCGAGCGGGCCGATCCAGCGCTTGGCCTCGTCATCCTCGCGTGCTTCTCCTTCCGCGACCCGCCAGCCGCCATCGCCGCCGCCGGGGCGGACGCGATCCTGGCCTGCGGGCCGGTCGGGGCCGAAGTCGTGCTGTTCCGCGCCCTCGCCCGCCTAGCTCCCAGCACGCTCCGGGGCGGCGTCTCGCCCGGCCTCGCCGCCTTTCCCGCCCTGCTGGGCGGCGACCCGGAGGGCCTGCTCGCGCCCGTGCAATGGCACCCGGAGACCCGCATCTCGCAGGAGCTCGGGCCAAGCTCGGCGGAGCTGATGGCCGACGCCCGCGCGAGCGCGCTCGGCGAGCTCGACTACGTCGCCGCCCAGGCCTATGCGGCCGCGCTCATCGCCGGCCGCTGCCTCGACCTCGGCCCGGACGACCCACTCGGCGCGGCCCGGCGACTTCGCACGACGACCTTCTTCGGCGCCTTCGAGCTCGATCCCGCTACCGGCCTGCAGCGCGGCCACAGCCTCTCGGTCGTGCGCTGGAGCCGAGCGCGCCAAGAGCTCCTGCTCGCCGAAGCCAGCTGAGTAAGACGCGCGCCTGCTATCGCCACCGGCCGCCGGCTTTGGCCCAGTCGCGCATGTGCGTCACGCTGCAAAAGCCGTCGGCGATACGGTGCCCGCCGCGATGGCGCACCAGTAGGACGTACCTCTCGCCGAACTGTGATGCGCAATCCGAGCAGCGCGAAGGCCGCGCTTCGGTGCCGGCCGGCTCGGTCACGCCGCCGGCCCCCCAGCCCGAGCCCTGGATCGCCCACGGGACGATGTGCTCGATCCGGCAGAAGACGGCGCGGCGCCCGCCGGCCGGCTCGTAAGCGCGAAAGCCGTCGTCAGGGTCGACGTCGTCCCCGCACCAGCTGCACGGCTCGCTGTTCAACAGATCGATGCCAAAAGGTAGTCCAGTCGAGGCGCGCAAGCAGGCGATTGTCGAGACAGCCAAGCAACACCCGGCCGACCGCTACCACGTGGTCACGGCGCTCGTGCGGGGTTCCCTTAGCGGCGGCGTGAAATTGGTTGCTAAGGCTTAGATCCCGGAAGCACCGACGCCCCGTGCAAGACGACGAGCGAGGATCGACCTTCTGTCTGCGGGCAGGCTCCCGGAAACGGTCGAGCCGGGCTGGAAGCTCGACGCGGCGACATTCGGTGGCGGTGACTGGGGCTCATCGCTGGCACTGATCGGGGTCGTGGGGGGTGACGTCGCGCCCGAGGGCCGCGGTGCGCTCCGCCGCCCGGACTCTCACTGGTGGCGGCGGCCGGAGGCGGGAGATGGGGATGCTGGGCGACTAATCGCCGTCGAGGGTGTAGTCGTCGAGATCACCTTCGAGAAACCGAAGATCGCCGCTCTCAAGCCTCTCCACGCGGAGACCGATCGGAAACCCGGCGGGCGTGAAGTCGACGGCGAAGTACAGCTCGCCGCCGCACTCCACCAGCCAGTCGTCGAGGGGATCGGTCGATGCGCCAGCTGCGCCCGCGTCCTTCCGGTGCCCGGGGACCCCCAGCTCGGCGTCGTTTACCGCGTCGTGACATCAGCTCGGCAATCTACGCCGTGGGCTGGACGCCCGGTCGGGCCGGCAAGAACCACCATGTGGTCGCCGATCGCGCCACGACGAAGCTTTACCCGCCTGTTGCATGCGTGCGCACAGCAGGCCTGATCGCCGGGCTCGATCCGGCGAGTCACCGGGAGCGATTAGGACGGATCCTCAGTGGGCGGTAGTCAGGTCGGAAGCGTCGGCGTGTTGCGTTCGGCGCTTCTCGAGCTCGGCGACGATCGCCTCTCCGAGGCTGCGTAAGAAGAGCACGTCGCGCTCGCCCAAGTGTGGCTGCTGCTCGTGTGCCAGACAACAGAGCACGTAGAGGCGCGCGTCGAGCGTCGTGAGCGGAACGCCGATGTAGGCACCGATCTGAGCAGCACGCGTGATCTGAAGGTCCCGCAGCTGATCGTCGGCGTGCGCATCCGGCACGACATTCGAAAGCCTGCCCGTGAGCAGGCGGTGACAGTACGTGTCCTCGATCGGCATCGAGGCGCCGGGCGCCAGGCCGAAGGACCCGTCACCGGCCACGAAACGCACCACTTCGCGCCCGTCGTAGATCTCGCCGAGCGCCGCAACGTCCATCTCGGTCTCGGCTCGGGCCAGCTCGAGCGCAGCGGTTATCGGATCTCCTCCTGAGCTCCGACCGGACCGCCGCGTGCCGACGTCGATGGCGTGGTCATCTTGGCTTGAGCCGAACCGGCCTGAGACCGGCGTTCCGCGCTGCTGCTCTCCCCACGCCAGTAGCCAAAGCGCGGCGCGCTCGTCGTCGCTGATGCTTCTGATCTGAACCAGTTCCCGATCGATCTGCTCCAGCGACTCGCCGCGCTCGAGTTGATCGATCACACGACGACGCCAAAACTCGCTCATCGTCCAACTTCCGGAAAGCGCTGTGGTGCCCGCCAGCGGGATCGAAAGTCGAGACGAACGTCGAGCATGACTCGTTTGACCGTGTGGCGCCCGTTGGTGAAGGGCGGACGCGATCCTAACAGCGGCGGAAGTGTGGAACGGACTGGACCGCCGTTGGACAAGTCAACGCCGGCTGGCGAGGGGCACGGCCTGCAGCCGTCAGCTGCGTGCGTCCGCCCCCCCGGCCTCCGTGTGCGATCGACTTCCGGATCCGTGTGGTTCGGCCTCGCGGATCCAGAAGCAGATCCGTGATGCGCGCCGTCTGCGACGGGTGCTCCCCGGGGGAGCGCTACGTGGGGACCGATGACGGGCCGGGCTACGCGCGAGCCGCTCGGTGCTGGCTGGTGGCCGCGTCTTGCTGCTGGGGCCGCGATGCGGTTCAGGCGCGGCCGGGTGGCGCGGGTGGCCGTGATCCGGGTAGGTTTGGGATCGTGAGCGTGGAGAGTGATCGAGGGGGCGGCGCGGGTTTGGTGTTGGGTGGGGGTGGGGCGCGTGGGGCGTACGCGTCCGGGGCGTTGGCGGTGCTGCTGCGCGAGCTTAAGGATCAGGTGAGGGTGATCGTCGGGACGAGCGCGGGGGCGCTGATCTCGGCGTATCTGGCGGCCAACTGGCATCGTTCTGTTGAGGAGGCGATCGAGGACGGGCTGCGGTTCTGGCGCGAGCTGCGGTTTGGGGACGTGTTCGCGCCGCTGATGGCGCCTGGCGGGGTGGCTCGGTTCGCGCGCTACATCGGCGAGTTTCTGCCGGTGAGCAGCCTGCACGCCCCGTCGATCCTGCACCCCGAACCGCTGAAGCAGACGCTCGGCAGGCTGGTCGACTTCGACCAGCTGGGCGAGAACGTCCGCGCGCAGCGGTTGGCGCTCGGGGTGGTCGCGACCCCCGCCCACAGCAACCGCTCGGTCGTCTTTCACCAGGGCGGAATCGCGCGACACCCAGACGATCCTCTGCGCGGGATTGAGTACGTCGCGACCCCCAACCTCGGCGCGGAGCATATCCTGGCGTCCTCCGCGATCCCCGCGCTGTTCCCGGCCGTGCGCGTGACCGAGCCCGAGCAGGCGGCGGGCTGGTACTTCGACGGTGGGCCGCGCCTGAACACGCCGATCAAACCGGCGCTGTGGCTGGGGGCCGAGCGGGTGATCGTGATCGCCCTCAACTCCGTCGCCGCGAGCCGCACGCCACCGCCCGACCACCAGCCCGACTTCTACGTCGGGGCCGCGCACCTGCTGCACGCCGCGCTGGGTGACCCGCTGGCCCAGGACATCCGCACGCTGGCCAACCGAAACGCGCTGATCGCGGCCCGGGTCGCCGCCGAGGATGGACGTTCTGGCGCCGGCCTCGCTGCGCACCACGCGCAGCCCGGTGCCTTGGACGAGCCGGTCCACCCCGTGCCCTACATCTTCATCGCGCCCGAGGACCCCTCCGCGATCGGCGAGATCGCCCGCCGCGTCTACCGCAAGCACTACCGGCGCCCCTGGAACGGCCGTGCGCGGGATCTGTGGCTGCTGGGAAAGGTCCTCGACGGCGGTGCCGACGCGATGCACGGCGAGCTTCTGAGCTACGTGTTCTTCGCCGGCGAGTTCGCCGAGGAACTGATCAAGCTCGGCCAAGCCGACGCGCAGCGCTGGATCGACGAGCACCCGGCGGACCTCTGGCAACTCGATCCACTACCCGACTGGACCCAGCCGCGAACGGCGACACAGGCGCCCTCAGACCCCGCAGCTAGCAGCTAGCACGAGCAGGCACGTCCGTCCGGGCGGCGCGACGGGACCCGAGCCAGCCGAGCGCGGCCCGCAGGCCGGTCACATCTTCTGCGCCGAGCTGGCCGCGCGACCTGCCAGCAGATGGGCTTGGTTCCCGATAACGTGATCGGCGAGCTGATACGACCCGGGGCGGTTCTGGGAGCGACGACCGGATCGCGCTCGTCACACCGTTCGCCCTCTCCGGAGAGATCGTGGTGCGGTGGCTCAACCGCCGCGCCGAGAGCGCAGCCGGGGGGCGCTCGCTGCCCGATGTGTGGACTGCCGGCGGGGTCCAGCAGCACCGCGGCCTGGTCCTCGACTGTCCAAGCAAGCCGAACGGCGCAGAAGTGGATGATGTCTTGGCCCTCGTGCGCAGCCGAGGGGATCAGGCCGAGGGCGAGACCTCGTGCACCCGCGCGTAGCGGTCGTGCAGGAGCACGACCGCGATGTCCTCGGTGCGCGCGCGCCGCTGCGCGGACCCTTGCGCCTCGCTTGCCGTCGGGTGGTCTGAGAGCGGCTGCTGATGGTGCTCGTAGCACACGACCCAGCGTCCGCTCGCGGTCGGCTCGACATGGAGCCCGGGAGCGGGGCGAGTTTCGCTTGTCATCGGTCACCTCCCGCGCCCGGTGCTCGGCGTCGCGGCGCAGGAGCTCACGCCGGCAGACGGACACGAACCGAAGGGCCTCCGCGCGTAGGCGCCGCTCGCGGTCTCGGCTCGCGCGGACGGCGAGCCGCGCGCGCTCACCGGGAGGCTCGACCGGACGCCCAGGGAAAGAACTGATCGCGGCAGATCTCGGCGAGGCAGACGGGTGTGCCGGGTTGGACATGGGTTCCTCCTTCGCGGTCCCTCACCGCCCCATTGCTGGTCCGGGAGGGCTCACGACTCGGGGAGGATCAGCCTCGGCGCTTCCGGGTCAAAACCTGGTCGGGCGGATCTGGCCACGTCCAGACTGAGGCTCCTAATCAGCCGTCGCCCAACGACGCTAGCACCATCGGCACCGGACAGCGAACGCCCGCGTCATCTTCCAAGGTACCGACGGCGGCGCTGCGTTCGACGAACGCTTAGTGTTTCTCGCCGTCGTGTCGATCGCCGGCTTCAATGCGCGTCAAGGAGATCTGGAGAGACCTCGCGCAGCTGCAGCAGGATCGCGAACGGCCCTGAGAGCGAGCAGAGATGACGGCCTTGGAAAGTCGTGAAACAACGCAGCCGCCCGCCCCAGCGAAGCTGACCGGCCGGATTGTCCAGCTCGCGGGCAACACGCGAGGGGTCGGCGCGGCGATCGGTCGCAGCCTGGCCAGGCAGGTGGGCCGGCTGGGGTGGCCCGATGGGGTGGCCCGCCTGGCGCATTTCCTGTTCGCGGACGACCGCGCCTTGATCATCGGTCGGGTGTGGGCGCTCGACGGCAGGGGAGAGTTGTGACGCTCGCTTCGGCTGCCCGAGCCCCGGCGGCTGGTCCGCGACGTGCTGTTGCGCGATGGGTGGACGCTGCGGTTGCAGACCCCGACGCCGGTGGACTACGAGGACATCAAGGCGTTCTATGACGATCTCTCGTCGGAGAGTCGTTACCTGCGCTTCCACGGGTTTGGGCGTACCGACGCGGTTGCGCGCGCGGACGCGGAGGCTGGTGGCGTTGATCGCTTGGTGTTGCTCGGCCGGCTCGACGGTCGCGTGGTGGCTGTCGCCGGCTATGACGGGTTGCGCGAGCCGGGTGTCGCCGAGGTCGCGTTTGCGGTGGCTGATGATGATCAGCAGCGCGGGATCGGGATGCGGATGCTCGAGCAGCTCGCTGAGATCGCGGCGGGTCGTGGGATCCACCGCTTCGATGCGGAAGTGGCGGCGGGCAATCGGCTGATGCTCGGGGTGTTCGAGCACGCCGGCTTCGCCGTGCGGCGCAAGGGGTCTGGTGAGTTGACGGTGTCGCTCGATATCACGCCGACGGAGGCGGTGCTGGAGCGGATCGACGAGCGCGATCATTTCGCCGCGGTCGAATCGTTGCGGGCGATCCTCGCGCCCTCGTCGATAACCGTTGTGGGCGCCGCGGACACGCCGGGCAATGTCGGCCGTGCGGTGCTGGAGAACATCATCGCGGGCCGCTTCGAGGGTGTTGTCACGCCTGTGAACCGTGCGGGTGGTGTGGTGTGCTCGACGCGGGCCGCGTGCAGCCTCGCCGAGTTGGAGGTCGCTGCGGAGCTCGTGATCATCGCGGCCGCGGGCGGTGAGGTGCTCGAGTTCGCCGCCGAGGCGGCCGCGAGCGGAGCGAGAGCGCTACTCGTTCTCCCCGCCGGTCCCGAGCAGGACGTCGAGGCGTCGGTGGCGCGAGAGGAGCGGCTGCTTGAGATCGTTCGGGGTGGCGGCTTGCGGTTGGTCGGGCCGAGCTCGTTAGGGGTGCTGAACACCGCCGCTGAGGTCAGCTTGAACGCGACGTTCACCGGCGCTCGCGTGCGCGCGGGAGCTTTGGCGATCGGCTCGCCATCGGGCGCGGTCGGGATTGGGCTGCTCGGTCACGCGGCGGCGCGGCAGTTGGGGGTCTCGATGTTCGCGTCGCTGGGCGATCGCGCTGACGTTTCGACCAACGATCTGCTCGAGTGCTGGGAGCAGGACGAGCGGACGGCCGCGGTGATCCTGTACGTGGAGTCGTTCGGCAATCCCGAGCACTTCACGCGGATCGCGCGGCGGGTGTCGCGCAAGAAGCCGATCCTTGCTCTGAAGGGGCGGCGACGGGCCGAGCGGGTGCTTAGCGAAGCGCGCTCGCACACGGCGGCGGCGCTGCGCGGTGACGCGGCCGTCGACGCGCTCTTACAACAAGCCGGGGTGCTGCGGTTCCACGGCGGCGAGGAGCTGTTCGACGCCGCCGAGTTCTTCGAGCGCCAGCCGCTCCCGAGCGGACGGCGGATCGGGATCGTGAGCAACACCGCAGGGGTGGCGACGCTCGCCGCCGACGCGTGCGCAACGCGCAGGCTCGAGGTGACAGAGGCAAGCGAAGCGCAGAACCCCCTGCTGATGGGGATCAGCGCCGGACCGGACGAATACGCTGCGAGCGTCCGTGAGCTGCTCGGCGATGCCGGGATCGATGCGCTGATGGTCTTCTACGTCGACTTTCACGACGGCGACCCGGAGGCCGTGCTGGACGCGATCTCCGCGGTCTGCGAGGGGCAGCCCAAGCCGGTTGCGGCGTCCGTCGTGCGCTCCGACGGTCAGCTGCCCCCGCGGACCGGTTTGGGGGTGCCGAACTACCTGTTCCCCGAGTCGTGCGCCGCCGTGCTCGCACGCGCCGCCGACCGTCGCGAATGGCTCTCGCGGCCGCTCGGCGAGCCCCGCACTATCCCGGCCTGGACATCGGCGAGTTCCCGCACTATCCCGGCCTGGACGGTTCGGCGGCGCGTGCGGTGATCGCCTCATTTCTTGATCGCGAGCCCGCCGGCGGCTGGCTGTCCCTCGCTGAGGCCGAAGCTCTGCTGGCCACGCACGGGATCCCGGTCGCCGCGTCGGATCGCTGCCAAGACGTCGAGCGCGCGGTCGCGGTCGCCGCCGAGATCGGCGCTCCGGTGGCGCTGAAGGCGGACTTCGCCGCTCCCGCGCACGCGAGCGACATCGACGCTGTGCTGCTCGGGGCAAAGGGTGAGCCGGCGGTGCGATCCTGCTGGCGCGAGCTCGAACGACGCGTACGGGCGGCCGGACGGGAGTGGACCGGAGCGATCGTCCAGCGCCTCGTCGAGCCCGGCGGGACGGACGTGCTGGTCGGGGCCGTCGGCGATCCCGATCTCGGCCCGGTGCTGGCGCTCAGCCTCGGCGGTCACCAGGCCGGTCTTGGCCGAGGAGCCGCGTTCCGCCTGCTGCCGGTAACCGACACGGAAGCCGAGGAGCTGATCGACTCCGCCGAGGGCGTCACCACCGAGCTGGACGGATTCCGCGGCAGCCCTCTGCTCGATCGTGCAGCGCTGCGCGAGCTGATCCTGCGCTTCACGCTCCTGCTCATAGAGGCCCCGGAGGTCGTCGAGGCTGACCTCAACCCCGTCCGATGCATGACAAACGGCTGCGTCGTGCTCGACATGCGACTCCGAATCGAACGCCGGCGCCCAGTCGAGCGCGTCAAGACCTGGTAACCAGCCGGCGGCCTCGCCACGAGCCAAACCGACCGTTGAATTCACCGCAACAATGTTGCAGTTGATCCGCACGGCTCCATCAAACGAAGTCAAGTCGGATTGAGTGGTGTAACGGGTTTGAGCTCGTCGGTCGTGGGATGGCGGCCGCTTCCAGGGCTCATGCCGGACCGCCGCGCGGCCATCGGCCCTTCGCCATGGCGGCGCCGGTGCCGGCGTATTGCGGGGCCCGGAGGTCACTGTCATTCGACCGGCGCTCTACAGGTGGTGGCCCGGATGGCCCAGCCAGTGTGATACCCGAAGGGTGGGGCGGCGGGGGAGAGGAGAGAGCTGAGCCCACCGCCCAGCCCCGACACTAGCCGTGTCCCTCGCTCCCCGGGGCCGCCTGCGCTTGTTGAACCAGACGCGCCATCCGATTCCGTGCGGTTGCTGTCCTGGACGCCAAGCATCATGCCCCTCGTCACCGTCGAGAGGGGAACGTGAAATGCCAAACCGCCACCACACCGACCAACCCTTGTCACCTGAACTGGACGCCATCGCCCAGCCGCCGCCGACCGCCTCCGCGCCCACTGCGGCGACGACCCCGCCACCGCCGACGAGCACGCCCACCGCGTCGTTGACGCCGCCAGCAACGCGACCGCGCCAGGCGCCGCCCTCAGCGCCATCGCCGAAGCCGAACGCATCGGCGAAGACCGCGCCCGCACCGAGTTGCGCACCGACATCCTCCGCAAAGTCGAGCGCGCCGCCAAACGCAAACGCGAAGCCGACATCGACTACGACCAAGCCATCGAACGCGCCGCGCGACTCGGACTCTCCCACCGCGACATCGCCACCGCCGCCCACGTCACCCACGGCACCATCCGCGCCGCCCTCGCCCGCACCGAGTCGCACACGGCCGAAGCTGCGCCGACCGCGGAACAGCGAGACGACGGCGAACTAGCGACGAACGCCCGTCGCGAACCGCTCGCCGCCTGACTGCTTCGCCGCTACAGCCGCACAGCCGGCTTCGCGCCGTCGGGATCCCAGCGCGGCGCGATGCCGCACCACCGGCCAGTCCCGGCGCTCAGAGAGCGAATCGGTCAAGTCATAGCCATCCTCACGACCCGGCGCCAGATCAATGATGCTCCCGTGCACGCCGGCCGCCCGCAGGTCGCCGGCGATCCGGTCGGCCGCCACGCGACCAGCGTGATCTGAATCCATCACGACAGACACGCGGCGCCCGGCGAGGAGCCACGCCCACTGCGCTTCCCAGGCGTGGTCGCCCGGCACCGCGATCGCCGGCAAACCGCGTGACCGGGCGCTGATCAGATCCGGCGGACCCTTCCACGAGAACGATCCACTCGGACGGCTCGGCCGCGGGATGGGGAACAAGCCCCAGGCGCGTCCTGGCCACCGCCAGCATCTTCGGCACGCGATCGTGACGGGGCGCATACCGCAAGACGCCCCGCAACCCGCCCGACCGGCCGCGGATCGGAATGAGCACTCGGCCGTGCTCCCACCGCACCGCAGCTCGTCGACGACGATCGCGCGCGACCACAGCCGGCACTGCTCGGGGCGCAACGCCAACGGCGGCCACGTCTGCGCGGCCAGCGCCTCGCGCGCGAGGGTGAGCTGCGCTTCGCTCATCGCCAGTGCCGGCTCGCCGTGCATGCGCGGTTGCTGCCTACCGGCGACAGGGGAGGGGGATCTCCTACCTGCGCGCACACGACCACCGCGACCGACCCGCCGCTCGGCCAAGCCGTGCGTAATCAGCAGGTCCATCGCCTCGCGCGGCGATAGCCCGCGCGCGATCGCAGCGTCATATGCGCCACCCCGTGCGTCGCACCCCCAGCACCGCCACGCGCCACTCGCCAGGCTCACCGAGCAGGACGAGCGGCGATCGCCATGGGCATGCGCGTCCGGATTGGCGAAGCACCGCACCGAGGCATCACGCGCGGCCGACGCCGCCAGCTCGATCCCGAGGGCGGCGTAGAAGCGGTGGCTGTGACCGCAGAGGAGTTCGATCGCTCGCGGGTGCGGGTCGGGCGGGCGCGCGGACGGTACTTTCGCGAGAACTTCGCCCAGGGCGGGATCGACCTGGTGCAGATCATCCCCGAGCTGATCACCAACGCCGACGCCGCGATCGCCGCCAGCGCCCGACCGCGCGGCAAGATCCAGCTCAGCTTCAGCGCCCCCGACCCGGAGTTCCTCTCGCTCTGGCAAGCGCGCATGCAACAGCTGCACGTCCCGGCGCTGCGCTCCTGGCGCTTTGAGGTCACCTGCCGCGATGACGGGATCGGCGTCAACGCCACCGCGGTCGACCGGCGGCTCGGCGCGCTGGGCGAGCTGCCCGAGCACGACGGCTCCCAGCGCGGCCTGTTCGGCCGCGGGCTGCGCGACGTGTGGCTGGCCCAAGGCGCCGGACGGATCGAGGGCGTCAAGGACGGCCGACGCGTGCAGTCATGGTTCTTTCCCGCCGCCGGCGATGACCCCTACGCATTCGTGCACATCGTCGACGAGCCCGCGCCAGATGAGAGCCCGGGGGCGTGTGTGACCGTGCCGTTGGCCTCAGAACGCCTCCCCGCCGACGGACGCCTGCGCACGCTGGTCTCCCAACTCGTGCAACTACGCCCGGTCCTCGAAGACTCCGCGCGGGAGGTCTCGCTCGCGCTCCCATCCGGCCAACTCGAGCTTGTCCGCCTGCCGCTCCCCGAGCCCGACCCGCAGCGCCCCGTGCTCTTCGACGAAGAGGTCAAAGTCCACGGGACGGTCACCGCGCGCGTGACCGTCCGCCGCGCCGCCGGACCGATGCCGCCCGGCAGCTCGCGCGCGACCCGCCTGGGCGGTCTGATCGTCCGCTCCGGCCGCGCCGCGCACGAATCCACCTACGCCAGCTACGAGGGCCATCCCGCCGCCCGCGACCTCTACGGCGAGGTCCGCTGCGACGCCCTTGAACAGCTTCAGCGCCAGGCGCTCGAGCGCCCGCGCCCCCAATTGGTCGTCCGCGTGGATCGCTCCGGCCTCAACGACCACCACCCCGTCGTCCGCGCCCTCTACGAGACCATCGACCGCGTGCTGCGCCCGATCATCGCCGCCGAGGAAAAGCGCGCCGGCGCGCACCTCATCCGCCCCGGCCAAGCGCTGAAAGCGCGCGACCAGGTCGGACTCAAAGCGCTCAACGACGCGCTCAAAGGCGCCTTCGACACCCCCGGCAAAGCCGCCTTCGCGCCCGGCGAGCAGCCCACCGACCGACCCCCCAGCCAAACCAGTGAACCCGAAACCGACCAGCCCGAAGAGCCGCTCGAGACCGAGCAGCCCGAGGAGCCGCTCGAGACGGAGCAGCCGGAAAGCGCCCCGCCGAGGCAGTGGCGCTGCGCTTTCGCCAATCACTCATCCGCCTTCACCCCGGTGAGCGCCGCGGCGTCAGCCTCCTCATCAACCCACAAGTGATCACCCCCGGCACCCCTGTCAACATCGCCCTGGACCCGGGGCTGTCGATCAACCTCACCAGCGAGGTAGTGCCCGAACCAAACCGCTCGGGCTGGTCGCGAATCGACGCCAACCTCCGCGCCCGCGTGACCTGCGACCCCGGCAGCCGCCTGACCGTCCTCGCCGAGGCCTCCGGCATGCTCGCCGAGCTCGTCGTCCTCATCGTCCGCCACCACGCCTCAGGCTGGGTACGCGAGATCGCCCGCAAAGACGAAGACTCAGAAACCGAAGCCACCTTCGACCCCGAAACCGGCACCGTCACCGTCTACGAAGGCCGCCGCGAAATTCAGAGGCTCCGGGGGTGATCGTAGGTGACTCGGAGGCTGTGACGGGCTCGGGTTTCGCGGCTTGAGCAGGCTTTCTTCGCTGCTTGCGGGGTGTGGGCGGGGCTTGGGGGACGCGCACAGGTTCAGACCGTAGGTTCGGGCTGTCTGATGGTCCGAACTTGGAGGTCGTCGCCCGTGCGCGTCAGCGCTGCATTCTCTCGCCTGCTCGATCTGCCTGGAGTTTGGGTCCGCAAGGTTGTGTTCGACCCCGATCGGGTGGTGGTCACGGTCGTGTTGCGTCGTCGCCGCCTTCGGTGCCCGAAGTGCTCGTACTCAACGCGCCATCGCGAGAACAAACAGCATCACGACTCCGTCTGGAGACATTTGGATCTCGGGGTCTGGCGCTTGGAGGTTCACGCCCGGCTGCGGCGGCTGGTCTGTCCCGAGCACGGGGTGCGCGTGGAAGGCGTCCCGTTCGCGCGCGACGGCGCCCGGTTCACCCGCGACTTCGACAACCTGGTCGCTTGGCTGGCGACGAAGACCGACAAGACGGCGGCCTGCCGGCTGACCCGGATCGACTGGCAGACGGTCGGGCGGGTCATCAAGCGCGTCGCCGACGAGCACCTCGGCGAACTGGACCGGCTCGGCGATCTGTTTGAGATCTCGATCGATGAGGTCGCGTGGCGAAAAGGTCATCGCTACCTCACGCTCGTCGGCGACCACACTCGCGGATGCGTGGTGTGGGGCACCGAGGGCAAGGGACAGGCCGCCGCCGATCAGTTCTTCGCCGAGCTGGACCCACCGCCACATCAGGGGCCTTCCGAGCACGCCGGGCAACCGTCGTGGGAGCCAGCACCGGCGATCATGATCCCGTTCGGCCCCTGCCCGATCGTGCCCGCTGGCGAGGGCATTCCCGGCGCGTGGATCACCGACGGCGCCGAGATCGACCCCGCGATCTTCGCGCGCGCCTCCCGGCTGAGAGCGGTCTCGATGGACATGACCGGCGGGTACGCCAAGAGCGTCCGCGATCACGCGCCGCGGGCCACGATCGTGATCGACAACTACCACGTCGTGCAACTCGCCACCAAAGCGCTGGACGAGGTCCGCCGCGAACACTGGAACGACCTGCGCCACGCCGGCCAGGCCGACGCCGCCAAGCAGTTCAAGCACGACCGCTGGGCGCTCTTGAAGAACCCCGACGAGCTCAACGACCGTCAAGCCACCACCCTCGCCGCGATCCAAGCGGGCGGCGGGAAACTTGCACGCGCGTGGGCGATGAAGGAGATGGTCCGCGCGATCTTCGCGCCCGGCCTCACCATCGAGGCCGTCAACGAGCTGCTCGACAGGCTCCTCGCCCACCTCTCACGCTGCCGACTGCGGCCCTTCATCCGCCTGGGCAAAACGATCCGCAAACACCGTGAGGGGATCCTTGCCGCCCGTCGACTGAAGCTCAGCAACGCCAGAGCCGAGGCGCAGAACAACAAGGTGAAACTGATCGTCCGACGCGCCTACGGGTTCCACTCCGCTCAGGCCGCACTCGCGCTCGTTCACCTCACCTGCGGGCCGGTCACACTCACACTCCCACACGAACAAACATTCGCGTGACCTCACCTACGATCATGCCCGGAGAGCCCGAATTCAAAGCCCTCGAACGAGCCGCCCGCCGCGCCGGCCTCTCCAAACAACGCGCCCGCGAATACCTGCCCTACCGAATGCTCGAAGTCGAAGTCGCCGCCAACGCCGTCTACAGCTGGGCCGCCCACGAAATCCTCGCCCGCCGCCTCCAAGAAGAACGACCCCACGACCCCACCGAATACGCCGCCGCCGTCCACCACGAAGCCCAAGCTCTCCGCTACCGCGCCCACGAAAAACTCATGCGCGCCTTCCTCGACGAAGAAGTCTTCGACGGCCGCATCACCACCCAACCCGCAAACCCACGCCACCAGCAGACCTCGCTGCTCGAATAGCGGCTTCTCCGGTACGTCGCCGACGTGGTTTGTCCGAGCCTTGTCGATGGGGACAGACCCGGTCACCGCGGCTTGGCTGGGGCTAGTTCTCGCACCCATCGCGCGACCAGTCTGGAAACTGAGGAACAACCGAACACACGGCGCCCGGCGCGCACTCGCCGGCGCCGACCGTCCAACCAGCGCCCGGCAACACCGTCGAAAACAGCCGTGCGAAGAAGGCCGAAGGCCGCCGGCCGGCTCGGCGGCCGTCCGGTGAAACTCACCCCGGAGAAGCGGGGGGCGGCGCTGACCATGCGCGAGCGCGGCGACATGACCATGGCGCAGATCGCCCGGGCGCTCGGGGTGGGGCGCACCACGCTGTATGAGCACCTCGGTGACCTTCCGCCGCTGGACGGCATCGACCGCGGAAAGATCGATGAGCTGGCGGCGTAGGGGAGAGGCCGCCAGCGTCGTGTCGCGCGGAGTTTGCGCCGCGGCAGCTCCTAGCTCGCAAACGCAGCACCGGCCTTGGTCGGGGCTTCGGCGGGCTCCTAGCTTTGGCGGCCCGGCGAGCAGGAGTCTGGCGCTGCGTGGCGAACTAACTCAGACATCGGTTCTAGGCATCGGCGGCGGCCCCCAATCCTCGGGGGTCGCAGTCGTTCTGGCGCCGCCTCACACGATCGCCGCCTCCGACAGCTAGACGCGATCAGCGGACCGCGTTCAACACGAAGCGTTCCGTCGCGCCGTCCCGATACCGTGCCGTCGGCAATGGCGACCTCCACAAACGAAGTCACGATTGACGAGACGCTCGACCGGTTCCTCGCCGACCAGCGTGAGCGGATCTCCGAGAAGACGTTCCGCCGCTACGAGGACGTCGTGCGGCTGCTGCGCCGCAGCCTCGATGGCTACGCCTACAGCTGGCTCGATGAGAACGAGCGACAGCGCTGGGAGAAGGAGTTCGAGACCAACGAGGAAGGAGCGTTCTGCCGGCTGTTCGGGCCGGAGAAGATCCCCGACCACCTCGGCGCGTTTCTCGGCGACTTCATGGTCCGCAAGGTGTTCGCCAGCCAGCAGCTGCTCAAGGCCTCCGGCACCGTCACCGGCAAGCTCGTCCGCTGGCTCTCACAGCACGGCTACATCGACGACCAGGCCGCACAGGACGCCAGCGAGCAGGCGCGCGACGCCGCACGCGACCTCCCGACAGCCGACCGCCTCGGGATGATGCTGCACGACCTAGCCGCCAAGACCCCCGACGTCGACCCCGAGCAGGTAGCCGAGCAGGACTGGGTCGAGGACTAGCTCCACATCAGCGACGTCGAGCCCGGCAAGATCTGGTTCGAGGGCGGAATCGGCCCGATCATCGTGCCGCGCAAAACCAGCGACCTTGCCCGCCCCGGCTGGTCAATGCACATCACCGCAGCCCGCCTCAACGACACCTGGCGCCTCCTCGAAGTCGGCTTCGTCTACCCCTGAGCGGTTCCCGCAGCCGCGCGCACATCGCGACGGCAACTCGCCCGCTCTCACAGCACCCCACCCCAACCACGCCCGGACGAGCGCTCCCCCGCCAGCTCCCGTCTTATCGTGACTTTTCGTTCCTCTGTTCCCCACGAGCCAAGCCGTTGGGAAAGCGACGCGGCCCCGGGGGGCGTCCATCCAGTTCAGTGCGGCGGTTACTTTCGTCCGCCGGAGCCCGCCGTGCGCTTTGCCGTTGGACGAGAGCTGCGGGCGCGAGTCGCGTTTGTTGAGCGGCTTGACCGGGTGGCGCTGCTCGTACCGTTTGAACGGGCTGCGGCCTGGGTTGACGAGCGTCGTGTTGAACGGGTCGGGGTAACGGCGGCACGAAGCTTGTCGAAGCCCTTGAGCACGTTGCGGTTGGTCTTTTTCGCGTCGCGTCGTAGTGCCTGCATCGCCTTGGTCACGTCCTTGTAGGCGTCTTGGGCGCCGCGGCCCAGGTCCTTGCCCAGTAGCTGAAGCGCCTCGCTGGCATCATCGAGGTGCTTTTCGAAGCGGGCGATCTGACGCTCGGCCTCGCGCCGCGTGGCAGTCGAACGAGACGGAGGGGTGCGGGAGCTTGAGCGCGCGGGGGTCGTGCCGGCACGTGAACGAGTGGTCGGTGTGCGCGCCGCGGATTTCTTGGCTGCTGGCATAGAGGACTCCTAATCCCGAGGTTGAGCTAGACGAGGCTAAAGCTTCGCGCAGACAAAGCATGCTTGCCAACCCATATTCCACCCGGTGGTGGAAGACCGCGTTGCGCGCGCGTAGAGTCGGGTCATGACTCGGCAGGCTCACGCTTGGGCTCACCGTCGCTCTTTTCACGACGACCTCACACCGATCCTCACCCCCAACGGCTCAAGCGGCAGTCGGCTGTCTCGTCCGTCGATAGATCCGCGCACCTGACAGGCAGGTAGCGGAACTTCTCGGCGATCGAGCGCTCATCGAGCACGCCCGCCGAGTTCCACACCACCCCGGCAAACCCTGCACCCGGCGCCTTCAGATCGAGCGGTCAGTTTATCGACGGCGAGTTTGCGCGAATGCGCGAGCAAGACCGCGGCTCTCCGAGTGCCCACACGGCCGGCCCCTCATCGCCGCACCGCCGCCGATCCGACCCCACCGAGCGGCTGGCGGCGCGACACGCGCGCTGCCTGTTTCAGTTGCTGTCGGGGTTGACGGCGGCCTTGAGGCCAGCGCCGGCGGTGAACTTCAGTGCGGTCGCGGCTTTGATCTCGAGCTCGGCACCGGTACCCGGGTGGCGGCCCGTGCGAGCAGCGCGCTGGACGGTCGAGAACTTGCCAAATCCGGGGATCGTGACCTCCCCACCGCTAGTCAGCGTGTTGGTGACCGTCGTCAGCATCGAGTCGATCACCTTGGCTGCGTCGTCGCGCGCGAGGCCGCTGTCCTCGGCGGCGATCTCGATCAGCTCGCTCTTGTTCATCGATGTCCTATCTCCCGTCGGTCAGTGAGGCACATGAGCCACGCAGCGTACGGGCAGCGGCGGACACCTCCGCACGATCGCGCCGAATCCAGCGGTACGCGTACCGGAACTTGGCCGGCCCGCGGTCGACGTCCCAGATGTATGAGCGGCTTTCGCGTCTGCGCACCCGGCTAGAGTCGGCAACCGTGGCGAAGCGAAACGGCGCGACACGCAACTCGTCGGGACCGCGGGCGCGCTCCCGACGCCATCGCGGGTCGCGAACCCCGGGCCGGCCCCGGCTTGGTGAGCAGCTCGAGCGGACCGAGACGCAGCGGCTGGCGGACGTCGGCTGGATCGAATGGGGCGGTGAGCTGATCTGGGTCGCCGGCTACACGTCAGGGGGCGCGCCTTACGGACTGCGGGTCTGTGACTTCGACCGCGCGGACCTCGAGGCGATGGGGCTGGACGTCGAAGCGCTGGACGACGCCGGGCTACTAGCGACCGCACCATCCTCAACCGGCGAATCGAACGACTGGCTTGGGGACGACGACGTTCCATTCTGAACTGGTAAGCGCCACCAACGCTGCACCGGCCCGCCGGGCCGTGAACGAGCCGGGGCCCGGGGGAGCAGGGAAGCTGGCACTCACCGGACAAGAGGCCACTGTCATTCGACCTTTGGCTCTACATCTGCTGCTACGAATCGCAAGGTCGGACCAGCCGGCCTTGTCGGTACGCTCGCTGGCATCCACCGAGCGAAGGAGCATCGGTAGTGGCGAGTGGCCACGGAGTTACGTGAGTTCAGTTGGAAGCCTTGGAACTGCTCGGCGGCCCGATCGCGGCGTCACTCGCCGGAACGGCTCGCCGCCCCGCCCGCTTCCGCTCTGATCGAGAAGCAGCACTGGGATACTCGCCCAGATGACGCCTTTCGTCACGGCTGGCGCCGGATTCCTGCTGGCGGTCCTGTGGTTCGATCTCATGTTTGACGTCCAGGCGCTCCCTCACCGCGGCCGCGAGCTCCCGGAGCACACCCTCGCGTCGATCGCCGGCTACTATCGGCGCGTGACCACGACCGCGCGGCCGATGAATCGCCTGGTCGCCGCGGTCATGCTGGCCACGATCGGGGCGATCATTGCCCAAATCGTGCGCGGAGATCGACCACAATGGGTGGGGTGGGTATCGCTCGTCCTGGCTGGCGCGGCGATCCTCCTCGCGGCACTCCGCACGGTGCCCGCCGCGGTGCGACTCGGCGCCCGGACGGACTCGTCTAGACACCAGAGCGAACTCGCGGAATCGATCGGCCGCGATCACGTCTTCTGCGCCGCCGCGATCGTCGCCGTTGTCGCAATCGAGCTGTCGTTCGCCTGACGACCCGTCTCCCGCTCATGCGTTACCGGGAGCAACACGGGCGCCCGAGAGAGTGGGTTGGGCATTGAAAGCCGCTGCAGGCCTAGCGTTGCAGGGCGCGGTCGACGCGGAATAGGATCGGTGGATGGCGAGGTACGACCTGGCCGGGAAGGTCGCGCTGGTGACCGGCGGTGCGCGCGGCATCGGCTTTGCCACGGGCCGCGCGCTCGTCGCGCGCGGCGCGTCCGTGGCGTGGTCGTCGACCTCGATGCTGAAGCAGCGCAGGCGGCGGCCGCACGGTTGCACGACTCGCGCGCGATCGGGCTGGCCGCCGATGTGGCTGACCGCGGTGCGATGCATCAGGCGGTGGCCGCTAGCGTAGATCGGCTAGGGGGTCTCGACGTGGTGGTCGCCAACGCCGGCATCGGACCGACGTACGCGACGGTGCGCGCGACCGCCGTCGAGACGTTCGACCGCGTCATCGAGGTCAACCTCATGGGCGTCGTTAACACGGTGCGGGCGGCACTCCCCGAGGTGACGCGCAACGCAGGACATGTCGTCCTCGTCGCGTCCGTCTATGCCTTCCAGAACGGCGTGGGCGTCGCTTCGTATGCGATGAGTAAGGCCGGGGTTGAGCAACTCGGCCGCGCGCTGCGGCTCGAGCTCGTCCCGCACGGTGCGAGTGCGAGTGTCGCCTACTTCGGGTTGATCGACACCCAGCTCGTCCACCAAACGATCGACGCTGACCCCGCGGTTAACCAGCTGTTCGGCGTTCTCCCCAAGGCGCTCCTGAAGCGACTCCAGCCCGACGCAGCCGGCGAGGCGATTGCCGTCGGTATCGAGCGCCGCCAGCCCCGGATTATCCGCCCGCGACTCTACGCCGGCGTCAATGCGCTCCGCGGCCTCCTTGGGCCCATGAGCGACCGGATCATGGCCAGGGACCAACGTGTAGAGACGGCCGTCCGCGACTTCGACGCTCGGACTGGCGAGCAACAGCGTACGACGGCCTAACGTCCAGCGCCGGCTGCCGCTTCACATCGAGCCGCAGCAGTCTCGTTGCGCGTCTCAGAACTCATCCGAGCGCCCTTGAGGTTGGACGTTGATTGCGGACACGGGTTTCGGACACGAAAGGGCCTGCTCGCCATTCGAGCAGACGAGCGTCTCGAATAGGGCCGTTTCTGGACGCGGCCCGGCACGTTCAGTTAGTGCGTTCGCTGGAGCCGGAGAGCTTGCGGGCGATGGCTCCGCGGCCTATGGCTGGCGACCGAAGGTCGCGGACGGGCACGTCTCAACGCCGCTGTTCGACTGGATCGGCGCGGCCTGCGTCAAATCGCGACCGTTGCAAGATCACGCGATCTCGCGTAGTTGGCACCCAAGAACTTCGCGAACCGTGGAAGAAGCACGTCCACCAGTAGCGGATCGAACGGCTCGCGCAACGCGTTGGCCGCAGCTTGGTGGGGCATGCCGTGCTCCGGCGTGAGTTCAATCTCATTAAGCAGTAACCGGTGTCCATCGACAGCCCATTGCGCTTGGAGGCAACGAGAGATCGCTTGCTTCCACTCCCGCTTTTTGCCCTGTGGCGGAGCGGGAGGCCACACGCGAGTCGACACCGTCGGACGAGTGGTGCCGTGGATTTCGATCTCGAAACCCCACTGTGGCTGGTCACCGAATGCGAAATATGCCTTCGGCCCTGTTCGAGTAGACACCCGTCGCGCGATACCGGCTGCGGCCGGGACTTTCAGCAAGAGCTCATCGAGCGCATCGCGTGCCACCTGTCCCCGAATCAGATCTCCGGCGTCACCAACCGCCCGCGCCAAATCGTCCCAGCTTTGGAAAGTGGCAGCTAGGTCACCGCGCCGGCTGGGCAACGTCGAGCAATGCGTCCCAAAGCACCGCCTCAGCAGTTGGCAACTCGTCTGGCATCAGACGTAACCTCGGAAGCAGGTCGCTCCAGCGTACGATTCCCAGCCACCGCGAATCGCCCCGAACCTCGCGGGGTACGGCGTTGGGATCTCGCGTGAGAGCAATGACCCGACCCCACTCGGCTCGCTTCAGCCGGTCGTCTGTTAGATACCGCTGAAGCTGCTGAACGCCAAACCCACTCGAAATCTTGACCTCGACGAGCAACTGAAACCGCGACCCGGGAGGGGAACCAGCGTCCATGAGTCGCCAGTCGATCCGGCCAGTCGCTTGCTCGGCCGTACGCAGCAGACGGGCGCGTTTGCCGAGCGTGGGATTCTCGGGCTCCACATCGATCGATCGAGGAAGCTTGATCCTGGGCGGCTCTGGGACGCTGCTTACCAGTCCAGTAACCATCCTGTGGGCGAGGTCGGGAGCCTTACGCATCAGCGCCGCAAGTGCCTTCGTGAGCTGTACCTCGTTGCGTGGCAGTCGCAGCAATTCGGCAGCTTGAACAGCCACGATGGCTTCCGGCGTAAGCGTCGGGCGGCCTTCCGGATCGCTTGTAATCATCCAACAGCAGCCTATTGGTGGCCAGCGCAGCTCCGCAACCCGGGGCGCTCGCAGCCGACGTTGAGACGGCGCTACACAAGAGTATTGGCGCTACTCGTGCGCGAAAGGAATTACACGCAAGCAGCCCGCGGACGGCTCTCCTGCTGGTGCCAATCCGCTGGATTCGCGGAGCTCTCTGGCCCAAGAGCGAGGCGTGTTCTCGCGAGCGCCCCTTGAGGCCGCCTACGCGCCCCACCCCGCCCGCCGGGCGGCGTGATGCCGGCGGTCGAGCACATCGGCGATCTCGTCGATCCGCTCGGGTCGCGGGGCGGCGTACCGCGCGGTGGTGCGTAGGTCGACGTGCCCGAGTCGCGCGGAGACCTCGTGGACGGGCACGCCCGCCTCGAGCAGATGGGTGGCCCAGTAGGCCCTGAGCGCGTGCGGGTGCGCGAGCCGCTCGGGCACCCCGGCGGCCTGGCAGTGGCGGCGGACGAGCCGGTGCTCGGCCACGGCGGAGAGGGGGAGAGGGTCCTGGCAGGTCGGCCTCGAACTCGGCGACCATCGCGAGCACGTTGAACAGCAGCCGCCCGACCGGGTCACTCGGGTCATGAACCGCGCCGCCGATGCTCAGGCTCACCTCCCGGCTGGTCAGCTCCTCGACGATGTCGCGCGCGTCGGGCACCGAGCGCGCCAGACGATCGAGCTTGGTCACCACCAGCGTGTCGCCGGCGCGGCACGCCGCCAGCACCTCCCGCAACCCCGGCCGGTCACGCCGTCTACCGGTCAGTCCGTGATCGACATAGATCCTGGCAGGCGTGACGCCGAGCGCCGCGAGCGCGTCGCGTTGCGCGGTCACGTCCTGCGCGTCGGTCGAGACGCGCGCGTAACCGACCAGGATCCCGCTCGAACCGAAGGTACCTTCGCCGGGCACCTGACCGGGCGGGTCTTACGGGACACCAAAAGCCGAGCGGCAACGGCCCAAACGTCTTGCGGGACACCTGCTTCCATCTCCGCAGGGGCCTCGGGTCGGCACGCGTGGGCGTTCCCGGATCGCGCGGATTGCGGGACGTGATCCGCAGCTGCCAGGCGGCTGGTTGCACGAACGTGCGTTCCTACTCGATTCGGATGGATATGCCCTGAACCCCGATCTCCGCGCTACATCCCGCGCCCCTGCGGGGTTCTTCGATCTGAGTAGAGATTCCGTATCCACTCAAGTCGAGTAACGACGTGCGTTCGCCGCCAGTGCCTCGCTGTCATTCGACCGACGTTCAAGACGCAGATCGGCGCGCTTGCCGGCAAGCCGGTGCATCCGCTGCTGCGCGAGTTCGTCCGGTGCGCCCGCGCGTACGCCGATCAGGCGCTTGCCGGCGCGGCGTCGAGCAGCGCCAGCAGCTGATCGCGGTCGGGCCCGGCCAGCGGCGGCCGCTCGCTGCCCCGGGCGAGCTCGAAGATGCGCTCCATGAAGCTCGTGTCCTCGAAGATCTCCCGGTTCAGCGACAGGCAGCAGCGGTTCGCGAGGAACGCCCGGAACGCGTCGGGGTCCTGCGGCACCGCCGCCAGCAGTGCGCCCTGCAGCCAGGGCATCGAGCCCGGCTCGGGGGCCGCCTCGAGGCCGTGGCGGAGCGCCTCGATCTCGTGGATCCGGGCTCGGTCCTCCTCGACGGTCTCGCGATACCACGGGGTCAGCTCTGCCTCGGTGACCGCATCCCACGCCTCGGCGAAGTCGTCCGGATCGTCCGGGTGCGCGCGGACCACCTCGGCCAGTCGCTGGGCGTGGAGCAGGCCGAGCGTCATGCCCCGCCCGAGCGAGGGGTTCGTGCATGTCCACGAATCGCCGAGCAGCACCACCCCGGTCGCGACCGGCTTACCATCAACGGTCAGCCGCCGGTACCGGTCGAGGATCCCGCCCATCGCGATCATGTCGCTGATCGGCTCGCCCTCGAGCCACTGCGCGTGAAGCGGACAGGCCCTCACAAGCGCCGTCCATGGCCCGGGGTCGCGCAGCCGCTTCAGCGTCCTGTCGCCCGCGGAGGTGTAGACCGTCACCGACCAGGTGTCGTTGTCGGATGGCAGTGTGAGCAGCGAGAACGTCCCGATCGGCATCAACAACGGGGCGCGGTACTCGGGCATTCCTGTGCTCGCGGCCCGGAAGAACCGCGAGTAGTAGATGAACCCCGAGTCCTCGGCCTCCTCGTGGACGGGCTTGGCTCCGGCGGCCTCGAGCCAGCGCGGAAGCTGCGAACGCCTGCCCATCGCGTCAACGATGAGGTCGGCGTCGAGCTGCTCGCCCGATTCGGTACGCACGCCGGTCACGTGCGGCGTCCCGTTGCCGGCGCGGAGGACGAGCTCGGCGACGGACACGCCGCGCCGGATCTCGAGGCCCGGCTCGGCATCCACGGCCCAGCCGAGCACCTGTTCGAACACCGGGCGGCGCGCGGTGACCGTGCGGAACCGGTCATCGCCGTCCCGCGGCGTCCGGTCCGTGATCGACGGGGGCATCAACGGCAGCGGGTCGAACGCGATCCCGCCCGCCGCCTCGAGGCCGGCCAGGACATCCGGGAGCGCCTCCTCGAGCACGATCCGGCCCCGAGGGGTCAGGTAGTGGGCGAGGCGGAACTGGCTGACGCCGTCGCGCGACCAGCGCTCCCACGCCTCCTCGGGCGAGCTCGGTACCGGGTCGGGGTCGCGCTCCAGCACCGTCACCTCGTGGCCGCCGCGGCACAGCAGCAACCCGGCCGCGAGCCCGCACACGCCTGCGCCCATCACAACGATCTTCGACATCGTCTCTCACCCCTCAGTCGGGAGGAAATCAATCAGCAGTCGGCTGACCTCGTCGGGCGCCTCGAGCTGCATCCAGTGGCCGGGCCCGTCGAGCCGCTCGTAGCGCCAGGGGGCTGTGACGTTCTCGGCCGAGTTAGTCATCTGCCGCTCGGTCAGGGCCATGTCGCCCGAGCTCCACACCCCCATCGTCGGCGATTGGATCGGCGGTAATTGCCGCCCGGCGCTGAGCCACGACTCCGGCGGAATGTTCGCGCGGTAATAGTTCAGCGCCGGGGTGAGCGAGTCGTTTGCCACCAGTTCGGCGATCACCGCGTCGGCGTCGGGGTGGCCGGCCCACGCCCGGAAGTGCGCCCAGTCGTCGTTCGACAGCCATCGCTCGGCGATTCCCTTGAACTGGAACAGCAGCATGTACCAGGACTTCTGGTACTGCTCGAAGCCGCCCTTGCGGAAAGTCGCCGGATGCCCGACCGACAGAGCCACCAGATGGTCGACGTGATCAGGCACGAACGCGGCGAACGCCCACGCGAGCGCCGCGCCCCAGTCATGGCCGACGACGTGAGCCTTTGGCGCGCCGGCATCCTGCAACACCGCCACCACGTCGCCCACCAGCGCCTGCATCGCATACGCGTCGACCTCGCGCGGCTTGTCCGAGCGGCCGTATCCCCGCAGGTCGGGGACGATCACTCTGAACCCGGCCTCGACCAGCGCCGGCACCTGGTGGCGCCACAGCCGCCCGGAGTCCGGGAAGCCGTGGAGCAGCACCACCGGGCGACCCTCGCCCGTCACCTCATACTCGATCCCGGCGCCGCCGGCGTCAACGCGCATTCAGGCCCCCCGTGGGTTGAGCATCTGGTACAGCCGCACGCTATAGCAACCCGAGTACACGCGGTGATGCTGGGACAGTCCGACGCGAATCTCCGCGGTGCGCCCCGCCTCGCTCACGGGACGCACCGCAAGGCCCCACGACTCAGGCCATCTTGATCGTCATGCTCAGCTGACCGATCGTCTCCCCGGCATGGACGACGTGCAGACCCGACCAGGTTGTTGATCGTCTTCGCCTCCAGGCGGCTGCCTCCAGGCGGGTGCCCTCCAGGCGGGTGCCTCTAGACGGCATGCAGCGCCGCCATTGTCATTCGACCATCCCCAAACGGGCCGCAGCTCGCGAAGCCGGCTCCAGGACCCGCGACGCTGCTGCTTCGCGCCCGTCGGTCAGCCGCCCGAGGACGTCTCCCGCGCGAAGAACGCAGCCTGTGCCCAGCCGTCTTCATACGGAGCCTCAAAGATCGGTGCGATGCGCATGTGTCGGACCCGCCATATGTCGTCCTGGCGATGAAAGTCGTTGTGGTAACGGGCTGCGATCCAGAACGCCCGGCCGTTGAGAACCGAGGGCTGGAGGTAGGTCCAGTATCCGACTGCGTCGTCACCGTCGACACTGATCGACTCATTGGCGATCAGGTGCAGAGTCGGCGGAGTCGGACCAGCGAACCGGTCGACGATCGCGCCTCGCCCTTCATGGCGACCGAGCACATCGGCCAGGCGTCCGATCCCTTCCCAGACTGCGTCGACAGTGAAGTAGTCAGCGACGGAATGGCCCGTGACATCGCGCGCGTGGATGTAAGTGGCCATCAGCCGACGAATCTCGTCCTTGGCCTCAAGGGCGTAAACGCGTTCAGCCAAATTGTCGGGTTTGGTCATGGTTCGGCACCTCGGCAGTCGCACGACGAAGCTGCATCTTCCCAAGCTGGGCTGAGTCGATCTGGACCGCTGCACTTTTGGCCGCAGGGACCACGTGCGCGAGCTCGCACGGCGCGTCGGCGCGCCCGTGGGGGCTGTCCTGGAGGGGCTGTCACCTGCCCTCACTCGCCGCCGGCGTGATCTCGACGATGCGAGCGCTCACTGGCGGCGGTAACGCGGAATCGGCCGCCCCCCGAGTTCGCCTGCACGCCACGCGCGCCGATCGCCGGGCGGATCGGCGATTAGCTTGCGGCCGGCTCATGGGGCGCGAGCTGGATCTCGTCCGCGTAGCGTTCAAGGACCGCTTGGCAGGCATCCATGTCGATCGGCCCTTCGGGGCCGAGCGAGCCTCGATCGAACAACTCGTAGCTATCCTCCAACGCCGCTTCGATCCGCAGCGCGGGGCTGACTCGGACATCGAATTCGGTGTCGTCCTCAGCTGCGCTGAAGGTGTGAACGGTTCCGGGTGGAACGGTGGCCTCCTCGCCGCGCCCGAGCAGTAGTTTCCGATCGCCGAGGATCACGCGCAGCTTCCCATGCAGCACGTGAAAGTGCTCGGTCTGGTTCGGATGCACGTGTGGGGGGCCTCCACCTCCACCGACGTGCTCGATGGCGACGCGCAGATCAATGCGGTCCGCAAGCTGATCAGCGCGGCGGAGGATCTCCGTACGCTGACCAGCCGCCGAATTCACGAGGAGGTTCGGATGAGTTCTCATGGTCGGCCACTCCGTTGGGTCGTGCGTTGCCGGCTCAACACGAGCTGTTGCATCAGATGAGACATTCTCAGGCCGTCCTATTCCACTTCCCGTTCAATGGTGGCCGAGACCGCGCCGGCTCGAGGAGATCGCTGAGCCGGTTGATACCGCTTCTCACGCGAGAACCTCGGTGCGGGCGCGGCCGTTGTGCTCGTGTGAGGAGGGGGCGTCGGACCGCTGGGGCCGAGCAGCTCGACGATGAAGTGGCGGCTCGGCCCGTCGACGACGTTCGTGATCATGTGAGGGGGAAGGCCGTCGGGGCCGACGGCCCGGTAGGAGACGCACCCGTCCTCGACGTGCTGAATAACCGGCCTGCTCTCGACCTGGGTGCGGATCGTCGCCGGCTCCGCGTAGAGGATTACGTGATCGTGGAGATGACGGTGCGGTTGGCAGCTTTCGCCAGGAGCGAGCAGCATCTCCCAGACGCGTATGTGCTCGTTCTCGAACAGCACGGCGGTGCCTACGGCGGTTGTCGTCTCAGGACCGCTCATGGCTGACCTCCCCGAGCTCGGCAGTCAGGCGTTCGTGGACCCAGTAGGAAGGTGGGGTTGGCTCTCATCATCAGTTCGTTTCTTCCTTGTTTCTGACGGAGCGCGGCACGCAGCCGGCGTAGTCGAGGTGAGCGATCGTCGCGCGCCTGCTTGGCCCACTTTACATTACCTGCACGAGCGGCGCCGTCGGGCGAAAAGGGTCGGCGATGATCCCGCTCCCGCTGCGCGACAGGGCCGCGCGCAGCTCGCCATCAACCTCGGCGAGCAGCACCGGAGCCGTTGGAATATGGGAGGAGTCAAGCGCCGCGAGTCGCTTCAGCGCCGGCATGTCGTCGGGGGTCCCGACGCGGATCGTGACGGTTCGGGGCGGGGCTGGGGCAGCGTTGCGTACGGCGTGTCGAGCCGCGGTCCGATCTCGCGGCTGTCGGGCCTCGCGCTGCAGGTCCGCCAGGCGGGCGTCGACGAGGGCTTCGAGAAGTTGTGCATGACGTTCAAGGTCTCAGGTGCGATTCGCTCTGCCCAGCCGGATAGCCGCACTCTTTGCGGTTACTGCTAGCCGGTAGCCACGCCGCATTTCGACCGTGCCCGCGCGCCCACCGGCGGTGACAAGCCGCCAAGCCCCGACGCAGGTGTTCGCCGCGCGCGCGGACACTCGGCGTGCACCGAGCGCCCACCGCCCTACCGGCGCCGCTCGGACGGCCGGACCTGAGGCAGTTACGGGTATACCTCTACCGTTAGTGCAGGTAGGTGAGCACGGCGAGCACCCGGCGGTGGTCATCGGGTGACTGGGGCAGCCGGAGGGTGCCGAGGATGCTCTTGACGTGCTTCTCGATGGTGTGCTCGGTGACGAACAGCTGCTCTGCGATCGCCTTGTTGGATCTTCCCTCGGCCATCTGCGCGAGCACCTCGCGTTCGCGGTCGGTCAGGTGCTCGAGCGCGTCGTCGGTACGCCTTGGCCGTCCCACGAGCTGCTCGACCACCACCGGGTCAAGGGCCGAGCCTCCGTTGCCGATGCGCTCGACGCTCGAGGCCAGGTCGTCCAGATCCGACACGCGTTCCTTGAGCAGGTAACCCAGCCCGTCGGTTCCATCGGAGAGCAGCTCGAGCGCGTAGCTCGCGCGGACGTGCTGGGAGAGGACGAGCACTCCGGTCTGCGGCCAGCGCTCTCTGATCGATTTCGCGGCGCGAAGCCCCTCGTCGGTGTGCGTCGGGGGCATGCGAATGTCTACGATCGCGACGTCGGGATGAAGCTGCTCGACGAGTGCGAACAGCTCATCGGCGTTGCCGGCGAGCCCCACGACCTCGAAGCCGGCCTCGGTGAGCAGGCGCGCGAGCCCCTCGCGGAGGATCACGGCGTCGTCGGCAACGACTACCCGCATGGCAGCTCCGCGTGCAGGGTGGTGCCGCGTCCTGGTGGGCTGGACACGGTCAGCGTCCCGGCCAGCGCCTCGACCCGGTCGATGAGGCCGCGAATCCCGGAGCCGCCGTGCAGCGCTGCCCCTCCGATGCCGTTGTCGGTGACTTCGATGATCAGCATCTCCCGCTGGCGCGAGGCCGAGATCCTTACCTCCCGCGCGTGCGAGTGCTTGGCCGCGTTCGTGAGCGCCTCGCTGACCACGAAGTAGGCGGCCGCCTCGACCGCCGGACACGGCCGCTCGTCGATCGAGACCTCGAGATATGTGGGGAGCGCCGCGCGGTCGGCGAGCTCCTCGAGCGCTGCCCCGAGCCCGCGCTCCGTGAGCACGGCGGGGTGAATGCCCTGGCTGAGCTCGCGCAGCTCCTCGAGCGCTACCGCCAGCGCCGCGCGTGCCTCCTGCGCGATCGGTTTTGCGGCCTCTGGATCCGTGGGCAGCTTCGTGTCCAACAACCCCAGCGACATCGCCAGCGACACCAGCCGCTGCTGGGTGCCGTCGTGAAGGTCGCGCTCGATCCGTCTGCGCTCCGCCTCGGTTGCATCGACGAGCCGGGCGCGCGAGGCCTGCAGCTCCCCAAGCCGGGCGCGCAGCTCCGCTTGCAGCCGCTCGTTCTCGAGCGTCATCGCGGCAGCGGCGCAGACCGAGTCGATCAGCTGAGTGTTCTCCTCGAGCGCCGGATCGTGCACGAGCGCAGCGATGGGCCGACCGCCCCGCTCGACGACGGTAGTCATACGGCCGGACCCGGGCGGCGGCAGCTGCACCGGTCTGCCTCGCTGTCCACGTAGCGCGCGCCCGCGGGAAACCAGTAGGCGACCTCGAGCGACGGGTCGCCGAGGGCACGAGCGAGCACTCGACCCAGGTCGGTCGCCACCTCCTGTGCGCCCAACTCGACCACAAGGCCGGCAACCGCCGCGCGCGCCAGGTGCCGTTGCAGCAACACGAGCACCATGCCGACCGGAAGCGTCGCGAGTGCCACGAACAGCACCTGCTTGGGGCCTTCGCCGAGCGGATGAGAAAGCGCGTCGTTTGCGACCGAGACCACCAACGCCGCGAGCGTCACCCCGCCCGCTGCCACCACCGGCGCGACCGTGCGGCGCTGCACCGCGGTCGACCGAGCCCGCCGTGCCACGATCACCGCGAGCGCGAGCACTACGATCGACACCCCGCCGATGCGCTCCACCTGAGCCAGCGTGTTAGCCAGCGTATCGCTCCGGGTGACTTCGAACGCGTTTGTGGGACAGGAACTGCAAAGAACCGCGCCCGAATTGGAGAACAGCAATGACGCTAGCGCGACCAATGTGACCAGACCGGCGCCCGACCAGACCAGCAGCCGCTCGAGGCGGGTGCGCAGCCGTCCTGAAGGAAACGTCAGCACCAGGTACACGAAGCCCACGAGGTAGACGCTCTGCACCGCTGTGCCGATGCTGAACAGCAAGCTCTGGTGCGCGTCGGTCAGAAAGCTCGCAAACCATGCGAACCCAGTGAGCACCATCACCCTCCCCAGCAGGTTGTCCGGGCGGACACGGCAGGCGGCGATGCCGCTGCCAATGAACGACCAGCCGACGAGCAAGGCCAGCGGCGCTGGCGCGGTCTGATACGGAGTGAAGGTGCGCTGGGCGGCAAGCCATGCCGCCGCCGCTCCGGCCAGAACCGCGGCGATCGCCACCGACGCTTGTTTTGTCCTCACGTCGCCCCTATCGCAGAAGGTGGACAGGGCCACAATTAGTCCCGTGTACCCACAACGGTGTCAGGACCGTGGCTGCGTGTCCAGCCGGAAAGCCGGAATCGCGGTGGGTAGGGCTAGCCGGTAGGAACAATTGCGACCGCGGCGCCGTCGACGTTACGGCCGGGACGCGGCGAGCGGGAGGATGGCGAATCAGTGAGGGACGATCGCACCCCCGCGCCGATCGCACAACCGCTGCGCGGAGTCAGGGCCACGACGTGCCTTACCGCTAGCCCTACCCGCAAAGACTCCGGCTGTCCGGCTGGTCGACGGCGCCTGACCGGTGCAAGCTCACACGTAAGAGAACTCGGCTTTCACCCACCTCCATCGGCCGCTGGAGTGCACGGCGCCCGTGGCTCGCGATCGGCGTCTGGCTGGTGTTCGTGGTACTTGCGGTCGGGGCGCTCGCCGTGACGGGCTCGAAGGGGCTTCAGAGCGGCACTACCGGCGAATCCGCGCGCGCCGAGAGTATGCTGAAGCTGCACAAGGCGAGGCCCGCACAGTACGAGTTCGCCTACGTCCACAGCGACTCGCTGCGCGCCGACGACCCGGCCTTCCGCGCCGCGATCATCAAGGTCGCGGCGAGCGTGGAGCGCGCGCTTGGCAGGCACGTGACGACGAGCATCTCGCCGAGCGGGCACTCGGCGCTCGTCAGCGGGCCGATTGGGCGGCCCTTCTCGACCGACTCGCTCAGGGCGGCCGTGGCGGCCGCAAGCGGCCCGCGGATCACAGCTGTTCTCGATGACAACAGCACCGATGGCGGCAACAATGACCTTACGCGCGCCGAGCGTCTGTCGCTGCCGGTCACCCTGCTCGTGCTACTGGTCGCGTTCGGCGCGCTCGTCGCAGCGCTCGTCCCGGTGTTACTTGGGGCAAGCGCGGTGATCGCCGCTTTCGGACTGCTCGGGCCGATCAGCCAGGTGTTCCCGCTCGATTCAAGCGCGAAAACGGTCGTGCTGCTGATTGGGATGGCGGTCGGCGTCGACTACGCGCTGTTCTATGTGATCCGCTCGCGCGAGGAGCGGGCGCGGGGGCTCGCGTCGCACGACGCGCTCGAGCGCACCGCACGAACGTCCGGGCACACCGTGATCGTCGCCGGTGCGACCGTCGCGATCGCGATGGCCGGGCAGTTCATGATCGGCACGAGCATCTTCAACGGCATCGCGAGCGGCACGATCGCCGTGATCGCATGCGCCGTCGCCGGGTCGGTCACCGTGCTTCCGGCGGTGCTCGAGCTGCTCGGCCCACGGATCGACCGCGGACGCATCCCCTTCCTGCCGCACCTGGGCAGCGGCGAGGACTCGCGGTTCTGGCCGGCCGTGGTCGATCGTGTCCTGCGGCGCCCGGCGCTGTTGCTGCTCGCCTCGGTCGCCGTTCTGGTCGCGCTCGCGATCCCGGCTCTCGGGCTACACGTATCGGAGCCGAGCTCGAACCAGATCGCGCCGCGCGTCCCCTCCTCGCTGCAGGCCCGGATCACGGCCGACTTCCCCGGCACCTCGGCGCCCGCGATCGTTGCGTACGCCTGGCCGGCCCGCCAGCGGAAGCAGGCAGAGGAAGCGGCCAAGCAGCTCGAAACACTCGCCGCCGCTCGCGGCATCGCGCACCCTCCGTTCTCGTCCGGCGGAAGCCTCGATGGCCAGGCTGGCACGCTCGAGCTGCCGCTCAGCGGGCTTGGCGATGACGCTGCGAGCAAGCGCGCGCTCGCGGTGCTACGCGACAAGCTGACCCCGGAGACGCTCGGCCGCGTCAGCGGCATCCAAGTCGCGGTCACCGGCGACGCGGCCCGCGACGCCGACTTCACCGGTCAGATGACGCACGGTCTGCCCTACGTGATCGCGTTCGTGCTGGTCCTCGCGTTCCTGATCCTGCTTATCACCTTCCGCTCGCTCGTAGCCCCGATCAAGGCGATCGTGCTCAACTTGCTCTCAGTCGGCGCCTCCTACGGCGTGCTCGCGCTCGTCTTCCAGCACCACTGGGCCGAGGGCCTGCTGGGGTTCCACTCGACCGGTTCGATCATCTCCTGGCTACCGGTGTTCCTGTTCGTCGTGCTGTTCGGCCTCTCGATGGACTACCACGTGTTCATCCTCAGCCGGGTCCGCGAGGGAATCGACAGCGGCATGACCAACGACCAGGCGCTCCGCCAAGGGATCGCGCGAACCGCCGGCGTCGTCACCAGCGCTGCGCTAGTGATGTTCGGCGTCTTCTCGCTGTTCGGCACCGCGAGCGCGCTCGACCTCAAGCAGGCGGGCGTCGGCCTCGCGGTCGCCGTCCTGCTCGACGCGACCGTCGTGCGCGCCGTGCTGCTGCCGGCTTCGATGAAGCTGCTCGGCGACTGGAACTGGTACCTGCCGCGCGGGCTCGCTTGGCTCCCGCGCGCAAAGCACGAGCCGAACTCACCCGCAGAAGGACCAGGGCACCGCCAGGCACCTCGCCAAGCACCCTTGCCGCCCGCCGCCCCGACCCGGTGAGTACGGCGCAGCTCATCGAGCTGCCAGCAACCAGAAGATTCAGCGTGCTAATCAGCGCCGAGGACGTCCGGCTCCTCCGAGGATCAAAGGTAGTCGGAGCCGGCCGCGGTGAAACACCCGCTTTCGCGCTCGGACAGGCCCTCTTGATGCTCGTACTGCAAGACCCCCTATGCGCGGGAGCAGGGCTGATCGCACCGCTAGCTGGGTCCCGGTTCCTCGGCTAGCAGCTAGCACAGGCCCTCGAAGGGGCGGGTGGCCGGGGGCGGCGGGCCGGGGGGACTCGCGCAAGCGCCCCACCGTCCCGGGCCCCAGCGACACGTCTCACGCTGGCCGCTCGGCGCCGACAAGCGCCACACGTCGCCGCTCGCCGCGGCGCGAGGTCCTCGACGACGCGTCGCGGGCGATGCGGTTCGCCTATGCGGACCCACCGTATCCGGGCAAGGCGCACCACTACCCGGAGCGCGACGACGTCGACCACCAGGCGCTCGTCGAACGGCTGGCCTGTGAGTTCGCGGACGGGTGGGCGCTATCGACCTCGGCGGCCGTGGTGCTGGCCACTCGCTACTTTGCGGCTGGGGACAGCATGCGCCGGGCGACACCAGACGCGGGACTGTCATTCGACCGTCGCCGTACAACCACCAGATCGATGGGGCACCAGCGGCCCGGACGGCCGCGGCCACCACCGCGAAGCGAGCCGGACGCGAGCCGCGGCAACAGCAGGAAGGCGGCGGGGAGAGGGGGGAGGAGCGGGTGCCTTGGGCCTGCGCGGAGCCCTGGGCGAGACTGGGGCGTGGCGTCCTGGACGGATCGCATCATGTGCGGTGACGACGACCGACAGGAGGCTGCATGACACCTGACCAGACCGCCGCCGGCGGGCTCTTGCCCGAGTTGGAAGCGATCGCCGCCGCCGCCCACGAGCGGCTGCACGCGCAGGCCGGCGAGGACCCATCCGCGATCGACCAGGCCGGGCGCCGCGTTGCCGAGGCCGCCAGCGCCGCGATCGCCGGCGGCGCGCGCTTGAGCGCGATCGCCGACGCCGAACGCGACGGCGAGCTCCGCGCCCGCCAGCGGCGACATGCTGCGACAAGTGACGCGCACCGCCAAGCGCAAGCGCGAAGCCGACCGCGAATACGAACAGACCATCGCCCGCGCCGGCCGGCTCGGACTCTCGCACCGCGAGATCGCCACCGCGGCAGAGGTCTCACACGGCACCATCCGCGCGATCCTCACCCGCGCGACCACCACCACCACAGACAACGGGCGCTCAGCCGCCGAGCAGCCGTCTCCGGACAGCGAACCGGGCGAGCTCGCCGCATAGCCGCCGACCATCACCGACCAGCCAACGGCACGCCGGCGTGTCGCCCGGCTCCGGGCGCGCCCAGCACCCGGCGCAACTCCTGTGCACCCAGGTCGTGGTGCTCCGCCAGCCACTCGGTCAGGTCATAGCCATCCGCCCGGCCCCGGGCGAGATCGACGATGCTGCCGCGGACACCGGCCGCCCTGAGATCGGCCGCGATCCGCGCCGCCGCCTCCCGCCCCGCCCGGTCACAGTCAAACACCACCGACACACGACGACCCGCGAACAGCCGCGCCCACCCGGGCTCCCAGGCGTCATCGCCCGGCACCGCAACCGCGGGCAGCCCCCGCGAGCGGGCGCTGATCATGTCCGGCGGCCCCTCGACCAGCACCACCCAGCTGGATGGCTCGGCAGCAGGGTGGGGGATCAGCCCCAGCCGCGTGCCGCGCACCGCCAACACCTTCGGCGCATGAGCGTGGCTCGGCGCATAGCGCAAGACGCCGTGCAGCTTGCCATCGCGGTTACGGATGGGAATGACGACCCGCCCGCGCTCCCACCCGCACCCCAGCCCGAGCAGCGTCGCGCGCGACCAAACGCGCACCTGCTCCGGACGGAGCACGCGCGGCGGCCAGACCAGCCCAGCCAGACGTTGGCAGGCCGCCGCCAGCTCCTGCTCACCGATCGCCAGCTCACGAGAGGTCGGTGCGCCCGGCTCGTGGTGAGCGGACCGATCGTCGCAGGGCGCGGCGGCGAGAGGGAGAGGGTGCGTAGACGCGCCAGCGCGCAGCGGCGGACCAGCGCGGCGGACGGCCAGACCGTGCGCGATCATCAAATCGATCGCCTCACGCTCGTGTCGGCCGCAAGCGAGCGCCGCGTCATACGCGCCGCCCGCCGCGCCGCACCCCCAGCAATGCCAGACGCCCGACTCGACGTTCACCGAGCAGGACGGGTCGCGGTCGCCGTGCGCATGCGCATCCGGATTTGCGAAGCACCCCACCGGCGCCTCCCGCTTAGCCCACCCCGGCAACTCGATCCCCAGCGCCCGGTAGAAGCCGCGCACATCCGCGCCAGGCAACGTGCCGCTCACGCCGCCCGCTCCTGACTAAGACCACCGCCGGCGAAGCTGCCGCGACGTGTGGTCCTCGCCGTGAGTGACGGCATCACCGCGGCGCCTCCGTGATCGGCGGGTCATCACCACCGCCTCCGCCGGCATCCACGCCCGGCGACGGCGGGAGTGCTTCGCACAGCGCCCTTTGCGCGTCATCCAACAACGCAGTCAGCCGGTCGAGCAGCTCATCTTCCCGCTGCCCGACGGCACGCGGCTCGGCGTGCAGCTGCTGCGGGCTCTTTGCCGCTCGCGCTCAGCCTGCATGTCGAACAGCCGCCGCAACAGCGCCTCCGTCTCCTCTGCCGAGAGCTCTGCGGTCAGCGCGTGAAGCTCTGAGGGCTGAGTGGCCAGCAGCTGCTCGATGTCGCGCGCGAGCCCAACCTCGAGCGTGCCCAGATAGCGGTCGACGAGCAGCCGATGCTCACCCTCATCGTCCGAGTCGCCCAGCCGGTAGGGCTCCAGGAACAGGCGCGCCAGCGGGTGCTCACAGAAGCACAGCCATCCGCGCCAGCGTCCGATCTCGGTCAGTGTGCCGTCGGAGATCATCAGCTTATCGCCAAACGGCGACCACCACAGCGCGATCAGCCTGGCACCGCCGCTGTAGCCCGAAAGCTCGACGAACTGCGGCGGACAGGGAAGCGGCAGGCGCACGAGCTCCCCCGGCGTCGGAAGCGCCGGCCACAGCCTCATCGCAGCAGCCTGCGGGGCCGCAGCGCCTGTCGTGCGCATCCCTGCCGGCACCGCCTGGAGCACAACAGCGCCTCCGGCCAACCGTCGGGCGCCAGACGGCGCTTGCGGCTGCTATCAGCCTTGTGCCAGGTCTCGAGCGGCATGTCTCGTGTCGACATCGCGCCGCGACCGGTCACTTGTGCACCCCCGGCAGGGAGAGCTGCTCGCGCGGGACCGGCACGACCTCCTCACCGTCGACGTCGACGTGGCCGCGGTGGCGGCCGGTCTTGCGCCAATGCGACACGATCTCTCGCGCGCCGGCGTGATGCCAGCCGGCGGCCGGACACAGCGGCCGGAAGTTCACCCGGCTACCGGCGACCTCGAGGACCTCGCCATACACCGAGCGGCCCTTGATGCCGAAAGAGCACCAGATCACCGACAGCTATGCGATCAAGCCTCATGACCGAGCATCGGTGACCGTGAGCGCGGGCGGGATGCGTTGGCGAAGATGACACGCCGTGACCCACCGGTAGAACAGGAACTGCTCGAACACGGAGGGGACTTCGCCGGCCAGCGGTCCACATCCCAGAAATGCGCCCCCCATCGCATCACCGCATCCCGGCTCGACGCCCACGAGCGCCGCGGGCTCTCAAGCTCCTCGATCACCGGCCCAATCGAGCGCTCCTGCATGACCCGGCCGCCGAGCTCGCGCCACACGCCGTCGTTGCCGGTGAGCAGGCACACGGGCGACTGCCACTCGCTCATGTCCGGCGGGTACAGCGCCGAGGCCTCGGCAATCGCGGGATCGCCGCCTCGCAGGTGCTCGAGCCAGACGCCATAACGCTCTGCTCGGTCGCGAGCGCGCGCGAGAGCGTCCTCGAGCGCCTCGTCGCCTGGATCAGCCATGGCGGCTCCTTGCGCTTGCCGTTGATGCCCGCCGAGCGAGCGACGTGTCGTCCGGGGCCGAGGTCTTCGAAGAGCTGCGCAGCCTGACGGTGTACCGCGAGGACGCCTGCCGGCAGCGCTTTGAGCAGAACCGTGCCTCCGCTCGCAGGGCGCCGGGCATCGGGTCGCCGCACCACGAGCACGTGCCGGCTGGGCTGGGCGGCGGGGAGGGAGGACGGTCCTTCAGCCGCGCGCGCGAGGCGGCCTGCCGGCATCGCTTGGAGCAGTAGCGCGCCTCGGGGCGAAGCCCCGGCGCGAGCGGCTCGCCGCAGCGCTCACATGAGCGCGAAGCATCGCCAGCGCCAGCCGCGGGCGACGCGTCGCGCTTCGCTCGGGCAGCGGATCCCCGCGACGTGTCGCCCGTAGCGACGGCCACGGGCGTGACAGCGGGCCGGTAGAGCCTCCTCGAAGCGAACAGCAGCTCCTCGAACTTCCGACCGCCGCGCTCTCCCGCGACTATGACCTTCCGCTTCTCAGCGTCCCACATCAGCAGGCCCGTCGTCCGAGGATGGCCGCGAAACAGCGCGTAGCGGCCCCAGACCGGCGCGGCGAGCGCCTCCGGCAGCTCTCCCTCGCCGCTGCTCCAGCGGGCAAGCTCGCGCTGCTCCGCGTCCTCAAGCGTCACCGCGGCGATGCTGCCCTGGTTGCCCCCGCCGCCCGAAAACCGCACCAGCGCTGCAGCCGCCTTCCACCGCTCGAGCTCCTCCCACACTTGCTCGTCGGCAAACAGCTCCCGGCGCCCAGGCGCCAGCCGCGCGGTGTGCGGCTGACCGGCTCGCCTGCCGGTCGGCGTCTTGCACAGCTCCCCCGACTGCGCCTTGCACGTAGGGCAGGGGCGATGTCGCCAGCCGCGTGCGGCGTGCAAGAACCGGGTGGGCTTGCCGCCGTAGCGGCTGGTCTGGCAGCGCAACCCGCTGCGCGCGCCACAGGTCGGGCACGGCGCCTCAAACCACACCCGGCGATCGCTCATCCCGCTGCGGCGCCGGGTAGAGCCGGCGAGCTGCGCCCGAGCCGGCGGTCACCAATATCGATGTGCTTGCCCGCGTGGCTCCCGGCCTCGTACGCACCGCGGGCCACCGACGCCCGGTACCCCGAGCTCTCAAGCTCCGGCCAGCGCCGGTCGATCTCGCGGTCCACCGCCGTCTTGACCAACACCAGCGCCCGGCTGTTGTCCTCCGTCTCGATGGTCTGGGCGCGGCGCACATCGAGTCGCTGCCCAACCCGGCCGACCGCGCCGAGCAGGAACGAGTTGCGCCATGTGCGCCCGTGCACGCGTCGCTCCCGGCGCGTAGCGGTGGCGGCTGCGGAGATCACGACCAGCTGCGCTTCCAGGTAGCGGTACAGCTCCACGATCCCGCCGACCGTGCCGGCGGGCCCGTAGAAGAAGATCTTGCCGTGGCCGCGGCTGCTGTCCGGCGCCCACACGATCTCACCGCCCGCGCTGCGCGCGACCGCCGCGGCCAGCATCCGCCGCCACGGATCAACCTTTCCGTCAAGGACATGCTCGTCGACGGCTAAGCGCTCGCCGGCCGACGCCGCGACTGCGGCCAGCTCGATCCCGTAACGAAGCATCAGCGCCTGCGCCTTCTCGGCCGCCGCGGCGGCCTCGTTCTCGTTCGGCGAGTCCGCGAGCGCGAGCAGCTTGCGGATCCGATCCTCGACCGCGCTCATCGTGCATCGTGCAGGTCGCGGTACAGCGGGAAGCTGCGCAGCTGCGCACCGCACGTCGGACAGGTGGCGCGGTGCCGCTCGCCGTGGGGACGCTCATGGCCGCACACCACGCACACCGACAGCACCCAATGGGTCCGGACCAGCCCAGCGACCGGCAGGGCGTCGGGCGACGGGGAAGCGGAGGGGTGGTTACGGTGAAGGAGCATCGAGGGATACCTCCTCGGTGTCGGGCCCCGGCCGGTGGACCGCCGGCGCGGGGCCGCTTTCAGGGGCACGCCGATCAAGACCTCGCGCGACATGTC
>CAVWSI010000009.1:0-56650 GCA_963757795.1 uncultured Solirubrobacterales bacterium | reverse complement strand
TTCCCTGGGTCTGGCACCTCATGGACTCCACTCCGCGTCAGCTCTGCGCCTTCCTCAGCAGCGGCGGCGGGATCGCACGAGGACTCTCCCAGGTTTTCCCGGGTACGTACATCGCGTGCTCGAGGCGCGTGATCGGTGAGATAAGGGTGGGGGACGTCGACCTCGGCGAGAACATCCACATCGTTCCGAACTGGGTGTTTGGCGAGCCGCCGGCGGAGCGCGAGGACTTCTTCACCGGTGGGCGCCTTCGGCTGATGTCCGCTTCCGGAGTTCTGTGCGAGCCGAAAGGAACCGACATCCTGATCGAGGCCGCGGCGTGCTTACGCGAGCGCGGCTACCGCGACTTTGTCATCGACCTGTACGGAGGCGAGGACGGCTTGCGGTACCGCGCGATGGCGGACGAGCGCCAAGTATCGGATGTCGTCCGATTCATGGGACGTCGTGACCACCGAGCGCTGTTGGACGTTCACCGCGACTACGACGTGTTCGCGTTCCCGACGTGGAGACGTGAGCCCTTTGGATTTGCGCCGCTCGAGGCTGCCGCGGCTGGGTGTGTGCCTCTGGTATCCGACGACTGCGGATACGCCGAATGGATGATCGACGGCGTCGACTGCGTTAAGGCGAAACGATCGGCCGTCACCTTCGCGGATGGCATCGGCCGGATCCTTGATGGGCGAATTGACCTTGCCCCGCTGGGCAGGCGGGCCCAGCGGGTCGTATGGCGCAGCTTCCACATCTCAGGTGCGGTCGCGCGGGTCCAGGAAATCCTCACTGGAGCCGCGGCAGAACCACGCCGGGCGGCCAGCGCTCGTGCGGACTTTCTCGCCCTGGCAGAGTTTGCCGAGGGCCTGCTTCAGGCTCTCGTGGAGGAAGCGAACGCCTCAAGCGCGTGATCAGGAAAGGGCGGACATGAACGAAACGGGCGGCGGTGTCACATTCTCGATTGCCAGGGTGCTGTGGCGACTGACTTTCGAACCCATGTACAGGTGGTTGTTTCGCTCGCATTTCGATGCGATAACCGCAAGGTTGGACGACGTTGCCGCGAGGCTCGGGGCTTCCGACGCGTCGCTCCGCAACCAAAGTAAGGCGATGTCCGATTACGGCGTAGAGCTGCGCACGCATATCCACGGACTGAACCTGCGGTTGAACGAGATCGACGACCGAGTCGCCGCGTTGGAAGAGCAGGTTCGGGTGATGATCGCAGGACAATGGGAGCAGGAGGCGATCACCCGGCGTCTGGCATCGCTCGAGGATCGTATTCCGGCGCGCGGGACTAACGGGCCGGCCGGCGTCTCTTAGTGGCGATTCGGCGCGAATCGAAGATCTGTAGCCTATCGCCGCGTGCCTAAGCAGACATCCGCGCTGATCACCGGGATCACCGGCCAGGACGGCTCCTACCTGGCCGAGCTGCTGCTCGAGAAGGGCTACGAGGTCCACGGCATGGTGCGCCGCGTCCTCGACCGAGAGCTTCGACCGGATCGAGCACCTCCGCGACCGGGTCACGCTGCACCAGGCCGACCTGCTCGACCAGCGCTCGCTGGTCGACGCGCTGCGCGCGGCGCAACCGGACGAGATCTACAACCTCGCCGCGATGTCGTTCGTCGCGGTCTCGTGGATCCAGCCGACGCTGACCGCCGAGTTCACCGGCGTCGGGGTCACGCGGATGCTCGAGGCGATGCGCGAGGTCTGCCCGGAGGCGCGCTTCTACCAGGCCTCCTCGAGCGAGATGTTCGGCAAGGTCCGCGAGGTGCCGCAGAACGAGCCGACGCCGTTCTATCCGCGCTCGCCGTACGGCGTCGCGAAGGTCTACGGGCACTTCATCACGATCAACTACCGCGAGTCCTACGACCTGCACGCGTCGAGCGGGATCCTCTTCAACCACGAGTCAGCCACGGCGCGGCCTCGAGTTCGTGACGCGCAAGATCACCTGGCACGCCGCGGCGATCAAGCTCGGGCTGGTCGACGAGCTGTCGCTCGGCAACCTCGACGCCGAGCGCGACTGGGGCTACGCCAAGGACTACGTCGAGGCGATGTGGCTGATGCTGCAGCAGGACGAGCCCGACGACTACGTGGTCGCGACCGGCGATGGCGCATTCGGTGCGGGAGTGCGTCGAGATCGCCTTCGACCAGGCCGGCCTGGACGTCGAGCGACCACGTCGTGATCGACGACGTCGCTCATGCGCCCGGCCGAGGTCGATCATCTGATCGGCGACGCCTCGAAGGCCAGGCGCGAGCTCGGCTGGGAGCCGAAGACGACCTTCGAGGAGCTGATCCGGCTGATGGTCGACGCCGACCTCGAGCTGCTCAGCCCCGGCGGCAGGCCTGCGGCGGCACAGCTCGGGCGCACGCGGTCAGAGCTGAAGCCCGGCGCAGATCAGCACTGACCGTGCCCGGGCAGGCCGAGCCTCGGCGAGCCTTGGTGACCGGGATCAGCGGTCAGGACGGCTCGTTTCTTGCCGAGCTGCTGCTCGAGCGAGGCTACGAGGTGACCGGAATGGTCCGCGGCTCGACAGCCGAGTCACTGGGGCCTTCCGAGCATCTGCGGGACCGTGTCCGGCTCGTGGCGGGTGATCTGCTCGACCCAGACCGCCTGCGGGCGGCCGTAGACGACGCGCAGGCGGACGAGCTCTACCATCTCGCGGCGCCGTCGTTCGTGCCCGAGTCCTGGCAGCGCCCGGCGCGGACGCTGACCGCGATCGCCGGGCAACGGCCACGCTGCTCGAGGCCGTGCGAGAGCGCAGCAGGCACACGCGGGTGTTTCTCGCCGGCTCGGGCGCGATGTTCGGCGCCGCGCCTGAGAGCCCGCAGCGCGAAGACACCGAGTGCCGCCCCGAGACTCCGTACGCGACCGCCAAGCTGGCTGCGCACCAGCTGGTCGGCGAGTTCCGGGGAATGACGGCCTGTTCGCCTGCTCGGCCATTCTCTACAACCACGAATCAGAGCGCCGGCCGGAGTCGTTCGTGACCCGCAAGATCACACGAGCGGCAGCGGCGATCAAGCTCGGGCTGAGCGACACCGTGTGCTCGGAGACGTGACCGCGGTGCGCGATTGGTCATTCGCCGGGGACGTGATGGAGGGAGCGTGGCTGATCCTTCAGCAGGACGAGCCCGCCGATTACATCCTGGCGAGCGGCGTCGGCCAGACGGTGGCCGAATTCGCCGAATGCGCCTTCGCTTGCGTCGGTTTGCGTGCTGAGGACCACCTCAAGCTGGAGGAGACCCTGCGCCGCGCGGCCGAGCGGACGCCCCGTATCGGAGATCCGAGCCGGGCGAGGGAGCGCCTGGGGTGGCACCCCAGGCTGTCGTTCGAGCAGCTGATCAAGCGAATGGTCGAGGCCGACTTGAAGGCGCTGCGAGGCTGATCGCGGCCGCGTTTATCTACCCTGTCTCGCGTGGCATTCGGCGAGCAGATGCAAACCGGTTCGGAGCACGAGAGGGGCGCTCGCGCGTCCGCGCGATGGGTCGTCCGGGTGGCGTGATCGCCTCCCAGACGACGCCGGCTCCCGCGGCCAGGGGTTTCGCTTCCTGCTCGCCGGCGGAATCACAGTTGGTGTTTACGTGGCAACGACCAGCTTCTTCGCCGAAGTCGTCGGGATCCCGTTCGAGGCCTCGCTCGCCATCGGGTTTGCACTGGCGACGATCACGCAGTTCCTCCTCTACCGGCTATTCGTGTGGCGTCATGCTGCGGAGTTCGCCTTGCCGCTACGTCATCAGCTCGGCCGCTATGGCGTGATGGCGGCGTTCAACTACAGCTTGACGGCGGCGATCACCGGCACAATGCCACACGCGTTGGGTGTGTCGCCAGAGCTGGTTTATCTGGCAACGGTCGTACTGCTCCCGGTCATTAACTTCTTTGTCTTCCGCGCGCGAATCTTCCACGCGGCAATCGATCCCATCGACGAATAGACTTTGGGCTCGGGTTTGCGCGTACCCCTGTTCGATACAGCCACGCCGCTAGCGTTAGCGAGCGAGCCTCATACCGCCGAGTGGAGGGTCGGTAGGTGGTCGCGGGTCGGGTATGAGCCTCGCGCGGTGGGGCGCTCCTGGGAGCGCTGGGGTGGTCGCGGGGTGGTGGCCACGGTTAGCCTCCGGTCTAGTTCTGAGGCCCTCGTGGGGCAAACGACCTTGCGATCGTTAGGAGACCGCCCGTGGCCACGATCTCAAGCCTACTCGCCGATCATGTCACGCTCCAGGTCCGGTCGGTTGACCGGCTGTTCTTTCAGGGGTACGTGCCGCGGTTGCAGACCCAGTTTCAGGTGATCCGGTTTCTGCTCGATCGCGGGTTTCCGATCCCCTCGCCGGTGGTGCTGGGGCGGATCGGCCGCGAGTACGTGCAGCGCGGTCGAGAACTTCATCGTCGAGCACGAGATCCCGGTGGTGCGCTTTGTGAAGGGCGATGTCAAGGAGGACATCGCCCGCGAGCACTTCAAGGCGGCCGAGCGCGAGGGGCGCTTCGGGGTGGTGATGGTCGGGATCGCGCAGGAGCGCACCTCGCGCATGGCGGGGGTGGCGCGACGGCGGCCCGGACGGCCACCCGCACTTCGAGTACCGCCGCCAGTCAGGTCTTCCCGAACAACTACTACTGGTACATCCGGGATCCCGACTGGGGACCCGCGCTTTCTGAAGACCACCGCGTACGCGCCGTTACTCGGTGTGGCTGTACCTGAACGGGAACGAGTGGGCCAAGCGGCAGGCCATCCAGCGCGACATTCCATTTACGCCGTTGGATAACGGGTTTGCCGCCTGCGAGGACCCGGCCGCGCTGGCCGAGATCTGCGCGAGCCTTCAGGCCGCCGACGTGCAGGCGTTCTTTGACCGCTGGCAGGCTGCGCTGCCCTCGCCGCTGACCGCCGAGGATCGCGCCCGCGGCTACCACCACGAGCTGGCGTTCCGCCAGGCCGAGATCTCCGACACCCGCATGTTCGACCGCCCCACGGCCGGGCGGGCGTGGTTTGAGCGCACCCTGCCCGACCAGCTCACGCTCGGGCGCCCCGACCAGGTCGCGATCGTGTTCGGCCGGCGCGTCTCACGCCAAACCCCCGGGCGGTTTCACACCAAGATCTTCCACAAGGGCGTGGAGCCGGCGATCCAGGTGCACTACCGCGCCTCGAAGGTCAAGCAGTACTTCAAAGAGGGCCGCGCGCTCAGAACCGAGACGACCGTCAACGACACCCGCGACTTCGGCATCGGCCGCCGACTCACCCAAGCCAACTGGGAAGCGCTCGTCCAGGTCGGCCACCAGGTCAACCAGCGCTTCCTCGACCATCAGCTCCAGGCGTGCCAATGCGCGCCAGACGCCACGACGCTCCAGCGCGTGGTGCTGCCATCCATCGAAGATGGCCTACCCGCCCCCGGCCTGCGCTTCGGCGAGCCGCGCACGATGGCGCTGCTCGCCTGCCTGTGCTGCTTCCAGCACCTGTTCGCAGGCCTGACGAACCGCTCCCTGCGCGAGCTGATCGCCGGGCTGATCCCCGGCTACAGCGCGCGCCAGATGACCTACGACCTGCGGCGCCTGCGCCGCAAACGGTTCATCCAGCGGATCCCCCGCACCCAGCGATACGAGCTGACCAGCGAGGGACGCCGACTGGCCGTCTTTCTCACCAAGACCTACACGCGGATCGTCAACCCACTCCCTAGCCGAGCTCGACCCCGCCCTCCCGCCCGACATCGCCGACCGCACACCCCTCGCCAAAACCTGGCGAGCGTTCGAGCACGCCCTCCAAGACCGAATAAACGAGGCCGCGATCGCGGCCTGAAAAGATGACTCGTCCGTGAACCTTTCAACGGCCTAGCGGAGCTACCCCGGTGTCCGGGACTTCGCCCGGAACCGGTGGCCCCTTCGGGGCAGTCCGGCCGACACGCCCAGTTGAGCCCTGCGTCCCGGCCGGGCCGGCGTCCAGCTTGAGCCCGCAGCGCGCCGTGAGCATAGAGTCGGCGGATGACCGACCTGCTCAGCGAGCGGTGCGGCGATCTGCTGACGGGCAGCTATGACTGCCCGGACCGGATCGTCCTGAACGCGTACTACCAGATGGGGCATGCGCCCGGCGGGTTCCGGGTGTGGTGGCGGCGCTGGCACGGCGATAGCGATGAGCAGTTGGACAAGGCGCATCTGATGCGGCTCGCGGGCCGGTTCGCCCGCCGGCTGCGCGCGTCCGCGCAGGCGCACGGGATCCCGGTGATCGAATGCAAGGCCGGGGAGCGCAAGCATCGGATCGCCGAGGAGTATCTGACCGAGCATCCGGAGGTCCGCGTGGGCGTGTTCCTGATCCTCGTCAGCCGGTCGCCGGCGCTGGTGTGGAAGGTCGACCGGTCCGCGAAGGGCGTGATCCACCACCTGGAGAAGACCAGACAGTTCGTCAACCACTACTCGTTTCACATCATCGACGCGACGTGGGGGCACGTGACGATCAAGATCAGCGGCCACCCGCCGTTCGGCGCGCAGGTGATCCTCAACGGCCACGAGTACGTCGCGGCCGCTGCGCGCGCGGCGGCGATCGGCTACACGAAGGAGGGCAACTGCTTCACCCAGATCAGCGACCCGGAGCGGCTGGCGCAGATCGCAGACACCTTGTCCCAATCCGGGATCGTAGGGCGTCTGAGCCAGGTGATCGACCGCTGGATCTACACCGCCTGCCTGTGCTACGGGCTGAGCAGCGACGAGCAGCAGCAGAGCGGCTTTCGCTACGAGTACTCGGTCTACCAGGTCGAGTACAGCCGCAACCTCATGTTCGCCTCCGGCGCCGTGATGGACCGGCTGTTCAACACGATCGTCGACCGCACCCGATCGCGGCTCGACATCCCGATGGTCCGCACGCTGTTCGGCAGCAAAGGCCGTCCGCACCGCAAACCCGGCCAAGAGCTATCGGAACGACAGGCAGTCGTGATCGAGAAACCTCGGTGGAACCTGACGATCTTCAAGGTCCACTTCGGACTGTTGACGCTGAAGGCGTACACCAAAGGCGAACGCGTCCTGCGTTTCGAGGCGATCGCTCATCACACCAAGCAGCTCGGCTGCGGTCGCAGACTGGACAAGTTCCCGCAGATCACCACCCGGCTGACCGGCATGGTCGACCGCTTCATGAGCATGCTCGACTGCGTCGAGATCGGCTTCCTGCCCGACGGGATCCTCGACCAGCTGCCCGCACCCTCCAAGCTCGGCGCAACCCGGACCGGCGGCCTGGACATGAACCTTCCCCGGGTTCGTGCCGCCCTCGCTGCAGCGCTCGCGTTGGCGGTCGCCCCGGCAGGATTCACTGTCGCCGAGTTCACCGCCAAAGCACGCGCGATGACCGGACAGACCCCCGAGGACTACAGCGTCCGCCAGGGCGCCTACGACCTGCGCAAGCTCCGCGGCAAACAACTCGTCATCAAGCCCGGCCGCACCCGCCGCTACCACGTACCCGACGTTGCCGCGCGAACGATCACCGCGCTGCTGACTCTCCGCGACAAAGTCATCGCGCCCCTCACCGCCGGAATCCGAATCCCACGACGCGGTCGCCCGCCCAACACCTGGACCAAGATCGACCGACACTACGAAACCCTCCGCCGCCAAATGCAGACCCTGCTCAACGACCTCGGCATCACGACCAAGGCAACGGCCGCATCGACAACGAATTGTCGATCGCGTCCCGCAACGCTCTAGCAGGCCTGCGGGCGGAGTTCGATGCCGCGATCGCCCGGGTCTCGACGCTAGGCACTACACCCTCGAGCCGCAGGTGACGGCTTTCGAGGGAGGCTGGCCGCCTGTTGCGGGGCCACGCATGCCGTGGGTGTGGCGAACGGGACCGATGCGTTGACGATCGCGTTGCGGGCGGTAGGGGTGGGGCCGGACGACGACGTGGTCGTGCCGTCGTTCATGTTCTACGCCAGCGCGGAGGCGATCCCGCCGACCAGCGCGGTCGGTGTTTCTGCGACATCGATCTCGAGATGTTCTGCGTCGCCGCCGGCACGGTCAAGGCGGCTGCCCCCGCGGACCAAGGGCGTGATCGCGGTCGACGTGTTCGGCAACGTGCACCATGCCGAGATCGAGGCCCTGGGGGTGCCCGTGCTGGAGGACGCCGCCCAAGCGGCTGGGACGACAAGCCGGTCTGGGCGCGTCGGGTCGTTCGGGACGGTGGCGACCTCCTCGTTCTTTCCCTCCAAGAACCTCGGCTGTTTCGGTGACGGCGGCGCGATGTCACATCCGACGCCGAGCTCGCCGAGCGCGTCCGGATGCTGGCCTTCCACAGCTCGCGCGACAAGGTCACGTTCGAGCAGACCGGCTACTCCTCGCGGCTCGACGAGCTGCAGGCCGCGATTCTCAGGTTCCAGCTGCCCCATCTCACGAATCGGCCGCTCGGCGCTGCGCGGTGGGGAAGGAGTACGAGGCGGCGGGCCTCGGCGAGGTGGTAGCTCTTCCGCGCCCGGCCTAGCAGGTCATCCCGGAGTGGCATCTGCATGTCGTGCGTTCGGATGCCGCGGGTGAGCTGTCCGAGGCGTGGAGCGCCGAGGGATCGGGAAAAGGGCTACTACCGGATGTCGCTTCACCGCCAGCCATCGCTGCGGGAGTTCGGTGCCGGCGTCAAGCTGCCCGTTAGAGATGTGGCGGCGCGCACGCACCACGCGGTCCCGATCAGCTCGGCCCTGACTTCCGAGCAGGTCCGCGGTGTGCGAGGTCGCTCGGGAGCGCTCAAGCCGGCGTGCCGCCTGATCGGCCCGGCCCACCCGACGGACTGTCAGCCTCGAGACCGTAGCCCCGCGCCTCGGATGCCCGGCCAATACCATTGCCGTGCATGCTGGCTCGGCTCGCCGTCAACCCCACCCAATACCGCCGCGTCGCCTACCTGGCGCTGGGCTCCCTGACCCTGATCGTGCTGACCGGCGCCGCGGTGCGGCTGACCGATTCCGGTCTGGGCTGCGAGAACTGGCCGAAATGCGGGGGAACTCCGTTGCCGCCCCTCAGTACGCATGCCCTGATCGAGTTCGGCAACCGGGCCATCTCGGGCGTGGTGGGCGTGATAACGCTGGTGGCGGCGGTGCTCGCCTTCACCCGGCGGCCGTTCCGGCGTGATCTGGCCTGGCTCGCGGTGGCGCTGCCCATCGGTGTCCTGGCCCAGGCCGTCCTGGGCGGGTTCACGGTCCGGGAGCACCTGGCGCCGGGGTTCGTGATGGGTCACTTCGCGCTGTCTATGGTGATTCTCATCGCGGCGGTGGCGCTGGCGTGGCGGGCGACGTTCGAGCCCGGGTCGCGGCCGGTCTCGAGCGACCGGGTCGGCGTGTGGGCGGTTCGGGCGCTCGCGCCGCTTGGGGCGATCACGATCTTCGCCGGGACGGCGGCGACCGCGGCCGGGCCGCATTCCGGCGGCTTCACCGGGCAGGTCGTTCATCGGCTGCACTTCAAGGGGGCGGGCACGCTGAGCTGGACGGTCCATCAGCACGCGACGATCGCCGCGGTGTTCGGAGTGATCGTGATCGGCGTGTGGCTGCTGCACCGCCACCGGGATCCGGCCTCGCGCATGCTGGAGCCGCTCACCGTGCTTGGCGTGCTGCTGGCCGCCCAGGGGCTCGTGGGCAGCGTCCAGTACGAGCTGAAGCTGCCCTCGGACATGGTCTGGGTGCACGTCACGCTGGCCACGGCGACCTGGCTGACCGTGCTGTGGGCGGTGGCGGTGGCCGGACGGCTGGCTCCGCGGGCGGTGGAGGTGCCGGCTCCGGGCCCGAGTGGCCGATTCCCGCGATCTGGAGCTGGTCGGGCGCGCGGACTAAATCAGCGGCGGGCGGCGCTACGATCGCTGCTAGCGATTGATGACGACGATTCGCACCACTCAATCTCCCGCCCCGGCCGCGAGAAGCGGCGATGCGTCGCTGGTCATCCTGGTCGTCGATGACGAGTCGGACCTGCGCGAGACGCTGACGCGGTCGTTCTCGCGCGAGGGTCACCGGGTGATGGCGGTGGGCGACGGTCGCTCGGCGATCGACCGGGCGAGCACCGACCACTTCGACATCATCCTGCTCGACGTGGCGCTGGGCCCGGGGCCCGACGGCTACGAGGTGTGCCGCACCTTGCGCGCGCGGCGCAACGTGGTGCCGATCATCATGCTCACCGCGCTCGACTCCGAGGCCGACGCCGTGCTCGGGCTCGAGGCCGGCGCGGACGACTACGTGACCAAGCCGTTCGGGCTGGCCGAGCTGCGCAGCCGGATCCGCGCCGTCCTGCGGCGCGCCGGGACCCGGGCCATGGGCGACGAGGTCCTGGTCGTGGGTACGATCATGCTCGATCGCGCCCAGCGCGAGGTGAGCATGGACGGGCGGCCGGTCAGGCTGACCTTCTCGGAGTTCGAGCTGCTCGACGCGCTGATGGCGGACCCGGGGCGCCTGTTGAACCGTCAGGAGCTCCTGCGGGCGATCTGGGGCGACAGCGCCTACCGAGACCCGCGAGCGATCGACGTGCACATCCGGCACCTGCGCGAGAAGCTCGAGCCCGAGCCCGACAAGCCGCGCTACATCCTGACCGTGCGGGGTGCCGGCTACCGGCTGCGGGGGCCGTAGGGCGATGTGGGCGCGATGGCGTGGCGCCCTCGGACTGCGCGGCAGGATCCTGGGCGCCGTGCTGATCACCACGGTGGCGACGCTGGGCGTCGCTGCGGTGGCTCTCCTGGGACCGCTCGAGCACTCGCTGCGCACGGCCGAGCTGAACACCCTGGAGGGCGAAGTCGGCAGCACGAACAGCACCGCGCCGGCGACCATCGGACGAACGATCAGACCGTTCAAGACACACAATCCAGGCGACGTGCCGCTGGCCGACATCCGGCCGATCAAGCAAGGGTCAACCGGTGGCGCGGCGGTCAATCCCGCCGCCGCGCAGACCGGAACACCCTGTGGGTCGCGGACCACGACCTACCAGCAGGAGATGTGCCTGCAGGCGACGGGAAAGGCGGCCAAGGACGCGATCAACAAGCAGGCGCACAGCCTCACGGCCGCCACCGGCGGCACGGTCGCCCTCCTCGGCTACCCCAACCTGAAGCCGATCGTCCCGGTTTCACCGGACGCGGACCTCCTGCGATCCGACCCGTACGACGATGCCGCGCGCGCGCTGCACAACCACGGAAAACCGGTCTACAGCGTCGGCACGATCGGGGACACCCAGTACGCGCGGGCTGCGCTGCCGTTCACCACGCAGGTGGCCGGTGGAGCGCCCGAGCATTGGGTCCTGGTCGTCCGAAAGCCCCTCGACACCCTGAGCAATGCGGTCGCCACGGTCCGGCGGGCGTTCCTGTACGCCGCCCTGGCCGGACTGGCGCTGACCCTGGTGCTGGGCATCCCGCTCTCGGCCACGATCGTCCGCCGCCTGCGCCGGCTGCGCCACGCCGCCCTCCAACTCGCCCACGACGGACCACCGGTCCACGTCCCCGCCGACCGGCGCCGCGACGAAGTCGGCGACCTGGGACGGGCATTCGCGCAGATGCAGCAGCGCCTCCAGCAGCAGGAGGAAGCCCGCCGGGCGTTCGTCTCGACCGCGTCGCACGAGCTGCGCACGCCGCTGGCCTCGCTGGACGGAATGCTCGAGTTGCTCCACGACGATCTCGGCGACAGCGATCCGGATCTGGCCGACGCCCGGTCGTTGCTCGAGCGAGCCCGTACCCAGTCGCGCCGGCTGGCCCGGCTGGCGGCGGACCTGCTCGACCTGAGCCGGCTCGACGCGCAGGTCCAGCTGCGCTCCGAGCCGGTCGAGCTGGGCGAGCTGAGCCGGGCGGTGCTGGCCGAGTTCGATCTGGGCACCGAGGAGCGCGGGATCGTCTCGAGCCTCGACGACACCGCCGGCCAGGTGTGGGCGTGCGGGGATCCGGGGGGCATCGCGCGGATCGTGCGGATCCTCCTCGACAACGCGGTCAGGGTGAGCCCCCAGGGGGGAGAGATCACCGTCGAGTTGCGCAACGGAACCCGGGCCTCGGTGACCGTCCATGACGAGGGTCCGGGGGTGGGGGTGGAGGAGCGCGAGCTGATCTTCGAGCGCTTCCAGCGCGGCCGCGCCACCGGCGGCAGCGCCGGCTTCGGGCTCGGGCTAGCGATCGGTCGCGAGCTGGCCGAGCGGATGGGCGGCGAGCTCGTCCTCGAGAGGACGGAGATCCCCGGCGCGACGTTCACCCTGCGGCTGCCTGTGGCCACGGCGCAGGAGGAGGAGTCGCTCGCGGTGGTCTAGGGCGGCGATGCCTCTGGGGTTGCCGGTCCTGTCCGGACGGGGTACACGGCCCCACGGACGCCGAGCGAAGCGAGGCCCCACCCAACGATCGGCGCCGCGCGGCGCGCCTGCGAGGATTGTGACCATGGACGAACGCCTGATGAACACGATGCTGGAGCTCGACGACCGCCATTGGTGGTACCGCGGGCGCCGGCGCGTCATCCGGGCCGAGCTGGACCGTCTGGCCCTCCCGCCGGGGGGGCGCGTGCTCGACGCCGGCTGTGGGTCGGGCCGCACGCTCGAGGAGCTTGGCCGCTACGGCGAGGTGTTCGGCATCGAACTGGACCCGGGCGCGGCGGACATGGCCCGCCGCCGTGGGTGCGGCGAGGTGCGAACCGGACGGCTCGAGGAGCTGCCGTGGGAGGACGGATGGTTCGATCTGATCACGTGCCTGGATGTGATCGAGCACACCCCCGACGATCGGATGACCCTGCGCGAGCTACGCCGGGTGTGCAGGCCGGGCGGCTTCCTGCTCGTCACCGTGCCTGCGTACCAGAGCCTCTGGTCGATGCATGACGTGGCCAATCATCACTACCGGCGCTACTCGCGTCCGATGCTGCGGGCGGCCGCCGTGGAGGCTGGCTGGCGCGTGGGCCGCATGACCTCGTTCAACGGGCTGCTGCTGGCGCCGGCGGCCGTGGTGCGCCTGGCCGAGCGCCGGCGACTGCGACAGCCGAACGGGGACTACAAGCCGGACCTGACCCTGGGGCCGGAGTGGCTCAATGCCGTGCTCGAGCAGCCGCTGCGCCTCGAAGCTCGGTGGCTGGCCCGCGGGCGGACCATGCCGGCCGGCCTGTCACTGCTGGCCGTGCTCGAGAACCCGGGGGGCGGCGGCTGACCGTCATGGGGGGCTGATGGGGCGTCTCGGGGGCATGTTCGTCGCGTACGCCGCGTTCATCGGGCTGTCCGACAACCTCGGCTATCTGCTGCCGGCGATCATCGGGCTCGAATCGATGGGGATCCCGTCCCCCGGCGAGACCGCGCTGGTGGCGGCCGCCGTCCTGGCCAGCCAGGGCAAGCTCCAGATCTGGCTAGTGATCCTGATCGGCGTGAGTTCGGCGATCGTGGGCGACAACATCGGCTACTGGCTGGGGCGCCGATACGGGCGCAGCGTGTTCATGGCATCCGGGCCGTTTCTGCACCACCGGGTGCACGCCATCCGTTACGGCGATGGATTCTTCAAGCGCCATGGGGCGAAGGCGGTGTTCCTGGGGCGCTGGATCGCGCTCGTACGTTTCGCCACCGCCTGGCTGGCCGGCATCAACCGGATGCCGATCAAGCGGTTCTTTTTCTGGAACGCGCTCGGCGGCATCACCTGGGGCCTCACGTTCGGGCTGGTCGGCTACCTCGGCGGCAAGGCCGCCGCTCACGTCCTGGCCCAGGCCGGCCTGGTCGGGCTCGCGGTGATGGTGGCGATGTTCGTCGGCTTCTGGATCAGCGTCCGCCGGCGCGAGCAGCGGATGTCCGAGCGTTCGGACTGATCAGCTCGACTGAGGCTCGAAGTCGAGCGCGCAGGAGTTCATGCAGTACCGCAGGCCGGTGGGCGCGGGGCCGTCGTCGAACACGTGGCCGAGGTGGCCGCCGCACCGCTTGCACACAACCTCGGTGCGTCGCATGAACAGGCTGCGGTCCTCGCGCGTCTCGATGTTCTCGGCCACCGCCGGCTCGTAGAAGCTCGGCCAGCCCGTGCCCGAATCGAACTTGGTGTCCGCGCTGAACAGTTCGGCGCCGCACCCGGCGCACCGATAGGTGCCGTCATCCTTCACGTGGACGTACTCGCCGGTGAACGGCCGCTCGGTGCCGTGCTGGCGCAGGACCTTGTACTGCTCGGGGGTCAGGCGATCGCGCCACTCCTCGTCGGAGAGCTGCACCTGGCGCCCGGTGTCGGTTTCGCGTTCAGTTGCCATGGGGACTACGGTAGCGCGGTGTCTGGGTCAGCTACGGTGAACACGCGATGAAATTCGGCGTGGCGATCTTCCCGACGGAGTCGGTGCAACCGCCGTCCGAGATCGCGAGGATGGCCGAGGAGCGCGGGTTCGAGTGCCTCCTGTTCCCGGAGCACACCCACATACCCGCCTGCCGCGAGACGGCGGCGCCCGGGGGCGGCGAGCTGCCCTCGCACTACAGCCGCACCTACGACCCGTTCGTCGCGCTCACGGCGGCCGCGGCCGCCACCGACCGCCTGCTGGTCGGGACCGGCATATGCCTGGTGATCGAGCGCGACCCGATCATCACCGCCAAGGAGGTCGCCTCGGTGGACGTCCTGTCCGGCGGGCGCTTCCTGTTCGGAGTGGGGGCCGGCTGGAATGTCGAGGAGATGCGCCATCACGGCACGGAAGCGTCGCGCCGGTTCGGGGTGATGCGCGAGCGGATCGAGGCCATGAAGGCGATCTGGACCCAGGACGAGGCGAGCTACTCCGGCAGATATGTGGGCTTCGAGCGCATCTGGTGCTGGCCCAAGCCGGCGCAGAAGCCACACCCGCCGGTGCTCGTCGGCGGCAACGGCGCGCGCGTGCTGGACCGGGTGCTCGCCTACGGCGACGAGTGGATGCCCAACCGCATGAGCGACGAGGACCTGGCGGCGCGGATCGGCGAGCTGAACGCCCGCGCGGCCGAGGCGGGCCGCGAGCCGATTCCTGTCACCGTGGTCGGGATGGCGCCCGATCCGGAGCGGATCGAGCGCCTCGCGCAGTCAGGCGTTCACCGGGTGGTGTTCTGGCTCCCGCCCGAGAGCGCCGAGGCGGTCGAGCAGGGGTTCGACCGCTATGTCACGGCGATGAAGCAGTTCGAGACCGCGGGCGCTTAGGCGAGGTAGCTCGTGGCGGCTGTGGCCGGGTCGGTCTCGAGCAGCTCGAGGATCAGCGTGGACCAGGCGAACTCGACTGCGCCCATGCCGCGGCCGGTGAACGGGTCGTAGTACTCGCGCAGGCGGTTGGCTCGGATGGCGGAGCCGAGACGCGCGGCGAGTTCGTCCGCCTGCTCGCGGTAGCCCAGGCGGATCAGGCCGAGCCAAACCAGCCAGGCCGCATTGACCCACGTGGGGCCGCGCCAGTAGCGCCTGATCCAGAGGTAACTGTCGTCGCGGGTGGAGAAGGAAGGCTCGGTCGGGGGGACCGACGGCGGCGGCACCGGGAGCCAGAAGCGGTTGGGGTCGAGCAGGCGCTCTTGGACCAGCCGATGGCCGATGTCTGCCGGCAGGTCGGGGAGCGCCAGCGGCGACAGAGCCGCCCAGGTGAGCGCGGGCCTGTGGTGCGGGGTCGGATGGGTGAGGGGCTCGAACAGCCCGGTTGTCTCGTTGTACATGCGCTGCACGATCGTGGGCGTGAGCGAGGGCCGTCCCAGGGCTCGCAGTGAAAGGGCGTGGAGGACGTTCGTCGAGACCTCGCAGCAGATCGGGCCGCCGGCGGCGGCGATGCGGCGCAGGTCGTATCTCAGCCGCCGGTTCCGGCGCACGAGCAGGATGAACCCCGGCCGGTCGTGCGCCTTCCAGCCCCAGATGCCGTCGAACTGGGGAGAGGCATCGAGGCCGGACTCGTCGGGCTGGACGATCCAGATCAGTCCATCGCCATCGAGGTCGCGGTTGGCGGCGAGCCAGTCGTAGTGGCGCACAATCGCCGGGACGGTGGCCGGGTCGCCCACCGCGATCCGCCAGGCCCACGCGAGCACCGGCGGCTGGATGCTGGCCGTCATCGGGGCGTCCGGCGAGGTCACGTTGTAGGTGAAGCGCCGCCGGCCGGTCAGCGGGGTGTTCCAGAAGATCGTGTGCCCGATGAAGCCGTCCTCACGCTGGGCGGCGAGAAGCGACTCGAGTTCGCGCCGGGAGCGCTCGGGGTCGAAATGCCGCCAGGTGATCGCGGCGAAGCACGAATCCCAGTACCACTGCCAGGGGTAGTGGCCCGGGCTCGGGCAGGTGTAGGCAAACGGCACGCGGTCGGCGGCACGCACGCCCTCGCGCCAGTTCTGGCGCAGGGTCGCCTCGCACATCTGATGGATGACGGACCGGTCGTCGGCGGACAGCACGCGTCCGGATCCTCGCAGCCGAGGATCCTGCTCGCGTCCTGCTGCTCGACCTGTTAGTGGGCCACGGCGACGCTCGGTTGCCCAAGCGCCGATCCGCCAGGCGCGAGTCCTCCTCGCTCCAGGCCGGGCTCGGGTCGATACTGGACCCGCCCGACCTCCTGACGTTCCGCCCCACACCGGTCGCACAACAGCACCAGACGCAGCTCGCCCTTTTCGCGGCTGTACCGCGATGCCCCGCTATATGTGCCCGAGTGATCGCACATCATGGCTATCTAGGCCACCAACGTCGACGAGGGTCAGAAAAGTCCGCCGTCGAGAAAGATCCTCCTGGGGTCGGACGGATTCGCAGGCCGCGCGCGAGGGGCCCGGGCGCTGTCGCGCGCCGGACCCCTGTGGAGACCTCAGCGGGGGCTCAGAGGTGCTCTATGCGCGGTGCCCGAGGGTCCGGCCGACGAGCCGGGCTCGCACGTTCGGCCGCCGGCGCAGAGGGGGGCTGCGCACGATCCGCGGGGCGTGGACGTCGTGGGTGGCGATGCTCGCCGCAAGCATGCCGACGATTCCAACGATCACCATGATGGCGAGGACGAGGTTGAGGATGAGGGCGATGGTCATTCCGTTCTCCGGTTTCGGTGGCTACATCGGGATGATCGGAATCGCGTGCAAGACGACCGTTGGTTGAACGTCGGAGCTCCGTAAGAACGACGCGCCGGGGCGTTGGCCTGCCTGCCTGCAGGATTCGTTGCAGGGGGAGGATTTGGTAGGTGTCTGGCGGGACCGCTTGTTAGGGTGCTGCCGGCTTCCATCCAGGGGGCTGTCGCGCGGCCGGCGCGCCCGACGTCCTGGGCGCCGCGCGTGTCGTGCCGCCCACGCACGTCCATATGACTTCAGCGACCGAACGCCTCCGCGCTGCCTGCCTCGGCACGTTCCTGCTCATCGTCGTCGTGCTGCTGGGCAGCGGGCTGACCGCGACGAGCGCGGGAGATCTTCAGAGCCAGATCTCGGCCGGCAAATCGGCGGCGAGCACGCTGCAGTCGCGGATCGCGGGCGAAACGTCTCGGATCCACTCAACCACGCACGGGCTCCTCGACGCGAGCCGGCGCCTTGCCACTCTGCAACGTGCGCTCACCGCCCGCGAGGCGCAACTGGCGCGTACGCAGAACGCGCTGATCCAGGCGCGTGATCATCTCGTCGACCTCGAGAACCGCCTGCAGCGCGCTACGCGGGCGCTTGCCGCCAACCTGGTGGCGGGCTACGAGCAGGGGCAACCCAATCTGATGACGGTGATCTTCGAGGCGCACGGCTTCAGTGACCTGCTCGAGCGGGTCAACTTCCTTCACCGCATCGGCAGGCGCGACGCGCAGATTGTCAGCGCCACCCGCGACGCCCGGGCGGCGGTGGCGCGCGAGGCCGCCCGACTGGATCGACTCGAGCAGCGCGACCGGGCGCTGGCCAGGCAGGTGCTTGGCCAGCGCAACGAGGTGGCGGCGCTCCACGCCGCGCTGCTCCATGAGCAGATCTCCGAACTGCGTGTGCGCAGCCGCGACGCGGGCAAGCTGCACGCGCTGAAGTCACGCCTGTCGGGTCTCGAGGCCAAGGCGGCGGAGGAGGCAGCCCGAGCAGCCACCACCGGTAACGCGAACGTGGGCGGTATCGCGATCAACACCGGCGGCATGGTGCAGCCCCCGGCCGGCGCGCCGGCCGCGGTACGCGAGGTCATCGCCGCCGGCAACGCGATCGCCACCGTCCCGTACGTGTACGGGGGCGGCCACGCCTCGTTCCATGCCGACGGCTACGACTGCTCGGGTTCGGTCAGCTATGCGCTCGCGGCGGCGGGGCTGGTCAGCTCACCGATGGTGTCGGGCGCATTCGAGTCGTGGGGCGATTCCGGTCCGGGCCGCTGGATCACGGTACACGCCAACGCCGGCCACGTGTGGATGGAGGTGGCGGGGTGGCGGTTCGACACCGTGGCGCTAGCCGAGGGCGGAACGCGGTGGTCGCGGGGCGGCGGCGAGTTCTCAGGCTTTGTGGTGCGGCACCCGCCGGGGCTGTAGCGCCGGCTCGGACGGCGAGCCCGTCATAGCTCGAGCAGCCGCTCCGCGTTCGCGTGCGCGATCTGCTCGCGCTCCTCGTCGCTGATCGCTGCCTGGTCGAGGAAGCGCCGCGCCTGAGCGCCGTCAGAGAACGGGTGATCGACGGCGAACAGGATCCGCCCGGCGCCGAACGTGTCGACGGCGCAGCGCAGCGGGGGGTCGGTGAAGATGCCGCTGGTCGTGATGTGGAAGTTGCGGTGCAGGTACTCCTTGACCGAGAGCTCGGTGCGGGTCTTGGGCCGGTCGAGCGCGGTGCCGCCACCCAGCGTGTCGTCGATCCGAGTGAGCATGAACGGGATCACCTCACCCATGTGGCCGATGATGATCTGCAGGGCGGGGAAGCGGTCGAACACGCCGGCCAGGATCAGCCGCAGCGCGTGCAGGCCGGTCTCGATGTGCCAGCCCCACGCCGGCGCCGCCAGCATGAAGCTGACGTCATCGCCGAAGCCCGCGTAATAGGCGTCGTACACCGCCTTGGGCGGTGGCATCGGATGCAGGTAGATCGGCACCCCGAGCGCCTCCGCACTCTCGAACATCGGCCAGAAGAACTGCTCGTCGAGGAATCGCTCCTGAGTCCGGCCGTTGATCAGCGCGCCCTTGAAGCCCAGTTCGTTGACCGCGCGGGCCAGCTCGCCCGCCGCCGCTCTCGGATCCGCCGTGGGCAGGGCGGCGAAGCCGGCGAAGCGGTCCGGGTGAGCGGCGACCGCCTCCGCCACTCGATCGTTGAAGGCCCGCGCCACCGGGATCGCCCGGTCGGCCGGGCTGTGCTCGAGGCCGGGTTGGACCATCGAGAGCACCTGCAGGTCGATGTCGTGGGCGTCCATTTCCGCGATGCGTCCCTCGCCCAGGTCCATCAGCCGCGCCTCGAGTGCCGGCGGCCAACGATGCACCGGGTAGTACGGGTGGAGCTGCGGCCCCAGCAGCTCCTGCAGCTCGGGGGTCAGGCAGTGTTCCTCGAGGGCGATCGTGCGCATGGTGTGGGGCGTGGGCCGGCGGCGGCCGGGAGGCTATCCGTCACACGCGTTCCGTCGTCGCCTCGTTCCAGCCCATCACGCCCGACAATCGCCTCGTGCTGGTGCTCGAGTGGATGGCCGAGGGGTTCACGCACATCTTCGTCGGGGCGCTCGTCATCCTGATCACCGCGCTGGGCAAGGATGGCGACTCCGGCACCCGCGTCGTCTACCGGGCCGCTGCCGCGTTCCTCCTGCTGCTCGTCGGTTTGACGGCGGTGACGGGGGCGCGCACCGCCGTGATCTGGTACCGCATCTGTGTGGTCGTCCTGACCTCCGTTGCCGTGCTACTCCTCGCGGCCAGCCTCGTCTGAGTCACCGCCCGCAGAGTGCTCCTTGTCGTGCGGGCCCTGAAGTCCGCCGCCACGCGACAGACGGACGACCGGCAGGCGTCGCTCGCGGGCGCAATCAACACCACGCGCGCGAGCAGCTGCCGAGCCGGTCGTGCTGACGTCGCAGTGCGGCTGGCGATGGCGTCGTCGTCGTCGGTGTTAGCCGCAGCCGGTGTTGAACCCGCAGCTCGAGCACGTGTAGCAGCTACCCGTGCGCTGCATCATCCCGCCGCACTGCTGGCAGGCCGGCCCGAGATCGAGCCCCCTGCGCAGGGCCGGAATGACCGGCGGCTCGTGGGTCAAGGCCGCGGTCGCCGGCCGCACCTGGTTTGCCGAGCGGCCACCGTTGCCGTTGCCCTTCCCTTTGCCGGTCGGGTTACCGTCGCCGGCGCCGCGGTCCTCGGGGTCGTCGTCCGCGGTCGCGCCCGACGGCGGCCTCGCCACGTCGCCCAGATGTGCAGCTCGCGGCCTCCTGGGCCGCCTGACGCGCTCGGACCGCGGGGGTGAGAATGCCGAGCTCCTCCTGGAGATCGACATCGAGGAACCGCGAGGCCAGCCAGCGCATGATGTAGTCCGGCATCGACTTCGCGAACGGGATCTCCGGGTTGGACGTCATGCCCTCGGGCTCGAAGCGCATGTAGCTGAACTTGCGCACGAGCGTTTCCAGCGGCACGCCGTACTGCAGGGCGATCGAGATCGCGGTGGCGAACGAGTTCATCATGCCGCGGAGCGTCGAGCCCTCCTTGCCGATGTCGGTCAGGAAGATCTCGCCCACGGTCCCGTCCTCGTACATCCCCGCAGTGATGTACCCCTCGTGGCCGCCGATCGAGAACTTGTGCGTGATCGACTGGCGCTCGCGCGGCATCTTGTTGCGCTTTGGCGCCCTGGCGAGTGCTTCCGCCACCACCTTGTCGATGTCGGTGTCCTCGGCCGCCGGCTCTTGCTTGTGCGCCTCGGTGCGCAGCGCCTGGGCCGTCTTCGATCCGTCACGGTAGATCGCGAGTGCCTTGACGCCCAGCCGCCAGGCCTCGAGGTATGCATCCGCGATGTCCTCCACGGTGACGCTCTCGGGCATGTTCACTGTCTTCGAGATCGCGCCGCTGATGAACGGCTGCACCGCACCCATCATCTTCAGGTGACCCATGTGCGAGATCGCCCGCTCGCCCACCGCCACGTCGAACACCGGCAAGTGCTCGTCGGTCAGACCGGGCGCGCCGACGATCGTTCCATGCTCGTTGACATAGGCGAGGATCTGCTCGATCTGCTCATCGTCGTAGCCGAGCGTCTGCAGCGCCAAGGGCACGGTCCGGTTGACGATCGTCATCTGCCCGCCGCCCACGAGCTCCTTGAACTTGACCAGCGAGAAGTCCGGCTCGATGCCTGTCGTGTCGCAGTCCATCAGGAAGCTGATCGTCCCCGTCGGAGCGAGCACGGTCGCCTGGGCGTTGCGATAGCCGTGCTCCTCGCCGGTCGCCACTGCGTCGTTCCACGCCATCCGGGCGCATTCGAGCAGCGCGATATCGCTGCAGACCGAGTCCGGGATGGCGTATGACGCGTCGCGGTGCATGCGCATGACCGCGTTGTGCGGCCCCCGATTCTCGGCGTACCGGTCGTACGGTCCAATGGCCGCGGCGATGCGTGCGGAGCCCACATACGCTCGGCCCGTCATCAGCGCCGTGATCGCTGCGGCGATACCACGGCCGGCGTCGGAGTCATACGGCACCCCGTTGGCCATCAGGTACGCGCCCAGGTTCGCATAGCCGAGTCCGAGCTGACGGAAGGCGCGGGCGTTGGCGCCGATCTGCTCGGTCGGATAGCTCGACGGCGAGACGATGATCTCCTGGGCGAGGAACATGATGTCGACCGCGTGCTCGAACGACTCGACGTCGAACGTGCCGTCGGCACGCCGGAACTTCATGAGGTTGAGCGACGCCAGGTTGCACGCCGAGTCGTCGACGTGCATGTATTCACTGCAGGGGTTGGACGCGTTGATCCGCCCGGAGTTCGGGCAGGTGTGCCACTGGTTGATCGTCGAGTCGTACTGCACCCCCGGATCGGCGCACCGCCACGCCGCCTCCGCGATCTCGCGCATCAGCTGTCGCGCCGGGATCGGATCGCCGATCGGCGTGCCGCTCACACGACCGACAAGCTGCCACTCCTCGTCTTTCTCGACCGCGCGCATGAAGCGGTCGGTGACCCGGACCGAGTTGTTGGCGTTCTGGTACTGGATCGAGAAGAACCCCTCGCCGTCGATCGACATGTCGAATCCGGCGTCGCGCAGCGCGGCGGCCTTCTCCTCCTCCTTGGCCTTGCACCAGATGAACTCGCGGATGTCGGGGTGATCGACGTCGAGCACGACCATCTTGGCCGCGCGCCGCGTCTTCCCGCCGGACTTGATCGTGCCTGCCCAGGCATCGGCGCCGCGCATGAAGCTCACCGGACCTGAGGCGGTCCCGCCCTTGGCCAGCGACTCCATCGAACCACGGATCTTCGACAGGTTGATCCCCGAGCCCGAGCCGCCGCGGAAGATCATCCCCTCCTTCGTGTTCCACTCGAGGATCGACTCCATCGTGTCCTCGACGCTGAGGATGAAGCACGCGCTGCATTGCGGGCTCTCCTCGAAGCCGACGTTGAACCAGACCGGCGAGTTGAACGCGGCCATCTGGTGAAGCAGGATGTGGGTGAGCTCCGACTCGAACGTCTCAGCGTCCTCGGCCGTCGCGAAGTAGCCGCGCTCCCGGCCCCAGCCGGCGATCGTCCCCGCCACGCGGTCGATCATCTGCCTGACCGAGTGCTCACGGGCCGGCGAGCCGAGTTGGCCGCGGAAGTACTTCTGGGTCACGATGTTGGTGGCGTTCTGCGACCACGCGCGCGGGAAATCGACGTCGCGCTGCTCGAACGAGACCTTGTCGCCATGGCCGATCCGAGCGTCCCGCTGCTCCCAGTCGATGAGGTCGAACGGGTGCTCGCCAGGCGTGGTGAAGAAGCGCCTGACCGAGAGGCCCTCGCCCGTCCGTACCTCGGGATCGAGTTGCGTCTGGGGGATCTGGTCCATGCCGTACTGCTCCTCTCGTTTTCCGCAATTTCCCCTGCTCTTCCGCGGCTTTTTGTCAGCCGAGCGGGCAGCGAATGATGGCGGGTGCCCCGGACGGAAAACCTGGTCTCAGGATCAGCTCCCGGAGCTTCAATTTTAGTCGGTGGCGGCTCCGGGCCGGACCTGCCTGAGCGATCGGGTCTGCTATACGTCAGCGCCGGATGAACGCCATCGACCGACCCACGAGGGGCGAAATTGAGATTCCGGGCGACCAGGCAGCACGGGAGGGGACATGAGGCTGCTGGTCACCGGCGGCGCGGGCTACATCGGCTCGATTGTGGGCCGCCATCTGCTCGATGCCGGCCATCAGGTCGTCGTGCTCGACAACCTCGTCAATGGCCACCGCGGCGCGGTTCCGTCCGGGGCGGATCTCGTCGTCGCGGACCTGCTCGACCGAGACGCGCTGACGGACGCGTTCACTGGCTCGTTCGACGGCGTGCTCCACTTCGCTGCCCTGGCACTCGTGGAAGAATCGGTCAGCCATCCGGAGCGCTACTACCGGACGAACGTGGGGGGCACGCTCAACCTACTCGAAGCGATGAAAGCCGCCGGCGTCGGCCGACTCGTCTTCTCCTCGACCTGCGCGGTGTATGGCCAGCCTGACGAGGTGCCGATCGCTGAGACCGCCGTTCCTCGGCCCGTCAACGCCTACGGCGCCTCGAAGCTCAGCGTGGACCTGCTGATCCGCGACTTCTGCCGTGCCCATGGGCTCGGCGCGGTCAGCCTCCGCTACTTCAACGTGGCCGGTGCCAGCGGCGGCCTCGGCGAAGACCACGATCCCGAGACTCACCTGATCCCCAACATCCTGCGTGTCGCGCTCGGAGCGGCGCCCGAGGTCAACATCTACGGCACGGACTACCCCACGCGCGACGGCACGGCAGTGCGGGATTACCTCCATATCGAGGACCTGGCGGTCGCGCATCTGCTCGCACTCGGAGCGACTCGCGAACGCGAGCACAAGGTGTTCAATCTCGGCAGCGGCAGCGGATTCTCTGTCCGGCAGGTGATCGAGACGGTCCAGTCGGTGACCGGTCAAGAGATACGCGCGCGCGAGGCCCCACGCCGGCCGGGCGATCCCCCCGCCCTTGTCGCCGCCAGCGACCGGATCGAGGCCGAGCTCGGCTGGGCGCCCAGCAAAACTCTCGAGGAGATGGTGGCCGACGCCTGGGCCTTCGCGCAGGCGCATCCTCACGGCTACGGCGATTGAGGCGCTGCCGGCGGGGGGAGCAGATCGGCGAGTTCCCCGAGCGCCGCGGCGAGGACCTGGTCGGGCGGCTGCGAGGCATCGATCTTCCTGATCCGGGCGCGGTCCTGCGACCACAGCTCGAGATAGGCGGCGTTGGTCCGGTCGAAGAAGTCGTCCCGCTCGCGCTCGAGGCGGTCGGGCGCTCGCGCGCGTGAACTGGAGCGGCTTCGGCCCAGGCCGGGCTCGATCATCAGAAGCAGGGTGCGATCGGGGCGAGCGGCGCGGATAGCGAACTCGTTGATCGCGCGGACCGCATCGATGCCGAGCTGTCGGCCCCCACCCTGGTAGGCGAGTGAGGAGTCGATGAAGCGGTCGAGGAGGAGCCAGCCTCCAGCCGCCAGTGTCGGCTCGATCGCCTCCTCCACCAGTTGCGCCCGCGCCGCCGCGTAGAGCAGCGCCTCCGTGCGCGCGGTTACGTGCAGGTCGGGGTCGATGACCACCTCGCGTATTCGCTCGGCGGCGGGCACGCCGCCCGGTTCGCGCAGCAGCCGGGCGTCGACGCCGCGCGCCGTCAGCGCGCCGAGTAGTCCGGCGGCCAGGGTGGTCTTGCCGGCTCCGTCGATTCCTTCGATCGTGATCAGCCGCCCGCGGGTCATCGTCGCTCGCTCGCGACCCTACCGGCCACTACGATCGGGGGATGCTGGCAGAGCTGGAGCGCCATCCTCACGCCCGGGCCGTTCTCGAGCCGGTTGTGGCGGGCAGCCAGGCCTCGCACGCGTACCTGTTCTATGGGCCTGGGGGGGCGGGCAAGCGCGCCGCCGCCCGGGCGGTGGCTGCCGAGCTGCTGTCGGCGGGCTCGGCCGATCCCGCCGGCGCGCGGGCCCGCGTAGCTTCTGGCGCCCATCCCGACCTGACCTGGGTGGCCCCCAGCGGCGCCCACGAGATCCTGGTCAGCGACATCGACGAGCCGGTAATCTCGGCCGCGAGCAAGACGCCGTTCGAGGCCGGCTGCCGGGTGTTCGTGATCGAGCGGGTCGACGAGCTCGGAGAAGAGGCGGCGAATCGGATGCTGAAGACGCTCGAGGAGCCGGCTTCGTTCGTGCATCTGATCCTGTTGTCCGATCGCCTGGCCGAGGTGCTGCCCACGATCCAGTCGCGCTGCCAGCTGGTCCGCTTCGACGCGCCGTCGGTTCGGGAGACGGCGGCGGCACTCGAGGCGGACGGTGAAGATGCTGACGCTGCGCTCGCCTGCGCGCGGCTGGCTTTGGGAGACGGCGAGCGGGCACGCGAGCTGAGCGGACCCGAGGGTCGGGCCTTGCGGGCGGCGGCTGAGGCGTTCGCCCGGGCAGCGTTGGCTTTCGGGGAGATGGCGCGCGGCCGGCCCTGGACAGCGTTGTTGGCCGCGGTGCGCGCGCGGGGGGAGACATTGCGGGTGGAGCTCGATGCTCGCGCGCGCGAGGAGCTCGAGCTGTATCCCCGCAAGGAGCGCAAGCGAATCGAGGCCGAGTGGTCGGAGCGCATCCGGCGTGGGCGCCGGCGGGTCGAGACGGCCGCGCTCGACCTGGCGCTACAGGTGGTGGCGCTCTGGTACGCCGACCTCGCCTGTCTCGCCTGGGGCGCTGGAGACCTGATCAGGAACGTTGACCGTGGACCTGAGCTCGAGTCCGATTCGGGCCGGGATCCCCAGCGCCTTCGGGCTGCCGTCGACGCCGTGGAGGACACGCGCCTGCGCTTTCAGCTCAACGTATCGGAGGACCTCGCATGCGAATCGCTCGCGTATCGCTTGGAGCGGCTGCTCGCGGCATGACGCAACGGGACGACCTGGCATCCCCGCATCCCGGCGGGTCCATGACGCCAGCCGCGGAGGCGCTCGCGCGGCGTGTCTACCTACGTTCCCCCGAGCGCGCGGATCGGGGTGAGTTCGTCGCGCTGATGCGCGCCAGCCGCGCCTTTCACCGGCCCTGGGCGACCGCGCCCACCGACGACGAGGCGTTCGACGCCTACCTGGTGGACTCGCGCCGGCCGGACTTCGAGGCGATGCTGGTCTGCCGGCGCGAGGACGGGGCGATCCTCGGCTTCTTCAACCTGTCCCACATCACTCGTGGGTCGCTCCAGAGCGCCTATCTCGGCTACGCGGTCGCGAGCACCTACACGGGACAGGGCTACATGCGCGAGGGGATCGAACTCGTCCTGCGCGAGGCCTTCATGACCGTCCGCCTTCACCGGATCGAGGCCAACATCCAGCCCGGCAATCACGCCTCGATCGCCTTGGCCCAAGGAGCCGGCTTCTCGCGCGAGGGCTTCTCGCCGCGCTATCTGAAGATCGGCGGCCGCTGGCGCGACCACGAGCGATGGGCGATCCTGGCCGAAGACTGGCGGGCTCGCGCGGAGAAGCTCGGGCTGACGACGCTGCCGTGACGGGCGGAAGTTGCCCTGGTTGCGGCCGCGGGGCAGGCTTGCGCGCGGGTAGACTGGCTGGCGGACGCCGACGTAGCTCAGCTGGTAGAGCACTTCACTCGTAATGAAGGGGTCCCCGGTTCGAGTCCGGGCGTCGGCTCTGAGAAGTACCTGCTAATTGGGGGATTCGTGTAAGCGTTCAGTCCCCGAGGCCGTCAGGTGAGTGCTGGGAACGGGTCGCCGCGGTTGTGCGCGATGAGTAGTTCGCTGAGGTAGGTGAACAGCGAGCGTTGTTGCATGCGGCAGGTGGTCGCGGCGGTGAGGGCGCGCTCAGCGAAACGCTCGCCGGTGTGGGTTTGGGTGCCGAGTGAGAGTTTCGGTGGATGACCGGGCCGCGGAGCGCGCGCTCGCCGCGGTTGTTGGTCGGCTCGACGCCTTCGATCGTGAGGAAGGTCCGGAGCGCCGGCCAGACCTTGAGTAGGTTGTTGGCGAACCGCCGGTGCCAGCGGGTGCGCCGGCTTTTCGGGCTGGCGTATCGGAGCAGTCGGCGCAGCTCGGTTTGGATGGGCGCGATCTCGGCGGCGAGCCGGTCGCGGTCGTGATGTTCGCGCTGGTAGGCGCGCCAGGCAGCGAACACGCGACGAGCGAGCCCGAGCCCGCGCTCGCCGAAGGTTTCTGCTCGGCCAGCCCGTCAGCGTGGCCGCGGAAGTCGCGCTTGATGTGGGACCAGCACACTTGCCGCTGGTGCGGGTTGCGGTGCTCAAAGCCGTTCCAGCGATCAGAGACCACGATCCCGGGATAGCTGGTGCCGATCAGCGCGTCGAACTGAGCGCGGTTGCAGTGCTCGGCGATCACGAACAACGCCGCGGCCGGGGTGCTGGCCGTCCACAGGGCACGGCCGTCCCGCGCGTGCGCCAGCCGGTCTCATCGACATGCACCGCGCCCTGATCAAGGAACCCAGTACAGCCAGCTGCCAGTGCGGACCCGCGAGCGCGTCTGACGCGCGCTCACAGATCGCCTCCACGCCGCCGGTCGAGAGCCGGGCGCCGAACAGATCGCCTACGAGCTCCGTGATCCCCCGGCGCGAGATCCGATGCCTCGCGATCAACGTGACGACCGCGGCCTGGAACCTGGGCCCGAACGCATCCGCCCCGATCTCGGCCGGCAGCCGAGGCTCGTCCGGGCGCGACAGTCCGGGCAGCGCAACTGGTGGGTGCGATGCTCGCTCCAGCGCACGCTGATCGGCGGCAACTCACAGACCTGATGGCGACCGAACCGCCGTCTCGGGCGTCGCTCCTCAGCGGTGAACTGGAGGCCGCACCCACCACAGAACTCCGGGTAGTGATCCACGATCTCATCGATCTGGCCCTCGGGTCGCAGCTCGCGACCCGTAACGCGATGCCCAGGCTGACCGTCAGCCTGACACTGCTCACCCTCCCTGCGCATCAACTCCTTGGCCTTCGCGCGGGCCTCCGCCCGCCGCTGCGCCCGCGACTTCGGTGGATCCGACGACGGCGGCTTCGAGCTCGTCCGCGAGTCCTGACGAGCAGCAGTCTCCAAACGAGTCAGCCGCTCCTCAAGCTGCTGCACCCGGCCAGCAAGATCCAGGATGACCCAACACACACCTCCCGGCCCGCGTCATAGATCGCCTCCGCCTCGGCACGATCCACAACTGCAAAATTCGCTGCAACAACGCGGAATCCCTGCCCACGGCCCCGACGACTGAACGGTTACGGATTCGTGGAGCACGCGCGGTCCGTCTGGTACGCGAAGTACAGGCTCCCGAATGGCGCCACGTGCAGAAGAAAGCTCAGGCAGCGTGGACGGAGCTTGGCCGGCCGTCGGCCGGCTACTTCACCAGCCGACGGCCGAGGACTGGCTGCCGTCCTTGACTAGCACCTGTGGGTCACCGCCCCCCTCGCGGTCCGCACCCGCTGCAAACGCATCTAGTGCATACCCGATCGTTTCCGTCTGGGGTGATTTGTAGCTTGACTGGGTGCCGCGGCCTGGGTTCCCTTGGACGATCATGGAGTTCCAAGAACGGTTCGCGACCGAGGAGGCGTGTCGGGAGTACTTGTTCGCGTGTCGGTGGCCGGAGGGGTTCCGCTGTCGCCGGTGCGGTGGGCGTGAGGTCGGTGCGATGCACGAGCGCCGGCGGGTATGGCAATGCAAGCGCTGCGGGGCGCAGACGTCGGTCACGGCCGGGACGGTGATGCACAACACGCAGACGCCGTTGCGGCTGTGGTTCTGGGCGGCGTATCTGGTCGCGACGCACCATCCGGGGATCTCGGCGGTGCAGCTGCAGCGGCAGCTCGGGATCCAGCGTCACGAGCGGGCGTGGATGATGCTGCACAAGCTCAGACGGGCGATGGTCGCCCCAGAGCGCGAGCCGCTCAAGCGTGATGTTGAGGTTGACGAGTTCTTCCTCGGCGGCTGTCAGCAGGGCATGAAAGGCGGCCGTCAGCGGGGGAAAAAGGTGTTGTGCGGGGTTGCGGTCGAGGTTCGCGGCCGCGGTTCCGGGCGCCTGCGCCTCGGGATCCTCGAGGATGCCAGCAAGCCCTCGCTGAGCGCGTTCGTGAGCGACACGACCGCGCCCGGCGCGATCGTGCGGACCGACGGCTGGAAGGGCTACAACGGGCTGACCGAGCTCGGCTACGACCACGCCCCGTTCAGCCAGGGCCCCGACCCCGTCGGCGACCCGCCGTACCTCCCGCGTGCGCACCGGGCGATCTCGAACCTCAAGGCGTGGCTGCACGGCACCCACCGCCGCGCGTCACGCCAACACCTCCAGCCGTACCTCGACGAGTTCGTCTTCCGCCACAACCGTCGCGGCAACCCGCACGCCGCGTTCCAGACCCTGCTCGGCCTCAGCACCCGCTACGAGCCGGTCAGCTACCGCCAGATCATCGACGAAGCCGCCTGACACCCCCGCGGAAACGATCGGGTATGCACTACGCATCTATCCGTAAGGCCGACCCCGCCGGGGCTGCGGGCTGATCATCACGTCTCGCTGATCGACTGGCCCGGCAGGCACGGGCGATCCGCATCGACGGGCGGTCGCGCTGCCGTCTGGATGCTCGACGACTCAACAAACGACGATTCGTGGCAGCTCCCGCCGCTGCGGGCCTCAACGCTCGGGGCGGTTCGCCGGGGCTCGCAGGCGCCCAACCGACGTAACGTCATCGTGCCGATCCGAGTGAACTCGCGTTCAGGCGCCGCAGGCGCTGCGCTACGCTTGCGGCTACGAATGAAGGAGTGAGCCGCGATGGTTTGTCCGCGGTGTGGGGAACACAACGTCGCCAGCGCGAAGTTCTGCGTAGAGTGCGGGATGGAACTGTCCTTGCGCTGTCCAACGTGCGGCGCGAGCACCGCCCCGCTGCAGAAGTTCTGTGCGGAATGCGGCACATCGCTGGCGACCGGGACGACCGCTGCCCCACCGGCGCCAACGGCCGGGCCCCCCGACGCCGCCTCGAACGGAGAGAACAGGAGGCCGGCCGAGCTTCGGACCGTGTCGGTCCTGTTCGTCGATCTCGTCGCCTACACCTCGCTATCGGAACGGTGGGATGCGGAAGAAGTGCGCGAATTTCTCGTGCGCTACTTCGAACGCGCTCGGACGGTCGTGAGCCGCTACGGAGGCACGATCGAGAAGTTCATCGGCGACGCGGTAATGGCGGTCTGGGGCTCTCCGGTGACGCGCGAGGATGACGCCGAGCGCGCGGTTCGCGCCGGCCTGGAGATCGTCGACGCCGTCACGGCGCTAGGCCAGAGTATCGGCGCACCGGACCTGCGGGCGCGTGGAGGAGTAGTCACGGGTCAGGCCGCGTCCATGGTGAACGAGGGCGAGGGATTGGTCGTCGGCGACAAGGTCAACACGGCGGCCAGGGTGCAATCGATCGCCGACCCTGGGACGGTGCTGGTCGATGAAGTCACGCGCCTGGTCACCCCAGCGATCGACTATGAAGGCGCCGGATGCCACGAGATCAAGGGCAAAGCCGAGCCGCTTCGCCTGTGGCGCGCGCAGGGCGTCGTCGCCAGAGCAGGCGGCGCGCACCGCGACGAAGGCCTTCACGCCAGGTTTGTCGGCCGGGAGGGGGATCTGCGGTTGATCAAGGAGCTCTTTCACTCCGCAGTGGATCGCCATTCCACGCATCTCATGGCCGTCTCGGGACCCGCTGGCGTGGGCAAGAGTCGGTTGCGTTGGGAGTTCTTCAAGTACCTCGACGGGCTGGCCGGCACCGTCCTGTGGCACGCCGGGCGCTGCCTGCCCTACGGCGAGGGGGTGGCGTATTGGGCCGTCGCCGAGATGGTGCGCCAGCGGTTGAACATCCCGGAGGATGCCGCGCCTGAGGAGGTGCAGTCCAAGCTGGCCACCGGCTTGGAGCTTTGGATCGACGAACCGAGCGAGCGCGACTTCCTGCGTGGGCGCCTCGGTGTCCTGCTCGGCATTGCTGAGCCCGGAGCGAGTCGAGAGGAGCTGTTCGCCGGCTGGAGGCTGTTCTTCGAGCGTCTGGCCGAGCATGAACCAGTCGTCATGGTGTTCGAGGACATGCATTGGGCAGACGACGGGGTGCTGGACTTCACCGAGTATCTCCTCGACTGGTCGGCGCAATACCGCATCTTCATCGTGACCCTCGCCCGGCCCGAGCTCTCGGAGCGGCGGCCTGGATGGGTTGCAGGACGCCGTGGCGCCACCGCGCTGTACCTCGAGCCGCTGCGCGCGCCGGCCATGGAGCAGTTGCTGGACTCGCTGGCGACGCTGCCCGCGGATACCAAGGAGAAGATCATCTCTCACGCCGAAGGGGTTCCGCTCTACGCGATCGAGACTGTCCGCACATTGGCTGACCGGGGCGTCCTCACGGAGCGCGACGGCGCGCTCGTGCTCGATGGAGAGCTCGGCCCTCTCGACGTTCCGCCCGGTCTCATGTCCCTGCTCGGTGCGCGGCTGGATGCGCTCGCGCCCGAAGAACGCTCGCTGATCAAGGCGATGTCGGTGTTTGGGGGCAGCTTCTCGCGTGCGGCGGCGCAGTCGCTCGGAGCACCGGATGCGCTCGATCTCGAGGGAGTCCTGACCCGGCTGGTTCGCAATCAGGTCCTCACGGTTCACGCAGATCCGCTGTCTCCTGACCGGGGTCAATACGCGTTCGCGCAGTCCATGTTGCGGGCCGTGGCCTACGAGATGCTCTCCAAGCGAGAGCGCAAGTCGCTGCACCTGGCCGCCGCCCGGTATCTGCGTCATGCGTTCTCGGGGGACGGCGAGGATGTTGCCGAAGTGATCGCCGTCCACTACCTCGACGCCTATCGATGCGGCGCCGGCGACGCCGACGCGGGCGAGCTACGACGAGAAGCCGTGGCCGCGCTGCGCCGCGGCGCCGACCGGGCGGCGGCGCTCGGCGCACCGCAGGCCGCCGAGAGCGCGTACCGAACCGCGATCGATCTGGCGGAAGGCGAGGACGAGCGAATCGGACTGATCCAGGCAGCCGGCCAGATGGCGCTGGTGGACGGACGCCATGAGGCGGCGCTTGAGTCCTTCAAGACCGCGGCCGCCGCTCTGCAGGCAATCGGCCGCCACAGCGACGCTGCGCGTCTTGCTGCAAAAATTGGGGAGGCACTCCGGCGCTTGGGGCGGGCGTCCGAAGCGATCGACCGCATGCGGAGTGCCCTCGCCGTGCTGGGCGACGCCAAGGACGTCGACGTCGCGGAGATCAGCATTGAGCTTGGAGTCGCTTTGCTGTACACCGGCGGCGTCACCGAGGCGTCAGGTCCGATCGAGCAAGCTCTGACTCTGGCCGAGGCACTCGAGCTGCAAAGCGTGCTCGCGACCGCGCTGACATACAAGGCGGTGCACTACGACATCCTCGGTCGTGTGAACGAATCTCGGATTCTGTTCGGCGGCGCGATCGAGCTGTGCAATCGCAGCGATCTGAGTGACCCGCTGTTCCGCGCACAACTCAACAGCGGTGACCTCCTGGCGAGATTCGATCTCCCGGGGACCGAGCAACGAACGCGGGAAGCGTTGGAGACAGCCAGACGGATCGGTAGCCGGCTCTACGAGAGCCTCGCAGCGTCGAACTTGATGCGCGTATGTGAGTACACGGGGTCATGGGGGGAACTCGAGCGATTGGGCGCCGAGCTACTGAACGGTGACGCTCAGGAACGACCTGGCAGCGAGTCCATACGGTTGCAGCTGGCGATCCTCGACCTGTACCGAGGCCGAATCACGCAGGCACGTGAGCACGTGTCCGCACTTGACGGCTGCCGGGACTCCGAAGAGAACGAGCTGCGCTGGACCTACCTCTCCTGTGAGGCGCTGGTCGAGATGGCTTGCGGCCATTCGGCCCACGCCCTTGACACGCTGTTACGGACTATCCGTGAGGTGGCTGCCGTCGAGGGGCCCGCTGCCCAAGCGGTCCGGATCGCGTTCCCCGCCGCGATCGAAGCCGCGGTGAACCTCTCTCAATTCCACGAGGCGGCAGACCTGCTCTCACTGCTGGCGAGCCGCCCGGCCGGTCACGTGCCTCCCTATCTGCGCGCGCAGCTTGCGCGAGGACGCGGCCTGCTCGCAGCGGCCCAGGGCGATCACGCGCTTGCCCAGGGCGAGTTCTGCAGCGCGCTTGAGCAACTTACATCACTCGGCTACCCCTATTGGGTCGCACGCGTCGAACTCGATTACGGAGCCTCGCTGATCGATGATCACCGAGCCGCCGAAGCGAGCGCCGTTATCGACGACGCGATGGCGAAGTTGAAGCTGCTCGGTGCTCTGCCGGCACTCCGCCGAGCCGAGCGGATGACGGCCGGCGGGGGGCTGACCGCCTGAGCGTGACACTCACATGCAGCGCAGTAGAGCGAGGCCGTCGGGCACGCCCCATCCTGACACCGGATCGTAACCGCGTTGTGCCTTGTATCCTGCGACATGCGGCGTTCTGTTGCACCCCCGCGTGATGTCGGTGAAGGCCACCTGTCCACGTTTGCGAGAAGCCCGTGGTGCTGCCTCGTAGAGCAGCGGAGCGAGGGACAAAGGCGATGCCGTCGGGCGCCGCAAAGCGGTGATGCGAGCCACCAGGGACGCCCACAGCGGTGTAGCGGCACTAGTCCCGCCCAGCGGCGCGGCCGCGCCGTCGACGACCACGTCATAGAACGGAGCCCCTGCCAGGGCCGCCACGTCGGGAACGACGCGGCCGACGAGGCTGTCCGGATTCAGTGAGACGGCCTCCACGGTCTGCCAGGCCGGCCGAGGGAACAAGACGCTCACACCTCCGCCGGTGGAGCCGCCGCCATCGGCAGTCCACTCCCCCGGATCCTCCCACCACACGACCTCCACGTCTGCGTCGTCGATCATTGTGCCACCGACCGCGAGCACGAACGGGCTCGAAGCAGGGAAGTGCACATGGGCGCGCCCGTCGTGCACTTCGTCGCTTGCCCCGTCATCACCGGCGGCGGCGCAGACTGTGATTCCCATCACGCAGGCGACCTGCAAACGCTCGTTAATCGCCTTTCGGGCGAGCTCAGACCAGTGGGGCCCATCCTCAGCGTACCCCCAACTGACCGAGAGCACGGCCGGCGGCGGAGTAGCGGTGATAACTGCGTGCAGCAGGTCGATCCAGCCCTTTTGGTCGAACGTCGCGAAGTAGATGACGATGTGCGCGCCGGGGCACAGTCCCGCCACGATCTCGACGTCCAACGTGACTTCGCCGCTCTCGCCGAGCGCTTCCTCCTGCTTCTCGGCGGGCAGAGCGGCAATGGCCGTCCGTGTCATTGGCTGGAGGTCAAGCGGCACCACGGTCACGCGTGGCGTCGGCCGGTCATGGCGGTCGCAGAAGGAGCTGAGATCATCTTCGAAAAAGCCACCGCCGAATTCGGCGATCGCGATCGTTTCATCGACCTGATCGGCGGCCGGAAACCGGTACCGCTTCTCAAGGTCAGCCGGGCCGAGCGGCTTGCGGCCAGGCTGGGGTGCCTCACCGGGAGTCGCACTGGCATGCCGCCGAGCGGCGACGCGTCGCTGGTCGAGCCCGAACACTCCGGTGACCACCCCGTCGAGTTCTGCCGGTATGTTGATCTCGCCTTCCCGGCCCCGGAACTCGCCCTGCCGGACGCTGCGATAAATGCCCCAATCGGGCTGAAAGGCTTTCTCGATCTGAGCGGCCGCGCCGCTGACGGTCACGCTGCGGGTCAGCGCCGATTCCTGCTCGATCTTCAGACCGAACCCTTCTAACACGTGCCTCACCGCGGCGAGGTCGTCAGCGCTGGCCGAGTAGCTCTGCTCGAGGTCATCCCTGGCGAGCGTCCAGCCCGCCTCCGGGAGCTCAGGACCCCGGAGCGTCAGAGTGAGCGCGACCGGAGAATCACCAGGCAGGTCGCGCACGCGCTTCGCGTCCGGCATCGCTGGCCGCCCGCCACCTTCGAGCACGACATGCGTCCGCCCCATCGCTCTTCCCCTTTCGAAATCCCCAGCTCGCGGTAAGGAGCTGGGGATAAGCTATCGAAGCTGGGCTGAGTCAGGATAGGCTTGGGTTCCGTCCAACCGCCAATCGCCAATCGGGGACCACACACGAGAGGCGGTCCATGTTTCGGAAGAGGGGAGACCATGCCCGACATCGCAGTCGATTGCAGCCAATGGCCCGGCGACGACACCTGTTCGGTCACGCTGGTGGGAGAGGAGAACGAAGTTCTCAACGCTGCTGCCCGCCACCGGGCGTCAGTGCACGGTGACGACGAGAACGCCGCGCGTGACAACGTCGGCGCGGCAGTAGACGACGAGGCAAAGCCATACGCGTGGCGCATTAGGCCGGACTGGCGCATTCGTTTGCAATAACGAAGATCCGAATCGGCGGTTCGTATCACGGCGAGGCTCTACGCGAGCCTCCCGACCGTCGAGCTTTCGACAACTCTGGCTCACAATCGAGACAGGACGTCCTTGCCACGAATGCGATCGCCGATTCCGTTACGATCGGCGTGATCGAGATGGCGACGCTGCATCGCCAGCGTGTTCTGCGGCGTGCCTGTGCAGTGGGAAGCCGAGCTCGCAGTCGGAAGCGCGCCCGAGTCACAGCGACATGAGGCTGGCGGCGCCGGACTCGCTCGCGGATCGAGATCAGCGATGTTGCTGCCGAGAGGGTGGTGAGCCTCTTTCGGTTGTCTATTCGAGTCGCCCACTGGCGTGGTGGCGACCTCGTTGACGCACTCGGCGCGACGCGAGCGCGGCCAGATGACCGGCGGGCGGAGGGGCTCGCTTGATCAACAACCTGATCTCTGAGGAGTGGGTCTCCGCCGGCGCCGACGATGGCCAAGACCGGAGCTGCGCGTCGTGCGAGCCGGTCACCGCCGGTCAGGTCGCTTGGGGTGATGTGGTGCACGGCCCGATTGGTGGTCCTGGGCCGCCAGCCTTTCGATTCATCTGGCTGAGCGCAGCTGAGGCGTCTGACATGGAAGCCATATGGAAGCCTCATGCCTCAAGAAACGCACTTCGGCGGCCGCCGCGTCAGGCCTCCATCGTCCGTGTTGCCGGCAAAGCGCTGCGTTTGGCCCGGGCAAACCACCGCCTGGGCATGCCTCGTAATGAAGGGGTCCCCGATTCGAGTCCGGGCGTCGGCTTCGAGAAAGCCCCGCAAATCGCGGGATTCTTCGTAACCGTTCAGTCCCGGGGGCCTTAGGCGAGCGCTGGGAATGGGTCGCCTCGGCTGTGGGCGACGAGTAGTTCGCTGAGGTAGGTGAACAGTGAGCGGCTTTGAAGGCGGCAGGTGGCTGCTGCTGAGAGCGCGCGCTCAGCGAATCGCTCGCCGTTCTGGCTTTGGCTGCCGAGCGAGAGCTTTCGATGGATGACCGGTGCGCGGAGCGCTCGTTCGGCGGGATTGTTGGTGGGCTCGACGGCCTCGACGGTGACGAAGGTCCAGAGCGCGGGCCAGACCTTGAGCAGGTTGTTGGCGAACCGCCGATGCCAGCGAGTGCGCCGGCTCTTCGGGCTGGCTTCTTCGAGCAGCCGGCGTAGCTCGGTCTGGATCGGCGCGATGTCGGCGGCTAGCCGGTCGCGGTCGTGATGCTCGTCCTGGTAGGCGCGCCACGCCGCGAACACGCCGCGGGTGAGCTCGAGGCCTTGCTCGCCGAAGCTCTGCTGCTCGGCCAGTCCCTCTGCGTGGCGGCGGAAGTCGCGCTGAATGTGCGACCAGCACACCTGGCGCTGGTCGGGGTCAAGGTGCTCGTATCCGTTCCAGCGATCGGAGACCACGATCCCGGCGTATCCGGTACCGACGAGCGCGTTGAACTGCTCGCGGTTGCAATGCTCGGCGATCTGCAGGTACGTCGCCCCAGGGGTGGTCGCGGTCCACAACGCCCGGCCCTCACCACGCGTGCGCCAGCCGGTCTCATCGACATGCACCACGCCCTGGTCAAGCACCCAGTCCTGCAAATGGCAGTGCGGGCCAGCCAACGCCTCTGAGGCGCGCTGGCAGATCGCGTCAACCGCGCCGGTCGAGAGCGTGACACCGAACAGATCGCGCGCGAGCTCGCAGATCCCGCGGCGCGAGATCCTGTGTCGGGCGGTCAACGTCACGATCGCCGCCTCCAATCTCGGCCCGAATGCGTAGGAGCTGATCTGCTCTGGCAATCGTGCACTGGTCCGTGCGCGGCAGTGCCGACAGCGGAACTGGTGCGTGCGATGCTCCGTCCAGATCACGCTGATCGGCGGTAGCTCGGCAATCTGGTGGCGACCAAACCGTCGCTTGGGTCGGCGCTGCCGGTCGGTGAACTCGCGACCACACCCGCCACACGCATCCGGATAGTGATCGACGATCTCATCAATCTGATCCTGCAGCTTCAGATCGCGACCCGCGCCCGGATGACCCCCCTGCCCACCCGCCTTGCGGCGCTCACCCTCCCGGCGTGCAAGCTCCTTGGCCCTCGCCCGCGCCTCTGCGCGCCGCTGCTGACGCGTCTTCGGCGGATCCTGCGATGGCGGCTTGGAACTCGTGCGCGAGTCCTGACGAGCCTGATCCTCAAGCCGCTTCAGCCGATCCTCGTGCTGCGCAAACCGACCCGCGAGATCCAGAATGAACTCGGCACACGCCTCGCGCCCCGAGTCATAGATCGCTTCCGCCTCCGCGCGGTCCATAACCGCAAGATTCGCTGCAACAAGCAGGAATCCTCGCCACAGGCCCCGACGACTGAACGGTTACAGATTTTCGTGGCGATGGTCATGGGTGTGCGTGGGAGAAACTGGTCACAGATTCCGGTTTGGCTCGTTGCTGTGACCGGATCCGCCGGAAACCGCCGGCATGTCGAGCACGCCTGAGCCTTCCGGTCGGTCAGGATCGGCTCGCATCATGATCGACGCTGCCGACGGAACGGCGTCGGCCATCAGCGCGTCGAACGCCTCGCCGTGGCGGCGGCGGGCGCGACGCCTGAGCACCTGCGCGTAGATCTGAAGCGTGGTCGTCGGGTCCTCGTGGCCCACCTGGGCCTGGACGTAGGGGACCGGCGCGCCGGCTTCGAGCATCAGCGTGATGAAGGTGCGCGGAAGGTGTGCGCTGTGATCGATCCGGGAAGTGCCGGCAGCTTGCGCTTGGCGCGAAGCGCGTTGGCCGCGCGGACCGCTGGCGCGATTACCCGACGGTTGATGTTGCGGCGGTCGCGGCGCGCGCCGCTGCGTGTGGGGAAGGCCGGCTCGTCGAGCTGCGCTTCGGGTCGACTGGCTCGATAGGCGAGCAGTTCGTCGTGTAGCCAGGGAGTCATGTTGACCTTGCGGACGCCTGCTTCGGTCTTCGCGTCGCGGACGTGGATCACACCATGAGCGAAGTCCAGGTCTCCGAGGTTCAGCTCGCACGCCTCGCTGTTGCGCAGGCCGGCGTAGCCGAGCGTCGCGAGGATCGCCCGGCGGGCGCTCGCGTGACCGGGTTTGTGGCGCCGGCTGGCGAGCCAAATGGCTGTGGTCTCGGCGACGCGGAGCTCGTGAGCGTTCCAGAGCGGTCGTCTCGAGAGGCTTGAATTGACGCTTCGCTGCTCCCGCTTCCAGCGCGAGCAGGACTCCGTCGACGGGCGGCTCGGACGCCTCCTCGTCGTCCTTGGCAGTACTGACGTCCAGGGCGACCCGACTCCCGCAACCGCTGAGGCGAGCGGTAGTCAGGCAGCCGGGCCTCCGGACCCCCAGGTCCGTGACGCATTGCCAGAGCACCAGGCGTGCTGCGCCGGTGGGCTCTTGACCCAGACCCACCGCGAGAACCCTTCGGTATCGGCGAGCGGGTGCGGTCGGTCGATCTCCGGGCGCGCTCCTGTCGGGCGAGCGGGAGGTTGTTCTGGATAGCGGGCCGGGGACCTGCTTTGACAAACGATCGGGCATTGGCTGCCGCGGTCCCCGGAGACACGAGCCACGCGAGTGCTCACGCTTGCTGTCTGTGGGACGTAGCGGCGAGTGTGGCCCCCGCGCCGGCAGCCGCAGTTAGCCGTTCGCGGCGAGGTTCTGATCATCCGCGGTGGGCGCCCCTGATGCAGAGCGCGGCGAGGTCCATTCCGTAGGCGCCGCAGGTTTGGCAGCCGATTCGCTGGGAGAAGAAATCGTTGGCGGAGGGGTTGCTGAATGCTGCCAGTGGCGCTGCGTTTTGGGCGAGGTCGAGATCGAGTGCGCCGTAGGTCAGGTACCGCTGGGGGCCGGAGAGGCGTGCGGCGACGGCGAGCCGGCGCTGGTAGGCGGGATCGGCGAATGACGGGTAGCCGAGGCTGCCGTCGAGCAGCGGGTTGAGCATCTGGCTGGGATCGGGGTAGTCCGCCAACCAGCCGGCGATGGCGAGGTCGAATGGCTCACCGGGTGTTGTCAGGTGCTGGAAGAAGTTCGTGACGGGGAAGGTCTTGATCTCTACGTTCAAGCCGATCGCGTCCAGGTTGTTCTTCACGATCTGGGCCAGCTCGGGCTGCACGGTTTCGTTGCCCGCGTAGAGCACCGCGGTGTGCCCACGCGCGTGGGCGGACTGGACCAGCTGTCTGGCTCTGGCTGGATCCGGGCGCGGCGGGTAGACGTGGGCGGCGCGGTAGCCCGGCATTCCCGGCGGCAGACAGTGGTCGGCGGTCGGCCCTGGGAGCGGCTGATCCGCGAACCCGATCTCGGCCAGCTTGGGTCGATCGATCGCGTAGTTCACCGCTTGCCGGAGCCTGACGTCGCTGAACAGCGGGCGGTGGGTGTTCAGGGCGAGGTAGTGGAGCTCGGGTTCCGGGTTGACGAAATATTGGTGCGCTCCGCGTGCGGCTGCGGCGCTGCCGACGCCATACGCGCTAGCGAGCTGTGGCACCAGGCGTCTGATCGCGGGCGTGAACGCGTAGTAATCCCCGCCGAGTTGTGTGTAGTCGGCTGTGCCGGACTCTATTTCGTGAACGGCACGCGCAGCCGGGACACCCAACATGAGCTCGATATGGGCGAAATGGTGCGGGCGGTCGCCGTGGTAGTTCGGATTTCGCGCCAGCACGACGCTCTGCTTGGGCGTGTAGGACGTTACGTAGTAGGGGCCCGCCGACGGGACCCGCCCCAGGTTTGGTTTGGCCGGGGTGCCACTCGGGACTGCACAGAAGCCGGGCAGCGCGATCTGGGAGAGGAAATCACCCGCCGGAGAGGTAAGCCGGATCGTGAGCTTGTCGCCACGCGCGACGATTCCGGCGATGTGGCTCGCTTTGCCGGCCATGTACCGGCGAGCGCCCACGACATCGGCCAGGTAGCGGTTGGCGGCGAAGTAGCTGTGCATTGCCGGGTTCATGGTGCGCTCGATCGAGTCCTTGAAGGTCTGTGCTGTCACCGGCTGACCTGACGGGGGCGAGAACCGATAGCCGCGGCGGATCGTGAATGTGTACGTCCAGCCGTCGGGGGAGCGTGTTGGTAGCGCCTGGGCGACCTCCGGCTTGAGCTGCGACCCGGCGGGGCCGGTCTTGTCGGGATAGTTCACGAGCCGGCGCACGTCGCGAATATGAGCTGCCGCGAGACCCCGCCGTCGGCGAGCGCCGGGTCCATGGAGGCGACGTCGTTGATGTCGTTGAAGGACACCATCCGCAGCGTCCCGCCCCCCGATCCGGCAGTGCTCGGCGCGATCGACCGCCCGTCGACTGTGACCCAGACGCGGCCAGCCGCGACCGTCAGCGCCTGCGGGCTGCCTCCCACCGTAATCGTTACCGGCTTGTCGGTGGTCGGGTTGATGCGCGTCACGGTTCCGTCGGCGCTGTTGGCGACCCACACCGACCCGCCACCCACCGCCACCCCGGTGGGTGCGCGACCCACGGGGATGATGGCCTTCACGGCCCATGTGTCCGCATCGATCCGCACGACCGTCTCGTTGAGCGAATCAACCACCCACACACCCCCTTCGCCCGCGGCGATCGCGGTCGGTCCATTGCCGACCGGGAACGGCGTCACCAGCCGAGTCGGGTCGACACGGATCACGTTGCCCGCGTCGGTGTCCGTGAGCCAGACCGCCCCCTCGGCGACCGCGATACCAGACGGGCTGGCGTTCGGATCGACGGGTTTCCCCTGCGGACGCCCGGTGAGCGCGTCCAGACGGGTCAGCAGCCCGTTCGAGGGCGCTACCCAGACCGAGTGGCCCTGCGGCGCGACGGCCCCGGGTGCGCCCGGCACGAGGTTCGGGACCTGCACCGGGGCCCCAGGTACGTCGAACTCCGGGTTGATCCGGCTGACGGACACGCTGCTCTGGGCCGGATTGGCATTCGGCTCGATCACCCACACCCCGTCGGCGCTCGCGGCAAGCGCCATCGGAGGAGTGGGGAGCGGGATGTTCCGCACCGTCCGGAGGCTGCTGGGATCGACGCGGGAGATGTTCTGATCGTCGAGGTTCGCTATCCAGAGCGATCCCGAGCCGAACGCGATCGGTCCGGGACGCGCACCAACGGGCGCCGCTGCGACGATCCGGCCGCTCCGAACATCGATCTCAGCGACTGAGTTCGGCGCCACCCGCACCGTGCTCGCTACGGAGCTCGCCTGCTTCACCGCCACCGCGGCCATCGCCGCCAGCAGCAATGCTCCCGCGGCCGCGATCAGCACACCGCCGCGCCACCGGCGCTGCGGGGTTGCGGGCGACGCGCGAGTGGTGGGCCGGTCGGGCGGGTCCAGCGCCGGGTCGTGGGCCAAGATCGCTTGCTCGAGCTGCTGCAGCGCGCGCCCGGGCTCGAGTCCGACCCCGTCGATGAGCTCACGTCGAGCGTCCCGGTAGGCCTGCAGCGCGTCGGCCTGCCGGCCGGAGCGGTACAGCGCGAGCATTAGCTGACCCCGGAGGCGCTCGCGCAACGGATGCTCACGGACCAATGCCTCGAGCTCGCCCACCAGCCGCGCGTGCTCGCCCGAGGTCAGGTCCGCCTCGATCCGCTCCTCGAGCGCAACGAGGCGCAACTCCTCGAGCCGGGCGATCTCAGATTGGGCAAACGGCTCGTAGGCGAAGTCCGCGAGCGGCGGACCCCGCCATACCTCGAGTGCCTCCCGCAACACAGCCCCTGCGGTCAACTCGACGCATCCTTCGAGCGCGGCTCGGCCTTCGGCCAGCAGGGATTCAAATCGGTCGATGTCAACCTGGCCAGGTTGGGCCTGTAGCAGGTAGCCGTGGCCGCGCGTGACCAACAGTCCCTCGCCGAGCACCTTGCGCAGACTCGACACGTACCCCTGAACGAGCTTGTTCGCGCTCGCGGGCGGGTGCTCACCCCAAATCTCGTCGATCAGGCGATCCGAGGAGACCGCTTCGCGGCGGTGCAGGACAAGCGCGGCCAGCAGCGCCCGCTGCTGGGGCGCGCCCAGCGCCAGCAGGCGGCCGTCTTGATCGACAACCTCAAGCGACCCCAAGACACGGAACTCGATCACCTGGCGTTGGCCCCGCGGCCAACGCTACCACCGCCGCGCTCGGCCCTCACAAACCGCCCTCTTGCGCCCGCGTCTACCGATTCTCGACCGGTATCGACCGTTTCTCGACCTGCCGAGCGCATGCTCCTCGTCGAACCGCTCGCACCCGCGATCAACAAGCCAAAGGAAGCAGGTCGACATGACCACCACCCACCGCATGACCACAACCGCCGCGGTCATCCTGTCGCTCTCAGCCGCCGGCGCTCCAGCAGCGAGCGCGAGGCCCGCGGACTTCGTGCCCGCGGGCAAACAGGCGCCCGCGAGCGTCTACAGCCGCCCGGACAAGTCGCTGGTTCCAGTCGCTACGCCCGACCGTGGCCGCATCGCGAACGCAACCGCTCCGCAGGCGGTGGTTCGGATCCAGTCACCGCCGAGCGGCTTTGACTGGGGCGACGCCGGCATCGGCGCCGCCGGCGGCCTCGCGCTCGCGATGCTCGGCGTCGGTGGCGGGCTCGTGATCTCCCATCAGCGACCGCGGCGGACCCGTAGCACTACGAGTCTGCCGAACTGACCAGCCCACGCCGTGCCGCTTCTCACGCGGGTCCGGTCATGACCGCCCCTCCACCCACTCTGGACGCTACAAACCAGGCCGATATTGCAGCCGGATCGACGCGGTTGTGCTCGCCGTTTCGTCGCCATCGCCGTGGCCGGACTGTTCCTAGTGCTGATCGGCGCAGACCGAAGCGACCGATTGGTCGCGCTCAGCTCCGACGTCGCAGACGCGTAACTGGCAAAGCCCAGGCGCCGGCTTCCCGCTCTCGATCCTCGTCGGCGGAGTGCTGGCCACCTCCCAGAACCGAGCCCGCGCACCACAGCCTGAACAACCAACAAGACCCATGAGCAGAACACATACGACTCCGCGCAAAACACAAAGGAAAGAGGAGAAATGAGGAAGAGGAAAGTTCAAGTCAAGACGCTCTTCGTCTTGGTGGGCACCCTCGTGGCAGCCGCTTCGGTCCTCCTGTCGGCGGCCTCGGCGAAGCCGCAGGGGCCAGCCGGCAAGCCCGCTGACGCGGTGCTGATCTGGAATACGAACGCGGTCAACGCGGTACGCGCCTCAACCCCGACGAAGGTCCAGACCGACGGCATGGTCTACATGTCGTACGTGCAGGCAGCGGTATACGACGCCGTGATAAAGCTCAAGGGCCGCTACCAGCCCTACCACGACTTCGCGTTCGCAGTCGTCCCGGACGCCTCGGTGCAAGCTGCAGTTGCGGCGGCCGCCCGCACGACCCTCGACTACTACCTGCCCGACCAGCAGCCGACGGTCGATTCCGAGTACAGCACATACATCTCAACGCTGAGCGGAGACGTCGCGGACGGCGTCGCGCTCGGCGAGGCAGCGGCGCACGACCTGATCGCCTTCCGCGCCGGCGACGGGCTTAATGCGGCGACGCCCAGCTACGGAGGGATCGGGCCGATCCTGCCCGGACAGTGGCAGTTGCAGCCCGGTCAGGCAGTGCAGACTCCCTGGCTCGCGACGATGCGCCCGTTCTTTCTCGAGCAAGCGTCGCAGTTCCGGGTCGGGCCCCCGCCGGCGCTGACAAGCGAGCGATACGCGAAGGACCTGAACGAGACGGAGGCGTACGGCGCCCTCAACAGCAGCGTCCGAACGCCCGAGCAGACCGCGATCGCCTACTTCTGGGTCGGGAACAACATCAACCAGTACAACCAGACGATGCAGAACGTCGTTTCGCAGCACAATCTGGACCTCGTCGACGCCGCGCATCTACTTGCGATGGGAGAGATCGTCACGACCGACGCGGGGATCGCGTGCTTTGACTCGAAGTTCTTCTACCAGCTCTGGCGGCCGATTACGGCCATCCGGAACGCCGATAAGGACGGCAATCCAGACACGACAGCTGACCCGTCCTGGCAGTCGCTGCTTGGGGTGCCGGGCCATCCCGAATACCCCTCCCAGCATGGCTGCTTCACTGCCGCCTTCACCGACGCGCTCGCGGCAGCGCTCAACACAAATCACCTCGATGTCACCATGCCGGGAGGAGAGAACGGGAGCAGCGTGCTCACGACCACACAGCACTTCGACACGGTCGCCGATATCCAGAACCAGGTCGTCGACGCGCGGGTCTGGCTCGGCTTTCACTTCCGCAACTCGGTGAAGCAGGGGGAGAAGCTCGGCAACAACGTGGCCGCCTGGGAACTCAGGCGCTTCTTCCAGCCGGCTCTTAGCCGGGGTTCAAGGTTCACGCTGCGTGCAGCGAGTGGGGACGGGCCCGGTAGGCGCGCCCGTCGGTAACGAACTCGTCGGCAGGCGCTCTCGCGGCGTCACGGCGAAGATCCGCACGCCCCTCCGGGCGTGCGGATCTTCCCGCTTCAGAACGACTCGGAATGCGACGGCCGCGGGCTCGCCCACCCCGGGGCCGGTGCGGGCCCCACCGGTTGGTCCAACCAGTCTGCCGCGTATGGCGAGACGGTGCGGGCGATGATCGAGTAAATGCAAGTCGGATAACCAGGCGACGCGCGGGACGGGCAGAGCAAACACGGCCATGGTCCACGACGACTCCACACGAGTACGGACAACTAACCATCGAACGTCAACCAAAGAAAACCCAGAGGAGCAGACCTGGCTGTCATCGAAAGCATCAGGATGCGGGTATCTGACTGGGCACGAGCCGTGCCTCTCCCCTCGAACGATCGCAGCGGCGCCTCGACTCCGACCCGGCTTCTGCTCTATCGCCCTTGCGGGCACGACGGCACCGTGGCCGCATTCCCACGCGAGGAGCAGTCGGCGCGGGACGGTACTAACTCGATTTCGGCTGGCACGCCATAGCGCTTGGACGACCGAGGAGGCGTCCGAGCCGCCCGTCGACCGAGTGCTGCTCGCGCTGGACGCGGGAGCAGCGAAGCGTCAATTCAAGCCTCCCGAGACGACCGCTCTGGATCGCCAACGGCCACGCCGCCTAACACGGGCACAACTGCCGGTCCGGCCCGGCGATGCAGCACTCAGGCAGTACCGTCCTAGCTCGCATCAGTGTCTGCCGTTCTTTCGAGGTGACCGTGGAGTTCCCCCGGCAATGCGCAGCGGCGCATAGCCGGGGGAGGTCCACCGCGCCGTCTCCCCCTGAGATTTGGTCAATGTCGGGACACGTCAGCGCCTGCCTCCGGGGCGTGGTTGGACAGCGCGAGCGACCAGGGGCGTGTGCGTCTCGGAGTGCGCCTGCTGAGCGTTCTTTTCAGAACAGCGTCTCGGCCTGCTGGAGGCGCTTCGCCGCTTCGTCAAGGTCGCCGTGGCAACGCTCGACCCACGCGTCTCCCCAGAAGAAGTTGCAGCTGGTCTCCGCCCGCAGTATGAGGGCAAGCGCGTCCTCGAGTTGGCGGTATAGGTCGGGGTTGGAGGCGCCAATCGCGATCGCGTTACGTCGGGCGGCGTCGACGGCCTCGCTGAGTTCCGCAACCCGGGTGAGCGCGGCCTCCTGAGCCGGCGATCCGTTCCATTGAAGGAACCCGGTGCCGTGATGCCAGCCGGTGTTCCATGCTCCGGGTCCTACCGCGACCCAACCGTGTGGTCCGTATCGCTCGAGGTACTCGGAGATGAAGGTGGGGCGGATGCCGCCGGCGGACTCGGCGCGTACCCGTTCCATCAGTTCAACATGGAAGCTTCCCCAGAAGTTGTGGCTGGGCTCGGTGTGCCGGAACCACTCGCCATTCTCGCCGGTGGTTGCGGTCGTGACAAGTGGCGGGAAGTCGCAGTGCTGCGTGCGCGCCTTGACCTCAGCGATGAACCAGTCGGTGTCGATGCCCGCTGTCTGCGCGTTCGACAGATCGCGATCGCGGACAGCGACCACGATCTGCTCGCCCCCGAACTGGGCCAGGTGGGGGCGGTAGCGGAGCTCTTCCCATCGCATCGGGGTGAGTGGCGAGACGTGCTCGCTGTCGACGATCACGTACTGGTAGCCGTGGCGACGAAGGGTGGGGATCATGTCCATCGAGAATCCAAGCTCTGGCGGCCAGAACCCGGGAACACGATCGCGTGCCAATAAGTGCGCGGCGATCGTCTGCCATCGATCGAGCTGCTCCTCCCGATCGGCGGGACGGATCAGCGGCAGCACGGGGTGGTAATAGCCGGTACCCGAGGAGCTCGATGATCCGGCTGTTCTGCATATGCCACAACAGTGCCTCGCAATCGACGATTGCAGACACGCGACGCTGAAAGTCGGGATCGGCGAGTGTCTCAAGCAGAGTCCCCGAGAGCGAGACGTGAACCCGGGCCAGGTCCTCGTACTGCCAGAGTGAGCGGGGGATGCGGTCGATCGCCCACAGGATCTCCTTCCCCTCCGTCTCTTGGTCGTGGAGCAATCGCTCGAGATTGCCGGGGGGCTGGTGCAGGGTCAGGACCAGCGCGAACTCGATACCTACCACGAGCTCTCCTGGGCTGGCTTCGGGCTCACCGGCGCGCCTGAGTGCGTGCAAGTCGCCTCCTGCGGAGGAGGGCGGTTTCGACACGCTGTCGTGGCGGAGCCGCAGCCATGCGGTTTGCTCTTAGGACTCTTCGCTCCGCTCGTGGAGCGTCACGTGCGTGTGAGAAGACGCACGTGATCGTCCCCCGTTTTCTCGATCGGTAATCCGCGCCCGGGTGTGTGTGGGTTGGGTTCATTTGTGTCGGATGTGCTCGTAGATGTTCAGGTAGTCGGCCCCGGGTCCCGCCCACGAGTGATCCGTGCGCATGCCGTTGAGCTGCAGGTCGCGGAACTCCTCAGGAAAGGAATACCAAAGGCCGATCCCGCGCCTCAGCGCCGACTCGAGTCCACGAGCGTCTGCCTCGTGGAAGACATACCCGTTGCGCTCCCAGCCCGCCGCGTAATCCCGGTCGAACACGGTGTCGATCAGTCCCCCGATCGCTCTAACAACTGGCACGGTCCCGTACTTCAGCGCGACCATCTGCGTCAGCCCACACGGCTCGAACAAGCTCGGCATCACCAACATGTCCGCTCCTGCGTAGATGAGATGCGCTAGCTCCACGCTGAACGCGAGTTCCAGATGGCAGTCCTGATTGTCGTTGAGCTCATGCTTCAGCCGCCAGAAATCCGCAGCGATGGCGGGGTCGGGGCTACTGCCTAGCAGCACAAATTGTCCGCCTTCAGCCAGCGTGTAGAAGATCGCGTGACGGATCAGCTCGACGCCCTTCTGGCGGTCCAGACGTCCGATCGACGCGACCAGCGGCTTGAAGCTGTCGGCGAGAAGGAAGCGGTCGCGCAAAGCACACTTATTGGCGTACTTGCCGTCGAACCGTTCGCTGCCGTACTGGACCGAGAGGAATTGATCGGTCTCCGGGTTCCAGAGATCGTAATCGACGCCGTTCAGCACCCCGCCAAACTTGTAGCGGTGCATGTGCAGTGCGTGACCGAGACCCTGTCCCTGGTCGGTGTACTGCGCCTCCCAGGCATGCTGGGGAGACACCGTCGTCACGAAGTTCGCGTAGACGATGCCACCCTTCATGAGGTTCACCGCGGACCGGTTGAAGTCGTCCCGTAGACGCTCATAGTCGTAGAAGTGGTGCGGCCGCGTCAGCCCCGTGGCCCAGAGGACGGTCTCGCCCGTGACTCCCTGGTGTCCGAAGTTGTGGATGGTGTAGCACACCCGCTGATGGTGCATCCCCAGATGCTGGTAGATCTCGTACAGGAGGACGGGCACGAGGGCGGTTTGCCAGTCATGGCAATGAATCACCTCAGGCCGTTTGTTCGACTTGAGCATGAACTCGAGCGCCGCCTTCGACAGGAAAGCAAAGCGAAGCACGTCGTCTGAGGAACCGTATAGGTGCCCGCGGTCGAAGAAGCGGTCAGCACAGTGTGGCTCGATGAAGAAGCATTTGCGTCCTTCGACAAACCCGAACCAGACCGTACAGCGGACAGCACCGCTGAACCAGGGAACCCAGAGATCGTGATAAGCGACGGTCAGGCCGTAGATGCGGTCGTACCGCATGCAGTCGTACTTGGGCAGGATGATCTCGACGGCGTGACCGCGCAGCTCCAACTCTCGGCTGAGACCGAACACCACCTCGCCCAGCCCGCCGGCTTGGGCCACGGGTGCGCATTCGGATGCGATCATCACCACGAACAGCGCCACGCCTCGCTTTCAGGCGGTCGGTCGAATCGGTCGGCCGCAACCGGCCGGAGGGGAGGTCGGAAATCGCCGGGACCGCCACCCGATGCGGCGGGGGCCCCGCAGCCGGAGAATCACCGCTCCAGCACCGTTGCCGCTCCGGCAAAGTCGTGATAGTCGAGGTACGGGAAGATGTTGTCGGACGCTTCGATCGTGGACAACCAGTCCTCGTCGATCGCTCGATTCTCGATCTGGCCGAGTAGCCGGGTGAAACGGTTGATGTGCCTGCGCACACGCGATTCGGCGTACGCGACCGTGGTTCCCATACTGATCATGAACGGCCAGTCGCTGGCGGTGGCGAGAAGAAGCTCTCGGGCGAGTTGGTTGAGGGCGCGGAGCATCAGCCCCTCTGCGCGGACGTGCTCGCGGGCGATCCGTGACATTTCACGTGCCGCGTGGTGCACGTGCGGCCAGATCCACTCGTTGTCGCTGTTGAGCCACGTCTGACTGTGCCCGTATGCGCCCCAGGAACTCGCGGCCGGCATCGCGATCTGAAACTCGAGGCCGCTTTCGAGTACGTCGGATGGGGTCGACAGGCGATACGCGGACTGGGCGCAACTCTTACGGACGACCAGGTCGAGGAACTCTGGGCCTTCGAACCACCAATGCCCGAACAACTCCGCGTCGTACGGCGCGACGATCACGGGCGCCCGCCCCGTCGCGGTCCGAACGTCGTCGATTCGGTGCGCCCGAGCCTGGACGAAATGCTCGGCATGGTCGTTCACCGCGTCAAGGGCCCAGGCGCGGTGATATGGCTCCTTGTCGTGAAGCGGCACGTCGCGTCCGGTCACGCGATGGTATTTCAACCCTACGTTTCGTCTGGCGCCGTCGGGGAGGAGAAAGCGTCCGATCGTGCCGCTGTCGAGGTCATGCCCGATGTCACGGTAGAACTCGCGATAGCGAGGGTCGCCCGGATACCCAACCTCGGCGCTCCACACCTGTGCCGACGAATCCGGATCCCGCGGAAACGCCGCGACGCCGCTGGGGCAGATGATCGGTGCGTGGGTGCCGAGAGCGGGCCGTGGATCGGCGAGCTCCAGGGCGTGAGCATCCACCAGGAAGTAGTTGATCGCTTCGCGGGCCAGCAGCCGGTCGATTCCAGGAACGAAGCCGCACTCGGGCAGCCACATACCAGGCGACCGGCGGCCAAAGTGGTGCTCGTAGCACCTGGCGCCGAGGGCGATCTGGGCTGCCGCGTACGCCTCGCCGAACCCGGGAAGGAACGCGTGCGTCGCGCATGACGTGACGAGCTCGAGCACTCCACGAGCCTGGAGCTCAGCAAACGCGACGGTGAGATCGCGAGAGTACCAGTGCTCGAAGCGGTCGATGGCGTCGGCGAGGCGCGCACGATTCATAAGAGCCGTCGAGCGGAACCGCTCGTCACTCGCGGTCCTGCGCACCTCGGAATCGGCAAGCTCGAGGAGCGCGCGCGTCCGATCGACGTAGCGCGTCACCAATAGCTCATCTCTGAGCATCTCGAGGAGGGGTGGTGACAGCGAGAGCGTCAGTCGCGCCGGCAGGCGGTCGCGATGCCAGCCCTCTGCCATGGCCAACAGTGGGATGTAGGTCTCGGTTACCGCCTCGAAGAACCAGTCCTCGGCGAGACCGTTTTCGTCGTCAGGGTCTCGCACGTAGGGCAGGTGGGCGTGCAGGAACACGACCAGATGCCCAGGTGCGACCGGCTCGCTTCCGTGCGCGAGTCGCGGCAGCGTGCGATTCGCGCTAGCGCTCGTCGCGCACCCCGACAATGGCCGCTGCCGATTGCCCACGGGCGACGTCGACGCCAGCGGAACGCACCGGGCTGTACGTGATGAAGTTACCGTCGCGGTCGGTGACAGTAATGGAGCCATCGGGACTCTCACTCACCGTGTATGCCTGGCTGCCCGATGAGGAGGTATGTGAGCCGGCTGGCTCCGTTGGCGCGATGTCCGGCCCCGGAGGGTCGAGGATCGCTACCACGGGCCCGGATGACAATCCCTGCGTCGGCCAACGCGCTGGCCAGCTTCCTTCCGGCGTGGAGCACGTCGATCGGATCGCGTCCAAGCCACACAGCCGCGGCAAGCGCGCCGAGTGCAGCAGCCGCCGGGGCCGTGATTGCCGTACTCCCGGGCATGACGAACGGTATCCCCACCGGCTCTCGCCGTGTGAGTCGAGCCTCCGAACCAGCCCTGAGCGAAGGGTAACTCCGAAGCCCGGCGTAGCTCCGAGCCCATCGGGGGCGATCTTGTCTCGGACCCAATGCGTGCGGGCGCACCCATGCTCGCGGGTGCGCCAGCGGCCCGCTCAATATGACTAGCCCCTTGCGGTCGGTGTTGCCACGAGATCGCCGCCGGCGCGGTCAAGCTCACGCTCACGGCTCTCAGCCAAGAGCCGCAGCTGCTCCGCACGGGTCACGAACGCAGGCGTGCTTGCGGACCTCGCTGTCGTGGGGGGTGCATGGACGACGTTTGAGCGCGCGAGGACGACCCACTGATAGTTATGCATGACGGCCAGTTCGACCAGGTACGAGCTGTCGGCCTCCGGCAGAGCCACGGCCTGGCTCCCGCGTTCAGCACGCACCGCGTAGTCGGCCAGCAGGTATCCGCTCGGAGCCCCGATCAGGCGGAGAAAAGCCCTCTTCCTATCGCGAGGCCCCACAGCAGCATTAATGCGATCGACACTTAGGTCCCAATACGCGTGCGCGGACCAGGGGTCACGCACCATCAACTCGAGCGTGTCGCGCCCATACCCAGGCGGCAAAGAAGCTTCGACGGGCACGCGGAGAGCGTCGCCCCCAACCAACTTATCTGCGTTAGCTTCACCGTCCACGCGCGCCGGTCACCGCTCCCAGAGTGTATATGGACGTCCGAACTCGACGCGCCCCAGTCGCGTAGTGTGCGGTCAATTACGGATACTCCCAAGACGACGCCGGGCCATCGTGCAGGAACCGAGATGTTTAAGCTCGCCCACGCACGCTGAGCATCAACACCGCCGGTGCGGCGATGACGTTGACATGTGCGAAGGGGGCTCCGGCGCGCGAAACAGCGCAGTAGGGCCGACCCCGCGGCGCTGCCTCCCAAGGTTCCGTCAGGTTGCTCGGCGCGAGTTCACATCCCCGCCAGTGAGCGTTTCCGTCGTGCGAGTCGCGACCGATATGCAGAAGATTGGCGATGAGCGCCTCATGATCTGGTCTTCTCGACACTGGATCCACGTTCGCTCTGGTCATCGTCCCGCCAGCGTGAGTGCCAACCCCGCGGTGGCCACGACCGAGCACGACCAGGACGCTTGGGAGTTGTGTAAGTTGCCGCTCAGGCTCTCAGGCTCTCAGGCTCTCCGGTCCTCTGCGCGATTGTCGATCGCCTCGTCGGCCGGGCAAGCACCCGACGACCCCCGCCGTGCCATGACCGCCGGAGCCTGTGAGCGGGCTTGAGATCAGCCTCACTGCGTCTCGGTATATGCTGCTCACGCCCCGATCCGTCAGCGAGTCGCTGAAGGTCTGGGCTGCGCACGGCGGGCAAGGACGTTCTTGCCCGAGCCCGGTAGCGTTGGCGATAGCGAATGATCGTCTACAACCTATTCCCCCTCCTGGCGGGCCGATTCCCCGCGTGGATCCCGCACATCGAGCGGGCTGCCGCGATGGGTTTCGATTGGGTGTTCGTCAACCCCGTGCAGCGTCCAGGTGCGTCTGGCAGCATCTACTCGATCGCCGACTACTTCGAGCTCAACCCGGCGCTGATTGAGCCGACCGACCCTCGGTCAGGGGACGATCAGCTGAGATCTGTTCTCGAGGCGGCGCGGGAGCTTGGGATGCGGGCAATGGCCGACCTGGTGATCGATCATTGCGCGGTCGACTCCGCATTGGTGAGCGAGCATCCCGAGTGGGTGGCGTTGGATTCCGAGGGTACGGTCATCCATCCCTCCTGTAAGCAGGACGACAGCATCGTCGTCTGGGCGGATTTGGCTCGGCTCGATCATCGCGGGACGGCCGACCCTGAGGGGCTATATCAGTACTGTCTTGCCGTTGTCCGCCACCTCCTTGGCCTTGGGTTCGACGGCTTCCGCTGCGATGCCGCCTACGGAGTCCCGGCGAAACTATGGGATCGGCTGATCGCGGATACCAAGGACGAACGGCCCCTCACAGTGTTCGTGGCTGAGACGCTCGGTTGTACACCGTGGGAGACCGCCGCGACCGCCGCCGCCGGTTTCGATTTCGTGTGCAACAGCGCGAAATGGTGGGACTTTCGCAGTCACTGGCTTTTGGAGCAGCGTAAGTTAATCCGGGAACAGGTCCCCTCGATCGGATTTCCAGAGAGCCACGACACGCCACGCCTTGCCGAGGCGATGCACGGGAACCCCAACGCATCCAAGCTGTGGTACCTGTTTACCGCCCTGTTCTCAGCGGGCTGTCTGATGCCGGTTGGCTTCGAATTCGGTTTCCGCCGCGCCCTGCATGTCGTCAGCACCCGCCCGGACGATTGGGAAACCGTCTCGTTTGACCTTCGCGAGTTCATCGCTGCCGTCAACTGGCTCAAGACGGAGACCACTCTCTTCTCCCAGGAGTGTTCGATGCTCCTGCTCCCCTCCTCTAATCCGACAGTCCTGATCATGTGGCAGGGCTCCGCGGCGCTTGGTCAAGAGGCCTTGCTGTTCTTCAATACCGACGTCTGGCACGACCAGCACGTCGAGGTCAGCGATCTCCGGGCCTCTGTGCAGTCCGGGCAGCCGTTGGTCGACGTGTCGCCTGAGTCTCGGATGGACTACGTGGCCGTTGCCCCGTTCTCCTACGATTTGCGGCCCGGGCAGGGCATCATCCTGGTCACACGCTCCCCGCGCACCTCACAGTGATCCTGTCGCGAACACACCTCTAACTCGGGAGAACGCGTACACCCGTCGGTCGGGCGCGGAACTATCGCGACTTTTGAGGACGCCAGGTATCGGCGTGAGATCGCAGCGAAGAATGGCCGACGATCACAACACGCCGGCCGACATGGATGGTCGCGGCATCACGGGTGCCGCTCGCGGTTCGATGTAGCCGCAAATGTCCTTCGGCGGACACGAACGACCGCATGACCACCGCCGCACTAGGGCCGGTGATGAAGCTAGTCATGTAGAGCCTCCACCACGACCGCGTCCTTGAGCGCTCGGGAGCGGCTCGGCAACGGGTCAATTCTCCGTCTCGAGCCGACAGTCCCTATCGTCCGTCCGCGAAGGATTCGCCGGGTTCAATCCGCGACGAACGTGCGCCGGCAAGCGGCGCGCTTATCGAGGGCGCCGCGCCTCACAGCACCTGCGCGACGGCGTCGGTCGGCCTTTGGAAGGACTCGGAGGTCGTACTCAGTCCGACCGTCGGCGACTGCGTCAGCGTTGGCTTGGGCGCCGTGTGCCGGCTCACGCTGCACACTGAGGAGCCAACCTCGACGGGGCGCTCGCAGTCGCCGCCGAAATCGTCTACGTGTTCCGACGACTCGGCCTCAATCTCCACCGTCTCAATCCCGACCCGCCGGCGTCCATGGCGGCGGGAACCGAGTGGTCGAGGCATCCTCGCCAATCGCTAGTCGCTCGACCGGGCCGAAAACGAGCCGGGTCTCGGGCTCGCGCTTGGGCCGCTGGTGGTTTCACCCAAATCTGCTAGCCCTACCCCGTCGCCGGTGCGATCGCAGGTCCTGCCGGCCAGTGCGGCTAGGGGCAATGACAACGGCAACCTGCGTTGCCGATGCTGGTGCTCGGCATTCTGTTGTGCTCGGCGGCCTCGGCGGCCTCGGCGCCGGCGCCGCGGTATCGCTCGCTGTCGCTGGCGTGCGACGCTGACCGTGCTCACGGCCCGGCGCAGTCGGCATTGTGGGAGTTCGCGGCTCGCACCCGGGGGTGCTGTCGTCCGAGCCGTCTGGCTGCTGCGTGAGCACGACCTCGACGGGCCTCTGCGAAATTCTCTCGGAGGTGTGGGAAGGATCGGTGGCGTCAGAAGTCCTAGAACATCAGACATCTGACGTCTGGTGACTCCTAACCAACCCTAGTCCAGCAGGAGGATTCATGCCGGTACGTTCCGTGATCTGCAGTGCGCTCGCTGTGGGGGCGCTCGGCCTTGCCGCACCCGCTGCCGCGAACGCGGCGTTCACAGTCGTCGCCAGCCCGAACGCCTTCACGGGCAACAATGACCTGCACGGCGTCGGCGCGAGCTCCGCGGCCGACGCCTGGGCGGTCGGCACCCTCGGCGGAGCCTTCGAAGACTCGGCGATCGGCACGCTGACCGAGCACTTCAACGGCACCGCCTGGACCGTCGTCCCGAGCCCCGACGCGGCCCACATAGACGACGAGCTCAACGCCGTCGCCGACCTGTCGCCGACCAACGCGTGGGCCGTCGGCCTGGTCAAGGGCGCGGGCACCAAGACCGGCAATCCGCTGATCGCGCACTGGGACGGCCTGAGCTGGCAGACCGTCGCTGCGCCCGCCGGCGTGACCGGCGTGTTGCGAGCCGTGAGCGGTGACGGCGCGAGTGACGTATGGGCGGTCGGCGACGACGGGCGCGGTCACGCGATCGCGTTCCGCTTCCGCGGCACGTCGTGGTCGACGACGCCGCTGCCGGCGGCCGGCGTCGACAAGCTCGGTGGCGTCAAGGCGTTCGCCCCGAACGACGTGTGGGCGGTCGGCAGTCAGATCACGACTACTTCGCCCCAAACCCGCACGCTAATCATGCACTGGAACGGTTCGGCGTGGTCGATCGTCCCGTCCGCCAACCCGAACCCGAACACCGACAGCCTCCGCGCCATCGACGGCACGTCCAACAGCGACCTCTGGGCTGTCGGCGAGCAGGCGCCGAGCGAGGCGACCACCGGCGCCGGGCCCGGCACCCGCACCCTGACCGAGCACTTCAACGGCAGCCGCTGGAGCGCGGTGACGAGCCCCAACACGGGCGACGAAGACACGCTGAGCGGCGTTGCCGCCGTCTCGCCCACAACCGTCTCCACCGTCGGGAACTTCGAGGACCGCAGCGAGTCGATCCCGGTGGACCGGACGCTCGCCGAGCAATGGGGCGCCACGAGCTGGAGCATCGTCCCGAGCGGCAACGTCGGCACGACCGACAACCTGCTCACGGGCGCCGCACGGATCCCCGGCACCACCGGCACCTGGGCCGTCGGCTTCCACCTGACCGCCACCGGCCCGGACCAGACGCTGATCGAGCGAGGAAGCTGAACCACGGGGACGCCGCCCACCCGTCACTCACACCGGCGGCGACGGGCGCGGTCGAGCTTCCAGTAGCCCAGTTTGCTCCTGGAAGCTCGATCGCCCCGGCGCCAACTCATTTGGCCCAACCGGACCGCTGCAAGCATTGCGGCGCCCACGTCATAGCACCTTGCACGAGCAAGCGACGCTGTCGGTGCGCGCTCGAATGCCGCCGCATCCACTCGGCTGAGCGCAAGACCGAACGTCGAGGCGACACTCCTCGTTTCGCGACGAGTTGGAGCAGCGCGTGTGCCGGCAGTGATGAAATGACCGCTCCGCCTGGCCAAGCGACAGCCGGGTGATCGAGGTCGCAGCAACCCTGGTTACGGTCCGTGCCTACGCAAGATGTGATCGTGCTTGCTCTGAATCGGCGGTCGAGCAAACTCGGGGCGCTGTCGCAATGCCCACATCCAAGCGTGCGCGGCCCGGGCAGCACACCTAACCTCTTTCAACTGCGGAAAACGGGGCTAGTTGGGCTGGCCTGGCGGCCGGTCGCGGGCGGATGAAAATCTTGGATGATTCGGCGGTCGCCTTCGACGCCGATCACTGCTTGGTGCTTGTGAGCCCGAGGCTAGTTTGGCGTGTGGGTCTCCCCGGGGTTCCGGACTGTTGCCAAGAGCACGCTTGTCAGACTCGTTAGTTCTCAGAGGCCCCTGGGCGACGATCTTGTCGATCGCGTTCAAGGAGGCCAGATGGAGACGGTGGTCGAGCGCCCGTCGGCGCTGGATGTGCATAAGGAGCAGGTGACCGCTTGCGTGCGGGTCCCCGGCGAGGGGCGTCGGCGTGAGCAGCACGTGGCGGAGTTCCCGACGACGGTGGCGGGGCTGTTGACGCTGCGCGACTGGCTGGCCGCGTTCGGGGTCGAGCAGGTGGTGATGGAGGCGACCGGCGTGTTCTGGAAGCCGGTGTGGGCGATCCTCGAGGACGAGTTCGAGTGCCTGCTGGTCAACGCGAGGCATGTCAAGCAGGTTCCCGGGCGCAAGACCGATGTCAAGGATGCCGAGTGGTTGTGCCAGCTCGCGGAGGCCGGCCTGTTGCGGGCGAGTTTCGTGCCGCCCAAGCCGATCCGGGCGCTCCGCAACCTGACCCGGTATCGCAAGACTCAGATCCAGGGAGG
>CAVWSI010000008.1:0-363889 GCA_963757795.1 uncultured Solirubrobacterales bacterium | reverse complement strand
CCATGCATAACGGGGTAACCGAACAACAGGCACGAGCGAACGCCCAGCCGCTGACGACGGCCATCCTGTCCGGGTCCCGCAACCCGCGAGCGCAACCAGAGATAACGGGCGGTAGCGCTCCCCGTGATCGCCAGTGACGGCGACAGCGGCAGATCGAATGTCCTCACGCAGTCGGCCACCGACCTCGGACGGCTTCCCTCAAGCGCCCGTAACGCCCCCACGACCCCGCCGACCGGATCCGTCAGTGATCGCCACGCCCCACCGGGTCATTGTTGTAGCGAGCCGGTGCTGAGCGCATCCGAGCGGCGCGCCCCTTCAGTCGGTCCGACCACGGCCCGAGGGCCCGCGGCGTGCGTAGCGCGCGAGGTTGACGCCGGCGAGCTCGCGCTCGGTGACCGCGATCGCGCCCAGGGTCACGCCAAGCTCATCCGCAACCTGCTGCGCAGTGAGCGCTCCCTCGGCGCCAAGCAAGCCGTTGCCGCGAGCCACCGCGACGACGGCGCCAGCCGCCCACGCCTCCGGCTTGCCGTGACGAATGACACCAAGGCGATCGGCGTCGGCAAGGATCTCCCACGCGGCCTGGGCGTAGACCCGTCCGAGGCGGCGGGTGCAGTACGAGGCCGCCAGCCAGGCGGCACGCTCGCCGGGCCCGCGATGGTGCCTCCCCGATGGCGGCCGGCTGCTCACCGACACGAATATAGGCCGCCCGCCGAAAACCCCTGCGCCACCGCCGTCGCCGCCAAGTATCCATAACCAGGCGCCGCAAAGTTGTCGATTTGCAGGCCTACATCAGTGGATTAGCGAGCGTTGAGATCGCGGCGCACGGTGTCCCGGTCGAAGCCTGCCGCCTCGAGCTGGCGCACGATCATGCCGACGTGTTTCTGGCTGAGATTCTGTTTGCCGTGACCGGGAACAGTGATGACGACGCCGGATTCATGGCGAAAGCGCCGATGGCTCGTCGCCTTGCCGCCGAGTTCGGCGAAGCCGTGATCGGTTAGCCAGGCCGCGATCGCTCTACGGGTGACCGTGCTCATAGGAGCCGGTTATCGAGCGCGATGGCCACGAGAATGGCGATTGTGATCGAGATCTGCGACGAGCGTTACGACAAGCTCGTCGGCAGGAGTTCCGAAGGCGGCGCCGAAACCGCGGCCGATGCAAGACTCAGGGCAGATTCCGGGACCTCCATCCGGTGATGCGGTTCCGCCGAGCGGCGGCCACGACTACCCGTTGACCTTCTCGGTCGACTATCCCGACCGCGACCTCGATCGCCTCAGCACCGCGTTTCGGATCTTCTGGATCATCCCGATTGCGATTCTTGCCGCAACGCTCGAGGGCGGCAGCTTCGGAGCGAATGCGGGAGGCAGCGAGGTCCGCTACGCCGGCGGCGGTATCGGGATCCTCTTTATCCCCGTGCTGCTGATGCTGCTGTTTCGTAAGAAGTACCCGCGCTGGTGGTACGACTGGAACCTTCAGCTGACCCGGTTCAGCAATCGGATCGCCGTCTACTTCGCGCTGATGGATGACCGCTATCCGTCCACTGACGAGGAGCAAGCCGTCCACGTGAACTTCCCCTATCCCAACGCGGGAAACGAACTCAACCGGGGCCTGCCGCTGGTCAAGTGGCTGTTGGCGATTCCGCACTACATCGTGCTGTTCTTCCTCACGATCGGCGCGGTGCTGGCCGCGATCGGTGCCTGGTTCGCGATCCTCTTCACCGGCCGCTACCCGCGGTCGCTGTTCGATTTCATCGAGGGCGTGATCCGCTGGCACAACCGCGTCGCGGCCTACGCGTTTCTTCTGATCACCGACCGCTACCCGCCATTCAGCCTGCAGCGCTGAGGGCTTGCGGGCGTGGAGGTAGCTGACGGCCGCGGCTGTCCCCGCGACGCAGCGGTCCGCGATGGTGCCGGGCTGCTGATCGAGTTCCCCACCCCAGAACAGGCAAGGATGTACCTTCAGGATCCAGAACTGCGCCACTAGCCGACGACCGTGACCGTATCGCGGTTTCCGTAACGATGGCACGTCGGCAGTACATCGCGTGGTTTCAGTTTTCAGACGCTCCAATGCATGGCCCCGCTCCCGTCCTCTTCCCTCGTCTTGATGCAGACACGAGTGTCTTCACCTGCGGTGATCGTCGCCGGACGCCGGTCCTTGAGCATTCGGCGCTCGCGCCCGACGCGGGGTTGCGTTTGGTGCGTTCAGGTTGTCTCTGTTGTGCACGCGCCGGGCTAAATGCTGATGGTGGACGGGTGACACCGGGGACAAATGCCGGCGACGAGGGCTCTTCGCTGGCTCGCACAGCGGATTTGTCGGGCGGTACCGGACGTTCTGACCGGACTGGTGAAACGCACACTTCGATCGGGGTGTCCCGGCATGAATTCTCGGCGAGCATCACGATCGTGCCCGGGTAATGTCGGCCTTTCAACGCCTTGGCGAGGCCGCGGCGCCGTCCTACCTGCTATCGCTCACCGACCGCTCGAGGATGAGGATGCGGCAGTGGCAAGCACGCCAATCGGCAAACCGGGTAACGCGGCCAGCGTGCCGATCAGGACCGCGGGATCGCAGGGGTTACCGGCTGTCGATGACCGCAGTTTCAGGTTGACCGCACCAACGACAGTGCGGCGTAAGCCCGCCCGGTGCTCGCGATCGTCAACTGCTCACCGAGGGTCGAAGCCGGTGTTGTTTTGGTCGGCTTCAGCGCCGTGAAGCGTTAGATACATGCGAGGTGCGCCTCCGAGCCGGGTCTCGGAGGCGTGGCCTTGGACGAAACCGACGTGGCGGTAGAAGGCGTTGGCGTGAGGATTCGCGGTCAGTTCGATACGGCGGACGCCCTTGCGGCTGGCCGTCGCCAGTAGGTCCTCCACCAGGTGGCTCGCGACCCCGGTGCGCATCGAGTCGGGGTCGACGAATAGGTCCTCGATCTCCAGCGCACACGCGTCAAGCGGGCGGGTGGTGATGAATCCGAGGATCGCATCGTCGGCTCTGACCGCAACCTGGGTCCGGCCTTCAGTGATCCCCTCGTCGGTGAGCTCCAATACTTCGGGGCGCGCGAGCAACAGGTCGCGGTCGCCTTCGTTGGAAAGCGACGATCTTCGGAACAGATCGCGGAGCGCGGGTAAATCACTGGCGCACGCGGCACGGATGCGAACGATGCTCATCGATTCAGTATGTCTGACTGCCCACGGCGCACGACCTGCCGACGCAGGAGCTGGCCATAGCGCTCGCTATCAGTGAACCGCGGGCCACGCTCCGAGTACCTCGAGCAACGACGCACGCGATCGAGGCCAGACCGCGCACTCGCTCATCTTCGTCGCACCCTGCGGCGCTCCGTGCGAGGTGTGCCGCGCGGTTGTGCCAGATCCCCGTCTGACCGGCGTCCGAATGCAGTTATCGAGCGCGGCTGCGGACACCACCTTGCTGAGCCGTGCGTCCTCTCGCAGCCTGGCGCTTCGGCGCTCCACAGAACTGATGGTCAGGTCAGTCGCCGTTCGGGCCCGTGCTCGGGCTGTCTCGGCTGGTGTCTTTGATCGCAGCCCAGCCGCCGGCGGTGAGGCGCCACAGCTGCTCGTCGTGCGTGTCGTCGTGGCCGGCCGGCTTGAGCAGTCCATCCGCGATCGCTCGCTCCCACGCCGCCGCGACCTTGTGCTCCTCCACGCACAACTCCCAGGCAGTGAGCCCCAGGCTCGCGCCGCCGGCGCCGTCAAGACCCGCGACAGCCTCAAGGACGAGCCAAACGGAAATCCGAGACACCCCGCCGACACTACCGATTCCGGCATAATGTTCGCAAAGCCTCCGAAAAGGCCATGCGCTGCCGGCCCATCGGTCGACCTTCGCGTTGCGGCCAGCTCGCTGAGCCGCAGCAGCGTCTACAGCCGAGGCGGCCCCGGCGGAGATCCGTTCCGCAGGGCCGGAGGAACGCGCTCGCGGGGGGCGCAGCGAGCGCGCCCAGTTCGAGCTATTTCGCTCCCGCTCATGGTGTTCCTGCCGACCATCGCGCCGATCGTCCTGCTCAACGCCCGCTGCCGGGAAGCGACACACGCCCAACGCCTGAGGCGATGTTGACCAGATGTCCGCGCCATGGCGCGGGAGCATCCGCTGGAGCGCGAGCTTGGATCCAAGGGTCGTGCCGTACAGGTTGACATCGATCTCGCGTCGCGTGACCTCGTTGGGTTCCTCGTGGACAGGGGCCGACCCAGTCCACGCCCGCGGTGTTGACTATCACGCGCAGCGGCCCGTGACGCTGCTCGGCGTAGTCGAGGAACGCCGCGAACTGGTGAGGGCGGCAATATCGCACCCGACCGCGAAGGCGTCGGCGCCGGGGTCCGCTGCGACCGCCTCGGCCGCGGCCATGTCCACGTCGCCGACGGCCCCGCACGCCCCGGCTCGCGCCACATGAAAGGCGATCGCTCGGCCGATCCCGCTCCCGCCACCGGTGACCCCGCCGGGTGGAATGGGGCGGCACCAAAATCCCGGGATCCCCAGCCCCCTGGTGCCGCCCCTTGCCCCCATGCCCCCTTATGAACCAGAACGCATCTGGGGGCCGAAGGTTGGGTGCGGCTGCCTCGAACATTCGTCCAGGATCGACGCCAGCGACAACGCAGCCAACCCAAACGTGGCTCCGCAAGCCTTGGCCCGCCAACTCCGTTCCATCAAGAGACCGAAAGGAGGGGTAGATGCGACGAGCCACGATCATCTTTCTCCTGGTGGCGGTGCTGCTGTTGGTGATGGCCGCGACCGCGCTGGCGGACGATGGCGCGGCAAGCTGGAGCGCCGGGATCCTGACGATGGCGGGGTGAAGCTGATCAAGTAGTTCATGGGATGCGGTCGGCGATCTCGCCGAGCTCGGTCTGGCCGATGATTTCGACCTTGAGACTTGCCGAGGGGCGGGTCGAGCCGCTGCGCTCAAGCGCAGACCTCGAGGATCCGGACTTGGCGGCGGGGGGTGACGGCGCTCCTCGGCGGCCGTCCGGTAGGTGAGGAACGCGGTGTGGATGCTCCAGTGGACCCGTTGGACTGCAGCGAGCGCATCGGCGCCGAACCCCTCGAAGCGGTGCTCGGCGAACGCGACTTCCGGCGGCGGGGTGCTCGTTGTGGAGGCGGCTAGCCCGTCGGGGTGAAGACCCCCGCCACAGTCGGTCGTTGCGCTTTGCAGCTGCTGTTGGGCTTGGTTGAGCGGTGGGCGACCGCGGCGTCCGGGGCGAGCAGGGTTCAAGTTGTGCCGCGAACTCGCGTGCCGCATCTGGGGCGGAGCGGTTCGTGACGCGCTTGCTTGCTGTGGCGTCGATGCTTGGCGTGCCGTCTGCGAGCGCGAGCGATCGGGCCGATTTCGTCTCTCCGGCTGGCGTCCGGCGCGCCGGCGGGGATCGTGGATCGGGCACGAGTGCCAGTACGGCCACACGACGCGAAGGTTGTGCGGGTGGGCGAGCACGACCAGTTGCCCGCGCAGGCCACAGGTGCAGGCGTCCGGCTCAACGACGGGTAGACCGGCGTGGCGACAGGCCTGGATCGCCCGGTTGACCTGGTCTTGGTGGTCATCGCTCATGTGCCTGAGCCACCGATCCGCGTCGCGGTTGTCGGTGAGGAGCCCCGCTGGAAGCAGCTGGACGGGTATGACCGAGACGCCCGGTCTGGTCTCATGAGCGCACCTGCCACGGGATCCCCGACCCGTAGCGCAGCGGCGGCTCATAGCCCTCGGGGAGCCGCGCGCGTCCCTTCTGGGTGAGCCGGAAGGGGACTGCGCTCTCGATCAGGCCACGACGCTCGGCTCGTCGAGCAGCCCCAACAGCGAGCGGTGCTTGCGATCGTCCCAGCCGAGCTTGTAGCGAAGCTCGGCCTCGCAGATGTGAAGCCCAGCCCGGTCAATTCGGGCGAGGAGCTCCTGCTCCAGCTCCGCCGGGACCCGAAGCTGCTTGGTGGCGAGTGCGACCGCGGTCATAGCTCTTCACGCAGGTCGCGGAACAGGGCGAACGACCGTCGCGTGCTGCCGCCGCAGTGCGGGCAGCTGGTCTGATCACGGGGCCGGGTGGATGCACTCGTGGCCGCACACCACACAGATGACGAGGGTGTAGCGGGTGCGCAAAAGCCCGTCGATGGACGCCTCGTGTACGTTGATTGGGTTACGGTGAAGTTGCATCGGATGGGTGATCTCCCTCGGTGCCGGGCCCCGGCCGGCGCATCGGTGCGGGGCCGCTCTTTGCCTGCGAAACGGTGATAGCGGGCGGGCGGGTGGGGGGACCGCGCTGGGCCGGCTCGCTGGAGCGTCCGGCAGAGGATGGAAGGGACGCGTTGGTCGGTACTGGGGCACGGAGCACGTCAATCACCGGCGCTTTCGGTGCGGTGGCGCCGTGCGTGCCTGCGCCCGTGGATGCGGGCGTCGTCGGCGCGGTCGACGAGCGCGCCGATCACGTCGGGCGGCCGGTCGAGTAGTTGTGTGATCGCCGCGGTGACCATCATCCCGATCGGCAGCTGCAGATCGCGTGCGGTGTCGCCGAGTTCGATCAGGAGCTCGTGCGGGAGCCGGAAGCTGCCTACGCCGGTGATCCCGCTCCACGTCGGTGCTCGTTGTCGACGGCGACCCCCAGTTCGCGCTGACGCGCCAGATCGGTGTCGAGGAGACATCGCTCGGCGTGAACCTCGTCGACGTGCTCGCCGGCCGCGCGGCCGCCTCGGACGCGATCGTTCGCGACGTCCACGGCGTCGAGTTCATCGCCGCCGAGCCCGCGCTGGCCGGGGTCGAGATGAGTCTGGTGGGTGAGCTCGGCTGCGAGCGATTCCTGCGCGACGCGCTCGAACACGTGACCGGCGACTACGACGTCGTGATCGACACGCCCCCGAACCTCGGGCTGCTGACGGTCAACGCGCTCGTCGTGGCCGAGTTCGTGCTCGCGCCAGTCAGCGCCGAGGACGACGCATCGCTCCACGGGATTCGCGAGCTGCGTCAGACACTCCGGCGACTAGCCGAGCGCCTCGGGCAACCGGTGTCTGAGCTGGTTGCCGTGCTGACGCGCTGGCAGCCGTGGCGGATCAGCAGTCGCGCGATCGAGGACGCGCTCGTGTGTGAGGGCTGATGCCAGCGGTGCGGATCCCCGCGCGTTCGGCGCTGTTCGCCCGGGCAGCCGCCGACCGGGTGCCGCTCGCCGTCAGCGATCCCGACAGCTCACCGGCCATCGCGTATCGCCATCTGGCCGAGCAGCTCGCGGCGGTGAACGCACGATGAGTCCGCAGGCCAGATGAGCGATGCGCGTCGACGACCCGGTCGCGGGCGACGCGTGCCACGTGGCACGGCTCGGTTCGTCAGACCGTTCGAGCGGTCGGCTCTGCGACATCGCACTAAACGAGATCCATCCCAACCCGTCCCAGCCGCGCAAGCGCTTCGACGACGCTTCGCTCACGGCGCTGGCGGACTCGATCCGAGAGCGCGGCCTATTGCAGCCGGTCATCGTCCAGCCGCGGACGGCCGCCGGTTACGAGCTGATCGTGGGCGAACGCCGCTGGCGCGCGTCCAGAATCGCCAGCATCGCAACGATCCCCACACTCATCGCCATGGCCCGCAGATCGACCCGCGGCGGGTCGACAGCGCGGAACCGCACGCCCTCCGCGCGCAGCCGGGCCTCCTGGTCGGCACCCGCCGCCAGCGACCCGTCGGCCCGAACCACGCGCCACCACGGCACGTCGGGCGCATGGACGCTGCCGAGCGCGCGCCCGGCAAGCCGTGGCGCGCCCGGCGAGACCTCGCCGTAGGTGCGTGCTTCGCCGGGCGGGATCGCGCGAACTGCGTCGAGGATCGTGGCGAAGCGGTTCACGTGTGCCGTGACCTAGACCGTCCGCAGCGTTCCGCCGTCGATGACGTGCTCCGCGCCGGTGATCGCCGACGCGCGGTCCGAGACCAGGAACGCCACCAGCTCGGCCACCTCGTCGGGCTGACCGGGACGGCCTAGCCGAATGCCGCCTAGCGTGTCCATGAGCCGGCGCCGCGCCTCGTCATGCGTGGCGTCCGATCCATCCGCCAGGCGCTCGATCAGCCGGGTGGCTGCCGAGGTCTCGATGAAGCCCGGCGACCACCGTGTTGACACGCACGCCGTACGGCGCGACGGCGTTGGCCAAGCCCTTGCTGTATACGGTCAGGGCGGCCTTCGCCGCGGCGTACGGGACGGTCGCGTCCAGCGGGAAGCGGCGCTGGATGGAGCTGACGTGAACGATGGCCCCGTCTCTCTGCTCAACCATCGACGGCCCGAGGAGCCGGTCGAGGCGAACCGCTGCCATGAGGTTGGCGTCGAGCGCGCGGCGCCAATCCTCGTCCTGCATCGTCAGCACCCCCGTCGTCGAGGAGGACGAGCCTCCGACGTTGTCGACGCCGCCCAGCCGGTCGACGACCGCGGCGGCGGCAGCCGCCGCGCCCCCCTCGGTGCTGACGTCGGCCTGCACGAACAGGCGCAGATCGACCACCGGCTCGCCGGGCAGCGAGCGCGCGGCGAGAGCACATCGGCGCCCCGCGCGGCGAGCAGCCGCGTCACGGCCTGCCGCAGGCCGCGCGTGCCGCCGGTCACGAGCGCCCGCCGCCCGCCGAGGTCCCGGTCGACGCTCACGGGTGGCTCGCCAGTCCGACGATGCGACCGTCGCGGAGCGTGAAGTCGAAGTCCAGGTCGACCGGGCTCCCCGGGAAGCCGCCCTCGACCTTCGCGGTCAGGACGTTGAGGCCATCGCGCTCGACGACGCTCTTGGGCTCGACGGTGTAGGTGTAGCCCTGCTCGCTTTTGGCCCGCCAGGCGCGCACGCCCTCGAGCCCGCGGTACTCCTGGCCCTCGTCGCGGACGACGGCATCCTCTCCGAACAGGCCGACGAGCATCTCGGCGTCGCGGTTGTTGGTCGCCTCGATGTAGGCGTCGAGTGGGGCGGGAACAGACACGGTCATCGTGTCGTCGTATTCGGAGGGCTTGTTGAGGATGATTATGAGGCTGACGATCTTGTTCTCGCGGACACTGAAGTAGTTGGTCAGGATGATCGGGTTCGGGAGGTCGGCTTTGTCGAAGTCGCCGTCGTAGGTGGCACGCACGATCGTGTCGCCGTGGTGGTCGATGACCTCGGTCACCTCCATCGTGACGTTGTCGCCGACGATCTCCGTGGCGACGAACCGTCGGATCGCATCGGTGCCATGGATCTCACGGCTGACGTCGTTGATGTAGGCGTCGGCGGCGAACGTGGCGACGACCGCCTCGGTATCGAACGCGTTGACGGCGGTGATGTGATCTGCGATCACGCCGGTGAGCCGGGTGGTGGTTGTCGGCATGGGGGTCTGGACCTCCAATGTTGTGATGACGGTGGTCGCCGGTGCGGCGTCTGGCCGCATGTATGGTCGGCCGTGCTCCATGGGGAGAGTCAAGAGCCGATCCGCGGTTTGACCCTCCCATAGGGGGAGGCCCGATACTGGGCGGCGTGAGTGCGTTCTTGACGATCGGCGACTTCGCGCGCGCCACCCACCTGAGCGTCAAGACGTTGCGCTACTACCACCGCGTCGGCGTGCTCGAACCCGCCGACGTCGATGACGACACCGGGTACCGCCGGTACGGCACCGATCAGATCCCGGTGGCGCAGGTCATCCGTCGCTTCCGCGAGCTCGACATGCCCCTGGAGGACATCCACGCGGTCCTCGCCGCACCCGATATCGCCGCCCGGAACGCCGTGATCGCCAACCACCTTGCCAGGCTCGAGAGCTCCCTGGAGCGCACCCAGCGCGCGACCGCGTCGCTGCGTGACCTGCTCGATCCCCAGTCATCTACCGCCGCGGCCGATCTGGAGCACGTCAGCGTCCCGGCGACCCCGGCCGCGGCGATCAACGACACGATCGACATCGAGGACGCGTCAGCGTGGTATCAGGGGGCGCTGGGCGAGTTGCACGCGACCCTCGCCGCCCAACACGTGCCCGGCACCGGACCCGCCGGTGGGATCTATGCCAACGACCTGTTTACCCACGACCAGGGTGAGGCGACCCTATTCATCCCGTGTGATCCAGCGTTCCGTCCGACCGGCCGGGTCGGCGCAGTTGTGATCCCGGCCGCCGAGCTAGCCGTCACCACCCACGTCGGATCTCCCGCCGAGATTGATCGCGCCTATGGCGCCCTGGCCGCCTACGTCGCCCACCACGCCATCGGAGTCGACGGGCCGATCCGCGAGTACTACCTCATCGACCGCCACACCACGCTCGACGAGACTCAATGGCGCACCCAGATCGGCTGGCCCATCTTCCACACCGCCCCCCGTTGACCCCACCGCGATCGTGGATCGCCGCGTCAAGCGACCGTCCCGCATAACGCCCAGGCTGCCCAGGACAAGCTGACGCCCGGTGTCAGTCTGGCCCCTGCGTCGCCTGAGGCCGAGATACGCCCAAACCAGCCGACCCAGGCGCCGGTCATCAGCACACCAAACGGGCTCACAGCAACCAAGCTCGCGCCTGGGATTGCTCGATGCGTCTGCCGAGGCATACGACGGCTGCGTCGAGCGCGAAGCGGTACGGCTGGCGGCGGCCATCCGGGTTCTCGTCCACGATGGTTGATCCGCGTCGCGATCGCCGCTGGGCACCCCTAAGGTTCCAGCGCGCTGGTGCTGGTCAGTCTGCCCGTGATCGCCTACAGATTGCGCCGGCGTGCGTGTGCGGTTTTACCCGCGCGGTGTGCAGTCCGATCAGGTTGTCCAGCGGCGAGGTTGTGCGCCAGTGCGCGATCACTGTCCAGTCCATGTTGCGCAACCGCCTTAGTAAGTGACAAGTGCCTTTCCTTGAGTCGCTTATCACCAGCTCTATCGTTCGTTTCTCTGTGATCTACATCCGCTACTAGTGTCTTACGTGCGTTTTCGCTAATCGTCTTAGCGCCAGTTTGAACAGCTCTTCCTGCGCGCCTACCATCTGTGCGCTCACTATCAGCTCGTGTCCCGAGCTTCGTCTCAGCGACCTGCGCCTCCCCGGTCTCCTGTAGTCCTCACCCAGTCCAGTCTGTCTCTTGATCTCCTCTATCAGTGCCCTGATCTGCTTGCGCTGCTTGATGCCTATCTAGAACTCTACGCCTTCGCGTCTAGCGTGCGCATGAGCTTGTGTTCTCAAACCCTTAGTCCGCCCTCAGCACTATCAACCGCCATAACCTGCGCCGCGCACTCTAGCGAGCAGCTCATCTACTAACCTCTCCGCGCCGCGCTGCGTGTTTGCCTTGCCCTTGCGTTGCTATGTGAATGACCTCTCCTTATCCGAGCTGTAGCGATGATCTGTGATACCCTTACTTGCGCTTGTACCCTTACTCTGCGCCCTGCTTCTCATACCCTTATACCTCTCCTATTAAGCTGTCTAAGTCTATCACCAGCTACCCATCTCCCTTACCCGCGCCTACCTGCCACTCTCTCCCGAGCGTGACATCCAGTACGCTATCTAGCTGTGTCCGTGATTGCCTGCCCCGGACCGATGCCGCTGCAGGCGAGATCCGCGAATTCGCGCTGTCGGTTAGTTCCGGCGTCTGCATGATGGGCATGACCTCGACGGATCAGGGACGTCGTCGTTTCAGTCGCCGCTCGGGCAGCTCTTGCCGGAGCGCACCTATCCGCCAGCCGCGTTTGTGGATTTGGTGGAACGATCCCGTGCTCATGGACGCCGACGGAACGTCTTACAACCGCGCGTTGCTCGTTTGAGTAGGCCCGGATTCCCGTTCGCCGTATAGCGCAACTTGGGCGGAAGGGGCAGTCGGGGAAGTTCCCAGCTGAAGAGGCTGAGTGTCCGGTATTCACTCGAGGCGGGGCGCGGCTGGGCCGAGGAGATGGCCGGAGTTGACTTGGAGGCAAGCGTCCGGGACACGGTGCCCTTGAGTTTGCTCATTGGTTGCGCGAGCTTCGTGTGGGTTCGGCCCCCCTGCGGGGAGCCTGCCGTCCGCGTCGGGGTGTCACCGGAAGCGGGGCAGGCGGCGTCGAGATCTTGATTTCGCATCAGCTTGGTTCAGATCGAAGGACGGCGCGATGTTTAGGCCATCGTCAGGCCGCCGCTGATCGAGAGTGTCTGACCGGTGATGTACCCGGCTTGTTCGGAGGCGAGAAACGCGGCGGCGGCGGCGATGTCGGCGGGCTGGCCGAGGCGCTTCATCGGGACTGCCCGAGTGATCGCGGCGATCCATTTCGCGCCGTGTTCGTCGCTGCCGGCCATTCCGCTCAGCAGGGCGTGTTGGTCGGTCCCGGGCAGATCACGTTGGCGGTGACCCCCGGACGTCGCGACCTCGCGCGCCAGCGACTTCGTGAAGCCGATCACGGCGGCTTTGGCGCTGGCGTAGACCGATTCGAGCGAGGAGCCGACACGGGCGGCATCCGAACTTGTGTTCAGCACTCTTCCCCAGCCGCGCTGCACCATCGCGGGAAGAAACTGGCGGGTAACGCGCAGGCTGCCGAGGTAGTTGATGTCGATGACGCGCCGCCAGAAGTCCTCGTCGGTCTCGAGAAACGGCCGCAGCTCGTCCCATCCTGCGTTGTTAACGACGATGTCGACCACGCCCAGGCGCTCGGCGATCGCCGCCGCGCCGGCGGCGATCGAGCTGGGGTCGGTGACGTCGAGGGTGATCGCGATGGCCTCGCGGCCTGCGGCGCGGAGGTCGGCCGCTGTTGCGTCGGCTGATCCTGGCGCAGGTCCGATACCGCGACCTTGGTCCCCTGCTTGGCAAGTGCCGCGGCGATCGCGCGGCCGATGCCGCCGCCTGCGCCGGTCACGACGGCGGTGTGTTCGCTACTGCCTGGCATCTCGAGCGCCCTTCCGAGTAGTTCATCCCGTTCGGGTAACGCTCGTTACTCTATCGATTGCTTTGGGACGGTAGCGAGGGGTGGCATGGTCGATCGCTTGCGGCTAGCCTCGGAGTCATGGACAAGGGGCGGGCGATCCTCGATGCGGCGTTGGAGCTGTTTGCCGAGCACGGCTACAGCGCGGTTGGAGTCGACCGCATCGGGCACCGCGCGGGGATTCCGGGTCCGCACATCTACCGTCACTTCAGCGGCAAGGACGAGCTCTTGGCGACGCTCATCGATCAGGCGATGGACCGCTTGTTGAGCCTGACGGCGGTCGCTTCGGAGGATCCGCACGAGGAGCTCGTGCTGCTGGTGCGCGGGCACGTTCGTTTCGCGCTTGGGGACCGCCTGCTGCTGTCCGTGTACTCGCAGGAGGCGCGGTCGCTCTCAGACGCGGACCGGCGGCGAACCCGGCGGCGCCAGCGCGCGTACGTTGAGCGCTGGGTGCACACGCTGCGGCGCTGCTATCCGGCGCGAGCGCAGCTGGAGCTCGAAGCGGCCGCGCACGGCGCGATCGGGCACATCCAGTCGGTGATTCGGTGGCCGCGCGCGGTCGTCCAGACACCCGGCCTTGAGCGGATCATCGAGCGGGGGGTCCTGCACGGGCTTGACACGCTCGCAGCGACCGTGCCGCCCAGCTCCGGCTAGACGGATGCGGTTGCCCGGAAGGGAGTGAAATCCGGCGTCCGTTTGGCCGCGAACGCGGCTGTGCCCTCGGCTGCCTCCGGCGAGGCCGCGAACTGGTGAAGTCCGGTGAACGCGACGCTGGCGACCCCGCCGATGTGCTCGCTGTCTGCGTTGAAGGACTGTTTGAGGAACCGCAGTGCCGTCGGGGAGAGAGCGAGAATTTCGTCGGCCCACCGGCGGACCTCCGCTCGCAGCTCGCTCAGCGGCACGACCGTGTTGACGAGCCCCCAGCGCTCGGCCTGCTCCGCGCTGTACTGCCGACAGAGGAACCAGATCTCGCGGGCGCGTTTCTCCCCAACTACACGCGCGAGATACGACGTGCCGAAGCCGGCGTCGAACGAACCCACACGCGGCCCGTTCTGCCCAAAGCGCGCGTGCTCGGCCGCGATCGTTATGTCTGCCAGGACGTGCAGCACGTGCCCGCCCCCGATCGCGACCCCGTTGACCGCGGCGATGACCGGCTTGGGGATCGCCCGGATCAACCGGTGCAACTGCTCAATCTCGAACAGGCCGTAGTCCGAGAATCCGTAATCGCCGGTCTCTGCGCGCTGCTTCTGATCGCCCCCGGCACAAAACGCCTTCTCGCCGGCGCCGGTCAGGACCGCCACGCCGACGTCCGGATCCGCCCACGCCAGCTTGAAGCAGTGGATCAGCTCATCGACGGTCTGCGCGCGGAAGGCGTTGTAGCGCTCGGGGCGCGCGATCGTGATCCACGCAACGCCGTCGTCCACCTCGTAGGTGACGTCCTGCAGCTCGCGCTGGGTCCGGCTTTCCACGATCGTGCCCATGACTCTCCTTTCGTACCTCGGTGTATGGTAGCGATCGTTACCAGGAGCGGCAAGCCGGCTGGCAGCGAGCGAGACAGGAGATCAGCATCGGCAGAACGAAGCAGGACAGACATGACGCCGGGATGGGGAGCTGACCCCGGCACTCACGGCCACCCTGCCCGACGGCGTCGATCCGACTCTCGACGAAACGCAGTCCCACTACCGCGAGCTCGCATATCAGGTCGCCTCCGCGCGGCTTGCGCCCGAGTACCAGCGCCGCGAACAGCGCGGATTCGTGGAGCCGGACCTGATGCGGGAGCTCGGGCGCCTAGGGCTGATCGCGCCTGAGGTGCCCGAGGACCTTGGCGGACGGGGCCTCGATTGCGTAACGACCGGCGTCATCACCGAGGAGATCGCTCGCGGGGACTTCAACGTCGCCTATCTCCAAGTGGTCGGATCGCTCGTCAGCCAGATCATCGCCGGCAACGCGCGGCCGTGTATCGCTGCCGAATGGGTGCCGAGGATCTGCAGCGGCGAGCAGATCGTCGGGCTCGGTCTGTCCGAGCCCGACGCAGGATCCGATGCCGGGATGCCCGCCATGCGGGCGCGCCGCGAGCGCGGCGGCTACGTCCTGAACGGGCAGAAGTCGATGTCGTTCTGCATGCAGGCGTCCGCCGCCGTTATCTTCGCCCGCACCGGCCCTGAAGTGCGCGGGCACGGGATCACCGCGTTCCTCGTCCCGCTAGAAGCACCCGAGGTGGGTTGGGAGCGGTTCGCCGACATGGGCGCGGCCGCGGTTGGGCGAGGAGCCGCTCACTTCGACGGCGTATGGGTACCCGAGGACCATCGGCTGGGAGACGAAGGGGCCGGCTTCTCCCAGGTCATGCACGGCCTCGACTACAGCCGCGCGCTGATCGGGCTGCAATGCATCGGCGCCGCACAGGTCTCAGTCGAGGAGACCTGGGAGTACGTCAGCGGCCGGCAGGCGTTCGACCAGCCGCTTAGCACCTTCCAGGGAGTGTCGTTCCCGCTCGCGGAGGCCGAGACGCTGCTGATGGCCGCTCGCGCGCTCTGCCGACAGACCCTATCGCTGAAGGACCGCGGCCTTCCTCACACCGCGCAGGCCGCGATGTGCAAATGGTGGGCTCCAAAGATCTCCACCGAGATCATCCAAAACTGCCTGTTGCTGCACGGGCAGGCAGGCTACCGCGCCGACCGGCCCCTCCAGCAGCGTCTGCGCGACCTGCTCGGCCTGCAGATCGGCGACGGAACAGCCCAGATCATGAAGCTGATCATCGCCCGCCAGAAGTTGGGACGAGCGCTCGCGCCATGACCAGCACAACACGAGGTCGCCCGATCCCAAGCGTCGCGCTCGGGGCGCGGCCGGTATGGATCCAGCGTGCTTAACGATGCCGTGGTCGATGACTTCATGAGATCGACCCACCGTCAGCAACGTATCCAGCCGCACGCCCGCTTTCGTCTGCGGCAAGCTCTCGGAGCGCGCGCATGCAACCAACGAATAGGGAGCGTCCGCCAGAGCTCTCGCGGACCCTCGTCGCGCCCGGTCCGAGCGTCGGGCTCTCGGCCGCGGCAGCCGCCGGGAAGGTCAGGCCCCGAACGCTCGTATCTCCCGCAAGCGAGAGCACCAGTCTCTGCCCTTGCCATGCGCCGATCCCGGCCCGGCACGGGATGCACGGGCCGCTAGCAACAGGGTAAGCAGGGTTGACGGTGGGCGGTCCACGGAGAAGGATCGAGCTTGAGCAAACGGGGTTCCGGATGGCGCGGATGATGGCTGATTGCCGTCGTTGGCTGAGCGATATGAACTGCTCGCTAACAAACGATCATCGGCGAACAGGACGAGGTCGTTCACGCGGCCCGCCGAGCACGCCGCGCCAGTGCACGGACACGAGGACACGCCGGAGCTGCGCCGGGACTCCGCGAGTTCCTCGAACCGCCGACGCGTACTCGAACGCGCCCCGCGCACAAGAGCCGATGCCAGGGGGCAAAAGCGATCACGCCGACGGTCGCCAAAAGCATCACGCCTGCGTGGCCGAAATCGTTTGCGCCGCCCGGTGGTTTTTTCGCCAGCCCCACGGTTTACGACGGATCGGTGTACATCGGCGGCCGCAGCGGGATCTTCTATCAGGTGAGCGAAGCGACTGGCGCGGTACTCAACAGCGTCAACCTCGGCACAGAGAATGGCTGCAGGGCGGGCTCGAGCGTGCCGGGGATCACGGCGACCGCGACCGTTGCTCCAGACCCATCGCGGGGTGGCGCGCCCACGGTCTATGTCACGGGAGGAAATGGCTCGGCTGGGAGCGGTGGTATATATCTGTGGGCGCTGGACGCGGGAGACCTGCATCGGGTATGGGCGACCGACCCTGTTTCAGTAGCTCCCGAGCAGGGCGCGTACGCCTGGTCCTCACCCACTGTGTGCGGTGGACGGATTTCGGTCGGGATTTCCTCAGCGTGTGACGTGCCGCTGATTCGCGGCGGGCTCGGTGTCTTCAAGCAATCCACCGGCTCGCTCGTCGGGGATTACTACACGGTGCCGCCGGGGTCCGTTGGAGGGAGTATCTGGTCGAGCGCTGCCGTGTCCGGCTCGTCGACCTGGGTCACGACCGGCAATGCCGACCCGACCGCAGGGGCGAATCCAGGCGATTCGTTCTCGATCGTGCGTTTGGACGGCACCACGAAAGTCGACATTTGGAAACTTCCGGGACAGCATGGAACCGACAATGACTTCGGCGCTTCCCCGACATTGTTCAGCGGACTCGTGGGGAATGTGACGACAGCGCTTGCCGGCGCCTGCAACAAGGACGGGGTCTTCTATGCGCTGCGCAGCCAGTCCCTGAGCAGCGGGCCGGTGTGGACGTATCAGCTCGCGGCCGCAGCCGCGCAGAGCACGAACGGCGACGGGTGCATTTCAGCCGCGGTGTGGGATGGATTGAAGCACCAGCTCGTCATCGGCGGCACGCAAACCGCAACCCCGATCGACGGCTCGCAGTGGACCGGTTCGATCCAGTCCCTGTCGCCCGACGCCGACGCCACCAGCCGCGTAATCTGGGCGATGGGCCTGCCGTGCCCGGTCCTGGGGACTCCGGCCGAGAATGGCAACGGCGTCCTCGCTGCGGTCACGGAGGGCGGTTGCTCCTCCGGCGCCTCACCGTCGCTCTACCTGCTCAACGCGAGAGTTGCCCTGCCCAACCCGAACGGCGTGCCGAACCCGCAGCTGCTGAAGGTGATCAAGCTCGCCTCGGGCGCGTTCAGCCAGCCCACGTTCGCCGACAGCTACCTGGTCGTTGCCAGCGAATCCCGGCTGATGGCATACCACTAGCGAGAAGCCGAAACGGCCTGGCTACCGCTGGTTGGCCGCGCGTGGATTGCGGTCACGAGCATCGCGCCGGGCCTCTGCTGGAATGGTGCCACGGGTCTCCAACCTCTACCTCTACGGCGGTCGCTGGGACTGCACCGAGGACCGCTCTGGGTGGCGGAGTACGGATGCCGGGGTCGGAGCACGGATCGGAGCCGAGCCAATGGGAGTGAGCATGTACGAGCTCCAGCCGGGCGACCGCCTGTGGCCGTACCACACACACACACACACACACATCACACAAGCGAGGAATGGTTACTCGGTGTGCGCGGGCGGCCGACACTGCGCACTCCGGACGGCGGGGACGAGCTCAAGGAAGGCGACGTGGTCGCGTTTCGGCGCGGAGATGACGGTCTGCAGCGGTCAGCAACCAGACCGATCGATCGATCCGGGTGCTCATACTCTCGACCATGATCGCGCCCGATCTCGTCTACTACGCCGACAGCGGAAAGGTCGGCGCCCAGGATGTGAAGGGCAAACGCGTGTTCATTCCCCGCAACACCACCTGGGAGGAGCAGTCGTGGCGCTGACCCTGTCCCAGATGATCGTCGCGGTCGCACACGCTGCCGACATGAGGGAGGGCTGACGCTAGGCGGGCACTCGCCGCGCTCGACGAGATCGTGCTCGAGGAGCTGGGAAACGCACACCGGCTGCGCGAATCCGGCATCCAACCAACCCGCGTCGTCGACTCAATCGCCGACGTGCCCGCGCTACTCGGCACCTGAGGCCCCAGAGGTCCATTCATTCGCCGAGATCCGCCCCCGCTTGGTCATCAAGCACCAAAAGCGCGGCGACCCCACGGCCGCGTTATCCGGGCATCCTCCCGGCTCGGGAGCACGGGCGCGTCGAGCGCGAGCTCCTGCTCCTCCAGGAAGCAGCATTGAGGCCTAACTGATGGTCCTCGTCCGGACCAGCAGTAAGTTTTCGGTCGCGGCAAGCTTTCGCAACGCCTGGGCGAGCAGGGGTCGAGCGTCCGGGTGTGCCGGCCGCCGTGGTTGTAGTTGCTGACGAGGCGGGGGCGTCGCGCGCCGGCTGCGCCACCGAGCTCGACTCGAATGGGAGTTCTGTCTTCGTCGGAGTCCAGGCAGGTGCAGATAAGGCTGTGGCACCGTTCGTCTCGCCGGCGGGCGTGGTGGATGGGGGGCGCGAGCTGCGTGGGCGTTTGGCGTGGACTACTGTTCGGCTCGGCCGATGACCGATTCGTTGGGAGTGGCGGCGTTGCCTGAGGGGCCGAGCGAGGTGCCGGTGCTCCAGACTGCGAGGTGGCTGATGCGCCCGATCGCGTTTTTGGAGTCCTGCCGGCGGCGCTTTGGTGACGTGTTTAGCGTGCGGTTCGTCGGAATGCGGACGCCGTTGGTGATGGTCAGCGATCCGGTTGCGGTCCGCGCTTTGTACTCCGAGCGTGAGAATGGACTGCCGCCGGGTCGTACGTTCGCGTTGCGTCCCCTGGTGGGAGGTCGCTCGATCCTGCTCCAGGAGGGCGCAGTGCACCTTCAGCGGCGAAGGCTGATGCTGCCGGCGTTCCACGGCGAGCGAATCCGGGCCTATGAGGACCTCGTGGCCGAGGTCTGCGAGCGCGAGCTCGAGCGCTGCCCGGTGGGTCGACCGTTTGCCGTGCATCCCCACATGCAGCGAGCGACGCTCGAGGTGATCCTCAAAGCGGTGTTCGGCGTCTCGGATGCGGATCGGCTGGCGCGTTTGCGCCGGCTTGTGCCGCGGCTGCTCGACGCAACGTCGATGAGCATGCAGGTCCGGATGCTGGCGCGGCGCATGCGGGACGCGGGCCCGGTCCCGGCGTTGCGCGCGCTGACCGACGAGATCGATACCGAGCTGTTTGCCGAGATCGCTGAGCGGCGGCGCGAGCGCGCGGTGTCTGACCGCCCGGACGTCCTGTCGCTGCTGATCGTGGCGCGGTTTGAGGATGGCAGCGCGATGGACGATCGCGAGGTGCGCGATCAGCTGATGACGCTGCTGGTCGCGGGCCACGAGACGACGGCCACGGCGCTGGCGTGGACCTTCGACCTGCTGCTGCGAAACCCGGCCGCGCTGGCGCGACTGATCACGGAGGTCGACGAAGACAACGGCGATGAATATCTGCGGGCGGTGATCTCAGAATCGTTACGGATCCGTCCGGTCGTGCCGCTCGCGGGCCGCAGGATCGTCTCGGAGCTTCGCGCGGATGGGTTCGTGCTCCCCCCGGGCACGGACGTCACCCCGGCGATCTGGCTGACCCACACCCGACCCGACCTGTATCCCGAGCCGCTGGCGTTTCGACCGGAACGGTTCCTCGACGAACCGCCGTCGACGTACGGTTGGATCCCTTTCGGAGGCGGCGTACGCCGCTGTCTGGGAGCCGCGTTCGCCGAAATGGAGATGCGCGTGGTGCTCCGCTGCGTACTGCGAACTCGCACCCTGAGAGCCGCCAGTGCGGACGCTGAACGTCCGACCCGACGCAACGTGACCCTGTCGCCGCGGCACGGGACTCGGATCATCATCGCCCCCCGCTCCCGGATCGCTGCGCGGACGCTTACACACACCAGTTGTTGACCAAGATCAGCGACCGCTCACCACGATCCAGCGCCGTCTGATCGCATCGAGGTGCGGTTAACCGCCCGCCTCGCTCTCGCCGCCGCAAGGCGCACGCCGCGGCCCGGCCTGAACAGCACGAGCGACGAACTCTCGGCCGGGCGTGCGCTCCGCCGTGCACACCCGACAAGCAGCGCGCGTCCCGCTATCGGCGCGCATCTCGAGACCGCGCGGCGTCGCGCCGGAGGTGTGGGTCGTGGCCCTGAAAGCGGGACAGCACCGTTGTTGGCGCGGGTGCTCAGGCGGACTTTCGTGTCCAGCGCTGGTCGGATCTTCCGGCCGGGGGCTTGCCCTGCTCAAGGCGGTTGACCCGGTAGCGTTGGAAGCCAGATGCCAGCGCGTGTGCTTGGTCGTAGCGAAGGGACGTGGTCCCCCGCCGGAGTAGTTCCGTGGCCGTGAGTGTGGTGCGAATTCTCTACGTCGGCGGGCCGACCGCCGTGATCGAGATCGGTCCGTGGCGGTTGATCACCGACCCGACTTTCGATCCGCCCGGCGGCTGGTACTTCTTCGGCTGGGGGACCGCGTCGCACAAGCTGCACGGACCAGCGGTCACGTTCTCCGAGCTCGGCCCGATCGATGCCGTGCTGCTCAGTCATGACCACCACCAGGACAACCTTGATCGAACCGGCCGGGAACTGCTGCCGCAGATGGGCACGATTGTGACCACGCAAGCCGGCGCTCGCCGCCTCGGCGGCGGCGCGCGGGGACTCGCTCCATGGAGCACCACGGTGCTCGAGGCCGATGGCCGCCCGCCGCTCGAGATCACGGCGACCCCGTGCCGCCACGGGCCCCTGGGATCGGGCCCGGTCGTCGGGCAGGTCATCGGCTTTAGCCTCGAGTGGGAAGACCAGGCGCGCGGGACGCTCTGGATCTCCGGCGACACCGTCCTGTTCGACGGCCTGCGCGACGTGGCGCGGCGAATACAGGGGTCGATCGCGATCCTGAACCTTGGCGGCGTGACGTTCCCCTGGCTATCGGGCCCGCTGCGCTACACGCTGAACGCCGATGAGGCGATCGAGCTGTGCCGCGAGCTCAACCCGCGGGCGATCGTTCCGCTGCACTTCGAAGGGTGGAAACACTTCCGAGAGCCACGCGACACCGCGATACAAAAGTTCGCCACCTCGCCATTCCGAGACCGCGTCCACTGGTTGGCCCGCGGCGGGACAATCGAGCTCGAGTCCGCGAACAACACGACTTCGGTGGCTGGCTAGCAGGCCTGCTCGCGAGTGTCGCTGCGGATCTCGGTTCTACCAGCGCCCTGACCGCCGGCCGGCCCGGCTCCTGGGAAGCCGAACACGTGCGAGGTCTCGCCAACGGCACTGCCGGCTGGAACGACGAATACCTCGAGGACTACAAGCAGCCGAGTCCCTCGCCGGCCGACTGACACGGCGTCGTGACAGACGAGCCGGCACGTGCATCGATTCAGGCGCTCGCGCACGAGTTGCCACAGGCACTCGACGACGAGACCGCGTCGAGACTCGCTGCCCGCATCCGTCCCTACTTCATGGACTCCGCGGCGGTCCCCGAGTCGGCCGATCGCCCGATGCTGACTGCGGCGGACGCTGCGCGCCGTGCCAACGTCCACGTCGAAACGGTTCGCAGGGCAATCCGCGCCGGACGTCTGCGCGTCGGTCGGGTCGGTCGCTCCCCCCGGCTACAAGCCGCCGAGGTCGATCGCTGGATCGCCGACGCCTCCGAAGTGGATGGAACAATGACTCGAGTCTGTGCACGGCGTGGACGGATGCAGCGATTGAACCCCGACCACTCCTTAAGGGCCGCCTTCAAGAACGCGTTGCAGACGGTTGAGAAGAGAACCCTCGCCGACGGCACGACCCGCTGGCGAGTCCGTTGGCGTCAGGGAGCCCACCACCGCTCGCGGGTGTTCGATCGGAAAGGCGACGCAGTGAATTTCAGTGCCGAGCTTCGGCGGCGGAGCCAGATCGGGACGCTTGCGACACTTGACACCGGCCGCACGACTCTCGCGGTGTGTGTATCGGAGACCTGGGCGAAGGCATACGCCTCGAACCTGGCCGATACGACGCGTACCCGGTATGGGCACATCTACGACAGACACATCCTGCCCGAGCTCGGGGTCTCACGTTGCGCGAGATCACCCCCGACGTGATCGCGCGCTGGCAGTCCGATCGCCTCGCCGCCGGCGGAGGTCCAGTGGCCGTCCGTGAAGCTCTGAAACTGCTCGGCCCGATTCTGCAGAGAGCCGTCGAGGCGCAACACATCCAGGCTAATCCAGCGCGGACCTTACGTCGGGCGCCGCTGCCACACAAGCCGGAGGTACGCCCGCTCGCCCCGATCGTGGTCGAGCGCATGCGTGCTGCCGCCAGTCCCCGGAACGCCACTCTCGTGAGCGTGCGCGTACGCGGGTTTGCCGCGGGGGGAGGCGCTTGCGCTGCGCTGGGGGATGTTCGCGACAACACGCTGCTGGTCAAGCCTGCGATCTCGCTCGGCGTCGAGAAGGACACGAAGACCGCGGCCCACAGGACGGTTCAGATCCTCGCGCCGCTCGCCTCCGACGTTCGGGAGGTGGCGGATGCGGCAGGCCGTCCCCGACCGAAATCGTATTCCCCGCGAGGAACGGAGGCCCATGGGCCGACGCCGCTTACCGATCGTGGCGCCGGAAGTCACGCCGACGCCTGCTCGTCGCCTCCGGAATTGACCGAGCGCGCCCATACGACCTGCGACATTCCTTCGCTTCGCTCCTCCTGCACGAGGACGCGTCCGTCATCAAGGTGGCGCGCCAGCTCGGACACGATGCGCGGCTGACGCTCAGCACTTACGGTCACGTGATCGACGAGCTGGACGGCGTGCCGAACCTCGATGCCGAGAGGACGCGCCGTCAACAGGCCTCCGAGAGGGCGTGCAGGTTGCCGACTAGACGCCGTATGCTCGGGGGTACACCGCGGGTACAGGAGATTGTCGGCGCGCACTGTCGTCAGTTGCCAACTGCGGGTGTGTTCACACGCAGTTGCAGGTACTTCGGCAACTGGAGACAACCGCACACGACTCAGCCCTTTCGCTCGTAACGAAGGGGTCCGGGGTTCGAGTCCCCGCGTCGGCTCTTACGAAGTACCTGCTATTGGGCTCTTTCTGGTAACCGTTCAGTCCCGGGTCTCTGGCTTAGCCTGGAACCACCGATTCGCGCCGCTTGTGACGCGGGTTTGGGGGTGAGTGGGTGCGCGCGCAGCGTTCTGAGTGGTGTGTGAGCGTGTTTGTGGTTGTTTGGCTGCCGGTCGGCTGGTTTTGAGGGCGTGGTGACGTTCCCGCGGGAACGTCTGGTCGTGTTTTCGTGCAGGCCGAGCGGGCCGGTGTCGGCCGCGAGGTCAGCTGGGTGGTGAGGGATCGGGGCGAGCCCGGTCAGACTCGGGCGGGGAGCGCCCGGATCGCGTCCAGCACGGTGGTGAAGTCGGTCTTCCATGGCCAGCGGGCTGGGAGCCTGAGTGTCCAGCGGCGGCTGGTGCGGGTCAGTCGGCCCGGGATCGCCAACAGACGGCGCCGGCGGGCGTGGGCGGTTTGGACCGGCGCGGTGGGCAGGCCGATCAGGGTTGTCCAGCGGGCGAGGTTGTGCGCCAGGGCGGCGATCACGGTCCAGGCCATGTTGGCGGCGAACCGGCCGGAGGGGAAGTGACAGAGTGCCTGGTCCTTGAGGTCGCGGATCACCAGCTCGATCGTGGCGTGGTCGCGGTGATCGACATCGGCGACGAGTGTCGGGACGGTGCGGTTGGTCGCGAAGGCGTGGTAGCGCCAGTCGGGGAACAGCTCGGCCTGCGCGCCGACCAGGCGGGTGCGGCGCACGATCAGCCTGAAGCTCCCGAGCTTCGTCTCGGCGACCTGCGCCTCCCCGGTCTCCGGGTAGTCCGGCACCCAGGTCCAGTCGGTCTCGGGGATCTCCTCGATCAGTGCCCTGATCTGCTTGCGCTGCTTGATGCCGATCGAGAACTCGACGCCTTCGCGGTCGAGCGTGCGCATGAGCTTGTGGTTCTCAAACCCGGAGTCCGCCCGCAGCACGATCAGGCCGCCATGGCCGGCGCGGCGCACGCGGGCGAGCAGCTCATCGACGAACCGCTCGGCGCCGCGCTGCGTGTTGGCCTTGCCCTTGCGGTTGCGGATGTGAATGACCTCGCCGGTATCCGAGCGGGTGGCGATGATCGGGTGATACCCGTACGTGCGCGTGTACCCGTACGCGGCGCCCTGCTTCTCATACCCGTAGACCTCGCCGATGAAGCTGTCTAGGTCGATCACCAGCGGCCCATCGCCCGGACCCGCGCCGGCCTGCCACGCTCTCCCGAGCGTGACATCCAGGACGCGGTCGAGCTGGCGAACGTGCCCGAAGGTGAACGCACGCAAGAACGTCCCGAGCGTGGACGGAGCCATCACCCGGTGCCCGAGGACCAGGCCAGTCGAGCCGGCTCGCAGCACGTTCATCTGATCGATGCTGTCCGCCCCGGTGATCATGCCGTGCACCAGCGTCATGACCTTGCGGCCGGGCAGCGCCGCGCCCGGCGCGCGAGCGTCAAGCCACACGGACTCGTTCACCGTCTCCTCGATCCCGAGCCGCTCGGCGAGTGTCGCCGTGATCAGCACCCCGGCGTCGCTTACCAGCCGCTGATCGTTGAACTCGACCCTCACCGAATCCAGACTCGCGGGCCCGGCCGGAACGTCCGCTGCAGCGTGCACCATACGGGTGACCTCCTGACAGGGCCGCAGCCGCCACATACGACTGCTACCAAAGCCCTGCTCAGGAGGACATTTAAGAGTCAGCCCCGGACGGAACCGGGCGCGTTACTCGGTGGTTCCAGGCTTAGGTGAGCGCGGGGAGGGGTCGCCGGGGTTGTGGGCGAGGAGTAGTTCGTGGAGGTACGCGAGGAGTGAGCGGTTTTGTAGGCGGTGGGTCGCGGCGGCGGACTGGGTGCGTTCGGCGGAGCGTTCGCCGTGTTTGCTGTTGGTGTGGTGGGAGGGTTTTCGGTGGAGGCGGGGGCTGTGGAGCGTGGGTTCGGCGGGGTTGTTGGTCGGCTCGCCGCTCTCGAGGACGGCGAAGGTCCAGGGCGCGGGCCAGACGTTGAGCAGGTTGTTCGCGAACCGCGGATGCCAGCGGGTGCGTGTGCTGTTCGGGCTGGCGTGTTCGAGTGGCTGTCGTAGTTCGGTCTGGATCGGGGCGGTCTCGTCGTTGAGCTGCTCGCGGTCGTGATGCTCTTGCTGGTAGGCGCGCCAGGCGGCGAACGCGCGGCGGGTGAGCTCGAGGCCTTGCTTGCCGAACGTCTTGTGCTCGGCCAGTCCTTCGCTATGGCGGCGAAAGTCGCGTTGGATGTGTGACCAGCACACTTGGCGCTGGCGCGGGTCCAGGTGCTCGGAGCCGTTCCAGCGGTCGGACACGATGATCCCCGGGTAGGGGCCGATCAGCGCATGGAACTCCCCGCGGTTGCGGTGCTCGGCGATCTGGAAGAGCGCCGCGCCCGGCGTGGTCGGCGTCCACAGCGCCCTGCCGTCACCCGCGGTTCGCCAGCCGGTCTCATCGACGTGCACCGCCGGCTGGTCAAGCACCCAGTCATGCAGCTGGGCGTGCGGCCCGGCGAGCGCGTCCGACGCGCGCTGACAGATCGCGTCGACCGTCCCCGTGGACAAGCTCACCCCGAAGAGATCGCGCGCGAGCTCGATCATCCCCCGCCGCGAGACACGGTTGCGCGCTATCAAGGTCACCAACGCCGCCTGCAAGCTCGGCCCAAACGCTTGACCGGCGATCCCGGCCGGCAGCCCGGCGGTCGTCTTGGCCCCGCACCCCCGGCAGCCCAGCCAGTGGGTGCGATGCTCGACCAGCATCACACTGATCGGCGACAGCTCCGCCACCTGATGGCGACCAAACCGCCCGCCCAGCCGGCGCTCGTCTTCCGAGAACTCGCGGCCACGGCCACGGCAGGCCCCCGGAAAGTGATCGACGATCTGATCTACCTGATCCTCGGGCTTGAGCTCGCGCCCCGAGCCCGGGTGCCCAGGCTGACCACCCGCCTTGCGCTCCCCACGCAACAACTCCTTGGCCTTCGCTCTGGCCTCCGCCCGACGCTGCTGCCGCGTCCTCGGCGGATCCATCGACGGCGGCCTTGAGCTCGTGCGCGAGTCCCGCCGCGCCTGCTCCTCAAACCGCCTCAGCCGATCCTCGAACTGCTCAACCCCGGCCGCGAGATCAACAACGAACTCAACACACGCCACCCGCCCCGGAGTCATAAATCGCCTCCGCCTCGGCACGATCCATACCCCAAGATTCGCCAGATAACCAGGCGATTCTCGTTATGGAGACCGACGACTGAAAGGTTACTCTTTCTGGTCCGCCGGGTCTCGCCTCGTCGCACGACCGCGCGTCGGTGTTCGTCGGCCGTGTTGGTGGTTGTTGTCGTTAGCGGGCGGCAGCTTGGAAGTGCGGGAGCAGGCTCGACCAGCCGTGCTCGTTCAGTTGGCGGCGTTCCGGGCCGCGGGCGCCGAGTCGCTCCCAACCGCGGTGCTCGATCGATACGGTCGTCCCGTCGGTTTCGGAGGCGGCGAAGGTGATGTCGACTTCGGTGGCGTCGGCGCGGTCCTGGCGTAGGTGCCAGAGGTAGGAGATACGGTTAGGGGGTTCCCACCGGGTGACCTGACCCCAGTTGTGCTCTTCGCCCTGGGTAGTGCGCTCGTAGATGCGGCCGCCGACGCCGGGCTCGATGATCACTTTGACGTCGGGTTGGGCGCTGACGGTGTGGGTCGTCGGCCACCACGCGCTCGTTTGGGCGGTCCAGAGCTCGAAGGTCCGCTCGAGTGGGCACCCGACGCTGAATGTGATCCGCAGCGGTTCGATCATGTCGCGTGGCTGTTCTCCGCGGCCGAGCGGAAGTGCGCCGCGGCATCTCCCCACACGTCTTCCAGATACGCGCGGACCGCGTCGAGGCCCTCGTCGTGGAGTTGGTAGAGCCTGCGCGTGCCCTCGGCCGAGGAGGTCACGAGCCCGGCTTCCTTGAGCAGTCGGAGGTGCCGCGAGACGGCCGGTCGGGTGATCGGCATGTCGTCGGCGATCTCGCGCACCGACCGTGGCCCGCCGTGCAGAAGCTCGAGGATCGCGCGGCGGTGCGCATCGGCAAGCGCCTCGAACGGGTGCGTGGCTGGTCGGGGCACCGGGTTGATGGTAGCCAATCCGTTACGGTAACCTTTGCGTTACCATGAGCATACGAGTCACCGGCAACGGCCCCAGAGACGATCCCTGGGTCCTGGGGAGACCACTCGGCCGATCCGAGTACCTGGCCTACCGTGACACCGACGCGGACCCGCCGACGCTCGTCTGCATCGCTGGTAAGACGACGCTCGGCTACCAGCCGCGCTGCCTCCAGGACCTGCACGCAATGCTCGTGGGGCACGGCGACTGGATGGCGCTCGGCCCTGCGGATGAACAGCAGCTCGCTGCCGAAGGGACCGTCGAGGCGTGGGGGCGCTCCTCGGCGAACCCGGTCGGGGGTTGGCACGGCGTGAAGAAGGGCCTGCGCGGGCGGTTCGCGACCTACGTGCCGCCGGTGATGGAGCCCCTGGGGCTCGCCGAGCTCGAGCACAACCCGCGCAACAACAGGATGCTCGCCCGCTGACGGCCTTGCGACATGGCCAAGACCTACCACCTCGGCCGCGCGCGGCGGCTCATAAACGCGGCGATGACCCCGCTCGCGCGGCTCGGACTGGCGGGCCGCCACACATACATCCTCACCGTCCGTGGGCGAAGGACCGGGAGGACCTACTCGACCCCGGTCATCTTGATCGAGGACGGCGGGCGCTGGCTCGTCGCTCCGTACGGCGAGGTCGGCTGGGTCCTGAACGCCCGCGCCGCCGGCGAGGTGCAGCTCACCCGGGCCGGTCGCTCCGAGCGAATGGCGATCGAGGAAGTCGGCGCCGAACAGGCCGCCCCGATCCTGCAGCGCTACCTCAGGCGAGTGCCGGTCGTGCGTCCGTTCTTCGACGTGAGCCCCGGCTCGCCCCTCGCCGAATTCGTGATGGACGCGTCGCACCACCCGGTGTTCCGGTTGACCGACGCATCAGAGGCCGCAACCGACTATCAGCCATGACCTACCGCCCAGCCGGCCCATTAAGCAACCCAACACCTCGACCGCAAGGAGTTTGTCCATGAGCAGGGACGTGATCATCCGCTACCGAACCCGGCCCGAGGCGGCCGACGAGAACAGCCGTCTGGTCGAGGCAGTCTTCGCGTCGCTGGCCGAAGTCAAGCCAAACGGCTTTGCTTATGCGACCTATCGGCTCGCCGACGACGTGAGCTTCGTGCACGTCGCCCACTTCGACGGAGCCGAGAACCCGCTGGCGACGCTGCCCGCGTTCGCTGAGTTCCAGCGCGACCTCGCCCGACGCTGCGCCGAACCGCCGACACCAACCGAGGCGACCATCGTCGGCTCCTACACGTGGACCGCATGACCCGGCGAGGTCTCTGACGGTCGATCAAACGGAGAGGACACCTCGATGCGTTCCTATGAAGCAACGGCGCTGATCGAAGCTCTCCCAGAGCACGTCTGGTCGGCGTTGACCGATATCGCCGCCTGGCCCGCTTGGGACTCGGGCGTCACCAGCGTCGAGGGGCGGCTCGCGCTCGGCGAGAAGCTATCGATCACCGTCGAGGCCAATCCGGGCCGAGCCTTCCCGGTCAAGGTCGTGACCCTCGACGCGCCCGACCGCATCGTGTTCCTTGGCGGCATGCCACTCGGGCTGTTCACCGGCGAGCGGACGTACACGCTCGAGCGGGAAGGCACCGCGACGCGATTCACGATGCGCGAGCAGTACACCGGGCCATTCGCACCGATCATCTTCAAATCGATTCCCGACCTCGGCCCATCGTTCCAGCGGTTTGCCGACGGACTCAAACGACAAGCCGAAACGCCGCCGCCCGGACCCGAGAACAGCACGAGGAGATGAGGACGTCCAGCCACACCCTCGAGCGGATCGACGCAATGGACACCGCGTTCGTGGGCGGCAGGCGCCTCGCCCGCGCCGCACACGTCCGCGCTACGGGCAACGCCACGCAGGACCGTGAGCTTCCGGAGAGCAACATCGTTGGCGTCCACTCCCCGTGTAGGGAGCCCATCCGGGATGGACGGCTTCTCCCGCGTTGCCCGACAACACCGCCGACCGAGGAGTACTTCTGAGTACCGAACGTGCAACCGCAATCGCGCGCGTGCATGCCGCGTGGCGAGCTCGACGTGTGGCTCTGCGGGTGACGCAGCGGTGGCCGAGCAGCATCCCGCGTTGCAAGGAGAACACGGTGAAGGTTGTGACGGCCGCCTGACTGTCGGTGTAGGTGACGGTGGTGCCGGTCTTGCCATGATGTCTTGCGCGGCTGAGCCCAACAGCGACTCACCCCATATGAGCGGTGTCTGGGTCCAGGCCACGCACCCAGCGTATGGGCGACCAGCACGACATACATCTGCCACCTGGCATATATGTGCCGGAGCGGCACACGGGGAAGATTGTTCTCGCCGGCGCATCGCAGAGGGAGAAATCTTCCGGCCGAAAGCCGGCAGGTGCCTGCGCCGGCTGTTGCCGCTATCGGTCGCCGTCTATGGGGCTACGGGGTGCGCCTTATCCCCAAACAAGCTCCCTAGTCTAGCTACTTCCCGAGGAAAAAGTCAGGGGTGTGAGAGGGCGTTTCCGTCCGGTCGGCATCAACCATCTTGTCGCGACCCGGGCACCATCTCAACACCATCCTATGACCATCTGACTGGATGGTACGCATGCTCCTTCTGCCTTGTCGCATCGTGGTGGCGGCGACGGTACCCTGGGGCGCCTGTGAGTGAGCGGGTGCAGGTGCTGAGAGGCGGGCGGGGACGCACGTACATCGTTGCCGAGGAGCACGAGGACGGATCGCTGCTGCTGGCACCTGAGCCGGTCCTCAGCGCCCAAGTCGCGATACCCGCCGAAGACGGCGGAGCCGCCGCCGTGGCCGTTCCTGAGGTCGCCGGGATCCTTCAGGTGCGCGGCCTGATCGTCGCTTACGGCGCGAAGACGGCAGTCGACGGAGTCAGCTTCGAGATCCGCCGGGGCGAGATCTTCGGTCTGCTGGGACCGAACGGAGCGGGCAAGACCAGCACTCTGAGCGCGATCGAAGGGCTGGTCAAGCCGCAGTCTGGGACGGTTGTGCTCGATGGCATCGACAGCGAGCGCCATCCCAGCCAAGCCAGGGCCCGAATGGGCGTGCAGCTTCAGGCGACCAGTTTTCAGTCCGAGCTGGAGATCAGGCAGATCGTGCGGCTATACGCCGGGCTCTACGGCGTGGAGCTCTCCGGCCAGCAGATCGCCGACGGCTTGCGTGCGATCGGGCTCGAGGGCGAGGCGCGCAAGCCGTTCAAGCAGCTCTCGGGGGGACAGCAGCAACGCCTCTCCCTGTATATCGCGGTCGTCCACGACCCCGTGCTGCTGCTGCTCGACGAGCCGACCGCCGGTCTCGATCCACAATCGCGTCGCCAGCTGTGGGGCCGGATGGAGCACATCCGCCAGGAGGGCGGAAGCATCCTTTTGACGACGCACTCGATGGAGGAGGCCCAGGCGGTCTGCGATCGGGTCGCGATCATCGATCACGGCACGCTGCTGACGACCGAGACTCCGCATGACCTGATCGAGAAGCACAAGAACGACCCCCCGGTGCGGGAGGTCGCTCGCGGCGAGGTGACGTTGGAGGACGTGTTCATCGGACTCACCGGGAGCGAGATCCGTGACTAGCTCGAAGACCACGGCCGAACCACCACTGCGCCTCGTCCTCAGCTCACTGCTGCGCGCGGACTTCCTCGTCTTCCTCAAGCACCGCCGGGCGCTGATCATCAGCCTGCTGCTGCCGGTCTTCGTTCTGGCCAGCACGAGCGGGAACAAGGCCACCCATAACTTCGGCGGGGCGGAGTTCGTAATCGGGTTGGCGATCGCCTACGGGCTGCTCTCGACGTCGCTGATCGGCTACGCGCTGACGGTCGCGCGAGACCGGGAGAAGGGCGTCTTTCAGCGACTGCGCGTCACCCCGGCCCCCACCTGGACGATCATGACTAGTCGCCTGGCGATGCAAGCGGTCGCGAACCTGATCATTGCGATCGCCGTCGTCATCATCGGCAGCCAGATCCATCACATCTCGCCCTCCGCTGGGCAGTACGCACTGGTGCTGCTGGTCTCAATCCTGGCGGGGGCGGTCTTCCTCAGCATCGCCCAGGCGCTCGTTGGTCTGGTGAGGTCGGCCGAGAGCGTCCAGGCCATCGCGCGGGTGCTGTTCGCCGTCCTGATCCTGCTCGGGATTCTCGGCCAGAGCGGAGCGCTCGGCGCTTTTTGGAGCTCGATCGCGCGCTGGACTCCAGTCGGAGCGGTGATGACCCTGTTCGCCGGCGTGCTCAACCTGCACGCGTGGGACAGCCGCGACACACTGGCGCTGCTGGCGTGCCTTGGCTACATCGTCGTATTCGCCGGGATCGGCATCCGCTGGTTCCAGTGGGACGGCCGATGAGAGCAGAATGACCGCCGTAGAGACCAGCCGCCCAACCGCCACGCCCTTCCACGCGCAGCGGCAGTCAACTATCCGTCATGGAGCGCTGTCATCAGCAGTGTGCGGTCCTGATGGGCCAGCAGCTCTGGTCGAGTGGTACGAGCTACGCAAGCGCCAGAGCGCGACCACCTAGTCTGGTATGCGTAACAGCGAAACTCGCCAGGCTCGCCCACTCAAATGAGGTTCCTTCATCTCCTGAACCTACGAGCCGCGTGTGAACCGGGAGGCCGGGCGAGGCTCAGCTGAGGTCGGCGGAGAGGTAGTTGCCGACGCCGATGAACGCGTCGTCCGGTGCGAAGAAGGGAAGCGAGGCCATCTCAAACCGGGTCTGGGAACCGTCGGCGAGGTATTCGCAGGTGACCGAGGCATGCGTCGGGACGCACGCGCTGAGTGCGCGTGAGAGTGGAAGTTCGTCGATGCCGCGCGGCTGCCCGTGCTGATCGACGACGCGCACGCGCTCGCGCAGGATCGAGAGCGAGAGATGCTGCGCGGGTAGCGGGAGGTGAAGCATCGATGCGGCGATCCCGTTGTAGAACGGGATCGTCTCGTCGGCGCCGACGATCAGCACACCGTCGCCTCCGTGGTCTGCGATTGCAAGCAGCACGAGTGGCTCGAGCGTCGGGCGCATCTCGACCGCCGTGGCCTCGATCAGCCGGACGGTGTCGCGCAGCAGCGACTTGTCAAGAATCGTCAACCCTAGGGCGGCGGCCTGCGCCTGGCTTTGCTCGCTCGCCCCGCCGCTGTGCAACAGGATGCGAGTCTGGGGAAGTCGGCTGAGGATCAGCTCGGCTGCCGACGGGCCGTCGACGCGGGGCATATCGCAGTCGAGCAGCACGATTTCCGGCGCCAACCTGTGCACGAGCTCCACCGCCTCGCTGCCGTCGGCTGCCTCGCCCACGATCTCGAGGCCCGGCACGAACCCGAGAAGGCGCCGCAAGGCGTCGTCGTCGTCGGCGAGCACGACACGGACCGGCTGTGGCGATGGGATCTGTCACCTCCTAAGGCGGCCAATCCGGCCAATACCCACTCTACGCAAGCTTGCGCCTCAGCTTCAAGGTCGAGGCCCTGGGCGCGCCGGGAGCCCCCGCGAGCCGGTGTAAGGCCTTGACGACGGTGTGCGCGATGCATGTCTAGCTTGGTCTATGGCCCAGGCCCGAGCATCAAGCACTGCAGCTGGTCCACGCGTCGTTTCCGTCGACCACAACCGCGACGAAGCCAAGCACTCCACGACAAATAGTCCGCGCCCGGGATGCGGATCTGCCGGCAATCGCTCTGCAGATCGCCCGAAATAGGTCTACTGAGCGACCGTTGACACCCGACGGGTCGCTGGTTCGAGCCCAGCCGTGCCCATCAAAGCCCCTGCAAACAGCCGCCTTCGTGTGCTGGTTCATCGGGTGGTGACTGATGCGCGGCGACGTGGAGAGGCGTGTACCGGCCGGGTGCTGTCAGTGCGCGGCCGTCTGTTTCCGGCGGCGCGGAGCAAGGTGGCGAAGCGCCTCAACCTCGCGGTCGTAGTCGGCGATGATCGTGTCCGGGTCGGGGACGAGGCCGGCGTCGACCTGCAGGCCGACGGTCACGCCGCCGTTGTAGCTGAAGATGTTGATGCCCATCCCGATCGTTCCCGCAGCGGGAACCCACGGGACCACGCCGGCGATCTTGCTGCCGGCGAAATAGACTGGCTCGGCCGGGCCCGGAACGTTGGTCAGCACCGCGGTCGTCTTCTGCGAGAACACGTCGAGCAGGCTTTGTTCGATCTGGTGCGGGGTCACCCCGACCCCTTCGAGGATCGCGTACGAGAGGCCGCCTTCGCGTGAGTGCTTGATCGCGTCCATCCGGCGATGGACCTCGGCCAGGCGTTCGGCCACATCGGCGATCCCAACTGGCAATGTCAGGTACACGAGGCCGAAGCGGTTGCCCAGTTCGCGTGGGAGCGGCTCGTCGGCCGCGCGCAGGTTGTAGGGAACCATCGTGCGGATCTCTTCGACGAGGCTGTCGCGGCGGAGGAGGTAGCGGCGCAGGGCGCCGGTCATCGCCGCGGTCAGAACGTCGTTGACCGTCGTGCCGGTCGCATGGCCGATCGCTTTGATGCCATCGAGCGGCATCCGCTCGGACCACGTGACCCGGCGCGAGGCGCCGAGCTTGGCGCTCAGCACGGTCTTCGCGTCGGACCGGGTCAAAAGCAGCTTCGCCAGCGTAAGGGCGTCGGCGGTGCCGCGCGATGCGAGCGCCGACAGCTCGGCGCTCGGGTGCGTGAGGATCTCGACGCCCTCATGGACGCCCGCCTGGGCAATCTGCGCGCCGGCCCTGACCGGCGCAGCGATTGAGCCGAGCAGACCCCGCCCGCCGGTCTCGCGCGGCGGCGCGATCCCGGCGTCGGGATGCGCGTCGGTCAGCGACAGAAACACGCGCGAGAGCGCGATTCCATCGGCGATGCAGTGGTGGCTGCGCATAAGCATCGCCATCCCCTTGCCGAACCCGTCGATGAGGTACGTATCCCACAGCGGCTTGTGGCGGTCCAGCGGACTCACGATCAGGTCGCTGACGAGGTCCTCGAGCGCCCGCTTGTCACCGGGCGCCGGAAGGGCGCGGTGATGCACGTGACGATCGAGGTCGAACTGCGGATGATCCTCCCACGACGGGACCCCGATCCCCAGACGCGGCTCGGCGACTCGCTGGCGAAACCGCGGGAACGGCTCGACCAGGCGCGATCGCAAGATCTCTTTGACAAGCTCGACATCGACCGGCTCCTCGAACCACAGCAGCGCATTGACGACCATCAGGTTCGTCGGGCGGTCCATGTGCAGCCAGGCCGCGTCGGCGTTGCTCATTCGCTGCGCACTCATCACGGCTCCTCTCGGGCCGGCGGGTTCACCTGCACGCAGGTGCCCACTTCCGACATCGCATCGGATTTCCCCGCCTCGCCGTCGAATTCAGCTCGACCACGGCGCCGCCGCCGCACTCCGTTGCGCCTGGCCGCTGCGGACGGCTCGCGACTCCAGGGCCGCCCCGAACCCTGAGCGCGAGGCTCCCGGTCGGCTGCCTCATGGCCCCGGCTGGCCGGCTCGTGGTCGGCGCGTCAGGGGGCGTCAACGCGCCTCGCGGGAACGCAAGTCGCGTAGGTGTTGCTCGGCGCGCTGCAGCTCTCGTTCAAGCTCGCGCAGGCGAGGGCTCGGTCCCAAACCCCACCTGTACAGCCTGGCGCGCAGCAGCGCTACCCGATCGTGCCAGTAGCACACGTCGGCCTGAGCCAGCTCGATCTCGCCGGTGCCGCTCACGAATCGAACTCCAACACCGCATACGCGTTGCCGCGAAGGATCTCGCGCACACCGTCGGGCCTTCCTGCGTTCGGCTGCCACCAGACGACGAACGGCTGACGGGACCCCATGTCGAAGATCGCCAGCACGGTGCCGCCGCGCAGCGGGTCGAAGCCGCCGACCTCGGTGATGCAGTCGAGGCTTCCGCGTCGCGTCCACAACCTCAGGATGCGACGAGCGTTCGGGCGACGGCCCATCTCGAGCTCGATCACGCCGCTCATGTCACGATACGCGCCCTCGACGACGCCAGAATCGCCGCCGACACCGGGGATGAAGAACGCGCTCACGTCGACTCACAGTCCGCGGCCGCGAGCATCCTCGGCCAGGGCTGCACCCATCGCCTCAGGCTGGATCTGGGCTTGGAGCTCAGCGATCAGCTTGCCATGCCGCTCCGATTCCCGGTACACAGAGTCCTGCAGTCCCTCGACCAGCCGCTCCAGGTGCACGACGCGCGCTTCAAGCGCATCGACCCTTTCATCCCGGGCGCCGCGACCAACCCGTGGGTCGACCGTCGAGCGTCCGGCCGAAGCGTCGGCACCCGCCGCCGAGCGGCGGACCTGGCGGATTCGTGCGATCAGTCCCTCACGGTCACCCATTAACGTCGCCTTCCGGGTCGCTTCGACGGCGTCGGCCGCGGCGGAACCGCCGGCGCTCGTTATCGGTCATCTGACGAATCACAAGCCCGCCGCTCTGGACCCGCTCACGGACCGCATCAAGCTTGGCCTGGTGCTGCTCCTCGGCTCGCTCACGCGTTGGTTTCACCGCACCACCTCTCTTCCGGTGTGCGACCGAACCAACCAACAGGCAGCGCTGCGGCAGCCCCATCGGTCGCGGGTGGTCGAAACGCCAGCCGCCGGGCGCCGTAGTGGATCGGCATGCGTCTCCTTCCTGGGCCGGCGCGTTCAGGCTGGTCACACGGAGATTCGCTGCGTCGGCCGAGAAGAACCTCACGAGCGGCAACGCCACTCGCCCCAAACACCGTAGCACCCTTAAGCACCTCCTCCAAGCACCGCGGGCCGCTACCGCAGTGTGCCTGGCGAGGCTGCTCAGGGCGAGGACGAAACCTCGCGAATGAGCTCCGGGTGTCGTTGGTTGCGCTCATGAACCGGATCACGCAGCGCGTGGGGGCGTGCTCGACGACCGCTTCGAACGGTTCGCGCAATGTCGTCCAGACCGCACCGGGCGAGGTGTCGGCTCCATGGGCGTCCGTCGGGTACTCCAGTTCTCTGCCTTGCGTGCGACCTTCGATCAGAGAGCCGGTGAGGAGGGCAGGAATGACTTCCGAAGGCCGCTGCACGGCGAGTCGCTATTGGCGGCGGTCTCTCAGGCGATGGTCTCGCTGCATACGCAGTACCACGGGCACATACCCGCCACGGCCAAGACCGAGATGATGGGCGATGACCTGCTGGCGTGCGTAGTCGGCGACGGCCAACCGATAAGACGATGATCGCGCTGCGGCGCACGAAGGGTCGCCGCCGCTTCGATTTCCGCTAAGGCTCCTCTGGAGGGCACACCCAACGGGTGCGGTGCAGATGTGAAAGCCCGCGTTGCGGCGCCTGACTTCTAAGACTCGCAGTCGGGCGACACCTTGGCCGAAGCAGCCCACGGCGCGTGGCCGTGATCCCCGAGCTGCGCCGGCAGCCCCGCGGGTCGGCCGCGACTTCTCCTTCGTCGGCGACGGGCTCTCCGAGGCTCGGCGGCGGTCAGGCGTCGCCTCCCTCCGTGTACCGCAGGTGTGCTTCCTCGACGAGCTTGACCATCTGCCAGTAGGCGATGAGATCGCGCTCAGCGTCCGTCGTATTAGCGAAGAAGCGGCGGGCGACGGTCAGCTCGCCCCGATCGCGTCCCGCCGCCTGCTCCGCGATCCAGGCCCGGTCGATCCGCCTTTGGGCGATCAACCGGATTGCGGTCTCGATGTCGGAGCCGGTGCAATCACCGAGTCGCTTGAACACGCCGCGACCGATCTCGAGCTTTTCCTCTGGGTCCACCTCGCCCATCGCCACATGATCCTCTCGCACTAAGACCGATTTGGCGAAACCGCCGCATGGCGACCATCCCGCGCGCAGATGACTGACCGCGTCCTGGGCGATTGCCGGCCGGGTATGCTCAGCTCGTGTTCGATCCGCGCGGTGGCCCGCCGTCTGCCCGCCATGTGGTGCAGCGTATCCGCGGCCCGGGCTAGCAGATCGGATGGCGAAGCGCTCGGGTGATGAGGGATCGGCCGACGACGGCAAGGCGCGTACGGTCGCGCTGGGGGAGGAGTTTGGTGCGCAGCTGCAGCGGATGGGTGCCGCCGGGGCCAAGATCACGCAGTTTCTGTCGATGGTCCAGTTGGAGAGAACGCCGGAGGGTGAGGGGCCGGCGCGTCCGCTCGGCTCGTTGCGTGAAGATCGGGATCCGCTCGCGTGGCGTCGCGTGCGGGGCGTGATCGAAAAGGATCTCGACGCGCGCGTGCAGGACGTGTTCGGCGCGTTCGACGAGCAGCCATTCGCCATCGCCTCCCTCGGTCAGGTTCACCGCGCGCGCACGCGCGAGGGCGATGAAGTCGCGGTGAAAGTTCAGCGGCCTGACATCGGCGACACGATCGCCGGCGACCTGCGCAACGTCGGGCTCGTGAGTCCGATCCTACAACGGCTGGCGCCAGGTTCCGACGCGCGAGCGCTGCTCAGCGAGGTGCGCGAGCGGATTGCCGATGAACTCGACTACGAGATCGAGGCTCAGCACCAGCGCCTGCTCGCGCGGCTCTTCCGGGGCCACCCTCACATTCGCGTGCCACTCGTCCACACGGATCTCTCGACGCGACGCGTGCTCGTAACCGAGCACGTCGATGGCGTGGGGTTCGCCCAGATCGCACGCCTTGACCAGGCAGAACGCGACCGCATCGGCGAGACGGTGTGCCGTTTCTTCTTCGGCCTCGTCTGGCGCGAGCGCATCGTTGCCGGCGATCCACACCCCGATAACTGCATCCTGTGCGCGGACGGCCGCGTCTGTCTACTCGACTTCGCTCTGCAGCGCGGCATCGACCGCGAGTACCTGGAGGGCGAGCGGGATGTCATGCGTGCGGTCGTCGACGCCGATCCGGACGCCGTTCACGGCGCCCTGGCGCGACTTGGGTATCTCGGCGACGCCGAGTCATACGATCCCGTTGCTCTCCTGGAGTTCCTGGCGACGGCGGGCGAGTGGCTTCTGGCGGAGGGGTTCCGGAAGATCGACCCGGCTTATGTGGGGCGCATCCTCGAGCTGGGTTACCCGCCACGCTCGCCGTGGTTCTCGGTGATGCAGCGCCTCACCCTTCCTCCACCGACACTGCTGCTGCGGCGCATGGAGGTGCAGATGCTCTCCCTGCTCGGCGAGCTGCGCGCCGGCGGAGACTGGGCTGCAATCGCAGCCGAGCACTGGGCGGGCCAACGGCCATCGACCGAGCTGGGCCGGGAGGACGCGGCCTTCTTCGAACGCCGCGGCAGGTAGCAGCACATGACCCGCTCGGACTCCGGAAGTCGGCTGCTGGAGCGCTAGACTGGTCCTACGGGTCGAGTATTCGTACCAAAGCAGTGCTCCGCGTTTTCGCAGTCGTTGCGCCTCAGCACCCTCCGCGTCTCGCAGTGCACATACCCGGAGGCAAGAAGATGGCAACAGGAACCGTGAAGTGGTTCAGCGACGACAAGGGGTTTGGATTCATCACACCCGATGACTCCGGCAAGGACCTGTTCGTCCACCACAGCGCGATCCAAGGCAACGGCTTCAAGTCGCTGGCCGAGGGCGCGAAAGTGAGCTACGACGCCGAGCGGGGCCCCAAGGGCCCGGCCGCCGCGAACGTCCGAGTGCTCTAGGAGTCGAGCGACCTCACCAGCACGGGAGGGCCGCGTGCGACCGCCCTCCCCTCGCCCTCAACCGCACGCGACCGAGGCGACGAACTCGATTCCCAAAAGCCGCCCGGAAGAGCCCACGATCACAGGCCGTGAACGGCGTATCGGGGTGGTACCGACGATCGAGCGCGTCGACGTTTCGCTGCACGGCCACCGCGTGTACTTCAATATCGCCGGCCGGGGGCCGGCCGTGGTCTTCGCGGGCGCTCGGGCGGATCGGTTTGCGGACGGGACCCGATCTGACCGAGATGGCCCGGGGCTATCGATCGCTCTCCAACGCGGAGGCTCGAAGCGCCTTCATTCACACGCTGCGGTCTGTGATCGACCCGAGGGGCCAGCGGATAAACGCGTCTGACCGCCTCTACCTGGCATCGATGATGCCAACGTTGATCATCTGGGGCTGTCGGGATCGGATCATCCCGGTCGAGCACGCGCAGCCGACGCATGAGGCGATGCCGGGCAGCACCCTCGAGCTTCTCGACGACGGGGGGCACTTTCCGCATCTCGATCACCCGCTGCGCTTCGCGCGGACGCTCGAGGCGTTCTTTCTCGCAACCACGCCGCCGCGACTCGATACAGACGTCATGCGCGAGCTCGTGCTCGCGCGCGATCCTGGCTCGGCCACCGTGCTCGAGCGGCTCCACCGCGAGCATCCGGCTGCCTGATCGGGCGACGCGGCAGCCCGCGGCTTCGCCAGCGTAGCGCTCGGCTCACCGCACCGCTATCTCAGCGCTCAGCGCGAACGGCGGGACGAGGGAGATTTGGTCGCCGCTCCAGAAGCGCCCTGGGTCATACGAGCCGGCCGGTCGCTGGGCGGGCAGGAGACCCATGTGTTGATAGGTCGTGGCGACGAGCTCCGCGCAGAACACCTCCTCCAGCGAGGAGGTGCGGCGCACCGGGCGGCTGAGCCATCGCCGCAGAAGCCCGAGCGTGGTCGGAAACGGCCGGCCGTCGAAGCGGTCGATGACCTCCATCATCCGGTCCTCGTGGTAGCGCTCGATCGGACCGTCGAGCTGGCGGACCCAGGCCCGCTGCTGGTAGCGCATGTTCCAGGTCCTGACCGCCTCGGCGAGCAGGTGAAGCTGCACGCCCCGGTGACGCTCACCAGTCCACACGTCAGGCAGCGAGCGGCCGAGCTTCGGCGTGCCAGAGCAGCGGCGGCAGGTCGTCGATCGCGATGGCCATGCCGACGTGGTTGACCGGGCTGTTGGTGAGGGCGCGAATCGTCAGGTCGGCCATCGACCTGCCGCGGAACAGCCAGATGTCGCCGGTCGCGGCTGTCGCGACGGCGTCCTCGAGAGCCAGCGCCGTGTCGGTCACGCCGCCAATAACCTACGCGACCGATGCGAATGCGGTGGAAGCTCGTCGGTCTCGCCGGCCTCGCCGGAGTGGCCGCCACGGGTGTGGTGCTCGCCCGCAGGCGTCGCGCCCAGCGTCAGTACGAGCCGGACGACCTGCGCGAGCGGCTGCACCGCAGGCTCGCCGAGGTCTCCGCTCGCCAATCGGCGGCTCCGCCCAAACGGGAACACCAGCCTCACGATCACCCGAACCAGTGAAGGTGCGATCGACGAACTCGATCGTCGGGTACGTGACCAGGTCTTGGTATCGCGAGCGCGCCGTATGGTTTCCGCCGATGGAGCTCGAAGAGTCGACGCCCGTCGTCAACGCTGGTCGCTCATGAACCCCGAGATGGTGATCTGGGACGCGCTGCGTGGCGCCCTCGTGACACGCGCGCTCGGGCTCGCCGCCGATCTCCGGGTGGCGCAGGCGCTCGTGGCCGGCCCTCGGAGCCACGAGGAGCTCGCGCGCGACCGGGGCGCCGACGCCGATGCGCTGTACCGCGTGTTGCGTGCACTCGCGAGCGACGGCATCTTCGAGGAGACCGAGCCGGGCGTTTTTCGCAACACGGCCGCCTCGGAGGTGTTGGCACGGGACGGCTGGGACGACTTCGCCCATTTGTTCAGCGACACCTGGCTGCAGGCCGTCGCGGCACTTGACGCGAGCGGCGAGCCGTCGTTCCCGCGTGTCCACGGCAGCGAGTTCTGGGCGTGGCTAGCGGCTCACGCCGACGAGCGCGCCGCCTTCGACCGCGCGATGGCGCAAGGCTGGCAGAGTCGTCTCGATCGGCTTGAAAGCATCGACTGGCGCGATGATGAGCTCGTCGTCGACGTCGGCGGGGGCAACGGCTCGTTGCTCCTCGCGTTGCTCGAGCGCTTCCCGCGAATTCGCGGCATCGTCTTCGACCTACCCGAGACGGTCCGCGACGACCAGGAATTAGGCGAGCGCTGCACGTTCGTCGCGGGCAGCTTCTTCGAGTCGGTGCCCCGCGGCGACACGCATCTCCTCTCGACGATCCTCCATGACTGGGACGACCACGCGGCACTCCGGATCCTGACGACGGTCCGTGCCGTGGCCGGCCAGCGACTCGTCGTGCTGGACAGCGTGGTCGAACCAGGCAACGCCCCGGACGGCGCGAAGTGGCTCGACCTGCTGATGCTCGCGTTAGCCGCCGGCCGCGAGCGTACGGCGGAGCAATGGACGGTGCTGCTCGACGCCGCCGGCTGGCGTCCGACGCGGCTCGGCCGAGGCCTGATCGAGGCGCAGCCGGCCTAGTGCCTCAGACCATTTCCGGTCCGCTCGGCTAGACCAACGTCGGGGACGGGACGTTGACCGGCTGTGCTTCTGCGACTGCGTCGAGCCCGTCGAGGATGTTGCGAAGGTTGATGAGCAGAGCGCCGTAGATTGGCCAGAGATCATCGTGCAGCTCGTCCACGGCCAGCCCGTTGGCGAGCGCGCTGAGCTCCGCCCGTGCCGCTTGACCTCGCTGGTGTCGGCGTCGACGACGGCCGTGCCGGATCGGTGAAGCAGGTCCAGCCATGGCTCGCGGAAAGCCTGATCCCATTTCTCGGGAGGAACCCGGGCAATCCGGATCGTGCGAGCCATGCTGCGCGTCTCGGCAACCGCCTGAGCAAGCCGGTTGACGATCGGCACGAAGCCCTCGGCCGCCTGCATCCGCTTCGGCACCGCACGCCGCGGGTTCAGCCGTCCACTCTCGCGGGCCTCCTCGATGACGCTCCACGCACGATCGATGTCGCTGTCGAGCTAATCCGTTCGGGCGATCCAGCCGTCTACGTCATCCGCAGTAGATCCTCTCTGCAGATGCGTCGCGATGTCGAGGAGCGCTCGCCGAGGCGGTCATCGATGACGTCGATCTGGTTGGCGGCGCTCCGGTCGCGCAGCGGCGGCCAAACCATGACGTTCACGAGAAGGCCCACGACGATCCCGATACCGGTGTCTGCCAACCGTGCGGCCAGCATGCCGCTCTTGTCGATATAGCCGGTCGTGAGCACGACTACCGCCGTCGCCGCGGTCGTCGTCTCGGCGCGAACACCGCGCACGGAGCCAAGGACCAGCCCCGCGAGCACGGCGGCGCCAAGCGAGACCGCGCCGAGCCCGAAGACATGCCACGCCGCGGACCCGATCAGCACCCCGAGCACGCTCGCTCCCGCCTGTTGCACCCCACGCCTGACCGTTCCGAACACAGTGGCCTGCACCGTCAGCAGCGCAGCCCACGGCGCCATGAACGCCTGCGCCAGATGGCACACGCGAACCGCAAGAACCCATGCGACCACAGCCGCTATCACGGTCCTGCCCACTGCGACACCCCCGCCCACGTGAGTGGATCGCGCAGCCGCTGGCGAACCATCCTGGTCGCAGCGGCGTAGCCCTTGCACTGATCGTTCTCACCGAAGGAGAAAAGCAATGACAAAGCGCCTGATCGTCGTCGGCGCAGCGGTGGCCGCGCTGTTGATCGTCGCGGGCGGTGCCGGGGCAGCCGGCCGTTTCGTGATCACCAGCACAAGTCAGATCAAGCCGAGCGTGCTCCGAGCGCTGCACGCCAACCAAACCGCTCGCGGGTTGCCTGGTGCCACAGGCGCCCAAGGTGCCACTGGTGCGCAGGGGCCACCCGGTCCGCCAGGACCGCCCGGCAACCCTGGGGTGGCAGGGGCGGCCGGAAGCGCTCGCGCGGTGGCGCTCGTCAACGCTGACGGCACGCTGGCGCAAGGAAGCGGCTTTCCCAAGAACGTGACCGGCGTCAGCCACACCACAAAGCGCGGGATCTACTGCATCGGCCTGGCTAGCGGGATCGACCCTGCCGCGGCGACGGTGTCGCTCGCAGCCCCAGGCGCGGCTATGGGTGTGTTCACGACGCCGAACAGCACGAACTGCGCCTCCGGAGAGGTGGAGGTCGACACGTTCATCCTCGTCCAGGGCGATGCAGCGACGCCTGGCACCCCCCTCGTCAGGGTGTTGCAGGACGGGGGCTTCACGCTCATCGTTCCCTAGCCGTCCTTCGGACACTCGATCTCAACCGCAGCCTCGGCAAGGTGGAAGGTCGCTAGGTGCTCGCAATCCTTGGCAAGCGTCAGAGCTCGCCTGGGTCGCGCCGGCGCTCAAGATTCGGCGAGGGCAGCAGCACGATCGCTCATCCGTCGCGTGGGGTGCACCTATTGACGGGGCGGCATATTAGTTTGATATCATGACGATAGACGATCGGATGGCCGACACCCTGCCCACAGGAGGCATCCCGATGAACGCACCCAACGACAACACCGCTTTGAAGGGCCTGCGCGGGTGGTGGCTCTCTCCCCCGCGACCCGGCATGCGACGCTGGATCTCGCCATGGGAGTACCGCCACCTCCGCGTCTCCGCGGTCACGCGTATCGCCGGTGGCAGTGTCGCCGCCGCCGCGGGCGTCGTGTGCCTCGCGTACCGCGTCTACGGATGGGCGGCCTTCTTCCTGGTTCTCGGGGCGCTGAATCTCGCGGGCGCTTACTGGTACCTCACGATCGCTCGCTCAGCAACTGCCCGAACCTGAACCTGGCTCGAGACACCACGTCGCCTGTTTCACGAATGCGGGAGTCACCCCGGTCCTGATGCCCGGAGCGAGCGCGCACCTGATCACGAGCAAGCCGACGCGGAAGATGACGCGGTGGACACCTTGGTTGTTCGGAGGCCGGACCCGGCGCGCTGGGGCGTCCCACCAACTCATGGCGAGCTTACGGAGATGAATACGAGTGGTCGGGCTGCGCTAGGTGCGGCTGGACGCGTGCGAGCTTTGCCAGCGGGACGTCGGGTTCCGCGAGGGGCCGCATGCGGCGCGCAAGTACCAGTTCGTGGCGCGCGGTATCGCCGAGGCTCTGGTGGTGGTCGGCGCGGGTTCGACCTATCGGGAGGCTGCAGGCGTGGCGCGCGAACGCGCCCGGCGGCTGCGAGTCGATGCGGAGACCGGGCAGCCGCGCTTCACGCGGCACGGGTCGCTGGTGATGGATTGGGTCGAGGTGTTCGCCCCGGTCGTGTTCGAGGCCCATCGCCCACGTCAGTGGCCAGCGAGCGGGTCGCTGTTACTCGACGACCTGCCGTTCAGCGTGCGCGACCCAGACAGCGGCCGGCACCGGATCGCGTTCCGGGTGTTCGCCGCGATGGGCTATGACTCCGGGCGCCCGAGGCTGTGGCGTTTGGAGGCCTTCACGACCAAGTCCCAGCCCGACTGGGAGGCGTTCCTGGGCGCCCTCGATGGCGCCCCGCCGCGGGTCGTGTGCGACAACGACGACGGCCTCAGGAAAGCGGTCCGCGCCCGGTTCCCCGATGCCGAGTTGTACCTCTGCGAGTGGCACCTGCGCCACGCACTGGAGCGGCTGATGGGCAAGCTCCGCAGCGAGCAGCCTCAGCACCGGGACGCGATCGAAGAGCTGCTGGCGGACGTCGAGGCAGCGTTCACCGGTCCGGCGTTCTGGGCAGCGTTCCTCAAGCGCGCACACGCCGCGGGGATCCCGCGAGTGAACGAGTGGCTGAACACGACCGGACGGGTCGTCGAGGAGCAGTTCGGCAGGCGCGGGCTCCGCTGGAAGCGGCCCGCGGACATGCCGCTGTCAACCTCACCGCTGGATGCGTTCATCAACCCGATCCGCGCGTCCATCAAGCCGCGCGCCTACGGGCTGAAGAACCGCGAGCGCACCAACCGGATGCTGATTCTCATGCAACTCCACTCTGCTTGTCGCGGCGGGGCTGCTGGTTGCGGCGTGCGGCGGGAGTGGGACCGCGGCCGCGAGCTCCGGCTGCAAGACCGTCATCACGAACCCGGCTGCTTCGACGGCGGCGGTCTCCGGCTCGTGGCCGTACGCAAATGGGGACCTTGCGAACACGCGGGACGCCGCTGGTTCGACGATCTCCGCGGCGAACGTGTCCAGGCTCACGCGGGCCTGGACGTTCAAGCTCACCGGGAAGGCCGCGGTCGGTGTGCGCCCATTTGGATCGTTGACCGCGAACCCAATCGTGCAGAACGGCGTCGTCTACATCCAGGATCTCGACTCCAACGTTTACGCGCTTGCGCTCGCGACCGGGAAACTCCAGTGGGAGTACCAATGCAATCAGCCGGAGCGCAGTGGGCCGGGACCGAACGGCGTCGCCGTCGCCGACGGAAAGGTGTACGGGCTCACGCCGACGGCGGCATTTGCGCTGAGCGCCACCACGGGGCGGATGATGTGGGTCGACAGCGACCTCCTACGCAAAGGTCAAGGTACGTTCGGCATCCAGCCACAGGTGGCCGACGGGCGGGTGTATCTGGCAAGTCAGTTAGGTTCGGGTGCCGGCGGCGGGGTGCTGCTGGCGCTGAGCGCGTCAAGGGGAGGGGTGCTCTGGAGGTTCAACACGGTCGCCGGTCCAGAGCCGGGCGTTCGGTCGCTTGGCCTCGGGGCCGGCGGGGCGTGGGAGACGCCGCTGGTCGGTGGCGATGGGTCGGTGACGTATGGGACCGGCAACCCGTATCAGACCGCCGCTGCGGCGATCGCGCATCCGACGGTGGATCTTTACACCGACAGCGAGGTGAACCTCGATGCCTCGACCGGGAAACTCCGCTGGTACTACCAGGGCGTCCCCGACGACTTCAAGGACTGGGACATGCAGGCCTCGCCGATCTCCGCGCGAAGCAGAGACGTTCCCGTCGTGCTCGGCAGCGGCAAGATGGGTTACGTCTACGAGATGAACGCCAGTACCGGCAAGCTGATCTGGAAGACCCCGGTGGGCGCGCACAACGGCCATGACAACGACTCACTCGAGGCGCTCGAGCGCCGCAACACGCTCAAGGCGCCGTTTACGAGCCTTCCGGGGCCGCTCGGCGGCGTGTTGACCGACCTAGCCGTTGCGAGCAACAGCGTATACGTGGCGACCTTGGACGTACCGGTGACGTACACGACCTTGGCTCTCCGGGCTACGACCAGAGCGCCAGTCTCGACGACCGGCGAGGTGGAGGCGCTCAGCCTCGCGACGGGCAAGGTCGAATGGGACGAAAAGGTGCCGCAGTTCCCGCTCGGCGCCGCCACGGTTTCTAACGACCTCGTGTTCACAACGCTCTACAACGGTGTGCTGATCGCGCTGAACCGCAAGACCGGGGCCGTCGTCTATCGCCGCCAACTGCCCACCTCGACGAACTCTCCGATCGCCATCGGCGGTAACACCGTGATCGTTCCGGCGGGTGGCCCCGTCACCAAAACCGGACGGGGACATCCGCAGGTGGTGGCATACACCGCGCGGTAAGGGAGCCCACGCACGGCCTCGGGACGCGCCCGCCGCATCCGGTCCGAGCCGGCGGAGGAGGAGCCGACCTCGGGCCGGGCATTTTGGTCGCGTGCGTCCGGCAGTCGTCGTCGGCGGTCACCTGCCAGGAGTCGGCGACGGTCGAGAGCGGCGATCACGGAGTCCTAAAGGAACCTGCCGTGCGGGCCGACAAGCTTCTTGTCAGATAGCGAGGGCAACCAGCGGGTGAGACCTCCTCTCCGAAAGACGTCCCCCGGCCATGAAATAACCGCCCGATCTTCTGATGCCCGAGGCCCGCAATAGCGGGCCTTCGGCTTTACGCAAGGAGCACCGACGTGTAGCCAAGCTCGACGCTGTTAGGAGGGCGACCGCCTCGAACGACCGAGACGACGTTCTGAACGTAACCAACGACGATCGGGGCGTTCGCGATCGCTGTGGGCAGGACCCCGCCGCGCCTGCCGTCCCCGGCTGCGGCGGACGAGCAGAGCCGCTCGGAGGATATTGACACGCCCGCTGTGGGTCGGCAGGCGTGGTGTATCGTCGCGCCATGGCAGACCCCGCCGCACACGCCGGCCAGCCGGGTTGCGCCGCGTGAGTTCACATCTGCGCGTCGCGGTCGTGGGAGCTGGCGTGTGGGGCGAGCAGCACGCGCGGGTGTTCGCTCGGCGTCCTGACACTGAACTGGTGGCGATCGTCGGACGCACCGCCGGGCGCGCGGAGCAGCGCGCGGCGGCGTACGGCACCACGGCATACACGGACATTGACGAGATGCTCGAGCGCGCGCGGCCTGATCTCGTAACGACGAGCCTGCCGAACGAGGAGCATTTTGCGCCGACCCTGCAGCTGATTCGCCGTGGTGTGCCGCTGCTGGTCGAGAAACCGCTGGTGTTCAACCTCGATGAGGCCGAGCAGTTGATCGCCGAGGCCGAACAGAGGGAGCTCTTCTTCGCGATCAACTTCAACCACCGGTATGCGAGCGCCGTGCAGCAGGCTCGTCGCGCCATTGATGACGGTCTGCTGGGCGACATCGTGCACGTCACGTGGCGCTTTGGCGGCGAGGCGAATCCCGGGTCGAGCCCGTACCGCAACCTGTTCGAGACGCAGTGTCACGGCTTTGACATGCTCGAACACCTCGCCGGGCCGATCTCGTCGGTCATGGCCGAGATGACGAACAAGACCGATGAGCGCGCCTATCACACCGTCGTGATCGCGGTTCGATTCGCCAACCGCGCCGTCGGGAGTCTCGTCGGCACCTACGACTCCTCTTACACCTACCCTGACGCGCAGTACATCGAGGTCAACGGAACGCTTGGACGCGCGCTGATCCGCGACACCGTGCAGGAGCTCACGCTCTCCAGGGCCGGGAGCGAGACGCACGAGGTGTGGCGACCTGGCTACTTCAACGACCTGGACAGGACCTTTTCGTATACGTTCGACCGCCACGTTGACGACGTGCTCGCGGCGCTGCGGGCCGGGCACGAGCCTCCGATCCACGCACGAGCTGGCCGACGCTCGGTCGAGCTAGCGACAGCAGCCGTTCGATCGTTCGAGCAGGGCATACGCGTCGCAAGCTGAAGCCGACGCAACCAAGCTCTGCACAGGACCGCCCGCCGGACAAGCCGCATGCAGCGCCGTGGAGGGCAGGGCACGAGAACTGGCGCTCCATCCCGGAGCCCCTTGCCTCCCGGATGGGGCACGATCGCTCTGTGCCAGCGAGACCAGTGCTGAGCGCGGGAGGATGGAGGAGAATGTGGAGATGGGTGACGAACGCCTACGTTCTGAGATCCGCGACGAGCAAGAGCGGATCATCTTGGCCGTCAGATCCGCGGAGGATCACTGGGAGATGGCGAAGGCGCAAGCCTCTTTTGCCGATCTGCTCGAACGGATGGCTGACGAGCTGGAGATGAAATCGGCTCATGATCGTGGACGGTTTCTAGCTGCAGCACAGGCACTCCGGCAGTCGGCGGCGGTCAACGAGCACCGGTACGTCACAGGGCTTAGCAGCTCAGCCCACGACGCCTAGCCCGGTGCAGCGCGGAGCGTTGGAGCTGGTTTCCGCGCGTGGGCAGGGCTGCGGTCGAGCCGCTCAGCCGATCGCTGGCGTAACCGCGAAGAGCTCGTCCAGCGCCTCGTCAGGCGCACCCGTCGCCCGCGCGAAGTAAGCGCGGCCGTCGCGCAGCGCGGCCGCGAGGGGGGTGATGGCGTGTTCGTCCGCCGTCGCGAGCGTTTTCGTCGTCGCTTCTCGAATTTTCTGCTCGATCAAGGCGAGCGCCGTGTCGGGCGTGTCCTCGTCGGTCACGCTCACATACAGGTGGACGCCGCCGGCGTTGGCGATGAAGTCGGGAATGCCGACGATCCCGCGGCCGTGAAGGACCTCGATGGCGTCGGCATGGTACGGGGCGTTGGCCGCCGGCGCGACGACCACGCAGCGGACACGGTGGGCAACCTCGGGCGTGATCGAGTCTGGGCGGGCGCCGGGGACGAGCACGTCGCAGTCGAGCCCGAATAGCTCCTCGCGGGGACGAGCCGGCGTGCCGCCATGCTCGACGAGGCGATCACCGTAACGGTTGCGCCGCGCGATCAGCTCCTCGACCGCGAGGCCTTCGGGGTCGGCGAGTAGCCCGGCCACCGTGCTCACGCCGACCACCCGGGCTCCGGCGCGCTGGAACGCTCGCGCGGCGCCCGCGCCCACCTTCCCGAACCCCTCGATCGCAACATTCGCGCCGGCCAGCGGGCGCCCGAGGTGGGCGAGAGCCGCCTCGGCGGCCGCCTTGACCCCGTGACCGGTCGCAAGGTCATCCATCCCGAGCCGCTCATGGGTCCGAGCCCACAGCGGCACCGGGTCCTCACCGCCATCGAGGAAGTCGTGCGGGAACGTGCCCATGTCGGGCCCCGTCCGGAAGACCTCGCGGTAGGGCTCGAGCGCGCGCCGGAACGCCGCCAGCACGCCCGCGCGGTCACCGCCCCCGAAGCGGACGCCCGCCTTGGCGCCCCCGTACGGAATGCGGCACGCCGCGAACTTCCACGTCATCGCCCGCGCCAAGCGGGCGATCTCAGGCACGTCGACGTCGGCCAGCATCCGGGTCCCGCCGGCGCATACCGGGAAGTAGTCATGGTCGATAACCACGAAGGCGTGCAGATCACCTCGCTGGGCCACCAACTCGACAACACGCATGCGACGAGTCTTGCACCATTAGCCCGGCAAGTCTTCGGGTCGCTTCTTGGCGAGCTCCCCTTGGAGTACTCCGGTGGCCTGGCCGACTTCGATTATGTAGCCGTCGGGGTCTCGCATGTAGCAGCGGATCTCAGCACGGCGATCGATCGGCGGCGTGACGAACTCGGCCCCCTTGGAGCTCCACTGCTCATAACACGCCTGGATGTCGGCGACGCGCAGGTTCATGAAGCTCGAGACCGTGTTCCCGGGCTCGTAGTTCACGACCGAGATGTCGGGCTTGTCGGGGGTGGGGGGTCCACCCGGGTTCATCAGCACCCATGAGTTGGCGAGCTTGACGATGCATGGGTTCTCCTCCAGTACCACCTGGCCGCCGAGGACCTCGGAGTAGAACGCGCGGGACCGAGCAACGCTTCGTACGGTGATGAAGTGGGTGACGAGAATGCCCTCCGTTGGGGCGGGCAGGTTCTCGTAGTCGATGAATGGGCCCTGCTCGTGTGCTTCGGTAGCGCTCATGGCTGTCTCCTCGTTGGGTTAGGGAAGACCTCGATCGGTCTTCGCGTGGTGACGGACCACCGCAGCTAGCCGAACGTGAACGCGTACGCCTCGGCGCCGGGCTCGCCGAATGTGATCTCGAACGTTCGGTCGCTGACCCCGTCGTGTTGGCGTATGAGCTGGTACAGGCGGCCGTCCCGAAGCACCCCGTTTCCGTCCTTGTCGACGTCGACGCCCGCTGACCGGCCTGGAGCCTCGTCATCGAGGAGTACGCGAAAGGGGATCTGCTCTCGCGCTCCGGCGGATAGCACAAGATGAGCGTCGCGCGCGTGGAACCGGAAGGCGATGCTGCCGCCGGTCTGGTCAAGGACAACGTTTTCACGCCCGATCGTCCAGGCGCCGGCGAGCGCCCAGTGGTTGACGGGCAGCCGCTCTGGTAGCTCGTATGCGCGCGGCTCGAACGTGGCAGCGTCAGCTGGCGTGAAGCGCTCGCTGCGCCCGTAGCCGAGATACGTCTCGGGCGTCTGGAGATGGTTCCAGTCGGCCGCCGCCTCGACGCCGAGCCCTTCGACGGAGACGAGTTCGCGCTCCACGCTCAGCAATCGCTGGATGATGTGCTCCGATTGCTCGTAGCGTCCCTCGCCGAAGTGCTTGTCGCGGATGATGCCCTCGGCGTCGATGAAGTAGAGCGCCGGCCAGTAGTGGTTGTCGAACGCGCTCCAGACGTCGTAGTCGTTGTCGACCGCGACCGGGTAGTCGATCTCTCGCTCCTTGATCGCGTGCCGGACGCGGTCGATCTCGTGTTCGAAGGAGAACTCCGGTGTGTGGACGCCGATGACGACGAGTCCGTCGTCGCGATAGGCCCGCGACCACGCGCGGACGTACGGCTCCTGGCGCAGCCAGTTGATGCAGGTCAGCGTCCAGAAGTTCACCAGGACGACGTGGCCGCGTAGCTCGGCGGGGCCGAGTGGCTCTGAGCCGAGCCACTCGGCCGCACCGGCGAACGGAGGCATATGCAGCCGCTCGGACATGGTCTCGCTACCGCAGCGACCGGAACGCCGCGCGCACCTCTTCTGAGAACAGTTGCGGCTCCTGCCAGGCCGCGAAGTGCCCGCCTCGGTCCACCTCGTGGAAGTAGATCAGGTTGGGGTACGCGCGCTCTGCCCAGCTCCGCGGAGCCTGGTAGAGCTCCTTCGGGAACACGGTCACCGCGGCCGGAACCGACACGCCCTTGGCGTCGAAGAAGCCAAACGCGTTCTCGTGGTAGAGACGAGCCGAGGAGATCCCCGTGTTCGTCAACCACGTCAGCGTGATGTTGTCGAGCACCTCGTCCCGCGTCAGGTTGCCGACGGGCTGTCCGTGGACGAAGGCGCTCGTGATGTCCAGGTAGCTCTGGGCGTCGTGGTCCGCGATCCAGGCGGCCAGCCCGGCGGGCGAGTCGGCGATCCCGTACAGCGTCTGCGGATGCAGGAGCATCTCGACGGCGTAGCCGATCCCCTTCGTATACATGTAGGCCACCTGCTCGTAGCAGCGCTGCTCCTCGGCGCGAGAGACCGGCCGGCGCCGGAGCGACGACCAGCGGCGCGAACCCCGGCGCGATCTCGGGCGGCAGAACGCCCGGCATGTTGGAGTGGATGCCGAGCAGCTCCGGAGGTGCCTGGACGCCCATCAGGTCCACGATGACCGCGCCCCAGTCGCCGCCCTGCGCCACAAAGCGCGTGTAGCCGAGGCGCTTCATCAGCTCCACCGAAGCGCTGGCGACGTGCTCGGGACCCCAGCCGCTGCTCGTCGGCTTGCCGGAGAGCCCGTAGCCCGGGATCGACGGAATCACCACATCGAACGCGTCCTCGGCGCTACCGCCGTGTGCCGTCGGGTCGGTGAGCGGGCCGACGACGCTCAGCATCTCGACGACCGAGCCAGGCCAGCCGTGGATCAGGATCACCGGCAACGCGTTCTCATGACGCGACCTGACGTGGATGAAGTGAATATCGAGATCGTCGATCTCCGTCAGGAACTGCGGCAGGGCGTTCAGCCGCGTCTCGATCCTCCGAAGGTCGTACTCGGCGCCCCAGTAGCGCACGAGTGCTTCCATCGTCGCCAACTCGACGCCCTGCGGACGGGGCGGTGTTCCCCAACGGATGCTCGGTCCGATCTTCGACCGGCTCCCTCTCAGGGAAACGGGTCGCCGCGATGCGCGCACGCAGATCCTCAACCTCCGGCTCAGCAAACTCGACCGTGAACGGCCGGATCGCCGTCGCGCCCGCTGACCTCTCGGTGGTGACAGCCATGTGGGTCCTCCTTAGTGGGGGTGATGGACGACCGCAAGCGTGAGCGTCGGGGGAGAAGCTCGCCTCCGTCGAGACCCTGGGGTTGCTCCCCGGGGCTGCACACTGGGTGCTACCTGGGCTGCACTCTTGGTGCTCCTCCCGAGGGTTGAGTTCAGGAGGGGATCAGCTCTGACCCGGAGTCTGAGAGCGCGTCCGTCAGCTCCCGGCGGGAGTGAATCCCGAGCTTGGTGAACGCGTTGCGCAGATGCCACTCCACGGTGCGCGGGCTGAGGAAGAGCCGGGCACCGATGTCCGGGTTCGATAGGCCCTCGCGGGCTAGGCCGGTGATCTGCCGCTCCTGGGCGGTGAGATCGTCGCGCGTCGCGACGGTTCGCTTACGCACTTTCTCCCCCGTCGCAAGCAGCTCACCGCTGGCCCGCTCGGCGAATGCCTCCATCCCGATCGACGCGAGCTGGTCGTGGGCGGCACGAAGTTGGACGCGTGCGTCGACCCGGCGATTCTCGCGGCGCAACCACTCCCCGTAGAGCAGATGAGCCCGGGCGAGCTCGGGACGCCGCCGGGTCCTTGCCAGTCTCTCGATCGCCTCGCGATACAGGCGGTCGGCACTCTCACCCTCGCTCAAGAGTGCCCGGCAGCGCGCTTGCATTCCCCGGCCCCAGTCGGTGCTGGAGGGCGCGGTCGCCGCCATCACGCGCTCGAGCGCACCGGCCGCTACGTCGGGCCTGGCCGTGCGGACCGCCGCTTCGATCAGCTCAGTCTGTGCCCAGGGGGTGACGTGGAGCTGCGGCGTCTCCTCGGCCGCTCGTTGGGCCGACGCGAGCGCCCGGTCGTAGCGGCCAAGCCCGTTGAAAAGGATTGCGCTCACCCACTCGGCCCACTGGACGCTGAGCCCCTGACCGCCTGTTCCGGCGTCCCGAATCGTCGACTCGATCAATGGCAAGGCGTCCCTCTGGCTTCGGAGCGCGGCGAGCAACAGCTGGGCATACGGTGCAATGTGAGTCCCAGTCGCCTTTGTGATCGCGTCGGCCTCGGCGATCGCGGCGGCAGCAGCGCGAAAGTCGCCGCACCACGCGCAGAAGATTCCCCAGTCGGCCAAATCGATCGGCAGTCTGGCCAGCGCGCCCGCGTCGCGGGCTTCCTTGAGATGGCGGGCGCTGATGGCATGCCAGCTGTCCTCATCCCAAAGGATGTTGGGCGGGATCGTCGTCATCCAGCCCCAGCGGAAGTTCTCCTGGCCCGGGGACGCGTCGGCCGACGCTTCGTCCACAAACGCGGCCGTTGCCCGCCTCAGCAGTGGCGCGGCCGCTGCATGTCCTTTCGTGACGAAGGTGCTGAGGCCACCGAGCAGCAGATCGGATGGACGGAGCGGGCGGGTCCGCCCCAGAGCCGATGTGGCGGCGCGGGATACCTCGAGCAGGCTGCCGGCGGAGGCCAAGCGACCGGCGAACAGAGCAGCTCCCCACGCGTCGAGATAGGTCTCGCGCGCAAGATCGGGGTCGAGCCGCTCGAGCCGTTGGGCAGCTTTCAAGAGCAGCGGCGGCGCGGCGGTCCCCATGTTCGACGCAAACGCGATCTGACCCCTGAGCAACTCCACGTGCGCCATCTGAAACTCGTCGGGCGTCGAGGCCTCAGCCAACGCCAGCAGCTCGAGCGCGCCCTCAAAGATGCCGGCGTGCAAGCTCGCTTGGGCAGCGGCAAGCGCACGCCGCACCCGCTGCACTGGATCGCCCGACAGAACGACAGAGCGATGCAAGAACGCGGCTGCCGCCGCCAGCCCGCCGCGGGCTTGCGCCCGGCTTGCGGACCGCTCGAGCTCCGCGGCGACCGGCTCGTTCGGCCCCGCCGCGGCTGTGGCCAGATGCCACGCGCGACGGTCCGGGTCGACGCTGCGGTCGGTCGCCTCCGCCAGGGCCAGATGGACCTCCCGGCGTTGCTCTCTGGTCGCTGTTCGGTACACGGCGGAGCGCACCAGCGGATGACGGAAGGTCACGCGCTGGTTCAGGGCCAGGAGCCCGTCGGTTTCCGCATCAACCGCCGACGCCGCGATGCCGAGTCGCTCAGAAGCGCGCAGCAAGAGCAGCGGATCACCGATCGGCTCTGCCGCCGCAAGCAGCAACAGACGCCGTGCATCGTCGGAGACCGCGCTGACACGTCGTACGAAGCTTTCCTGGATCCGCCCCGACACTGCTTGCGCCTCTGGCAGCCCGAAGCCTCCAGCCAGCTGTGTCGCCGTCAATCCGCGGGCAACTCGAGCAACGCCAACGGATTCCCGCGCACCTCCGCGATGAACCGGTCAAGGACGCGCTCATCCAGCTTGAACCGCAGCGTCGAGCGCAGCAGCGCGCGCGCATCACCGTTGCGCAAGCCACGCACATCTAGCCCGTCCACGTGCTGGAGCTCCAGGCCCGGCTCACGCGATGCGAACACGAGCCCGACCCGCTCAGCGAGCAGACGGCGAGCGACAAAGGCCAGCGTCAACGCCGAAGCCCGATCCAGCCACTGTGCATCATCGACGACACATAGCAGCGGACGCTGGTCCGCTTCTGCCGCGAACAAACTCAGCACTGCTAACCCGACGAGAAATCGGTCCGGCGCGGCCCCCTCGCTCAGCCCGAACACGGTCTCCAGCGCGCGACGCTGCGGGGCCGGCAGCTCCTCGATGCGATCGAGCAACGGTACGCACAACTGATGCAAGCCGGCGAACGCGAGTTCCATGTCCGACTCGACCCCCATCGCCCGGACGACCCCCAGATCTGAAGCCGACGAGACGAGATACTCCAACAGCGCCGTCTTCCCAATCCCAGCCTCGCCCCGTAGCACCACCGATCGGCTCTCGCCACGGCGTATCGCCGAGACCAAGTCATCCAACAAAGCGCACTCACTCGTCCGCCCGCGCAAACCACCGGGCGGGCCCGGCGCGTGGAGACCGCTCGCCATCAACAGCAACCGATCGTCACGTACACGTCGCCGGGCAACGCTTCGTGCGGGCACATGGTCCGAGCGGCAACCGCGACCGTCGCCAGCGGCCGACTGCTGAGCGCTGCCGTCTCGGATGTATGCACGCGCGACCGGTCCACGTGACCCGTGGCTCCACCCGGGTGTCAACGGCAAGACTACGCCGCTTGCAGAACCGAAGGAAGGTAATCCTGTGAAGATTGTTTCAATACTGGCGTGCACCCCGAGGTCGAGTGCGCCTGCTCCCCCGCCGATCGGTAGCCCGCGGCGGATCTGCAGCCAGGGGTCGAGCTGGTCCCACGCCCACCGTCGGCGCGGTCACCGCCGTGCTCATCACCGCGACGACTCTTCGACCGTCGGCGGGTCGGCTGGGTACCGCTGGCCCTTGTTTCGGGGGTGGCCGGCCTCGGTGGCAGCCGGGCATGGTCGCGGGTGAGCGGCGGTGGCCGGCGACGTCTAACAGCACGGATCCCATGAATCCTTTTTGCTGGGACAGGTTGACGATCCGCTGCTATTCGAACCGAGTCGCCGCTACACCACGGAGGGACTACCCGCTATGCAACAGCCGCTCTTGGTGCCGCGGAGGCTGACGCATAAACAATCGCCATTGTTGGCGAGGCACAACCAGCCGAAGCGGCCGCGCGGACTTTGGCGATTAACCTGACGTATGCGAGGCTTCAGCGCCAAAGTCCGGGCCGCGGCGGCTCGTCGCCCGAGTGTGTTTGTGACTCGATCACAGCCAGTTTCCGGTGCGTCGACCTTGTGCGACGGCCGCCGCGCGTTGCAGGTGCCCCGTTCGCAACCGTCGCCTGCCCGTGACAGGATGAAAATCGGGTTCCTGGCCCAACGTCAGGGTCCGGCTCATGCGTGGCGACTCTCGGGGTGGCGCGGCAGCCCGTCGTTGGGGATTGGCTCCCAGGGCGCTGCGTACGCGACTAACTGACGAACGCTTGGAACGATCCCGGGGTCGTCGTCGAAGCTGCCCATGCGGACCCCGATCGGGTCCGCGTGACGAGGGTTGTGCGCGTAGACCGACGAGCCACACGTGCCGCAGAACCACTTCTCGCCGCCGCCGTCGGGCTTCCATACCCGCAGTTGGTCGTGGCCGGACACGATCCTGAATGTGCCGGGAGCGGGATGCGCATTTGGCGACGCCCCCGCTCCGCTGCGTCTCTGGCACCGTTTGCAGTGGCAATAGCTGGCCGCTACGAGCGGCGCCGTGACCTCGTATCTGACGGCACCGCAGTTGCAGCCGCCGGTCAGTGGCAGATCGATCACTGTGCTCTCCATTGGTTGTAGCGCTCGCGGAGCCTCGCCATAGTCGCACGTGATCGCCTCCGCCAACCGCTTGCATATCCCGCCGCACGTGGCATCCCAGGCGGCGTCCGATTCGGCTAGGGTCAGTGCGCATGGCGCAGATGCGAGCGGTGGTCGCGGAACGGCCGGACGGACCGGACGGGCTCGTCGTGTGTGAGGTCCCGCGCCCGGAGCCGCGTCCGGGCTGGGCGCTGGTCAGGGTCGAGGCGTTCGGGCTCAACCGGTCCGAGTACAAGACGCTCAAGGGCTACGCCGGCGACGCGGTGAAGTTCCCGCGGATCCTCGGGATCGAGCTGGTCGGCGTGGTGGAGGCGGTGGACGGGGACGCGCCCGTCGTGCCGCCGGGGACGACGGTCGCGGCGCTGATGGGGGAGATGGGCCGCGCGTTCGACGGCGGCTACGCCGAGTACGCGCTCGTGCCCGAGCATCAGCTGATCGCGCTCGACACGACGTTGCCGTGGGACGTGCTCGGCGCGCTGCCCGAGACGTTCGTGACCGCCGCTGGCTCGCTCGAGCACCTCGGCTTGCAGGCGGGGGAGGCGCTGCTGTTGCGCGGCGCGACGTCCTCGGTCGGTCTCGCGTGCCTCGAGCTCGCCCGCGCCGCCGGCGTGCGCGTGATCGCGGCTACGCGCAGCGAGGCGAAGGGCCGGCGGCTGACCGAGCTCGGCGCCGCGGGCATCGTGCTCGAGGGCGACGGCTTCGCTGAGCGCGCCCGGGCTGTGCTGCCCGAGGGCGGTGCCGACGGTGCCGTCGACCTGATCGGCGGCGTCGCGGTGCTTGAGACGCTGCGCCTGCTGGCCCCCGGCGCGACGGCCTGCAACTCCGGCTCGCTGTCCGACACCTGGGTGATCCCGGACTTCGAACCGATTGTGATGATCCCGTCGGGGCGCAAGCTGACGGCGTTTCATTCCGACGACGTGCACGACGCGCGGGTCGGTGGCCCGCTGCTGCGCGCCGTGGTCGAGCGGGTCGAGCGCGGCGAGGTGGCGCCGAACATCGACGCGGTCTACGCGCTCGACCAGACGGTCGACGCGCACCGACGGATGGCGGCCAGCGAGGCGACTGGCAAGCTGGTCGTGCTGCCGCGTGCGGCGAGCGCTTGAGCGGCAGCGCCGCGGGCGCGGGCCAGTTCGTCTGCATGCCGAATCTCCTGTGGAGGTTCCCGCTGGACGTGACCGGGCTCTGGGCGCGTTACGGCGCCGGCGGAAGAGCAGGCCTCCTGACCGCGCCGCCTCTCCGCTCGTCGCCACCCACGCGTCTGCCGGCTCCGATCGCGGCGCCGATGGGTTCTTCTCCCCGATGCCGCCGGCGGCGAGTTGATCCATCATCCGGAGCGTGAAATTTCACTGGTCGCGCCGGGTACCCACAGCGTGGGGCTGTACATCGTCGACCATTACGGCGCCGAGGCGTACGCAGCCCACGACGTCACGGTCGGATAGCGCATAGCCTCGCCACACGACACGCGTGCGTCCGGAATGTAGTGCGTTAGCATCCCGGCGGAGATGCACGGGTGTCGCGATTTTCGATGGACCGGGCACCAAGTGTGGGGTTGGGTGTTGTTCGTTCTGGTGCTTCTGTTTTGGCCGGGGGTGGCCGACGGCGCGACGTTCACGGCTGGGTGCGCGGGGTCTACGGGTGATGTGGCTTCGCTGGTGGCGGCGATCAACGCGGCCAACGCCGCGGCGGGCGCGGATACCGTTCAGCTGGGTGGGGGCTGTACGTACACGCTGACCGCGGTCGATAACAACTGGTACGGCCCTACCGGTCTCCCCGCGATCGCGAGCGACATCACGATCGAGGGCAACGGCGCGACGATCGCGCGCTCCCTCGTGGCCCCGCGGTTCCGCCTGTTCTTCGTCGGGGCCGATCCCGCAAACCTGCAGACCAGCAACTACGTATCTCCGGGACCCGGCCGGCTGACGCTGCGCGATCTGACGCTCGCGGGCGGCTTGGCGAAGGGCGGTGACTCGAATCTTGGCGGTGGCGGCGCCGGGATGGGTGGCGCGATCTTCAGCCAGGGGACGGTGATCATCGACCGCTCCACGCTGACGGACAACACTGCGCAGGGTGGCGCCTCCGGGAACACCTCGCTCGGTGGTGGCGGCGGCGGGATCGGGGATGATGCCGCGGCGGGCGGGGCAGCGGGGACCGCCGGCGGTTTTGGGATGGGCAGCTTCGGCGGCGGGACGGGAGGCCTGGCGCAGGCCGCCACAGGCGGTGGGGGCGGGGCGGGGTTCCGCGCCACAGAGAACGGCAACGCCTCCACCGCCAGCGGAGCCGGTGCGGGCGGCGGCCCGCTGACCGGGATGGGCGGTGGTGGCGGCGCCGGTGGCGCCGGGGGGGACGGCGGTGGCGGTGGTGGCGGCGGCGCAACTTTCGGCGGTCGCGGAGGCGGCTTCGGTGGCGGTGGCCTTGGAGGGGGGGCCATCGGGGGCGGCGGCGGCGTCGGCGGCGGCGGCGGTGCCGGGGTCAGCGGTGGCGGCGGTGGCGGCGGGTTCGGCGGAGGCGGCGGCGCCGGTTCGGGTAGTGCCGGCGCCGGCGGGTTCGGAGGCGGCGGCGGCGCGGGCGGCGGCGGCATTGGGGGGCTTGGCGGCGGCACGGGCACGGGTGGCGGAAGTCCCGCCGGAGGCGGCGGCGTCGGAATGGGCGGCGCGATCTTCAACATGCAGGGCGAGCTCACGATCAGTGGCTCGACGCTGACCGCCAACCGGGCGATCGCCGGGGCCGACAACGTCCCGGTCCACGCCACCGCGCTCGGTGGCGCTGTATTCGACCTGAACGGCTCATTTGTCGCGGTCGGCTCGACGTTCGCCGCCAACACCGCCGCCAATGACGGTGGCGCGATCTACAACCTGGTGTACGACGCCGCCACCGCGCGCACCGCCCAGACGACATTGGAGGACACGATCGTCGCCAACGACTCGGGCCTGACAGACCTTGCGTCGAACAAGCCGGCGGGAGTCAACGGCGGGACGAACAGCTCCGGTGGGAGCGCGAACGCAGACTTGTCGCGCTTCGACCTGGTGCGCACGATCTCCGCACGCGAGGGAGGCACGATCACGGGCTCTCACTTGACCGCCGATCCCCTGCTCGGCCCGCTGCAGGACAACGGCGGTCCGACTCAGACGATGGCGCCGATGCCGGACAGCCCCGCGATAGACGCCGGCAAAGCGTTCGGGCTGAGCACCGACCAGTCCGGCCAGGCGCGCCCCGTCGACTTCTCCGGTGTCGCGAACGCCGCCGGTGGCGACGGGTCCGATATCGGCGCGTTTGAGCTTCAGCAGGCGTGTACTCAGCCAACCCCAACCCAGACGTGTCACACGCTGACGCTGTCGGTCGCCGGCACCGGGTCGGGCACGGTCACGAGCTCCCCGCCGGGGATCTCGTGCCCAGGCGCCTGCGAGGCAAGGTTCGGGGGGCAGGTGACGCTGACCGCGACTCCCGCGGCCGGCTCAACCTTCGCTGGTTGGTCGAACGGCGTCTGCTCGGGCACCGGTGCCTGCACGATCACGATGAGCTCCGATGAGACAGTGAGCGCGACGTTCACTCCGAGCGATGCCCCGCACCCGCCGAGCTGCACATTCAGGGCCAACAGCAACCGTGTGCAACTGCCCGCGGCGAAGAACGGCAGGCACAAAGAAAGGAACCGGCCGAATACGGGCAAGCTCGTGTTGATCGTCGGATGCGATCAGCAGGCGAGCATCGAGATCACCGGCAAGCTCACAGAGCTGGACAAGACATCCAAGCATCACACACGAATCAGGACGTTCAAGCTCGGTCCGATCGGCGCGTCCCTGCCCGCCGGTGCTAACACCGTCGAGAAGATCACACTGCCCGCCGGCGCGCTCAAAGCCCTGGCCCAGAACAAGCACGAATCCGCCACCCTCATCCTCACCGCCACCAACACCGCCGGAACCACACGAAGCACGATCAAGATCGTCCGGATCAAACCAAAGCACTGACACCGCAGCATCCCGCGAGCTCCGGTCGACTCAGTCTGCCGGCACGGCTCGTCACGGTGCCCGCGGCGCTCCGTCCGGCCAGCGCCCTTCGGACGCCCGTGTCGCCAGCAGCCTTCAGAGGCCCCGCGGCAGGTTAGTCGTTCCGAGTCACTGTGAACACGGGGATCTGTCGCGTGGTTTGGGCTTGAAACGCGTCGATCGCCTGAGCCGCAGCGATCAGTTCCGGCCACACACGGGCGCGGGCAGCGCCGTCCAGCTCCTCGGCCCGGGCCGTGAACCTCTCCGTGCCGATCTCGACAACCACGCTCGGATTCGTCTTGAGGTTGTGATACCAAGTCGGGTGGGTCGGCGATCCGCCATTCGACGCGACGATAACGATGCGGCCATCGCCCAGCCGGCTGTAGGCCAGGGGCGTGACGCGCTGAAGCCCGGACCGGGCGCCGACATGATGCAGCAGCAAAATCGACGTGTCCGCCAAGTCCCCGCCGACACGTCCGCCGTTCGCGCGGAACTCCGCGATCACCGTCGCATTGAAGTCGCTGCCGCCATCACCTTCGGCGCCGGCCGTCATCGGACGCGACCCCGGGCGCTCACGCAGCCACCGCCACAGGCGCCGTGCCGAGTCGATAGCTGAGGATCATGCGCCCCGATCTCGTCGGCTCGGCTCGGAGCAGCTGGAGCTCCTGACGCCGGAGGACTTCGCCGAAGACCGACCTCCCCGCTCCCACCGCGACGGGGTGCACGATCACGCGAAGCTCATCGAGCAGTGCGGCGTTGATGAGGCTGGTCACCAAGCCCGGCCCGCCGACCACGTAGACGGGGTTACCGGCCTGGGCCTTGAACGCGCGAAGCGCATCGAGGTCGCGAACGAGCCGCGCCGTGGGCCACGATGCCTCGCTGAGGGTCGTGGAGAGCACCAGATGCGGGGTCGCGGCAGCGACGCGCGCATACTCGATCTCGCGATCGTATGGAGCTCGGCCGAGCCATTCCGACGCGGCGGCGGGTTCGTCCAGGATCGCCGTCCAGAACTGCTCATAGTCCGGAAACATCCCTCCGCCAAGCACGAACGCGTCGACCTCGGGCAGCAGGCCCAGACCGTCGGCCCAGGAGTCAACCCAGTCGGACGCGCCCTCCGGGTCCAGGATGTAGCCGTCGAGCGTGACTTGCATCGCGGCGATGAAGTCTCTTGATGGTGTTGCGGTCATCGTTGGCTCCGATCTTGATCGAGGGCTAACCGCGCTCGCCGGAGCGAGTCCGGTCCTGACCGAGCTCGTAGGTGAGGAAGACGAGTCCCTCGCCGATCGTCTTGGTTTCGACGAGGCGCATCGGCTTGTTGTGGCTGGTCTCGCCGAACAGCCGCTCGCCGGCGCCGAGCACGACCGGGAACACGACGAGCCGCAACTCGTCGACCAGGTCGTACTCGATCAGCGTGCGGCCGAGCTCATAACTACCGGGGACGACGATTTCTCCGTCCAGCTGCCGCTTCAGCTTCGAGACCTGGGTGACCGCGTCGCCGCCCAGAACCGTCGAGTTGCTCCACGCAGGATCCTCGAGGGTCGAGGACACGACGTACTTGGGCATGGTGTTCAACCTGTCCGCAAGCTCGCCGTTCCGGGGTTGCCACCGCGCTCCAAAGAACTCGTAGCTCCTTCGACCTAGTAGCCACGCCTCCGCGCGTAGCGCCTCGTCAAGCGCGACCTTGTTCCACGCTTCGAGGTCCCTGCCTCCGTACTGGACGAACCAGCCGCCCAGGCTGAAGCCCTCCTTGCCGTCCGGGTCCTGGACGACTCCGTCGAGTGAGATGTTCTGCGGGCCGCTCATGACGATCCTGCCCATGTCACTTCTCCTTTCGTGCAGATATGAACTGCTTTGCACGACGAGACACCGGCCGCCCGGAGGACGGACCGGTCAGCCGCAGGCGCCGTCCGTCAGATCTCGCGCGGCAGACCGAACCAGTCGACCAGCGACCGGTCGAAGAAGAACGTCATCTCCACCACGTGCTCGCCGCTGAGCGTCAGCGCGAGCATGCCGCACCCTTGGCCGTGGAGGTAGCAGCCGAACGCCGAGTGGCCGTTCGCCCGCGTCGGGCGTATCTGGAGCGGCACCCCGCGGACCTCGGCGCGCTGGTCGAGGAACGCACCGATCGCTGCGTGGCCGATGTACTCGAGCGGCAGCGGGGGCATCGTTAGCCGTGCGTCCTCGCTCAACAGGGCGACGAGGCTCGCGGTATCGCCGGACTCCATGGCATCGCTGAAGCGCGCCACGAGGTCCCGCTCGGCCGGTGAATCGGGGAGCGGCGCGCTCTCACGAGCCCATACCCGGTCCTGCAAGGACATCCGGGCGCGGGCCAGCGCGCCCTTCACCGACTGGGGCGTGACATCGAGCATCGCCGCGACCTCGTCGGTACGGAACCCGAGCACGTCGCGCAGCACCAGCGCTGCGCGCTGACGCTCAGGCAGGTGCTGCAGCCCGGCCACGAACGCCAGCTGCGTCGCCTCGCGCTGCTCGTAGCGAGCCTCGGGACCCGGCGCCGGATCCATCAGCGCGGCGTCCGGGTACGGGTCGAGCCAGTACGGCTCGATGTAACGGGTGGGAGCGGGCGCGCCGCGCAACTCCTCCACCACTGGCCGGCGGCCGCGCTCGCGCAGGGCGTTAAGGCAGCGGTTTGTCGCAATCCGATACAGCCAGGCGCGCAACGACGCGCGCTCCTGGAAGCCACCGAGTCCCCGCCAGGCCGCCAGCAGCGTCTCCTGGAGGAGATCCTCGGCGTCCTGCAGCGAGCCGAGCATCCGGTAGCAGTGCAGCCGCAGCTCGCGTTCGAACGGCTTGACCAGCTCGCCGAACGCGTTCGCGTCGCCTGCCTTCGCGCTCTGGATCGACATCGCACGCGTAAAGACACCAGATCCGGCAAAAAACGGACCGGTCCGCTTCGAGCCCGGCGATGTCTGGCCATGCACAGCCTACGTCCGGACGCCGCATCTACAAACCAACGTTGGGTCCTGACGCTCGCCGGCGCGAGCAGCCAAACTCTGGTGACGCGGGCGCCGCGGGGCTTCAGGGAGGGTAGTCGGCGCTGGTCGATCGCCGAACCACACCGCTGCGCTCCGGCTCGAGCCGACGTCACCGTTGCGCGGGTACAGGAGCGCTTGCCGCTGATCGTCGCGCTGGTCCCGTCTGAGACCAGGCCCATGTGGGGCTCGAGGCTAGAGATCGTCGGGCGCAGAGCGAACGCGTACCCCCGAACCTGCATGCCGCCCCTGACCGTTGGTGCCCCCAACCTCGTGCTGAGGAGCGCCCGCGACGATAGCCCGGTCCGACATAGCCACCGAGAAGCCGAGCTCGTCGCTCGGGCCGACATCGGAGGCCGTCAGACTCGCGGCCTGGTTGCCGTGCAACCACCCCGACGGCGGCTCGCAGAACACGTACACCGAGTTGCTCGAGAGGCTACCGGCCGCGATCACTGGCCCCGCCACCGCGACCGACAAACCGAGTTGGTCGCTGGCTGCGCCGTCCGATGCCGTCAGCTCCGCGGTCTGGGTGCCGTTCGCCGACCCCGACGCAGGCTTCGAGAACACGTACACCGCGCCTCGGATGCTGTCGGGGGCTCCATGTGTCGGGGCGCCGGCAACGATCGTCCGGCCTTCCAGGGCCACGGACGAGCCCAGCCCGTCGGGGAAGCCGGAGTCGGACGCGGTCAGCACTGCGATCTGGCCGCCATTCGCCCACCCTGACGTAGTGTCGGAGAACACGTACACCGCCCCCTGATCATCGTCGAGCGGGTAGTTGATGACCGCGTAAGAAGGATCACCGGCGACGATCGTCTGCCCGTCCATCGCCACCGAAGAGCCGAGCGCGCCGCCACCGTCGGACGCGGTCAACTCGGCGGTCTGGGTGGCGTTCGCCCAGCCGCTCGCGGGCTTGGAGAACACGTACACGGCTTCGTGGAACGGGGCACCGACAGCGATGGTTCGGCCATCCGCCGCCACCGAGTAGCCGAGCTCGTCGCAGCACAGGCCGTCGGAGGCAGTCAGCTCGGCCTGCCGGACGAACGGGTCAATCCGGAGCGGGTAGCGAGCCCCCCCGGTCGTGCACGCGCACGAGCAGTCGATCGCCGGCCAGCAACAACCATGCATCGAGCGTCCGGCCGCGCGCATCGCTCGCCACGAGCCCGCGATAGCTCAGCACCGCACGGCCGCCGGCGCTGTCGAAGCTCAGCGCCCGTCCGCCAGGCGCGAGTACCGGGCGAAGATCGCCTCAAAGTGCGAGCGACAACGTCAGCGGCCCGCCGCCCAACGGCCCGTTCGTGTACCACTCGCTCAGCGCCCCGTGCGCGTACAAGACGCGGTTGCCGCTCGCGCGCGGCGTGACCTCATCCCCGCCCGTAACCGAGCGCCATACCCGGCGCCCGCCAATCCGAGTGATAGCCGCCAAGCGCCCGCGCGCACCAAAACCCCCGTGCGATCAAACGAGACCCGCACGCCTCAAGGTGACCATCAAACCCACCCGACCACCGGGAACCGCTTCGCGCCGGCGATCGCACTGAACGCAACACGAAGTTCGCACCATCGAGGACTACCGACAACCGTAGTTAACCTGGATTCGCCAGTAAGCGCTTGAGCCGGGGCGCGGGAACGTCCTCCCGGGCCGTGAAAATCGGGATTGCTGAAGTCTCGATCTCGACCCAGGAGGACACCCAGATGGTGAAGCCTACGGCTACGGTTGGCACGGTAGTGGTGACGGCGGACGGCGAGGGGTTGGTGTCGCACGCCGGGGTCGCGTTGCTGGTGGAGTTGGCGGACCGCGCGGGCTTGACGGGCTGTTTGTCGCTCGCGTTGGGGTCGACGCGGGAGCGGCGTTCGGCGCATGATCCCGGCCGGGTCCTCCGGGACGTGGCGGTGATGCTCGCCGACGGCGGCGATTGCGTCACGGACATGGCCGCGTTCGAGGGGCAGGAGCGATTGTTCGGCGCCCGCGCGTCGGAGACGACGACGCACCGGGTGCTCAAATCAGTTGACGAGCGGCTGCTCGCCCGGATCCGCGCGGCACGGGCCAAGGCCAGGGCGCGGGTATGGGACGCGGGCGCGCGGCCGGACACGATCACGCTGAATATCGACGCGACGCTGCTGAGCGCGCATTCCGAGAAGGAGTTGGCGGCGGGCAACTACAAGCACGGCTACGGGTTCCACCCGCTCGGCTGCTGGCTGGATGAGACCGGCGAAGCGTTGGCCGCGATCCTCCGGCCGGGGAACGCCGGCTCGAACACCGCCACCGACCACTTCACCGTGCTCGGGCTCGCGCTCGCGCAGCTGCCCGCCGAGGACCTGCAGCGGGAAATTCTGGCCAGGGCGGATATCGGCGGGTGCACGCACGCGTTCACGCAGGATTGCCGCGAGGCTGACATTCGCTTCTCGGTCGGCTACGAGCTGACCGAGACGGTCCGCCACGCGATCATCGAGCAGCCCGAGGCCGCGTGGGTGCAGGCGATCGACGCCGGCGGCGAGGATCGCGAGGGTGCGTGGGTCGCCGAGCTCACCGACGATCTCGACTTGTCCGCCTGGCCTCAGGGCTCCCGGCTGATCTGCCGGCGCGAGCGCCCGCACCCCGGCGCGCAATTCACGATCTTCGACGAGCACGGCTACCGGTACACGTGCTTCCTCACCGACCAAGAAGGGCAAGACCTCGCCGAGCTCGAGCTGCGCCACCGCGGCCGCGCCCGGGTCGAGGACTCGATCCGCGCCGGCAAAGACACCGGCATGCGCAACCTCCCGCACCACGCCTTCGAGCACAACCAGACCTGGCTCGAGATCTCGCTGATCGCCCAAGACCTGCTCTGCTGGACGAAGCTGATCTGCCTCGACGGCGAGCTCGCCAAAGCCGAGCCGAAACGCCTCAGGCAACGGCTGCTTCACGTCGCTGCCAAGCTCGTGCGTCACGGCCGGCGCACCCAGCTCAAGCTCGACCGCGACTGGCCGTGGTCCCAAGCGCTCGCCGCCGCGTTCACGCGCCTGCGAGCGATCCCCGCGCTCTGCTGAACAACCACCGCGCTCGCGGCCACGATCTCAACAGCAGCCCGCCGCACCAACCCCGCGTCGCCTGCCCGAAAACGACAGCCTCGACCGCCACAGGGACACCACCCACGCCCCCTGCCGCCCGGCCCGCATCAACAGAAGGCCCGAACCCCCAACTCACACCCGAGAACCGACCCGCGGTCACTACTCACCCGATAACGGCGCTTCGAGGTTATGCGCTGCAGTGGACAGAACCACTCGTCGACGTCCTGTGACACATCCACATCGAACCGGGGCTTGGGTGGTCGGTGCGCCGCTGCTGCTTCCATACGATCGACACAAGCTGGCGCTCGCCCAGTTGGCACGGTCGAGGCGCACCTGGAGCCGTGTACCTACCTACCGACCGCCGATGGCTCCCCCGGTGCCGGCGCCTGCCGATGCCGTTTTCGCCGACGGCTGCGGCGAAGCGTGCGCAGTGACATCGTATTCTCTGGGGGATGGCGGCACCGGGGACAGTCGTGCGCCTGATTGGACCGCCGGAGGCCGATGGCGAGTACATCGGTCTACGCGACGCGAGCACCGGCGAGGAGGTCGTCCATCTGCACGACTACGAACGTCTCTACGAGGCGCCCGGACTCTACGAGCACATCGTCCAGCGGATGCTCGGATGCCGCTCGCCACAGACCGCGGCCGATGGGCTGGCGTACGCCCTGGACCGGCTTGGGCTTGAACCGCGCGAGATCGTGCTGCTCGACCTCGGCGCGGGCACCGGGATAGTCGGAGAGCTCACGCGCGGGTTTGGAATCGACACCCTCATCGGTGTGGACGCCTTGGAGGCCGCCCGCGCCGCGTGTCTGCGCGACCGGCCCGGTATGTATCGCGAATATCTCGTTGGAGATCTTGCGACTCGGCCGCCCAAGCTGCTCTCCCGGTTGCGCCGCCATCGGCCTACAGCGCTCATATCCGCCGGCGCCTTCGGGGGCACCCATGCGCCACCGGCGGCGCTCCTCAACGCCCTCGCACTGCTTCCAACCGGGGCTCCTGTCGTGTTCACGATCGACGAGCGGTGGATGCAGAGCGACGGCCCGGGTGGATTCCGAGCCCCGGTTTCTCGACTCCTCACTTCAGGCGCGTTACGGCTCCTGCGCCGGTCGCGCTTCAGGCACCGCCTGTCGACCACCGGACACCCGATCCACTACGAAGTCGTCGTAGCTGCGACCGACGTCGTTGAGCCCGATCGTCTCGACCGCTGATAGAGCGGACACGGCCACCCATCCACGCCTGACGGCAACGCCGATCAAGGCCGACTTGCCGCCGGTGTCCAGCCCCCGTAGATCATCCGTCCATGTCGAGCGCGGCGCCGCCTCTTCGCGGGTATCCATCGCAGTGATAGGAAGTCAGCGACTCATCTTGAGTGGCAGCGATTGGTTCCCTCGATGGTCGTTGTCTCGACACGGTCATTGAGCGCTGACACCAGATGACGGGCGGAGGTGTCGGCGGGATGAAGATCACCGTGTTGGTGACAGTCGGGTTCTGGATCGTCATGGTGGTCCTGGTCATATCCATCTGCCGTGCCGCGAAGTGCGGCGACGAGGCCATGGACGCCGTTTCGGCACAAGCGCTCATGGAATCTCCGTCGACCGATCAGACGCTGCGTACCCTCGATCCCAGCCACGCCGCAACGTTGCTCGGGGTAAGTCCTGAGACGCTGCTGGCCTGGGAAGCGCGCTACGGCTTCCCAACATCGAGTACGTTGGATGGCCGCTACAACCAGTGGGAGGTGCTCGCCCTGCGCGACGGGATCGCCAACGGAGCATCGATCGCAGCGGCAATCGCCAGCGCGCGCCAGAGGAACAAGCGGCGTCCCACGGCCAGCCGCGCGTGGGCGGCTGAACACCGCGATGGCGGACTCGCCTCATAGCGACCTTGCGCCCGCATCAGTTCTCGTGCTCCCGCGTCCTGCCGACGTGACAACGCGGCTGCGGGATACAGTCGCTCGGTGTCCGAACGGCGCGAGAAGGCAGCCGGCTTCGCCCTCGACGCTGAGCTTGTGCGTTGGTTCGCGCGCCAGTGGGTGCCGGACCCCGACCGCTGGACGGATCCGCGCGTGAGCCCGCTGCGCGCCGAGGATCTGTCGGGGCTACCCGCGCGCTCGTCGTCACCGCCGAGCACGATCCCCTGCGAGACGAGGGTGAGGCCTACGCACGGCGACTCTCCGAGGCGGGGGTGACGACGACACTGCGCCGCGATCGAGGTCTGGTGCACAACCCGATCGCCGTTGTCCGGGTAGCCCGCGTCGATCGCGGCGCGGTAAAACGCGTCGACCGCCTCGTTCGTGTCGACGCCGAACGCGAGGTGGACGTGCTCGGTCAGCGGCTCGCCGGAGACGTACGAGATCGAGGCGTTGGCGGTGACGATCTGGACGTGGTCGGGCTTGTCAACGCCGATCTCGTGGCCCGTCACCACGTAGAAGCGCCTGATGGCCGCGACGTCACGCGTGCGTAGCCTTGGGTTCTCGCGGTCGTTGCAACACCCAACGATTCGGAGGGTGTCGATGGCTGTCTTTACTGAGAGCATGATCAACGAGAGAGTTCAAGCGTTCTGGGCTGCGTTGCAGCGCGGTGAGTTCATTACCGACGCCGCCGCGGAGGCCGGGACGTATCGCAAGAAGGGAGCGCGCTGGATGGCTGCGGCGGGCGGGGTGCGTCCTCGCCGTGGTCGCGATCTGCAGGGCCGCTACCTGTCGTTCGCGGAGCGTGAGGAGATCGCCCTGTCCTCGGCCGGGGCGAGTCGATGCGCTGTATCGCTAGGCGTCTGGGCCGCTCCCCGGCGACGATCTCGCGCGAGCTGCGGCGCAACGCCGACCGTCATGGTGGCTACCGGGCCACGACCGCGCACGCGCTGGCCTATGGGCGAGCCGGTCGTCCTAAGCCGGCCAAGCTGGCCACCAACCTGGCGTTGCGGGTCAAGGTGCAGCAGTATCTGGAGCAGCGTTACTCGCCCGAGCAGATCGCCGGTCGGCTGCGGGTCGAGTTCCCCGATGATCCACAGATGCGCGTGTCGCCGGAGACGATCTATCAGTCGCTGTATGTGCAGTCGCGAGGCGCGCTGCGGCGCGATCTGGCCAAGTGCCTGCGTACCGGCCGCTCGTTGCGTCAGCCCGGCCGCAAGACCGGGCAGCGAAAGAACCGGATCCCCGACATGATCAACATCTCCCAGCGGCCCGGCGGAGGCCAAGGATCGCGCGGTGCCCGGCCACTGGGAGGGTGACCTTCTGATCGGCAAGCGCAACGCCACCGCGATCGCCACGCTGGTGGAGCGCACCACCGGCTACGCGATGCTGATCGCCTTGCCCGAGGGCTACAAGCCCGAGCAGGTCGCCCCAGCCCTGGCCACCAAGATCCAGACGCTGCCCGAGGCGCTGCGCCGCACGCTGACCTGGGACCAGGGCCCGGAGATGCGCGACTGGAAGCAGATCGCGGTGGACTCAGGCATCCAGGTCTACTTCTGTGACCCCCACGCCCCGTGGCAGCGCGGCACCAACGAGAACACCAACGGCCTGCTCCGACAGTACTTCCCCAAGGGCTTTGACTTCGCCACCGTGACCGAAGCCGACCTCGACCAGGTCGCCGACGAGCTCAACGACCGCCCCCGCAAGCCCCTGGACTTCCACAAGCCCTCAGAGCGCATCGCAGAGCTGTGCGGCCTGCACCCAGGACGGCCCTCGTGAGCAAGCCCTCAGAGTGCTTCAGCGGGACGGAGCGTGGCCTGCGCGAGGATGTCGCCCGATGGCCACGGACGGCCAGCGGAATGGGCACGGAAGGAGACGAACCTATCACTGTTGCAACCACCGCAAGAATCCGCCCATGCTTCAGCGGGACGGAGCGTGCCTGCGAGAGGGGGTCGCCCGCTGGCCACGGGCGGCCCAGCAGAATGGGCACGGACGGAGAAGAACCTGCCACTGTTGCATCGACCGCAAGAATCCGCCTAGCACAGGTGGTCAATCGCGCCGGTCTCGCGCTCCAGGCCCGTGCACACCGCTTCGACGCTGTTGCCGTCCGGGTCGCGCAGGAACCCGCCGTAGTAGTCCTCGCGGTACTGCGGCCGGAGGCCGGGTGCCCCATCGTCGGTGTAGCCGGCCTCGACACCGGCGCGGTGGAAGGCGTCGACGAGCTCGTGGGACGGCGCGTAGAACGCGATGTGAAGGTGCTTCGCGATGGGTTGACCGTCGGCGACGATCGAGAAATCTCCCCACTCGGTGTATTCGGGGTAATCCGTGCGCTCCTGGCCGAGGACGGTGAGGACGGTGTCGTAGAAGCGCTGGGATGCGTTGCGGTCGGAGACGCGGATGTCAACATGGTCGATCACCCGGTCTATTCTGCGGCAATTTCGGGAACGTTGGTGGGCATTCACTGAGTGGAGCTCGGCAGAGAAGAACGCTCGTCGGCGGGGCGTCGTGCCGGCCGCATCTGTGCATCGAGGACCGGTCGCCGACGCGAGTGCGCAGCGGGTGCGGCCTGAAGCGCCCCGGCTGGGACGCTCGAGCGCTGAGCGTTCCGGTCACCGCAGCAGCGCGCTCGTAACGCCCTGGATCGTGTCGATTCCGTAGCTCATGTCTGCATCGCCGTCGGTCATGACCGCGATGCTGAACGTGTGGTGGTGGCCTTCCATCATGGCGATCTGGTGCACCAGGTAGATGTCGGGGCTGGGACGCCAGCCGCCTTTGAAGAAAACCGTGTAGCCAAGGGGCCGGGCGATCGCGGGTATCCCCCAGCTCTCGTAATCGGCGATCTTGGAAAGGAGGGAGCGGGCGTATCCGACGAACTCGTGCGGGATCAGCGTCTCCATCTCAAAGAAGAACCTCGCCTGGTCGGCGGCGCTGATCATCGCGCTGGCCCAGTCGGAGGTGACCGAGAACTCGGTCATGCCCGCGGCGTGAGCCAGCGTGTACAGGGCGGCATTGCCCACAATCGCCCAGCACTTGGTCGCGGCGTCGTTGTCCGAGACGTGGATCATCGGGTACAGGAATGAGTTGCTATAGGAGTCGACTCGGTGCTGCCCCCGCGCATCCAGCCGCCGCAGGTAGGCGACGAGCAGCATCGCCTTCACCACGCTGCCCGTGATGAATGTGTCGTGGATGCGGACCCCGGAGAGCCGGCCCTCGCTGTCCACCACGGCCAGGGCTGTGTGGCCGCCCCGGGTGTTCAGGTATCGGCCGGCGCGGGTGATCGCCACGGGTCCGGGGAAGCCAACCGGCAAACGACCGGCTCCGTGAAAGCCAAAGCCCGTGCAGCCGGACGGACGCTCTGGATCGGCCACCGCCAGATCGCCCGGCGCGTGGAAGCACGCGCGCCAGCGGTAATCCCCTGCCGGCAGCGCAACGCTCGTGTAGAGCACGATCACGTAAGGGCTGAGCTTCACCGTTCGCGTCGGTGGTGCCGGACGGAACCCGCTCTGCCGGCCGGAGGCAAACGACCACTTGACGAGCGCATGTCCCCAGTGGAGGTCTTTGGGATGGAACAGCACAATCAGGACCTTTGCGCGGCCAAGCGGCATCGGCCGGGTCCTGACGATGCTGCGGGGAGCCACGTCGAGCTGGATGGTTGCGGTTGCGGGCGTTCCCACTATCCCGACCCGGTAGCGGATGTCGCGGTCGGGGTACTCGGTGAACGAGAACGTGCCGTCCAAGTTCGTGTGCGTCGCGGCGACCGGAGCCCGCGCCCGATATGGATACCGGCTTGCGTACAGCTGCACCACGCTCCCGGGTGGGGCGTTACTTGTCTGCCCGGAGAGTGTCACCCGGTGTCCGCTGATCGTGCTTGACGGAGTGGCAGTGAGCGTGATCGACGACGTGGGCGGCTGCGCTCGCGCAGCCGCGGGCAACCACAGCAGCCCAGCAAGACACACCGCGGCCAGCCCGCTCCGAACCACGCGCGAACGTTAACCGATCCGCCGGACCGGCTGCTCACCCACGCTGCGGGGCAGGTGGTCCCTTCGCCCGGTTGCGGCCTCGGGCAGCTCCGCCTGATCAGCACTGACGCGGTGACGAGTGTGCGCCGACACTTCGGCCGATAGGCTCGAAGGCGGCATGTCGGTGTCCGTCGCTTTCGGGCTGGTTCTCGCGCTGCTCACTGCGTTCGGTTCGGTGGCCGGCTTCCTCTACAAGTTCCGGGGTGCGCGGAGCGCGCCGCAGGTCGAGTTGCGCAAACCGATTCGCAGCACGATCCTGCTGTTCCGCTCGCCGGTCTATTTGCTGGGCATCGCGATCGGCCTGAGCTCGTGGCTGCTGCACGTCGGCGCGCTCGCATTGGCGCCGATCTCACTCGCGCAGGCGACCGTGGCCGGGGGTTTGGTGCTGCTCACGGTGGTGGCCGATCAGCTGTTCGGGATCGAGGTCACGCGCCGGGAGTGGATCGGCGTGACGCTGACGGCGGCCGGACTGGCCGCGCTGGCCGCCACGCTTGACGGCGGTGCCCGGAGCGCCCACTCCCATTACGCGGCGGGCACGCTCACCGTGTTCCTGCTCGCGACCGCCGGCAGCGGGCTGCTATTGACGGCGGCGCTCTCGCGACGGGCGAGCGCCCTGGCGGTGGCGGCTGGGCTGGAGTGGGCGGCCTCGGACACGTCGATCAAGGCCCTCAGCGGGCACCTCGACGCGCTTGGTCCGGGCGTGTTGGTGCACCCGCTGGCGCTGGTCATCTTCCTCGCCTCGATGGTGGGACTGTTGATCTCCGCCCGCAGCCTGCAGCTCGGCGAGGCCGTACCGATGATCGCGCTCACCAGCGCCGCCGCGAACCTGACTACGATCGCCGCCGGACCGGTCGTGTTCAGTGAGCCGCTCCCTGCCGGACAGGTGGCGCTGGTCGTGCGGCTACTGGCGTTCGCATTGGTCGTAGTCGCGGCTGCGCTCACGCCGCCGCCGGGGCGGGCGTCGCTCGAGACATAGAAGCTCCGTCGGTAGACGCTCCCGGCAGCTCTGCCCGCCTGTGCGGTGCCGACCTGGGCCGCGAGCCCGCAGACCGCCATTCCGGGGAGCACGGGCGCGACTCGCTTCAACAACCAGACGATTCGCAAACATCGTCTTCACCAGCGTGGGTGGCAACCTCGTCCGCGTCCGCTTCACCAACACGTTCGGCAGGGCAGGGTGTCGGTTCAGATCCCGATCGGCGCGGAGACGCTGAGCGACCCAGTCGTGGCACTTCATCGACGTCGTCTACGTGCTGCCCGAGCCGGAGGTTCGCGGAACGCTGGCGGCTTTCGGAGACCGCGATCTGAGAAGCGAGGGCGCCGCTTCGCGCGAGCGGCGCCCTTCGCTTCGGTTACTGGTCGGCGCCTAGATCGACGCTCGGGTTGATGAACTGGCTCACGGTTGAGGCAAGGGAGACGGAGTCCTTCCCGCCTAGCGTGTTGATCTGCAGGCCGTCGTTTGTCGCCTCGCTGCCTGCCACCTGCAACTCGGCTGGGAGCCCGGTCACGACGGCGTTGCTTCCCACGGTTCCGACGTGGACCTTGTCGGCGCCCGAAGTTCCGTTAGCGATAACGATGTCGGGCGACCCGTCACCGCCGCCGTCGTTGGCAGCGAGGTTGATGTTGGCGTGCTTGAGGCCGGTCCCCGTAAGATCGTTGACGGTGACCACGTCAGAGCCAGCGAGCGTGCTCAGCGCCAGGCTCTCGATCCCGTTCATGTCTTGGGTGATGTTGCCCACGTCGCGGAACAGCCGGGCCCGGGGACCGTTGGCGGACACGGCGATCATCTCGGTGGCGTTCGAGCCGCTGAGGACCTCGGTGTCGTTGCCGCCTTGGCCCTCGATCGTGTCGCTCCCGTCGCCCGGATGCCAGTTGAAGCTGTCAGCTCCGGGTCCCAGCAGCGCCGCGTCGCTCCCAAGACCGCCATCCACGGAGTCGTTCCCGGCGCTGCCGCTCAGCTGATCGCTCCCATCGCCGCCGACGATCGTGTCATCCCCGGCTCCACCGTCGATTGACAGGCTGGTGAGGGCCGCCAGGCCGTTGCTTCCGGCGATCGTGTCATTTCCGCCGAGACCGAGCAGGTCGAGCTGTTCGACGTTGGTGGTGTTCTGTGGCGACGTCGCGGTCCCGGGAGCGAATGTCCCGACCACCGCGGTGCCGTCGCGGGCGATCCCGATCGTGTCGTCTCCCTCGGTCCCCGAGTAGGTGACGGTGTCGGACCCGGCGCCTCCGTCGATACCGATCGCCGCGGGGCCGGACACGCCGATGCCGTTGGTGATCGTGTCGTCGTCACCCAGGGTATTCACTTGGACGGTGTCGCCCGGGAAGTGCTCGTCGCGGACTCGCCGCCCGAGACCTCCAGTTGCGCCGCCAAGCCCGCCACGACGACGTGGCCGGCTGGGTTGGAACCGACGTGCACCGTGTCGGAGCCGTCGGTCCCATTGGCGATGACCGTGTCGGGGTAACCGTCACCGGTGCCGTCGGACCCCGAGAGGTCGACGTTGTCATGCCTCAGCGTCGGTTCCGGTGAGATCGTTGACGGTGATCACGTCGGAGCCGGCGAAGGTCTCAGCCCCAGGTTCTCGATCCCGTTCATGTCTTGGGTGATGTTGGCCACGTCACGGAACAGGCGGACCCGGGAGCCGTTGGCGGACAGGTCGATGCTCTCGGTGGCGTTCGAGCCGTTGAAGACCTCGGTGTCATTGCCGTCCTGGCCCTCGATCGTGTCGCTTCCCTCACCGGGGTTCCACGTGAACGTGTCCGCTCCGGATCCCAGCAGCGCAACGTCACTACCGCGACCGCCGATGACCGCGTCATTACCTGGGCCGCCGATGAGCATGTCGTCCCCATCGCCGCCGATCAGCGTGTCGTTGCCGGCGCCTCCATCTATGGTCAGTGCGTCGATCGCGACCGAGCCGAAGCTGTCATCCACGCGGACCTCGTCGTTCCCGCCTCCAGCTTGTACGTTGATCGCCGTGAACGTGCTGCGGTCGAAGACGAAATCGACAGTTCCGTCCTCACCCACATCAACCTGCAGCATGTTGGGATCGGTGGGCGAGAGCCGAAGAGCGAGCTTGTCGCTGACACCATCGCCCTTGATCTGCAACGTCCCGCCCTGGACTCCGGCGGTATACGCCGCGAACGCCGGCGAAGCACCGAATGCGAGCATCGTCGCCGCCAAGGCACCAATCACGGTGCCTCCCCGAAGCGCCCTGAGACGCCTGTCGCCATGAGAGATCTCCATCGCGCATCCTTCCTGTTGTCGTGCCGTTCCGGTCCTCTGGCGCCATACATCAGACGTCCGAGGACTCGCTCTCGCCGGTAAGACACGGCGCGAGCACGATCCTTGCGGCCGCGCACCGATTCCCACGCTTCGCCTTCGGACTACTTGGAGCAGCGGTCGCCGTGATCTAAGCGGAAGCCCGAGGTCGCCAGCGCATGACAGGGAAGGTTCGGCGCCGCCCCGGTGTCTGACATCAGAGGACTTTGTTCAGCCCGTCGGTTCGGAGCGACGGTCCGCTAGCGCCTAGACACGAGGAGCCCCCGATGCCAACCGTTCAGACCCCCGTCCAGCCGCCGATTGAGCGCGGCCGTCTGTCCCGCGCCCTCGCGCTGGGTCGGCACGCCCGAGCGAGTTCGGGGATCCGAGCGATCACGACATCGCTGCTGATCGTGGGACTAATGGCCGCGCTGGCGGTGCCTGCGCAGGCCGCAGACGGCACGTGGAACCGGGCGATTGGATTCGGTGTCAACCCCACCGGCACCAACGGCGAGGTCTGCACGATCGCAGCGGCGTGCGCTGCCGGCGACAACGGTGCGCTGGGCGGAGAGTTCAGCTTCCCGGAGGGCGTTGCGACTGACGCGGCCGGCAACATCTACGTCGCCGACACCAGCAACGAGCGGGTCCAGAAGTTCGACTCCGCCGGCAAGTTCGTGCTCGCGTTCGGCAAGAACGTCAACCTCGTCGCTGGAGCAGGGAACTTCGACATCTGCACGCAGGTCGGGAACTGCATGCCGGGGACCGCGGGCTCGCTGCCGGGCCAATTCGACCTTCCGAGTGGGATCGCCACCGACGGTGCGGGGAACGTGTACGTCGCTGACTTCCGCAACGGGCGTCTGCAGGAGTTCGACTCCTCGGGCAACTTCCTGCGCGTGATCGCCCCCGGTGGCGGCCACGGCGGCGAGCTCAACTTCCCGGAGGACGTGGTCACCGACTCGGCCGGTAACCTCTACGTCGCCGACAACGGCAACAACCGGATCGAGAAGTTCGACTCGCGCGGCAACTTCGTGCTCGCGTTCGGGAAGGACGTCGTAACCGGTGGGGGAACGGGCTTCGAGATCTGTACGGTCGCGGCGAGCTGTAAATCCGGCCTCCAGGGCGCGCTCGGCGGCGAGCTCACCGAGCCGAGCGCCGTGGCGGTGGACGGAGACGGCAACATCTACGCGGCCGACTCCGACAGCCACCGGATCGAGAAGTACGACGCCTCGGGCAACTTCCTCGGGGCGTTCGGAAAGGATGTTGATTCGGCGGACATCGGCACCGGCTTTGAGATCTGCACGGTCGCGGCGAGCTGTAAGGCCGGTGTCGCAGGCGACCGGGCGGGTGCGTTCAACTTTCCGAAGGGCGTCGCGACTGACGCGGCCGGCAACGTGTATGTCAGCGATCTCGAGAACAACCGGATCCAGAAGTTCGACCCGTCGGGTCACTTCCTGCGCGCGTTCGGAAAGGACGTGGATTCCGCGCAGCCGGGAACCGGCTTCGAGATCTGCACGGTCGCAGCGAACTGCACGCCGGGCCAGGCCGGTGGGCTCGGCGGCGAGCTGAACGGCCTGTGGGGGATCTTCACCGACGCCTCGGGCGACCTGTATGTCGCCGATCGCGCCAACAACCGGATCCAGGAGTTCGTCGACCCGACCCCGGTCGGCGCCACCGGCGGGACGGGCGCCACCGGCGGAACCGGTGCGATCGGCGGCGCGGGTGGTACCGGCGGCACGCCAGGGACCGTTGCCCCGCGATTGACACACCTGGCTCAGTCGCACTCAATGTGGCAGGAGCGCAGCAAGGGCGGCGCGCCGATGGGGACCAAGAGACGGCCACCCGTCGGAACGACGTTCTTCTTCACGCTCGATCAGCCCGCCCGCGTCAGCTTGTCCTTCACAGAGAGGCTTCGCGGCCACGCGGTCAGAGGCCGGTGCGTAGCCGCCACCAGGGCGAACCGCCATCGGCCAGCCTGCTCGGTGAACGTCGCGGTCGCAACGCTGTCCATCGCCGGCCACAGCGGCGTGAATCGACTCGCCTTCCAGGGACACGTCTCACGCTCGAAGGATCTCGCACCGGGCCGCTACACGATGCTGGTGACAGCCACGAACGCTGCCGGGCAACGCTCCCGGGCACAGTCGCTCAGCTTCACGATTACTCGCTGAGTGAGCTACGGATGACGAGCGACGCGAGCGCGGACTGGGTCGGTGATGTCCGAGCGGCTCGCGGTCTGTTCCCAGTCACCAGCACGACGGCTTATTTCAACACGGCCGCGGTGGGTTTGGCGAGCCGAGCCTTGCAAGCCGCGTATCACCGATATGTCGATGAATGGGCGCAGACTGGTCTGGACTACGCGAGAGGCGAGGCCGCGGGCGAGAGCGCCAGGGCCGCGGTGGCGAAGTTGATCGGTGCTGAGCGCTCCGACGTCGCCTTGATCGCGTCGGTCTCCGCCGCGGCCGGCCTGGTGGCTGCCCAGTTCGGCCCGGCGGGCCGCGGGCAGAACGTTGTGATCGGCGAGCGCGAGTACAGCTCGAACCATTATCCGTGGCGGCTGCTTGCGAGCAAGGGATACGGCGTGCGGCAGGTCCCGTTCCGAAACGGGGGCCTGGAACCCGACGACATCGCGCTGCGCGTCGATCAGGGGACCGTGTTGGTCGCATTCAGCGGCGTGCAGACCGCGACCGGGCACCGTTCCGACATCGGGGCGATCAGTTCGATCGCGCGACGGGTGGGGGCGATCGTGTTCGTCGATGGCTCGCAACTCGTGGGCGCGTTGCCGGTAGCGGCAGATCTCGGCTGCGTTGATGTACTGGCGGTCTCCGATCACAAGTTCCTGTTGAACGCGGGTCGCGGTCTCGGATACTGCTATCTGTCCCGCGAGATCCAGGATCGGTTCGTGCCGATCAACGCAGGGTGGAAGGCCGGCTGCGTCCCATTGGAGAGCTTCTTCGGACCGGCATTGGCCCTGTCACCGACGGCGTCGCGTTTCGACAACTCGATCAGTTGGCTCGCGGCAATCGGAAATGAGGCGGCCCTATCCGTCTTCGGTCGCTTCGGCGCTGAGGCCATATATGCCCGGAATCGCGAACTGGCCGAAATCCTCAGGGCATCGCTGTCAGAGGCCGGCTGGCCGGCAGTCGACCTGCCTGAGGCCAATCGCAGCACCATCGTGTCCGTATCTCTCGGCGACAGCGATGCCACACACCTACTGGCGGAGCTGAAACGGCGCGACATCGCCTGCTCGGCCCGCGACGGCCATCTGCGTCTGGCAATCCACCTCTACAACCACGAGGACGACATCGGTCACCTCGCGACCGCGCTCTCGAAGCTGCAAGCGCCGACGAGAATCAGGCCGCGTCTGGGCCCGTCGGCTCGCCGGCCAGCGCGCGCGCGATGTGCTGCCGTCCGCGGTGAAGGCGCGTCGTGATCGTCGTCTCGCGCGTGCCGAGTGATCGCGCAGCCTCCCGATACGACAGGCCGAGAAGGTCCACCGCGATGACGGCATCCCTGTATGGGGCGGGCGCCCCAGCGATCGCCTCCATGATTTCGCGCGAGTTGATGCCAGGGTCGTGGGCAGACGGCGCGTCGTGCTCGAAGAGCTCGCGCGTCGCCGGCCGCCGCGACGCGGTGCGATACCGGTTCGCGTACGTGTTTCTCATTGCCCGCATCAGGTAGGCGATCTCGTTGCCGTCACGGATCAACCGCGGGCGTTTGAGCACTTGTGCGAAGGTCTCTTGCACCAGGTCCTCCGCGTCATGCCGTGACCCGCATAGCGCTCGTGCCGCCCGGTACAGCGCGTCAATGTGATCGGACAGGGTGGACGGATCGAGCAGCCGCGGGTAGGCCTTGCGGGGCGAGTCTCGAGGCGGCGGACTGGTCAGCAGACGCAGCGTTGGGCGCGGCTGACCCGCGGCCCCGGGGGTGACCGCAGAGCCACCGCGCCGCGGCGCATCGTCTGTCGGCGCTTCCTCGAGACAGCTTCTGGCTGACACCTGGTGGTGGCTCATCGCGAGGATCTTGCGCCACCACCGCGCTCGCGTCGCTAGCCGACCCACCCCAGTGTTTTGTCCTAGGGCCCCCCTCCGAGCGCTGCCGGCAGCTCCTGGCGCGAGGCGACGTCGAGCTTGCGGTACACATTGCGCAGGTGCCATTGGACGGCCTTGACGGTCACGAACTGGCGCTGCGCGATCTCCCTGTTGGTGAGGCCCTCCGCCGCCAGCGCCGCCACGCGGTCCTCGCTGGCCGTCAACGATTCCCGCCCCGACAGCAGCCGCCGATCGCGGCGCGGGCGAGCACCAGCGGCGACGAGCTCCTCGTGCGCGCGATCCGCCAGGCCGCTCGCCCCCGCGCGCGACGTGGCGTCGAGCGCCTCGCGCAGGACATCCCGCGCCTCGGCGCGCTCGCCCGCCCGCCTGAGCGCGGCGCCCAGCTCGAGCGCTGAGCGCGCATGCTCGAGCCGCCCCTCGGCGTGCTCGAGCGCGGCGACGGACGCGCGCAGCGCCTCCACGCCCTCGGCGCCGCCGACGACGAGGCCGAGCGTCCGCAGCGCGGCGCCCTCCGCGTCTGGGACGGCGAAGTGGCGGGCGTCGGCCAGCTCGTCCTCCGCCAGCGCGCGCGCCTCCACGCCCCGGTCGAGCGCCGCCAGCGACAGCGCGGCGACGGACCGCCAGCCGCAGCACCCGGGGTTGCGGATCATCGCCGACATCAGATCCCCGGCCGCGCGGGCGTCTCTCAGCGCAGGTGTCGGGCGACCCTGCGCGAGGTGCAGGTTGGCGCGCGCAACGAGAAACAGTCCGAGGGGCAGCGTGGGCGCCGCGCTCGGCCCGACGATTCCGCGCCTCAGCAGCTCGTCGCCCTCCTCCAGCGCCCCACGCGCGACCAGGGCATTGAGGAGGTGGGCGGTTCCCCAAACGTACGCCTCCGCACCGCTACCCTCCTCGAACAACTCGAGACCGGCACGCGCCTCGGCCTCGGCTCGTCGGATCTCGCCCAGCCGCAGCGACGCGTCGGAGCGCATCACGGATTGCCAGGCCCCGGTCAGACGGCTGCCCCGTCGCATTGCGGTCGCGATCGTCTCGTCATAGAAGCGTCCCGCGCGTGACGGCGCGCCGGCGTAGATCAGTCCGTTGCCGAGCAGGCCGGCGACGACGCTGTTCGGATCGCCGAGCCAGCGCGCCCCCAACACGCGATCGGCCAGGCTGAGAGCGGCAGCTGCCGGCCCCCGCGACGCGGCGATCGCGACGACGAGGCAAGCGAGGGTCGTCGGATTGAGCTCCTCGCCGTCTTCCAGCTGGCCGAGCCTGCGATCCCAGTACGGCGCGGCCAGCTCGGCCGAGGTGAACTCGTGGAAGCCCATCGCCATCAGCTCGGCCTCGAGCGCCACGCCTAGGGCGTCGTCGGGGTCCTCGAGGCTGCGCAGCGCCTCCTCGAGCACCTCCGCCGAAGCGCGGAAGTCGCCGACCGACGCTCGCGCGCGGCCCAGATCAAGCGCGATCTCGGCACGCAGGCGAGCATCGCGCACCGCCGCCATCGCCTCCCGCAAATGGGCGTCGAAGCGCTCCCGCTGGCGGTCGGTAGCCTCGGCAACCCCGAGCTCGTGAAGCACGACACCGCGCTCGGCGTCGGTCGGTGGCTCTTCAACCGCGCGCCGCAGGTAATGGGCGGCCGCTCCCGCGTCGCCGCGCGCCGACGCCCCACGGGCGGCCGCCCGCAGCGCCGCCACGCGCGCGGGGTCCCCAGCCGGCGGCAGGCGCAGCAGGTGCCGCGCGACGCGCTCGCTCTCGGCCCCCCGGGCAGTGAGGAGCTTGGCGGCCTCGGCGTGCAGCGCCTGGCGTTCGAGCGGCGGGATCTGTTCGTAGACGGCGGCGCGCACGACCGGATGCACGAAGTCCAGCGCGCGGTCGGCCGCCAGCACGTGGATGCTCACCAGCGCGTCGCCTGCCTTGGCGGCGGTCTCCTCGTCGGCTTCGGCGAGCGACGCCACCTCGTCGAGCGGAGCCCCCGGGCCGAGGACGGCCACCGCGCGTGCGACCGACGTCGCCTCGGGTGCAAGCCCGCGCAGACGCCGGCGGACGGCGCGACCGACGCGCTCCGAGCCAAACTCGAGCACCTTTCCAACGTCGCTCGTCGTGCCCTCGACGCCTTCGGCGGCCAGCTCACTGAGCAGCTCGCCGAGCAGGAACGGATTGCCGCCCGTCGCTCGATGGCACGCCGCGCCGAACGCATCGCCCGCCTTGGGCATGCGGCCCCGAACCATGGCCGTCGTCGCGTGCTCGGATAGCGGCGCCGGCCTCACGACGCGAGCCGCCTGTGCGGCCATCAGCGCGTCGAGCAGCTCCTGATCCGCGTCCGGCTCCGCCGGCCGAGTTGCCACAACCAGGAGCGCCTTGACGTCCTCCAGGCGCTCGGCGAGGAACACCAGCCAGCGCAGCGAGGCCCTGTCCGCCCAGTGGACGTCGTCGGCGAGCACCATCAGGGGCCCCCGCGCCGCGAGGTTGACTACAAGCCAATGCAGTCCCTGCAAGGCGGAGAAGATGCCCTCCTCGGCGCGCGCGTCATCGGTTGCCGCGGTGAACACGCTCGCGGCGGGCTCCGCCCCGCCCCTCAGCAGCTCGGAGTCCTCGGCGACCACGCGGTCGAGTAGCTGGCGAACCATTCCGAACGCGAACGCCCGGTCCAGCTCCGAGCCACGAGCACGCAGAACACACAGGCCCTCGGCGTCGCCAAGATCGCCTGCTGTCCGGAGAAGCTCGGTCTTGCCGACGCCGGCTTGGCCCTCGACGACCAGGAGCGCGCCCTCACCGCTGCGCACGCCGGCGAGGAGGGCAGCGATCAACTCGAGCTCGCCGTCACGCTCCAGAAGGTCGGGATCGCCGCGGGTTCGGACCGGGGGCACGGGGCGCAGCCTCTCATAGACGCGATGTCCCGAGGTGTCGAGTCGAGCCAAACGAGCTCGCCCTTGGAAAGGATCGCCACGAATCGGTGTCATAGGCAGCACTCATAAAGACATCAGACGTCCAATGATTCTGCGAACGAGAGGAATGCCCCGGTGCCATGCCACACCCCGATACTGAAGATGTTGGGCGGCATGGCGGCGCTACTGCTTCTGCTCGCCGCCGCGGCGCCGGCCGCCCCCGCGTCCTCGACGGTGCTGATCGACCGGCCCGCGGGTTTCGGCGTCCTGCCGTTCGACGGCGTCAGTGACGCATCGATCGGGAGGCATGCGCTGTCCGCGGACGGCCGCTACCTGGTGTTCAGCTCATCGAACGACGTGCTCCTCGCCGGAGACGAGGACAGCGCCGAGAACGTTTACCGACTCGACCGCTCGAATGGGACACTCGCGCAGGTGAACCTCACTGCGACGGGCGGGCAGCCGTTGGCCGACTCGTTCAGCGAAGCGGCGTCGATCAGTGCCGACGGGCGCCATGTCGAGTTCGAGTCCGATGCGAGCAACTTCGTCCCCGGCGTGTCGGGTGACGGGTTCTACGTCAAGGACATGCAGACGGGCGCGGTGGAGCTGGCGAGTCGCGCGACGGGACCGGACGGGGCAGCTGCGACCAGACCCGAACTCGCCGTGATCTCGGGCGACGGGCGTCACGTCGCGTTCACGGCGAACGGCGCGCTGCACGCGGGCAACGCCGATGGCGTCCAAGGCTCGGTCGATGCCTACGTGCGCGCGCTGGACGCGGGCACCACGCACATGGTCAGCGTCGGCGCCACCGGCGGGGAGGTCGGAGGTGTCGACGAGGGGGCCGCTCCGGACATCGACTTCAGCGGCGACGCCGTCGCGTTCATAACCGACGCGAAGCTGGGCGCCGGCGACGCGGACAGCACGGACGACGCATACGTCAGAACCGGCATCGGCGCACAGTCGGAGGCAACGCGGTTCGTGAGCTTCACGACCGGCCAGACGCCCCTGGCCGACACCGCGGCAGAGGTGACGCTCTCCGGCGACGGCTCGCTCGTGGCATGGGCCAACGGCGAGAACGGCGTCGGCGGCGAGCTGGGCCGATCGATCTTCACTACCTCGCTCCTGCCGGCCGTCGCGCCCGCACGGCGGGTCGACGTCAGCCGCCCCGGTGGGTTTGGAAGCGGCGGCGGGAATCCGGCATTCGAGCCGGTGGCCAGCGGCGCCCGGTTCCCGTCTCGCCTGTACTTCCGCTCTGACGCCGGACTCGATCCGGCGGACACCAACGGTGTCACCGACCTCTACGCCGCCGAGGTGGCGCACCCGGGCGATGGCAACTTCGTGCATCTCGAGACCTCGGGCCAAGCCAACGGACCGGTCGACGCCGGCGCGGGAGCGGCCGACAGCACGGCGGTCGCGTTTGCCAGCGCCGCGAGCTCTCTGCCCGGAGCGGACGGCGTCCGCGATCAGGTGTACGTGCGCGCAACCGGTGCTGATAGGAATGTCTCGCAACCAGCAGACGCGGCTCCGCGCACGAGCGCGGCGGGATCGTCGTTCCTGCGGACTCTGCACGCGGTCAGCGACGACGGGCGCAAGGTGGTTTTCGAGGCCCGGGCACCGGTGTTCGGCTCCGTGCCGGCGACGCGCAGGACGGGCTTGCGGAGCCAGGTGCTCGTACGCGACACCGTCTCGGGTCAGACCACGCTGGTCAGCGCCGCGGCGAACGGCGCGCCCGCCGATGATGACGCGGCGCGTGAATCACTGCGTCACGCGCACGTACCGCGCGGCACGAGCTTCGTGTTCTCGCTGTCCGAGGGTGCGCAGACAACGATCGCGATCGCGCGCCGTGCCACCGGGCGTCGTAGCGGGGGCCGGTGCGTTGCGCCGCGCCGCGGCCTGATGCGGCGATGCACGCGGACGGTCGCTGTACTGACGCTAATCCGCGCGCGCACGCCGAACGGTCGCAACAGCGTCGCATTCACCGGACGCGCCGGGCGGAGCACCCTGATGCCTGGACGCTTCCTGGCGCAGATCGTCGCGCGCGACAGCTCTGGGAACCGGTCCACGCCGGTAAGCCTGGCATTCACGGTCGTGGCGCGCTGAGCTGCGGCCCCGGCTCGCCGAATCCCCGGGCTGCCGGCCGCTGTTGCGTCATCCGCTTCGGGTGATTGCGGCGTCAGGGCCGCTGTTAGGTTCGCGGTGTGGTGGAGACGAAGGATCGTGCTAGCGGCGCCGCGGGGTTGGTGTTGTTGACCCTGGCCTCGGGCCAGTTCTTGATGACGCTCGACAGTTCGGTGATGAACGTGTCGATCGCGACCGTCGCCAAGGATGTCGGGACGACGGTGACGGGGATTCAGACCGCGATCACGTTCTACACGCTGGTGATGGCGTCGTTGATGGTCACGGGCGGGAAGCTCGGTCAGATCCTCGGACGCAAGCGCGCGTTCGGTATCGGGTGCGTGATCTACGGGTGCGGGTCCTTCATCACGGCGATCTCCCAGAGCCTCGCGGTGCTGATGGTCGGTTGGTCGGTGCTGGAGGGGATTGGCGCCGCGCTGATCCTGCCTGCGATCGTCGCCCTGGTCGCCTCGAACTTCGGCCCATCCGAGCGGCCCCGTGCCTATGGGCTCGTCGCCTCGGCCGGCGCGATCGCTGTGGCCGCCGGGCCGCTGATCGGCGGGCTGTTCACTACTTATGCCTCCTGGCGGTGGGTGTTCGTGGGCGAGGTGCTGATCGTGCTGGCCATCCTCGCGGTCGGACGGCGGATCGCCGACGCACCTCCGGACACGCGTCCGCGGCTGGACCTCGTGGGGACGGCGCTGTCCGCCCTCGGGCTCGGACTGATCGTGTTCGGAATCCTCAAAGCCGGCTCCTGGGGATTCGTCCAGCCCAAGCCGGCAGCTCCCACGTGGCTCGGGCTCTCGCCCGCGATCTGGCTCGTAATTGGCGGCGGGGTCGTGCTCTGGATCTTCTTCGCGTGGGAGAACCGGGTACTGAAGCGGGGCGGCGAGCCGCTCGTCGACCCCTCGATTCTCCTCAACCGCACCCTGCGCGGCGGACTCACCGCTTTCTTCTTCCAGTACCTGGTCCAGGCTGGGCTGTTCTTCGCCGTTCCGCTGTTTCTCTCCGTCTCGCTCGGGCTGTCCGCAATCGCCACGGGCGTCCGTCTCCTGCCGTTGTCGATCACGTTGCTCTTGGCCGCCGCCGGCATCCCGAAAGTCTGGCCCGACGCGTCGCCGCGGCGCGTCGTTCGAATCGGCTTCCTGCTGCTGTTCGTCGGGCTCCTGGTGATGGTCGGGGCGCTCGACGCGGGCGCGGGCGCGGACATCGTGACCTGGCCGATGCTGCTGGCAGGTCTCGGCATCGGAGCGCTCGCGTCGCAGCTCGGAAGCGTGACCGTCTCGTCGGTGCCCGATGAGCAGAGCGGCGAGGTGGGCGGACTTCAGAACACGGTCACCAACCTCGGTGCATCGATCGGCACCGCGTTGAGCGGCGCGGTTCTGATCGCCGCCCTCTCCACATCGCTCATCGCCGGCATCCAGAACAACCCTGCCGTACCCAGCGATCTGAAAGCCCAGGCCCAAACTCGAGCTCGCCAGCGGAGTCCCGTTCCTGTCCGACAAGGACCTACGTGCGGCGCTCGACAAGGCCGGCGTGCCGAAGGCGACCGCCGATGAGATCGTCAAGGAGAACGCGGATGCTCGCATCGACGCTCTGCGCTCCTCGCTCTCGGTCGTTGCGCTCATCGCGCTGATCGCGATCTTCACCACCATGAGGATCCCGACCCGGCAACCGGACGCCCAACCCCAAGGCCGGACCTCGCCCCGAAGCCGCGACGCACCGCCAGAGGCAGCCGGGGGCGGCAGGCGAGCCGCTCGGCCGGAGCTTTGAGCATGAGCAGTCCGCCCGGGTCTCAGCCCAAGCTACGGGATCGCGATCCCGAGGACCGTTTGCGGGGGAATCCTGATAGGAGGCCGAGGTGTTGACGGATGCAGATCCCTGCGGAGCGGCCTACGGTCTGAGAGGCTGCTACGAATTGCGCGCTCTAGACCGGAGTTCACGATGCGACCAATCAGAAAGGCTCGTCGTCTGGCCGACCCCGTGGGGACCCGGCCGTGACGCGAGCGAGAAAGCGGAGGGTCGCTGTGGTGGTGGGGGGCGCCGGTGCGCGCGGGGCGTACGAGGCGGGGGCGCTCTCGGTGCTGATCCCGTGGCTCTGTGAGCACGGGAGCAAACCATCGATCTTCGTCGGCACGAGCGCTGGGGCGATCAACGTAACGTTGTTCGCCGCGGTGGCGGATCGCGATCCGTCGAAGGGCGCGGAGCTCGTGCTCGATGCTTGGCGCTCGCTGAGCCTCAGTAAGGTGTTTCGTTCGCCGGTGACCAGCGTCCCGTTGAAGACAGCGCCGGCATACGCACGCCAGGTGCTGGGGCTTGGCCATGTCGTCAGCCTGCTCGACGCGAGCCCGTTGGCTAAGACGGCCGATCAGATCATCGGTCCGTTCACGCCCGCGTTGCGGAACAACATCCACGGAGAGGCGCCTGTCGTCGAGACGCTCGCCGTCGTCGCCACCGACGACCTCGATCGGACAGCCGTCTTCGTCGATACGTCGGACGCCAGGAAGCTGCCGCCGAGCGATCCCGGACGCGCGATCCATTACGAGCACGCGGAGATCACACCAAAGCACGTGCTCGCCTCGAGCGCGATCCCCGCGCTGTTCCCGCCAGTCAAGCTAGGCGCCCACTGGTACACCGACGGCGGCGTGCGCCTCAACGTCCCGCTGAAACCGGCGATCGCGCTCGGTGCCACCGAGCTCGCGGTCGTGGCGACCCATCCAGCAACTTATCCCGATGCCAAGGCGTCCGCGCCAAGGAGGCGCGATGTCGTCGACGGCGTGGTGACCGTGCTCGAGAGCGTTCTAGCCGACCGGATGGTGGAGGACATCCTCACCCTCGGCAGCATGAACGAGGCGGTACACGCGAGCGGCAAAGGCCGCAGCCGCAATTCGGTGCACGGTCGCGAGATCTCCTACGTCTTCGTTGGTCCTGAGAGTCGTCACCAGCTCGGTGAGCGAGCGGAGGCCGTCTACCGCGAGCGTTTCAGCGGCCCCGACGCGCTGCAGGAGCCCCACCTCACCTTCCTGCGGCGGCTCATCGGGCCCGACGAGCAGGGGGTCGGGGACCTTCTCAGTTACCTGTTCTTCGATCGGGCCTTTATCGACGACGCGATCGAGCTTGGTGTTCGCCACGCCACCAAGGTGATGCGATCACGTACTCCGTGGACGATGGGGGTGGCGCGTCACTAGTGGGAACGCGACGCCGCCCGCGCCCCGCTATTCCACCACCACGGGACGGGCGCCGGCAGCCGCGGTGAGCGGGCGGCGCCAGCCGGAGATTGCCATTCCGACAGCCGGGATGAGCGCCACCAGGATGAGGACGAGCGCCCATACGAAGGTTGACGCGAAGGCGCTGGCCAGTGGCCCGCCGATCGCGGCATGCGCCCTCGCCGGGAGGTGCTGAAGCGTGGCGATGCCACCCGAGCCCGAGCCGGGGGCGGAAGCGCCGACCAACGCGCTGAGGTTGCTGGTGATCGCGGAGGCCAGGATCACCGAGAGCACGGCGGTGCCAATCGAGGCGCCGGCCTGGCGGATGATGTTCATCGCGGTGCTGGTCCGCGCGATCGCAGTGGGCGGCACCGCCTGCATGGCGGCGGTCATGTTCGGCATCATCGCCAAGCCCATGCCCAGACCCTGCACGAAGTTGGCGGCGCACAGCAGGACGTAGGAGGTGTGCGGGCCGACAAACGCGAACGGGATGAGCCCGACCGCCACGAGCGGCAGCCCGACGGCGGGCAGCCAGGTGGGTCCATATGTGTCGGTCAGCCGGCCTGCCAGCGGCATCATCAGCATCGCGCCGAGGCCCCCCGGCGCCAGCAGCAGACCGGCCTGGAGGGCCGATGCGCCGCGCACCGTCTGGTAGTACAGGGGAACGAGCAGCATCGATCCGAACACCGAGATGGCGAACAGGAAGAAAGTGCCCGCCGCCGCGCCGGCTCGCGTGTGGGCGAACGTGCGCAGGTCGATGAGCGGGTTCGGGCTGCGCCAGCTGTGAACGAACCAGGCGCCGATGAGCAGGGCACCCGCGAGGGTCGGACCCCAAGCGCGCGGCGAGACGAACCCGGAGCTCGAGGACTCGGCCAAGCCGAAGATGAACACCGCGAGCCCGGGAGACAGCAAGAGCATCCCGAGCCAATCGAGCCGGTGGGCGGGCTGTGGCTCATCGGGATCGAGCACGATGAGGGCGAGGACGAACGCGACGATCCCGATCGGCAGGTTGATGAAGAAGATCCATCGCCAGGATGCGTTGTCGACCAGCCAACCGCCGAGGATGGGACCCATGATCGGCGCGATCAGCATGGGAACGCCCAGCACGCCCATCACCCGGCCCATCCGGCGAGGACCGGCCTTCTTGGTCATGATCGTCATGACCGCGGGCATGATCATCCCGCCGCCGATGCCCTGCAGGACGCGGAAGAAGATCAGCGAGCCGTCGCTCCACGCAAGTCCCGACAGCATCGATCCGAGCGTGAACAGCACAAGCGACCACAGGTAGATGCGCTTCGTGCCGAACCGGTCCGACGCCCAGCCGGTGACCGGAATCACCGCAGCGAGGGCCAGCGTGTAACCGGTGATCACCCACTGGATCGTGGTCAGCGAGGAGTGGAAGGCGACCGCCAGCTGATCGATCGCCACGTTGACCACCGTCGTGTCAAGGATGGACATGACCGCCCCCAGCAACACGACGCCGGCGACGATCAGGGTCTCGCGGTCAAGCCCCTCGGGCTGCGATTCCGGTGCGTTCACCTCGGCCATCCCGCCATCGTAGCGACCGAGTCCGGGCGTCCCGGAGGGGCTATAACGGCCGGACTAACCCGCCCAACGTGACGGCCACAGCCGCGCTTGAACGCCGGAGAGCGCCAGCATCCGGCTCACCGTGCGGCTGATCCGCCGGTCGATCTCGACCTTCCATTCCGCGGCGTGGGTATCCGTGATCGCGCTCGTCAGGAGGTCGATTCCGCCGCAGTCGATGAATTCGAGTCGCGACAGATCCAATCGGACCTGACGGCGGTCTCGCCTGTGTCGCCTGAGTTCTGTCGTCAGCGCGTCCACCACCGAGATGTCGAGTTCCCCGGCCACGCTCAGGCGCAGTACGCCGTCTGGATCCCTACGCGCCCAGAGCTCGAACCAGGGCGGTTCCATCACAGGCCTCCGCTCACCGCCCGTGCCCTGCGCCTGTCGCCGCGTTGGGGCGGTGCCGCGGTCGCGGCCTGTATGGCCCGACAAAGATGACTCAGCTGCCACAGCGGAGCGAGCACCGCCACGACGCGTGAATCGCCGGCGCGCCTCGTCCCGTTGCGGCTGTCCGGCTCGTCGAGGAGGATCGTCGGCGTCTCGCCCACCGCGTCGAGAAGCGACCGATAGCTTCCCGACGGCAGCTGGCGCGCGACGATCAGCACCGATGGGGCGTGCGCGTTAATGACCTCGAGCGCGTCGTCGCGGTCGAGCGCCTCGAGCATGGTGTAGCCGCGCTGGCTCAGAACCCCGGCGAAGCTACGGCGCACCGCCTCATCGGGGTGAACCACGAGCACGGCCCCCCTACGCGGCATGTTCCCGCCTCTCGAGGCGCTCGACGAGCGATTCGGGGGCGCCGATGTAGAAACCTTGAGCGCAGTCGACGCCGAGTTCGTCCAGGACCTTCAGCACATCGGCCGACTCCACACCCTCGGCGATCGTTTCCTTTCCGAGCGAGTGCGCGATCCCGACGATCGAGCGCACGATCTCCAAGTCCGTGGCATCGGTGGTCACGCCGCGCACGAACTCCATGTCGATCTTGAGGTAACGCGCGGGGAGGTGCTTCAGATAGGTGAACGACCCGAATCCCGTCCCGAAGTCATCCAGCGCGAGCTCGCAACCCAGCTCAGCGAGCGCGGAGACAAATGCCAGCGCTCGGTCGAAGTCGGTCATCACCGCGGTCTCGGTTATCTCGAACGCCAGGTGGCGCGGATCGATCCCGGCGGCGATCGCATCACGTACGGTGTCGAGGATCCTCGTGTCGCCGATCGAGCGGGCTGACAGGTTGACCGTGACCGGCATTTGGCGCGCCATCGCGATCGCCTCCTCGATCACCCATCGATCGATCTCGGTGACGAGCGAGAGCCGCTCGGCGACCGGGAGGAACTCCGCGGGCTCGATGATCTGCCCAGCTTCCGAGACCATCCGGATCAAGAGCTCGTGCGCGGCGACTTCGCCAGAGCGAAGGTCCAGAATCGGCTGGGCGTGGAGGACGAACCGCCGGTCGGTCAGGGCCTGCCGGATACCCCTGACGCGTTCGGTCAGGCGTCCCAACTGCCCCTTGTAGATAGCGGCCTGATCGCCTCCGGCGACTTTGACCTGGTACATCGCGGTGTCGGCGGCGACCAGGATGTCGTCGGCTGACACCTGTTCGCTGCCGTCGAACAGAGCGACGCCGATGCTGACGTGAACGGGCGGCCCAGTGGGTCGCTCGCACAGCAGCGCACGCAGCTCAAGCGCGACCCTGAACGCCTGCTCTTCGGTTGCCTCGGGTAGGACCACGACGAACTCATCGGCTCCGACCCGGGCGGCGATATCGGTCTCCCGCAACCTGCCCAACAGGATCTGCGCGACTGAGGCGAGCAGGTGATCGCCGGCCGCGTGGCCGTACGTGTTATTGGTCCACTTGAAGTTGTCGACATCGACCACGAGCACCGCGCCTGTCCGCTGGTACCGCGCGGCGTAGGTGAGCGTTCGCTCGAGTTCGGAGAACAGCTTTCCCCGGTTGTAGATCCCGGTCAGCGGATCTTGCTCGGTCAGGTGCCCCAGCTTGAGTTCATTCAGCTTGCGCTCGGTGATGTCGACCGTGACCAAACCGACGCCGATCACCTCATCGCCGACGCGGACCGGATAGAAACTCGTCAACCAGGTGTGCTCGTGCCCGAGGTTGTCGGCAAAAGCTCCCGATGTCTCACGATTAACTACTGTCTCGCCGGTCTCGAGCACGCGCCGGCAGATGGGCTCCAGGTCAGACCACAGCTTGGGCCCGCCTTCCGCCGCGGTGCAGTCGAGACTCTCCCCGTCCCACAAGCCGGTCGTCGCCGCGAGTACGTCGTTGACTCGAAGTTGGCGGAAGTCTCGGTCCACAAAGCCAAATCCGATCGGCGCCGTCGACTGCAGCGCCTGTAGCAGTGAGCGCGAATCCGTTGCGTCCCGCTCGGCGACCCGGAGACGCTCCTCGAGCCGAGCCGCCATCGACACGATCTGCGGCACCGACTCGGCGGTCACATCGAAATCGGTGTCCTTCGCTGCAACTAGGCGATCAGCGCGAGACTGCGCCATGGCAATGCCCCCCACAGCGGGTGCGTCTGCATGGGCCGCGCACCCTGCCGAGAACCTCCGTCCCAACCCATGTGGCGATTCTGTCCAGGATTGCGGCGGGCGTCTATCCCCCAACTGACGGAGGTTTCAGAATTTTTGCGGAGAACCACTCACGCTCGTAAGTAACTGCACACGTTGCCTGATGGGGGCCACCGATGCCGGACGCTGATCTCGCTGCTTCAGGCTCGCGGCGCCTGGACGACTACAGGGTTGAGCCGCATAAACGAAGCAGAGGAGCACCCAATGTCCGAGACCCTCATCCCATTCCACGAGCACGCAGAGGAGATCGGAACGTTCCTGCACGATGATCGGGCGCGAGATGCCGAGCGTCAGCGCCGCGAGCGGAAGATCGACGGGCCGTCGGAAAACATCGACTGAGACTTGCGCGCGGCCATCGCGCGCAGCGAGAATCCGATCGACTCTGGTGAGGATTCGGGCCGCAGCGGAGACGGAGGCGCACGCGCTCGAGGCGGTGCAGCGCCGGTCCTCTGATGTCTGGGAGGAGTATCGCGGTCAGCTCGCCGCGCATCCCGACGCGATCGAGATGCCGCAGAGCTTCATCGACAACGGCTGGGTAAGGGTGGCGGTTGGCGATGACGAGATGCCGATCGGATTCTCAGTCGTGATCCCAACCGACACTCGAGCCCACGAGCTCGACGGGCTATTCGTGGAACCGGCCCACATGCACGGCGGCGTCGGACGTGCGCTGGTCGAGGACGCCGCCACGCGCGCGACACAGGCCGGTGCCCACTGTCTGGAGGTGACGGCGGGTCCCGCCCAGGTCTTCTACGAAAAGGTGGGCTTTCGTCTGGTGGGCGCCACCGAGACCCGGTTCGGACCGGCGGTGCGGATGCGCCGCGAGCTTCGCCACTGATCGCTATAGCGAAGGATCCAGGAGGATCCGACCGAAATGCCGGCGCTCCTCGAGCAGTTGCTGCGCCAGCGGCCCCTCTTCGAGCGCGAGGACGCGGTCGAGCACCGGCTCGATGAGTCCCTTGGCACGGAGGCGAAGCTGGTTAAGGAGCTCGGCGCGCGAGCCGTCGCCTTCGCATTCTGATTGAACAGACAGCGGGCTGCGAACGCGACCTTGGCCGTCAGCCCGAGCGTAACAGTGGGTCGATTTCCGGTTCACTTTCGTCACTCGGCCGGAATGGTGTTCGTGCCGGCGGTTGACGGCATCAGCCACGATCCCTCGGAGCACACGCGCTGGGAGCACTGCGTGAACGGAGCGAACGTGCTGCTCGGCGCGACACTGGATCTGGCGAACCGGTAAACCTTCGGCGCGATGGCGACGATCGCCGTGACGGGAGGCAGTGGCAAGGCGGGACGCGTGGTCGTGCGCGACTTGCACGAGCGCGGCCACCGCGTGCTCAACATCGATCTCGTGCCCTCGCCCGAGTCGCCACATCCGGAGGCCGAGATCCCGTTCCTGCGCGCCGACGTCACCGATTTCGGCCAGACCCTCGAGGCGCTGAGCGGGGGCCACACGCTGCCCGGGATCGAAGCGGTCGTGCACCTGGCGGCGATACCCTCGCCCGTCCACGCCACGCCGGATCAGGTGTTCCGCACCAACATCACGAGCACACACACGGTGTTCTCGGCGGCGGCGCGCCTCGGCCTGCCGCGGGTGGTGTGGGCCTCGAGCGAGACGACCCTCGGACTGCCGTTCGAGCGCCCGCCCGACTACGCGCCGGTCGACGAAGCGCACGTGTACCCCGAGACTAGCTACGCGCTGTCCAAGGTCCTCGGTGAGGAGATGGCGCGCCAGTCGCACCGATGGCACGGCACCACGATCATCGGGCTGCGCTTCTCGAACATCATGGTCCGCTCGGACTATGAGCGCTTCCCGGGTTTCTGGGATGACCCGCACAGCCGGAAATGGAACCTGTGGGGTTACGTCGACGAGAGCCACGTCGCCGAGAGCGTGCGACTCGCGCTGGCGCTTGACATCGAGGGGACTGACAACTTCATCATCGCTGCGCCCGACACAGTGATGAAGCGTCCCAGTCGCGAGTTGATGAGCGAGGTGTTCCCGGGCGTTCCGGTAGCCGACCACGTCAGCGGGCACGACACGCTCCTTGACATCGGCAAGGCGCGCAGGATCCTCGGCTACTCGCCGGCGTTCAGCTGGCGCGAGCTGTTCTGAGCACGGGCACCCCGAATGACCTGACACTTGTCGCTCACCACGCGGCGAAAGCGGATTCACTCGGCTATGGGCCGAGCTTGGCGACATTCGCGCCGCCGAGGACGCCGAGTGTCAGGTGAACGGGGCGAAGCCCGGGTCGCTGGTCGCGGGGCGGAGCCTGGGGTCGCTGGTCGCTCGACCAGCCCCGTCGCGCTCGTTTCGGTCGTTCGGCCAATGGCGCGGCCGCCGGGGCCTGGCCTAGCGTCGCCCGCGTGGGCGCCTGACGCACCCTTACGGCCGAGGAGGAGAGGTATCAATGTCATCGGGCACCGGGTACACGACCGACGAGCCGGAATCCGCCGCGGCACGGGCGGACCTCGAGCACGAGCGACGCGAGGCTCAGGAGGGCGGGGCGCCGGCGCGCGAGTTCCGTTTCTCCTCCGCCTTCGCGCTCGCCTTCTCGGACATCTCGCCGATCGTCGGCATCTACTCCGTGTTCGCGATCAGCATCACGCTGGCCGGCCCGGGGTTCTTCTGGGCGCTTCCGCTCGTCCTCGCCGGGCAGCTACTGGTCACCGCGGTGTTCGGCGACCTGGTCTCCCGGTGGCCGTTCCAGGGCAGCGTGTACGCCTGGTCGCGCGAGCTGATCGGCCGCCAGTGGGGTTGGATGACGAACTGGGCGTACATGTGGGGCCTGACCCTGACCCTGTCGGTGCTGGGGCTCGCGGCGGCGGGTTACCTGCTCGGCGCGCTCGGCATCGACAATGTCACCAAGGAGGAGACGGCCGCGGTGGCGCTCGTGGTCATTCTCGTCGGCACCGCGGCGAACATGATCGGCGGCGAGTTACTGCGGCGCCTGCTGTACCTGACGCTCACCTGTGAGCTCATCGCGTCGGTTGGGATCGGGTTCGTTCTGCTGGTCTTCCACCGGAGCAACTCGTTCTCGGTCCTGTTCCACGGCGCAGGCGCCGGCTCCGCGCCGTCGCTGCTGTTCAGCCCGTTCCTCGGAGCGGTGGCCTTCATCGGATACTCGTTCGTCGGCTTCGAGTCGGCCGGGTCGATCGCCGAGGAGGTCAAAGAGTCGCGCCACGTCCTGCCGAAGGCGATGGTGGGCTCGCTGGCCGTCGCCGGGTGCCTGGTCATATTCGCCTGCCTGGGCATCATCCTGGCCATCCCGAGCATCCCGGACGTCCTCTCGGGCAAGGTGGCCGACCCGATCACGACCACGCTCGAGACCACGCTCGGCTCGGGCATCGGGCGCGTGATCCTGGTGATGCTGACGATCGGGTTCACGGCCAGCCTGATCGCCGTGCAGGCCGCCGTCAGCCGCGCGATCTGGGCGGCCGGGCGCGACGGCGTGCTCCCGGCCGCGAAGCGACTCGGCACGCTCTCCGGCCGCCACCGCATGCCGCGCTACGCGATCGCGTTGACCGTTCTGATCGCCGGCCCCCTCCCATTCATCAGCTTCTCGAAGATCTACACGCTGCTGCTCTCGTTCTCCACCGCCGGCTTCTTCATCTCCTACGCGATGCCGATCGTCGCGCTCGCGTACGTGCGCCTGAGGGGTCGATGGACGCCGGGGCCCGTCTCGATGGGCCGCTGGAGCGGGCCGGTCACCTACATCGCCACCGCCTGGATCGTCGCCGAGTCGATCAACATCGCGTGGCCGCGCCACCTCAACAGCGAGTGGTGGCTGAACTGGGGCATCATCCTGACCAGCGTGATCCTGGGGATCATCGGGCTGGCGATCAGCACGCGCATCTTCCGCGAGTCCGATCGCCGCGGGACCGCCGTCGATCAACCGCCCCAGGCGGTCCTGCCGCAATAGAAGGAGGTAGCGATGTACGAACCATGGGACGCCTTCGAGGCGCCGCGATTCACCGGTCCGCGCACGTACGCGCGGCTGCCACACATCAAGGACCTGGACGGCGTCGAAGCGGCAGTGTTCGGGATGCCGTGGGACGGCGGCACCTCGTTCCGGTCCGGCGCTCGCTTCGGCCCCGAGGGGGTGCGCTCGGCCTCGGGGATGATCCGGACGTACAACGCCGTGCAGAAGGTGCAGGTGTTCGGCGCGCTCTCCACCATCGACTACGGCGACAGCCCGACCGTTCCCGGCTACATCGAGGACACGCTGGAGCGGATCACCAAGTTCGTAGCGCCGCTGGCCGAGGCCGAGATCCCGAGCGTGGGGATCGGCGGCGATCACTCGGTGACGCTCGGCGAGCTGCGGGCCTACGCCGCGGTGCACGGTCCGCTCGGACTGGTCCACCTCGACTCCCACACCGATCTGTGGGACAGCTACAACGGGCGCCCCTATTCGCACGGCACGATGTTCCGGCGGGCGATCGAGGAGGGGCTGCTCGACCCGGCGCGGATGCTCCAGGCCGGTATGCGCGGCCCGCTGTACGGCGAGGACGACGAGGGCATCCCCGCCGAGCTCGGCGTCCACACGATCCCCTGGGTGGAGTTGGCCGAGATGAGCCCGGCCGAGCTGGCCTCGGTGGCGCGGGACAGGCTCGATGGCCGCCTGGCCTTTCTCTCGCTCGACGTGGACTTCGTCGACGCCGCGTTCTGCCCCGGCACCGGGACCCCCGAGGTGGGCGGGCCGACCAGCTTCCAGGCCCTGTCCTATCTCAGAGCCCTCGCCGGCCTTCCGTTTATCGCCTACGACGTCGTCGAGGTGGCGCCGGCGTACGACGGTCCTGGTCAGGTGACCGGGCTGTTCGCCGCCAACGCCGTGTTCGAGATGCTCAGCATGGTTGCTCTAGACGCGCGGAATCGCCAGCGCCAGCGCGAAGTCGACTCGGCTCTCGGCTGAGTCGACCGAACGGCCGGTCAGCCCGGCGATCTTGTCGAGCCGGTAGTGCAGCGTGTTGTGATGGATGTGCAGCTGCGCCGCGGTCCGGCGCCAGTGCCCGTCGTTGACGAAGAACGCGCTGAGGGTCTCCAGCAGCTGGGAGTTGTGCTCGCTGTCCCAGCGCTCGATGGGACCCAGCACGGACTGGCGGTAGGCGCGGAGCACGTCGGCGTCCACGAAGTCGAGCAGGAGGCGGTGGGAGCCGACCTCGAGCCGGCGGACCACGCGCTCCCCGAGCGGACGGTTGCGAGCCAGTTGGTGGGCACTGATCGACTCGGCCAGGGAGCGGCGGAGCCCGTCGGCCCCGCCGAACGTCCGCCCCGTGCCGAGGACGGGATCCTCGCCTCCGTCGCGAATCAGCCCGGCCACCTCGTCGACGATCCCATCGTCGTCTGACTGAACAAGGAGGACCCCCAGTCCGCGATGACGGGCGGCCACGCATGGCGCGCTGCACCCGAGCGCGGCGTACGCGGCATCCCGCGGCGAGTTCGAGCAGGCCAGCAAGGTCAGGTCGGCATCCGGGCTCAGGCCGATTGCCTCGATCCGCGCGCGCAGCCCACGCGCGCCCAACTCGCCGTCCCACAGGAGCTGCAGAAGCTCCTCGGCCATGCGCGAGCGGACGGTCTCGTGCTCGCGCTGCCGGGCATCCTCGATCACCAGGTAAGCGGTCGCCTGCTCGATGACCAGACGGGCGTCGTCGCTCACCTCGGCGAGCGGCGCGCCCACGATCACCGCGGTGGTGGACAGCGCGTCGGCCACGCCGAAGGCGGAGAAGCTCGGGAGTGATCGCCGACGGCAGATCGCCCCGCCGGGCCGCTCGGGCGGCGGCGCGGGCGGCGCGTTCATCGGGGGGTGGGTCAACGGTGAGGCTCCGCCCGCCCGGGCCGACCAGCCACACGGGCAGCCGGGTCTCGCGGCGGAGCAGTTCGAGGACGGCGCCGTGGCCCTCCCCGCGGGCAAGGTCCTGCAGCAGCCGGCGAAGCCGCGTCAGCTGCAGGCGCACGCTCGCCACCTGGGTGTGGTTGTGGTGAAGGATGCACTCTCCGATCGTGCTGAACGAGAGGTCCTCGGGGACCTCGACCAGCGCCACCCCGGAGTTCCGGCACGCCTCGATCAGACCGTCGGGCACCACCGGGCTGAAGTTGCTAACCCCGTAGCCGATCGCCACCGCGCCGGCAGCGCGAGCCTCCTCGACCCACCGGCGCGGATCGGCGTGGCCCAGCCACAGGCCGTTGGTGAGCAGCAGCTCGCCCGGCAGGACGTACTGGGCCGGATGCTCGAGGTCGGACACGTGCACGCCGCGGACCGGCTGAGCCAGGTTCCCGTCCTGCACGAGCACGCGCAGGCGCAGCGACGGGTCGGCCGCGATCTGAGCCAGCGTGCAGAAGGTCACGGCCCCGGCAACCTAGAGCCGGACGAGCGGGTTACAGGTCCGGGTACAGCTCCTCGTCGACCTGCACCGGCGAGAGCGTCCGCCGCTGCGCGTCATCAGCCTGGTGCACCCGGTCTGCCACCTCAAGACAGGTCAGGAACTCTACATCGCCGCGGTCGAGCCCCGCCTCGATCACGCGGCGCAGCGCCTCGATCCGCCCGGCCCGGCCGCTCAGGAACGGATGACAGGTCAGCATGAACAGGCAACCGTGACGGCGCATCGAGTCGAGCCGTCGGATCCACATCTCGGCCACCGTCAGCGGCGAGGTGATGATCGCACCGATGTTCGGGTCGGGCAGGAAGGCGTACTGCTCCCAGTCGTCCAAGCTCCAGTGCGGAGGCAGCTCGGCGATCTCCCCTGCCCCGGTGTCGAGTAGATACGGGACGTCGGCATCCATCAGGGTCGAGTCGTAGCGCATGCCGTGCTCGGCCACCAGAACCGGCGTGCGCCAGCTCGCATCCCACATCGCGGACCGGTGCCCGCGGGGCTCGGCCCCGGCCGCCCTCAGGGCCACCAGCGCCCGCTCGAAGTCCGCCCGCTCCTCGTCCGCGGTCAGGCTCGTCGGCGTGCGGTGGGTGTGGGAGTGATGGCCGACCTCGTGGCCGGCAGCCAGCACCGCCTCGACCGTGTCCGGATACCGCTCGGCGGTCAGACCGGGGATGAAGAACGTGGCCTTCAGGCCGTGCTCGGCCAGCAGGGCCAGCAGGCGCGGCACGCCGGTGCGCGGGCCGAACGCCTGGTGGGTCATGGCCATCGCGTGGCCGGCGTAGCGCCTCCCCTCGGCCAGGATCGGGGATTCGGCGTCCACGTCGAACGACAGGACCGCGATCGCGGCATGCCCGGCTCGCCAATCGGTCATGGGGCACCAGCCAACCAGCGCCGTCCCTGCCGCGGCAACTGTTCACTTCACCAGGCGGATCGCCTCAGTCTCGGTCGTTGACCCAATGGAGGGCGATCGGCACGGTTGCCTAGGGTCACCAGGTGTCGGTCGCGGTCATCACCGGAGGCGGATCGGGCATCGGCGCCGCCTGCGTCAGCGCATTGGCGGCGCGCGGCATCCGGACGGCGGTCCTCGACCGACAGCGGGGGGTCGGCCGCGGCGATGTGATTGAGATTTTGGATGTCAGGGATCGAGGCGCCGTCGTGGACGCCATCGAGCTCGTCGAATCGTCGCTCGGCCCGATTGACTACCTGGTGACGGCCGCGGGGTACTACCGGACGGGCGAGCTCGAGTCGTTGGAAGAGGGGGCGTGGCGCGAGATGCTCGACGTGCACCTGCACGGCACCGCCAACGCCTGGCGCGCCATCCTGCCGGGCATGCGCCGTCGCCGCCGCGGCTCGGTGTGCGCGATCGGGTCGGAGCTCGGCCTCATCGGCGAGCCCTCGGCGGCCCATTACGCGGCCGCCAAGGGCGCGATCCATGCGATGGTCAAGAGCCTGGCGGTCGAGCTTGCGCCAGATGGCGTGCGCGTCAACTGCGTGGCGCCGGGGCCCACCGATACCCCGTTGATGGCCGACGATCCGAACGCCGAGAGCTACGCCGGCGCGCTACCGCTCGGCCGGCTGCTCAGCCCGGGCGAGATCGCGCAGGCGGTGTGCTTCGCGCTGCTCGAGGACACCAATCTGATCGGCCAGGTCGTCTCGCCGAACGGAGGAGCGGCGATTTGAGCGGGTTGCATGGCATCCAGGGGCGGGTGGCGCTGGTAAGCGGCGGCGGCCAGGGGATCGGCAAGGCCACGGCGCTGTGGCTGGCGCGTGAGGGGGCGCAGGTGTGCGTGAACGACATCGACGCCAAGAAGGCGGCGTCCGTGGCCGAGGAGGTCGGGGGGCTCAGCGTGCCGTGTGACGTCAGCGACCGCGACGCCGTGCGGGCGGCGATCGAGCTGTGCGAGCGCGCGCGGGGCCCGGTGGAGCTGATGGTCGCCAACCACGCGTTCATGACCATGGCTCCGTTCCTGGACTCGAGCGAGGAGGACTTCTCGCGGACGATCGAGGTCAACCTGCTCGGCACCGCGTGGCTGATCGCGGCCTGCGCGCCGGCCATGGCGGCGCGAGGCTACGGGCGGATCGTGGCCATCGCGTCGGAGTGGGGAGTGATCGGCTGGCCGAACGCGACCGCTTACGCCGCCAGCAAGGGCGGGATCATCGCGCTGGTCAAGAGCGCCGCTCGTCGCTTTGCCCGCGACGGGGTGGCGATCAACGCGGTGGCTCCCGGCGTGACCGACACCCCGCAGCTCGACGTCGACGCCGCCGACGCGGGCTTGACCCACGAGGAGATGGTCTCGGTCTACGGCCGCGACGTCCCGCTCGGGCGGATCGGCCGTCCATCGGATGTCGCGGCAACGGTGGCGTTTCTGTTGTCCACCCCCGCGATCGCGTTCGTCGGGCAGGTGGTGGGGCCGAACGGAGGCTCGACGCGGATATGAGGCGCATGGAGAGGCGGGTCGCGGTGGTGACCGGGGCGAGCTCGGGGATCGGACGCGCCACCGCGCTCGAGCTGGCGCAGGAAGGGGCGGCGGTGGCGCTGGTTGCGCTGCCGGGGGACGAACTGGACGAAGCCGCGCAGGACTGCCGGGACCGCGGAGCGGCGGTGCTTGCCGTGGGCGCGGACGTCGGGCGCTCCGCGGAGGTCGATCGCGCGTTCGCGCGGGCGGAGGAGTTGGGGCCGGTGGACGCGGTGTTCAACAACGCCGGCATCTCGATGGTCGTGGCGATTACCGCGACGACCGACGCAAAGTGGGAGCGCCTGTTGGGCACGAACCTCAGCGCCAGCTTCTACGTCGCGCGCGCGGCGGCCCGTGCGATGGTGACGCGGCGGCGCGGCGCGATCGTCAACACCGCCTCGGAGCTGGCTCTGATCGGTGAGGCGGGCTACGCGGCGTATACCGCCACCAAGGGCGGGATCCTTTCGATGAACCGGGCCCTGGCCGCCGAACTGGCGCCGTATGGCGTGCGGGTGAACGCGGTGTGCCCGGGTGCGACCGACACGCCGCTGCTGCGCGCCGAGTACGACACCGCGCCGGACCCGGCCGTCGCGCGGCGCGAGGGCGAGGAGTCGATTGCGCTGGGCCGGCTCGGTGATGCGCAGGACATCGCCAGGGTCGTGGTGTTCCTGTTGTCCGACGCCGCCGCGTACGTGACCGGCAGCCATTACGTGGTCGATGGCGGGCGCACGAGTTGCATCCCGACCGGGGTCCTGACGCCGTGACGGCGGCGCTGCATCACGTGCAGGGCAATCCGCGCGATGTCCACTGCCTGGAGAGCGCCGATGTCGCGCGGGACCTGGGTGTGGCGCTGGTCGTCGGGGTGGGAGGCGGCTCGGCGATAGACACCGCCAAGTGCATCGCGCTGCTGGTCACCAACGGCGGTCATCCGCGCGATTGGGAGGACTTCGGTGCTTTACGGCACGACCCGCTGCCGACGATCGCCGTACCCACGACGGCCGGGACGGGCAGCGAGGTGTCCCCCTCGGCCATCATCACCGACACCGAGCGGCGCAAGAAGATGAACCTGTTCGACCCGCGGATCTGCCCGGACGTGGCGCTGGTCGACCCGGATCTCACGCTCTCGATGCCGGCGCGGCTGACCGCGGCCACCGGGATGGATGCGCTCTCGCACGCGGTCGATTCGCTGCACTGCCGGCTGGCCAATCCGGCCTCGGATGCGCTGGCCTTGGAGGGAGCGCGGTTGGTGGCCTTGTATCTGGAGCGGGCTGTCGTTGATGGGGACGATGTCGAGGCGCGCTGCGGCATGGCGCAGGCCAGCCTCACCGCCGGGCTGGCGGTGGGGATCACCGCGTGTCCGGCTGCCATTGCCTGGCCGAGGCGATCGGCGGGGTCTACGACCACCCGCACGGCGTCTGCTGCGCCGCCACCATGCCGCTCATCATGGACTTCAACGTTGAAGTATGCGGGGATCGGTACGCGCGGCTGGCGGCGGCGTTCGGGGTGGCGGTGGAGGGCGTCTCGCCGGATGACGCGGCCCGTGAGGCGATTGGGTATGTGCGCCGGCTGAACGACGAGCTTCGGCATTCCCCCGCTCAGCCGGCTGATCGAGCGCCGCGACCTCGACCTGCTGGCCGAGAAGGCCGCCGCGAACACCTCCGCGCCGTCGAACCCCCGGGACGCCGGCGCCGAGGAGTTCCGCGCGATGTTCGCCGCCGGTCTTGGGTCATAAGTACGCACTCGGCCTCGCGCGCTGGTCGAGTTCATGGTTGTGACCCGTATACGGCGCTGAATCGGCGTTCACCTCTTGGCGGGGGCCGAGTGCGCGGATATGACCCAGATCTCACACTCGGGTCTGTCGCGCCGTTTGACCCGCATGACGACGATCACATCCACCAGCCTGGAAGACCGCATCGACGCCCTCGACTGGAGCGATCTGCGGCGTGACCTCGACGAGCAGGGCTTTGCCGTCACCGACCGCATCCTGGACCGATCCGAGTGCCGGGAGCTGGCCGGGCGGTTCGACGGCGAGGGCTTTCGCTCGACCATCGACATGGCGCGCCACCGCTTCGGCGACGGCCGCTACCGCTACTTCGACCATCCCCTGCCGACGCTCGTGCAGGCGGCGCGAACCGCGTTCTATGCGCACCTGGCGCCGGTCGCCAACGCCTGGTCGGACCGGCTGTCGGGCGATGCGCCGCACTTCCCCGCCACGCACGGGGAATTGCTCGAGCGTTGCCGCGCCGCCGGACAGGAGCGCCCGACGCCGCTGCTGCTCCGCTACCGCCCCGGGGACTGGAACGCGCTGCACCAGGATCTCTACGGCGAGGTCTACTTCCCGTTCCAGGTGCTCACCGTGCTGTCGAGTTGCAACCACGATTACGCCGGCGGCGAGTTCGTCCTGCTCGAGCAGCGCCCTCGCGCCCAGAGCCGCGCGCACGTGCTGCGCCCGGAGCAGGGCGCGTTCGTGATCTTCCCCACCCGCGAGCGCCCCAACGCCGGCAAGCACGGCTATCACCGCGTCGCGCTACGTCACGGCGTGAGCACGGTCACGGCTGGCGAGCGCGTGGCGCTCGGCATCATCTTCCACGACGCAACCTGAGGAGACCATGCCCTTCACGATCTTCGACAGCCCATTTGGCGTGCTCACGCTCGTCGCCGACGCCCACGGAGCGCTCCGGCGCCTGTACTTCCCGGGGACCGCGCCGGCGCTCCCCGGCCACGACGACGACCCGGAGTCCCTGGCCGCCGCCACCGAGCAGCTCGAGCAGTACTTCCGCGGCGAGCGCACGCAATTCGACATCGCCCGTCAGATCGCCGGCACGGAGTTCCAGTGCCGCGTCTGGGACGCGCTGCAAACCATCCCGTACGGCGCCACCACCACCTACGGAGCGCTGGCGCGTGACCTCGACGCGCAGCCGCGCGCCGTGGGAGCGGCGGTCGGCGCCACACCGATTCCGATCGTCATCCCCTGCCACCGCGTGATCGGCGCCGATGGCTCACTCACGGGCTACGGCGGCGGTCTGCCCCGCAAGCGTGCGCTGCTCGATCTGGAAGCGGGCGTCGAGCAACTCGCGCTCGGGTAAAGAAATAGAATCGTCGCATGCCAAGCGCCGACGTCGATGGACTCACGATCAACTACGACGCACAGGGTGACGGCGAGCCGCTCCTGCTCATCCCGTACCTGAGTGCCGATCATGCGTGCTACGCCTTCCAGCTGCCGGCGTACACCGAACACTTCAACTGCATCTCGGTCGACCTCCCCGGCTCCGGGGAGAGCGACAAGCCCGCCGGCCCGTACTCCACGCTCACGTACGCCGATCAGCTCGCCGGCTTTCTGGGCGCCATCGGCGTCGAGCGGGCGCACGTGGCGGGCGTGTCGCTCGGCGCGGCCGTCGGCATGCATCTCGCCGCACGCCACCCCGAGCGGGCGCGCTCGCTCTCTCTGCACAGCACATGGGACCGCACGGATGGCTACCTGCGCACGGTCGTCGAGTTGTGGCGCGAGCTTGCCGCCACGTCGACAAGCGTGGCTGACGCGGTCATCCACGGCATCTTCCCGTTCTGCTTCACCCCGGAGATGTACGTCGAGCGCCCGGAGTTCGTCCAGGCGCTCGACGACTTCGTCCGCGGTCGCCCGGCGCAGCCACTCGAGGCGTTCCTGTCCCAGACCGAGGCGGCGCTCGCGCACGACGCCGCGGCGGCACTGGGCGACATCCAGGCCCCGACGCTGGTCACGTTCGGTGCCCACGATCTCGTCACCTCGACGCGGTTCGCCGAGCGGCTGACCGGCCCGATCGCCGGAGCCGAGCTGACCGTGTTCGATCACCTCTCGCACGCGGGCCTGCACGAGGACGCCGATACCTTCAACCGGGCCACGCTCGAGTTCTTGCTCCGCCACCGCGGGTAGCGGCGGCGCCCCATGGCGAGGATCGCCGTTCGCGTGCAGCCGCGCGCCCGCCGCGACGAGATCGCCTCGGTGCGCGACGGCATGCTGGTGGTGCGAGTGACCGCGCCGGCGCTGGAAAACCGGGCGAATCGGCCGGTGTGCCGACTCCTGGCCGACCGCCTGGGCGTTCCCCAGTCGCAGGTCACGATCGTGCGCGGCGAGCATCACCGCGACAAGCTGGTGGAGATCCAAGGCGTCGACCAGGCCGTGGCCGACGCCGCGCTCGGCCTGAGATGAGCGCCGTGGGCGGCGAGCGACCGGCGGAAGGGCACCGGCCGCTCGCCGCCTGTTACCCGGTGGGGGAGGAGTCGACGGGTTCGGCGCGGACGGTGGCCTCGAGCGCGGGCTGAAGCGGGAAGTGGCAGGCGGCGAAATGCTCCGGGCCGAAGGGCCGCAGCGGTGGGGCCTCGCGCGCGCAGAGGTCCTGCGCCCGCGGGCACCGGGTACGAAACCGGCACCCTGACGGCGGGTGGAGCGGGGAGGGGAGTTCGCCGCGCACGGCGACGTTGTCGCCGCGCTCGCCGGCCAGCTGGGGATTGGGCACGGGGATCGCCTCCAGCAGGCCGGCCGTGTAGGGATGGGCCGGCCGGTCGTAGATGTCGCTGCCGGGACCGACCTCGACCAGCTTGCCGAGGTACATGACGCCGATGCGGTCGGCCAGGTATCGGACGACCGACAGGTCGTGGGAGATCACGATGTAGGTGAGGTTGTGACTGGCCTGGACGCGCTTCATCAAGTTCAGGATCTGGGACTGGATGGAGACGTCTAAGGCAGACACCGGCTCGTCCGCGACGATCACCGACGGGTTCAGCGCCAAGGCACGAGCCAGTCCGAGGCGCTGGCGCTGGCCGCCCGAGAACTCGTGCGGGTATCGATCCATGGCGTCATGGGCGAGCCCCACCTCATCCAGGAGCTGGCGCACGGTCTGCACGCGCTCGGCCGACGAGCCGCGGCGGGCGATGTCGAGTGGCTCGGAGATGATCTCCTTGACGCGCATCCGGGGATCCAGGGACGCGTAGGGGTCCTGGAACATGAACTGGAGGTCCTGACGAAGGCGCCGCAGGCTGCCGCCCTTCAGCGTGCCGAGGTCGATCCCGTTGAACAGCACGCGTCCGCGCGTGGGGGCGTCGAGGGCGACCCCCAGGCGGCCCAGGGTGGTCTTGCCGCAGCCGGACTCACCGACCAGGCCGAACGTCTCCCCGCGCCGGACGGCCAGGCCGACCCCGCTGACCGCGTGCAGCGTGCCGATCCGCCGGCGCAGGATGGCGCCGGCGGTCACGGTGAACTCCTTGAAGACGTCCTGGAACTCCAGGATCGCCTCGCCGTTCGCGCTGCCGGCGCCGTTCGACCCGTTCGTCGCCGGCGCTGCCGGGCTCGTCACCAGCAACTCGATCTCCTTGCCGTAGGCATCGACCAGCGCCTCGCTGCGCTCGGCCTCCGCGATCAGGGCGGCCCCCAGCCGTGTGCTCTCGGTGGCCGAGGAGCGCCGCGGGTGAAAGCACGCGTATGGGTGGTCGGGATCCTCGCCGGCCAGCGGGGGATCCTCGCTGCGGCACCGATCGGTGGCGAACACGCAGCGAGGGGCGAAGCGGCAGGCGTGCGGCGGGCGGCGCAGGTCCGGCGGCAGACCTGGAATCGAGTACAGATCCTGGCTCTTGTCTTGATCGAGCTTGGGGATCGAGGCCAGCAGGGCCTCGGTGTAGGGGTGGCGGACGTTGGCGAACAGCTCGGGCGTGGAGGCCGTCTCGACCTTGCGGCCGGCGTACATGACGACCACGCGGTCGGTGCGGCCGGCGATCACGCCCATGTCGTGGGTGATGAGGATGATCCCCATTCCGAGCTCGCGCTTGATGTCATCGAGCAGGCGCAGGATCTGGGCCTGGATCGTCACGTCGAGCGCCGTGGTGGGCTCATCGGCGATGAGCAGCTTCGGCTCGCAGGCCAGGGCCATCGCGATCATGACCCGTTGGCGCAGCCCGCCGGAAAGCTGGTGCGGGTAGTCGCGCACCCGCTCCGCCGGTCGGGGCAGGCCGACCATCTCGAGCGTCTCGACCACCCGGTCCATCGCCGCCGCGTCGGAGACGTCGCGGTGGATGGTCACGGCTTCCGCGATCTGACGACCGATCGTCATCGTCGGGTTGAGCGAGGTCATCGGGTCCTGGAAGACAATCCCGATCTCATTGCCTCGCACGTGGCGGATCTGCTCGTCGCTCAGCCCCACCAGATCCCGGCCGGCGAAGCGGATCGCGCCGCTGGCCAGGTAGGCGCCGCGCGGCAGCAGGCGCATGATCGACATCGCGGCCATCGTCTTCCCGCATCCCGACTCGCCGACGATGCCGACGGTCTCACCCGCCTCGACTTCGAAGCTCAAGCGATCGACCGCGTGCACGGTCCCACTGCGCAGGCGAATCCGCGTCCGCAGGTCCTCCACTTCCAGCAGCGTGGTCACGAGCCTCCTAGCGCTCCTGCAGCCGCACGTCGAACGCATCCTGCAGTGCGTCGCCGATGAAGTTGAAGGCGACGACCGTGATGACGATGATGATCAGCGCGGGATAGACCTCCCACCAGTAACCCGCCTGCAGGTATGTGATGCCGTCGGACAGCATCGATCCCCAGGTGGGCGTGGTGGCGGGAAGGCCGAAGCCGAGGTATTGCAGGACGGCCAGGATGAGGATCGCGTTCGCGATCTGGAAGGTGATCGTGACCACGATCGTCCCGATCGTGTTCGGGATGATGTGGCGGGCGATGATCCGCCACGACCCGCCACCCATCACCCTGACCGCCTGCACGTACTCGCGGGTTCGCAAACTCAGGGTCTCGCCTCGCACCAGGCGGGCGGGAATCAACCAGGAGACGATGACCAGCAGGACGATCAGCAGGGTCAGCGTCGGCTTGTAGACCTGGGCCATGAAGATGAACAGGAACACGAGCGGAACGGCCAGGCCGACGTCCACCACGCGCATCATCACCGCGTCGACCGCGCCGCCGAAGAAACCGGAAACCGCCCCGTAGAGCAGGCCGAAGACAGTGGCGATAACCCCGACCGCCATCCCCACCTCGACCGAACTCTTACCCCCGGCCATGAGGCGGCCGAGGATGTCGAAGCCGCTCTGGTCGGTGCCCAGTGGATGGCCGCCGCCCGGGGCCTGATTTACATGGAGAAGGTCGGGGTTGAACTGATCGGTGTGATAGACGAGCGGCCCGACGAAGCTGAACAGCGCGATCAGCACGACCACCGCCACACCGACGACGGCCAGGCGGTTCTGTGCGAAGGTGCGGGCGATCAGCCGCCACGGGCTGCCGGCGGAGACGACGTGCCCACCCTCGGGCGAGACCTCCACTTCCACCTGGGGCGGCGTTACCGTGGACATTAGTGGTTCATCCCGTAGGTCCGTGCGGATTTGCGAGATGGGCCACTAGTAGCGGATCCGGGGATCGAGGATGGCGTAACTGATGTCGGCCAGCAGGTTGCCGAGCACGGTCACCACGCCCACCAGCACGGTGATGCCGAGCATCACCTCGTAGTCGTTGCGCAGGGCGGCATTGAAGTACTCGAGCCCCGCTCCCGGATAGTTGAACACCTGCTCGATGATCAGAGTCCCGGTGATGATGTACGGGATGCTCAGGCCGACCAGGGTGACCACCGCGATCATCGAGTTGCGCAACAGGTGACGCGAGAGCACCAGTCGCTCCGGCAGTCCCTTGGCGCGCGCCGTGCGCATGTAATCCTGCGCCAGCGTGTCGATCGCCGAGGAGCGCATGTACCGGCTGAACTGCGCATAGGTGACTAGGGTCAGGCTCGCCACCGGCAGCACCAGCCCGGCTGGGTGGGCGAGCATTCCCCAGGCCGAGGTCGATTGTGGCGCCACGGCCGGGAACACGTGGAAGCTGATCGACAACAGCTGGATCAGGAGCAGCGCGATCGCGTACTGAGGCATCGAATAGAGCAAGAAGCTGACGCCGGTTCCGATGTGATCGATCGCCCGGTTGCGCCGAACCGCCTGCGCGATGCCGACGGGGATCGCGATCAGCACGGAGAGGATCAGCGCGGCACCGCCCAGCACGAGATCCCGCGGCAACTCGTTGCCGAGCAGAGAGGTGACCGAACGGTTGAACTGGAACGAGTAGCCGAGGTTCCCGTGCAGGAGCTTGTCCAGGAACAGCCAGTACTGGTACCACAGCGGCTTGTCAAGTCCGTTGTCGTGGTTGAATTGGGCTATCGCCTGGGGAGAGGCCCGAGGACCCAGGATGTCCCGGGCCAGGCTCCCCGGCAGCAGGTGGAGCATGATGAAGGTGATCAGGGTGACGCCGAGCGTCACCACGATCGCCTCGCCCAATCGCCGGATGATGTAACCCGTCATGCCGGACTCGCTCGCAGCTGTCGCCGAGGGCCGCGGTTACTTTGTGAAGTACCAGGTCTCCGGGGTCAGGTATCCGTACGCGTTCGCGGCGTAGCCGCCCAAGTGGCTGTCGACCACCGTGCCCGCGTCTCCCTGGTAGCTTCCGATCGACGTCGGGCCATAGACGACCGGGACGTGCTCCTCCATGTACCTGGCGTAGTTGGCGAGCGCCTGCTTCTCCTGCGAGGCCGCGCCGGTGATGGTCTCATTGATCACCGCGGTGGCCTGCGGGTCGTTGAAGCTGCCGTAGTTGGCCACGGCGCCCGGGGCGTAGAGCGACTCGCCGGTCGGCAGGAAGTCGGGCGCGAAGATCCACCCGGCGCCCCAGTTCTCCGCCGTCCAGCCGCAGTCGGGCGCGGTCGGCTTGCAGGCGACCGCGGTGCCGATCACCGTGTCGAACGGGTGGCTGGTCAGCTGGAGGTTGATGCCGACCCGCTTGGCCTGCGCGGCCAGGTCGTTCATCTCGCTGGCCAGCGTGGTCACGCCGGACTGGTAATCGAGGTTGAACGAGATGCCTTCACCGGCCGTGATGCCGGCGCCGCACTCGTTGGCTGCGGTACCGGGGCGCTGGCAGGTGGTGGTCCCGCCCGATACGACCTTCCAGCCGTGGCTGGTGAGAAGCTGCGCCGCCGCACTCGTCGAGAACGGGAACGGGTTGCTCGCCGCATCGACACTGAGCAGGGGGCTCGGCGGCGACACAGGAATCGGCCCGTAGGTGGGGATCGCCGTGTTGTGCAGGAAGGCGTTGATCCAACCTTGCTGATCGACCAAGTGCTGGAACGCCTGCCGGAAGTAGAGCTGCCGGAAGATCGGCCCCACCTTCGGGTTGTTCAGGTTGAGCGGGAAGTAGTTGATCGAGTAGCTGGCCGCACGGTTGTAGTCGAACCCCTGGGCCTTGACCTGGGGGATCTGCGGTGCGTACTGCGACGGCAGGTTGCCGATCGTGATGCCCGACGGGCCGGCCGAGCGGATCTCGTTGAAGATCGCCGTGTCGCCGGTGAACGGCAGCTCGACCAGGCTCGAGATCGTCGGCTTGGGCGATCCCGAGTATGCGACGTTGGGTACCAGCGTGACCTGCCCCGTGCTGGTGAAGCTCTTGACCTTGAACGGGCCGTCGACCACGCTCCAGAGCGGCGAGGAACCCCACGTCCCCAGCGACTTGGACTGCGTGTCGAGGAACTTGTAGACGGCCTCCGCGCCGGCCTTGGTCGCGTCCGGAAGGTGGCCGTTATCGGATTTGGGCGCGGCTGCTGACAGCGAGGTCCGGTCCCAGGCCAGCGGCAGCGGATAGATCTGCGAGAGCTCGTTGTAGGTGAACCACTCGGGGTTGTATGCCTTGTTCAGCTGGAGCACCACGGTCTGCGGATCCGGCGTCTGCACGCCAGTCACGTTGTCCGGGAAGTAGCCCGGCACGTAGCCGCAGTAGTTCTTGCTCGGATCGGCCTTGTAGAGGTTGATCCAGAAGGCGACCTGACGTGAATTCACGGTCTCCCCGTCGGACCACTTCCAGCGGCTTCAGCTTGATCGTGACTGTCCGATCGCCGTTCGAGAACGACGGCTGCTCCCCGACGGAGTAGTCGTAGTCGATGGTCGGGCTGTAGTCGTTGCCGTACCAGAAGCAGCGGCCGGTAAAGCATCGCCTGCAGCTGGGAGATGTTGCTGGTGCTGCAGACCTGGGCGGACGTCATCGGGAAGATGTAGTTCGGCGGGGCGCTCGGCCCCTCGGTGAAGTACACGGTCCCGCCCGCCTGGCGCGACCCGGTCGGGGCGGTGGGCGAGGTCAGCCCCGCCCCCGCGGTGGGCGCGCTCGAAGCTGGACGCGGGCTGGCTGGCCCCTCCGCTTCCGCTGCTCGAGCTCGAGCTCGAGCCGCAAGCAGCGGCGAACACCGTCACGAGGACGGCACCAATGACAGTAGCGACGCGTCGCACCTCTCCTCCTCCTTCTCGGCACCTCGTTCCCAGTGCGCCCGGACGAGGCGCAGGCACCGCCCGGGCGAGCGCGCCAGTATCCGGAGCGCCCGTTACGGCGCGCTGACACCTGGCTGACAGCGCCCGTCAGGGCCGTCATTGCGCGCCGGTGGCGGGTGTTCGATAATCGCCGCGATGCGCGCGCAGGCAACGCGCAGAGGTGCGGTTCGGCATCCTCGGGCCGCTGGCCGCGTCGCAGAAACGGCGAGGCCCTCGCGCTGGGCGGCGAGCGCGCCAGCGAGCCCTGCTGGCGATCCTGCTCGTCCACGCGGGCGAGCTGGTCGGCACCGAGCGTCTGCTCGAGCAGCTGTCGGGACGGCTCTCGCCCCGCGAGCGTCGGTCAACGCGGTCCACGTCGCCGTCTCGCGCCTGCGCCGCACGCTACGCGACGACAGCGCGAGATGCTCCGTCACGCGCCGCGGCGGCTACGTGCTCGAGCTCGAGCCCGAGCAGCTCGATGCGACCAGGTTCGAGCGGCTCTTGGCCGAGGGGCGCGGCCTGCTCGAGGACGGCGACCACATCGGCGCCTCGGCGCGGCTGGGCGAGGGGCTCGGCGCTGTGGCGGGGACCGCCGCTGGCCGACCTCGCCACGTTGGAGGACGTGCAGCCCGAGATACGTCGCCTGGAGGAGCTCCGACCTGCTCGCCGAGATGGAGCGGGTCGATGCCGAGCTCGCGCTGGGGCACGCCGCCGAGGCGATCGCCCCGCTCGAGAGGCTGATCGCGCAGGCCCCGCTGCAGGAGCGTCTGCGCGGCGCAGCTCATGCTGGCGCTGTATCGCTCCGGGCGCCAGGCCGACGCGCTCGCCGCCTACCGGGAGGCGTGCGCGCTGCTGCGCGACGAGCTCGGGCTGACCCCGAGCGCCGAGCTGCGCGAGCTCGAGCACATGATCCTGCGCCACGACGAGGGGCTCGCGACCGCGCGGACCGACGTCGGCGCCGCCGGCGCCGGTGCTGTGTCCGTTCAAGGGCCTGGCCGCCTTCGAGGGCTCCGACGCGGACTTCTTCTGCGGGCGCGACCGGGTCGTCTCCGAGCTGATCGCGCGGCTTGCCGAATGGCCGCTGGTGGGCATCCTCGGCCCGTCCGGAATCGGGAAGTCCTCGCTGCTGCGCGCCGGCGTCCTGCCGGCGCTCGCCGCCGGTGCGCTGCCGGGCAGCGCGGGCTGGCGGCAGGTGCTGCTGCGACCGGGTGAGCATCCCTGCGTCGAGCTCGAGCGCGCGCTCGGCGGACCGCTCGAGCAGCTGCTTGCCGGGCTGCGCCGCGACCAGCGGATCGTGCTGGCCATCGACCAGCTCGAGGAGACTCTTCACGGCGTGCGCCGAGGAGGTCGAGCGCCGCGCGTTCCTCGCCCGGCTGGTGGCCGCGGCCGGCGATCACGAGCGACGGGTGCTGCTGATCTGCACGTCTGCGGGCCGACTTCTACGGCCGGCTGAGCGCCTATCCGCGCTTCGCCGAGCTGCTCAGCCGCAGCCACGCTCTGGTCGGACCGATGGATCGCGATGAGCTCGCGCGAGGTGATCCAGCGGCCGGCGGCGCGCGCCGGGCTCGAGGTCGAGGATCGCCTGGTCGACGTACTGGTGGCCGAGGTGGCGGACGAGCCGGGTGCCCTGCCGCTGCTCTCGACGACGCTGCTCGAGCTATGGCAGGCGCGGGACGGGCGCGTGCTCCGCCTCCAGGACTACCGGGCGACCGGTGGCGTGCGCAGCGGCGTGGCTCGGATCGCCGAGGCCGCCTACCTGCGGCTGTCTGAGCGCGAGCGGCGGGTGGCCCGGGACCTGCTGCTGCGCCTGGCGGACATCGGGGAAGGCGCCCCCGAGCGGCGGCAGCTGCCGCTGGTGGAGATCCGAGCCGTCGCCGAGGCGCGGAGCCGGTCCTGGCCGCACTGACCGAGGCGCGGCCTGGTGACGGTCGGCGCCGGGCGCGGTCGAGCTGTCGCACGAGGCGCTTCTGCGCGAGTGGCCGCGGTACCGCGGCTGGCTCGAGGAGGATCGCGTCGGGCGGCGGTTACATGCGCACCTGCGCGGTGGCGGCCCGGAATGGGACGCGCGCGGGCGCGACCCGGGCGAGCTCTACCGCGGCGCGCGGCTTGCCGCGGCGCTCGAGTTCTCCGCCCAGCATCGCGACCGGATGGACCACCTCGAGCGCGAGTTCGTCGGCGCGAGCCGGGTCGAAGCCGAGCGCGAGGCGGACCGCCAGCGCGTGCAGAACCGGCGCTTGCGCGGGCTGCTGCTCGGCGCGGCCGTGCTGCTGGTCCTCGCCGTGGTGGCCGGCGTGGTGGCGGTGGTCGGCCAGCGGCAGGCATCGAGCGACGCGCAACTGGCGGTCGCCGAGGCACGCGCCGCGCTCGGCCGCCAGCTGGGGGCGGAGGCGCTGGGCGAACCCAGGCTCGACGTGGCGGCGCTTCTGGCCCGCGAGGCGGTGACGCTCGATCGCTCCCCGCAGACCGAGGGAACCCTGCTCTCCACCCTGCTCCGCAGCCCGGCCGTGGTGGCGACGTATGGAATGCCGACCAACTCGACGCCCGCACGTCGCGGTCAGTCCCGACGGCCGCACGCTGGCCGTGTCCGACAGCATCGCCAACAGCGTGCGCTTCTTCGTTGCGCGCACCCGAGCCCCGGTCGGCGGGACGTTGAGCGACTTCTTCGGCGATCAGCCGCCGAGCTACTCGGAGGACGGATCGATGCTCGTGTACCGGGCCGGGCCATCGCTGGTCGTGCGCGACGCCCGGAGCCTCGCGCCGCGCGCTCGCCTCCCGATCCGGACGCCGCTGACCGAGAACCTCACGGCCGACGGGCCGCAGGGGAGCATCCTGATCGCGCCCGACCGGCGCACGGTCTACTACGCGTACTGGCTGGTCGATCCGGGCGGACAGCCGGCGGAGGCGTACCTGGCCCACTGGTCACTCCTGACCGGCCGGCGCATGGCCCCGGTGCGCGTGGGCCGTGGGCCGCTGCTGGCCACCGGGCTCGTCGACCGGGGCACCCGCCTGATGGTCGCCACCGAGCACGAGATCGCCACCTACGACCCACACACCCTGCGGCTGATCCGGTCGGTCGCGATCCGCCCCGCGCCCCTGCTGCCCTCGGCGGCGGCCTTCAGCCGCGACGGCGCCACGTTGGCGCTGGGGACCCAGGCCGGATCCGTGTGGCTCATCAACGTGGCGACCGGCCGGGCGCGGCGTGCGGCGGGCGGACACCGGGCAGCCGTGGCTGGAGTCGTTTTCACGCGGGACGGGCGGAGGGTGATGACGGCCGGGGACGACGGCCGGGTGATTGCGCGGGATGCCGTCACCGGCGCGCAGGACGCGGTGCTGCCGGGTCCGGCCGGGCGCGTGCAGGACGTCCAGTTGAGTCCCGACGGCTCGACCCTCTACACGGCCGCCGTGGGCGGCGTGCTCCTGGCGTGGGACCTGACCGGCCAGCGGGGCTTCGGTCACAGCACGCGGCTGAGCGCGGCGCTGCCCTGCTGTGATCCGGTCGCCCCTCCGCGACCGGCGCTCGCGCTGTCGCCGGACGGATCGCGGTTCGCCGTGCCCACGGGCGCCGCAACCGTCGGGGTGTTCTCGACGAGAACGCTGAGGCAGGTGGCGACGTTCACGATCAGGCCGCCGGAGGGCCTCATCACCGCGCTGGCCTGGTCGCCTGCCGGGGGGATGCTCGCGGTTGGCGCTCGCGGGGGGATGGTGCAGCTGTGGAGCGTCGACGGCGCCCCGCGGCACGTCCGCTCCCTCTCCGACCTGACGGCTCTGCCCGGTCAGAGCGAGGCGATCCAGTCGCTTGTCTTCTCGCCCGACGGACGGCTTCTGGCCGGCAGCGACAAGGCCCAGACCACGTCGCTCGGGCACACCTCCACGGCATTGGTGGCGACGCTGGCGATCTGGCGGGTGGCGACAGGCGGGACGGTCACGCCACCCACGGACCTGGGCGGCGGCAACAGCCTGAACGGCTCTGACGTGGTCGCCTTCTCACCCGATGGGAAGCGGGTGGCGGCCAGCCTGCTGACCGGCGGCGTCCGCGTGTACGACCCGTTCGGCGGGCAGCTCGTGCGGACTCTCTCAGACCCGGGAGATGATGCGATCTCGCTCGCCTTCGGCCCGAGCGGGATCCTGGCCGAGGGTACGTTGGGGGGCACGGTCGAGCTTTGGAATCCGGCCACCGGCAAGCGGCTGGCCCAGCCGCTGCTTGCCGACTCCGTCGCGATCACCAGCGTGGCGTTCGATCCGACGGGCCGGCGCTTCGCCACGGCCGGCAGCGGGGACGGCACGATCAAGGTGTGGTTTACCGCCGGGCTCCAGCAGGAAGGCCCCCGGCTGGCTGCTGACCCGGACGCAACCTCGGCCGTCGCCTTTGACCCCGGCGGCAAGGATCTTCTGGTCGTGGACGATCGGGGCGGCGCCTTCGCCTGGCCGACGTCCCTGCCGGCCTGGCAGCAGGACGCTTGCACGCTGGCCGGCCGCAACCTGACGCGGGCTGAATGGGCGCAGTTCGTCGCGGGTCGGCCGTACACCGCCGTCTGCCGGTGAGCGGAATCGTGGCTCCGGCTAGGGAGCCTCGGCGCTGCTATCGAGCACCTCGCGCACCTTGGCGAGTAGCTGCGGCTCGGAGAACGGCTTCTCGACCAGGCTGACCCCGGGCGGGAGTGTGCCCTGCGTTGTCAGGATCGGCTCGGCATAGCCCGACATGAACAGGACCCGCACGTCGGGACGAACGGCCAACACCCGCTCGGAGACCTCCTTGCCGAGCATCTGCGGCATGACGACGTCGGTGACCAGCAGATCGATCGATCCGGCGTGCTTGAGGGCGGCCTGGATGGCGGCCCAACCTCCTTCGGCGACAATCACGTCGTATCCGTTGCGGACGAGGATCCGCCGGGTCAGCTCGCGCATGGCGTCCTCGTCTTCGACCACGAGGACGGTTTCGCCGCCTGTGCCCGCCACGACCGGCACCGGATCGGCGCCCGCGACCGCCAGCGCGTCGCTCGCGGGCAGCACGATGCTGAACGTGGTGCCGAGGCCCAGTTCGGAATAGATCTCCACATCGCCTCCGGCCTGCTTGACGATGCCGTAGACGGTGGCCAGCCCCAGCCCGGACCCCTCGCCCTTCGGCTTGGTCGTGAAAAACGGTTCGAACGCCCGCTCGATGACTCGCCGCTCCATCCCGCTGCCGGTGTCCGAGACGCGCAGCCGCGCGTAGTGGCCCGGGCTGAGCGCGGGGCGGCGAGCCACGTAGTCCTCGTCGACGGTCACGTTCTGGGACTCGAGCACGAGCTTCCCCCCGGCCGGCATGACATCCCGGGCATTGACCGCGAGGTTGACCAGCACCTGCTCGAGCTGGCCCGGGTCGGCCATGACCGCCCACAGGTCGTCGCTCAGGTTCGTGACGAGCTCGATGTGCTCGCCCAGGGTGCGCCTGAGTAGCCGCTCGATGTCGCGGATGACGTCATTGACGCTCAGCACCACCGGCTGGACGACCTCGCGCCGCCCGAAGGCCAGCAGCTGATGGGTGAGCTTCACCGCGCGGTCGGCCGCCTTCTGGATCTCGGCCAGGTCGCCGCGGACCGGCTCCCACGCGTCACCGTCGCCGGAGGTGCGGGCGTCCACTTCCTGCGAGACGAACGTCGCGTAGTTGAGGATCACCCCGAGCAGGTTGTTGAAGTCGTGCGCCACGCCGCCGGCCAGCTGACCGAGGCTCTCGAGTCGCTGCGATTGGTGGAGCTGACGTTCGAGCGCCTGGCGCTCCGTCTGCGTGCGCAGGCGCTCACGCTCGGCCTGCGCCTCGAGGCGCTCGGTCACGTCGCGGATCGCCGCGGAGACCAGCACCCCCCCCTCGGTCTCGATCGCCGACAGGGAGATCTCGGCCGGAAACTCGCTCCCGTCCTTGCGCCGCGCCGCCAGCTGCATGCCGGCTCCCATCGGCCGCGACACCGGGTTGGCGAAGTAAGTCGAGCGATGCCTGGGGTGCACTCCTCGGGCGGCATCCGGGACGAGGACCTCCACCTCCTGGCCGACCAGCTCCTCGCGCGTGTAGCCGAACAGTCGCTGAGCCTGAGCGTTGGCGAGTGCGATCCGGCCCTCGCCATCGACGCCGATGATCGCGTCGGGCGCGGCCTCCAGCAGACCGAGGAACTTGGCCTCGGCGCGCTGGGTCTCGCTCAGGTCGCGGGCGATCGACGCGGCGCCCACGATCTGCCCGGCCGCGTCGGCGATCGGCGAGAGCGTCAGCATCACGGACGCGTGCCCGCCGTCCTTTCGAACCCTGGTCGTCCGCTGCTGCTCGACGTGGTCGCCGCGCGCGATCCGCTTCACGTTCTCGCGTTCCTGATCGCGCAGCTCGGGCGGGACGAGCACATCGATGCTCTTCCCGATTATCTCCCGCGACGAGTACCCGTATAGCTTCTCGGCCGCCGGGTTCCAGCTCGTGATCACTCCGCCCAGCGACTTGCCGACGATCGCGTCGTGGGAGGACTGCACGATCGACGCGAGCTGTGCCTGCGCGTCGGCCGCCCGCTTGCGGTCGGTGACGTCGCGGATTGCTGCAACCACGAGCAGCCCCTCTTCGCCGTCCACCATGCTCAGGCTGATCTCGGCCGGGAACTCGCTGCCGTCGCTCCGCCGGCCGGCCAGTTCCGTGCGGGCGCCCATCGGGCGCGGCTTGGGGTCGGGCATGTACGCCGCCCGGTGGGCGGCATGGGCCGCGCGCCGGCTGTCGGGGACGAGCGCCTCCACCGGCTGACCGATCAACTCGGAACGCTCATACGCGAACAGGCACTCGGTCTGGCTGTTGACCAGGACGATCCGCCCTTCGCCGTCCACGCAGACGATGGCGTCAGGCGCCGCCTCCAGGAGTGCCTGGAATCTGAGGTCCGCCGCTTCGGGCTCCATCACAGCCATTCACCTACCCCCGGTTCCCCGGCGCCAGATGTTAGACCCCGCACGCTCGGCGGGACAATCGGCTGATCGGCCGATGCCGGGCAGACCCGAGCGGCTAGAGCGCCGGGTCGAGGAGCTCCGCGTGCTCGTCCTCCGGCGGGGTGCCGTAGGCGTACACGAGCAGATCCTGTCCGCCGTGGTTGGCGCTCTGGAGCGGGGTGCCCGGCTCGACGCGCACGACGCCCCCGGTCGGCACGTCGACGCGCTCGGGCGGTTCCCCCAGGTAGATCGAGAGAGTTCCGGCCAGTACCACGAACGTCTCCGCCTGGACCGGGTGGCGGTGGCGCCTGCCCGTCGCGCCCGGTTCGTAGCGCCACAGATTTGCCCGGAGCAGGCCGGACTCGAGGCGCTCGCTGAGCTCGGCCACATGGCGAGCGGGCTGGCCCGGTTCGTGTGGCCGGGTGATCCACTCGAGCTCGTCCGGACGGATCGCGCGGTACGGCATCGGGTCAGCAGGCTACGCGATCCGGCTCAAGCCGGGCGGAGTCCCGGTCGATAACTGATCTGAATCCCAATCTTCGGGCGCCCGCGGGCGCTCGCTGACCGCCGCGATGGAGGGCATCCCGCAATGAGCGTCACCGACCAGCTGAACGAGTCCCTGAACGGGAGCAACAATGAGCCGCGGCTCGTCCTCGACCTCGACCTGGTCGAGGCGCAGGCGCTGCGCTCGTGGCTGCTCGAGACCGAGCTCAATGGACTGAGTGCCCAGGACACCCCGGTGGTCAGCACCGCGCTGGCCAAGCTGGGCCGCGCCGTCGACACCGCGCAGGCCACGATCAACATCCGCCGCGAGTTCCAGCAGGCGGGGGTCAACCTGGCCCACTGGTCCGACGAGCAGGTGCTCGAACTCGGCCGTCGCATCGCCGAGGCCGCCCGCCCGATCATGGGCAGCTGAGCGCCACCGGCCGCGGGTTCGATCCCGGGGTAAGCCGAGATGCCTCTGCTGATCGGATTCATCAGCGGTGCGATCCTGGGCTCGGTCCTCACGCTGCTCCTGCTCAGCCGCTCGGGCCGCTCCGGCGGCCAGGCTCATGCGAGCGGTGAGGTAGCGAACGACCCGGTCACCGGGCTGGCCACGCACGAGCGGCTCGTTGCCGACCTGCGGCGCGAGCTCGATGGCGGCAACGAGGTCACGCTCTACCTGTTTGCCCTCGACGGCTTCAAGGACTACAACGACGCATACGGCGACGTTTGCGGCGACGCCCTGCTCGGCTGGCTGGGGCGCAAGCTGCGCGACGCCGTCGGCGCGTACGGCAGCGTCTACCGGATGCGCGGCGGGAGCTTTGCGCTGCTCGCCGTGGGGTCCGAGCGCTTCACGAACGCCCTGTGCGCCACGGCGGCCAGCGCCTTGAGCGAGAGCGGTGACGGCTTCCAGATCTCCTGCGACGTGGGCAGCGCGACCCTCCCGGGTGAGGCGGCGCTCGGCCGTGAGGCGCTCGAGCTGGCCGCTCGGCGCGCCACGAAGGCGGCGGGCGGGCGGCACGTGAAGTCCGGCCGCCGGGCGCCATCGGACGCAATCGAGGCGCTGCGCCTGGTTCGCTCGCGCCAGGACGTGGCCGCTCTGGCGGTGGCGATCGCCCGCCGGATGGACGTCCCGGAGGGGGAGATCGGGGACGTCGAGAACGCCATGCACCTGTGTGACGTGGGCAACGTCGCCGTGCCGCGGGCCGTCCTGAGCTACCCGGGCAAGATCACCGGCCCCGAGTGGCAGTTCATCCTGCTCCACACCGTGGTGGGCGCGCGGCTGATCGCCGGACCTCTCGGGCTGGAACCGGTCGACCGGCTGGTTCGCCACAGCCACGAGCGCTGGGACGGGGCGGGGTATCCCGACGGCCTGGCCGGCGGGGCGATCCCACTCGGCTCTCGCATCGTCTTCGTGTGCAGCGCGTTCCACGACATGACCTCGGACCGGCCGCATCATCCGGCGCTCGAACCCGTCGACGCGCTGGCCCAGCTCGAGCGCGGTGCCGGCGGCCAGTTCGATCCGGCCGTCGTGGCCGCGTTCCGGGCGGAGTTTCTCGGCGAGTCCGAGCCCGAGGCCGCTGTCGAAGCCGAGGCCGTCGAGGCCGAGGCGGGGCTCGACGAAGCCGCGGCCTAGCCGCCGGCTAGCGGCTCTGGCAGCCGCCCATCCCCTCCCTGGGTCATATCTGCGCACTCGAGATCCCTCCGCCGGCGAGATCGCGGTCATGACCCATATATGGCGCTGAATCGGCACTCACCGTCCCGGGGGTGGCGAGTGCGCACTTATGACCCATCGATCATGGCCCGTGCCCCGGCTCGATCCAATGCGCCCCGGCGGAACGTGAGCGACCCTCCGACCGACCGGTGCGTCTCGCCCTCGATCGGCTCGAGCAGGAAGCCGCAGTGATCGCCGAACGTATGCCGCGCCCATCCGGACAAATAGAACGTTCTATTTGTTGGGTGGCGGTGGCGGTGGCGGTGACGGTGGGCGGGTTAGTGGGTGCGATGACTGGGTATGGCGCGTCCATGGCCACCGCCGACACCCACCGCCGCCAGCTCACCCCGCTCGAGCCGCTCGTGCGCGCGATCGAATCCGCCGGGGTCCTCGACCCCCTGGCCGAGAAGGTCGGCGCGAGAGTGCGGAATGTGATCCCGAGCGGCCCCGTCAAGGACGCGCTGAGCGGGACCTGGCTCGGGCACGCCGTGCACCCGGTGCTCACCGACGTGGTGATCGGCTCGTTCACCGCCGCCTCAATGCTCGACCTCCTCTCCCCCGGTGGCGACGGGCGCGCCGGCGAGCGCCTGATCGCGCTGGGGCTGGCCGCTTACCTGCCGACCGCGGTGGCCGGCGCCAGCGACTGGGCCGACAGCGAGGCGGTCGACGCCGGCGTCCGGCGGGTCGGGCTGGTCCACTCCGCCTGCAACGCGGTGGGCGCGACCTTCTACTCGGCGTCGCTGCGGGCTCGCCGGCGCGGCGCCCGGGGACGCGGAGCGGCGCTGGGGTTCGCGGGCATGGCGGTGATGAGCGTGGGCGGCTATCTCGGCGGCCATCTGTCCTTCACCAAGGGCGTGGGACCGGCCCAGACCGTGTTCGACCCGGGCCCCACCGACTGGACGCCCGCCGCCGACGCCAGCCAGCTTCCTGACCGCCGGCCCGTGCGGGTCGTCGTCGACGACACGCCGGTGCTGCTCGTGCGCGATGGCGAGCAGATCTTCGCCATCCACGATCGCTGCTCGCATCGGGGCTGCTCGCTCAGCCAGGGCGAGCTCCAGGGCGAGGAGATCGTCTGCGGCTGCCACGGGTCGCGCTTCGACCGGCGCACTGGCGCGGTGCTCGGAGGTCCCGCCACCTCGGCGCAGCCGGCTTTCCAGGTGCGCGTCCAGGACGACGTGGTGCAGGTCCGCCGCCTGCAGCCGGCCTAGCGGCGTCAGGCCGCGGTCAGGATCACCGGACCCCCGTCCGAGACCATGATCGTGTGCTCCTCGTGGGCGGAGGGGAGCTCGGTCGACCGTACGAACCGTCCAGCCGTCGCGTTCGAGCACGATCCCGGGCCGGCCGGCCGTCAGCATCGGCTCGATCGTGAACACGAGCCCGGGGGTCAGGCGCGTCCGCGCCGAGGGCGCGGCCCAGTTGAACACGGTCGGCTCCTCGTGCATCGCGTAGCCGATCCCGTGGCCGGTCAGCTCGCGCAGCACGCTGAACCCACCCCGGCGGGCGGCTCGCTCGACCGCCGCGCCGACGTCGCGCAGGGTGCGGCCCGGCTGCGCGGCATGCATGCCCGCCTCCAGCGCGGCACGCGTGGCCGACATCAGGCGCCGGCGCCGGGCGTCCACCGCTCCTGCCGCGACCGTGACCGCGGCGTCCGCGTGATAGCCCCCGACCTCGGCCGCCACGTCCAGCGTCACCAGCTCCCCGGCGCGCACGATTCGGGAGCCCGGGACGCCGTGCACCACCTCATCGTCGACCGATATGCACACCGAGCCCGGGTAGTCGTAGGTGAGGATCGGGCCCGAGCGCGCGCCATGGCGGGCGAACATCTCGGCGGCGAGCCGATCCAGATCGCCCGTGCTCACGCCCGGCGCGACCGCGCTTCGCAGCACCCGGAGCGTCTCCGCCACGACGCGACCCGCGCGTCGCAGGCCGCGCAACTGCTCAGGCGAGTCCACGGACACGAGAACAGCTTACGCCGCCTCCCCCCGTGGTCGGGCGCGCTGTTCCACCCGTAGACGGATGTCGACCCCCGCGCCCCGCAGTACCGTGCGCGCGTGGGGTCAGATGAGGTCCGCCGGGTCGTGCCGATCTTCGCCGTCGCCGTGGCGCTGGTGGCGGCGCTGACCGACCCCTCCACGCCCGGCGAGCTGCTGCTGATGGTGATTCCCCCGGCTGCGCTCAGCGCGTGGACGTACGTGCCGCGGCTGCCCATGTGGGCGGTCTCGGTCGTCGTGCTCGTGCCCGTGGTCGTCGTACAGCACAGCGGTCACCACGAGCCGATCATGTTCGAGGCGTCGCTTCTCGCCTTCATCGCCGCGCGCTGGACCGAGTCGCTGGCGATGGCGGCGGCGCTTGGCCTGCTCGCGGTGGCGGCGCCAATCGTGGTCAGCGCGATCGAGAAGCCGGGCAACATCGGGGTGGGGAACTGGATCGTCGGGATCGTCTTTCCCTGGCTGATCGGGCGCGCGGTGTTCCGCCAGGCCCAGCTGGCGGCGGCGCTCGAGGCAAGCCGGAGTGAGCTGGCCGACCGCGCCATGCTCGAAGAACGCCGCCGGATCGCCCGGGACGTGCACGATTTCGTCGGGCACGGATTGGCCGCCGTGATGCTCCAGGTGACCAGTGCCCGGCACGTTCTGCGTCGCGATCCGGACGCGGCCGAGGAGGCGCTGCGCACGGCCGAGGACGTCGGCCGGCGCAGCATGCGGGAGCTGCGCCGAACGGTGGCCTTTCTGCGCAGTGACGAGTCGGAACCCGCCCACCCGCCCTCGCCGGTGCCGGTGGCCGATGAGATCCCGGCGATGGTCGAGGAGGCCCGGGCCGGCGGGCTCGACGTGGAGCTCCGGATCGACGGCGACCTCACGCGCCTGGAGCCGGGGGTCGGGCTGGCCCTCTACCGGATCGCTCAGGAAGCGCTGGCCAACGCGGCGCGCCACGCGCCGCGCGCCCGGACCGTGCTCGGGGTCGAGCTCTCGGGCCGAGAGGCCGCGCTGGTGGCCGAGACGGCGGGGCCGGTGACGCCGGCGCCGGCCGGCGAGGGCGAGCGGCGACGCTACGGGGTGGTGGGGATGCGCGAGCGGGCGGCGGCGCTCGGCGGCGAGCTGACCGCGGGGCCGACCGTCGACGGCTGGCGGGTGAACTGCCGGCTTCCGCTCCACGACGCCAATTCGGGAGACCGGGTGTGATCCGGATCGCGTTGGTCGACGACCAGGCAATCGTGCGCACGGGTGTGGCGCGCATCCTCTCGCCGGACGACGGCTTTGAGTTGGTGGCCGAGTGCGCCAATGGGCAGGAGGCGCTCGAGCGGCTGCCGGCGCTCGCGCCCGAGGTGGTGCTGATGGACATCCGCATGCCGGTGATGGACGGCGTCACCGCGACGCGCCGGCTGCGCGAGACGCTGGACGGCGTCGCCATCCTGGTGCTCACGACGTTCGGCGAGGACGAGGTGCTGTGGGGGGCGCTCGAGGCGGGGGCGGCCGGGTTCGTGCTCAAAGACGCCTCGGCCGAGGACCTGATCGCCGCGGTGCGGGCGGTGGCCGGCGGCGCGGCCTGGCTCGATCCGGCGGTGGCTCCGCGGATCCTCGAGCACTACCGCCGGCGGGTGGCGCCCGCGGCGCGCCAGGCCGCCCGGCTCGAGCTACTCACCGAGCGCGAGCGCGATGTCCTGCGGCTGATCGCGCGCGGCGCCACCAACCAGGAGATCGCCGCCACGCTGTACGTGGCCGAGGCGACCGTGAAGACCCACGTCGGGAGTATCTTCGGCAAGCTCGCCGTGCGGGACCGGCCGGCGGCGATCGTGTTCGCCTACGACCACGGGGTGGTCACGCCCGGCGACCCGCGTCCCTGACGACGAGCGGCTCCTACCGCGGTCGCAGGCCAACTGAAGACCGCAGGCCGATGTGCGAGACGCCCGCCGCCCGTAGCGTGGCCGGCATGGAACCTACAGCGATCGAGGTCCACGACCTCCACAAGTCATACGACGGGCGGCCGGTGCTCCAGGGCGTCACCTTCGTGGTCGGCCGCGGCGAGATCTTCGGCATCGGCTTGCTGGCCTTCTTCCCGCTCTACCTGCTCGGCGGAGGCGGGCCGCCCCGAGGCGTCGTGACCGGTGCCATGCACGTGGTCTCCGACCTGATCCCCTCAACGGTGCCCGCGATCGTCGACCCGTGGCTCGGTCTTCCCGGCCTTGGCTCGCAGCTCGCGGTGCTGGCCGCGTGGGCGGCCGTGGGGCTCCTCGCCTGCGCGTGGTTGGCGCGCCGGACGCCGGTCTAGTTTGAAAGGATCCGCCGCGGACTGCGTCCACGTTCCGACAAGGCGCCGGGCAACACCAACACAAGGAGAGAGCATGAACACGTACGCGATCCTTCGCCGTAGCGGTTGGCAAAGCGGCGAGGAACTCGAACGCGCCGCCGCGCGCTCAACCGAGGTCGGCGAGGGGATGCCCGACGATGTCCGCTGGATCCGCAGCTACGTCCTCGAGGAGGCCGGCGGATCGGTTGGCACCGTATGCATCTACGAGGCGAGCAGCCCAGACGCGATCCGCCGGCACGCGGCCAAGGCCGAACTGCCGGCCGACGAAATCATCCCGGTCGCCGACACGGTGATCGTGCGCCCCGATCCGATCGCGGCCGGCTGACCGAACGCGTCGACGCGCCGGCGCGGGGCGGTTGGGCCATCGCGCCGGCGCAGATCCTCTCCTAGAGTTCGAAGACGATGCGGGCGGCGACGCGTCCGGCGTCGACGTCGGCGATTGATTGGTTGACGGTGTCGAGGGAGCGGACTTCGCGGATGACTTTGGTTTTGCCGGCTTTGTGCAGTTCGAACACTTCGCGTAGGTCGGTGCGGGTGCCGACGATCGAGCCCTGGACGGTGATTCCGTTCAGCACGGTTTCGAAGATCGGCAGGGTGACGTGGTTATCCGCCGGGAGCGCGACGAACACGAGTTTGCCGCCGCGGCGCAGGGTCCCGTACGCCTGTTCGAACGCCTTGGGTGAGACGGCCAGCGCGATCGCCTGATCGGCGCCGCCGAGGGCCTGGATCTCGGCGATCGGGTCCTGCTTAGCGGCGTTGATCGTGAACTCAGCCCCGAGCTCACGCGCGAGCTCGAGCTTCTCGTCGATCAGGTCGACCGCGATCACCCGCCCGCCCGCGATCGCGGCGTACTGGATCGCGAGATGCCCCAGACCGCCGACCCCGAACACCGCGACCAGATCCGAGGAACGCGTACCCGCCACCTTGACCGCCTTATACGTGGTCACCCCGGCGCACGTCAACGGCGCCGCGTCGAGCGGATCGATCCCATCCGGCACCTTGACCACATACCGGGCAAACGCCGTCGCGTACTCGCCAAACCCACCATCGATCGAGTAGCCCATGTTCTCCTGCTCAAGACACAGCGTCTCCCACCCCGAAACGCAATGATCACACGTCCCGCACGCATAACCCAACCACGGCATCCCGACCCGATCCCCCAACGCGACCTCGCTCACGTCCGGACCCAACTCCACGACCCGACCCACACCCTCATGCCCCGGCACGAACGGCGGCGACGGCTTGACCGGCCAATCACCACGAGCAGCATGAATATCGGTATGGCAAAGCCCCGAAGCCTCGACCTTAACCCGAATCTGACCCCGCTCCAACGGCCGGGCCGGCACCTCCTCAACCGTCAACGGCGCATTAAACTCATGCACCACCGCCGCACGATAATGCTCAAGCGACGACTTGGACAAACCAGACTTGGGGGCTGTAACAGCCATGCAGTTCTCCTGTCGGAGGCGGACGAACGGCCAACCATGTTGCGCCTGTGCGGGGGCGGGGCCATCGGGCGGCGCCCGCACTTCGGCGCGGAGAAATACCTAGACGGGGCACCCGGCCGGCAGTCCGGCGGCGGCCGTGGCGAGCCGCCGCCGATTGCCGGGCACGAGGGGGGCTTCGCGCCTGTGCGAGTAAAGACGCGGCCAAAGCTGATTCCTTCCCGGCCGGATCGCTAGGATTGCGCCGCCCTCGCCCGCTCTGCTCGCTGGAAACCGACACCGTCTGCACTCTTGGCACTCGCCGGGCCATCGTTCGAGATACGGGACAGCGTCGATCCTGACGGCGTGGCGCGGATGACGCTGATCGGCGAGCTGGACATAGCCGTGGCGGACGAGGTCGAGGCGCGGCTCCGAGCGCTCCTGGACGAAGGCGGTCGCGCCAGGCTGGACCTGTCGCAGCTCGACTTCATCGACAGCTCGGGGGTGAGGGCGATCGTGCTCGGGCTCAAGCATGCCCGCCAGGCCGGGCACGCGTTCGAAGTAGACCGGCAAATCAGCCAAACGGTCAAGCGGATGGTCGAGATCATGGGGATTGGGCTGCAGCTGTGGCCTGAAGACCCGGCTGCCGACTGAAGCGGCGAGACCGACTCCAGCACGCACGGACGCTTGCAAGCGGCGCGAACCGGAGGGATCGCCCCCGGCGCGACGAAGCACGCGACTGACCGTGAGACGCGCAGAGGAGTTATGGATGAGCGACTTCGAGAGAAGCGGCGTGACGTTAGACGAGCCGGTCAAACGTCGCTCGCCGGGGACATGGTTCGCGGACCTGGGGGACCGGCTGGCCCGAGGCTTCAGCACGCTGGACCGGCCGCCCGACGAAGAGCCCCCGTGGGACCCGTATGAGGAGCCCGACCAGCCAACCGAGGCCGTCGATGCGATGGCGTGGGAGCCGGCCCGCAAGCGCTTCCCGGCCGTCCTGCACGGCTACGACCGCGAGGCCGTCGACGTGCACCTCGCCGCCCTCGAGCGCGAGGTGGAGGAGCTGCGCGCCCAGCGCCTCCCGGCGCCGGCGGTCGAGGCGGAGATCGAGCGGGTCGGCGAGGAGACCAGTGCGATCCTCCGGGTCGCGCACGAACAGGCGGCTGAGATCGTCCGCCGGGCGCGGACCGAGGCCGAGCGATGCGTGGCCGACGCCGCCGCGAACGCGGTGGCGATGACCGAGGATGCGAAGCGCAGCCTGCGCCAGCTCGATAGCGAGACGGACGCGGTCTGGGCTGAGCGAGGTCGCCTAATCGAGGACGTGCGCAACGTAGCGACCGCGCTGTTCTCGCTGGCCGAGGACGCGGCCGATCGCTTCCCCGAGGATGGGGATCGAGGCGGCACCGCCACCGTCGCCGTGCCGGTCGCCCAGAGCTCCCCACCGGCTGCCCGGACTCCGGAGCCGGTCGCCCCGGCGCCACCTCCTGGCGTCGCCGCGCCGCCTCCGGTGGCCATGGTCCCGCGGCCGGTGGCGGCGCCGGACGCGCGGTCAGAGCGGCTGCCGCGCTAGGGGCGCGCCGGACCCTGAATCGAAGAGCTCCGCGCCGAGCTTGGCCTCAGGGTGGAGGGCCGGCGCGAGCCCGTCGCCGAGCGCGGCACGGGCGAGCGCCTGTCCGACGGCCGGCGCGTGCTTGAACAGGTTGTTGCCGGCAGCGATGAGCAGGCCGTCCAACTCCCAGGCGGCGAAACCGTCCTCGTGCCAGGGCAACTCGGTCACCCAACAGTGACGGACGTCGATCGGGCGGGGGTCGAGTCCAGGGAGGGCCCGCTCCACATAGCTGGTCGTCCTCTCGGCGATGTCGGCCAAGCCAGCGGCATCGAACGCGCTGCCGTCCTCGTGCACCGGCGTGTCGTCCAGGCCGACCGCGTAGGCCGCGTTGCCTGGCATCGGGTCGGCGTAGCCGCCGGCCTCGCCGAAGGCGCCGGCCGAGTCGAGCAGGCAGGCCAGCCGCTCAGGGGCCTCCCCCCGCACGGGGTAGGTGAGGCGCACGTGGGCCGCCTGGCGCAACGGCAGGGGCAGGCCGGCGCCGCGGGCCAGCGCCGCGGTGCCGCGCCCCGCGCACACGACAACTCGCCCGTGCTCGGTGCGTGCGCCGCCGGCGCGGACCTCGACGGTCCCGCCGGGCGTGGGGCGCACGACAAGGACCTCGTCGAAGAGCACGTGCGGGCGCAGCGCGGCGGCTAGTGCCTCGATGCTCGCCCGGGTGCGAATCGCGCCGCCGTCCTCGTCGAGCACCGCCGGCTCCGGCCAGGGCGCCAGCAGCGGCAGGCGCTGAGCCACCTCCTCGCTTCCGATGACACGCGCCCTGACACCGGCGCTGCGCATCGTCTCGAGCCGGCGCTGCCCCGCCGCTCCCAGCGCCAGGACGCCGTCGCGCGAGAGAAGCTCGGCGCCGAAGCGCTCCTCCCAATCACGCCAGATGCGCCGCGCGTCACGCGCAAGCTCCACCAGACGGCGATCGTCGTGAGCGTGGCGGAAGACCCTCGACTCGCCACCTGACTGCGCGTTGCCCGGCACACCGCGCTCGTACACCGTGACCGAGGCGCCGCGTTCGACAAGAGCGTAGGCCGCCGAGAGGCCGGCGATTCCGGCTCCGACGACTGCAACTTCCGCGCCAGCGACCATTTCGCGGACACTAGCTCGCGACCCCCCACGAAGGGGGTCGGTCCTGTGTCAGCCTCACTCGATGGGGTAGGCTCGACAGTACGTAACAGCGAAGGAGGAATAGGCGATGGCAGACCGGCGCAACGGTGCACAGTCGCCCGAGGAGCAGGTTCGCGCGCTGTACGAGGAGGCCGAGTCGACTGCAGCGAAGGCGTTTGAGGAGTTCGTGGGCAAGCCGAGCTTCGGCCGGCTGCTCGCGATGAGCGCCGAGAACACCGCGGCGCTGACGCGCATCGCGTTCGACAGCGTTGATCTCCTCTGGCGCAACCTGCGGCTGGCAGGACGAGCGGACATCGTCCGGCTCGCGCGGCAGCTGCACCGCACAGAGGACAAGCTCGAGCGCGTGCTGCAGGAGGTTGAGAGCCTCCGCGACGAGTTCGCGCGTGAGCGGGAGAAGGAGGAGGCGACGTCGTGAGCGTGGTGGAGCGGGCGATGCGTTTCCCTATGAACGCGCTCGAGTACACGAACATCCTGCTGACCACCGACGACGCGGTGGTCGGGGCCACGCCAAAGGAAGCGGTGTGGACGCACCGAGAGACGACGCTCTACCGCTACCGCTCGTCCAACCGGCGCCACTCGGTGCCGGTGCTGCTGGTGTTCGCGCTGATCAACCGGCCTGACATCTTCGATCTGCGCCCCGGCGCGTCGCTGGTGGAGTATCTGATCGAGGAGGGCTTCGACGTGTTCCTCCTCGACTGGGGCTACCCCGACGACGAGGACGGCGACATGGGGCTCGACAACTATGTGTGCGACGAGCTCGACTCGGCGGTACGGGAGACGCTGCGCGCCAGTGGGGCGCCCGAGCTGACCCTGATGGGGTGGTGCATCGGCGCCACGCTGTGCGCGATGTACTGCGGTCTGGACCGGCGCGGGCAGCGGCGCGGGCGGGGCGGGGCGGCCTCGGTGAAGAACCTGGTCCTGCTGACGATGCCGATCGATGGGCGCGGCTCGACGTACGCGAAGTGGGTCGGTGACCCGCAGTTCGACGTCGACGGGATCACCGAGCTGTGGGGCTCGATACCGGGCCGGTTCATCGACGCCGCCAACAAGATGATGAAACCGGTGACCAACTTCTGGACGACCTATCGGCGGCTGTGGGACAACGTGCAGGAAGGGACTGCGCGCCGCGAGGCCTACCAGTCGATGGCCAAGTGGGTGGGTGACAACCCGCCCTTCCCCGGCCGGGCGTTTGCGCAGTGGATTCCGATGATGTATCGCGACCCCGAGCTGCTGCGCGGGCGCGTGCGGCTGCGGGGCCAGTTGGTCGACCTGGGCCGGATCGATCAGAGCGTGCTGGTGATCTCCGCCGGCGCGGACCACATCGCGCCGCGTCTCGGCACGATGCCGTTCTTCGACGTGATCTCGAGCGAGGACGTCGAGCACCTGGATCTGCCCGGGGGACATATCGGCCTGGTCGCCGGCTCGAAGGCGCGCAACGAGCTCTGGCCGAGCATCTCGGAGTGGATGGCGCAGCGTTCCGATCACAGAGAATGAACAACGCGATGGAGGCGAGGGATAGATGAGCACGGAAACCGAAACCACTGAACGGACGCGGGACGAGGACGCGATCGTTCCCACCGATCGGCCCTTCTCGGCCGACCGGCGGCGGGCGCGGATGCAGGGAAAGGTCGCGTTCGTAACCGGCGGCACGCGTGGGATCGGCGCCGCGATCGTCCGCAGCTTCGCGGAGCAGGGCGCCGCGGTGGCCGCCGGCTACGGCCGCGACCGCGAGCAGGCCGAAGGGGTGTTTCGCCGGCTCGAGGAGCACGGCGTGACCGCGAGCATCCACCGGGGCAACGTCGGCTCCGCCGAGGACTGCCGGCGGACGATCGGCGAGGTGATCGACCGCCACGGACGACTCGATGTGCTGGTCAACAATGCGGGCATCACGATCGACAAGACAGCACTGAAGATGACCGACGAGGACTGGTACAAGGTGCTGGCGGTCAACCTGTCGGGAGCGTTCTTCATGAGTCAGGCCGTGTTGCCGCACATGCTCGAGCGGGGCACCGGGAGGATCATCAACATCTCGTCGATCATCGGAGCCACCGGCAATATCGGCCAGGCCAACTATTCGGCGTCGAAGTCGGGGATGTACGGGTTGACCAAGTCGCTGGCGCGGGAGGCGTGCTTCCAACTCGCGCGCGCCGGCAAGGTCAGCGACGACTCCCCCGGGGTGACCGTGAACGCGGTGGCGCCCGGGTTCATCGCCACCGAGATGCTCGAAGCGATGCCGGAAAAGGCCAAGGAACGCACCAAGTCGCAGATCCCGGTCGGCCGGTTCGGCCGCCCCGACGACGTCGCGCGTGTCGTGCACTTCCTGTCCGCCGACTCCTCGTCGTTCATCACCGGCGCGGTGTACGACGTAAACGGCGGCCAAGACATGTAGCTTCGCCACGAGCCCAGTTGCCCGACGCGGCGGCGCACCCAAATGACTGGTTTTGCGGCCTGATTCCCGCTCGAGAGACAGCCTGCCTCGCGCTGGAGGCCTACGGCCTGATCCCGGTCACCTCGAAGGGGAACTAGAGCGCGGCTACGGCGGAGAAATCGATGCCGGCCCGGGCGTGGGATGCACCGGCAGCACCATGGGCGGCCGGGGCGTCTGGTTGAAATCGAAGTCGAAGGCCAGGTTGCCGAGGATCGGGTTGTCCTCGCGCACGTCGGGACGAGGATCGGGTCGGCCGTCACGGGCGGGATCGAGCCTCGCGCCGCCGAGGAAGTCGTCCTCGATGAACTTGGTGTAGGCGTCGTGGCTGAGCGTCTGGTGATCGACGACGCCGGCCTTGGCATACGGGCTGATCACGATCCCGGGCACGCGCAGGCCGAACCCGTTGCGGTCGACCACCGGGGGCACGACGTGGTCGTAGAACCCGCCCCAGTCGTCCCACGAGAGGAAGATCGCGGTGCTGTCCCAGTCGGGGCTCTGCATGATCGCGTTGATCAGCCCCGTGACGTACGTCTGGCCGGCGCTGACCAGGGCCGGCGGATGCTCCGACACCATCCCGTTCGGGTTGATCCAGGAAACCGCGGGCAGCGTGCCGGTGCGCGCCGCCGTGAAGAAGCTCGAGAGCGACTGGATGTTGGCCAACTGGCCGTCCTGCGTGACATCGGCGAACGAGGGCAGCGGATTCCAGATCCCGGGGGTGGTCGGTCCCTGCTGCACCGGCGCACACGTCATCGCGCTGTCGTTCTCGCAGTCGGGCTCAGTGCCCTGGAACACGTAGTAGCCCCAGTTCACGTTCTGCTGGTGGAGCAGATAGGTGATGTCCGTCCAGGCGTAGTGCAACTGCCCATCGTTCGGGGTGGCGAAGATGTTGGCCTGGAGCGTGGAGTCCGGGTTGGGGTTCTGGACGTCGCCGCGGCAGGAGGACGGGTCCAACGGATCGGTGCAGAAGGCCGACCATTCGGACACCATGTACAGGTGCTGGGGCAGGCTCCACGACGCATTGGGCTCGAACATGTGGTCCTGGAGCACGTTGTTCTCGGCGTAGGCCCAGTAGTTGGGGATCTCGCGGGCGTCGTGGTAGCCCATCACGTCGATGCAGCGCTGGGTCCGGGGCTGAGTCCCCGAGGTCTCCGTGCACGGGCTGCAGTTGGGATCGGCCGAGGAGCAGCCACTACCCGCCTCGGCCTGGGCGACGAAGCCGTCCATCCGGCCGCTGTCGATGTCCGCCATGGTGTTGCCCAGGCCGTGCGGACCACCGAAGTTGAGGTCGGCCGAGTCGTGGAACGGCGCCACGCAGCCGCCGTTGGAGGGATCCGGCACGCACACGCCGGGCGGGATGCCGTCGGCGCCCGGGTAGGTGCCGAAGTAGCTGTCGAACGAGCGGTTCTCCTGCATGATCACCACCACGTGGCGGATCTTGTGGATCCCGGTGGCGGGGGCGATCCTGATCTTCACGACCGGCGACGCCGACCCGAGGTTGCTGGATGTCGTGGGGACCACCGCGCGCCACTGCTCGGTCCGTCCGGTGGTGAACCTGTGGGAGGCCGAGAAGGTGGAGTCGGGGCGCAGCCGGGGCCGGATGACGGTCAGCCAGCGCGGCCCGGCGCGGCGCTGGAGGGCCACGCGGGCTCCGGCCTGCCCGGGCGCGAGGGTGCCGCTCAGGGTCTCGGCGTCGCCCGCCACCGCGAACGTCGCGGTGCTCTGAAGCGTGACGACCGGGCGGACCTGCTCGGCGACCACGCGGCTGCGCACTCCGCGTGTGGTCACCACCCAGTCGCGGTTGGTGGTCACCGAGCCGGCCGGGATGACGAAGCTGTAGCGCCCGCCCGCCAGCGTGCGGGTGCGCGCCACCACGGCGAAATCGCGCTGGGTCGGAAAGCGGCGCCACAGCGTGATCGCGATGCCGCAACGCTTGACGCCGTGCCGGACGCCCACGAGTTGGCCGAACACCCTTATCCGCCGGCCGGCGGTGAGCGGGTTCGGTGAGGCGAAGATCGTGATGCCCTTGGCCACCGGCTGGCGCGGTGGCTTGCTCGTCGGCTTGCAGACGGGGGTGGCGGTCACCGGAGACTGGCCGCTCGACGCGGGTGCCGTCACTCCGGCGCCCCCGAGGAGGGCGATCACGACGACGGAGACGAGCAGAGCGATTGAGCGACGCAGCGGCGATCCTCCCGCGAGGGCGATTCCAGCTTTCTGGTGCTAACCCGTTCGAAGCATGCGAGTTGCGATCGGGCCTGCGCGTAGATTCCCTGGGGTGATCGCTGATCCTTCCCAGAACGACAGCTCCGGGCCGATTGAGCGGGATGAGGCCGGCCACCCCGTGCTCGCCCTGCGGGTCGCGCTCGAGCGCTACGAGCACGGACGCTCGGCACGGGCGCTGGATCTCGCTTTCGTCGCCGCCGCAGGGGCGGTGGCCGAGCTGCGGGGCGAGCGGGCCCACGTGCCGCCCGACGTCGACGAGCTCAGGAGCCTGTTCGAGGAGCTGCCCGACTACGATCGGCTGGTCAGGGTGGCGGTGGCCGAGACCGAGCGTTCGGTCGAGGCGGCGGGCGCGCGCCTGTGGGCGTGGTTCGGCCTGAGCAGCGAGCCGCCGCGGTGGAACGAGGGGGAGCGCTCGCGTGCCCGACTCCTGGTGGCTTGCGCCTGCGCGCCGCTTGACGACCAGGTCGGGACCTGGCTCGGGCCAAGGCTCCTGAAGCTGTCGGCCGATCGCTGGGCTCGCCTGCTGACCGCCGAGCTGGGCCGGGCCGACGAAGACATGTGGCGGCGCGTGCTCGCCGAGCGGTACGAGTCGGTGTGGCGGCGCTGCGCGCCCCGTGGGCGGTGGCGCACGCGCGAGCTGGCCGACCTGTTGGCCAAGGAGGAGCAGGTGGCGCCGGCCATGGAGCGCCGACTGTCACGCTGGCTTGCCGAGGGCGGTCACATCGAACGCCTCGCCTCGGAGGTCGAGGCGGCGTTCGTGCACGGTCGCACGCCGGACCGGCTGGCCTAGACCGAGACGGCCACCAGGGTGTCGAGACCGACACCCGGCGCCTACGGCGAGCCCAAGAGGGGCTGGGCGGGGCGGTGATCCCGCGGGAGATTGCGCCGGCAATCGGAACCGGGGCCCGCCCCGATGAGAGGAGGTCAGGATGAACGGACGCAAGTGGCTCGGCGCGGCTCTCGCGCTTACCGCGGTGGTCGCGACGCAAGCGCTGGGGGGCGCGTCGGCCGAGGCCAGTGCGAGGTCCTTCGGAGCGGCCAGGATCGCCCCGGCGCGCGATGCCTCGGCGGCGCCCGGGATCGTGCTGGCTGGACTCACGTCCCAGCAGTACCCGGTGTTCTTCAAGATCTCGGACGACGGGAGAACACTGACGGCCGGCGCGATCGCTCTCAACATGACGTGCACGTCCGGGGTGCAGTTCGTGCCACGCTGAGGGCGCGTGTCCACGGCGCGCCGCGCCGGGGCCGGGCCGGACGTCCCGACGACCGAGCAGGAGCGCAAGGTGCTGATCGCGCTGTGCCGTCCGATCGTCGAGTCGAGCACCGCGACGCCGGCGACCAACCCGCAGATCGCCGGTGAGGTGCACCTGAGCGTCGACGCGGTGAAGGCGCACATGCGCCACCTGTTCGATCGCTTCGGGCTGGATGACCTGCCTCAGAACGAGAAGCGCATGCAGCTGGCGGCGATGGCCCTCGGATCCGGGTTGCTCGCCCCGCACGACTTCTGAGCGCGGCCGTCGGTCAGCGACGGCGCACCACGATCGTGGTCCATGCGCCCGACGCGGATGCGGTCGCCCTCGTCGAGGGGAACGTCCATGTGAGGCGCGATCGGCGCCGGCTCGTCGTTCAGCGTCGTGCCGTTCGTCGATCCCAGTCACGCACTACGCAGGCGCCGTCGGCCCGGCGCTCGAGCCCGGCGTGCAGCCGCGAGATGCCCGGATCCAGCGTGGCGTGCCCAGGTCGATCTCGGGCGCGGCCTCGGTCGCATGGCCGCGGCTGCGCCCGATCCGGTTCTCGCCGTCCCGCAGCAGGAAGCGCCGCTCGCCGTAACCGTCCGGGAAGGTCACGCCGGTTACCGCGAGGCGATCGAACTGCCGCCGGTCGGCCGTGACGATGGCCTCCCAGGTCGCCGTCGCCGGGCCGGGTGACCCGAAGTCGTAGCCGCAGCCCTCGCAGTATCGGTCGTCGCCCGAGCGCATGGCGCCCGCACACCGGGCACGGCTCGCGGCGGGCGGAGGGTGAGGTGTCGAGCTCATCGACGGCCGGGCGCACGGCCGTCACGGCCGCCCATCCCGATCCGCGCGCCGCACTGGTCGCAGTAATCCGCGGTCTGCGACTCGTGACCGTGCGGGCAGGTGACGGTCATGTCGCGCCGGCGCCCACGCGGACGGTCGCGGTCGAGCGAGTGTCGAGCGACATCTCGTCGATCGCGGCCACCTCGCGCCGGAGACGGACAGTGCCCGTCGCCGCGTCGTCCACCTCGACCACGGCCCGCAGCAGCTTCATCGTCCCGTCGTTGCCGCTCTCGGCGGCCAGCTGGACGGCTCGGCCGAGCTTGAACGTCGCCCTGCCGACATCGCCCCGCTTGCGCGCCTCCAGCCCGTCCTGGATGCAGTCGGCCAGCTCAGCCTGCCCGGTGTAATGGGCGACCTCGTGATTGATCCGGGTCGAAAGCTGCTGGTCTTGGGTCCAGATCGCCTTGATCAGCGCCTGGCCGGCACCTCCCCCTCGACCAGGCTGACACGCCCGGCCAGCATCCCTCGCCCGCCTTGCGCGACCACGAGGCAGAGGTGGTAGTCGCGACTCGCGCCCCAGGTGGCGGTCGGGTAGTCGGCGGTGAGCGGGTTGACCTCATGGCGCGGGCGGTCAGCTCCTCGATCGTCGGCGCCACCTGGCGGACGAACGCGACGCTCGCGCCCTGGGGGGTCCACAGCCGCAGGGCCACGTTGCCGTTGCCTTGCCCACGGCTCGGTGCATCATCGCGGCGAAGTCGTCCGCCATGCCCTCGGGCTCGGGGATGATGTCGACCGTGCCGAGCAGGCGCGACGCGATCCGGCGCAGTTCGCTCACCTGCCAGTCGGTGCCGACGCCGCGGCAGTCGCACGGAACGCTCCCTCCACCTCGCCCAGCGCGGCGTCGAGCTCCTCCTGGGTCTCGTGCTGGTTCTCGCCGTCGGTGAGCAGGATCGCGTGGCAGACGCGCTGCGGCGCGGAGCGCAGCAGCCGCGCGGCGAGCCTGAGCCATGACCCCATGGCCGTGCCGCCGCCCGCCTTCAGCTGGGAGACCGCCTGTTTGGCCGCGGCCCGCGGCTGCTCCGATGCCGGCACAAGCCGATCGTCGAGTGGATAGAGCAGGCGCGCGGAATCGGTTCCCGCGATCACGCCGAACAGGGCGCCGTCTCGAATGCAGTCGATCGCCACGCCGGTGGCCTCGCGCGCGGCCTTGATCTTGCGGCTGGGAGTGCCCATCGACCCGGACGTGTCGACGATGACGATCACCGCGGCCTCGGGCTGACCGCTCGCGCCCGCCGGTGCCTTCTGAGGTCACGGTCACGATCGCGTTGACTTCGGTGCTGCCGAGTGGGAGGTACTCGTTCTGGTAGGCCTCGAGCGTGAAACTGCTCATCGGGCGCTCCTCAGGCTGCTGATGGATCGATGTCCACGACGGCCACCGTGATGTTGTCGTGGCCGCCGCGGTCGTTGGCGGTGTCGGCGAGCGCCCGCGCCACCGCGGCGGGCGCCGCGCCGGCGGGGAGCGCCTCGACCAGCCGGCCCAGCTCGTCCGCGCCGGGGGGCGTAGTTCCACAGCCCGTCGGTGCACAGCACGAGCCGGCCGGGCGCGGTCGGGCCGCAGGGTGACCACGCGCGGCGGGCGCTGCGGGGAGTCGGGTCCGACCCAGTGGGTGATCGAGTGCAGGAACGGGCTCTTGGCTGCCTGCTCGGGAGTGAGCACGCCCTTGGCCGACTGCCTCCTCGGCGAACGAGTCGTCGACCGTGAGCTGGCGCGACTCGCTCGGCGTCGAACCAGTAGGCGCGGCTGTCCCCGACCCAGCCGACCATGATCTCGGCGCCGCGGCACAGCGCGCGAGACGAGCGTGCAGGACGGATCGACGCGCCGCGTCCGCGTGGTCCACTCGACGCGCACGACGGCCTCGTTGGCGGCCTGGATCGCCTCGAGGATCGCCGCCTCGGCCGCCCGCGGCCGGGTCGGCGACCGCCTGGGCGAGGACGGTGCCGGCGGCGCGCGCGGCATCCCGCGCGGCGACGTTGCCGGCGCTGGCGGACGAGATCCCGTCGCAGACCACCACCGCCACGTTGCGCTCGCCGGCCACCTCGAGGTGGAAGGAGTCCTCGTTTCGGCGATGCACTTGCCCCTGGTCGTGACACGGCGGCGGCCACCGATCAGGTCGATCTCGGTGTCGACCTCGTCGGCGGCGCCGCGGCTGCCTCGTCCAGGCGCGCGCCGCACTGCTCGCAGAACCGGTCTCCGGTCTGCTGGGGCGCTCCGCAGGAAGGGCAGGTAAGGCGAGTCTCGGTGTTCATGTCCACGTCCTCGGTCGAACTTGGTTGGCGCGATCCACCAGCTGGATCCGTTCCGAGCTCGACGCCGCCCAGCGGGCGAGCTCGCGGTAGGAGCGCTCGAGCGCCGAAGCGCAGGTCCCGCTCCAGGAAGCGGTGGCCGAGCAGGCTGGCGCGGCCGTCGTCGAACGCCGCCGCGGCGGTCCACCAGGGCGAGCGCCGCCTCGAGCAGCTCGGCCTGCAGGCGGGCCCGCTGCTCGCCCCGGATCGGGAGCGACTCGAGCATCGCGCCGGCCACGAGCAGCTCGTCGGCTCGGCCGGGACCGTCGCCGTCCGGGGCGGTCAGGCAGCTGGATCCGGGCGGTCTGCGCCTGGAGGTAGGCGCTCGAGGAATCCGGCACCCGGTCGTAGGCGGCGAGCGCGCCCGCTCGCTCGTCGCTCGCTCGAGCAGGCAGCGCGCCAGGCCGAACGTGGCCGCGGTGAAGCCCGGGTCGGTGCGCGAGACGATGTCGTACCAGCGGGCGGCCTCGGCGCGATTGCCGGGCGGCTCGCACGCCATCCCGAGCGCGAGCTTCGGCGCGAGCTCGCCGGGCAGCGACTCGTAGACGGCGTCGAACTTCGCGCGGGCCACGTACGGGCGCTCGCGCGCGAGCTCGGCTACGCCCGCGATACCAGTCGCACGCGCCACTCCCAGCGATCGGCCGCCTCGATCCCGGCGAGCACGTCCTCGGCCGCGTCCCAGTCGCCGAGCTCGATCAGCGCGGCGACGTGGCGCAGCTCGACCTCGACCGTCCGCTCGGGCGCCGCGTCCAGCTGGGCGATCATCTGCTGCGGATCGCTCGCGCGCGATCGTGGCCAGGTATCCGGCGGCGGGATCGTCGGTGTCGACCTGGGGGCGGGGCAGCGCGCGCCAGTCCGGCTGCTCGTGGCCGCCGCCGCAGCGGGCCGCTGAACAGCTTGCTCGGCGCCGGCACCGCGCGCCCTTCCTGGTCGGCCACGATCTCGCGCAGCACGCCGTAGAGCTGGTCGGCCATCTCCTCGGCCGACTGGAAGCGGTCGTCGGGGTCGGGGGCCGTGCCGGCCAGCAGGAAGCGGTACAGCGAGTCGTAGCGCGCGAGCAGCGGGACCGACTCCTGGGACGGCAGCGTGAAGCGGAACGTGCTCTGGTAGCCGCGGAAGTCGAAGCACAGGACGGCCAGGGTGCGCGCCACCGTGAACAGGTCGGAGGCGATCGAGGGGCCGGCGGCGGCGATCTCGGGCGCCTGGTAGCCGACCGTGCCGAACACCGCCGAGGACGGGTCGTCCATCCGGTAGACGCCGCCGAGGTCGATCAGCTTCAGCGAGTGCTGGGTCTGGATGACGTTGTCGATCTTGAAGTCGCAGAACAGCAGCCCGAGCTGGTGCAGGTAGCCGAGCGCCGGGCAGGATCTCGAGCATGTAGGCGATCGCCTGGGCGGGCGGGAGCGGATCGGGCTCGCCGCCGTCTCGCCTCGCGCCGGGCGGCCAGGATCTGCTTGAGGCTCCGGCCGCCCGACGTACTCCATGACGATGTAGCCGGAGCTCTCGTGCTGGACGAAGTTGAAGATCTTCACGATGTTCGGGTGCTCGACCTCGGCCAGGAAGCGGCGCTCGGCCAGCGCGGCGGCCATCGCGTCGTCGTCGCCCGCGTTGAGCAGGCCCTTGAGCACGACCCAGCGGTCGGAGACGTTGCGGTCGCGAGCCAGGTAGATCCAGCCCATCCCGCCGTGGGCGAGGCACCCGACCACCTCGTACTGGCCGGCGACGAGCTCGCCGGCGCGGAGCTGCGGGCTCGAACGAGAACGGCGCGCCGCACTTGCGGCAGAAGCCCGCGGTGCGTCCCGGGCGCTCCGTCGCGCCCGCGGCCCGACCGGCTCGTCGCAGCGCGCGCAGAAGCGGCGGCTCTCCGGGACCACGGCGGCGACCTCGTCCAGCACGGCGTCGGCCGGGTCGCGGAACGGCACCGGCGGGATCTCGACCAGCCCGGCGCCGAGGCGCCCGCTGCGCGCTGGTGCGGGTGCGGCCGGTGGTGGTGCGGCGGCTCGTGCCGGCGGACGCCGCGGTGAGCGCGCTCGCCGGCGGCGGCAGCGGCGGCGGCGGGTGCCGAGGCCGGGGTCGGCGTGGGAGCTGCGCACGGGCGCCGAGGCCGGCGCGGGCAGGGCCGTGCGGCGGGCGCCATCCCGCACACGTCGCAGTAGCCGTCGACGATCGACCCGGTGCAGCCTGGCTGCGCGCAGTTCATCTGAGCACCTCCTGCGCGCGCGTTCAGGATCTCCTGGTAGCGGCGGACGAGCTGGGCGGCCGCGCCAGGTCGGTCGGGCGCGGTGTAGAGCGCCTCGTGGGCCTGGGCGAAGATCCCCTCGAGCTCGGGGTCCTCGATCGCGCCGAGCCGGCTGGCCTTGACCTGGTAGGCCTCGAGCAGCGCCCGGAGCTGGTTGCGCGCCTCGATCGGCGCGCGGTTGGCCCGGCAGGATCCGCTCGCGCCTCGTCGAGCAGCGCGTTGCGTGCGCTCCGTTCCAGCTCTCGAGGCCGCGGCGGGCCTCGCGCCACGCGCCCGAGCCCGCGAGCGCGGCGACCTCGGTCGAGCCCGCTGCTCGACTTCGCTCGGCAGCTCGAGCGCGGCCGGCGCCGACGGCACCGCGATCTTCACGAGCAGCTCGCTGGTGGGCGCTCCGGCCGCTCCTCGGCGGCCGTGCCGCAGCCGCGCCAGCCGCGCGCGGGCGTCCGACAGCCGCGCATCGAGCGTCGCGGCGCAGCGCCGCGGTGGCTTCAGATCGCCCTCGATCGCCTGTAGCGACTCGATCAGCCGGTCGACGTCGGCCGGCGCGACCGCCAGCGGGTCGGCTGCCGAGCTGCGCGGTCAGCGCGTCGAGTCGTCCGCGCGGCTTGGTCGAGGTCTGGCGCGTCTCGGACTCGCCCACTGTCGCGGCGAGCGTCTCGAGTCCGCTGCAGGGCGGCCCGAGCCTCGGCCAGCCGCGGGGTGAGCGTCTCCCACGCGCGGCCGAAGCCCGCCACCGCGGCCTTGACCTCGTCGAAGGCGCGCGGACATGCGGGCCAGCAGCTCGTCCGCGGTGCAGCGGACGGCGATCTCGGAGCCGCCGAGCAGGTCGCGCTCGGCCAGCGGGACCTGTGACCGGGTCAGCTCGATCGACGGCCCGGTCAGCAGAGCGCGTACAGCTCGTCCGCTCGACGCGAGCGCGTCGCCTCAGCTCCTGCGCGCGCTCGAGGAAGCCCTCGAGCAGCCCGCGCCACTCCCACAGCTCGGTCATGGTGGCGCTCGTCGGCCGACCAGCGCGCCGCCGACTCGCCGGTCAGCGTGCTCGCCTCGAGCAGCTGCCGGCTCGAGTCGATCTCGAGCTCGACCAGGTTGGCGGCCGACTCGCTCGCCGGCCTGGCGCAGGCGGCTCAGTTCGCGGTCGAGGTCGTCGGGCTTCATGTCAGCCGTCGTAGCTGGGCCGGGGGCGGGGTCGGGTTCGTGAGCCGGGTGCGCCCGAGCCATCTCGTTGTACAGCCGCCGCCAGGTACCGTCGGTGCGCAGCTCGGCCAGGACGCCGTTGACGAAGCGGACGAAGTCCGGATGCGCCTGGCTGATCGCCATCCCGTACGGGCGCGTCGGCCAGGCTGCCGCCCGATGATCTTGGTGTTGGGGTCCTGGGCCTTGAAGCCGAGCAGGATCGAGTCGTCGGTGGAGATCGCGTCGATCACGCCCCTCCTGCAGCCAGACCAGGCAGTCGATCGCCTGCGGCGCGCCGACGGGCTTGGCGGCGCCGGCTGGCGCTGCATGACCTCGATCGGGGTCGACTCGGCGCTGGCGCAGACGCGCTTGCCGGCGAGCGCGCCGATGCCGGCGTCGGACGAGCTCGGCCGGCACCAGCACGCGCTGCTGCGCGTCGTAGTAGACGGTCGAGAAGTCGACCTGCTTGCTTGCGCGCGCAGGTGATCGTCACCGCGTCGACGACGACGTCGACCTCGCCGTGCTTGGACGGACGGGATCCGCTGCGGCACCGTGAGCGCCACGAGGCGGTAGTGGGCTGGACTCGAGTCGCCGAAGATGGCGCCGGGCCAGCTCGCGCACGAGGTCGATCTCGAAGCCCTTGATCTGCCCGGTCGCGGGGTTCAGGTAGCCGAAGTCGAGCAGCCCCGCGTTGACGCCCGCGATCAGGTAGCCGCGCCGCTGGATCTGCCGCCATGTAGCTGCCGGCGGGGCATCGCGCCGGGCGACGGGCAGGGTCGGCGGGCGGGCGCAGGCTCGCGGTCAGGTGGGCGCATCTTCGGCTCGGGCGTCGACCGGGCGACGGCCGCCGCGGGCACCGGGGTGTCGAGCGCGGCCAGCGTCGTGCGCAGGGCGCGGTCGGAGCTCGTGCCGCAGCCGGCGAGCGCGGCGGCGACGAGCGCGAGGCCGATCAGGTGTGGGAGTCGAGCGGCTCATCGGTACTCGTTGATCCTCTGGCGCAGGCCGAGCAGCGCGAGTACGCGCGGCCAGCGCGGTGACAAGCGGAATGGCCAGTCCGAGGCCGCTGAGGGCCGAGCTCGCGTCGGCGGCGGAGCTCGTGAAGCGCGCCTGGGCGCCGGCGATGCCGCGTGCCAAGCCCGTCGCTGAGGCGCGTCGGACTTCTCGCTCGCGGCGGGCTCCAGCGCGATCGCGGGTCCGAGCTGGCCCCTCCCTTCGAGGTCCTGGATCCGCTTGGTCACGCTCAGGTAGGCGGGGAATTCCGGCTCCGACGTCGGCCGGCCAGGCCGCTCTTCGCGAGCACCCGCTTGACCCGCGGCGAAGTCGCTCCGCATCGGTCACGTCGGTGCCACGGTTGACCAGCGCCAGGCTGAGTCGCCCTGGGCGCGGGACGAGCAGCACGTTGGCGGCCGACAGCCGCTCGACCGAGTCAGAGCCCTGGCGCTGGGCCGTGGCCAACGCGTTCTGCTCGGCTGACGAGGCCGATCACGGCCCATGCCGATACGCCGGCGAGCGCGACCGTGGCCAGCACCATCAGGACGTTGAGGATTCGCCGGCTCATCCGCGCCACGAAGCGCTGGGCGAGCACCAGCAGCACGAGGGCCACGGCGGCGGCCGCCGCGAGCGCGACGAGTGACGCGGTCGACGTCGCCCGTCCGGTAGTTCGTCGTTCAGCCGCTCGGCCTCGATCGCGTAGAGCCGCCCGGCCGCGGGCAGGATGCTGCTGGTAAGCAGGCCGGCCGCCTGGCGCAGGTAGGCGGCGCCGATCGGGAAGCCCTGGCGGTTGTTGGCGCGCGCGGTCTCGACCAGTCCGCTGTAGACCGGAAGCTGGTCGGCGACGGTTCCGAGCGCGGCTGCGGCGCTCGGCCGAGGCGCCGGCGTCGCGGGTCAGCGTCGTCAGCGATTGGCTTGCCACGTGCAGGTCGTGCAGGTAGCGGTCGCGCTTGGCCGGCGGCTCGAGCCCGCCGGCCAGAAGGCCGGTGGCGACGGTGGCGTTGGCGTCGGACAGCGCCGTGTACAGGTTGACGGCCTGAACCAGAAGCGGCTCGGTGCCCGTTCGGGCCGCCCGCACGGCGCGCTCGCGCGACTGCTCGGCGCCGGTGGCGATGACGCCGAAGCAGACCGCGCCGATCGACGACCAGAACCGAGGTCAGCACGAGCCGCCCGGGCGTGGTCGTCAGCCGCGCGCGAGCCCAGCCGAGCGCGGTGCCGGCACGTGTGCGCCGGCGGTCGCGCGGACGCCGGCGCGGTCGCGATTCCGCGCCCTCCAAGTTCAGCTCCGGGTCCGGGATCCACATGGCGCGATTCTCGACCGCGCGCCGCACGGTCGTGCGAGCACCCTGGTGTCGTTGTCGACACCCCGGCGAGGCGCCGGCTCGAAGTGCGCTCGCGGCCTTTCCGTGCCCGCCCTGGCACGCCGCCCAACCCCCGATTCAGTCGATGCTTGCGACGCAGCTACCGTTTCAGGAACCGCGCACTCGCCACCAAACCGAGGGCCAGCAGCACCACGCGCGAGCCACAGCGCACGCAGCGCTCCCTCGAGCGGAGCCGAGAGCGCTGGCGCGGGTCAGCTCGATGGCGCTGCCGTCGCGCAGGCGCTGCTGACCGACCACCTCGGTGGTGTTGCGCCGCAGCCCGCGCGCCGGCGTGCTCAGCTGCCGCTGGGCGGCGCTCAGCAGACAGCACGCCGCCGCGGTCAGGATGCCGGCCGGCCGGATCGTCAGCGCGTTCACGAAGTAGCCGGTGAAGGCCGGGAAGCCGCCCCAGGCCAGCGCGAACCAGATGTCGGTGTGGAAGCGGCCACCGGCAAGCTCGAGGTTGTAGGCCGGGACGAGGATGGCGCCGGCGAGCACCAGGGGGACGAGCAGAGGCGAGACGACGACCGCGCCCGCTACGCCGATCGCGACCGCGCCGACGAGCGCCGTGCGCGGCCAGGGCGATCAGCGTGGCGCGGCTGAGTCTCGTGCCGAGCGGGCGGCCCTCAGCTCGTCGAGCGCGTGGGCGCTGATCGCCGACCGCGAGGAAGAAGGCGCCGAGGGCGGCGGCGAGGCGGTTGGCGTAGATGTGGGGCGCGGCGGCGGCGCCGATCGCCACGTAGCTCAGGTGCCAGGCGGTGTACGGCGGGTGGAGCAGCGTGACCAGGTCGCGCCAGCCGCCCGAGCGCAGCGCGTAGAAGGCCGGGCGGTCGAGCTCACGCGGGGCGCTGGCCATCGCGGCTGCTCGACCGGAGATCACGATGCCGGCGCCGAAGCTCATCCGGCGCTCGCGGACCTGGTCGATGCCTGCGTTCTGCCACAGCTCGGTGAGGTCGGGCTCGGCGACGTGGAGCTGCTCGATGTTCGGGCCGAGGAAGCGCCCCACCTCGAACCAGGCGGGCGAGACCAGCCGTCCGAGCAGCGGCAGCCCGACGCGGGTGTGGAGCGCGCCACAGCGCGCGCAGCGGCGGCGAGCGCGGGCACGCCGAACTCGACCATCCCGATCCGCCCGCCCGGCTTGACCACGCGCGCCAGCTCGCGCATCGTGGCGGCGCGGTCGTCGACGTAGCGCAGCAGGTAGGTGAAGGTCAGCGCGTCGAACTCGTCGTCCGCGAACGGCAGGCTGCTCGGCCTCGCCCTGGACGAGGCTTATACGTGCCGCCAGGTCGGGGTGCGTCGGTCAGGCGCCGGCGGGCGCCGGCCAGCATGTCCTCGCTCTGGTCGAGGCCGACCACCTCGGCGCCCCGCGCGGCGAGCCCGAACGCGACCAGGCCGGTGCCGGTGGCGACGTCGAGGATGCGCTGCCCGGGGCGGGGGTCGATCGCGTCGATCAGCGCGCGGCGCCACCGGGGTCCTGGCCGAAGCTGAGCAGCGCGCCCATCCGGCCGTAGGCGTCGGGCAGGCCGGCGAACAGCTCGAGCGCGTGCTGCTTGCGGGGAGAGATGCGCCGCCATCGGCCTATCACGCTCGCGACCGGGTGGGCGGTCGAGGCGCTCGGCCAGGCGGCTGTGGCGCCGGCCGGTGTCGGGCGTGCGGGCGGCTCTCTGGACCACGTCGCGGCTGCCGACGATCACGGTGGCCAGCTTGGCGCGGGTGACCGCCGTGTAGAGCATCTCGCGGCGCAGGAAGAACGCGCCGGCGGCCGGGTGGGCGACGATCACCGCCACCGGTAGCTCGATGCCCTGGCCGCGGTGGACCGAGCAGGCGTAGGCGAGACGCAGGCGATCGGACTGCTCGGGCGGGAAGCGGAACACCTGGTCCTCGGCGCCGAGCAGCAGGGCGCCGTCGTCGTCCTCGCCGCCCTCCGTCTCGTCGAGCAGGCGCAGCAGCGTCCCGTTCATCAGGCCGAGGTCGTGCAGGTTGCGCCCGGTCATCATCAGCTTGTCGCCGATGCGCAGCCGGCCGCCGCGGACCGGCTGGCCGTCCGGGTTGAGCCGGTCGCGGAGCGCCTCGTTGAGCGCGTCGATCCCGAGTTCGCCCCGGTAGACCGGCGCGAACACCTGGATGTCCCGGATCGGGTCGACGGCGTAGTGCGCGGGCAGGCGCTCGCACACCAGCGAGACGATCTCCTCGCGGGCGGCCCGAGCGTCGGGGCGCTCGATCAGGAACAGGTCGCGGCGCATGTGCTCCACGTGCGTGAAGGTGGGGGTCTCGCCGCGGCGGATCGCGTGGGCGCCCTGCACGATCATGCTCCCGGCAGCCTGGCGGAAGATGTGGGTCAGACGCGTGCTCGGCACCGCTGCCGGACGCGATCAGCTCGGCGAACGGCTTTCCGGCGCCGACCGGCGCGAGCTGGTCGGCGTCGCCGACGAGCACCACGTGGGTCCTGGGGCCGACCGCGCGCAGCAGCGTGACGAGCAGCTCGAGGTTGGCCATCGAGGTCTCGTCGACGATCAGCAGGTCGCAGCTCAGGGGGTCCTCCTCGTCGTGGGTCGGACCCTCGCCCGGAATCCAGCCGAGCGCCGAATGGACGGTGGTGGCGCGCATTCCGCTGGCCTCGTTCATCCGGACCGCCGCCCGTCCGGTGGGCGCCACCAGGAGCACCCGAGCATTCTGCGCGGTCGCCGCGGCGGCGATCGTCCGGATCGAGGCAGTTTTGCCGGTGCCGGGCCCGCCCGTGATCAGCGACAGCCGGTGGGCGAAGGCGTGATCGGACGCCCTGCAGCTGCTCGTCGGTGAGGCTCGTCGTGGCTCGCCGGGGGTTCGCCGAGCCGGTCGCCGGGCGGGCGCGGCCAGCAGCTCCTCGATCCGCTCGGCCAGCTCGGCCTCGAGCTCGGCCGTTGCGGCCCGGTAGATCCAGTGCTCCTCGCGGGCCAGGTCGCCGGTTTGCACCAAGCGCGTCGATGTCGGCCTCCCTCGAAGTCGTCCGAGCCGAGCAGCTCGCCGACAGCCGGCAGCAGCAGCGCGAGCGGCATGCACGTGCTACCGCCACGCTCGGCCTCGGACAGCGTGTGCAGGACCGCGGCGCGCGTGCGCTCGGGGCCGGTTTCGGCGCGCGCCGAGGGTGCGCGCGATCCGATCGGCGGTGAGGAACCCGACCCCGAACACGCTGGTCAGCTCGTAGGGCCGCTCGGACACGACCCGATGGGCGCCGTCGCCGTAGGTTTCCCGGATCCGCGAGGCGAGATAGGCCAGGCCGTGCGGCGCCAGCAGCAGATGCAGCCGGCGGGTGACCCGCAGCCGCTCCCACGAGCGCGTCGCCTCGGTAAGGGCAACGCCGCGGATCCCGGCCGCCGCGAACGCCTGGTGGGGGGCTTGGTCGATCGCCTCGAACGTCTGCTCGGCCCGTACCGCTCGACGAGGCGGGCGGCCCGCTTCGCCCCGACGTGCTTGACCCGGACCAGGTAGGCGATGACCGCGTCGGCGTCGGCGTCCGAGGGCGGGAGTGGGCTCGCCTGCCCGACCTTGACCTGCCGGCCGTAACGGCTGTCGTTCACCCAGCTCGCCGATCACGTGGGCGCGCTCGCGCTCCTCGAGGTGGATCAGGGGGCCGACCAGGACGATCGGCTCGCCGTCGTTTGCGGATCGCCTCGACGACCGCCCACCCGGTCTCGGGGCTCGAGTAGCGCGTGCGGCGAACCGTCACCTCTGACTCGAACACGGTCACGCGCGTGACATTAGAGGCGGGGGCTGCGGAAGCGTGGCGTTTGTTGCAGAGAAGTTGCTATCGCTGCTCGGCACGGCGGGCGGCGACCTCGATTCCGTCGCTGCCGACCAGCGAGCCGAAGGCGCGCACGAGCGGTCGGACAGCCGCCACCCCGACTCGTCCCTGGGCCCCGATCGCCTCCACCCGCACCTCGGCGTGGATCGCGGCCCGGGGGGCGTCCTCGATCCAGTTGGCGAAGACGACCCGAGCCGTCCCGGAAGCGTGCCAGTCGCGGAACTCCTCTGGGTCTCTCGAGCTCGGGATAGTCGCGGCGCAGGGTCCAGATCCGCCCGACCAGACCGGAGACGAGCATCCGGTCCGGCTGCTCGGCCAGCACGCTGAACGGTGGCGCCCGGAACAGCTCGTCGAACGCGAGATCGGCCGGCAGGCCCGGAATGCGCCAGCGCACCAGGCGGCCGAGCAGACGCGCGTCGCTCAGCCGCACGCTGCGCGCGGCCTCCCACAGGCGCTCGGCCGAGGCGTCGGTGTGCGCTGGTGGGCAACGCGGATGCGTCGGGTTCGGGAGCCAGTGGTCGAGGTCGGGCGTCAGTGAGGGCTGGGCTGGCTGCGTTCTCGAACACGGATTGCATGGGACAGGCCGCTGGCGGGGCGCGGGAGGTTCGCCGGACGCGATGGCGTTGGCGAGAAACTCGGGGTGGCGCGGGGCAGTCCGCTCGATGGCGAGCACGGTGGCCCGGCGTGGACTGAAAACCCCATCATCATCTCCACCGTGATCGCCCACCTGCTCGCTCCGCATGTTCCGCGCGCCGCGCGGGGCCTCGGCATTCAGCGCACCGTGTCCGGTGGCGTGGCGCTGACCTTCGACGACGGGCCGCATCCATCGGGGACGCCGGCCGTGCTGGAGGTGCTGGCCGAGGCCGGGATGCAGGCGACGTTCTTCCTGGTCGGCGAGCAGGTCGAGCGCCGGCCGGCGCTGGCCGCCGAGATCGCCGTGCGCGGGCACCGGATCGGGTTGCATGCCTACCGCCATCGCCCCCAGCCGGTGTTGTCAGGCGCGCGTGGTCCGTGACGACCTCGCGCGGGGCGCCGCGGCGATCGAGAGCGCCACCGGCATCGCGACCGGTCTGGCACCGGCCGCCGTACGGCCTCTACAGTGCGGCCGGCTTGGGGGCGGTGCGGCGAGCTGGTCTCAACCGCTGCTCTGGTCGAAGTGGGGCAAGGACTGGCGCCGGCTGACGGCGCCGGAAAGGATCGCGGCGCGCGTCACGCCGGGGCCTACGACTCGGCGACGTGATCCTCCTGCACGATGCGGATTTCTACAGCTCGCGCGGCTCTCACGAACGCACCGCGGCTGCCCTGCGGCTGATAGTGAGAGAACTCAAACGTCAGGAAATCGGTACCGTCCTGCCTCTCTGACAGGCTGGATCGCGCGCCTGGCCGGCATTCGCAGCACGCGATAGGCGTGGATTGGGCCCCGCCCACCCGCGCGGATACACGATGACCACGGTTTCTCGCCTCAGGATATGCGCGCTTTGCCATCGGGTTCGACCCGCGCGATCGCGCGCGGTTGCACGCCCTGATCGACGAGGTGATCGACTCGGGCCACTGGTCGGAGGGCGAGATGACCCGGCGCTTCGAGGCCGGCTGGGAGGACTACAACGGGGTTCAGGCGGTGGCCACATCGAGCTGGGCGGGCGGCGCGCTGGCTGCGCTGGCGTTTGCCGAGGTCCGGGGCGCGACCGTGCTGTGTCCGTCTAACACGTTCATGGCCACGCCGCTGGCCGCGCTCCATGCCGGGGCCGAGGTCCAGTTCGTCGACTGCAATCGCGAGGACCTGTGCATGTCCTTCGCCGACTTCGAGGCCAAGGCCGAGCGGTACAAGCCGCGAGCGGCGTTCCTCGTCCACATCGGCGGCCACGTCGCGTTCGACACCGAACAGATCGCCGTCATATTGCGCTGAGAACGGGATCTTCCTGATCGAGGACTGCGCGCACGCCCACGGCGCTGAATGGAATGGTCGCCGGACGGGAACATACGGAGACGCCGGGGTCTACTCGCTGTATGCGACCAAGACCATCACCACCGGCGAGGGCGGAGTACTGGTTTCGAAGCGCCCCGAGGTCATCGAGCATGGGCGCGCTTTCCGCAATTACGGCAAACCGACCTACGAGATGGCGGGGCTCAACTTCCGGATGAGCGAGTTCACCGCCGCGCTGGGCGTCGTCCAGATCGAGCGCCTGCCCGAGATCGTGGCGTTCAAGAACGCGGTGGCGCGGGACGAGTTGAACGCCCGCTATCCGAGCCGGTTGGAGATGCCGGACGGCATGGTGTCCGGCCTGTACAAGTACATCGTGTTCGACTGGCTCGAGCGCTCGACCGGCCGGGTCTACGACGAGCCGTGCCACCGGATCATGGGGCATGACGTCGAGCTGCCGAATTCCGACTGGGTGGCTCGCAATCATTCGTGCGTCCCGCTGTACTACAGACCGGAAAGCGCATGAGAGTCCTGGTCACCGGCGGCTCGGGGTTCATCGGCTCGCACGTGGTCGACAAGCTTCGCTTGCTGGGGCACGAGCCGGTGATCTACGACCTGCGACCGTCGCCCTGGCACGAATCCGGCACCGTTGAGACCGTGCTCGGGTCGATCACCGACCGCGAGGCGCTCGAGCGGGCTCTGCATTCGTGCGACGCGGTGGCCCACCTGGCCGCGGTAGCCGACGTCAACGACGTCCACGCCGAGCCCGAGGACGCCGAGCGCGTCAACGCGCGCGGGACCGTCGCGGTGTTGGAGGCGGCCCGGCGCGCCGGGGTCAAGCGGATCGTCTACGCCTCGACGATCTGGGTGTATTCGGATTGCGAAGGCGAGGTCGTGGACGAGGACACCCTGCTGCCGGCGCCCTCACACCTCTACACCAGCACCAAGCTGGCCGGCGAGCTCTACTGCAAGGCGTACCAGGAACTCTACGGGATCGACTACACGATCCTGCGCTTCGGCATTCCCTATGGACCTCGCGCGCGCGAGGCGGCGGTCATCCCGGCGTTCGTGGGTCGCGCATTGCGGGGCGAGCCGTTGACCCTGGCCGGCGACGGCGGGCAGTCGCGGCGGTTCGTGTATGTCGAGGACCTGGCCGAGGGCGTGGCGCTGGGGCTGGCCGACGTGGCCCGCAACCGCGTCTACAACCTGGCCTCGGACGAGAACGTGACGATCAGGCAGATCGCCGAGCGGGTGCAGGAATTGCTGGGCGACGTCGAGATCGTGTACACGCCGGCGCGGCCCGGCGACTTCGGCGGCAAGGTGGTGCTGAGCACACGGGCGTCGCAGGAACTCGGGTGGACGGCGCGGACGCCGTTCTCCGAGGGCGTGCGGCGCTACGTGGAGTGGCGGTGCGAGCAGGCGGCACGCGAGGCGAGCGCGAGGCGGCCGCGGTGATCCCCGCCGGCGAGCCCGACGCCGAGGCGCGGCCGCGGCACATACTGATCATCTCGGCGGACATCGGCGAGGGGCACGACCTGCCGGCGCGCGCGGTGGCGCGCGAGTTCCGCGACGAGGATCCCGATGCCCAGGTCGCGATCGTCGAACGGCCTGCCCGCGATGGGGTGGTTCCTGACCAAGCTGCTGCGCGAGAACTCGGCCTTCATGTTCCGCTTTGTGCCCTGGTGGTTCGACTTCCAGTACCGGCTGTTCATGAACTTTGCGCCGACCCGCTGGTTGTCGCTGAGACTGCTCACGGCGCTCGGTCGGCGAGGCCTGATGCGGCTGATCCGGGCGCACGACCCCGACGTGATCGTCTCGACCTACCCGGGTGTGACCGCGGTGCTGGGCGAGCTCCGACGAACGGGGCGCCTGAAGGTGCCTTGCTACTCCTCGATCACCGACCTGGCAGGGATGCGGTTCTGGGCCCATCCCGGGATCGACCTGCACTTCGTCACCCATCCGGAGACGATCGAGGAGGCCGAGTCGATCGCCGGGCCGGGCAGCGTGCGCTGGGCCAAGCCGCCCACCTCGCCCTCGTTCCTCGCCGCGCGCTCGCGGGCCGATGCCCGGCGTGCGCTGGGTCTGCCGGGAGATGAGACCAAGGTGATCGCGGTGTCCGGCGGCGGCTGGGGGGTGGGTGATCTGCTCGGCGCCACGCGCGCCGCGCTGCAGGTACCGGGCGCGATCGTGCTCTGCTTGTGCGGGCGCAACGACAAGCTGCGAGTCGCAGGTCTCTCGGGAGCTGGGCTCTGAGCCGCGGCTGCGGATCATGGGGTTCACCGACCGGATGGGCGACGTGCTGGCCGCCAGCGATGCGCTGGTCCACTCGAGCGCCGGGCTGACGGTGCTCGAAGCGATCATCCGCGGCTGCCCGGTCATCTCCTACGGGTTCGGATACGGGCACGTTCGGGTTTCGAACCAGGCGCTGTTGCGCTTCGGTCTGGCTCAGGTGGCGGAGAGGGTCGACGACATCGGCCCGGCGCTCGAGCGCGCGCTGCCGCGCTCGGCCCGAGCCGAACGGTTCATTTGCCCGCCGCCCGTCGACCGCGTCGCTGATCATGAGCAACGAGCGCCGGGTGATCCCGCTCCCGGCCTGGCGGGTGCGCACCGCTCGGGCGATCGCGGGCACCGCGGCCGCGCTGCTGATCGCGGGGTGGACGCTCACGACCGGCGCCTCCTACAGCCTGGTCTCCCACTTCGTGCACATGAAGCCGGTCACCGCTGTGGCCACCAGCCGGCCCGAGGTCGGAGTGCTCATCGACGCGCCGGCCAGCCAGATCCCGACCATCGCCGACTACTTGGCCTCGCGCGGAATCCGGGCCTCGTTCGCGGTGGCGCAGTCGGGCCAGGAGACGCTGGTCGTGGCCTACGGCGATCAGGCCGTGCCGCAGCTTCCCAAGGGCGGCCTCGTGCGCTGGCTCGGAACGCGTGACCGCCTCCGGGACCTGATCACGCAGCTCGGCTTCCACCACCACTTCATATATGCCTCGAGCGGGCCGAGCGTGGGGCAGTGGTGGATGGCGCACGGCGCGGGTGGACGACTGGTGGCCGGCGCGGTGCGGCTCAGTGACGGCGACGACGAGCTCGGGCATCTGCACGCCGGCGAGGTGATCGAGCTGAGTGTGACCAGCTCCCGTCAGTGCTCGGCCCTGATCGGCAAGCTCGACCGGGGGCTGCTCACCGAGCACCTGCGAGCGGTGCCGGTCGGGCAGCTCATTCGCGACTCCGGCAGCTCGGTGTAGCGCGGATCACCAGTGCACGCCGCGGGTGGCGCGCTCTTCGGGCGAGGGATCACCAGTGCATGCCGCGGGTGGCGCGCACGAACGCGCGCTCTTCGGGCGTGAAGGGGTGATCGGGCTGCTTCTGGTCGCCCTCGGGGATCAGGTGATAGGCGCGGTTGACCACCAGATCCTGCGCGCCGGGGGCGATCGCGTAGGTCAGCTGCCCGAGATTGCCCAGGGTGGTGGCAATCCGCTTGGGCCGCTTGCGAATCGCCTCGGCGATCATGTGCCCGGCGTCCTTGGGCGAGAGCGTCGGGAACCGGTCATAGATCTTGGTGGGCGCGATCATCGGAGTGCGCACGAGTGGCATGTACACGGTGGTGATGTGCACGCCGTCATCGATCACCTCGGGGCCGATTGACCTGGAGAAGGCGTCCAGCGCGGCCTTCGAGGCCACGTAGGCGCTGAACCGAGGCGTGTTCATCTGCAGCCCAATGGTCGAGATGTTCACGATGTGCCCGGTGCCGCGCTCGCGCATCGTGGGGAGCAGGTCGAGGATCAGCTTGACCGCCGCGAAGTAGTTGAGCTGCATGGTCCGCTGGTAGTCGTGAAAGCGCTCGTACGCCCGATCGACCGACCGGCGGATCGACTTGCCGGCGTTGTTGACCAGGACGTCGACCGACTCGTGCTGCTCGAGGACCTCCGCCGCCATGCGGTCGATATCGTCAAGGTTGCTCAAGTCGCAGGGATGCACATAGGCGGTCCCGCCCAGCGACTCGATCTCGTCGGCCACCTCCTGGAGTTGGTCCCGGCGCCGGGCCACCAGCAGCATCGTCCCGCCGGCCTCCCCGATCTCCAGCGCCGCCGCCCTACCGATCCCCGACGAGGCGCCGGTGATCATCACGGTGCGGCCGGTCACCGTGTCCTCGAGCGAGCGCGCCAGCACCTCGCCGGCGCCCGGGATGCGCTGGCCGAGTGCTCTCAGGGTGCGGATGCCCTCGGACGCGATGTCGAACGGGTTCGGTGGTGCCATTCGCTCTTGACCGTACCATCGCGCGGTCGTCGGTGGCGCGGTTGGGTGCTGTCGGTCGGCGAGGGCGGTTGCCACGTGGGGGGGGCGGTCCGGCGCGCCACCGTTCGGCGCTCCGCGGTTGCCAGGTGGGGGGCGGTCCGGCGCGCCACCGTTCCGCCCCCGCGGCCTCGCCTCGCGATCCGACCTGCGCCGGATCCGAGGAGCGAGACCCCCGATGCCGTTCAGGCCGTGACGGCCTGCCCGGCGGTCAGGTAGTTGTGAACCTCGTAATAGGCGATTTCTGGCTGCTCGGTGATTCCCACCGCGGCCGTGTGGGGCATGATCTCCTCCCGGGCGAACCGCTCGAAGCCGTCCTTGCTCTCCCATACGTCGGTGATCTGCAGCCCTTCGTCCGTCTGAGTGACCCAATGAAAGATGGCGCCGGCGGCGCCGGCGCCCGAGCGCTCGAAGCCCATCCTCTCGACCACCTGGTCGTACTGCTCGAGCGAGGCTCCCTTGAACTTCAAGACAACGGCGACGGCCATGGCCATGGCCATGGCCATGGCACTACTCCTCTGGTCGGGTTGGACTGCCCCCTATACGGCGCGGGGCCGCCGCTGGATCAATGGCCCCGGATGTGAAGAGATCGCCACTTATGCGGGCTCGATCGGGTTCTGCGTCGATCCGATCGAGAGAAGCCACACACGCGAGTCGACACGCTTGCCGATGCCGCCGATCCGGAGGTGATTGCCCAGGCTTTAGAGCAGCACGGCTGTACGAGGTCGCCTTCACCTAACGATCCAGTGACCGCATGGAATCTGCGATGAGGTCGCCGGTGACTGCGGCGCGAGCGGGATCGGGGCAGTGGCGGTCACCGCGGGTTACATGTGCGCCGCACCGCACCGCACCGTGTCGCGCCGCGCGATGACTTCTACGCCCACATGACGCGGCCAACGCCGACCTCGAGGACTTACCGAATAGTTCCACGCCCAGACGTGCTCCTCTCACCTCCAGTCGATGCTCGACACTCTGCGAGCTGGAGGATTGGTTCGCCGGCCGTGTGCTCGAGCGGGTCCCGTTCGGCGATCATTGCGGCTTCCTGCTCGAGCCGATCGAGGGCGAGACGCACCGGTCGGTCGGAGGGTCGCTCACGTTCGCCGGGGCGCATTGGATCGAGCCGGGGCACGGGCCATGATCGATGGGTCATAAGTGCGCACTCGCCACCCCCGGGACGGTGAGTGCCGATTCAGCGCCATATATGGGTCATGACCGCGATCTCGCCGGCGGAGGGATCTCGAGTGCGCAGATATGACCCAGCCAGGTCGGTCCATCCGACGCCTATGCGAACATGCGTTCGATCAATGATCGCGTGTGTTCTCCTACCTCGTTTTCAGCTCACCGTCGCCTCGGAAGGCCGAGCCGAGCTGCTGGAAGCTCCCACCGCGCTCGCGCCCGAGCCCGGCGGCATCCAGCAGGTCGGCGAAGTGTCGCTGTCGGCCGAGGCGTTCGGTGTCCATCCCGGGATGCGCCTGGGAGAGGCGCTGGCCCGCTGCCCGCGCCTCACGCTGATCGCTCCCGACCCGGCGGGCGTCGCCGACTTCTGGGAGCGGCTGCTGGTGCGACTCGAATCGATGGGCGCGGCCGTCGAGCCGGAGCGGCCGGGTCTGGCCTGCTTCGACGTGCGCGGAATGCTGCGGCTGTACGGCGGCGTCGAGGGGGTGCTGGCTGCGACGCGCCGGAGCCTGCGGGTGCCGGCTCGCTATGGGGTGGCGCCGTCGCGGTTCGCCGCGGTGGCGGCAGCGACGCGGGCCCGGGTGCGCCGGCCGGTGATCGTTCCCGGCGGGCGTCAGGAGGCCGGCGTCTTCCTGGCGCCGCTCCCGGTGGCGCTGCTGCGCGCCCGGCCGGCGCTGGCCGACCTGCCGGTGGCGCTCGAGCGATTGGGCATCGGCACGCTTGGCGAGCTGGCGGCGCTCGCGCCGGCCGCGCTGGCCGATCGGTTCGGCACGGCCGGGCTGCACGCCCACGAGCTCGCCAGCGGCGGCGATGGCGCTCTACGACCACGACCGGCGCGCGAGTTCCTGCGCGAGTCGCTCGAGCTGCCCGAGGCTGCATCGGGCATCCAGCTCGAGCGGGCGCTCGGGCTGCTGATCGATCGCGTGCTGGCGCGGCGGGAGCGGCGTGGCAGGACGCTGCGAGCCGTCGTCCTCTCGGCCGTGCTGGTGGAGCAGGGCGGAACCTGGCGCGAGCAGGTGGTGTTCCGCGAGGCGCTGGCCGATCCAGCCCGGATGCGGCTTGCCCTTGCCCCGCGCCTGGCGCTGATGCCGGCGCCGGCGCAGCAGCTGCGGCTGGCGGTGGAGCGCTACGGGCCGCACGCGAGCGATCAGCGCGGACTGTTGGACGATCCCGTCGCCGCCCGGACAGCGCGTCTGCGCGAGGCCATCCGCCAGGCCCGTGCTGCCGCCGGTCCCGACGCCGCGCTGCGCGTGCTCGAAGTCGATCCCGAATCCCGCGTTCCCGAGCGGCGCGCGGTGCTGACACCGTTCGAGGGGTGATGTGAGCGGGCCGCGCCGGTTATCTATTCCCCGCCGGGTCACGGTCAACGCCGGTGATGACGGCTGCCCGGTGATAGTCGACGGCCGCACGGTGGAGGCGGTGCGCGAGTCGTGGCTGGTCGAGGATCGCTGGTGGACCGATCGCCCGCTGCGCAGGCGCTATTGGGAGGTGGTGACGACGTGCGGCCGGGACGAGATCGTCTTCCACGACCTGCAACATGGGAAGTGGTGGCGGCAGCGGTGATCGGTGGCGCACGACGTGGCGCGAGCGGTGATCGGTGGCGTCAACCTAAACTGGAGCGCGCATGGCGGACTCGAAAGCACCCCTCGATCCCGGTCCGGTCGCCGTCGGCACCTGGAGCGGCGGCCGGTTCATGCGCTTCGGCGAATCGCTTGACGACGAGCGGTTCCTGGCCCTGGTCGCGCCCGACGAATCGATCCGGACCGTGATGACCGCCGACGTCTACGGCGCCGGCGAGGCCGACCGGATGCTTGGGCGCGCGATCGAGGGCCGGTCGCGGAGCGAGATGTGCATCGTGGGCGCCGTGGGGCACGACTTCTACTTCGGCGAGCGCGACGGAGCGAAAGGTTTTCCGCGCTTCACCGACCGGCGGCTGCGTGATGAATCGGGCTACGGCGACTACCTGCGCATGGCGACCGAGCGCAGCCTGGAGCGCTGCGGCATCGACCGCTTCGACCTGTTGCTGCTGCACAACCCGGACCGCACCGGCTACACGAGCGAGCGGGTGTGGCAGGAGATGGCCGGGCTGCGGGAGGCGGGCCTGACGCGCCTGATCGGCGTGGCGCCAGGCCCGGCCAACGGCTTCACGCTCGACCTGATCGACTGCCTGGAGCGTTTCGGCTCTCTGCTCGATTGGGCGATGATCATCCTCAACCCGCTCGAGCCCTGGCCCGGGGAGCTTTCCCTCGACGCCGCCGCGGCGGCGGGTGTGAAGGTGATCACGCGCGTGGTGGACTACGGCGGGCTCTTCTTCGACGACGTGCTGCCCGGGCAGGAACTGGCTCCGCAGGATCACCGCAGCTTCCGGCCCGCCGGCTGGATCGAGCAGGGCCGCGAGCGGCTGGACCGAATGCGCCCGATCGCCGAGCACGCCGGCCTGACCATGATCCAGCTCGCCTGTCAGTGGAACCTGGCCCACGAGGCGGTGGCCTGTGTGGCGCCCACACTGATCCAGGAGATAGGCGCCGGGCGCGCGCCCCGTCGAGAGCAAGCGGGCCGAGCTGGCCGGGCTGCCCACCGAGCTGCGCCTGAGCTCCGAGGATGTGGAGGACATCCGCGCGATCGGCGACAACACCGGCTGCATGGCGCTCAAGGGCGCGAGCCCGGAGCACTCCGGCGAGGAGCGGCCCGATCGCTGGGATCTCGACGATCGCCTCGCGCTGGTGGCGCGAGCGCTGGGGCATCGCGCCCGAGCGCGACCTGGTCAACCTGGCGGCGCGGGTCTAAGGGGTGCGCGCGATGGCAACGAGCCTCAGGCTGACCGGCGGATGTGGGTGCGGCGCGGTCCGTTTCGTGGTCACCGCGCCGCCGGTCTCGGCGCTGTACTGCCACTGCACGCGCTGCCAGCGCCGCAGCGGAGCCGCCGCCTCGGCGAACGCGCAGCTCGAGCCGGGCTCGTTCCAGATCCTCGAGGGCGAGGACCGCATGCGGGCGTGGAAGCCCGAGGGCGGGGCCGAGAAATGGTTCTGCGGAGACTGCGGCTCGGCGCTGTTCAGCCGTGATCCCCAGGATGCGTCACGCGTGGGCGTCCGACTCGGGACGTTTGACGAGGATCCGGGCATCCGGCCGGCGGCGCGGCAGTTCGTGGCCTACGCGGCGCCATGGGAGCCGATCCCCGACGATGGCCTGCCGCGCTACCCCGAGCGCCGCGTGGCGGACTGACCCGCCGGGTCGCACATCGGGCCGCTGGTCAGGCCTGTGCGGATCCGGCCTGCGCGGATCCGGCCAGTGCGGACTCGGCCAGTGCGGACTCGGCCAGTGCGGACTCGGCCTGCAGGGCCTGCTCGGCCCGGACCCATTCGCAGCCAACCGAGAGATCCTCGACCCCCATCGCGGCGGCGACGTTGAGCCACATGCCGTAGCGGAAGAACTCGTCGATCTCCTCGGGCTCCGCCTGCGAGAGGCGCTCCACGTGGGCGACCAGGCGGGCGTAGAAGGTGCGCACCCGGTCGCGGATCTCCTCGTCGTCGCAAGCGGCATACGAATGGAGCTGGAGCATCAGGTAGTCCCGATGCGACTGGGTGCCGAGCAGCTCCACGTAGGCCATGCCCATCGCGTTCAGCAACGTCACGTCTGGAGGGGCGGTGGCCGGATCGAACTCCTTGGCCGCCTTGGTGAACGTGTCCGCCACGATCTCGAAGTTCCGCTCGACCGCAGCCAGGAACAGATCGCGCTTGCTGCCGAACAGGCTGAAAACGTAGGGCTGCGCGACTCCGACCCGTCGAGCGATCTTGTCCACGGGCGTCCCGTGAAGCCCCCCCTGGGCGAACTCGTGGATGGCGGCGTCGATCAGCGCGTCCCGGCGCTCGGACGCCGGGACGCGCTGACGGGGAGTCTTGGCGGTGGTCGTGGCCATGGCGCTCATCATTGATCCTAGGGCAGCGTCAGGCGGCGAGCGCGAGGGGCGGCTTGCCGGGCCCCGCTTCGGCCGCCGCTTGCTGGGCGGCCGAGTCGCGGGTGCTGAACGGGAACACCAGGGCGACCAGGGCGCCGGCGGCGAGCACCGCGGCACCCACCCACATGGCCGGGACCAGGCCATTGACGTACGCGGCGGGTGACGTGTAGCTGCCGTGGCTGGTGAACACGGTGGCCAGGACGGCGATGCCGAGAACTCCACCGAGCTCGCGGATCGCATTGGTCGCGCCCGACGCCTGTCCGGTCTGCGCGGTCCGCACCGACGAGAGAACCGCGTTGGCCGAGGGGGCGAACACCATCGCCATGCCGCTGCCGGCCAGGACGAACGGGATGAGCATGCTGGCGTAGGTCTCGTCGACGCTGGCCAGCGTGGCCAGCATGCCGAGTGCGACCGCCTGAAGCGCCGAGCCCGGCGGCCATGAACATCCGGCTGCCGTAGCGCTCGGACAGGAAGCCCGAGAGCGGGGAGACCACCATGACCGCGCCGGTCCAGACCAGGAGCTTGACGCCCGCCTGCAGCGGCGTGTTGTGCAGCACGTTCTGGAGGAACTGGCTCAGGAAGAAGATCGAGCCGAACATCCCGAAGTACATCGCGATCGACACCGCGTTGGTCACCGCGAACCCGCGGTTGGCGAAGAACTGCATCGGCAGCATGGGCTCCGAGGTGCGGAGCTCCTGCCAGACGAACGCTGCCAGCAGTCCCGTACCGGCCGCCAGCCCGATCACGACCTCGGCGCTGCCCCAGCCGAGCGACTGCGAGCGAACCAGGCCGTAGACGACGCCGAACAGGCCGGCTGACACGAGAGCCAGGCCCGGGAGGTCGAGGCGCTTGACTTCGCCGCGGCTCTCGACCAGCCGGCTTGCCGCGACGGGGATGAGAGCGATACCGATCGGCACGTTGACCCAGAAGATCCAGTGCCACGAGGCGACTTGGGTGAGAGCGCCGCCGACCAGCGGGCCGAGAGCAACGCCGATGCCGCTGATCCCGGACCAGACCCCAAGGGCCAGTCCCCGCTGCTCGGGCGGGAACGCCTCGGCCAGGAGGGTCAGGGTGAGCGGGGTCACGATCGCGGCGGCGACGCCCTGGACGGCGCGGGCGGCGATGAGGACGTCGATGGTGGGAGAAAGTGCCGCGGCTGCCGAGCCGGCCGTGAACAGCGCGATGCCGGCGATGAACATACGCTTGCGTCCCAGCCGATCGCCGAGCGCCGCGCCGGTCAGGAGCAGAACCGCGTAAGCCAGGATGTAGGCGTTGACCGTCCATTCGAGCGTCTGGATCGACGCGCCGAGGTCGGCCCTGATGCTCGGAAGCGCGACGTTCACGACGAGGTTGTCCAGAACCATCATGAACAGCCCGATCGACACGATCACCAGGGTCCAGGCCCTGCGTGCGGTGTTCGTTGTGGGGGACATGGCCATCGGCTCCTTATTAGTGAGTGCTAACTACATCTAGCTTAGCAGTCACTAATAATCTCTGTCAAGGGTGTCCGGGGTCGGGAAACGTCGAGGTTCCGAGGGACGGTGTACTTCAACGTTGAAGATCCCAGGGTCCTGAGTGTGGGCCCCTGCTCGGCGAGATCGCGACCAGGTCGCGCCACTTCTTCATCGTTGAAGATGCAGGGGCCGGAGTGGGCTGGGCAGTCTCGGGGGAGTCTGTTGGTGGGCGAGCGTGGGTTTCGGAAGCGCCGGCCAGGCGGGCTGCGCGAATGCCCCGCAAAAGCGAGAAGTCGCCACTCGCTGACGGCGCGGGCGCCGAAGGGCAGGAAACTCGCGCCATGGCCGAGTGAATGCGCATTCGCCCGTGGGGCGGGTGGCGAGTGGCGGGAAACTCGCGCCAGAGTCGAGAGTCAATGGGCGGGTAGCCAGGGGGAGGGCTATTCGGCCCCGCCGGCCCGAGGTTCTGGGGCGCGTCGCCCGGGACTGCGCCGATGATCGCGACGGGGTGGCTAGGATGAAGAGAGCTCTTCGCCTACCGGGCGGAGACGGCTCGGCAGGCCGGCGCCCCAGCCCGCAGTTCACCGGGGCCCGCATGCTGAACCTGAGGGACAAGTAAGACGCTTTACGCCGGCCCGACGACGGGGCGGGCTACCAACCGTTTGGTGCGCAGGGAAACGTCCGTACATCCACGCCTTCGATTGCCGCGCTTCGGGCAGGACCGACAGGCCAAGCCCGGGGGAGCGGCTCGCTACGCCGGCCTCGACGGCCTGCGCGGCGTCGCCGTGCTCGCCGTCCTCCTCTTCCACGGCGGGGTGAGCTGGGCGCCGGGCGGGTTCCTGGGCGTCGAGGTGTTCTTCGTCCTCTCCGGGTATCTCATCACCTCGCTGCTGGTCGCCGAGTGGCAGCGGTCATCGACGATCGCGCTGGGCTCGTTCTGGGCCCGGCGGGCGAGACGGCTGCTGCCGGCGCTGTTCTGCCTCGTCGCGACGATCGGCGTCTACTACCTGGTCGCCGGCCCGGCGCAGGCAGTCCCGGGGCTGAAGGGCGACGGCATCTCGGCGCTGACGTACTTCAGCAACTGGCACCAGATCGTGGCCGGCGCCGACTACTTCGCGGCCACCGGACCGGTATCGCCGCTCGAGCACACATGGTCGCTGGCGATCGAGGAGCAGTTCTACCTGGTGTGGCCGGTGCTGGTGATCTCCGTGCTCCGGCTTGCGTGCCGGCGGGGCAGTCGGCGGGGCGAGGACGATGAGGCGAGGGAGGCGAGGGCCGGGAACTGGCCGCTCCGACTACTCCTCGCCGTCTGCCTGGCCGGCGCAATTGCGTCCGCGCTCGACATGGCGCTGCTGTTCGACGGCGGGCGGAACCTCAACCGCATCTACTACGGGACCGACACGCGCGCGTCCGGTCTGCTGATCGGGGCGGCCCTGGCCATCGTGCTGGCGCTCCGCCGCCGCCCCGCGGAGGGCGACACACGAGACCGCCGCCTCACCGGATCCGCGGCGCTGATGACGCCGCTGGCTGCGGGCGGCTCGGTGGCCGCGCTCCTGCTCGCCTCCGCGGCCAGCGCGCTTCCGGTCGGCGTCCCGGCGGCGGACACGCTGCCGCAGCCGCCCCCGCAGCTGCGCGGCAACGACGCGGGATGCACACTCTCGCTAACCGACTCGGCCCAGTACGGCGTCGCGCCGGTCGAGAAGGGCAAGGAGACCCAGTTCGTGTACACGGCGCTGGGCGCCCACAAGTTGACCTGGAGCGGGTCGGCCCAGAAGACGTTCAATACCTGCCCGCCCAAGCGCGTCCTCCTGGCAGGCGATTCGCTCGCCTTCACGCTGGGCGTTCCGTGGCTCGCCAACGAGGAGCGCTACGGCGTCCAGCTGGCGGAGTCGGGTGTGCTCGGGTGCGCCTTCACAACCCAGGGCGAGCTCGACGTAGCCGGCACCTGGGAAGGCCAGTCGGCCGGCTGCCCGAACGCGCTCCAGCAATGGGCCGCTGAGAAGAAGGCCACCCACGCCCAGGCGGTGATCGTCGAGCTTGGCTACCGGGACCAGTTCGACTGGAAGATCGGCGGCAAGGTGGTTCACCTGGGCCAGCGGACCTTCGATACCTACGTGCAGAACCAGATCGAACGGCTCGTCCGAACCCTCGGCGCCGGCGGTACGCAGATCCTGTTCCTGTCGATCCCGTACACCCAGCCGCCGAACCTGCCGGATGGCTCGCCGTCGCCGGCCGCCAGCCCCGCTCGCCACGCCCGGATCGACGAGATGCTGGAAGCCGCCGCCAAGCGCCATCCGAAAACGGTTCACGTCCTCGACCTCGACCAGACGGTGTCGCCCGGTAACCACTACAACGCCAAGGTGAACGGGCAGCTGTGCCGCTTCGACGGCGTTCACTTCAGCGCCTACTGCAGTGAGCTGATCGAACCGCGCGTGCTCGGCGAGGTCCGCATGATGCTCCGCTAACGGCCGGCCGGCCTCAGAGGGCGATCCGCCGGCCGGCTCGCGGCGGCCGGGGCAGCGACGCGTGGGCGGCGGCCAGCGTCTCGACGCGGTGGCGGACGCCGTCGCGGACCGGGGACGCACGGCCGGCGGCGGCGTCGACGTGCAGGAGCATGTGCTCGCCCGTGGCTACCGGCGTCTTCTCTCCCACGCGCGTGATGACGTGGAACAGGTGAAGGCGCTTCTCGTCGCACCCCAGGATCTGGGTGATCGCCTGCACGCGGTCGCCGGCGTACAGCTGGCCGAGGTGCGAGATGTGCGTCTCGACCGTGTAGTAGCTGCCCCCCGAGCCGAGGTACTCCGCGTTCACGCCGATGTAGCGCAGGAGCGCGTCGGTGGCCTCGCCGAGCACGTCGAGGTAGCGGCTCTCGGTGACGTGGCCGTTGTAGTCGATCCAGTCGGGCGGGATCTCGCGCGAGTAGAGAGCAAGCGGCCGGTCCCCGTCCATCGGCCCCGGCTGCGCGGCCGGGACAATGTCCAACAAGCTGCGCTCCCACCCCGCCACCGTGGCGCCCGCGCCGGCGCTCTGGCCGCGGAGCGCCTGCAGCACCGCGACGAGGCAGTCGTCACGCTCGCGCTCGAGTTCGGCCACGGACCGACCACGGGCCTGCGCATCGGACTGGCCGGCGACTTTGTCGAGGAACTCCGTCGTCAGCTCCGGGACGTCGACCAGCTTTGTCCAGGGAAGCGCCAGGGCCGGACCGAAGTGCTCCATGAACGCACGCATCCCCTCCTCGCCCCCGGCCAGACGGTAGGTGAGAAACGTCCCCATGCTCGCCCAGCGAAGGCCGGCACCGAAGCGGATCGCGTCGTCGACCTCGGCCACCGTGGCGACGTCGTCGTGCACGAGCCACAGGGCCTCGCGCCAGAGCGCTTCCAGCAGCCGATCCGCGATGAAGCCGTCGATCTCGTGGCGGAGCGCGAGCGGATGCATGCCAAGCGCGTGGTAGACGACGGTGGCGCGCTCCAGCGTCTCCGGCGCGGTCCGGGCGCCCGCGCACAGCTCGACCAGCGGCAGCAGATACACCGGGTTGAAGGGGTGGCCGACCGCGAATCGCTCGGGATGCTCCATGTCCGCTTGCAGCGACGAGGGCCGCAGGCCCGACGTGGAGGAGCAGATGACGACGTCGGGATCGGCTGCCGCGTCCGCCTCGGCCAGGAGGCGCTGCTTGACCTCGACGCGCTCGGGCGCCGACTCCTGGACGAACCCCACCGCCGTCACCGCATCCTCGAGTGAGCTCACAAAGGTGAGCGCCCCTTCCGGCGGGAGTGGCAGCGAGGTCAGCTTCCCATACGCGCGCCGGGCGTTCTCGAGCGTCCGGCCGATCTTCCGCGGTGCCTCGGGATCCGGATCGTAGACGCGCACGTCGACTCCGCTCAGTGCGAATCGAGCCGCCCAGCCGCCCCCGATCACGCCGCCGCCGAGCAGACCGACCGATGTCGGCAGCTCAGACACGCGCGGCGCAGAGAGAGTCAGCGATCTGATCGGGCGTCACCGGCACGTGCTCGCTGCGCTCGACGGTGTCCGCGGCGCCGATGACCGCGGAGGTGATGAACGCCTCGGGGATCATGCCGCGCGAGTCTTGCGGTGAGCGCCCAGTCCGGCCACGTCGAGCAGGATCTGCTCCCAGTGGCGATATTGCACGTCGTGCCCCTCGTCGGGGTAGCTGCGCAGCGCTGCGATCCGCGGCAGGATCCGGCACCACTCGCGTATGTGCTCGGCAGGCACGATGTCGTCGTCGCGACCCCAGTACAGGTAGGCCGGCGCGTACAGCCCGCTCAGGTCGGGGAGCGGCTCGGTGCTGATCAGCCGCCATTCGTGGGCCAGGGCCGGATCGGCCGCCAGCTGGCCCGGCTGGGCGTACAGCGCCGAAGCGGTGCCGCATGACGCGACCAGCGGTCCGGCCACCGCCGCGGCGAGATGGAGCGAGAGCACGCGATGTGGCACGCGCACCGCCAGCGCGGCGGCGTAGGGCGCGCCCCCAGAGATCGCCACCACCGCGAAGCGCCGAACTGCGAGGTCGTCCAGCACCGAGACGACGTCGTCGACCGCGTCGCCGATCCCGCGCGATGGATCGAGCGGCGTCATCCCGAACCCGTTGCGCTCGACGCTGATGACCCGAAGGCGCAGCCGCTCGCGCAGATCGCGGGCGAACTCGGTCTCGTAGAACGCGTTCACGTCGGTGCCGAGCCCGCCGAAGAACACCACGGGGCGCCAGGAGGCCGATCCCTCATCGATGTAGAGAACCATCACTCGTCCGCGACGGCGACGCCGCCTTCGTGCAGACCACCACCGCAGTCAAGTGAAACTGCTGTCAAGCGCTTTGTCGCGAATCGGGTTCGGCGCCGAGCGCTTCGTCCAGGCATCGCAGCACGTACCCGTAGCGCAGCATCTGCTCGATCCGCTGCCGGCCGAACTCTCGCCAGTCGAGCGTCTTGGTCGTGGCCTGACCCTGCAGCCTCATCGCCGCGGTAGCCACGTACGAGGTCCACACCTCGGGTGGGAGCGTCATCACCGAGTTGAAGCGGTCGGCGGCGATCGCGCGCACGGGGTCCATCAGACGGGCGGGGTCGGCGGCCAGCCGGTCCAGATCGGGATGCGCGCTCAGCTGGAAGTCGGATGGCTTCAGCCTTGGCTGCTCGGTCGGCTCGGCCAGCACCACGCGCGACGCGTAGCCGGCCACCGTGGCGATGCGCAGCGCGCGCTGGATCTCGCCACCGGCGACGCGCTCGGTCGCCGCGTAGCTCTCGACCAGGCGGTTGGCAAGGGGCGTGGTCACCGGGCTCAGCCGGTCCATCTCGCCGGACGTGCGAGCCGCGGCCTTCCAGACCTCCTTGACCCACTTGCGTCCGGCACCCGAGAGCGCTTGCTTGAGCTCGCGCTTGGTCAGACGTGGCGACTGCCGGCGTTCACGGGGTTCCGAGCGTCGCTCCTGCCACCCCCTCATTCCGCGGACCGTACCGCACCGCCTTGACGGGTTGCCAGTCGTGAGCTATCTGTTAGCGTTCACATCAAGACCGGAGAACGAGGTAGGAGGCAGAGGCGTGTTCTCACTGGCTGCCCGCCAGGCGGCGGGTCGATTCTGCGTGCCCATCCTGGCCGCGCTCGTTGTGCTGCTGTGCTCGCCGGCAGGCGCCGGCGCGGCGACGAGCCCGACGCTGACGGGCCACTGGACATTCGACGAGGGGTCGGGGGCGACGGCGGCGGACTCATCGGGCGGGGGTCACCCGCTGTCGCTCGAGGGCGGCGCCGCGTGGGGACCGGGAGTGGTCGGCCCGAGCGCGCTCTCGGTCGATGGCAACGGTCAGGACGCGGCGGCGGCCGGCCCAGTCATCGACACCACCCAGAGCTTCACCGTGTCGGCGTGGGTCAACCTGAACAACACGAACGGCTATCAGACGTTCGTGAGCCAGGACGGCAGCCAGGTCAGCGGCTTCTACCTGCAGCTGCGGGGCGACAGCCACCGGTTCGCGTTCACGCACCTGGCCTACGACTCGCCCAGTGCGCTGGGCACGATCGCAACCGCCAGTTCGATCATTCCTCAGCCAGGCGAGTGGTACCTGTTGACCGGCGTCTACAACGCGTCCAAGAACACGATCTCGCTGTATGTCAACGGCGCGCTGCAGCAGACACAGTCGAACTCGGGCAGCTGGGCGGCGACCGGTCAGCTCGCGGTCGGGCGGGGCAGGTTCGCCGGCAACCCGGTTGACTTCGTCTCCGGGCGAATCGACGACGCCCGGGTGTACACGGGCGTGCTCGCCGCCAGCGCGATCAAGCAGCTGGCCGGGCCCGGCACGCTGACCGTGGACGCCTCGCAGGCCGGTCCGCATATCGCCTCGACCGAGTTCGGGGAGTTCCTCGAGGAGATCAACCACTCGGGCGACGGCGGCGTCTACGCCGAGATGATCCGCAACCGCGATCTCAAGGAGGACGCGAACAACCCGGTGTACTGGTCGCCGGTGAGCGGCGGGGGTGCGAGCGGGAGCATCGCGCTGGACAAGGGTGTCGGCCCGACCGCGGCGAACCAGGTCAGCCTGGAGCTGTCGGTGGGGTCCGTGCCGGCCGGCGGGCGGGTGGGCGTGGCCAACGCCGGCTACTGGGGCATCCCGGTGAAGCCGTCGACCACCTACCACGTGTCGTTCTTCGCCCGCTCGAGCCGGGCGAGGACAGGTCCGCTCACCGTGGACCTGGAGAGCAACAGCGGGCAGGTGTACGCATCCTCGACGGTCGCCGGCGTGACCCGCGGGTGGGCGAAATACACCGCCACGCTCCGAGTTCCGAACGGCACTCCGCGGTCACTGTCCAACCGGTTCGTGATCTTGACCAGCAATGCCTCGGCCGCCCACAGCACGCTGTGGTTCGACATCGTCTCGCTGTTCCCCCCGACGTATGACGGGGTTTCCAATGGCCTGCGGGTCGATCTGATGCAGAAGCTGGGCGCGCTGCACCCCGGCTACTTCCGCGTGCCGGGCGGCAACTACCTGGAGGGCAGCACGATCGACACACGCTTTGAGTGGAGCAGCACGGTTGGGCCGATCGAGGACCGCCCCGGCCACTTCAACAGCGCGTGGGGGTACTGGTCGCAGGACGGAATGGGGCTGCTCGAGTACCTGGAGATGGCCGAGGAGGCAGGGGCCAAGCCGCTGCTCGCGGTGTGGGCCGGGTACACCCTGAACGGCACCGTGGTGCCGCGGAGTCAGCTCGCCCCGTACGTGCAGGACGCGGTGAACGAGATCCACTACGCGGTCGATCCGACGAGCACGTCGTGGGGGGCGATGCGGGCTGCGGATGGGCATCCGCAGCCGTTCGACCTGGTCGGCGTCGAGGTCGGAAACGAGGACTTCTTCGACTCCTCGGGCAGCTACCATGCCTACCGCTATCCGATGTTCTACGACGCGATCAAGGCGGCGTTCCCGAGGATGTCGGTGGTCGCCACCACCCCGGTGACGACCAGGCCTATGGACATGCTCGACGAGCACTTCTACAACAACGATCCGCAGTACTTCGCGGAGAATGCGCACCTGTTCGATGGGGCGAGCCGGAGTGGCCCCAAGGTGATCGTCGGCGAGTACGCCACGACCCAGGGCCAGCCGACCGGGACGCTGGCGGGGGCGATCGGAGAGGCGGCATTCCTGACCGGTCTCGAGCGCAACGCAGACCTGGTCATCGGCTCCTCCTACGCGCCGCTGCTGGTCAACGTCAATGCGCCGAGTTGGCCGACCAACCTGATCGGCTACAACGCGTTGAAGAGCTTCGGATCCCCGTCCTACTGGGCGCAGGACATGCTCTCGGCCGGGCATGGCGACCATGTGATCGGCTCACAGGTCGTGGCGGGCGCCGGGACGCTGTTCGAGGTGGCCAGCCAATCCCCCGGGCACACTTATGTAGTGGTCGTCAACGATGGCGCCGTCTCGGCGCCCATGAAGCTGGTTCTCAGCGGGCTGTCCACCGGCGCGCGCGGTGGCACCGCGACCACGTTGACCGGCGATCCGGCAGCGATGAACTCGCTCGCGCATCCGACCGCGATCGCCCCGACAGTGACGGCGCTGTCGGTCGGTGGATCGAGCTTCCGCTACACGTTCCCGGCCAACTCGATCACCGTGCTGGACTTCACCACGTCTGGGGCCGCGTCGTCCGCGGGCGGATCGCTCGCGCGGGGGCGGGCGACCACGAGTCCGGCGCGGATCGCCAGGCAGGCGATCCGCAGCGGGGCGGCGAGCACGCGGACAGCGAAGTAGACGGCCGGGCGGGCGCCGCTGGTACCTACCAGCGGCGCCCGAGGTAATCCCACAGCGCGGCGCGCTGGCGCTCGGACCACACGGTGGCGCGCTTGCGCAGGGCCTCCTCGTCATCGGAGAAGTGAAGCGGGCCGCCGAACGCGTAGGTGAGCATCTGCTGGTGAGCGGCCTTCTCGAGGAGCACCGCGCGGACGACCGCGTCGGAGACGGTGGTGCCGGCGGTGACGATCCCGTGATTGACGAGGAGGAGGGCGCGCGTGTGGGCAAGCGTCCGCGCCACGTCTTGGCCGAGCTCCGGCGTGATGATCAGCTCGGCGGTCTTGGTGAAGCGCGGCACGTCGGGGGGCACGAACAGCGTGCCGGCGTGTGAGACCGGCAGCAGCGGCTGGCCGGCCGCGGCGAGCGCGATCGAGTGCGGGGGGTGGGTGTGGACGACGCTGCCGAGATCGGGCCGCGCCCGGAGCACCTCGGCGTGGATCGGCCACTCGATGTGGCAGGGGTGCTCGCCGGCCAGGACGTCGCCGTCGAAGCCGACCAGGATCACGTGCTCGGCGGTTATTTCGTCGAAACCGAACGTCGAGGCCTTCATCCAGATGCCGCGACCCCGGGGATCCCGCGCCGACACGTGACCCCACACGAAGTCGTCGTGCCCGGTGGCGGCGAGGATGCGGCAGCCAAGGGCGACCTGCTCGCGGAGATCGTGCTCGTTCATGGTGGCCTCCTCGTGTGGATGTGCGCGAATTCATACGATGACGGCGTGACGGATCGCGCACCGAGATCGTGGGCGAGCCGCCCCGTACGCTGGCTGCGCGACTCGACGCGCGGTAGCGGCGCCGTCACTCCGGCGCGAGCCGCGCACGACGCGCCAGCGCCAGCGCCGGCCGGTCGGTGACCACGCCCTCAACGGCGGCGTGTCCGAGATAGCGATCGAGCGCCCGTGCCGAGTTGACCGTCCAGATCACGCACGGGACGCCGGCCGCGGCAGTCTCGGAGAGGGCGGTGGCGGTGGCGAGCCGGCGATGGAGGACCAGGCAGTCCGCCTTGACCGTGGGGAGGCGAGTGGTGAGCGCCTTCCGGAAGCCGGCCCCGATCAGCAGGCCGGTTCGCAACTCTGGGGCGAGCGCCTTGGCCTCGCGTACCACGTCGTCGAGGAACGAACTGAGCAGGCACCGCTCGAGGCCGAACGGCCGTAGCAGCGCGATCGTCTCCTCGACGTAGCCGGGCTCCTTGATTTCCAGATTGAGCCCGATGCGGTCCTTGGTGAGCTCCAGCGCGTCTTGCAGCAGCGGTGGCCGGGACGTCGTCCCTTTGGCCCTGAGCGCGTCGTAGCGGAGTGAGGCGGTCGGCACGGTCTTGACTCGGGCGTCGTGGAAGACGACCAGTCGGTGGTCGCGGGTGCGGCGCACGTCGAACTCGATCATGTCCGCTCCGAGGGTGATCGCCGCCTCGAACGCTTCCAGCGTGTTTTCCGTCGGGGTGTTGGGCGCTGCAGGTCCCCAAGCGCCGCGGTGCGCGATGACCAGGCACGAGCTGCTCATCTGAACTGAGAATGGCAGCGTCCGCGGCGGATGCGAACATGTGTTCGATGAGATCGCCGACTCCTACTCAATACGTCGAGCTCCATTGCCACTCGGCCTTCTCGTTCCTCGACGGGGCGTCGCTGCCGGACGAACTGGTTCCGACCGCGCTGGAGCTGGGCTATCGGACGATGGCTCTGACCGACCACAACACGGTGTCGGGGTCGATGGAGTTCGCCGTCTCCGCGCGGGCGCTCGGGCTGCGACCAATCCACGGCGCCGAGGTCGACCTGGACGATGGCCGCCATCTGACTCTGCTGGTTCAGGACGCTGGCGGTTGGTCGAACCTGTGCCGGATCCTGACCCGCGCGCACGCGCACACGCGGGAAAGGCCAGGCCCTCCCTCACAAGCATTCGTCCAGCTGACCGACGTGCTCGAGCATGCCGAAGGGCTGGTCTGCCTGACCGGGTGCGCGCTGCGCGGCGTACACGACGAGTTCACCCTTCGGCGTCTGCTCGACGCGTTCGGACCGGATCGCCTGCGAGTTGAGCTCCAGCGGCCGTTCCTGCGCGACGACCGGGCCCGTAACCGGCGGCTAGAGCGGGTGGCTGAGCGGCTGGGGGTGCCGTGCGTGGCGACGGGCAACGTGCACGCCCACGCGCGCTCGCGCGCGCCGCTGCAAGACGCGCTGGTCGCGGTGCGCCTGCACACCACGCTCGATGCCTCGGAGCCACAGCGGCGCGGCAACTTCAGCCACGTGCTGGCCTCGCCGGCGACGATGGCCGGCCGGTTCCGAGAGCACCCCGAGGCGGTGGCGGAGACCGCGCGGCTGGCCGAGCGGCTGCGGTTCGATCTGAGCAGCGACCTCGGGTATCGCTATCCGGGCTCCGAGGATGCTGAGGCCATGCGCAAGCTCGGCGAGCTATGCCAGGCGCGGTTGGAGGATCGCTACCGTGACGCCGGGTCGACGCAGGGCGAGGCGCAGGCTCGCCTGGAGCAGGAGCTACGGATCATCGAGCGGCTCGGGCTGCCCGGATTCTTCCTGCTCCACCACGACATGCTGGAGTTGGCTCGCGAGGTGGCGGTGGAGGTGCGCGGGCGGGACAGCGTGAGGCGGCTGCTGCCGCCGGGGCGGGGACGCGGCTCGAGCGTCTCCTCGATCGTGTGCTTCCTGACCGGTCTTTCGCACGTCGATCCGATCGCCAACGACCTGCTGATCGGACGCTTCCTGAACGACGAGCTGACCTCGCTGCCGGACATCGACCTCGACTTCCCGCGCGACATCCGCGAGAAGTTGATCCCGCGCGTGCATGAGCGCTACGGACACGACCGCTCGGCGTTGGTGGCGGCGTTTCCCACCTATCGCGCCCGGGGCGCGATTCGTGAGCTGGGCAAGGCTCTCGGGCTGCCACCGGGGGAAATCGAGCGGGTGGCGCGCGGGAGTGAAGGATGGGACGCGCGCGAGGTGGGGAAAGACATACAGAACTCGAAAGGCGGCGTCACCGGGGGTCGCTGGGAATGGCTGGCGCGGCTGGCCGCGGAGGCGCACGGACTGCCGCGCCATCTCAGCCAGCACTCGGGCGGGATGATCGTCGCCACCCGTCCGCTGATCGACTGCTGCCCGATCGTGCCGGCGGCCATGGAGGGTCGGCAGATCGTGCAGTGGGATAAGGACTCTTGTTCGGATGCCGGCTTTCTCAAGATCGACCTGCTGGGGCTGGGGATGCTCTCCGCGGTGGAGCGCTCGGTCGAGTTGATCGAGCGCACCCGCGGCGAGCAGGTCGACCTGAGCCGGATTCCCTACGACGATCCCGCCACCTACGAGTGCATCCAGAAGGCCGAGACGACCGGCGTCTTTCAGATCGAGAGCCGGGCCCAGATGCAGTCACTGTTCCGGACCCGGCCCGAGAATCTCAAGGACATCACGATCCAGGTGGCGATCGTCCGGCCGGGACCGATCCAGGGCGGTGCGGTCAACCCGTACATCGAGCGCCGGCAGCGGTTGCGCGTGGATCCCGACTACCAGGTGCCCTATGAGCATCCTTCGCTCGAGCCCGCCCTGCGCGAGACGCTCGGCGCGATCATCTTCCAGGACCAGGTGATCGAGGTAGCGATCGCCTTCGCCGGCTTCTCCCCCGGCGAGGCGGAGGGGCTGCGGCGGGCCATGAGCCGCAAGCGCTCGGAGGCGGCGATAGAGGCCTACCACAAGCGATTCGTGGCCGGAGCGCGTCGACGGCACGGCGTGGACGAGGCGACCGCCGAGCGGGTGTTTGGGATGGTCCGCGGGTTCTCTGGCTTCGGCTTCCCCAAGGCTCACGGTGCCGCCTTCGGGCTGCTCGCCTACCAGTCGACCTGGCTGCGGGTGCACTATGGCCCCGAGTTCCTCTGTTCGCTGCTGAACGAGCAGCCGATGGGGTTCTATCCGCCCGACGCGCTCGTCCACGAGGCGCAGCGGCGAGGGATCGAGGTGACGGCGCCGGACGTCAACGAGAGCGACGCCACGTGCGAGATCTCAGGCGGCGCGGTGCGCATCGGGCTGGGCTACGTGCGCGGCGTCGCCGAGCAGGAGGTGAGGGAACTGGTGGCGGTGCGCTCGGCGGGCGGACGATTTCGCAACCTGTCCGATCTCGCCTCGCGGGCGAGCTCGAGCGCCGCCTCGCTGGAGCTGCTGGCTTGGTCGGGGGCGTGCGATTCGCTGGTCGAGGAAGGGACGGCTGGCTCGCCGCAGGCGGTCGCGCCGGCGTCAGCTCGCCGGGTCGCGCTGTGGCAGCTCGGGGTGGCGACGCCCGGGCGGCGCGTCCCCGGTGGAGTGCAGCTGGCCCTACCGCTCGATCTGCCGGCGCCGCCGCGATTGCGCGAGCTGAGCGCCTGGGAGTCGATGCTGGCCGACTACAGCTCGACCGGGCTGACCGTGGACGCGCATCCGATGGCGCTGCTGCGCCACCGGCTGCCCGAAGGCGTGGTCACGAGCCGCGACCTGTCGGTCCTGCGCCACGGCACCCGCGTACGGGTGGGAGGGATGGTGGTGGCCCGCCAGCGTCCGGGCACCGCCAACGGCATCGTGTTCCTGCTGCTGGAGGACGAACACGGCACGATCAACCTGATCGTCCCCGCCCCGGTGTATGAGCGTCATCGCCTGACGGTGAGAACCGAGCCGCTGGTCCTGGCCCAGGGCAAGCTGGAACGGCTGCCGGCGGCGGGTGGCGCGATCAACGTGCTGGTCGATCGGGTCGACCCGATCTCGGCGCCCGATCACATCGCGGCCGAGATCAAGGACTTCTCGATGCTCGACGAGCAGGTGCGCCGCGGTCTCGCGGAGCAGCGGAGAACATCGCGCGAGAGCGAGGCGGAGGACTTTCGCGCCGTGGCGCCACCGGTGCTGAGCTTCGCCTCGGGGCGGCGGCGATGAGCCGGCCAGTGATCCGTCCGCCGAGTAAGCGCGGTAAGGTGCCGCTCCGTGCTCGCCGTCCTGCTGTTCGCCGCCTTCTGGGTCGTCCTCGGGTTCTTCGTGTTCTTCCTCGGGGTGCGTGGGGGCCCGAGCCAGGCGCTCACCACCCCGGGCGCCCGGGGCTCGTACCGCAGCCGCCGGGCGCTCGCCTGGACGCTCGTGGTCATCTACTTCGCCTTCGGCGTGCTCATCCCCGTCGTGTTCCTGCTCGGCAATCACAACAACGCCAACGGCCAGGTGGGCGGGATCAAGCTGACCGCGGCCGAGAAGCATGGGCGGGAGATCTTCGGCGAGCGCTGCGGGCTCTGCCACACGCTGGCGGCGGCCAACGCCACCGGCAAGGTGGGGCCGAACCTCGACGTCATCCAGCCCACCCAGCAACTCACGCTGCACACGATCCAGTACGGCTGCCTCCAGAACCCGCCACCGGGCAGCCAGGAGGCGTGCCTGGGCGAGGGCACGATGCCGGCGGACGTGGTGCAGGGCGTCGACGCGCTGGACGTGGCGAAGTTCGTGGCCAAGGTCGCCGGCAAGGAGTAGCGCGGGCGCCGCCGTCGAGGCCGCATCTTGCGCGGGATGGTGGGTGAGCGGACCGCCCTCCGTCCGCGGCCGTTGTTAGGATCGGCGCCCTAAAGCTGAAATCCCGCGCCGCCCGACACCAGGCGGGCGGCGGGAGCGGGGGACCCAGGTTGTTGGGGCGAATCGCGCGTGTCGCGTAGCGCCGCTCTTTCGGCGCGAGCCCGTCAGCTAACCCCGTAAGCCCGAGAAAGAGGTCGATACATGCCCCAAGCAGGCGTTTCTGCGCGTGCCACGCGTCGGTATGCAGCACCGTGGTGGGAGGAACTCGATCGTGAGGCGTTCCGGTTCCCGGCCACGGAGCAGGGCGGACGACGCGCGCCTGTGCGGGCCGGCGTCGCCGGTGCGCGCGGCCTCACCTGTGCGCGCCGCCGTGGTGGCTGTGCCGGCCGAGCCGGCGCCGGCGGCGCCGGCGGCTCCGGCGGCTCCGCGCGAGCGGTACGCCGAAGACGGCCGCCGGACGGTGACGATCCGCGGCCATGGGGCTGAGCGCAACCTGCCGGTGGCGCGGCCGACGCTGCGCCGCCACGAACGGCCGGGGTTCCGGCCGGAGCGGGCGGCGCTGTGGGCCGTGATCCTCGGGTTGGTGCTGATTCTCGTCGCCGTGGCCAGCGCGCACGGCGCCACCGTGCACTAGTGGCCGCCCCCGCAAATACGCTCGCATTCGAAGCGCCCCTGGCGGCGCTGCGCTTTGTCCTCGGATCCTCACGTAGCGCTGCTACGCATCGGATCCTGCGTCCTCGCGCAGCATCCACCGGTGGCAGCTCTCGGTGGGACCGTACTTACGGGGCCGACCACTAGCCGCACAGGGCTTACGCACCTCGCATCCAGCGCTGATCCAACGTTTATCGCCTGCGCGCAAATTGTGCGTGCCGCCCTCTTGTGCGCCCGTCGTCGCCAATCTAGACTTATCAACCGTAAGCAGGTCTCGAAAGTGAAGGGCAGATGGGCGCGTGTAGCCCCTGGCCTCCCCTTGCAGCCCCCGGACCTCCTGGTGGTCAACTATGAAAACTTCGATGAGCAGATTCCAGATCCACGACGACCTGACCGCCCCGGAGGGTTCTGTCCCGGTGCTGCGAGGCGCGCTCGCCACCGGTGGTCAGCTGCCGAATTTCCTCGGCGTGCTGGCGGGGTCACCGGCTACCCTGCGGGCGTACGCGCGCTTTCGATCCGAGCTGCGGCACGGCAAGCTGACCGTGGCAACGCTGGAGCGGATCGCGCTGGCGGTGGCGGAGTACTACGGCTCGGAGCCGGGCATCGCGATTCACTCGCGCACGGCTCGGGCGGCCGGGCTGGCCCTCGACGAAGTGGCGCTGGCGCGGCAGTTCAATTCCAAGGATCCCCGCGAGGCGGCCCTGCTTCGCTACCTCAAGGCGCTGCTCGAGGAGCGCGGCCGCGCGCCGATGCATCTCCACGAGGAGGCGCGGGAGGCCGGCTGGGACGACGAACAGATCCTCGAGGCGATTGCCAGCGTGGCCCTGGAGGGCTTCACGGCGATGGTCAACGTGGGCGGTGAGGTGCCGGTGGACGGCTCGAGCGAAGCATCGCGCGCCCTGCAAGCAGCGTAAGCTTCGGGCCGGCGATGGGCGCGCCCGAGGACACGGCTTCAGAGGCTGATCGCGGCGAGCGCCGCCCTGGCGGCTGCTGTCCTCTCTACCACGAGGCGGTTGAACTGGTCGGCCGGCGCTGGACGGGGGCGATCCTCCGCGTGCTGATGGACGGCGAGCTGCGCTTCTCGGAGATCGCCCAGGCGGTTCCCGAGCTGTCCGACCGGCTGCTCTCGGAGCGGATGAAGGAGCTCGAGCGGCGCGGCATGGTTGAGCGGCGGGTCATCTCGGGTCCGCCGCTACGTGTCGAGTACTCGCTGTCCGAAATGGGCCGCGAGCTCGAGCCGGCGCTGTCGGAGCTGGAGCGCTGGGCGAACCGCTGGCTGGGCGAGCGGCCCACGTCCGCGCGCATGTGAGCGCGGCGGGCGCTGCGGCTCAGCGCAGCGTGGCGTGACGCGTCGCCGCGCCGTGCTGCCACGTCAGCGTCGAGCCGTGCAGGCGCAGCGAGGGCGTGACGATCTGCGCCCCGGAATCGAGGACGTGGTCCGTCCCGGCCGAGGCGTCCGCGGCGTGAACCTCTATGACCCCGCGGCCTCCGATCGAGTGCACGAGGCCGATCCACGCCACCGCGCCATCGCTCTTGACCGCGATTGATCCGACCGATTGGAACGATTCGGCGCCAACCGCCCGGCTCGCCGGAAAGTCGGCGAGCCGCTTGTCGTCGGTCAGCCGCCTGACCACCACCTGGGTCCTGACCGTGTCGACCCCGAAGTCGGAGGAGCCGTACCCGGCGTCGGTGCCGGCGAGGGCGACAGGCTGCGCGCGGGCCCCCCGGATAGACCGGGCCGAGCCCCCGAGCCGGAACGAGCGACCTTGGGCAAACGAGCATCCGAACACCCCGGCGTGCGACGAGTAGACGCGCGCCTGCGAACTGGAGGCGAGGGTGGTCGCGCTCGGGGGACCGCAGCGCGGCGGCGCGGGGGACGTTCCCGGCGACGCCGCGGACGATCCACACGCGGCCAGCATCACCAGCGCGACAATCCCGGCGCGGGCCTTCACGGGCCGAAGGATAGTCGCGTCGGGATGACGTCGTCCGGGGAGCAAGTAACGTTCGCCCCGCCATGGCGACGACGGCAACTCCGCTCACCCCCGAGGATGTGATGGCGCTCGTCCAGGAGCGAGACATCCGGTTCATCCGCCTGTGGTTCACCGACATCCTCGGCCAGCTCAAGGCGTTCTCGATCAACACCACCGAGCTGACCGACGCGTTCGAAGGCGGAATGGGCTTCGACGGCTCCTCGATCACCGGCTTCAACCCGATCGAGGAGTCGGACATGATCGCCATGCCCGATCCAGGCACGTTCCGGATCCTGCCCTGGCGGCCGGAAGAGCAGGGGGTGGCGCGGATGTTCTGCGACATCCTGACCCCGGAGCGCACGCCGTACGAGGGCGACCCCCGGCACGTGCTGCGCCGCGCGCTCGAGCGAGCCAGGGCAATGGGGTTCGACCACTACTACGTGGGGCCCGAGCTCGAGTACTTCTACTTCCGCAGCTCGACCTCGACCGAGGTGCTCGACGAGGGCGGCTACTTCGACCTGACCACGCTCGACGCCGGATCGGACCTGCGCCGCGAGACGATCCTCGCGCTCGAGCAACTCGGCATCCACACCGAGTACGCCCATCACGAGGTGGGCCCCAGCCAGCACGAGATCGACATGCGCTACGCGGACGCGCTCAAGGCCGCCGACGACTGCATGACCTACCGGATCACGGTCAAGGAATACGCGATGAAGTACGGGTTGCACGCGACGTTCATGCCCAAGCCGCTGTTCGGCAAGAACGGGTCGGGCATGCACACCCACCAGTCGCTGTTCCGCGGCGAGCAGAACGCGTTCTTCGACCCCGACGACCCGTATTACCTCTCCGACGTGGGCAAGGCGTTCATCGCCGGGCAGCTCAGGCACGCCCGGGAGATCTGCTCGATCTTCGCCCAGTGGGTCAACTCCTACAAGCGTCTGGTCCCCGGCTACGAGGCGCCGGTGTACCTCGCCTGGTCCCGTCGCAACCGCTCGGCGCTGGTGCGGGTGCCGATGTACCACCCGGGCAAGGAGCGCGCCACGCGAATGGAGCTGCGCTGCCCCGACCCGGCGTGCAACCCCTACCTGACCTTCGCGGTGCTCCTCCAGGCGGGCCTGGAGGGGATCGAGCACCGCTACGAGCTGCCCGATCCGATGGAGACCAACCTGTACCACCTCTCGTCGGAGGAGCGGCGGCGGCTCGGGATCGAGCAGCTACCGGCCACCCTCGGCGAGGCGATCGAGCTGACCGCCGAGTCCGAGCTCGTCCTGCGCGTGCTCGGCGAGCACATGTTCAACCGCTACATCGAGATCAAGCGCCAGGAGTGGGACGACTACCGGGTGCAGGTCACCCCATGGGAGCTCCAGCGCTACCTGCCGGTGTTATAGGTAGGTCAGCCGCATCTGCGCACGTAACAGGTAGGTCAGCCGCATCTGTGCAGGTAGCGGCAAGCCACCACCGACGGCTGCTCGACCGGATGCCCAGCCGAGACTGACCAGGCCAGGCGGATGAACTGCGCGTGGCTCCAGGCGAGCGGGGTGGCCGAGAAGGTCGGTGTGCCGGGGGCGAAGCCGGGCGTGCCCGATGGCGGATTCTGGTCCCACACCTGCTCGGGGATGAAGCCCGCGGCGTTGGCCGTCGCGGCCATGTCACCGAGCCGGGTCGCGGCGCCATGCCCGGCGGCCAGCTCGTACTCGCCGCGTTCGCCGGCAAAGATCGGCCACACCCGCCCGACCGTGGTCTGGCTGCCCGCCGGGAAGCCCACGTCCCACGGCTGACCGTCCGTCTGCTCGCCGTAGCCGTCGCCGTTGTAGCGGTGCCAGAACCGCCCGTTCGGCGTGGCGGTCGAAAGCTGGGAATCCACGACGCTGGATCGTGCTGAGGATGTTCGGGTCGTTCGCAGGGACGACGCCGAGCCGCACCAGCTCGAGGAAGCTCGGATCGACCACGGCGCGCTGGTCGAGGGTGGGGCCGCTGTCCCCGACGCTGTAGGTGGTGGGGGCGTTGGGGTTGCCGTCCTTGGTCAGCCGCAGGTAGTAGGCCGGTACCGAGGGTCCGATGTACGGACCGGTGGTGGTCAGGGTCCAGATGTTGAGCTTTCCCCGCCAGGTATCGGCGGTTTGCAGGTACTTCGCGGCGTCGGCCGAGTCGCCGTTCTGCTGCGCGATGGCCGCCGCGCACACCAAACCGGCGATCTCGGTGGCGATCGTCGCCGGCGAATAGCCGGCCTGATTCTCCCAGCGCTCCTGCGGCGTGTACGGCGCGGTGTGGCCTTGGTTGTCGTGGAAGCCGACGATGAAGTCGGCGGCCAGCTTGACGTGCTGCCAACTGGCGGCGTCGTGCTGGCCGAGCTGCCAGGCCAGGATGATCGGATCGGCGACTTCGTCGAGTTGCAGGTTGGTGAGCGCGGGCTTCCCGGTCACGTTGGAGTTCTGCGGGAACGAGCCGTCCGGCTGCTGCTGGCGGAAGAGCAGGAAGCGCAGGGCGCGCCGCGCGCCGGCCACGTCGCCGTCGGCGATCAGCGCGGTGGCGATCTCGTACAGGTCGCGCGACCAAACCAGGTGGTAGGGGCCGGACGGCGTCTGGAGCCCGGTGCCCCAAGCCCACGGCATGGTGGGGGAGGCGATGAAGGCACCGCGGAAGGTCTTGTCCTCGCTGGCCGCCAGCACCATCTGCGATACGGCGTACTCGAGGCGCTCGGCCGCGGTGGTGAGGCTGTGGGGTGGCTTGTTCAGCGACTCCAGGTACCGGAGCCAGCCGGCGCCATACCCGCGTGCCGTGTGTACCCAGCCGGCCTTCAGCGACGCGCGCGCGGTGGCCAGCGCGCCACGGCGGTCGGGGGCGAAGGCGAGGGCGAGCGTCATCTGCTGGTGATCCCGGCGGCCGGTGAGCAGAGTCGAGACGGTCGCGCTGACGATCCCGTCGTCCGCGGGGCAGGCGCCGACCCTGACCGCCGGCCGGCCGAGCAGCGCGATCGCCATCTGCGGATCGCTGGCCAGCACGCCAGACTGCGAGCAGGACTCGGGGCTCGTGTCGGTCTCGTTCGACGGCGCGGCATCGGCGAGGATCGATAGGCGGTGGCGCCGGCCGTCCAGGGACTGGAAGCGAACGTTGACCAGCACCGTGGAGCGGGCCGGATCGGTGGCGTAGGTCTTGGTCAGCCGCCAGCGATGCCGTGCGTCGGTGTTGATCTGCTCGTAGGTGAGGCTGCTCGGGTCGGGCATCACGACGCGCTGCACGGCCCCGTCGCGCTCGCTCACGCCATCGACGACGAACTGCAGATCGCGGAAGCTCGGTGTGTCGAGCGTGGGGTAGTAGACCTCGCTCAGGCTGCCGCCCTCGAGCGTGAACCACACCTTGCTGGCCGTCGTTCGCGAGGTGCCGAAGCCCTGCTTGTCGGCGGGCAGCCAGTTCGGCTTGGGGGTGGTCGTGGCCGGCGCCGCCGCCCGCGCCACCCCCGTCAAGAAGGCGGTGGCGATGATCGCGAAGATGATGGACAGGGCGAGGCGCGAACGCATCGCCGATGTTCCTTCCCGCGCGGCGGCCCGGCTAACCCGTCAGCGCGGGGCGGCCCACATCGGAGCCGGCACGCCCATCGCTCGGTTCAAACACCACCCGGCGATCGTGAGCAGCACGACGCCGATCAGCACGTCGAGCATCTGGCGGGGCGTGTGGAGCAGGCCCGAGGCCACGATGATCGTGGTGGCGCCGGCCGGCGGATGGGCGCCGCGGACCACTCGTAGCACCCCGCCGGTGAGCGCAACGGCAAGAGCGATCGCGCAAACCCGGCCCACCGTGATGCCGGAGACATACACGCTGGGCGCGCTCAGCAGGCCGAAGATGGCGAGCGACAACGCGGCGGCGAGCACGCCCACGGTGTGGCCGAGGATCGTGTTGCGCGGCGTTCCCACCTCGGCCATGGGCGTCTCGAAGATGAGAAAGGCGGTGGCGCCCAGGCTGGGGAAGAGGAGCGGCTGCTTGACGAGATAGGCCCAGGTGCCGCTCAGCCCGATGGCCAGCAGCGAGCCGATGAACGTGTAGACGGCGTTGCCGTTGTTGCGCCAGCGCCGGTAAAGCCAGCGCTTGAGGCCATAGGAGCCGGGAACGCCGACGAGCGACCCCCGCCGCTGGAAGATCCGCACGCCCGAGTCGGCGAACTCGGCGATGTGGTCGATTTCGTCGTCGGGCTCGAACAGCACGCTCATGGGCGCGGAAGCCTACGGCTCGCGGCTCCGGCGCGACCCCGCTTGTCAGAGCTATGACGGTTCCTACAGGCGCCGGTAGCGCGCCTCGAACAGGGAGTAGCCGGCGAACACGAGCAGCCCGCTCGCGACCAGGCCAAGCAGCCACGGCCCGAACGGCTGACGGTGCACCGAGGCGAGGGCGCCGTCGAGACCGACGGTGTCGCGCGGGTTGAACTCGATCGCGGTCTTGACCAGGAAGTAGCCGACCAACACGAACACGAGCGCGCGGGCGACGAGCCCGACGTGGCCGAGCAGCATGAACGTCCGACGCTCGAACGGACGCATCTCGGGCAACTTCGAGTCCTCGGCGAACTTCCCGCAGCACGCCTCGTAGACCTGGCAGAGGCTGATCGCGACGAGGACGGCGCCCGCGACCGCCACGATCAACGAGCCGCCCGGCCAGCCCAGCACGCCGGCCGCCGCGTGCGAGGGTTCGCTCGATCCGCTGCCCGAGGCTCCGAACAGGATGCGGACCGCGACCGCGAAGAAGGCGAGATACACGAGGCCCCCGCCGGCGTTGGCCACGCGGTCCTTCGGGCCCGGATTGCCGCCGCCCTCGATCCCGCGCCCGAACACCGCTTGTCCGAGCTTCCAGAGCGCGTAGCCCAGCAGGCCCACAGCCGCGAGAGCCACCGCGACACGACCGAGCGGCGCGCGCGAGATGAACGACAACGCCCCCTGCTGGCTGGGTGCGTCCGGCGCCACGCCGGCGCCCACGGCCAGCGCGAGCGCGATCCCGCCGATCACGGCGTAGGTCACGGCGCGCGCGACGAAGCCGGCGCGCACCGTCAACTCGAGCGGGAGGGATCGCCCGAATCCGGAGCTCACAGCGCCGCCGCGAGCGCGTCGGGGCTCGTCACGGGCGCCTGGCAGACGAAGTGCTCGCACACGTAGGCGGCGGCATGCCCGTCGACCGGCTCGCGGTCGGCGAGCAGCGGCACGCCGTCCGCCCGGCCGGCGGCCAGGACCAGATGCGGACGGTAGGCGCCGCGGACGACGCGCAGGAGTGCCTGCGCCTCGGGATCGGGACCGACGATCGCGACCTCCTTGACCGGCGCCATGTAGAAGTCGGCCGCCCGCAACAGGTGCCCGAACGCCTGCGGATGGCGCGCGGCGAGCGGGAAGAGCAGCCGCAGCACGCCCAGCGCGTGGCGCTCGTATTTCCCCTCCCCGGACAGCAGAGCCAGCCGGAGCAGCCCGAAGGCCGCCGCCGAGTTGCCCGACGGGATCGGCGAATCCTCCAGATCCTTGCGCCGCGCCGCCAGCGGCTCGTGATCGGAGGCCGTCGTGAAGAACCCGCCGCGCTCGGAATCGGAGAACCGCTCGACGATCACGTCGGCCAGCGCGGTCGCATCCGCGAACCAGCGCGGGTCGCTCGTCGCCTCGTAGAGCCCGATCAGCGCCTCGAGCAGGAACGCGTGGTCCTCGAGGAAGCCGCGGATGTGGGGGGTTCGCATGAGCGAGCCGTCGGCGGCGCGCCGCTCGCGGGCGAGGAACTCGGCGCAGCGGACCGCTGCATCGAGATAGTCGCCGCGCTCGAGCACCGCCCCGGCGTCAGCGAGCGCCGCGATCATCAGCGCATTCCAGGACGTCAGGCGCTTGTCGTCGAGGCCGGGTCGTACCCGCACGGAGCGCGCGTCGAGCAGACGGGCGCGAATCTCGGGCAGCGAAGCAGGCTCGGGTCCGCGGCCTTCGAGGATCAACCCGTGCTCGAACGGACGGGGCTGAAAGTATTCGACCGCCGCGTCGTGGAGATCGCCCAAGGTCGCCCTGAGTTCGGATTCGGTCCATACGTAGAACTTGCCTTCGACCCCCTCCGAGTCAGCATCGAGCGCCGCGCAGAAGCCGCCCTCGGGGCCTCGCATCTCCCGCAGCGCCCAGTCGAGGGTCTCGCAGCACACCTGGCGCAGCCGCTCGCGCCCGGAGACCTGCCAGCCGTGCAGGTAGGCGCGCGCGAGCAACGCGTTGTCGTAGAGCATCTTCTCGAAGTGCGGCACGGTCCAGGTGGCGTCGACCGAGTAGCGGGCGAAGCCACCGCCGACCTGGTCGTAGATGCCGCCGGCGGCCATGGCCTCGAGCGTCCCCAGTGACATCTGACGTTCGCCGCGGGTCAGCAGCAATTCGAGCACGGAGTGAGGGGGGAACTTGGGTGCTCTGCCGAATCCGCCGTTCGCCCGGTCGTAGGCGCCCCACAGCGAGACCAGGGCGGCGCGCACGTCCTCGTCGCGGATCGGCTCCATCGAGGGCTCGAGCATCTCGGTGGCGCTCAGCGCCTGCACCATCCGGCTGCCCTGGGCGCGGATATCCTCGCGGCGGTTCGCCCAGGCGTCGGCCACAGCGTCGAGCACCATCCGCCAGCTCGGCAGTCCGTGCCGGGACTCGGGCGGGAAATACGTGCCGGCGTAGAACGGGATGCCCTCCGGCGTGAGGAACGCGTTGAGCGGCCAACCACCGTGCCCGGTCATCGCCTGGCAGGCCTCCATGCAGATCGCGTCGATGTCCGGGCGCTCCTCGCGGTCGACCTTCACGCACACGAAGCCTTCGTTCATCCGCGTCGCGATCTCGGCGTCCTCGAATGACTCGTGCGCCATCACGTGGCACCAGTGGCAGGCTGAATAGCCGATCGATACGAGCAGCGGACGGTCCTCCCGGCGCGCCCGCGAGAGCGCCTCCTCGCCCCATGGGTACCAGTCGACGGGGTTGTCCTTGTGCTGCAGCAGGTACGGCGAGCTCTCGCCCCCGAGACGGTTCGGCACCCCCTCAGGCTACCCCGAGGCAGGCACGGGCAATACGCTGTATCGAGCCCCCTCACGAGGAGGAACCGATGTCTGCACACCGCGAGTCGATAACCGCACCTGGCGCTCCCGAGGCCGTGGGCCCCTATGTCCACGCCGTGCGCGCCGGCAGCCTCCTGTTCTGCTCCGGGCAGATCCCGCTCGACCCGAAGACCGGGGAGATCGTGGGGAGCACTCCGGCCGATCAGGCGGGGCGCTGCCTGGAGAACCTGGCGGCGGTGTGCGAGGCGGCGGGCGCCACTCTGGGCGACGCGGTCCGGCTTACCGTCTACCTGATCGACATGGGCGCGTTTGCCGCCGTCAACGAGGTCTACGAGTCGTTTTTCGAGTCCAATCCGCCGGCCCGCGTGGCGATTGCGGTGGCCGCGCTGCCGCGCGGTGCGCTGGTCGAGATCGACGCGGTGGTGGCGATTCCTGATTGACGCCGATTCGATAGACGTGCGGCGCGCGGCCGAGGCCGGTGCCGGCATCGTGCGCGAGACGCCCGTGCTGAGCTCGCGCACGCTCAGCGAGCGGGCCGGTGGCACCGTGCTCCTCAAGGCCGAAAACCTGCAGCGGACTGGTTCGTTCAAGCTGCGCGGCGCGCTGGCCAAGCTGTCCGCCCTGGGTGACGCCTGCGCGGCGGGCGTGGTCACCGGCAGCGCCGGCAACCACGCCCAGGCCGTCGCCTATGCGGCCCGTGCGCGCGGCGTCCCTTGTCATGTGTTCATGCCCGAGCCGGCGCCGATCGCCAAGGTCGAGGCCGCGCGCGGCCACGGAGCCGACATCCAGATGGTGGGCGCGACGGTCGACGACGCGCTCGAGGCCGCGCGCGAGTACGCGCGTGCTGACGAGAGGGTGGCGTTCGTCCATCCGTTCGAGGACCCGTACGTGATCGCCGGGCAGGGCACCATGGGCCTGGAGTTGCTCGAGCAGGTTCCTGACCTGGCGCGGGTGATCGTGCCGATCGGCGGTGGCGGCCTGATCAGCGGTGTGGCCATCGCGCTCAAGTCGGCCCGCCCGGAGATCGAGGTGCTGGGCGTCCAGGTCGCCGCCTGTGCCACGGTGCGCCGATCGCTCGAGGCGGGACAGCCGGTGGCGGTGCAATCGGCGCTCACCATCGCGGACGGGATCGCGGTCAAGCGCCCCGGCGACATGACGCTGGCGCTGATCGAGCGTTGGGTCGACGACGTGGTGGCGGTCGACGAGGACGAGGTGGCGGAGGCGATGGTGTTCCTGCTCGAACGGGCCAAGCTCGTGGTGGAGGGCGCCGGCGCGGTGGGCGCCGCGGCGCTCCTCTCCGGCCGGCTGTCCGCCGCCACCGAGGGCACCACGGTGGTCGTGCTCTCGGGAGGGAACGTCGACTCGGGGCTGCTGGCCGAGGTGGCGCGCCGCCACGAGAGCCAGGCCGGTCGGCGCCTCGTGCTGCTGGCCTCGCTGCCCGATCGTCCCGGCTCGCTGGCGCGGCTGCTGGCGCTGGTCGGGGAACTGCGCGCCAACCTGCTCGACGTCGAGCACATCCGCGAGGGGTTCGATCTGCACGTGCGCGAGACCGCGGTGCAACTCGTGCTCGAGACGCGCGGTCCGGCCCACGCCCGTCGGGTGAGCGAGTCGGTGCGCGACGCGGGCTACGCCGAGCCGCGGACGCTACGGTAGAGCAGCACCTCGCCGGGCATGCCGCGCACGTGTTCGATCAGGGCGGCCACGATGCGGCTTCGTGCGTCGGCCTCCGGATGCCATTGCACGCCGAGGACGAACCGCCGGTCGGGCGCCTCGATCGCTTCGGGGAGGTCGTCGAGCACGGAGATCCCGGTCACCTCGAGACCCTCGCCGAGCACCGCCACGCCCTGGTGATGGTGGGACTTGGTGGCGTGGATCTCCTCGCCGGCGGCCCGGGCGGCGAGCGAGCCTGCGGTCAGGCGCACGTCGTGCTCGGAATCTTCGAAGCTGCCCAGGGTGCGCCGGTGCTCCTCATGGCCGAGGTCCTCCGGCAGGTGCTGGCGCAGCGTCCCGCCGAAGGCGACGTTGATCAGCTGCATGCCGCGGCAGATGCCGAGCACCGGGAGGTTGCGGTCGACCGCGCGGCGCGCCAGGGCGAGCTCTGAGCGGTCGCGCTCGGGCACCGTGTGGTGGGTCTCCGGGTGGGGGTCGGCGCCGTAGCAGGCGGGGTCGATGTCGTTGCCGCCGGCCAGGATCAGCCCGTCGAGCAGATCGAGCAACTGGTCGGGCTCATCCTCGTAGCGCTCGTCGGGGGGGATCATCAGCGCCAGCCCGCCGGCGCGCTGGATGGCGGTGATGTAGCTGAAGGCGAGCAGGGCGGCTTCCCGGTCCTTCCACGCACCCCATTGGGCGCGGGCGAGCGCGGTGCAGATGCCGATCACTGGCCGGTGTTCGCCCATTGCCTCCTGAGCCTAGCCCGTTGGATCTTTCCCGACGCCGTTTTGGGCAGCTCCTCGGCGAAATCGACGATGCGCGGGTACTTGTACGGGGCGGTCTCGTGCTTGACGTGGTCCTGAAGCTCGGCGGCCAGCGCCTGACCCGGCACGAAGCCGTCGCGCAGAACGACGACCGCGCGGACGACCGACCCACGCTCCTCGTCGGGCGCGGCGACGACCGCGGCCTCGGCCACCGCGGCATGGGTGAGCAGGGCCGACTCGACCTCGAACGGCCCGATCCGGTAGCCGGCCGAGATGATCACGTCGTCGGCGCGTCCCTCGAAGTACAGGTAGGCGTCGTCGTCCCGGCGAACGCGATCGCCGGTGTGCCAGGGGCGATCGCCCGGGGCGGGGGTGCCATCGAGGTAGCCTACGAAGAACGTCGGGTCCGTGCTCGGGTCGGCCAGCACGAGCTCTCCGTCCTCGATGCGCAGGTCGACGCCGGGCAGTGGCCGGCCCATCGATCCGGCGCGCACGGGAACCCCCGGGAGGTTGCCGGTCAGCTGGCCGGTCTCGGTCTGGCCGTAGCCATCGCGGATCTCCAGGCCGGTCGTCTCGCGGAACGCCCGGATCACCTCGGGGTTCAGCGCCTCGCCGGCTGCCACCAGCGAGCGCAGATCGGGCAGCGGCTTGATCTCCACGCGCTTGGCGATCACCCGGTACTCGGTCGGGGCCATGCACAGCACGTTCACCCGCTCGGCGGCCAGCAGCTCGAGGCGCTGCGCGGGATCGAACCGGTGGTCGTGCAACAGCGAGCAGGCGCCGCGTAGCCACGGCGCGATGAACGTGTTGCGAGCCGACTTCGACCAGCCGGTGGAGGCCGTGCACCAGACCACGTCGCCGGGGCGCGCGTCCAGCCAGTGCTCGGCCTGCAGCTGCTGGCCGGGCAGGTAGCGCTGGCCGTGCACGACCCCGACCGGCTCGCCGGTGGTGCCGCTGGTGAACGTGATCAGGCAGGGGTCGTGCGGCTCGAGCTCGACCGCCGGCGCGGGCTCGGCGGCTTCGAACAGGCTGTCGTCCGGGATCGTGATCACCGGGCATGGCGGATTGGCGGCCGAGAGCTCGCCGAGGTCGCGCCCGTCGGCCACGATCACCTTGGGCCCGGCGGCGTCGATGCGCAGCGACAGATCATGGCCGCGGAGCTGCTCGTTGCAGGCCAGCGCGACGGCGCCGATCCGGAAGCAGGCCAGCATCGTGAACACCCACTCGGGCCGGTTGCCGATCAGCGTCATGACCACGTCGCCGTGGGAGACCCCATGCCGCCGGCTCAGCGTGCCGGCCAGGCGGGCGCTGCGGTCGGCCACCTCCCCGAAGCTCCATTCGCGACGGCGGCCGTCGTGCGCCAGCTCGATCAGGGCGGTGCGGCCGGGCGGCGCGGCCTCGACGACGTCGCGGGCGAAGTTCATGCCGGCGGCCAGTGTGTCAGGATCGATGGCCATGGCGTTCTGGGACGGCGTGTTGTGGCTGCACCTGCTGGGAATGGCCTTCTTCGTCGGCGGGCAGATGATGCTGGGCGGGGTCGTGGTGCCGGTACTGCGCGGCTCCGAGAACCGCGAGGCGCTGCTCGCCGCGGCGAAGCGGTTCGGGATCGGCACGGGGATCGCCTTCGTGGTGCTGATCGTCAGCGGCGCGGCCCTGGCCAGCCACGAGCACAAGTGGTCGGACTCGACGCTCCAGGTCAAGATGGGGCTGGTCGCGCTGGTGGCGATCTTGATCGGCGCCCACATGCGCCGGCCGCAATCCCACGTGCTCGATGGCCTCGTGTTCGCGCTCTCGGTGGCGATCGTCTGGCTCGGGATCGTGGTGGGCGGCTGAGTTCTTTAGACAGACTCAAACATTCGTCCACTTTCATGATTTTTGGTGAAGTTTGCTGAAACAATGACGCCTCGGCCGCCGGCGCAAGGGGGCCTAGACCGACTACATGCGGGTTCGGCTCCGTTGGAGCTCGTCGGGAAACCGGCGATCGGTTTGGTTGCGGCCGGCGGCTTTTTTAACTACGCTCGCCCTGCATGGGGCTGATGACGGGCACTGGACCGCTGGGGAAGGATCCAGCGGGCGCGTTCAACTTCGAGTCGCCGCCACCCGGGCAGGCGCTCTACATGGAGCCCTGCGAGAAGTGGGTGCGGGTCGTCCTCGGCGGCGAGACGGTCGCCGACAGCCGGCGCACGCTGATGCTGTCGGAGTCCGGGCACCAGCCGATCTACTACTTCCCGCCCGAGGACGTGCGCGCGGACCTGTTCGAGTCGTCCGACCGACACACGCGCTGCCCGAAGAAGGGCGAGGCGTCCTACCACTCGATTCGGGTGGGGGACCGCTTCGAGAAGGCGATCGCCTGGTACTACCCGGAGCCGCTCGAAGGCGCCGCTCCGATCAAGGACCTGATCGCCTTCTATTGGGATCGGATGGATCGTTGGTACGAGGAGGACGAGGAGGTGTTCGTCCATCCCCGCGACCCCTACCATCGTGTCGACGTGCTGCCCACCTCGCGCCACATCCGCATCTCGCTGGACGGAGAGCTGCTCGCCGAGTCACACCAGGCCATGGCGCTGTTCGAATCGAACCTCCCGACGCGCTGGTACCTGCCGCGAGAGGACGTCCGCGTCGAGCTCGAGCCGACCGACACGGTGACGCGCTGCCCGTACAAGGGCATCGCCAGCTATTACGCCGTCCGCCGCGAGAGCGGCGAGACGGTCAAGGACCTGATCTGGTACTACGACGATCCCCTGCACGCGGTGGACGGCATCGCGGGCCGGCTGTGCTTCTTCAACGAGCGCGTCGATGTCGCGGTCGACGGCGAGCCCGAGGGCAAGCCTGAGACCGTCTGGCGGCACGGCGTGAAGTCGGAAGCCGCCGCGATCGGGCGCAGCCGCAGCTGATACGGGGTTTTGACGGAGGGCGGGACCCGCCCTCGGCGGCTATTCTCGGCTGTTCCTGAGAACCCGAGGAGCATTCACGACCATGGCGATCGCGACCCACTACACCGAGAAGACCGACGAGCAGAAGGCGATCTGCGAGATGGTGCACCAGTTCGCCGACGAGCAGATCATTCCCAACGCCGAGCACTACGACCACGAGGACGAGTTCCCCGATCCGATCGTCGAGCAGATGAAGGAGCTCGGCCTGTTCGGGGTGACGATCCCCGAGGAGTACGGGGGAATGGGGCTCGACCTGACCACCTACGCGATGATCGTCGAGGAGCTCTCGCGGGGCTGGATCAGCATCAGCGGGATCGTCAACACCCATTTCATCGGGTCCTATCTGCTGATGAAGTTCGGGACCGAAGAGCAGAAGCAGAAGTTCCTGCCGAAGATGGCCACCGGCGAGATGCGCGCCGCGTTCAGCCTGTCCGAGCCCGAGCTGGGCTCCGACGTGGCCGCGATCAAGACGTCGGCCAAGAAGCTTCCCGACGGCGACGCCTACGAGATCAACGGCACGAAGATGTGGGTGACCAACGGGCTGCGGTCCTCGCTCGTGTTCGTGCTGGTCCGGACCGATCCGAGCGCAGCGCCCAAGCACCGCGGCCTGACCTGCTTCATCGCCGAGAAGGAGCCGGGTGCTGCTCAGAACACCGGCGACTGGGCCGGGTTCGACGTGCCGCCCAAGATCAAGAAGATGGGCTACAAGGGCGTCGAGTCGACCGAGCTCGTGTTCGACGGCTACCGCTGCCCGGCGGAGAACATCCTGGGCGGCGAGCAGGCGGGCCTGAACAAGGGCTTCGCGCAGATGATGGATGCGCTCGAGCTCGGCCGGGTCAACGTGGCCGCGCGCGGCGTCGGTCTGGCGCAGAGGGCGCTTGAGCTGGCGCTCAGGTACTCACAGGAGCGGCGCGCGTTCGGCAAGGCGATCGCTCAGCACCAGGCGATCCAGTTCAAGCTGGCCGACATGGCCACTCAGGTCGAAGCCGCGCGGCTGCTGACGCACCGGGCCGCGCGCATGAAGGACGCCGGCGAGCGCTCCGACATCGAGGCCGGTATGGCCAAGCTGTTCGCGTCCGAGGCCGGCCGCTTGTGCGCCGAGGAGTGCCTGCGCATCCACGGCGGCTACGGCTATTCCAAGGAGTACGAGATCGAGCGGATCTACCGCGACGCGCCGCTCCTGCTCATCGGCGAGGGGACGAGCGAGATCCAGCGCATGGTGATCGGGCGAAAGCTCCTGGAGCGGCACAGATATGAGACGGCACCGTGCTTTCGCCTCCGGGCGAAAGCTCCTGGAGCGGCACAAGATATGAGACGGCACCGTGCTTTCGCCTCCGGGCGAAAGCTCCTGGAGCGGCACAAGATATGAGACGGCACCGTGCTTTCGCCTCCGGGCGAAAGCTCCTGGAGCGGCACAAGATATGAGACGGCACCGTGCTTTCGCCTCCGGGCGCAAGCTGCTGGAGCGGCACAAGATCTAGCGATGCCGACCGACACCAAGGCCCTGATCGAAACGGCGGTCAAGCGCTTCCTGGATGAGGTGCCGGCGCTGGTCAACTTGAAGCTGGTGGTGGGCCTCGAGCTGCGGGGACGCGGCGACGTGCAGATCTATCGCGTCGAGGTGCCCGGGCCCAAGGTCTCGAAGGACGTGCCGTCGGATGCCAAGGTGACGTTGTCGGTCTCCCGCTCACACTTCAACGAGTTGGCGACCAAGGGCCGGGTGCGGGATTGGCGCGAGGCCTTGCAACATGGGGACGCCAAGGCGACTGGCATCGAGCAGGTCATGAAGCTGATCGTCAACGTGGTCGAGCGCCAGGAGGAGCGCTCCCGGCTACGAAAAGCTCACCACTAGCCGGCGAGGTCCTCGGCCTCGGTCAGCTGCTGCTCGACCAGCGCCAGGCCGGAATCCCAGAAGCCCGGATCGCTCAGGTCGATACCGACGATCTCGGTCAGTTGCTCAGGGCTGCGCGAGCCGCCGGAGGAGAGCAGCTCCAGGTAGCTCGGCACGAACGCATCGCCGTGCTCGAGGTAGCGGCTGTAGACCGACAGCGCGAGCAGCAGGCCGTAGGCGTAGGCGTACACGTAGCCGGGCGTGTTGATGAAGTGCGGCACGTAGGACCACCAGAGGCGGTAGCCGTTGGTGATCTCCACCGAGTCGCCGAACAGCTCGCCCTGGGCCTCGACCCAGGACTCGCAGATCCGATCGGTCGACAGCTCTCCCTCGGCTCGCCGGCGGGTGTGGACGAGGTGCTCGAATCGGTTCATGGCCATCTGGCGGAACACGGTGGCGATCGCGCCGTCGATCCGCTCGGCCAGAAGCCCGAGCCGCTGCTCGCGGTCCTCGGCGTCGGCCAGCATCCGCCCGAACACGAGCGCCTCGCCGAACACCGACGCGGTCTCGGCCAGCGTGAGCGGTGTGGACTGATGGAACACCCCCTGGGGCTGGGCCAGAGCCGCGTGCAACCCGTGGCCCAGCTCGTGGGCCATGGTCAGCACGTCGCGCCGCTGGGCGGTGAAGTTGAGCAACACGTACGGGTGCACACTCGGCACCGTGTAGGCGCAGAAGGCGCCGCCGCGCTTGTGGGGCCGTGGGGGCGCATCGATCCACCGCTCGGCGAAGAAGCGCTGCGCCACATCGCCGGCCACCGGGGAGAACGAGTGGTAGGTGTCGAGCACGAGGTCGCGCGCCTGCGCGAACGAGTAGATGACGTCCTCGCGTTCCACCGGGGCCGAGCGGTCGTAGTCGGCCAGCTTGTCGATGCCGAGCAGCTTGGCCTTCAGCCGGTACCAGCGTTGCGGGATGTCGAAACGTGCCCGGACCGCATGGATCAGGGCGATCACCGACTCGTCGGAGGCCTCGTTGGCCAGGTTGCGGCTGGCCAGCCAGTGCGGGTAGCGCCGCAGGCGGTCCTCGACCGACTTGTCGTAGATGAGCGTGTTGTAGATGAATCCGCGGGTCCGGGCGCCCGGCTCGAGCGTGTTCGAAACCGCGTCGGCGGCCGCTCGGCGGACGTCCCGGTCGGCCTGTTGAAGACGGCTGAGCGCGACGTCGAGCGTCAGTTCCTGCCCGTCGAGCGGAACCCTGAGCGCCGCGACCAGCTCGCCGAACAGCCGGTTCCAGGCCGCCTGGCTGGAGATCGCCTTCTCGGCGATGACCTTCTCCTCGTTCTCGGAGAGCAGGTGGGACCGGTAGCGGCGCACGCTGCGCAGGTGGTGGCGGCAGAAGTCCAGGCGCGCGTCGGCCACCAGCTCCTCGGCCCGGTTGTCGTCGAGCGCTGCCCACTCGAGCTCGAAGAACAACAGCAGCGTCTCCACCTCGGTGGCCCGCTCCTGCACGAGCTGCAGCAGCGCCCCGCGCGCCGGGTCGGCGGTGTCGACCGCGAAGCGCAGGCTGGCGTAGGAACCGACGCGGCCGATCAGCTCGTTGATCGCCTCGAGCTCGCGCATGGCGTCGTGCAGCCCGGCCTGATCGAGTTCGGCCACCTTGCCGGCATGGAGCGCGGCGAACTTGGCGGCTCGGTCCCGGGCCTCGTCGAGCATGTGCACCGCGCCGGCCCGCTCCTCGCCGCCGCCTTCGAGCAGCGGGGAGAGGTCCCACTCGGTCTCGAGCAGTTCGGGGTCGGCCAGTGGGTCGGTAGCAGTAGACATGCGGAGCGTTGAGCTTACCCGCACCCGGCGGGGTCGAGCGGGCCTCGGATCCGGTAGACCACGATCGGTTGACCCAGGGCGGTCGCGCGGTACACCGGCTGAGCGGCCGGATCGGAGGCCGTCCAGGCGGTCTCCGGCGACCGGCTGAGCACCCTCGGGTGCCACGGGTCGCGTGCGGGTGTGGTGATGAGATATTTCAAGTGCGCGGAGTTCACCTGGGCTCGCCATCGAGCGCAGGTGTCGATTGCCGTGAACGAGCCGTGGGGGCCGCGCCGGCCGACGTACTGGACGGGGTTCGTCGTCGTCGAGTCCGTAGAGCGGGTATGAGAAGAAGCCGCCGAAGGTTCCGACCACGCCGACGCGTGCGTGGTGGATGGTGCGGAACTGCGCCCAGATCGGGGCCAGCGAGGAGACGTTCGGGTGGTACACGTAGCGGCCGCGCAGATAGTGCGTCTGAAGGGGGTAGCCCGCGATCACCAGGGCCACGGCCGCGGCGGCGAGGAGCGCCGTGCGGGTGCGCGCCAGCGCGAGGAGGGCCAGGGCGGCCACGCCGATAGCGATCGCGCCGGCCAGGTGCGCCGAGGGCCACAGCCGGGGCTGGATCACCGTGGCGGCGAGGATCACCGCCAGCGCGATCACGGTGGCGGTGCGTGCTCGCGGCGAGGAAAGCAGGGGGGCGAGCGGCGCCACCGCCAGCGACAGCGTCAGTGCGGGCGCGAGATAGCGCAGGTTGAAGGCGAAGCCGAGCGGATCGCCTGCGGGTCCCGCGGCGGTCTCGGGGGTGACGAGGTACGCCGCGAGGGAGACGAGGGCCACCGCGCCGAGCATCCTCAACGTTGCTCGGGAAGAAACATCAACATGGTTGACGTTTCTTCCCGGGCTCCGTTGGACCAGGCAGAGGGCCGGCCCGACGACCGCCACCGCCAGCACCGCCCACCACCAACGCCCGAGCCCGGCGGCCAGCGCCGGCTCGGCGAAGTGACTCCAGAAGCCCGCGCTCGTCAGGTAGTGCGCCACCGAGTAGCCCGTGTGCTGCTGGAGGGGCGGCGACGGGGTCGGCAGCACGTCGGCGAGGCTCGACCACGGCAACGGGTTGCCGACCGCGATCAGGTTGCGCAGGTACCAGAAGCCGCCGGCGAGGACGAGCGGCCCCAGCCAGCGCCCGGTCGTGGCGAGGCGCCGGCCCCGCGGGGCGGTCGCGATCACGCCGACGGTGAGGGCGAGGACGGCGGCGAGCACCGTGAGTTTCACGCCGACTGCCAGCCCGGCCGCGACCGCGGCCAGCACGAGCGATCCGTTGACGAAAAGCGCCACCGAGGCCAGCACGAAGAAGATGGCCACCACGTCGTTGGCCGCGGCGCCCGCCTGCGAGTAATCCATCATCGTGCAGGCCAGGGCGAGCGCGGCGCCGAGGAGCGTGGCCGGTCCCACCCCGCGGGGGCGCCCGATGCAGTACGCGGCGAGCAGGGCGAGGGCCAGCCAGACGAGGTTGAGCCCGGGCGAGAGCATGTCCCGGCCAAGGAGCACGATCCCCAGCCCGTGCAGCATCTCGGCCGTGCCGGGATAGAACGGCGTCAGGTACTCGACGTCGGTGAAGCGCAGCGAGACGACGTTCCCGGTCTGGGCGAAGCTCGCCGCCCACGGGAGGTGGTACCAGAGCGAATCGAAGCCGCGGATGCCGACGTCGTAGGACTGGATGCTGAGTGCTCCCCATTCGGCGATGACGGTGGCGCCCGCGAGGACGGCGAGGACGGTGGTCAGCCTGACCGTGGTGGTGGCGGAACGTGACCGGACGGGGCCTCCCGGCCCCACGGACGCCGAGCTAGGGGAATCCGGCCCAGACGCGCCTCGACCCCCGATTCGGCGTGAGGCCAGATTCCCGAGCGAGGCGAATCCCAAGCATCCGCATGCGATCACGATCGGGGCGAACGCAAACAGGCCGACGGCGCCGAGCACTTCGAGGCTCCCGATGAGCAGGGCGAGCCCGACCACCGTCTCGGCGAGCCGGGCCGGCGCGCCGGTCCAGTCGGGCATCGTCCGACGGCGAAGCGCCACCGCGGCGAGCGCGAGCGAGCCGCCGATGAGCAGCAGGCCGGCGACGCCGACCGCGTAACGGCCTACGCCCGCCACCAGAGGATGCGGTGAGGCGTGAGTTCGATCACTGGGCCGGCGGGAGGACGGTCGCGGTACTGCTCGTAGCGGCCGCTGAGCGCGGCGAGCGCGTCGGGGGCGTCGGAGGCGTCGAGGACGCTGACGGTGCCGATCGCCTGCACCCACGCCAGCCGCGACCAATCCTCCTCGTAGCGGTCGACCGTGAGCGCCGCGCGAGGCCGCGCCTGGAGCCAGCGCACGCGGGCGAGGCGGGCGGGGGATACTTCCTTGCGCTTGTGGTCGACCGCGGTGACGATGGTGCCGTCGACGAGCGCGTAGGTCACGGGCAGGACACGCGGGGTGCCGTCGTCGTCGATGAGCCCGAGCCGCGCCACCCTGGAATCCACGAGGAGCGCATGGGCCCACTCGGGGAGCTTGGCTACGCTTGCGCTCCGACCCATGACCGGCCGAAGACTAGGCGGCTTGACGCTCGCAGTTGCTCTGTTCCTCGCCGGGTGCGGCGCGAGTGAGACGCAACGCACGCCAACCGCCACAGACATACCGCTCGTGCCCGGGGCCGAGATCGCCGTTCAGGTGCGCGCGTGCGACCGCGGCTCGCACGCCTTCTGCGCGATCGACCTGGTCGTGGTCAACCACCGGTACACCTCTTCCGACGTACTCGCCCTCGACGAGAGCCACGTGCTGCGCAAGCACGGCTGGTCGCTCGCCGACGGCGACACCGCGCTCCAGAGCGCCGCCAATTCGCCCGGCCACAAGCTGCGCCTGACCTTCGCCACCGCCACCGGCGACCTGCGGCAGATCGACCTCGGGGCGATCAGCCGGCCGTGGCCGATCACCTACGCGCTCTCGAACTCGATGTTCGATCGCAAGGCCGCCATGTCGATGCGGCTCGAGGTCGGGGCCTCGTAGGTCGTCTCAGTCGAGGGCGAGGCGGCGGTCCGGACCGACCGACACCGACTTGCGTCCGGCCAGCAGGTCTCGCAGGTCCGCCCCGACCAGTTCCGAGCGCCAGCCCTCGAGCGTGCGCACCTCGGGCTCCGGCTCGCCGCGCCGCGCGGCGGTCACGATCAGCTCGAGCTCGCCCCGCGAGGCGATCAGCTCGTAGGCGAGCCCCGCCTCGAGCGCGCGCGCCCGCAGCAGCGCCTCGGCCAGCACGATCAGCGGCGCGTCATCGGGGTCCGACCGGCCGCGCGGCTCCTCGCGCGGGATGGGCGGCGTCTGCATGCCGTCGGCGATTGCGTCGAGGATGGACTGGCCGCGTCGGCGGATGCCGGACGGGTGGATGCCGCGGATCTGCTCGAGCGCGCCCAGGTTCGACGGGTGGCGCTTGGCCAGCTCGACCAGGGCCGGATCGGCCAGCACCGAGCCGACCGGCCGGTCCTCCTGGGCCGCGGTGCGTTCGCGCCACGCCGCCAGCTCGCGCGCCACGGCACGGGAGCGCGGGTCGAGCTGGCCGATGCGCGGCAGCCGCTCCCACGCCGAGTAGGGGTCGCGCTCGTCGGTGGCGGACTCCAGGCGTCGACACTCCTCCTGTGCCCACTTAAAACGTCCGGTCTGTTGGAGACGACGCTGGACCTCGTCGGCGAGCTCGAGCAGGTGGGCGACGTCCTCGGCGGCGTAGCTGAGCTGCTCGGCGGTCAGCGGCCGCGCGTCCCAGCGCGTGTAGCTGGCCGTCTTGCCCACGCGCCGGCCGAGCATCGCGCCGAGCAGGTTGCCGTACCCGGTCTGCGCGCTCGCGCCCACGAACCCGGCCGCCAGCTGGGTGTCGAAGACGTTGGTCATCTCGGTGTTCCACGCCCGGCGCAGGATCGCCACGTCCTGGCGGCCGGCGTGCAGCACGACCTCGATCGACGGATCCGCCAGCAGCTGCGCCACCGGCGTGACGTCGACGTTGTCGAGCGAGTCGATCAGCTCGATGCGCGGGGTGCTGCCGTTCGCCGGGTCGTCCACCGCGATCTGCACCAGACAGAGCAGCGCCCGATAACGGCCCTCGGACATGAACTCGGTGTCGATTCCGATGCGCCCCTGCTCGCGCGCGGCCGCGGCGGCGGCGGCAACGTCCTCATTGGTGGCGAGAGGGCCGCCGGCGTGGCGGCGGGTCGCTTGGGCGCGCATGTGGGCGTGAGCCTAGCGGGCGCGGGCAATCCGACCGTGCTGGTAGGATATGAGCGCATGATCTTCTCGTCCAAGGCTGAGTACGGCGTGCGGCTGATGGTCGAGCTCGGGCGGCAGTCTCCCGAGCAGCCCACCTCGCTCAAGGCGATCGCCGATGCGGAGGGCCTGCCGCTGGCCTATCTGGAGCAGGTGGTCGCGCGGCTGCGCAAGGCCGGACTGGTGATGAGCGCGCGCGGCGCGCACGGCGGCTACTGGCTGTCGCGGCCGGCCGAGGAGATCGCGATGGTGGACGTGGTCCAGGCGCTCGAAGGCGCAATCGCCCCGATGGAGTGCTTCGTGCACGACCACACCGAGCGGGTGCTGTGCTCGCACGAGCCCGATTCCGGCCGTGGCTGCGCCACCAAGCTGCTGTGGACGCGCGTTCAGGGCGGAATCATCCGCTCGCTGCAGACGACCACGCTGGCTGAGCTCGTGGAGTTCTCGCGCCGAAGCGAAGTCCCTCAGCCGGTCTGACTCGTTCCCGAATCCGAAAGCTTGATATGGCAGATCTAGAGATCAGAAACCTTCACGTCCGGGCCGGGGAGAAGGACATCCTGCGGGGTGTCGATCTGGCCGTCAGTCGCGGCGAGATACACGCGTTGATGGGCCCGAACGGCTCCGGTAAGTCGACGCTTGCGAATGCCGTCATGGGGCACCCCGGGATGGAGGTGACCGAGGGCCAGATCATCTTCCGCGGCGAGGACGTGACCGAAGCCGATCCGGACGAGCGCGCCCGAATGGGCCTGTTCATGGCCTTCCAGTACCCGGTCGCGGTGCCTGGCGTGACCGTGACGAAGTACCTGCGGACGGTGCTGAACGCCCACCGCGAGGCGCGCGGTTCGGAGCCGATCCCGCTGAAGGAGTTTCGCCAGACGGTCGAGGCGGCGATGAAGCTGACCAACGTGCCGCGGGAGTTCTCTTCGCGCTATCTCAACGAGGGGTTCTCGGGGGGCGAGAAGAAGCGCATGGAGATCCTGCAGCTGGCGCTGCAGCGGCCTTCGATGGCGATCCTCGACGAGACCGACTCGGGGCTGGACATCGATGCGTTGCGGGTGGTCGCCAACGGCGTGAACGCGGTGGCCGGCCCGGACATGGGCGTGCTGATCATCACCCACTACCAGCGGATCCTGCACCTCGTGCAGCCTTCGCACGTGCACGTGATGTACCAGGGGCGGATCGTGCGCGAGGGCGGGCCGGAGCTGGTCGACGCGCTCGAGGCTCGCGGGTACGCGTGGATCACCGACGAGATCGAGGCGGCCGCCTGATGACCGCGGTCTCCGGCGTTTCCGGGGGGGTGTCGGTCGCCGAGGTCGCGGCGCAGTTCCCGGTTCTGCGCAACCGCTCGTTCGGGGGGCGGCCGGTGTGCTACCTGGATTCTGCGGCGACGTCGCAGACGCCGGACCCGGTGATCGACGCGATGACGTCGTATTACACGCACTCGCGCGCGTCAATCCACCGCGGGGTGTATCCGTTGGCCGCCGAGGCGACCGATCTGTACGAGGGAGCTCGGGCGCGCATTGCCGCGTGGCTTGGGTCGACCGTTGAGGAGACCGTGTTTGCCGCAAACGCGACGGCGGCGATCAACATGGTCGCGTACACGTGGGGGCGGCAGAACGTGCGGCGCGGGGACCTCGTCGTGCTGACCGAGATGGAGCACCACTCGAATATCGTCCCGTGGCAGCTCCTGTGCCAGGACCGCGAGGCCGAGCTGGCCTACGTGCCGGTGGGAGACGATGGTCTGCTCGATTTGGACGCGCTGGATGCCCTGCTGGCGCGCGGTCCGCGGCTGGTCGGCGTGGTTCACGTGTCGAACGTGCTGGGGACGGTCAACCCGGTGGCTTCGATCGCCCGCCGCGCGCACGAGGCGGGAGCCGTGGTCCTGGTCGACGGCACGCAAGCGGTGCCGCAGCTTCCCGTGTGGCTGCCCGACCTGGACGTCGATTTCTATGCCTGGACGGGGCACAAGGCGTACGGCCCGACCGGGATCGGCGTGCTCCACGGCCGGCGTGCGCTGCTCGAGGAGATGCCGCCGTTCATCGGTGGCGGCCACATGATCCGGACGGTGGCGGCCAACGAGTCGACCTGGACGGATCTGCCGTGGAAATTCGAGGCGGGCACCTCGCAGATCGCCGAGGCGATCGGCCTGGGCGCGGCCGTGGACTGGGTCCGGGCTCTCGGGATGGATGCGATTCGTGCGCATGAGCAGGCGTTGGTGGCGGAGGCGCTGGAGCGTCTTTCCGCTTCTCCGGAGGTTCCCGGCCTGGCGGTGCAGGGGCCGGCTTCGGCCGTCGACCGAGGCGCGCTCGTGTCATTCACGCTGGACGGTGCCCATCCGCACGACATCGCGGACATCCTCGGCGCGCAGGGCGTGTGTGTGCGCGCCGGGCACCACTGCGCGCAGCCCCTGATGCGCCGGCTCGGAGTGCCGGCCACCACCCGGGCGTCGTTCGCCGTGCACAACACGGCCGCCGATGTCGACCGGCTCATCGACGGGCTCGGGCACGTGCGGCGGACGCTGCAGCTGGACTAACCGCTGGCTCCGTCCGGCACCTCGCAGGGTGTTGCGATCGGGTCGTAGCGCGCGCGCACGCTGAGCGGGCCCTCGAACAGCCCGACGGAGGGAAGCGCCTGCCCGGTGAACGAGAACAGCGTCAGGTTGTCGTTCGGCGTACCGGCGCCGGGCTCCCAGCCCACGCCCGGGATCCACTCGGGCTCCCAGTAGAACAGTCCGGCGCCGAGGTGGTTGGGTATTTGGTGGACGATCGAGAGCAGGTCGTTGTAGAACGAGACCTGACCGCCGGGCGTGGCCGGATAGCCGGCCGGCACCTGGCTGGTCTGCCACACGAAGTTGCCCGTGCTGTCTCCGGCGGCCAGCGTCCATGGGTACTGGGACTCGGCGATCACGATCGGCTTGCCGTACCGCGTGGCGAGATCGTCGACGTTGCTGCGCATCGCCGCGAGTGGCCCGTGGAAGAAGATGTAGTAGGACAGGCCGACCACGTCGAACGGCACGCCGGCGGAAACCATGTGGTCATAGAACCGCACGCTGTCGGCGTTGTTGCCGCCTTCGTCGAAGTGCAGCATGACCAGGAGGCGGTGGCGGGGTGGGTTCGCGGCGCGCGCTCCCGCCACGCCCGCCTTGAGCAGCGTGGTCAGGTTGTCCCAGCCGGTGTCGGCGCTCCAGTCGACCTGGCCGACCGGCCCGAGGTTCCCGTTGCGGATCTCGTTGCCGATCGAGGTAGCGGGCTCTCAGGGGATGGTTGGCCGGCCAGTAAGCGGGATCGTTCGCCGGGACCGACTGCTGGTCGCGTTCGGGACCGGTGTGAGCGCGCTTGGGTCATCGCCGGCGCTGAAGTTCACGAGCGCCGTGGTGGCGCTGGCGCCCCCGGGTGATCAATGCATCGGCCGGCGAGCGCGGCCCGACCCACCACGTCTGCGAGGGCGGGGTCGCTGCGCCTTGGCTCAGGGAGAGCAGCCCGGATACGACGGCAATGACGACCACGATGAGACCAGCGCGCGGGCGGATGCGCATAACCCCTCCTCTGGTTGCCGCCCCCGACCTGGACGAAGCCGGACTTGTTGTTAGCGCTCACATGAGTGGCCCGATACAAGTTACCCTAGGCTGCCGCGGGTTGGCGCCGATCAACCTCTACAGCGACACCCAGACCCGCCCGACCGAGGGAATGCGGGCGGCAATCGCGTCTGCGGTCGTCGGCGACGAGCAGCGCGGGCTCGACCCGACGACGCTCGCCTTGCAGGAGCGCGTGGCGTCGTTGCTGGGGCACGAGGCGGGGCTGTTCCTGCCCAGCGGGACCATGTGCAACGAGATCGCGCTCCGACTGCACGCCCGGCCGGGTGGGGATGAGGTGATCTTGGACCGCACGGCGCATCCGGTGAACTCGGAGGCCGGCGGGCCCGCCGTGGTGTCGGGGTTGATGATCCGGGCGCTCGACGGCGATGGCGGTCGCTTCAGCGCCGCGCAGTTGGAGGCGGCGATACGGCCGGCCGGGAACCGGTACATGCCGCGCTCGCGCGTCGTCTCGGTCGAGCAGACGAGCAACCTGGGTGGCGGCCGGGTGTGGCCGCTCGCCGATGTGCGATCGGTTCTGGAGGTTGCGGCGCGGTATGGGCTGCGGACGCACCTGGATGGCGCGCGGCTCTTGAACGCGGTGGTCGCCTCGGGCGTGCCGGCCTCGGAGTTTGCCTCTGGCTTTCACACCGCCTGGCTCGACTTCACCAAGGGTTTGGGGGCGCCGGTCGGTGCGGTACTGGTTGGCTCACGCGAACTGATCGACGAAGCGTGGCGGTGGAAGCAGATGCTCGGCGGCGCGTTCCGGCAGTCGGGCATCGTGGCGGCGGGATGCCTGTATTCGCTCGACCACCACGTCGAGCGACTGGCTGTGGATCACGACAACGCGCGGTTTCTGGCGGGCGGCTTGGCGGAGTTGCCCGGCGTTGACCTGGATCCGGCGACCGTGGAGACCAACATCGTGATCTTCTCGGTGGCCGACGCGCCGGGTCTCGTGACGCGGGTGGCCGACCGGGTGGAGCTGCAGGCGTTTGACGCGCACCGAGTGCGAGCGGTCACGCATCTCGACGTCTTGCGGGCGGATGTGGCGCGCGCCCTGGAGGCGCTGGCGGACGAGCTGGGCTGAGCGTTTTTCCACGTTGACGAAGACCAAGAAGTAGCGGACACGCACAGGGCGGCGGAGCATCCTCGGGCGGAGAATCCCGGGGGACTGTTCCGCCTCCCGCTGGGGGAGGTGATTCGCGCTGGCGGCGGGGTGAGAGCTGCCGCTACGCTAGTTGGCGATGGAAGAGCTGTACCGCGAGAACATCCTGGATCACTACAAGCATCCGCACAATTGGAGTCCGCCCGCGGCGGAGATCGAGGGGGCGGATCTGGAGTTCGATGATCTGAATCCGCTGTGCGGGGATGAGCTGCGGGTGCAGCTGGCGCTGGATGGGGAGGGGCGGATCGAGGACGTGCGGTTCTCCGGGCACGGGTGTGCGATCTCGCAGGCGGCGGCATCGATGGCGTCGGACGAGGTCAAGGGCATGGCGGTGGAGGAGCTGCTGCGGCTCGACCGCTCGTTCGTGCTCGACCTGCTGGGGATCGACATCTCGGCCACGCGGATGAAGTGTGCGTTGCTCTCGCTGAAGGTGCTCAAGGGCGCCTCGCTGGGGCACGCGGTGGACTGGGAACCGGAGAGCAGCGCGGCGTAGCGCCAGCAAATCCTATCTTCGCGCTAGGATTTAGCTGTGTCGCCGGTGATAGATGTGTGTCCGCTCGAGGAGCTCCCGCCCGGGGAGATGCGCCTGGTCGAATGGGAGAACCTGGAGATCGGCGTGTTCAACTGCGGTGGGTCCCTGTATGCGATCGAGGATCGGTGCTCGCATGACGACGGGCCGCTGGCGGAGGGCGAGTTCGACGCGGAGAACTGCACGGTCGAATGCCCGCGGCATGGCTCGCTGTTCGATCTGAAGACCGGCAATCCGAAGACTTTGCCCGCCTACGTGCCGGTGGACACGTTCGCGGTGATCATCGAAGACGAGAAGATCAAGCTGGAGGTGGTGTAGTGGCCGTTACCGAGAACCAGGCGCTCGCGGCGATCAACGCCGATTACGAGCAGCGTTACGGCTTCCATGACGCCGAGAACTACCTCTACAAGGCTCCCAAGGGGCTGAATCGCGAGATCGTCGAGAAGATCTCGGAGTTCAAGTCCGAGCCGGCGTGGATGCGCGAGTTCCGGCTCAAGGCGCTCGAGCACTTCGTGAGCCGCCCCCAGCCCACGTGGGGCTCGCCACTGATGGCAGAGGTTGACTACGACGACATCCACTACTTCGTGCGTGCCTCCGAGAAGCCCGGCCGCTCGTGGGATGACGTGCCCGAGGACGTCAAGCGCACGTTCGATCGCCTCGGCATCCCCGAGGCCGAGCGAAAGTTCCTGTCCGGGGTCGGGGCCCAGTACGAGTCCGAGGTCGTCTACCACCAGGTGCGTGAGGACCTCGAGAAGCAGGGCGTGATCTTCAAGGACATGGACTCGGGCCTGCGTGAGCACGAGGACCTCGTGCGCGAGCACTTCGCCACCATCATCCCGCCCAACGACAACAAGCTCGCGGCCCTCAACAGCGCCGTCTGGTCGGGCGGCTCGTTCGTCTACGTCCCCGAGGGCGTCCACGTGGAGATGCCGCTCCAGGCGTACTTCCGGATCAACACCGAGAACATGGGCCAGTTCGAGCGCACGCTGATCATCGCCGAGCCCGGCTCCTACGTGCACTACGTCGAGGGGTGCACCGCGCCGACCTACTCGAGCTCGAGCCTGCACTCCGCGGTCGTCGAGTTGATCGCCAAGCCGGGCGCCCGGATCCGCTACACGACCGTGCAGAACTGGTCGACCAACGTGTTCAATCTGGTCACCAAGCGGGCGGTGGCGCATGAAGACGCCACCGTGGAGTGGGTTGACTGCAACCTGGGCTCGCGCCTGACCATGAAGTACCCGAGCGTGTACCTGATGGGCGAGCGCGCCCACGGCGAGATCCTGTCGATCGCCTTCGCCGGCAAGGGCCAGCACCAGGACGCGGGCGGCAAGATCATCCACGCCGCGCCCAACACCACGAGCAACATCTTCGCCAAGTCCATCTCGAAGGACGGCGGCCGGGGCTCCTACCGCGGCCTGCTGGAGATCGCCAAGGGCGCTCACGGCGCTCGCAGCAAAGTGGTCTGCGACGCGCTGCTGCTCGACGAGCGCTCACGAAGCGACACCTATCCGACGATCCGGATCGGCGAGGACGACGTGAACGTCGGTCACGAGGCCACGGTCTCGAAGGTGGGCGAGGACCAGCTCTACTACCTGATGTCGCACGGCATTCCCGAGGACGAGGCCTCCAAGCTGATCGTCAACGGGTTCATCGAGCCGATCACCAAGGAGCTCCCGATGGAGTACGCGGTCGAGATGAACCGCCTGATCGAGCTTCAGATGGAGGGCTCGATTGGCTAGCGCGCCGCCCGCCCTCGAGCTTCCCAGCTTCAAGGGCCGCCCCGGCTGGGAGTTCACCGACATCTCGGCGCTGAACCTCGCCGCGTACGAGCCGGTGGGCAGCGCGGACGAGCTGGATGGCGCCGAGCCGGCGGAGCCGCTGTTCGCACCGGCCGGCGCGGGCGAGTTGCCCGAAGGCGTCATCGTCACCTCGATCGAGCAGGCGGCGAGCGAGCACGGCGAGTTGCTGCGTCGCAATCTCGGCACTCTGATCGCTCCGGGCGACGACGTGTTCGTGTCGCTGAACGACGCCGGGTTCCGCGCCGGCTCGTTCGTGTACGTGCCGCGCGGGGTGACGTTGACCGCGCCGGTCTCGCTGAGCACGGTTCAGCCGCGCGCGGGCACGCTGCTCAACCAGCGCACGCTGATCGTGCTCGAGGAGGGCGCGCAGGCCGAGGTGTGGGAGCAGTACACATCGGGCCGGCCCGATCTCGACGGAGTGTTCAACGCGGTCACCGAACTCATCGTGCGCGACAACGCCCGGCTGCGCTACATCAACGGGCAGGACCTGTCCGAGCGCAGCTGGATCTTCGGCGCGCACCGCGCCGAGGTCGGCCGGGACGCCGGCCTCGACTGGGTGGCGCTCGGCTTCGGCTCCGGGCACGGCCACGTCCGCATGGAGACTCGCCTGAGCGGTGAGGGCGCCGAGGCGCGGGTCACCGGCGCGTACGCGACCCACGCCCGCCAGCACATCGACTTCGACACCACGCAGGAGCACGCGGCGCCCAACACGACATCCGATCTGGCCTTCCGCGGCGTGCTGCAGGGCCGCTCGACCGCGGTCTGGAAGGGCAACATCATCGTCGATCCGGGCGCGCAGAAGACCGACGCGTTCCAGGAGTCGCGCAACCTGCTGCTGTCCAAGCGCGCCCACGCCGACGCGATTCCGGGACTCGAGATCCAGGCCAACGACGTCCGCTGTACGCACGCCGCGGCGGTGGCGCAGGTCGACCCCGAGCAGCTCTTCTACCTGCGCTCGCGAGGGCTCAGGGTCGACGTGGCCAAGCGCCTTGTCATCGAGGGCTTCCTGTCGGCGCTGGTGGAGCGCTTCGAGGCGGGGCCGGTCCGCGAGCACCTCGGCGACGCGCTCGAGCGCCGCCTCGCGCTGATCCTCCCCGACGGCTGAGCACGGACGGACGCTTCGGCGTCCTACGGTCCGGTAGATCGGTAGTCGCTGCCGATGCTCACTCTGTGAAGGTCAAGGGCTACCGATGGCCATCGTGGCTCGCGGTCGGCGTGCTGCTGGCCGGCCTCGCGCTGTCGGTCGCCGCCGGGCTGATGCGACGCGCGAGCGTCAGCCGGGATGAGCGCCAGACGTTCGCGCTGACCGCATCCAACGTGACCGCGACATTGGGAACGCTCCTGGGCCGCGACGCGGACTTCCTCGGCACACTCCGCGCGCTGCGGAGCGTTCAGCCACGCCTGAGCGCCACCGGCTTCGGGGACTACTACGCGGAACTGGCCGGCCAGCAGCGGCAGATCGGCGCGGTGGGAAGCGCGGTCGTATCGCTCGTCTCGGCGCGCGATCTAGCCACATTTGAGGCGCGCCGGGACGCGGATCCGGCGTTCCGGGCGCTGCTGGGCAGGTGGCTGGTGCCGGTGCAGCGCGGCGGGGAGCAGCGCTATTGCCTGTTGTCGGGCGGTCGCGAGCTGATCCCGCTGACCTCGCTCACGGCGCAGTTGGTCCAGGAGGACTGGTGCCAGGCCGGCTCGCCGCTGGGTTCGAGCCAGGCTTCGCTGCTCTCGAGCGCGACCGACAGCGGTGAAGGTGTGGCGATGTCGATAGACCTGCCGTGGATACGCACGATGTTCCTCGAGACCGCCGTCTATGCCCATGGCGCGCCCGTGCGCACGGTGGCGCAGCGGCGGGCGGCGGTGACCGGATGGGTGATCAGCTCGTTTGACATCCCCGCGGTGATCCGGGCCGCTGTGGGTGATAACCCTGGCCTGTCCGTGCAGCTGTATCACACGAACCCCGGAGCGCGGCCCGTGCTGGCGGGACAGGTCGGGAGCGGCGCAACGGCCGGTCCGTTGCGCCGGCGCACCAGCCTGTCGATCGATGGCGACTGGACCGTGATCGTGCGGGGTCGCCAGGCCGCGGAGGCGCTCGGCCCCGATCAGCAGGGCGCGGTCGTCCTGGCCATGGGCGCGCTGATCACCCTGCTGGTCATGCTGCTGGCCCGCTCCCGCGAGCGGGCACTCGAGTTGGTCGCGCAGAAGACGGCGGAGCTTCGCCACCGCGCGCTCCACGACGCCCTGACCGGGCTGGCGACCGCGTGCTGGCGCTCGACCGGGCCGAGCAGATGCTCGCGCACGCGCGTCGTAGCGAATCCACGGTGGCGGCTCTCTTCGTCGACCTCGACCACTTCAAGCAGGTCAACGACACCTACGGTCACGCGGCCGGCGACGAGCTGCTGCGCCTGGTTGCTGAGAGAATCGTGCGCGAGGTGCGCGAGAGCGACACGGCCGCCCGGCTGGCCGGCGACGAGTTCGTCGTGCTGCTCGACACCGCGCACCTCGAGGCAGCTCCCGACCTGGTCGCCGAGCGATTGCGCGAGGCGCTGCGCGAGCCGTACGAGCTGGCGAGCGCCGCAAGGCGCGAAGTCTCGCTGACGGCAAGCATCGGCATCGCCCTCGGCCGGGACGAGAGCGCGGAGGCGCTGCTCGCCAACGCCGACGTGGCCATGTACTCCGCCAAGTCGACGGGCAAGGACCGCTGCGTGGCGTTCGCGTCCGGGCTTGCGGCCGAGTAGCGCCTCAGGACGCAGCCGCGAGCTCGTCGAGCGCCTCGAGCTCGTCTTCCTCGAGCTCGAGCTCGGCCGCCTCGCGGTTCTCCTCGAAATGCGCCACCGAGCTCGTTCCCGGGATCGGCAGGGTGACCGGCGAGTGCTGGAGCAGCCAGGCCAGCGCGACCTGCCCCGGGGTGGCGCCGTGGCGCTCGCCGATCTCGGCCACCGCACTGCCCGCCTCGGCCAGCTCGCCGCGCGCCAACGGGAAGTAGGTCAGAAAGGCGATCCCGGCCTCCTCGCAGAAGCGCAGCACGTCCTCGGAGGAGCGGTCGCCCACGTTGTAGTGATTCTGGACCGAGACGATCGGGGCGATCTGCTGGGCGCGCTCGATTTCCTCCACGGTGACGTTGGAGAGCCCGATGTGGCGGACCTTGCCGTCCTCCTGAAGCTCGGCCAGCGCGCCCACCGAGTCCTCGATGGGCACCTTCGGATCGACGGTGTGCAGCTGGTAGAGATCGATCCGCTCGAGCTTCAGCCGCAGCAGAGATGACTCGCAGGAGCGTCTGAGGCGATCCGGGCGGCCGGCCGGCTCCCACCGCCCCGGACCGGGACGCTCGAAGCCGCCCTTGGTGGCGATCACCAGGTCCTCCGGATACGGCCGCAGCGCCTCCGCGATCAGGTTCTCCGAGACGTCCGGTCCGTAGGAGTCGGCGGTGTCGATCAGGTTGACGTCGCGCTCGACGACGTGGCGCAGCAGCGCGCGCGCCCCGGCGGGATCGGCCGGCTCGCCCCAGATGCCCGGGCCGGTGATGCGCATCGCGCCGAAGCCGAGGCGGAAGACCTCGAGGTCGCCGCCGAGGGCGAACGTGGCGGGCTCAGGCATCCGCGCAGCGTAGAAGAATCTACGGGACATGGCACGGCAGATCCCGATGCTGATCCCCCTCGGCTACGGCAAGTTCGTGCGTGCCGATCGGGTGTACGCGCTGGTTCCGCTGGAGGGCGGGGAGCGTGGCGACGGGCGCCGGACGCTGGTGTACGTGGAGGGGATCGAGGAACCGATCATCGCGTCGCGCGCGGAGGGGGCGATCGCCCGCGACGTGTCGGGCGCGCTGGGGCGGGCGGGCCGGGGCCGTGAGGGCATGGACCTGCCCGGCCAGGAGCCGCTGTTCTGACCTTTACGGATCCAAACCGATCTGGACGAGTGTTCGATTAAGCCCATCGGCCCGGCGGCCGATGATCCGGACAGACGTACTAAGGTCGGATTCGCCGGGGCGGACGCCGACACAACAGGAGGTAGAGGATGCGTGGAATTGTCTACCGCCTTCGGAGGCGGCGAACGGCTTCGAGCCTTGTCGCAATGGGGGTGGCGGTGTCGGTCGCCTTGGGTTCCTCGGCGGTCGCGACGGCCAAGGCGCCGAGCGGAGGCCATCCGCCGGCGAAACCGCCACGGGCGGTGGCGCACGCCACCGGCCACAAGATCGCTTGATCGACGGACTGGCAGCGATGTGGCGCCTGCTGCGCTCGAGCTCGCGGCGAGAGCCGGCGCGGCGCACGTTTGTCGTCTACGCCATGTCGGTCGCCGCGTTGGCCGCGGCCACTCTGGTCCTCCTGCCATGGACGCGCGAATGGCACGACGCGTCGCCCGCGCTGTTCGTAATCCTGTCGGCCTTCGTCCTGGCCGGCGAGATGCTGCCGATCCCGGTGCCGCGGCGCCGGGGGATGGCACGGGTGACGATCTCGGCCGCCTTCGCGTTTGCCATCCTGCTGCGCTTCGGCCCCGGGCCGGCCGTGCTCGTCTACGTGTTGAGCTCGGTGATCGCCGACGTGGCCGCGCGGATCGCCCCGCTCAAGATCCTCTTCAACGCAGCGCAGTATCTGCTATCCGTGCTCGCGGCCGGTGCCGTCCTGCGCATCGCGGGGTCACTTCCGCTCGGCCACATCACCGGAGCGGAGCTGCCGGTCGTCCTGCTCGCCGCGGCCGCATTCTTCGCCACCAACCACGTGCTGGCCTGTGTGGCGGGGGCGCTGCTGGCCGACCTGCCGATCGGCGCCTACCTGCGCGACGACCTCGCATTCCAGGCGTGGACGGCGGGCTGTGTGCTCGCCTTCGCGCCGGCCCTGCTCGCGTCGGCAGATGCCACCGTGGCGCTCGTCCCGGTGTGCTTCGTCCCGATGCTCGCGGTGTACGTCGGCGGGCGGCAGGCGGCCATCTCGAGCCACCGGGCCCACCACGACGCGCTGACCGGTCTGCCGAACCGGCCGTCGCTGGCGGAGAAGCTCCAGGAGGCGCTGGAGAGCGCCGAGCGCGACCACCGTCCGGCGGCGGTGATGCTGCTCGACGTGGATGACTTCAAGTCGATAAACGACACGCTCGGCCATGAGCTCGGAGATCTCGTGATCCAGCGGGTGGCGCGCCGGCTCGGCCGCGCGGTGAGCGCCAGCGGAATTGACAACGTGCTGACCCGGATCGGCGGGGACGAGTTCGGCGTGCTCGTGCTGGGGTCCCAGGAGGAGGCCGAGCAGCTGGCCGAGCGGCTGCTCGCGGCGCTCGATCAGCCGCTCGAGGTCGACTCGGTGGCGCTGCACATCCGCGCGAGCATCGGGATCGCCTGCTACCCCGAGCACGGCCGGACGGCGCCGGAGCTGATGCGTCACGCCGATGTGGCCATGTACTGCGCCAAGGGATCAGACGTCGGGTTCGCCACCTACGCCGAGGAGGACGACAAGTACAGCATCGACCGCCTGGCCCTGGCCGCCCAGCTCCGGCGCGGCATCGAGCGCGGCGAGCTGGTCGTCCACTACCAGCCGAAGGTCCCCCTGCACGGCGGCATGACGCTGGCGGTCGAGGCCCTGGTGCGCTGGAACCATCCCCAGCTCGGGTGCATCGGCCCCGACGGCTTCATCCCCCTGGCCGAGCAAACCGGGATCATCAAGCCGCTCACCGAGAAGGTGCTGGAGGCGTCGCTCGAGCAATGCCGCCGCTGGCGGCAGGCCGGCCTCACGGTTACGGTGTCGGTCAACGTGTCGACCCGCAGCCTGCCTGACCACGACCTGCCGGTGGTCATCGGGGCGCTGATGGCGCGGCTCGATCTGCACCCATCGACGCTCCAGCTCGAGATCACCGAGAGCCGGATCGTGGCCGATCTGCCGCGGGCCCGGGCGGCGCTCGACGAGCTCCGGGCGATGGGGGTCATGATTGCCATCGACGACTTCGGAACGGGCTACTCGTCGCTCTCCCAGCTCCAGCAGCTGCCGGTCGACGAGATCAAGATCGACCGCTCGTTCGTGACCCGGATGGAGACCGACCGCCAGGACGCCGTGCTGGTTCACTCGATCATCGACCTTGGCCGCAACCTGGGGCTGCGGGTGACCGCCGAGGGCGTGGAGACCGAGAACGTCAAGCAGGTCCTCGCCGAGCTCGGGTGCGACTACGCCCAGGGGTTCCACCTCGGGCGGCCGGTGGTGGCCGAGGAGTGCACGCGGTATCTCGGGCCTGCGCAACCCGACGCGCAGGTGATCGCGCTCGCGAGCGCGAGCTAGCCTGCGACCTGCTGGTACAGCGAGGGCAGGCTCGGATAGCCGCTCGAGGCCCAGCCGGAGTGCTGCAGCGCGGCGATCTGGACCGCGGCCGGCTGGCCCGCCGTGCCCAGGATGGACTGGATGCCGGCGCTGGCGGTGCCGTAGCCGGGGATCGTGTCCTGACCCTTCAGCCAGCCCGCGGTGGCGTTGGCGGCGGTGATCGGGTTGCTCCAGATCGGATCGCTCGATCCGTAGGTGCCGCTGTCGGTGTAGCCGATGTTCAGCCAGTCGTTGTTGTTCTGTGCCTGGCGCGACTGGGCGGCGCCGCCTGACTCCTCGGCCAGTAGCCAGGCCGAGATGACCGATGGATCGAGGCCAGTCTGCGCCGCCAACTGCGAGGCGAACTGCTGCTGGCCCGAGGTCAGCTGGCTCTGCGCGCCGGGTGGCAGCGCTGCCCCACCCGTGGCGGAGACGTCCTGAGCCGCGCCGGTCTGCTGGGCCTGGGCCAGTGCATCGGCGAAGCTGCCGGTGCCGGTCGTGCCCGCGGTGGAGACACCGGCGCCCGCGGTGCTCGAGGCAGCGCCCGTCCCGGCGACGGACGGGTCGAAGGCGGTCTGGAGGGAAGCGATCTGCGCCTGGATCTGCGAGACGCGGCTTACGGCATCGGTGAAGCTCATCTGCTACCTGGTACATCGGCCGGCGTCCAGGTGGGCTTGAGTCGGCGAGCGGACGCGCCGATGACAAAGCGGTATGCGCCGCGCCGTGGTCTTGTCGACGATGCTGTTCGCCGCGGCGGTGGCTCCCGCCCCGGCGGTGGCGGCGGCCACGCTGGCCAACTGGGACGCCGCCCAGCAGCGCCAGGTGGTCAAGGACGGGTTGATGAGCGCGCCGGGAGGCTCGTTCCAGGGCGCCGCGCCGCTCACGCCGGCGCAGGCCAGCGCGGCGATGGCGGCGGTGGCGGCGAGACTTGGGAATGTCGTGGCTGCGCAGGCGCGCGCGAGCGGGCCGGTGACCGTGATCCGCTTCGACGCGATGCTGGTGGATCAGCTCGGCATGTCAGATGTCGCGGCGCACGTGCAATCGACGGCGGCGTCCGCCGGCCTGCTCCCGCCGGCCTATTTCGGCACCGAGGTGGTGGCCCGCTACCTCGGTCTGCGCTACGACCACCCGGCTGGAACCGACCAGCTCGAGCTGTTCGGAAGCGACCAGATCACCCGAGCCGAGGCCGCGTGGTCGCTGGCGCAGGTGGCGGGGTTCGGCAACTGGAACGTCGAGGGCGCGCGCGAGACGCTGAGCGGCTTCGCGCTCCCCGCGATGAGCGCTACCGAACGCCAGGCGCTGCGCATCGCGGTCTCCCGGATCGGCTATCCGTACGTGTACGCCGGCGAGTCCGACACGGCGGAGCCGGGCAACTGGATGTGGGGCCCGCAGGCCCACGGCGGGTTCGACTGCTCGGGCTTCGTGTGGCGGGTGTTCAAGCTGTCCGGGCTGCCGGAGGGCAACCGGATCGGCGGGCGGACCGCCGCGCAGATTGCGGGTGAGATCCCGCGCAGCCAGAGACTGCACGCGGATCAGCTCAAACCGGGCGACCTTCTGTTCTTCGGCACGGCCCATTTCAACAGCCGCGCCACCGAGCAGAACATCATCCACACCGGCATCTACCTGGGTGAGAACTGGGTGATCCACTCCTCGGGGCAGGGCGTGTATGTGCTGCCGCTGAAGGGCAGCTGGCTCGGCGACTCATTCGCCTGGGGCCGGCGCGTCATCGGCTGATTTCAGGGGTAGCCTGTCGCCACGGTGGCGACCGCCCGTCCGACCGCACCCACAGGTTCCGCCCCGCGGCCCGAGCCTGCTCGGCTCGCTCGCGGCGTTCTCACGAACTTCGATATCTCGGCCGCCACGCTGGCCAACATCGCGCCGGCCATGAGCTTCTTCTTCGGCTTCGCGCTGCTCGTCGAGACGGCGGGCATCGCGGCGCCGCTGACTGTCATCGCCGCCGGAGTGGCGATCGCGCTGCTGGGCAACACGCTGGCCCAGTTCTCGCGCTCGCAACCGTCCACCGGCTCGTTCGTCACGTTCATCGGCCGGGCGTTCGGCGGCTACTCGGCCGTGGTCGCGGCGGTGGTGCTGGGCGCCGGCTACATCATCGCGGTGGCGTCGGTGGTCTGCATCTCGGGCGGCTGGACCGAGACGATCATCAACAAGTACTTGAGCGTCGACATTCCCTGGCAGATACTGACTCTGCTGCTCACGCTCGGCGCCCTGTACCTGATCGTGGGCGGCGCGAAGCCATCCACCAAGGTGGCGGCACTGTTCTTCGGCTTCGAGCTTGTGCTGCTGATCGTGGTCGCGGTGGCGCTGTTGATCGAGCACTCGGGCGCCATCAGCCTGAAGCCCTTCGATCCCGGCAACCTCGATCGTGGCTTCTCGGGCTTGTCGCTCGGGTTCCCCCTGGCCGTCTACCTGTTCATCGGCTGGGAGAACTCGGCTGCGATGGCCGAGGAGACACAGGATCCGCGCCGGGCGGTGCCGCGCGCGGTGTTCACGAGCATCGCGCTGATCGCGGTGCTGTACGTGTTCCTCTCCTATTCCACCGTGGTCGGGTTCAACAACAGCGCGGAGTCGCTCACCTCGGCCAGCGTCCCCATGGTGGACGCGGCGCAGGGCGTCTCGGGCTTCCTCGCGTTCCTGGCTTACATCGCCGGCTTCACCTCGATCGTCTCGAGCCTGATTGCGGCCACCAACTCGCAGGCCCGGATCATCTTCAACTCCGGGCGCGAGGGACTCCTGCCGAGCGTCACCGGGCGCGTGACCACGCGCAGCCACACCCCGTATGTCGCGTTCCTGGTCTTCCTCGGCCTGGCCCTGGGGATCGTCTACGTATTCGGCTGGAGCGACAATGCGGACGCCACGGTCGTGTTCTTCGGCGAGGTCGCCACGCTCGGCACCATCCTGGTCTCGTTCATCTATCTGATGGCGAACCTCGCCCTGCCGGTGTACTGGCGAAAGTTCCACGGTGACCGGTTCTCTCCGATCACTCACCTGGTGCTGCCGCTGCTCGGTGTGGCGGCGATCGGCTATCCGCTCTACGAACTGGTCAAGCCAGGGCAGCCGGCGCCGTTCGACAAGTATCCGTGGATCGCGCTCGGGATCGTCGTCGTGGCGTTGCTGTGGGGCGCGGTCGTGTACCGGCGCGATCCCGCCATCGGCGAGCGCGTCGGCTCGATCGTGGCCGACGCCGAGTGATTCAGCGCTCCAGCCGCGAAAAATGACGTCGTCTCAGCGCCGGCAGAGCGAGAGTCGGCCCAGCGGCGGCCACTGCCCCCATCGGCCAACAGATGCGGCACTTGCATCCGCTCCGGGTGGCTCCGCTCGAGCTACGACTTCGATCTGCTATAACGCCCCATCCTTGGTTGAGACGACGTCCCGGGCCCCTTCCCTGCGGCCCGTGCTTTCAAGAACGGCATGAACGTCTGGATCGTGGAGCCGCGAGCGGTCAGGCTCGACGGATAGACGAACCGCGTGAGTCGCCGGGTCTCAGGCGTTGAAGACCGGGAGCGCCTGAACTCGCGGGCGCGGCTGCGGCGCCAGGGCCTCGTGCAGCGTCTCGATCACGTAGCCGATGTGCGCGTCGGTGAGGCCGGGATAGCAGCCGATCCAGAACGAGCGCTCGGTCACCGCGTTGGTGACCTCGAGCGGGCCCACCACGCGGTGCTCCACGTTCTGGTAGGCCGGCTGGCGCAGCAGGTTGCCGGCGAACAGCTGGCGGGTGGCGATGCCGCGCGCCTCCAGATGGTGGCGGAGCTCGTCGCGGGAGATGCCCGCGTCCTCGCGGACACAGATGGCGAACCCGAACCAGGAGGGGCTTGCACCGGGGGTCGCCTCGGGCAGCACCAGCACGTCCTTCAGATCTCTCAGACCGGCTCGCAGCCTGGCGTGGTTGTGGGTGCGGCGCTCGACGAACGCATCCAGGCGCCTCAGCTGGACCGTTCCGATCGCCGCCTGCAGGTCGGTCGCCTTGAGGTTGTAACCGATCTCCGAGTAGACGTACTTGTGGTCGTAACCGGGCGGGAGCGTCCCGTGCTGCTGGGAGAAGCGCTTGCCGCAGGTGTTGTCACAGCCGGTGTCGCACCAGCAGTCGCGACCCCAGTCGCGGATCGACTCGCTGATGCGGCGAAGCGCCGCGCGCTGCATAAGCACCGCGCCACCCTCGCCGGTCGTGATCTGGTGCGCGGGATAGAAGGAAAGCGTGGCGAGGTCTCCGAACGTACCGACCGGGCGGCCGTTATAGGTCCCGCCGAGCGCGTCGCAGCAGTCCTCGATCAGGAACAGGCCGTGGCGCTCGCAGAAGGCGGTGACCGCGTCGAGGTCGAACGGGTTGCCGAGGGTATGAGCGATCATCACAGCGCGCGTGCGTGGCGACACGGCCTCCTCCAACCGCGTCACGTCGATGTTGTAGCCGGGGAGCTCGATGTCGACGAACACCGGCACGAGGCCGTTCTGCACCATCGGGTTGACCGTGGTCGGGAACCCCGCCGCGACGGTGATCACCTCATCGCCAGGGCGCAGCCGGCGCTCACCGAGGGCGGGCGAGCACAGAGTCGACATCGCCAGGAGATTGGCGGAGGAACCGGAGTTCACCATCAGCGCGTGCTTGACGCCGGCGCGCCGCGCGAGCATGCGCTGGAAGCGCTGCGTCTCGGGGCCCGAGGTGAGCCAGAAGTCGAGGCTTGAGCGCACGGCTCAACCACCTCCTCGGAACCGAACACCTTGCCCGAAACGGGCACGACTGGGCGAGCGGGGTCGAACATCGGGCTGTGGTGGCGCTTGGCCGCGTAGGCGGAAACGAGCGCGAGGATCTGATCCGCGGTGGGGTCGAGGGGCTCCACGTTCCGGTTGTCGGCAGAGGGATCAGATCCTTGACACCCAAGCCTAAATCCCAGCCCTCCCACGCCGATAACGGGAGCATGTCCCTCGACGGCCGATCGGCGGTTCCGCGCGTCGTCCTGCTTTGTGGCGGGCTTGGAACGCGCATGCGCGAAGAGACGGAGTACCGGCCCAAGCCGATGGTCGAGGTTGGCGGCAGGCCGCTGCTCTGGCACATCATGAAGATCTACGCAGCCGCCGGGTTCAGCGAGTTCGTCTGCGCGCTCGGTTACCGCGGCGATGTGATCAAGCGCTACTTCCTCGACTACCACGCGCTGCGCTCGGACGTGACCGTGTCGCTGGCGAAGGGGACCGTCGAGTACGCGACTGGCGAGGTCGAGGACTGGCGGGTGAGCCTGGTCGACACCGGGGAGGATTCGATGACCGGGGCGCGCGTGAAGCGCGTAGAGCAGATGCTTGGCGACTCCGACGTGTTCATGTGCACCTATGGCGACGGCGTCGCGGACATCGACATCCGCCGCGTGCTCGACTTCCATCGCTCGCACGGGCGCCTGGCGACCGTGACCGGGGTGCGGCCGCCGTCGCGGTTCGGGGAGCTGGTCACCGATGGGCACGTGGTCACCCGGTTCGCGGAGAAACCGGCGGATGGCCCGCGGATCTCGGGGGGCTTCTTCGTCTTTGACCGTGCGGTGATGGAGCGACTCTCGCCCGACTCAACCTGCGTGCTCGAGCGCGAGCCGCTCGAAGAGCTGGCTGCCGATGGCGAGCTGTGTGTATACCCCCACGACGGCTTCTGGCAGTGCGCCGACACGGTCCGCGACATCGAGTTGCTGCGCAAGCTGTGGGATGGCGGCGGGGCTCCATGGCGTGTGTGGGAGGACCGGCGCTCGCCGGCCGAGTACGGACCTCATCCCCGACGGCGTGCCTCGGACGCGATCGCTTCACTAATTTCCTCGGTGCGATGAGCCGCCCTCCCACCGTGTGCGTCGCGCTTCCGGTCAAGAATGGCGCGGCCTATCTCCGTGAGGCGATCGAAAGCGTGCTGGCGCAGTCCGAGGTCGAGCTGACCCTGCGGGTGATCGACAATCGCTCCGAGGACGACTCGGTCGCGATCGCCAACGGGTATCTCGACGACCCACGGGTCAGCGTCCAGGTCAACGAGGAGGACATCCTCTACTACGGAAGCCTCAACCGGGTCCTGTCCGAGACCGAGGCCGACTACTTTGTCCCGTTCGCTTGCGATGACGCGATGCTGCCGGGAAACCTCGCCCACAAGGTGCAGGCACTCGAGCAAAGCGGCGCGGCGCTAGCGCACTCGACCGCGCTGTGGATGGACGAGCAGGGGACGCTCTCGGGGCCGGTGATCGACCACCGCCTGACTCCCCCGCTCAGCGAGGCGCCCGGCTTCTTCTCGCACCTGACCCCCCATAACCGCGTGATCTGCCCGTCCGCGGTGGTGCGCGCCGATGTGCTGCGAGCGCTCGATGGCTTCGACGCGCGAGACGACTTCGCCGCCGACTGGCTGGCGTGGTTGCGGATCTCCCTGCGACACTCGATCGTCACGCTGGTCGAGCCGCTGGTTGCCTATCGGACGCACGGGCAGAGCGGCACCTCCCGGGCCGAGCGCCTCGGTTTGAGAGGGCTGTACGACCCGGCGACGCTCGAATGGGTGCTCGGCGACCCGGCGTTCCCGGCCGCCTGGGAGGACTGGCGCGGGCGTCTGCTCGCCATGACTTGCTCGAACGTGGCCGGGGGCCTGCACGACACCGGTTCGCGCCGGGTCGAGCACGGGTGGGCCTCGTACATGCTTCAGACGCGCGCGCTCGCGCTGCAGCCGCACGACCGCGAGATGCGCGCCCGCTTCGAGTGGCACATGCAGGCGGCTGGGCTGGCGGTTCCCGCTCTCCCGCTGCAGGCGGTGACTCTGGCTCCGGAAAGCACCGAGGACGGCCGCGATCTGCTGGCGGCGGCCGAGGCGCTGGGAGGGCTGCTGGAGCGCCTGCTGATCCTGGTCGCGCCCGAGCGCCAGCAGGAGGCGATCGAGGTGCTCGAGCCGCTGTTCGGGGATCGGTCGATCGACGCGGTTCTCGTCCCCACCACGCAGCCATACGCCGAGATCGTGCCTGGACGGATGACGATCACGCGCTGGGGCGCGCCGCTGATCGCCGACTCCGAGGCCGCCGGCGTGCCGGTGTGGCCGTATGCGGTGCCGAATCCGTTCGATACGCCCGCCGATCCGGCGCGGTGGGAGGTTCTGCCCGCGACGCCCGCGGCGGACCGGGCCACGAGCGGGTGAGCATGCGCTTCACCGAGACCGCTCTCCCGGGAGCGTTCGCGATCGACCTCGAGCCCGCGCGCGACGAGCGCGGTGCGTTCACCCGCACCTTCTGCGTGCGCGAGTTCGCGAGCCACGGCATGAACCCCGTCGTTGCGCAGTGCAGCCTGTCGCTGAATCATGCGCAGGGGACGCTGCGCGGCCTTCACTTCCAGCTCGCGCCCCACGCCGAGTGCAAGCTCGTCCGCTGCGCCCGCGGCGCGATCTACGACGTGATCGTGGACCTCCGGCCCGAGTCACCGACATACACGCGCTGGACGGGAATGGAGCTGTCCGCGCGCAACGGCCGCATGCTGTACATCCCCGAGGGAATGGCCCACGGGTTTCAGACTCTGGAGGACGACAGCGAGGTGCTCTATCAGATGTCGCACGAGTTCGAGCCCGCCGCGTACCGCGGGGTGAGGTTCGACGATCCCGCGTTCGAGATCGAGTGGCCGCTCGCGGTCGGCACGATCTCCGAGCGCGACCGCAGCTATCCAAACTTCGTGCCTTGAGTCGCGTTCTGGTCACCGGGGCGAGCGGGTTCATCGGCCGGCACGTCGTCTCACGGCTGACCGAGCACGGGCACGAGGTGCACGCGGCGGCGCGCGTAGCCGATCCCAGCGTTCCGGCCGCGCGCTGGCATGCCGTGGACCTGCTCGATCCTGACGCACCCGATGACCTGACCAGGTGTGCGAGCGCTGAGCTGCTCGTGCACCTGGCGTGGTGTGCCGAACCAGCGACGTATCGCGAGTCGCCGGACAACCTCGCCTGGACCGAAGCCAGCCTGCGCCTGCTCCGCGCCTTCGCGGCCGCGGGGGGGCGCCGGGGCGTACTGGTCGGCTCGGTGTTCGAATACGACTGGTCAGGCGGAGCCTGCTCGGAGCGGAGGACCGCGCTGCGCCCGAGAACGCTGTACGGAACATGCAAGAGCGCGCTGAGCACGATCGTGCCGGCCGCAGGACCCTCGCTCGGGCTGAGCTGCGCGTGGGCCCGGGTGTTCTGGCTCTACGGTCCGCACGAGCCCCGCGGAAGGCTGGTCTCGTCGGTGATCGAAAACGTGCTGGGAGGCCGTCCTGCCTCGGTGAGCGCGGGCACGCACGAGCGTGACTTCCTGCACGTCGGCGACGTCGCCGGCGCGCTGGCGGCGCTGCTCGAGAGCGAGGTCGAGGGCCAGGTCAACGTCGGATCGGGGACGGCAGTCCGAGTCCGCGACATCGCCCTGCGGATCGGCGCGCTGCTCGAGCGGCCGGAGTTGATCTCGATCGGCGAGCGATCCGGCGGTGCGGAGGAGCCGCCGGTCGTCGTGGCCGACGTCGAGCGGCTCACGCGCGAGGTCGGCTTTCGCCCGGTGTTCGACCTCGATCGCGGATTGGCTCAAACGATCGAGTGGTGGCGGAGCGCGCCGCGAGGAACGTAGCGCTCAGCGGGCGAGGATCGCCTCGACGAGTTCGCTGAACACACTCCCAGCTCATCGGGTACGCAGGGAGATAATTCGTCGAGATCGTGGGTGTGCACCATGACAGTGTCCAGCGAGATCGACATGTGCGAGTAGCGGTCGGGCCTGAGTGGCTCCGAGTTGTACTGCGCAAGCATCATCGCCGCCGCCATTTGTTCGCAAGCGTGGACGGGACCGTCGTATGGAGGGTCAAAGCGTCCTGTCGGCGGCCAGCGATCGATCAGCCGCAGGCACTTCCTGATCGCATCCGGTTGCAGGGTCACCCCCGGCCCCAGGCAGTAGAAGTCATTCAGGAGGCCGTCCAGGAGTCGTCCCCGCCAGTAGCGCAGCTTGTATGGCACCCCCCCGAAGGTGGTGACATCCTGGGCGTAGAGAACCATGCGCTCTCGGCGTGGATTCCACGTGAAAGAGATCACCTCGTCTGGCACGCCGAGCAAGAAGCAGTCAGTGCCCATCAAGAGTCGAAAGCTGTCGTCGTCGAGCGCCCGGAAATCCTGAAGCATTCGGCGGATACAGATCCGATCGATCGGTTGACAATGCTCGATCGAGTCGGCGAACTGGGCATCCTCGACGTTATCCAGTAACTCGATTTCGTGTCGGAGATCAAGCTGGTTCAAAACGCGCTGGACCGACTCGGCGTACTCAGGAAGCGTGTACAGCACGATCGACAGGTCCACGTACGGCGCCAGGAAATGTTTCACGCTGGCAGCGGAGAGACAAAACTCGCCGTACTGGCGCTCGGTCTCAGTGTGGGCACCGAATAGGGCGCAGTAGCGGAGCGTCAGCCGGCCGGCGGGATCCATTCGGAAACAACCGTCAGGAACGGCGCCCGTGTACGTACTCGCGGTACCACTCGACCGTCCGCCGGAGCCCCTCTTCGAGCGTCACCTGCGGCGACCATCCCGACATCGTCCGCAGCTTAGTCGAATCGACCCACTGGCGCGGGATCTCCCCGGCGGGGTCCCCGTGCCGCGGACGTCTGGCTTGACCCCGGTGCCGGCGATCTGGCACATCAGCTCGACTACCTCGAGCACCGAATGCGGCTCGTCTCCACCGGCGTTGAACGCCTCGCCCGCGCCGCGACCGTCGTCGAGAAGCGACCAGATCGCCAGGTACGCCGCGACGGCATCCTCGACGTAGAGATAATCCCGCTGCAGGGTGCCGTCGGAGCGGATCACCGGCGGCGGCCCTCGATCGCGGCCAGCGCGGACTCCGGCACCAGGCGCGACAGGTTGAGATCGCCGCCACCGTAGAGGTTCGCAAACCGGGTCACGGCCACCGGCAGCTCGAACGTGGGCCAGTAGGAGCGGGCGATCATGTCGGTCGCGGCCTTTGAGACGTCATACGGATAGCGCGGCTGCAGCGGCGAGGTCCTCGCGGTAGGGAGCTGGTCGTGGATCCCGTACGCCTTGTCGGAGGCGGCGACGACGACGCGGCTCGACGCCGTCGCCGCCGGCAGGCCTCGAGCACCATCCACGTGCCGCGAATGTTCGTCTCGAACGTCGACAGCGGCGCGCGTGTTGGCGATCCCGACGATCGTCTGGGCGGCGAGGTGGAACACGGTGTCGACCTCGTACTCGGCGAGCGCGCGCTCGATCAGCTGCGCCGTCGCAGATGTCGCCGTGGACGACGTTGACGTGGCGCTCGGTGCCCTCGAGCACAAGCGCGGAGGCGACGACCGCGTCGCGCTTGAGCACCGTGGTCCCGCGCGCCGCGTCAAGCAGGCGTTTGACCAGCCAGCTCCCGAGCAGGCCGTAGGCGCCGGTGACGAACACCGAGCGGCCCTCCATTCCGGGCCCGTTCATCGCGGGCTGCCCGATGGCTGCACGCGGGCCATTATCGCGGGCCGGGCCGTCGCAGGCCCCACCAACGTGGCTCAACCCACGGCGCGGGCGACCGATAACACGCATATGCGATGTGAGCATGATGCGACCTGCGGCGCGGGTGGCGCGCGGCCTGACGCGGGCGAGCCGCTGCGCGTCCTCATCGTCAACTCCGTTCTGGCCACCCCCGATCGGGACTCCGGCGCGCTGCGCTTGTTCCGGATCGTCGAGCTGCTGGTCGAGCAGGGCCACGACGTCACGTTCGTCAGCCGTGACGGCTACCGCCAGGACCGAGAGGTGACCGGCCTGGCCGCACTGGACGTCGACGTGTACCCGATCGACCTCGATCGCCTGCGCACGATGGGCGCGGAGCTCCCCGGAGTCGGTTTCGACTTCCCCGCGCTGCTCGCCCGGGGCCGTTTCGACGTCGCGCTGCTGTCCTTCTTCAACGTCGCCGAGCAATACCTGCCGCTCATCCGGAAGCACTCGCCACTGACCCGGATCGTGATCGACACCGTCGACGTGCACCACGTGCGCGAGCGCCGGGGTGCGGACGCTCAGCGGCAACAACTTCACCGCGTTGGCGCTCGCCGAGGAGACGCGCCGGCGCGAGCAGGCGATCTACAGCGCCGCGGATGCGCTCGTGGCGGTGAGCGAACCCGATGCCGAAGAGCTACGCAGGCTGGCGCCGGACGTCCCGCGCTTCGTGATCTCCAACATCCACGCTCCGGTTGGCCCGACGCCTGACTTCGATGCACGCCAGGGCCTGATTTTCGTCGGCAGCTTTCCCCACATTCCCAACGTCGACGCGGTGCTCGACTTCCACCGCAGCACGTGGCCGCTCGTGCGCCGGGCCCTGCCCGCGCCGCGGCTCACTGTCGTCGGAACCAAGCCGCCCGATTCCGTGCTGGCGCTGCAGAGCCCCGAGGTCGAAGTGACCGGCTGGGTTCCGGAGGTCGCGCCCTACGCGGACCGTGCGCGCGTGTCGATCGCGCCGCTGCGCTACGGCGCCGGCGTGAAAGGGAAGATCGGCGAGGCGCTCAGCCGTGGCCTACCGGTGGTGACGACATCGATCGGTGCCGAGGGCATGGATCTGCGCGACGGCGAACATGCCCTGGTCGCCGACCGCGCCGAAGACTTCGCTGCGGCGATCGCCCGCGTGCACGAGGATCGCGACCTGTGGGAGCGCCTCAGCCGCGCGGGACGAACCCATATCGAGTCACGGCTCGGCTTGGACGCCGCGCGCGCGGACGTGCTGCGGCTGCTGGCCGGCGTGGTCAACACTCCGTTTGTCACGCCCGCTGACGGCACCGAGGCGGAGCGCGCGATCAAGACGTTCACAAGCGCGTTTGCCTCCGGCGATCGCGCCTCGTTGATCCTGACCGTTCCCGAGGGCGACCACGCGGCCGCCGAGAGCGCGTTCGACCAGGCGTTCAGGACGCTGGCCGCCGAAGGCCTCGAGCCCGACACGGTGGCTGATATCCAGATCGCCGCCACCGCCCCGGATGCGGTGCTCCCGGCCCGCGCCGTGATCATCGGCGACGGCGACGCGGTGGCGGGGCGGGCGGTAAACGCCGGCGTGCCCGCCCAACGCTGGCGCGAGCTGGCCACGGTCGCTCCCGCGCGACGGCGAGCGCGCATGACGCCGAGCGCGGCGGTAGTGCTGCATGCGCACAACGACACGCAGGCGCTCCTGGCCCAGCTCGAGGCCGTCCGCGCGGCCGACCTGCCCGACCGCGCCGACCTGGTCGTCGCCGCCGACATGCCGGGTCGGGAGATGCAAGCCCTGCTCGACTCGCTGGGTGACGTGCGGGTGATCCGCGGCACGATTCCGCTCGGGCGCCACCAGGCGTGGCAGCTCGGGGCGATGGCCTCGGACGCACCGTACGTGGTCGCCCTGGCGCCGCTCGCGATCCCGGCTCCCGGCTTCGTCCAGGCGCTGACCCGGGCGTTGCGCGCGGGCGCTGCGGTCGCCGGCCCACGCGTGGCCGGCGCCGCCGGTCTGCGCGTGGCGGCCGACGGCAGCCTGTGGCCGCGCGCACACGACCACGACGGCGAGCTGGATGCACTCGAGCTTGACTGCCTCGCGCTCCCACGCGAGCTGATCACCGAGGGCCTGCCCCCGTTCCCTCGCGGCGAGGGTCACGTGGAGCGCCAGCTCGCGGCGTGGGCCGCGCAGCACGGGCGCCTCGAGCTGGCGGGCGAGGCCCTGGTGGAGCGGATGCCCGCCCCGCCGGCCAGCGTGATCGTCTGCACCCGCAATCGCGCCGACGAGCTTCCTGACGGCATCGCACTGTTGCTGAAATCCGGCGCGAGCGAGATCATCATCGTCGACAACGACTCGACCGACGACACCCCCGCCGTGGCCGCCGAGCTGGCCGAGCGCTCGGGAGACGTGGTGCGCGTCGTACACGAGCCGCGCGGCGGGCTGTCCCACGCCCGCAACGCCGGCGCCGCCGCCGCCCGTCACAACCTGCTTGTGTACGTCGACGACGACGCCCGGCCGGCGCCGGGCTGGCTTAACCACATCGTCCGCACGCTGGCGCGCCCTGGGGTCGTCAACGCCGGCGGTCCGATCTCGGCCCTGTGGCCCGAGCAGCGTCCGGCGGACTGGCCCGGTCGCGCGAACGAGGCGCTCCTGTCCGTACTCGACCTCGGCGACAGCGAGCTCGTACTCCCATCCGCCGCACTTCGTCTACGGCGCCAATTGGGCGATCCGCCGCGACGCGCTCCACGCCGTCGGTGGCTTCGATCCGGAGTTCGGATTCGGTCCCGACGCTCGCATCGGCGGTGAGGAGGTGTCGGTTGCGGCGCACCTGTTCTATCGCAAACTCGGCGTGACGGTCTACAGCCCGGGGGCCGCGGTCGGCCACCGGGTCGCACCCGATCGGATCGACAACGATTTCCTCGTCCACCGAGCGCTGGGCGTGGGAGTCGAGCGCCCGCGCCACGTGCACGCGCTCGGCGAATGCGACGACACTGACCTGCTCGTCGCGGCCGAAGCATGCGCGCGGCGAGTATTCGCCGTCGCCCCGCTCACGGGCGAACTGACGGTAGGGGGCGCGCTGGCGCAGATCTCATCCGCGCCCGGGGACCTGTCCACTCGGGTCGTCGCAGCGATGGCACTCGGCGAGCTGGCGGCGAGCGTGGTCTTGCTGGGCGAGAACGAGGCGCTGATCGGCGACCTGCGGCTGCGGATGGACGGCGCAGCGCTCCTGCGCGGCGTGGTCGCCGAGCCCGTCGAGCCCGCCGGGCTGTCGGCGGCGGCGTAGCGCCGGGCATCAAACGCGCCAACGTTATCGGCCGCCTCCCGGTGATGCGGGAAGAGACTCACGACCGCCCGCACCGTGGCTCGGCGACTGTCTCCCCGGCTGCCGAGGCGCTCGTTAGTCGGGACCGGGTAGCTCCGGAAGACCGTCAGCAGCCCGCGGCAGAGGTACCCGTACAGCGCACTCCAGGTGCCCAGCACGCAGGCCTCGGCGAAGCCGTGCCCGCGCAGGCGATCGAGCAGGTCCCAGCCGTGGTCGAAGAAAACCAGCGACCCCTCGGGAGAGACCGGGTTGCCGTGGAACACCGGCTCCTTCAGATGCACCACCTCGCCATCGCTCAGCTTCGCGCGCTGGACCGTAGTGTCGCTGGCGGGGTCGAACGGCACCGAGAAGTAGAACCGTCCACCGGGCCGCAGCACCCGAGCCGCTTCGGCGATGGCCGGCTCGATCTCCGGGACATGCTCCATCACGTCCTGGGAGATAATCAGGTCGAGGCTCGCATCGGAGAACGAGAGCGCAAGCGCGTCCTCGTGCCGGATCCCGTCGATCACCGCGCCGCCGGCGACGTCGTGGCCAAGGATACTCGCTGCCGATGACCTCTCCGGGCAGCGACGTCCGCGCCCACTGGAAGAACGGCGTGACCTGTTCGTACAGGTAGATCCTCGGCGTACCCCGAAGCCCCGCGAGCGCCTCCCGAACCAGATGGGCCATGAACCGCTGGCGGGTGTTCAGGTGACAGGCGGGGCACTCGAGCCGCTCGCGAAAGTTCACGCCGCCGTCGTAGCTGTGCTGCCTATCGGCGATCAGGCCGACAGCGTTGCCACAGGCCTGGCAGATGGCGGGCAGAAACCAGCGATCGACCCCCGCATATCCCTGCTGGAGGAGCTGCTCGAACGCGACGCGGTCGGTCGCACGCCCGAGCGCCGCTTCGAATTCGGCGCGATCGTGCAGGGTTTCGGTCAGCAGGTCCACTTACGCCGCACGCTTGGTCGCGGTGGACTCCGCGATCGCTCGCGCCAGCGCACCGTCGCCGAGCTCGAGGACTGAGTTGCCGGCGCCGGCGGCAAGCCGGACGTGGCCGACGCATGCCGGATGCAGCGGCACATACAGATCGACGGCGGCGTGCAGGCGCGGATCACGGTCAGGGTTCGAAGGCTGCATCAGGACATTTATGTCCGCGCCGGTTTCGACGTCCACACCCGCGGCCGCGGCCGCGCCCAGGACGCGCGCCTCGAGCGCGCTCCGGGGTCGCCGTCCGCCGCGGGGTCCGCCAGCAGGTACAGGCACGCGCTTGTCGACCGCGTGGTCGCTGCCGTCCATTCCGCGAGCAGCTCGCCGAGGCGGTCCTCACCGCGCCAGGCCGGGGTTGCCAGCACCCGTACGGCGACGTCCTCGGTCAGCGGGAACGGCTCCGTCCCGGAGGTGCGCGCAAGCAGCGGAGGACGACGTGACAGCGCGAGGATCCGCTCACCGTAGCGCTCGGCGACGGCATCCCAGGAGAGCCTCTCCGCGGCGGCGCCGCGCGGCGGTCGCGCGGCGGCGCCGGCCCTCGGAGTCGGACTCGGCCTCGCGCAGCAGATCTACGAGGTGATCAGGGTCGGGATCGAGGACCCACGGGGTGCCGGCGGTCGGCATCCCGCCGACGCTTTCCGCGGGGAACCCGACCTTGGTCGACTTGATCCTCCATCCAGCCTCGGGCGGACAGAACTCGTCGGTCGGGCCGCCGCCGGTGACGATCACCGGGAGGCCACAGGCCATCGCCTCGAGCACCGGCATCGCGAAGCCCTCGCCCCGGTACGGATGGACCAGCACGTCGCACGAGCGATACAGCGCGGCGAGGCTCGGACGTCGTCAACTCGTCGTCGAGCAACTCGATGCGCGGCAGCGCGCCGGCTCTCGCGCGTGTGCGCGGATGGCGTCGCGGTCACCTCCCCTGTAGACGCCATCGGCGCCGAAGTCCTTGATCACGAGTGTGACGTCGTCGCGGGCGGCGAATGCCTCGCAGCCAGGCTTTCAGCAGGACGTCGGGGCCCTTGCGCCAGATCAGCCCGCCGACGAACAGGAACCGAACGCCGTCGTCGGGTCGCGTACGTCGCGGTCGGTCGGGGTTGAACAGCTCGAGGTCGACCCCGTTGGGGATCGCGACCACACGCTCCGGCTCGACGCCGCCGTCGATGTACATGCGGCGGACGTGCTCGCTCGGGACCCATAGCTCGTCGACGTGGCGCGCGATCGGGTCAAGCCATTCCTTAGGGACGGCGCCGAACTCCCACGGCAGGATCACGGCCAGGCGTCCGGCGGATGGCGGCCGGAGATCCGGGGGCCACTGGTGCCTGACCTCGACGTCGGCGAGGTGCGGGAGAGGCGGGTCGAGGGGGGCGCCGTCGGCCTTGATGCGCTGGACCGGCTCCGGTCAGGCGCTCGCTGACCTGGGTGTTGATGATCGACAGGCTGGTCGGCAGGCCGTGGTCGCCCTGCCAGCGCACGCCGACACTGTCGGGCGGGCGCGGGGCGCTCACACGATCGGGCCGTTCGCCGGCGTAGTAGGCCTCGAGCTCGTCGACGTAGGAGGCGAACGTCCGCGGCGCGGCGATCGCTCCCTGGAGCCGTTCGAGCAGCCCGGGCTCGGACGCCAGGCGGTCGAGCTGGCGGGCCAGATCATCGGGGTCCAGCCCTTCGAACACGAGCCCGTCGACCTCGTCGCGCACCGCCTCGGGCAGACCGCCCAGCCTCGGCACCACGAGAGGGACGCGGGCGGCTTGCGCCTCGGCGGCGGCGAGCGGCGCGCAGTCCCACCACATCGACGGCAGCACGACCGCGTCCACTCCCTCGAGCAGGGCCGCGATCTCACTCGGCGCAAACGCCCCCTCGAGCTCGGCCACGCCACGGCGGTCCAGCGCGCGGAGCTGCGCGGCGAACCGTTCGGGCACCTCCCCGAGGATCCGCACCCTCAGATTGGCGCGCGTGCGCTGGGCGGCCTCGATCAGGAGCTGGGGGCCCTTGTGGGGGTAGGCGGAGCCCAGGAACGCGACGGTCAGCTGCTCGCCCAGGCGACCGGGCACGCCGCTCGCGTCCCACCCGTTCCCAAATCTCTGCCTCGTGCGGCATGGCTTGACGGGTGACGTCGACGAGATCGGCCGGATACCCGGTGGCGAGCAGCGAGTTCCGGACCGCCTCGGACACAGCGAGAATCGAGGTGACGCCGCGGCCAGCACGTGCGCGGATCTCAGCCAGCCGTCGCTGGTGGCCGGCGACATCTGCCGAGCCGACGCAGCTCGCGCACCGAGACCCGTCCCCCGGGCCGTCGCAGATCGCGCCGGTCGTGTTCATCAGGTACGCGCGCGGACAGATCAGCCAGTAGTTGTGCGTCGTGAAGTAGGCGGGCAGACCGCGGGCCGCGGCCACGTCGATCAGCGCGGCACCGAGGTTGTGGAGGTTGTGGAAGTGGACGACGTCGGGCGCGAGACGGTCGAGCGCGGCCCCGAACGCGGCGGTGATCGGCGGATCGTCGATCTCGCGCAGCGGGTTGCCGAGGTCGAACAAGCCGTGGGGGCGGTTGTGGACGCCGATCAGGTGCACCCCGTCCTCGTCCCACTCGAGCACCTCGTACGGGCCGCCGCGACGGACTGGGTCTGACGGCGGCGTGGAACACCGTGACCTCCCAGCCGCGCCGGGCGAGCTCCTTGGCCGCGAGCCGCGGAACGGTGGTCCCACCGCCGCTGTCGTTCCAGCCGAAGGCGGTCATCATCAGCCGCTGCGGTTTGCCTGCGGGCCGTCGTCGCGTGGGGGCCGAGCGGACCGGAAGCCGCTCGGCGCGGCGGCGCAGCTTCGCCGCCAGCCCGGGCACGGGCAGCGCCCGTTGCTCCAGCGCGTCGGCCAGCCGCAGCAGGGCCTGCCGCTCGGCGTCGGCGGGATCGAGCACCGACCAGTCGAGCTCCGGGATCAGCTCGCGGAGCTCGTAGTGCTCGAGCGCCGCTTCGAGCGCCCGCTCGACGTCGTCGAGCTCGCGTGCGCGAGCGGTGGTCTCGTCGGACGTGTTCTCGCCGTGCCGGCGAATCGCCACTAGCGGGCCGCCGGCGCAGTGCCGGAAGCGGAACTGCCGCGTCGCCCGCAACCAGAAGTCGAAGTCGTTGGCGAGCGGATAGCGCGGGTCGTAGCCGCCGACAGCCTCGTAGACCCGGCGGTGGACCATCCGGGTGGGATCGACGATGTGGTTGTGGCTGCGGAAGAACGACTGCACGAGCTGAGCGGGTGTGAACTCTCCGCTGTTCCACACGCCGGTTTGCTTGCCCCGGGCGTCGATGACGATGCCGTCTCCATGCACGACCCCGGTTTCGGGGTAGCGGTCGAAGATCTCGACCTGCCGGCGGATGCGGCCGGGCAGCGACTCATCGTCATCGCCGAGCATCGCGATCAGCTCGCCGCGACCCTCCGACACGAACGTGTTGTAGGCCGCCGCGATGCCACGGTTGCGCTCGTGGCGGACGATCCGCAGGCGCGGATTGGAAGCTAAGCCGGCGAGTACGGCGTCGATCGCCGGGTTGGCCGAACCGTCGAGAACCACGAGCACCTCGAGGTCCGGGAAGTCCTGCTGCAGGCAGCTCTCGACCGCGCGCTGCAGGTATGTGTCGCGGTTGTAGGTGGCGATCCCGAGCGTGACGCGGGGGCGAGGACCATCGAGGGACATCACCCCCGTGATCGGCACGAGCGGACCTTCCCTTAAGCCACACGGAGGCGGACCGCCTAGACGGCCCGCCTCCGCTTCCGGTTCCCTCGATGAATCGGACGTGGATATGTGGCCCCGCGCGATGTGAGGTGGGACGGTCGCGGGGCGGTTTGTGTCCTCGACGGCGGCACCCGAGCTGCCGCGTTCGAAGCTTTGTGATTTCGTCTCACCGGGCGACGCGCTAGGCGCCACCCGGCGTTGACGAAGGAGGATCAGCGGGTGCTCAGCTTGAGGACCAGCTGCGGCCGCGAGTTGGCCTGCGCGAGCATCGCCGGGCCGGCCTGCCGCAGAACTGCTGCTGAGTCATGTGCGTCATCTCGGTGGCAATGCGACGTCCTGAATGTTGCCTCCCTGATGGTCGGCAGCGTCAGCCTCGACTCGCTCGTCGAACGGCTGGACCAGAGGAACCACTGCGCACGGCACCTCGGGAGCGAGCTCGCGCGTGGCGCATCAGGTTCGCTGATCGCGATGTTCAGGTCAGCCGTCTGGAACACCGCCCGCTCGCGCCCTCGCGTGTGCTGTGCGCCCGCGAGGGCGAAGTGATCGTCGGCGAGCTCCGCGCCGCGGTGCTCCCGAGCCCAGTTGACATCGGTCGAGTCGACGATTACTCGCGTGGCCGGCGAGTGGCGGCGGATCACCGGCACGTAACGCTGGGCGACGTCGTACACGGACAGCCAAGCGACGTCGAAGCGGCCCCGCAGGAGGATCGCCGGCAGGTCGAGCATCGGGACGCGCCAGTTCAGGTGCTGGTAGCGCTTGTGGTCGCCGAACCGCTCGGGATCGATCGCGAACACCTGCGCGACGCCCGGCCGTAGGAGTATCGAGGTTGCGCTCCTGGTGACAGCCCCCGTGCCCGACGAAGCAATCCGATGGGCGTAGGCGACCAGGAACTCCGGGATCCGGAAGAGTCGCAGGGAGCACGCGTCGCGATCGGGGGGGCCGGACATCCCGGTGAACCGCGAGCAGGCTAAGTTGCTTCGGGTCGCGTTGCCGATCCATCGACGTACACCTGTGTCGGTGACTCACCGTGGGACCTTAAGCGGGGAACTCAAGAGCGTGTAAGCCGGGAACTCAAGAGCGTGGCACGCGCGTCGATTACTCCGGTCATGGCGGTTGATTCCCTCGAAGGCTCCGCCGCGGCGCTACCCGACCCGCTTCAGGGCGTCCGCGGGTTCGCCGTGCTGGTCGACGCCCAGGAGCTGCTCGGCGGCGACGAAATGATGCGGGCGTACGCGCAGGCGATGAGCGAAAGCGAGCTGGTCACGCTAGTGATCGATGCAAGCCGGCTCCCGGCGCAGGACGCCGAGAGCAAGCTCGTCGCGCTCGTCGATCGCTGCGAGCTAGCCGACCGGTACGACATCGACCTGATCGCGCTGGTGGGGGAGCGGAGCGCCGCCGAACGCCATCACCTGCAGAGCGCCGTTCACGCCTTCTACCGGAGAGAGGATGACCAGCGCACGGAGCCGCCGGTGTTCACGCCCGAATCGCTTGGCCAGCTTCGTGCCTTCGCGCAGACAGCGGCCCTCCTCGGCCCCGACGAGGCTCGGCGCTTGCTGAGGAGCGTTAGGACCGCCGGCCCGTGAGCGAGTCGAACTCGATCTGAGTCAGCTGCGGTCGTTCGTGAGCTTGACCTCGGCATCCGAGCTCGCGGCGCACTGCATGGCGCCAGCGGCTATTTCCAGGCCTTCCGTCCCGATGACGACGCCACCGTGGTGGTGTACACACCGACGAGCGACCCGGTTTGGGCGGAGGCGGTGATTCGGACTGTGGTGCTCGAGGGGTACGACCCGGCGGCACGGTGGGCCCGCGAGGCGGCGCCGGAGAACGTCCTTCCCGGCCCGGCTGACAGCGAGCTGCGGTTCGACGCGGCATTCATCGACGGCAACCGCGGTCCCGCCGACGGCGAGTCGCACTAGGAGCACCTCCGCCGACTGGCGAATCGGCATCCTGGGCCGGGTCTGAGCCAGTCTCCGGCGGGTTGCCGGCGCGCGTAGGTCCGTGTGAGCGGCAGATCAGCCCAGGAACGGCTGATCGGTCCACTCCTCCCGGAGTGATCCCGAGGAGTGGCGCACGAACGCCACCCACTTGCCGCTCCGCGCGATCAGCTCCCAGCGTGGGTCCTTCGCCAGGAACTCAACCAGCCCCAGGCGCACCGAGGCTAGCTGGACGTCGTCGAGCACGGCGATCCCGCCCTCGCGCAGCCGGCCGGCGGCATAGAACCAGTCGATGATCACGGCAGGGAAGGCGTGTGACCCGTCGACGAACACGAGGTCCAGTGTGGTGGGAGCCAGGCGCGGAAGAACCTCGTCGGACGGCCCGATCTCGAAGCTCATATGGCTCAGGTCGACGCCGCGCTCCTGCGCCCACGAGCGGAGGATGTCAACCTCGTCGTGGCTGTACACCACGCAGGTGTGCTCAGCGCCCCAGACTGCGAACAGCGCGGTGGAGATGCCGCAACCGGTCTCGAGCGTGCACGACCGCGGTCCGACGTGGCGGGCCAGGAAGTCGTAACAGTCGAGCTCGGTCCCCCAGACCCCCGTCTCACCGGCGACAGGGCCGTGCACCGGCGGCGGATCGCCGGCAACTATGGCGACCTGCTGGCGGCGAGCCGCTACATCCATCATCGGCGAATTTTGGCGGATCCGAGCGCGCTTGGTCGCGAGCGAGACCGCGGCGGGGGTCAGGACGCGTCTAGGCGGTCGCCGGCGCGTGACGCTGAACGCGCTCGAGCAGGCGCTCCAGGGCGCCGGTTCCGGGCTCGCGGACGAGGTTGCCGGCCTCGCAAGCGCAGCGCTCGTGTGCGCACACGCCGAGCGGAGCGGCGCGTAGGCGTTATCCGGATGTGCACGCGCGTGTCGCGATCGGCCCGGAGCGGCTCCATCAGCATGTAGATATCCGCGTAGCGGTCGATGTCGACGTGGCTCGCGGCAGCCGCCGCGAGGACGCGGGTCTCCAGTTCCGAATGATCGCCGTCGATTCGCGGGTCGGCGAGCAAGTACAGGCAGGAGCTGGTGGCGGACGTGGTGGCCTCCTGCCAATCGGCGAGCAGTTCGGCGAAGCGGTCGGTTCCGCGCCATGCCGGTGTCGCCAGCACGCGAGTGTCGACGTCCTCGCTGAGCGGGAACGGCTCCGGCAGGTTCGTCCTGGCGAGCAGCGGCGTGCGGGCGGGCAGCGCGCGCAGCCGCTCCTGATCACGGGCGGCGGGGACCGTCGCCTGAGCGGCCAGGTGGAAGACCCTGTCGATCTCGTTTTCCCCGAGCGCGGGCTCGAGCAGCGCGGGCATCGGAGACATCGCCGTGCACCACAGTTGACCCGCTGCTCGCTCCCCTCCTGGACGAGCGCCGAGGCGGTGACCGCGTCGCGCTTGAGCACGGTTACGCGCTGCGCCCTTCGCGAGCAGCGCCTTGACCAGCCAGCCACCGAGCAGCCCGTAGGCGCCGGTTACGAATACCGAGCGGTCGTGCCAGTTGGCCATAGCGCGAGCCTTAATCCACACGGGGGTGGGCCGCCATAGACAGCCCGCCCCCGCTTTCCGGTTCCCTCGATGAATCGGACGTGGATATGTGGCCCCGCGCGATGTGAGGTGGGACGGTCGCGGGGCGGTTGTGTCCTCGGCAGCGACAGCCGAGCTGCCGCATTCGAAGCTTTGTGAGTCGAAGCCTGGTGGTTCGTCTCACCGGGCGACGCGCTAGGCGCCGCCCGGCCTTGACGAAGCTGGATCAGCCGGTGATGAGCTTGAGCACCAGCTGCGGCTGCGAGTTGGCCTGCGCGAGCATCGCCGTGCCGGCCTGCTGCAGAACTTGCTGCTGGGTCATGTGCGTCATCTCAGTCGCCATGTTGACGTCCTGAATGTTGCTCAGCGACGAGGACATGTTCTCCTGCGTCGTCGAGATGGCATTCGCGGTGTACTGGAGGCGGTTCTGGACCGCGCCCAGCGTCGCCGCCATGGTGGAGACGTTGTTGATCGCGGTCTGGATCAGGCTGACCGCGTTGCTCTGGCCAAGGTCGAACACCTTGCCGCCGGCTTGGGCGGTCGCGCCGTTCGACCCCCACGAGAACGCGGAGGTGCCGAGACCATTCGAGCCCTCGACGTCCTGGAACGTCACGGTCATCGTGTCGCTCGCGCTTGCTCCGACCTGGAACTTCACCGCGCCGCTCGAGCCGCCCGAACCGTCGAGCAGGCTAATTCCGTTGAACTTCACGGAGCCCCGCTGGCGGTCGATCTCTGAGGTGAGCTGGTTGACCTCGCTCTGGATGTCAGCCTTGTCCGTCGCCTGGAGGTCGCCGTTCTGGTACTGAACGGCCAGCTCGCTGACGCGCTGCAGCATGCCCTGGATGTTGCTCAGAGCGCTCTCAGCGGTCTGCACCATCGACGTCGCATCACTGACGTTCTGGCTGGCCTTCTGGAGGCCGTTCACCTGGGATGTGAGGCCCTGGGCGATCGCATAACCAGCGGCGTCATCGGCTGCTGAGTTGATGCGAAGGCCCGAGGAGAGCCGCTGCATCGACTGGGCGACGGCGCTGCTCGACTTGTTGAGTCCGATCTGCGTCTGCATCGCAGACGTGTTGGTGAGAATCGAAAGGGACACGGTTTACACCTCCGTGGTGTGGTCGTTTTAGATTTTGTCCCCCGGCTGCTCCTTGCTGCCGGTCTTCCCGGTTATCGTCCCCGGGGCGGCTCGCTTGAGGTGTGTCCAGATCGACCTGGACACGTGGCTCGACGGGCGAGGGTTGATCAGGCCGTCACGTTGATGTGCAGTCCCGAGTCGTCATCGCCACCGGGCTCGTCAATGCCGTGCTCGGCGGAAGTGGGGCCGGATCGGGGCTGCCGGCGGCGTCGCTTCTCCTCAGGCCCGGGACGGCGACCCTCGCGGTCGATCCGGCCGATCAGCGGTGTGGGACCGACCGGCGGGATGTTCGGCGGAACCGGGGCGATCGGGTGGATGGGGTCCATGACGGTCGCTTAGTGACGGGTCAGGTAGCTGGCGTTCCGCCGTCGCCGGCCGACGTAGCGGCCTCGGCCGAGTTCGGCGCGCGCCGGGATCAGGTCGGGGTTCTGGCCGGCTTCACGCTCGACGAGGGCCCGGAGCTCGGCCAGCATCAGATGGCGCCAGACGGTCACCGCGCAGGCCCAGGCGAGCATGTAGCCCGCCACGCCCGCTATGACCGCCCGCAGGCCGAGATCAACGGTCGGTACCCCGGCCTTGTGGGACAGATAGGCGGCGATGCCGAACCCGGCGATCCCGCCCCAGCCCTTGGCCCGGCGCACCTGATAGGACGCCCGAGGATGGCCGGCGATGCTCGGCCCGGCCGAGGCATCGGCCTTGCCCTTGCCCTTCTTGCCCTTGCTCTTCTTGTCCGCGACCTTGTCGTCCTTCTTGCTCATCCGGCCCTCCGGTGGTGGCTAATCACGCGCCCGGCCTTGGCCAGCGCCTCGCGCTGGCGCTCGAACACGAAATGGATGAGGCGCTCGCGGTCCTCCTTGGCGATCTGTTCGAACACGAGTGCCCGGCGGCCCTCCTCATCGGTCCGGACGACGCGCGCGCGGCCCTCGATGGCGCCCGCGTCGGCACCCAGGTGGAGGCTGAAGCGCACGACCGCTTCGAGCTCGAGGGAATCGGCGCGGCTCAACAGCATGCCGCCGCCGCTCAGGTCGATCGCCTTGGTGTCGATCTGGCGGCGCCCCGGCTCGCCGCCCAGCACGACGTCCTGCAGCGCCGGTACCCGCACGAACTCCCGGCGCTGCGTGACCTCGGGGGCAGTGCAGACCTCGAAGCGGACCAGATCGCGCTCCTGGAGCACGGCCTGGCCTCGGAAATGAACCACGCCACGGGGAGAGACGTACTCGAGCTCGAGCGAGGCGACCACATCCTGAGCAAGCTGCTCGCCGTCGTCGAGCATCAGCACCAGCATCAGGAAGTCGCCCCGTTCGAACACGCGAACCGGAATGTGGCTGCCCTCCGAGGTGGTCAGCTTGCCCTCGGTCCCGCCCACCATGAGGCGGATTACCTTGCCGGCGGGGTCGGGCTGGTCGGTCATGGCTTACGGGAGCAGGCGCGCGGCCAGCGAGGAAGGATCGGCGGCCGACAGTGCGCCGTCGAGCTCGAGGCCATCATGGATATAGGCCACCGGCATGCCGCTGATGTGCGAGAGCTCGGCGGCGATGCCCAGCTGGTCGGCCTCGTCGGCGTGCGTGACCGCGATGCCGTCCGCGCCGAGGGCGGCGAAGCCGTCGAGCAGCTTACGCGCGGCGTGGACGCTGAACGTGGCGGGCACGGCGATGTAGACGGCGTCGAGGCTCAGCGACCGCAGCTCGGCGGCCAGGGTCTCCACCGAGGCCGGATCGCGGGGGGTGGCGGCGGTCGTGTCGAGAACGACCAGGCCCCCGTCGCGGCCGTGCTGGACGGCCGGAGCGGCCTCGGCGCCGTTTGCGGCGCCCATCACCCACACGTTCTGACCCTTGAGAAGCTCCTTGAGGTCGCCGCCCCAGTCATCTGCGCCAAGCGACACCACGCTCGACGCGAGCGTCGAGCCCTTGGCGTAGGCCGAGGCGAGCGCTGCCGCGGAGCGCGTCTTGCCGGAGCCGCCGGCGCCGACGAATGCCACCGCGGCGCCACCGGCGGGCAGCGGGGCGGGAGCCGGGATGATGGCGGCGAGCGTGGCGCGGACCGCGTCGCGCAGGCTGCCCTTGAAGAGCGGCGAGCGGTGCGCGGCGGCCGCCACGATCAACTGCTGGGCCCAGCTGTCGCTGATGCCCTGCTCGGTCAGCTCGGCGGCGACCGCCGCGGCCTCGTCCGAGTCGAGCCCACCGGACTGCTTGGCCACCCAGGGAGTGGCGGCCGGGGGGACCGGCGCGGGCGCCGGCCGGGGGACCGGCGCCTCCGCGACGGGAGCCGGCTCGGGGGCGGGAGCCGGCTCGGGGGCGATGGGCTCAGGGACGACAGGCTCGGGCGCGGGCACGACCACCGGCTCGGCGACGGGCGTCTGCGCCTCGGGGGCCGGACCGGCGGGTGTCTCGTCGCCGAGCACGCGGCCGGAGGTCACCAGCTTGACCAGCTCGTCGATGTCGACGTGGGCGGCGGCCTGCTCGAGACGGCTGACGAACGACTCGGCGCTCAGCTCCTCGGCGACCGGGGCGACGGGCGGCTCGGCGGGGGGAGGCGGCGGCAGGACCGGATCGGCCGCCACCGGCGCAGGTGGCTCCGCAACGGGGTCGGCAGCCACGGGAGCGGGCGGCTCGGGTGCCAGCAGGGCGGGCGTGGGCTCAGGGGTCATGGTCGGGACGACGAACTCCTCGAGTCCCTCGTCCCAGCCCGATAACCGGCTCGTCCTCGTCATAGATGTCGATCTTTTGAATTCGATCCCGCCCACCCCCGGCCTGGGCGTCGATCTCCACGCACTTCTGGGCGAAGAAACCGCCGACGCCGCCCATCAGGCCTTCGCGCTGGCGAAGGATGATCGCGTCGGGGCCAAGCTCGGCGCGGATCTGGGGGATGAGGTCCTCGAGCTTGCGGCCACGGTAAGTCCGCACGCCAGATGTTCGCGATCGTGGCCGTTTCGGGGCTCGGTCATCTGGGTGCTCATGCGCTGATTACTCCTATGGTTTCGACGCTGATGCCTGGGGCGACTTCGTTGTAAGAGCAGACGGGCAGATAGGGAACGGCGGACTCGACGAGGCGCCGCAGGTGGCGGCGCACGCGCGCCGAGCAGAGCAGGACCGGGCGCATGCCGCCGCGGGCCGATGCGTGGTCGGACTGGGACTTGACCGCGGTCAGGACGGCATGGGCGCGGGTGGGGTCCATCGCCAGGTACTCGCCGTCGCTGGTCTGGGTGATCGACGTGGCCAGCTCCTGCTCGATCGTCGGGTCCAGCGTGATGACGCGGAGCGTCTGCGTGGGATCGAGATGCGGTGCTGTGATGGCTCGCCCGAGCGCCTGGCGGGCGTACTCGGCGAGCAGGCTGGGGTCGCGGGTGATGCGTGCCTTGTCGCCCACCGCCTCGACGATCGCGCCCAGGTCGCGGATCGAGACGCCCTCCGATAGGAGCGACTGGAGTACGCGCTGGATCTCGCCGAGGGAAAGAACGTCCGGCACAATCTCCGTAACGACAGCTTCGTTGATTTCCTTTAGCTGATCGAGGAGCTGGCGTACGTCCTGCCGCGTGAGGAGCTGGGCCGCGTGGTTTCGGATCGGTCTCGGTGAGGTGGGTGACGATCACCGACTCACCGTCGACCACCGTGTAGCCGAGTGCCTCGGCCTCGGCGTGCTGGACCTCCGAGATCCAGATCGCGGGCAGGCCGAAGGCAGGCTCCGTGGTGGGGATGCCTGGCAGGGTGCCGACCGCGTCGCCCGGGTCCATGGCCAGGTGGTGACCGGCCATGATCATGCCGCGGGCGACCACGGTGCCGCGCACCTTGACCACGTACTCGTGGGAGTCGAGGTCGACCTCGTCGTGGATCCGGACCGGTGGGATGACCATGCCGAGCTCGGAGGCGATCTGGCGGCGGATCATCGAGACGCGGCGGACCAGCGAGCCGCCGGTGCGGCGATCGACCAGTGGGACCAGCCCGAAGCCGATCCCGAGCTCGAGCGGGTCGATCGGGAGCTCCTTCATGACCTCCTCGCGCGGGGCGGTCGGCTTATCGGCCTGGGTCGGGGCCGGCAGGGCGGCGACGGCGGCCGCGGCGGCCAGCTCGTCGGGCATGCCGTTGCGGACAGACCAGCCGATCGCGGCCATGATCCCGCCGATGAACAGGAAGGGCAGCTTGGGCAGGCCGGGCACCGCGGCAAACGCGCAGACCACCACGCCGGCCACCAGCGGCGCCTTGCGCTGACGCAGGATCTGGTTGGCCAGGTCGCTGCCGAGGTCCTTGTCCGAGCCTCCCGAGCGAGTGACCAGGATGCCGGTGGCGACCGAGATCAGCAGGGCGGGGATCTGAGCGGCGAGGCCGTCGCCCACGGTCAGCAGAGAGTAGGTGTGGGTCGCCTCGGAGAAGCCGATGTGCTTCTGCACAACGCCGACCACGATCCCGCCGATCAGGTTGATCGCGGTGATCAGCACGGCGGCCATCGCGTCGCCCTTGACGAACTTCGAGGCACCATCCATCGCGCCGTAGAAGTCCGCCTCGCGGCCGATCTCGGCGCGGCGTGTGCGGGCCTGCTCGTCGGTGATCAGCCCCGCGTTCAGGTCGGCGTCGATCGCCATCTGCTTACCGGGCATGGCGTCGAGCGTGAAGCGCGCTGCTACCTCGGCCACGCGGCCGGCGCCGTTGGTCACGACGACGAACTGGATCACGACCAGGATCAGGAAGATGACCAAGCCGATCACCACGTTGCCGCCGACCACGAACTGGCCGAAGTCATGGACGACGCTGCCGGCGTCGCCCTTGGTCAGGATCAGGCGCGTGACCGACACGTTGATGGCCAGCCGGAATATCGTGGTGAGCAGCAGGAGGCTCGGGAAGGCCGAGAAGTCGAGCGCCTTGTTCAGGTACATGGTCGCCACCACGACCGCCAGCGCCGCCGCGATGTTGACCGTGATGAACAGGTCGAGCAGCATCGAGGGCAGCGGGATGATCAGCATCGTCACCACCACGACGACGGCGACCGCCGCGACCAGGTCGGTGTGCTTGAGGAGTCTGCGGATCGTCTGCTCGTTCATCGCGCGGCCCTCCTACGACCGGCCATCTTGTAGACGAAGGCAAGGACCTGAGCCACCGCCGCGAACAGCTCGGCCGGGATCATCTGGCCGATCTCGACCGACTTGTGCAGCGCGCGCGCGAGCGGCGGATCCGGCACGACCGGGACGCCTGCGTCCTCGGCAATGCGCCGGATCTGCTTGGCCACGAGGTCCTGTCCCTTGGCCACCACGACCGGCGCCGGGTGGCTTCCGTCGTAGCTGAGCGCGACGGCGAAGTGCGTCGGGTTGGTGACGACGACGTCCGCCTGTGGGATGGCTGCCATCATCCTGGCCCGGGCGGCCTGAATCTGGCGGCGTCGATGGCCGACTTGACCTCGGGCGGGAGCGTCGGCTCTGCTTGCACTCTTCCTTGACCTCGTGCTTGGTCATCTTCAGCGACTTGGCTTGCTTGCGCCGCTGCCAGATCACGTCGATGACCGCGATCAGCAGGTAGGCGATCACCGCTCGCTGGGCGATTCCCATCACGCTCCCGCTGATCAGCGTTCCCAGGGCCGCGGGCGGCGTGCCGATGCTGGCGCCGAGATGCGTGAGCTTGGGCACCAGCGCCAGGCCACCACCGCGCCGATCGCGATCGACCTTGGCGATCGCCTTTGCCCCCTCGAAGATCACTCGGCTGCTGAAGAACAGATTCTTGAAGCCGGCGACCGGGTTGAGCTTGCCGAAGCTCGGCTTCAGCGGCTGAAAGGTCGGCTTGAAGCCAACCTGGCCGACGTTGACGACGAACGCCGCGGCCACGCACATCCCGGCGATCGGGGCCACCGTGGTCAGCATCGTGTGCAGCGCGATCTGCAAGAGCGCGCGCAATCCGGCCGCGGTGGTGGCCGCGCCGGGATGAGAGATCTGAGCGAAGATCGAGCGCATGGCGGTCGCGGCGCCGTTGACCACCCTCGGGCCCATGAACATCACGCCGACGAGCCCCGGCGGCAAGCACGACCGCGCCGTTCAGGTCGGTGCTCTTGGCGACGTTGCCCTTCTTGCGCGCCTCGTCCGCGGCGCTTCGGTGTTGCCTTTTCTGTCTTGCTCGGGATCGGCCATGGCGTTAGAGGGCGTGCAGGGCGGTGGCGACCGAGCCATACATCTGGTCGGAGATCCAGCCGCCGAGGAACGGGAGCGAGGCGGCCACGACGAGCAGGGAGACCCCGACCTTGAGCGGGAACGCGACCGAGAACACGTTCAGCTGGGGGACGACGCGAGAGACCATCCCGAACGCGACGTCGGTGATGAGGAGGGCCAGGATCACCGGCGCCGCCACCTCGATCGATGAGACGAACAGCGAGCTGACCGAGACCTCGGCGGCGTTGACGACCGACCCAAGGCGCGGAGCCGCGGTCAGCGGCACCAGGTCGAAGGTGCGGGCGAGCCCGTGCAGGACCCAGGCGTCGCCGCCGATCGCGATGAACAGCATCGCGCCGACCAGCGAGTAGAGCTCCGAGAACGTGCCGCCCGGATTGCCGTTGATCGGGTCGACGGTGGCGCCGAACGACAGGCCCGAGAACGACGTCGGCCAGTCCGCCGGCGGTCTGCACGGCGGCCATCAGCGCCGCCACCGTGAAGGACAGCAGCAGCCCAACCAGCACCTGCTCGACCATGAGGCCCGCGACCTGGATCGGATCGGTCGGAATGCGCTGACCGTGCGCGGCCACGCCGGCCAGCCCGATAGCCAACCCGACAGCGGCAATCCCGCGCACCTGCTTGGGCAGTCTGCTTGGCCGAGAACAGCGGTGCGACGATGAACAGCGGGCTGACACGCGCCAGCACGAGGAAGAACGCGGTCACCGACTCGCCGCCGCCCAGGCTGCGCAGCACGTTGCTGAGGGTCAGCGCGTTCATCCGATCAGCGACGGGATCGAGAGGTACAGGTTCTGGGCGTAGGTGACCAGCTGGTTCAGCATCCACGGGCCGAGTACCACGATCAGCACGGCCACCCCGACGATCTTCGGGATGAACGACAGGCTCTGCTCCTGGATCGAGGTGACAGCCTGGAAGATGCTCACCAGCAGGCCGATGATCAGGCCCACCAGCAGCATCGGACCGGCGATCTTCAGCGACAGCATCATCGCCTGGGTCGCGAGGTTGATGACGGTGTCCTGGTTCATGTCAATGGAAGCTCGCGACCAGCGAGTGGGTGACCAGGTCCCACCCGTCGACCAGGACGAACAGCAGGATCTTGAACGGCAGGGATATGAAGCTCGGAGGCAACATCATCATTCCCATGCTCATCAGCGTCGAGGCGACGATCAGGTCGATGAGCAAGAACGGCAGGAAGATCAAGAAGCCGATCTGGAAGGCTGTCTTCAGCTCGCTGATGATGAAGGCGGGGATCAGGACATAGGTGGGGACGTCGGCGCGGGTCTTCGGCGTCTTGATGCGGGCGAGGTTCACGAACAGCGACAGGTCCTGGGCTCGGGTCTGCTTGAACATGAACTGGCGCAATGGCTCCTGGCCGCGCTGGAGCGCCTGCGACATGTTGGATCTGGTGGTGGACGAGCGGCTCGTAGGCGTCCTTCTTGATCGCGTTGATCGTCGGGGCCATCACGAACAGGGTCAGGAACAGCGCGATCCCCACCAGCACCTGGTTGGGCGGCACGTTCTGCGTGCCGAGCGCGTTACGGATGAAGCCCAGGACGATCAGGATCCGCGTGAACCCGGTGACCGTGAACAGGATCGCTGGGAGGACGGAGAGCCCGCCCAGCAGCAGGAGGATCTGAAGCGCGTTGCTCGAGTCGATCTTCACGAGCGAGCCGTCATCCTGCGCAGGGTGTCGACGACCCGGCCGAACGGCTTCTCGACGACCGGGTCAGCGTTACGCGACTCCTCGGGCGGGACCTCGATACCGAGCGCGATCGCCTCGGCCTCGCTATAGCTGCGGATCGGCGTGACGCCGTTCTCGGCCACCCCGACGACCAGAATCTCCCGGCCGGCACGGACGACCGCGACGCTTCGCCCGCTCCCGAGCGGGCAGATTCGCCACGTGGCTGAGGCCCCGGCCCGTCGGGCGCACCTTGCTCTTCTTGGCCTGCTTCATGATCCACGCGATCCCGTAGATCACGGCGATGACGATGAACAGACCGACGATCGTCCGGATGATGCTGGCACCCCCGCTGCTGGTGCTGGCAGCGTGTGTCGCGGCCGTATGACGTCGAGATTCAGCGGCGTGTTCTCGCCGCTGGACTGGGCTAGCGCGGCCGCGCTCTGCACCGGAGCAGGCTTGGGGGTGCTCGCGGTGTGCGTGCTCGCACCGAGCGCGGTGGCGGCATGCGTGAGCGTCAGGGCGCCGGCAAGTGCGACGCCACGAGTGAACGTGAGCGACTTCATCGAGGGAAAGGACTCCGAGGGAGAGTCCCTCCGGTAATCGACCGGATGCGCACCGGGCCTTGAATGTCCGGAGCGCTTCACGGCTTGAAGAAGCCGATCAGCAGCTCCGACACGCGATCGGGGCGTCGTGCTGGACCCAGTGGGAGGCCTCCGGCAGGCGGACGACTCGCTCGAGGCCCGGCACGTCTGCGCGGAGCGGCTCGGCCAGCTCAGCGCCCAGGTAGCGGTCCTGCTCGCCCCAGATGACCAGGGTGGGCGCGTGCACGGGACGCCGCGCGTCGCCGTCCGCGCTCGATCGTGGCCGGCGCATCGAGGCGCGGTAGTAGTTGATCGTGGCGGTGACGGCACCCGGCTGCGACCAGGCCTCGCGGTAGCGCTCGATGTCCGCCGGCGTGAACGCGCCCGGGCGCGCGTCGTGCTCGAAGCCCCGGCGCAACGCCCGCCAGTCGCCTGCCCGGACCGCGCGTTCGGGCAGCCAGGGCAGCTGGAAGAAGAACATGTACCAGGACCTGGCCAGCTGTCGACCCGGCCGGCGCAGCGCCTCGGAGCATGCGGCGGGGATGCGGCACGTTGAGGATGGCCAGCCGCTCCACGACGTCGGGATGGTCCATCGCGGTCAGCCAGGCAACCGCCGCCCCCCAGTCGTGGCCGGCCAGCAACGCCCGGTCGGCGCCCCGCTCGTGGATCAGCTTGCGGATGTCGCCGGCCACCCGGCTGGGCGCGTAGGACGAGACCTCGACCGGCTTGGAGGAGAGGTTGTAGCCGCGCATGTCGGGCGCGATCACACGCAGGCCGGCGGTCGCGAGCGCCGGGATCTGGTGGCGCCAGCCGTACCAGAACTCGGGGAAGCCATGCAGGAGAACCACCGGCGGCCCGTCGCGGGGACCGGCCTCGACGTAGTGCAGCCGAACCTCGCCCAGCTCGGCGTAGCCGTGTTGCAGATCGATGTCGGCAAGCGAGGCCAAGCGAGTAGAGATAGCGCTTAAGCAGAACAGGCGGGGTTCCCCCCGCCTGCTCGGCCACACGAAACGCTGACGCGTTGAGGTCTACGCGAGCGCCTTGCCGACCGCCTCGAGCAGCTGCGCGGGCTGGAACGGCTTGACGACGAAGTCCTTGGCGCCCTTCTGGATCGACTCGATCACTTTGCTCTCCTGGCCGAGCGCCGAGCACATCAGCACGCGCGCGCCGGGGTCGAGGGAGATGATCTCGCCGAGGGCCGCAAGGCCGTCCTTCTCGGGCATGGTGATGTCCAGCGTGACCAGCTCCGGGGAGAGCTCCTGGTAACGCTGGACAGCCTCGGTGCCGTTGCCTGCCTCGCCGACCACCTCGTGGCCGCCGGAGGCGAGAGCATCGCTCACCACCTTGCGCATGAACGCGGCGTCGTCGACTACGAGTACACGGGCCATCAGGTCACGGCTCCTTCCACTTGGGATTCCTTCAGTTCAGGGGTTTCAGGGGTTTCAGGGTCAATTAGGGAAGATTCGGTCTCTATCGGTAGATCGGATGACGAGTCGAGAGGTTGAGCGGGTGGATCGACGACTGCCCGACCCTCGGAGCGCGCCGCGCGGGCCCGTTCGAGCAGGCGCATCCCCTCGCTCTCGAGTGTCTGGAGCGACACAGCCCACTCGCCGTCGTCGGTTACGAGCAGCTGGCCACGGGCGAAGCGCATGCCGTTGACGTACAGATCGACGGGGGCGTCGGCGGCGCTGTCGAGATCCAGCACGGCACCCAGCGGAAGCCCGAGCGCGGCGCCCAGCGGCAGCCGCGTCCGGCCCAACTCGGCCCAGACGCGAAGGCTGATGCCGCCCAGCACCTCCTGCAGGGCCACGCTGTGGGGCGTGTTGTCGGCGTCCGAGGCGGCGGCGCCACTGGACCCGGCCCCCGGGTGGTCGGTGACCTCGCCGGTCAGCTCGTCCATCGCGCGCACCATCCGCACGACGAAGGCGGCCGGAATCAGCTGGATCAGCCGGCACGCTTCGCCGGAGATCAGGAACGTGGTCGAGGTGGCGTGTGGGGCGCTGCCGTAGATATCCGACGCCGAGCCGGGATCATCCAGCACGCGAGTGTCGGGCGTCGAGATCTCGATCTCCTGGCCGAGCACGACGCCGATGGCCGCGGCGGCCGCGGCCATGGTCTGGTTGGCCGCCTCGGCCATGGCCGACATCTCGAGCTCTGACAGCTCCGGCTCGACGCCGTCCTCCTCGGTCTCTGGGGGCGGAGCGCCCATCGCGGAGGCCAGGCCGCGCGCGCCGGCCGGGGTGAGCACGAAGATGTTGGCGCCCGTCACGCCGTCGACGTAGGAGACGCTCGAGGCGATCGAGCCGCGCGCCACATTGGCGAACGGGGAGGCCCCGTCGGGCAGCACGGTGACCTCGCCCCGCTGCACCGCGCCCGGGGCGAACATCTCGAGGACCTGCGCGATCGCTTCAGCGGTGGAGGCGCCGAGGCGCATCAGTGCCTCGCGCGGGGTCACGTCCTGCTGGGTCATCCGTACCTCCGCTCCGTCCCGGAGACCTGGACGGCGCGCCGCGGGCCATTGGCCCCGGGCTGGGCGCGGGCCAGCTTGACGTTCTCGGCGAACACCGTGACGCCCTTCTCGGCCTGAACGCCGAAGTTGATCAGGCTGCCCGGGCCGAGCGCGAGGATCTCGTCGATCGGCATCTCGATCGCGGCGACCTCGGCGCGCATCGTGACGGGAACGGCCGACACCGCGCGGCCGATCTCGGCCACGCCGGCCGATTCGAGCTCGGGTGCGCGAGTCTCCTTGCCGGTCAGGCGCAGGGACACCGGGTCGATCGCCATCCACGGGATCAGGAGCGCCATCGAGGCCGAGTGCTTGTTGATACGGCTCTCGATCACGACCACCAGCGTCGGCTCGGACACCGCCGCGATCTGGCTGGTGTCGTTGTGGGTCTCGATCTCCAGGATCGACAGCGTGATACCCGCCAGGTCCTGCCAGACCAGCGACATCTGGTTGATGATCGACTCGAACAGGCGCTGGGTGAGCATCGTGTCGATCTCGCTGAAGCGGCGCTCGCGGGGGGGCTTTTCGGGCGCGCCGCCCAGCAGGCAGTCCAGGCACATCAAGATGAACGACTGCTCGACGGTGAACAGCATCCGGGTGCCGATCGGCTGAACCTCGAGCGTCACCCACAGCGAGCCGCCCGGGAGCTGCGATTGCGCGGCGGACCACGTGGCCTGGGTGGTGTTGATCGTCTCGAGCTCGATCGCGGTCCGCAGTTCGGTGGAGAGCCGCGTGACCGACGTCTGGCAGAAGGTGTCGATGGCCCGGGAGATACGGCGCTGGTGGTCGGAGGTGAATTTCGTCGGGCGCGAGAAGTCGACGGTGCGCAGCCGGTGCCCGCGGCGATGGCCGCCGCCCGACGGCTGCTCGGGAAGCTGGCCCTGCTTGGCCGCCTCGACCAGCGCGGCCACCTGATCGGCGCTCATGCGATCGCCGCTCATGTCGCCACCGCAGGCCGCATGGCACGGCGCGACGTAGCGCCGCCGTCGAACAGCGTCTTGGCCACGCCGCCGGCCTCCTTGACGGTCACCGCGAACTCCCCGACGGTCAGGCGCATGGTACGGCCCCGGTTTCCACCGGTTTCGGCCGCACTCACGGTCAGCCCGGCGCGGGCGAGCCCGGCCTTGACCGCCACGGCGTTGCGGGCGCCGATATCCATCTCGCCCAGGTCGAACATCCGGGCGCCACCGACGAGCACGGCCTCGAGCCGCCGCAGTACCGCGCCGGCCGCCTGCATCCGCGCGATCAGGGCGGGCACGGCCAGGTCGGCGAACTTGCCGGGCTCCGGGTCGGTGCCGGTCGATTCGGGAAGCACGACGTGGGCCATCCCGGCCACCCCGGACGTGCGGTCGATCAGCGCCAGGCCGATGCAGGAGCCGAGTCCGCGCGTGACCAGCTCATCGCCGGTGCGCGTGGACACCTCGATCTCGCCCATCCGTACGGTGCCCATGGCTAGGCCACTTCAGCGAGGCCCAGCGGGGCCAGAAGATCCGACACGCTGCCGTCGGTCGGCAGCAGCACGAACGAGATCGAGCACGGCTCGTTCGCCACCTCAAGCTCCGAGTCGAGCACGAGAACCAGTTCGGTGGAGGCCGTCTGGCTCAGCGCAAGCGACGAGACGATCGCGCCGAGCATATCGGTGGTCAGGTGCGGCGGCTTCGGCTCCAGGTCCAGCCCGGTCATCGAGGCCAGCGCGTTCAGGCAGGAGGTGCCCAGGACGTTGCCGATCTCCTGCAGCGCGGAGTCGCCGATCTCGGTACCGGCCTCGACGCCGAGCAGGCTGCACAGCGCGGCGGCGCCCTCGAGCGAGATCAGGAGCAGAACGACGCCATCGATGTCGCCGTCCAGGGGAATGACGACGCTCGTGATGTCCTCATCAGGGTCGCCGCACGCATCGACGGCGTCGGCGAGGGGAAGTGCCAAGACGCGAGGGACGCTCAGATCGACCTCTCGCCCCAACATCTGCGAAAGCGACGTCGCGGCATTGCCAGAGGCAATGTTCGCCAGCTCCCGCAAAGCATCCAGCTGCAGTTCGGTGTAGCGAGGGGTCACTGATGAGGCTCCTGTATTCGATGATTTGCTTGGTTCTTCAGTCTTAAGCGGCCAGGCCCAGGCCCAGGCCACGGCTCGCGATGTTCTCCGCCGCCAGCGCGTCGCAGTCAACGATCAGGGCGATCCGGCCGTCGGCCAGCGCCGCGCCGCCCGACACCGGCTCGCCGTCGGAGACGATCTCCGGCAGCGGCCGGGTGACCAGCTCGCGCTGTCCGACCAGGTCGTCCACGGCCATCGCGAGACGCTTGTCCTGCGCGCGGATGATCACCACGAACTCGTGCGTGCCGACCGTGTCGCGGCCGAAGACGTCGGCTCCGTCGAGCAGCGGCAGCACGCCGTCCTCGAGCACCAGCATCTGCTTGCCGGCCACCGAGCGGACGGTCTGCTCGGACAGGCGGAGCGTGCGCTCGATCCGGTCCAGCGGGATCGCGAAGGGAACTCCCGAGACGTCGACCTGGAGCGCCGAGACGATGGCCAGGGTGAGCGGCAGGCGGATCTGAGCGTTGGTCCCCTGTCCGGGGGTCGAGTCGATCACGACCTCGCCGCCGAGCTGGCGGATCTTGTCGCGCACCGCGTCCATCCCGACGCCGCGGCCCGAGATGTCGCTGGTCGTTACGGCCGTCGTGAATCCTGAGGCGAACAGGAGCTCGACGGCGCCGCGCATGTCGATGTTCGCGGCGGCGTCCTCGTCGATCATGCCGATCGCCAGGGCCTTCTTGGCCACCGCCTTGGGGTCGATCCCGTTGCCGTCGTCGCGCACCTCGATGACCACGCTGCCGCCGGCGTGGCGGGCGGCGATCTGGATGGTGCCGTGATGGCTCTTGCCGGCGGCGACCCGGTCGTCGGGCATCTCAATGCCGTGATCGATCGCGTTGCGAACCAGGTGGACGAGCGGATCGCCCAGGGCGTCGACCACGGTCCGGTCGAGCTCGGTCTCGGAGCCGATCAGCTCGAGCTTGACGTCCTTGCCCATCTTGGTCGAGAGGTCGCGGATCAGGCGCGGGAAACGGAGGAAGACCACGTCAACGGGGATCATGCGGACCTGCATGACCATGGCCTGGAGCGCCTGCGACGAGCGGGTGAGCTCCTGCACGGCCTGCTGGAGCCCGTCGACGTCGAGGTTGGCAGTCAGAGCCTCGACCGCCGTCCGGTGGATCACCAGCTCGCCCATCGAATGCATCAGTGCGTCGAGGCGCTCGGCGTCCACGCGCACGGTGCGCGTCGCCTTGTGCGAATCGGCCGTAGCCTTGTCGCCCGCGGGCTTGGCGGCGCTCGGCGTGGCGCTTGCAGCGTCCTCGACGGGGGCCGCGGCCGGTGCGGGGGCGGGCGTCGTCGCCGCGGGCGCAGCGGCGGGGGCGGGGGTCGCCGCCGGGGCGTCCGGCGTGCTGACGTCGGTGACGGTCACCGAGTCGACCTCGGACACACCGCTGACGTTCTGAATGATCGCCTCGTCCTCATGGTCGGAAGACACCCAGGCGTCGATCTCGCGGCCCGAGAACTGCTCGAGGCCGTCGGGCGCCGGGATGCTGCCCAACACGTCGCCGTGGTCGGCCAGCGCAGCCAGCACCATGTGGGCGCGGACGGCGGGCATCATCACCTCCGCGCTGAGGGCAGCGCGGATGCGCAGGACGCGGGCGCCGGCGTCGCGGGCGGCTTGGACTGCGGCCCGGCTGGGCTCGTCGAAGCCGCCGTTCCGGGTGATCTGCTGCTCGGGGGTGCGCGGGCGAACCAGGCTGCGCAGGCGCTTGACCAGCGGGGCCGGATCGAGATCCTCCTCGCCGTCGGTCTCGATCGACTCCGTGGCCGCCGACAGCGCGTCCAGGCAGGCGAACACGGTGTCGATCGCCTCGGGGGGAAGCCCGCCGGAGCGCTGGCGCAGCAGCTCGAACACGTCCTCCATGTTGTGGGTGAGCTCGGCGATCTTGGCGAAGCCCATCGTCGCGCTCATGCCCTTGAAGGAGTGGGCGATGCGGAAGATCTCCTCAACGGTGGCTTGATCCTTGGGATCCTCCTCGAGTCGAACGATGCAGAGATTCAGCTGTTCGAGGTGCTCGCGGCCTTCCGCGAGGAACATCGGCATGTACTCGGAGGTATCCATCACGACTTTCGGTAGATGAAGGGGTGAACCGGCGCAAGGCCGAGCGACGCTGCATCGGTGATTCGCTCGGTTCCGCCGATCACCAGCATCCCCCCGGGGCGCAGGGCATGGGCGAACTTAGCGTGTAGCTCGTCCCGGATCTGATCGGCGAAGTAGATGACCGTGTTGCGACACATGATCAGTTCATAGCTCGACGCTGCGGGCCGAAGCTTGAGCAGGTCGCCAATCTCGAAGTTCGTCATCGACTGGAGCACCGGCTTGGCGCGCCAGCCATTGGGAATCCGGTCGAACCAGCGTTCCATAGTGGCGGCCGGCACGGTACGCGCGTCGGCGTCCGAGAACTCGCCCTTCTTGGCGCGGGTGATCATCCGATGGTCGATGTCGGTGCCGACGATCCGCACGCCGGCCCTCGGGATCGTCTGAGCGCATACGGCGGCCAGCGTGTAGGCCTCGGCCCCGTAGGAGCAGCCGGCGCTCCAGGCACGGATGCGTCCCAGCTTGGTCAGCTCCTGGAGCACCCCGCCCTCGAGCCGGGCCCACTGGTCGGGATGGCGCCACAGCTGGGAGACGTTGATCGTGACCCGATCGAGCAGGTCGTCGAGCTGCGCGGGATCCTTGCGCAGCCGGGGAAGGGCGTCGGTGAGCTTCGACACGCCCAGCCGGGTCCAGTACGAACGCAGCCGGCGCTCCATCTGGGGCCGCTTGTACTGGGTCAGGTCGATCCCGCAGAGCTGGCGCAGGCCCTCGCAGAAGCCGATGTAGTCGTCGGTGGCTGCGAAGTCGCTGCGCGGCGCGGCGGACGCCTCGTGCCCGCGTTGGCGCGGCAGCGCGGGTCGCTGGAAGGTGCGTGTCTCGCGCTCCGGGGTCATGCCCGCGCCTCGGTGGCGATCACCTCGGCCAGGCGACCAAGCTCGTGTACCTCGTCGGCCAGACCGCCTTCGACGATCGCGCGGGGCATGCCGTAAACGGTGCAGCTCTCCTCGGCCTCGACGAGGATGCGGCCACCGAAGCGGCGCACGTCCCGCGCGCCGGCGAGGCCGTCGTTCCCCATCCCGGTGAGGACGACAAGCAGGAGCCGGTCGCGGTAGGCGCGGGCGGCGTCCTGGATCAGGATGTCGGCGCGAGGACGAAGGCCGCCCACCGCGGGTTCGTCGCTGAGCGCGGTGCGGCCGTCCTCGGTCAGGCGCAGGTGAAGCCCGCCCGGTGCCAGCAGGGCGGTGCGGGGATCGAGCGTCTCGCCGCCGGCCGCTTCCACCACGTGGAGCTTGCTGCTCGCGTTCAGGCGGGAGGCCAGCGAGCCGGTGAAGCCGGCCGGCATGTGCTGCACGATCAGGGTGCCGACCCCGAGCGGCGCGGGAAGCTTGGGCACGAGCGCTGCGAGCGCGCGCGGGCCGCCGGTGGACGTGGCGATGAGCACCAGGCGCGCGATCTTGGACGGGGCCGGCGAGCGCCGCGGAGCCGCTACCGGCGGACGTGGAGCGGACCGGACGGCGGCCGGACCGGCACCGTTCGCGAATGGCCGGCCCTTGCGCCGCGAGGCGGCCGCCTGCTTGACCTTCGTTCCGAGTGACGCGATGAACGAGTCGAGGCTCTCGTTGGCGGTCGGCTTGGAGACCAGGTCGAAGGCTCCCTCGGCCAGGGCATCCACGGCACGCGCGCCATGGGCGGCGGAGAAGGCCGACACGACGACGACCGGGATGTTCGTGCTGGGCCGGTCACGCAAGATCCGGAGCACGCCGAGTCCGTCGAGGCCCGGCATGGTCAGGTCGAGCGTCATCGCGTCGGGACGCTCGCGCTCGCACAGGGCGAGCGCCTCGTCGCCGTCGCGAGCGCTGCCCACCACCTGGATGCCGGCCTTGGTCAGCGACCGCGCGACGATATTGCGCATGAGCGCGCTGTCATCTGCGACGACGACCCGCACTGGCGAGGTGGTGGACATCGGACTGCTCTTTCGGTGCTCGAGGGTGTGTGTGAGGTCAGGCGGCGAGGGCCAGCTCGGAATCGGAGAAGATCGCGCTGGGCTTGAGGAGCACCACCAGGCGGGTGCCGATCTTGGCGATCGAGTCGATCAGCGTGCTGTCGGCGCCGGGCGCCTCCTGCATCTGATCGTCCTCGACCGTCAGCACTTCCTCCACGCCGTCGACAATCACGCCGGCGGTCTCTGAGCCCGCCTCGACGATCACGATCTTGGTCTGCTCGGTGAGCTCGGACGGGACGCCGAGCCGGGCAGCGAGGTCGTAGACCGGGACGATCCGGCCGCGGAGACTGATCACGCCGCGGACCCAGTCCGCGCGCGAGGCGACCGAACGAGGCTCGGAGTAACGGATGATCTCGTGGACCTGCTGGATGGCGAGCGCGTAATGCTCGGTGCCCAGCGTGAACACGACGAGCTGTCGAGGGTTGTTTGCATCAGGCATGACGTTCTTTGCTCCTTGCAGTTCAGACGAGCCGGTGGCGTGGCAATCGCCCTTCCCTTCAGTGGGTCGGTATTCAGGTACTCGTCACTTGCCCGGCGTTGCTTTAGCCCCCCCAAGGCGTGGTGAGCGCCACGGGGGCAGGGTGCCGCGCAAGTCTGCGGATAACTACTGCTAGGCGGCGTCGGCGCCGGCCTCGGCGGCACCGCCCACGGCGTCCCCGGCCGAGGTCTGGCCGAGCACTTCGGTCACGCGCAGGCCGAACTGCTCGTCGATCACGACGACCTCGCCGCGCGCGATCGCGGTGCCGTTGACCAGCAGGTCGACCGGCTCGCCGGCCATCCGGTTCAGCGTGATGATCGAGCCCTGACGAAGCTCCAGGGTCTCGCCGACCGTCATCCGGGTGCGTCCCATCTCGACGCTCAGGTCGACTGGGACCTCGCTCAGCCGGCGCAGGTCGGCGGCCGCGGTGGCAGGCACGGTCTCGCCGGCCAGGGCCGGTAGCTGCTCCATCTCCACTCGCTCGGTCATGGCTGCCTATTGGACCGCCACGTCGGTGAAGAACACCTGGTTCACCTTGACGTCAGTCTCGGCTTTGATCTTGGACAGGATCTGCTTCTCCAACGAGTCGCGGCCGGAAGCTTTGACCAGATCGTCTGAGGTCAGGTTGGTGATCTGATTGGTGATGATGGCGCGGATCACCGCCTCCTCGGGCAGCGTGCCCACGGTGGCGGTGGACGAGGTGGCCCCGCCCTCGGCGGTGGCGCCGTCGCTCTGCCCTTCGGCGAGCTCGAGGGCCACCGTGAAGGTCGCGTAGTGCCCATCCTCCAGGTTGCACATGAACTGCTTGGGCAGGATGTAGATCTCGCCGGCCAGCTTGGGCTTGACGGGTTTCGGCGCCATCAGCTTCGCCTTGGCGACGTAGCCGCCACCGAGGAGCAGCACCGGGATGATGATCATGAGCTTTTTCTTCATGTGCGTGGTATCAGGATCGGAGGTTCAGGAGGATGGGGGTACCGGGTTCAGGCGCATCAGGACGATCTCGACGCGCCGGTTGAGCGCGCGCCCGGCGGCGGTGGCGTCCGAGGCGATGGGATGCAGTGCGGCGTAGCCGACGGCTCCCAGGCGCCCCGCGCCGACGCTGTGGGCGATCAGGAAACGGACCACCGTGGTCGCCCGAGCGGTCGACAGCTCCCAGTTGGAGGGGAACTGCGCCGTCGCGATCGGCACATTGTCCGTATGTCCTTCCACGATGATCGGATGAGTCTTGTCAACATTGAGCAGCTGGGCGACCTCTTTGAGCAGCGGCTGGCCCGCGGGCTGGAGCGTCGCCTCGCCGGAGGCGAACAGCACCTTGTCGGTCATCACGCGCACGACCAGGCCGCGGCGCTCGATCACAGCCTTGACCTCACCCCCGAACCCGTGCGCCTTGGCGTACGCGTTGAGCTTGCGCTCCAGGGTCTTGAAGCTCTCCTGCTCGGCGACCGACTTGGACATGCTGTTCAGAGCGGCCTGGAGCTGGGCGGTGGTCATCGGCTTGGCCGCGGCGGCCTTGGCGGCGAGCGCGGCGCGCGTGGCGGCCGTGTTGGCGGCGCCGGTGCTGGCGCTCGACGTGCTGGTCGGCGTCGGCATGAGCGGGACGATCGACGGCACGGCCGCGGTGGCCGGGGTGTGCTCGGAGGTCGACTCGGAGCCGGACTGCATGACGGCCCGGCCGCCCGGCAGGATCGAGCCCGAGAAGGCGGCCTTGAGCGACTGCTGGAGGACCTGGTACTTCGAGATGTTGACCGAAGAGATCGAGAACAGAACCATGAACAGCGCGAACAGCAGCGTCAGCATGTCCGCGTAGGTGAGGAGCCAGCGCTCCTCGTTTTCGACCTCGGCGGCGGGTCCCCGTCGTTTGCTCTTGCCGTGCGCAGCCATGGCCGCTTAGGCCGCCTCGGCCTCGCGCTCGGGCATCTGCGTGACGTTGTCGGAGTCGCCACCGCGCTCGGCCGGAGCGACGAACGAGGTGAGCTTGTCCGACACCACGCGCGGGTTGTCGCCCGCCTGCACGGAGAGGATGCCCTCCAGCGTGAGCGTGCGAAGCTCGACCTCGGAGGCGGACATCCCCTTCAGGCGGTTGGCCACCGGCAGGTAGATCACGTTGGCCGAGCCGACCCCCATCAGCGTGGCGATGAAGGCGGCGGAGATCGACGGGCCGAGGGTGGCGGGCGCGGACAGGTTCTGGAGCACGTGCACCAGCCCCATCACGGTCCCGATGATTCCGATCGTGGGGGCGAAGCCGCCGGCCTTCTCGAACGGCAGCACACCCGCGTGATGACGGGCGGCCATGCCATCGATCTCGGCCTCGAGGATGTCTCGTACGAGCTCGGGGTCGGTGCCGTCGACGACCAGCTGAAGGCCCTTCTTGGTGTACTCGTCCTCGATCTCGGAGATCTGGGCGTCGAGGGCGAGCAGGCCCTCGCGCCGGGCTTGCTCGGCCAGCGACACGAGCAGCGCCACACGGCCCTGGACGTCGACCGGTTCGGCACTGATCGCGATCTTGTACAGGGACGGGATCCGCTTGAACCCGTCCATGCCGACGCTGGCCAGGGTCACCCCGGCGGTCCCGGCGATGATCAGGATCAGCGCGGGCATGTTCATGAACGCCATGGGACTGGTCCCGTCCATCATCGCGCTGAACAGGATGCCCACCGCGGCCACGGCGATGCCGATGCCAGTTGCGGCCTTCATGGCCCGGTGATCGGCTGGGTCGGGGAAACCTTCACCCGCTCACTGGACGCGCGTCCAGGGCTGGTCCGGTCTCTGACCGGACGGTTGAGGAGCCGGTGATGCATCACTCGGCGGCGGGCGGGATCTGCTGTACGGGGGCGCTCTCGGCGTGCCCGAACTCGGCGGCCAGCCGCACGGGAGCGAGGTGCGGCGCGGCCGCGCGACGCTGCTCGTGGCGGCGGCCCAGAGCGGCGGCCAGGACGTCGACGCGGTAGTTGCGAACTTCCTTGGCGACGCGCTCGGGCGTCTCCGCCACGACGATCTTGGCGCCGGTGGCGAGCGTAATCACCGTGTCCGGGGTGGCTTCCACGGTGAGGATCAAGTCTGGATTGAGGCGGAAGGGCTCGAGCTTGTGCCCGAGACGGTGCAGGGAGATCATGGTCGGTCCTCGATGCCTTCGTGAAGAAAGAGGAGGCGCTCGGGCCGGAGGAGCGGGATCCCTCGATTCCCGTCCCTCCGGCCCGGCGCCGGGGGTGAATTACTGCTTCATCTGCACGGCCGTCTGCATCATCTGATCGGCCGTGGTGATCGTTGAGGCGTTGGCCTGGTAGCCCCGCTCAGCCTCGATCATGTTGGTGAACTCGTGGCCCATGTCGACGTTCGACTGCTCGAGCTCGCCGCTGATCGTCTGGCCGTAGATGCCGATGCCGGGCTGGCCGACCTGGGCGTTCCCGGACGCCGGGGTGGCGCTCCACAGCGAGCCGCCGTCCCGCTGCAGGCCGGCCTGGTTCGAGAACGTGGCGAGCGCGATGTAGCCGGCGGTAACGCGCTGCTGATAAGTCGGCGAAGCCGCGTTTCCGTCGATGTAGGACACGCTGCCGTCCTTGCTGACGCTGATCCCAGTCGAGGCGGTGGGAACCCAGATCGGCTTGTTCGAGCCGCCGGCGGCGTCGATCGCGCCGGTGGGAGTGACCCCGTAGCCGAGCACGTACTGACCGGTTTGGGTGCACAGGTAACCACCGGAAACGCCGCCCTTGGCTTCGGAGTTGAAGGTCAGGTCGCCGGCGCGCGTGTACTGGGTCGGGGTCAAGTTGGCCGTCGGGTCACCGTTGGCGACCTGCAGGAAGCCATTGCCCTGGATGTTCACGTCGGTGGCGTTGCCGGTGGACTGAACGCCGCCGGCACCCATCATGTTCTCGATCGCGCCGACGTGGACGCCGAGGCCGACCTGGATCGGATTGGTTCCCGCGCTGTAGCCGTTGGGGCCGCTGCCGGCTGCGATGAGCTGCGAAAGCTCGTCGGCGAACACTGTGCTCTGGGCCTTGTAGCCGACGGTGTCGACGTTGGCCAGGTTGTTGGCGGTCACGTCGAGCATCGTCTGGTGAGCGTCGAGGCCGCTGATCGCGGCGTACATGCCTGACATCATTTGAACATCATGTCCTTTCGCGGCCTCCTCGCAGAGGTCCAGCCGCCATTGTGTTTGACCGTTTCGCTCACGCGATCACGGCGCTGTCGATGTTGGTGAACACCTGCTGACGCATGTGTTCTGATCCCACCGCCGTGATGACGGTGTTGTTCGCGACCGACACCACGTAGGCGGTGCCGTCGACGAAGACCACGGAGTCGCGCGAGCCCTTTTGGGCGGCCCGAGCTACACCGTCTGTCAGCCGATTCAGGGTTGGCTGATCAAGAGTTATTCCGCGCTGCTGGAGGCGCTCGAGCGCGTGGCGCGAGAAATGCGGCGCGCTCGCGTGCGTGGCCAGCACTTCGGCGAACGACGGGCCGGTCGTCGCCGGCGTCGCGGTCTGGCGCTGCGTCGGCGCGGTCGGGTGGACCGGCGCGCTGGGGCCGGGCGCGACCAGCGCGGGGTTGGGAAGCACTGCGCTCATGACACTTCGCTGACCGAAGAGGCGTCGATCCCGGGGGTGCCGTCGATGGTGAGCGTCGGACCGTTCGAGGTGAAGTCGACCGCCTGCACCTTGCCGGTGGCGGTCGCGCCGGTGGTGGGGTCGGTGTAGTCGACGGTGTGACCGATCAGCGCGATCGCGGTCGCGTTGTTCTGGCCGGAGGCGATCGTCGAGGTCGACTGGGCGGTGTAGGTCGCCTGCTCAACCTGGGTGAACTGCGCGAGCTCTGAGACGAACTGCATCGGGTCACTCGAGTTCGGGCTCATCGGGTTTTGGTTCTTGAGCTCGGCCATGAGCATCTGCAGGAACTGGTCCTGATTGATCGGCAGGCTGCTCGGGGTGTTGCTGGTGGCGTTGGTGCCGGTCGCGGCCGCGGTGGTGGCCGTGGGGCTTGGGGTGGTGAAGCTCATCGAGGTCGTCCTTGTCTCTTTGCGTTCAGGTCAGGCGAGTACGTTCACCCGGGCGCCGCCGGGCAGTACGAGGGTCGCGGGCTGTGCCGAGTCGAAGTGGGCATCATCGGCGGCGACCTGGTCGAGGCCTGCAGTGGAACGGGGCGCCGAATCCTGGAGGTGGTCCTGGGTCTGGGCGCTGCTGTCGCCTCGGGCCTCGATATCGAGGCGGAGCAGGTTCACGCCGGCCGACTCGAGGGAGCGACGCAGGTCGTCCCTACCCTGCGAGAGCGTGTCGGCGGTGGCGGCGCTATCAGTCACCACGTGCGCCGTCAGCCCCTCGCCGGTGCGATGTAGCTGGATACGGATCGTCCCCAGTTCGGGCGGAGACAGCTCGATCCGGGCATGACTGAAGCCCTGGCGGGCACCGAGCGCGATTGTCGTTTGCACGGCGTCGACGGCGTGCTGGAGCGAGACGCCGGAACGCATCGGCGCCGTGCTCTGGGCGTCCGGGGTGGCCTGGATCGCCGGTGCGGTCTGGGGCGCGGCGGTGGGTGCGAGGGGCGGCTGTGGCTCGACCGGAGTGCTCGCCTGCGGCTGTGGCTGGTGCGAGTGTGACTGTGACTGTGACTGGTTCGGGGTGGCGGTTTCGCTCGGGGCGGTCACCGTCGCCGCCGGGGTGAGCGTGGGATCGGCCTGGGCGGTCGGCTGTGCCGGCGCCGGTGCGCTGGGGCCGGGCTGGGAGGGGGCGCTCTGGACCGCCGCGTCGGCGACCGGGTCGTGGTGAGCCGGCGGAGCCGGGGTCCGATCAGCGGCCGGCACGGATGTGGCCTGGGCGGGAGTGGGCTGCGCCTGCGCCGCGGCGGGCTCGGGCTGCGAGGTGGCGGCCGCCGGAGCCTTGGGGGCCGGAGCAGCCGGCTCCTGATGCGCGGGCGCCGGGGCCGTGGCCGGGGCCGGCTGGGTCGCCGGAGTGCTTGGCGAAGTCTGCTGCGCCGTGGCGGGCGCCGTGCTCGGCTGAGTGTCCGGAGCGGAGAGCACCGGCGCCGCTTCGAACATCGCCGGGCTCTCGCTCGGGGCGGGGGTGTCGGTCAGGGTGGTGGTGTCGGTCAGGGTGGTGGTGTCGGTCAGGGTGGGACGGCTGCGCTACGTCCGCGGGGGCGGCCACGGGAGCCGGGGCGAAGAAGTTCGGCGCGGGAGCCGGCGCCGGGGTGGCCGTCGCCTGTGCGGCCACGGTGGTCGGCATCGCGGCCGGGGCCGGAGCGGGTGCCGCGGCAATGGAGGCGGCAGCGATCAGCTGGGCGATCGCCGGGCCGGACACGGCCGGGGTCGATGCATCCGGCTTGTCCGAGTGACGGGGAGCCGGCGCTGCCTGGGTCGGCGCAACGGGGGTGCTCGGCGTGGGCACCGGGAGGTTCAGCGAGGCCGCGGCCAGCGTGGCCGCCACGACCTGCGCGGCGTCGGCGGAGGACTGGGCGGCGTCACTCGCCGCCGGCGCAGATCCGTTGGCGCTTTTGGTCTGGCCTTCCGCAACGGCGGTCCGGGCCACATGGTCATCGAGCACGCTGGCAAAGCCGGGCGGCCCGTCGGCGAGGCCCGGCGGCCCGCCGGCGAGGCCGGGTGGCCCGCCGCTCACCGCCTGCGCCTCCGGGCTCGTGTTCGCGAGCGTCTCGACGCTGGGAGCCGGCGCTGCCTGCAGGGCAGCTGCGATCGAAATCGTCATGCCACCTTCCTCCGGAAGCCGTTGATTGCGATCTCGTCGAGCATGAGCCCCTCCTTACGAGCGACTTCGCGCTCGTGATCGGCGCGGCGATGCTCCTTGAGGCGCTCGAGCGCCTGGCGCTCGCGGGCGGCCTGGGTCAACGCGTCGCGACGTTGGGCCAGCTCGAGCTCGTGGCGCTGGAGGTCCAGCCGGGTCGCCTGGTGAGCGCGCTCGGCGCGCTCCAGGAAGGCCTGGCGGACAAGCAGGTCATGGGCGCTGCTCCGCAGCCGGGTGGCGTCGACCTGGGCCGCGCGAGCCGACGCGATGCGCGCCGCGGTGGCCTGTACCTCCTCCTCGCAACGGCGGTGGCGCAGCATGGCGCCGGCGAGCTCCTCCTTGGCGGCGTCCTCACGACGCTCGCGGAGGGCACGCACCCGTTCGAGTCGGAAGCGGAACGAGGGTCCGGTCATGGCCCTGTACTCGACCGGTTCCGCCACGTCCTGAGCCGCCTGGACACTTGTCCTACTCGGGTGCTTGGGAAGAAACATCAAGCATGTTGATGTTTCTTCCCAAGCTCTGAGAGGATGGGGCCGTGAGGGCGCGGATCTTGATGGTGACGGCGGCAGTGGCGCTCGGGCTCGCCGGCAATGCCCTCGCGCTCCCGGCGTTCACGACCTCGCCCGAGACGTCGACCGGGCGAGGCGATGCGGCAGAGTTGACCGGCACCGCCGCGGGATGCCACGCCACCTTCGACCGGTTCGTCGTCAGAGCGGAGCTCGCCACCCCGGGCTACGACGTGCGTTACGTGCGCCGGATCGTCGCCGACCCGTCGGGACGCCCGGTGTCGCTGCTGGGAGCCAAGCGCATCCGCGTCCGATTCAACCTGGCCGCCGGCCATGACAGCCACGGCACCAATCTCCTGCCGGGCACCCTGACCCCGCGGTGCCCGAACCTTCTGCAGGTCAAGAAGGCCGGCGACTTCGAGGGCACGGTGTCGTTCGGCCTGGGCCTGCGCACGATGACGGGCTTCCGCGTGTTCCGCCTCACGAACCCGACGAGGGTCGTGATCGACGTCGCGCACTGAGCGCTGATCAGGCCCGGAGCTGGAGGCCCGGGATGGCCAGTCCGGCGTTGGCCGGTGCGGCCACCGCGGGCTGGCGGCCGGGCAGGCCGGGCGGCGCCGCGGGCGGCCCGTCGAGCACCTCGCCGGCCAGCGGGGGGCGGTGCGAAAGCTCGTTGGCCAACGCGATCAGCTGGGCGTCCGCCTCGTCCACGACGCTCGGCTCGTCGACCCGCTGGCGCAGGAACGCGTCGATCCGCGGCCGCAGGGCGATCGTGGCGTCCAGCAGCAGGTCGGTTCCCGGCTGGTAGGCGCCGATCGAGATCAGGTCTTCCTTCTCGCGATACGCGGCCAACGCGCTGCGCAGCCGCGTGCCGGCCTCCCGGACCTCGGGGGTGACGATCTCGCCGATCAAGCGCGACACGCTCTGGAGCACGTCGATGGCCGGGTAGTGGCCGGAATGGGCGAGCGAGCGCGTCAGCACGACATGGCCGTCCAGGATGGAGCGCACGGCATCGGCGATCGGCTCGTTCATGTCGTCACCGTCGACCAGCACCGTGTAGAGGCCGGTGATGGACCCAACGACACTCGTTCCCGCCCGCTCGAGCAGCCGCGGGAGCAATGCGAACACGGACGGCGTGTAGCCGCGGGTGGCGGGGGGTTCGCCGATGGCCAGGCCGACCTCGCGCTGGGCCATGGCGAACCGAGTCACCGAGTCCATCATCAGCATCACGTCCTTGCCCCGGTCCCGGAAGTGCTCGGCGATGGCGGTGGCGGTGAAGGCGGCGCGGATCCGTACCAGGGCCGGCTGGTCGGATGTGGCGACCACGACGACCGAATGCGAGAGCGCATCGCCCAGGTCGCGCTCGATGAACTCGCGCACCTCGCGGCCTCGCTCGCCCACAAGGGCGATCACGTTCACCTGGGCAGAGGTCGACCGCGCGATCATGCCCATCAGGGAAGACTTGCCTACGCCGGAGCCGGCGAAGATGCCGAGACGCTGGCCGCGCCCGCAGGGCACCAGCGTGTCGAGCGCGCGCACGCCGAGGCCGACCCGGTCGACGATTCGCGGTCGCGTGAGCGGATCGGGCGGGGCGCCCTCAGTGCTGCGCCACGCAACATCCGATGGCGGGCCGAAGCCGTCGAGCGGATTGCCCAGACCGTCGATCACGCGGCCGAGCAGGGGCTCGCCCACGGCCACCCGGAACGGGCTTCCCGTCGGATGCACGCTGGTGCCCGGGCCGATGCCGTGCAACTCCCCGAGCGGCATGAGCAGCGTGCGCCCGCCGCGGAAGCCGACGACCTCCGTCGCCACCGCCGGCCGGTCGCGCCCATCGCCCACCATGCACACCTCGCCGATCTCCACCTGCACGCCGGTGGCCTCGATGATCAGCCCGATCAGGTCAGAGACCCGGCCCACGCGGCGCGACAGGTCGGCCTCGCCCACCGCCTGGATCACCCGTGCCAGGCGGCCCGGCCGAGGCGACGCCTCAGTGCTCATCGGTCGGCTCGCGCTCGAGCGCGGCGGCCATGATCTCCCGGGCCTGCGCCAGCTGGGTGTCGATCCCGGCATCGATGTCCCCGGCGTCGGTGCGCGCGATCACCCCGCCCCGGCCCACGCGCCGGTCGGACTGCACTCCGAGATGCTCGATCCCGCCCAGCTCCGATTGCACCTGCTCGACGCAGTCGCCGACCAGTTCCAGGTCGCCCGGGTTCACCACGAGCGTCACCCGCCGGCGATCGGAAAGATGGCGCAGCGCGTTCCGGGCCACGTCGATCACGCGCTCGGGCTCGACCGCGAGCACTCCGGAGAGGATGTGCTCGGCCAGGCGCAGAGCCAGCTCGACCGCATCCTGCTCGACCTCGGCCACGACCTGGGCTCGCAACTCAGCGACCGCCTGCGCGGCGGAGCCCAGTGCGGCGAGCGCCGGCGCAGCATCCCCGCGCGCCGAAGCCAGCCCGGCGGCGCGACCCTCGGCTTCGCCGGCCGCCCGCGCCTGATCCCGGATCTGCTCGGCCTCGGCGCGGACCGCCGACAGGACGTCGGCGATGCCGCCGCCGGCGCTGTGCGACGGCGCGTCGAGCTGCCGAAAGGCATATGTATTGGGCCCACCCGCCCAGCTCTCAGACAACGGCGTCTTCCTCGCCGCGCGAGAGCACCAGCGCGCCGGCTTCCTCCAGCTTGCGCACGATGGCCACGATGCGGCCCTGCGCCTCCTCGACGACGCGCTTGCGCTGCGGCGGCATGTAGGCCATCTCCTCGACCAGCATCGTTGCGCCGCGCTCCGACATGTTCGACAGGATGCGCTCCTTGACGTCGTCGTTGACGCCGCGCAGGGCGAGGGCCAGATCCTTCTGATCTGCCTCGCGGAGCACCAGCTGGATCGAGCGGTCGTCGAGCTTGACGATGTCCTCGAACACGAACAGGAGGCGGCGCACCTCCGCGGCGAGCTCCTCGTCGGTCTCGGTCAGCGCGTCGAGCACGTTGCGCTCAGTCGAGCGGTCGGCGTGGTTGAGGATCTCGGCCAGCGACTTGATCCCGCCCGCCGAGGAGTATTCCTGCTGCACCACGCTGTCGAGCTTCTTCTTCATCACGCCCTCGACCTGCTTGACCACGTCGGGGCTGGTCTCGCCCATCCGCGCGATGCGCAGGGCGATCTCGGCCTGTTCGGTGCCGGGCAGGTGCGAGAGCACCTGCGAGGCAAGCGACGTGTGGAGGTTGGCCACCACCAGCGCCACCGTCTGGGGCGACTCGTTGCGCAGGAAGGTGACCAGTTGCTCGGGCGGCGTCTTTCGCAGGAACTCGAACGGCCGCATCTCGATCACGCTCGAGAGTCGCCCGATGATCTCGAGCGCACGCTCAGCGCCAAGGGCCCGCTCGAGCACCTCGCGGGCATAGTCGACGCCGCCCGACATCAGCGAGTCGTAGGCCTCGACGGTGGCGGCCAGCTCCTCGAGCACGGTCGCGGTGGTGACCGGGTCGACCCGCTGGAGCTTGGCCATCTCCAGCGACAGAGTCTCGATCTCCTCGTCACGCAGGTGCTTGAACACCTCGGCGGCCTTCTCGGGGCCGAGCGACACGAGCAGCACGGCTGCCTTCTTGCGGCCCTTCATGTCCGAGCGCCGCTTCGCCGGCGGAGCGTGGCGCTCGGCGGGGGCGGGCGGGCCGGCGGGAGTGGCCTGTTCGAGCTCGGCTGCCATCGCTACCGCGCTAGTCCTCGCTCATCCAGGCCCGCACCTGCTGGGCCACGCGATCGGGATCGCGGTCGACCAGCTCCTCGACCTGGCGCTTCGGGACGTTGACCGGCGAGCGCAGCCGCTTGACCTCGGGGGAGTCGTCGTCGCCGCCCGACGCCAGCGCGGCGAGCGGGCGCGGGGTCTCGAGCTGGCGCACCCAGGTGGGCTGGCCCGTGAAGACTTCGCCCTCGCGCTTCTTGAGGTTGCGGCGCATGAAGAACAGGAACAGCAGCGCGCCGATCCCGACCACCGCGTACTTGGCGTAGCCGAGCATCTTGGTCGGCGAGCTCGGGCTGGCCGTGGTCGTCGCCGTCGGCTTGGCGAACGCGATCTGTGAGATGTTCAGCGTGTCGCCGCGCTTGGCGTTCAGGCCGACCGCTCCCGCCACCGCGTTCTTGATCGCCGGGATCGACGCGGCAGGAACCGACTTGTCGACCAGCACCGAAACCGTCTGGTTATTCACGGCGCCTGGCGCGATCACGCTGTGGGTCACGGTCTTGTTCACGCCGAAGGTCGTGTTCGAAGTCTTGTTCTGGTAGTTGGAGTTCGAGCTTCCGCTGGTTGCGGCGTAGGCGGGGATCGTGCCCGTCGTGCCGCCGGCCGTGCCGCCGCCGCCCTTGAGCGTCTCCGTCTGGGTCTGCTGGGTCAACGGCACGCCCTTCTTGGTGTAGACCAGCGAGTCCGAGGTGGCCTGGTCGGCGTTCACGTCGGCGTTCACGACGACCTGTGCCTTCCCCGGACCGAGGGTCTGGGCCAGTAGGGCGGTGGCTGCCGCGGCCGTGCTCGCGTCGTACTGGTTGTCGGCCGCCTGCTTGGAGGTGGAGCCGCCGGAGCCGCTCGCCGACGTCGGCCACAGCAGCTGGCCGGAGCCGTCGGTGATAGTCACCTTTCCGAGCTGGAGGCTGGGAACGCTCGAGGCGACCAGGTTGGCGATGCCCCGGACCGCGCTGGGGTCGAGGCTGCCGGAGTCCGACAAGAGGACCGAGGCCGTGGCGGGCTGGCTGTTGTCGGCGAACAGCTGAGACTGCGGGTTGGGCAGAACCAGGTTGACCTGGGCGGAGTCGACCCCCTGGATCTGCTGGATGGTGGTGTCGAGCTGACCCTCCAGCGCGCGCTGGTAGGTGATCTGCTGCTGGAAGTTCGAGGCCCCGAGCTGCGACTTGTCGAACAGCGAGAACCCGGGCTGCTGGCTGCCGAGCAGGCCGGCACTGGCCAGCGCGATGCGCGCCTGGCTCACCTGGCCCGAGTCGACCGCCAGCGCGGTCCCGCCGTTCTGGAGCTGGTAGCCGATGCCCTTGCCGTCGAGCGTCGAGGTGAGCTTGCTCGTCTGCGCCGGGTCGAGGCCGGTGAGCATGGTCGAGTAGCTCTTGGCCGAGGCGAAGTTCATGACCACGACGAGGAACACGATCGCCGCAGCGGCCGCGGCCCCGAGCATCGCCCACCCCTTGGGGGTCATATTGCGGATGTATTGACCGATTGCCATTTAGCTGGGTTTCCTATACCTGGGTCTGGAAGACGGTGTCGATGGCGCCGACGAGCTTGGTGCGAATCTGAGAGGCGAGGTCCATCGCCAGCGAGGCGTTCTCGACCGACGTGATGGCCTGAGTCGGATCGGTGAGCTGGCCGGTGGCGAGCTGCTGGGAGGCTTCGGTGGCGTTCGCCTGCGTTTGCTCGAGTGAGTTGATCGCGCCGGTCAGCGCGCCCGAGAAGCTGCCGTTCCCGGTTCCCGCCGGGTTGACCGCGGTGGAAGCATCCTGTCCGAGTGAGCCGACTGAGCCGACGCTCCATTCGCTGGGGCCGATCGGCCCGATGGCTCCTGCGATGGCCGGGATCACTTGAGCAGACCCAGGGTCTTTTCGAACATCGTCTTGGCGGTGTTCATCGCCGTGATGTCCGCCTGGTAGGAGCGAGACTCGTCGATCATGTCGACCATCTCGTTGACCGGGTTGACGTTCGGCATCTGCACGTAACCCTGCGCGTTGGCGGCCGGATTGCCCGGGTCGTAGACCGTCTGGTCGGGAGTGGGATCGCTGACGATTCCGGTGACGGCGACGCCGCCGGCCACGGGACCGCCGCCCGCCGGAGCGCTGCCCATGGCGCCCGACAGCGCCGCGCTGAAGCCGCCGCCCACCTGCTGCAGGACGACTTCCTGGCGCTGGTAGGGCTGCCCGTTCGCGCCCTGCGTGGTGTCGGCGTTGGCCAGGTTCTCGGACGTCACGTCCATGCGCACCCGCTGGGCGGTGAGGCCGCTCGCCGCGATGTTCATTGCGTCGAAGAAGCTCATCAGCTCTGCCCGCTCCCCATCGCGGCCTGGAGGATGTGCTCGCGCTGGGCGGCCACCTGGGTGAGCGTCTCGTAGAGCAGGCCGTTCTGGGACAGCGCGGCCTGGGTCTGCTCGGGGCTCACTCCGTTGCCGTCCGGACCGACGACCTGCTGAGAGGTGAACGGCTGGAAGGCGACCTGGCTGATCGGCGTGCCGGACTGGATGGCCGTCTGAAGCGCCGACTGGAAGTTGACGTCCTCGGGCTGGTAGCCGGGGGTGTCGACATTGGCCAGGTTGTTGGTCAGCAGCGTGTTGCGCAGCGCCGAGCCGCTCATTGCCGACTCGAGGGCTTGCTGGGTGGTATCAAGCAGAGACATGGAGAGAAGCCAAAAGTGGTCCGCCCTCCCTGGGCTTGATTACGACCCGGTCCATCGAGTCTCTCCATGAATCGGCGCGGCGCGCAGATCCTTTAGGGGATCGGCGCGTATCGGCCTCTAGCCGTTAACGAGTCACGCCGGGCGGGGTCACGAGGACCCGCACCCGGCGCGGAATTGCCTGGATCGGAGTACTGGCTAGGCGAGGGTGAACTTCGCCACCAGACGCTCGAGCTCCTCAGCCGTCTGGGCCAACTGGGTGGCCGAGGCGGAGATCTGCTCGGTAGAAGCGCTCGTCTGCTGGGTGGAGGCGCTCACCTGCTCCGAGGACGCGCTTGACTGCTCGGCGACGGCTGCCACCGAGGTCATGCTCTCCTGGACACGGCTGCCGGCGTTGGCGATCTCGTGGATCGAGCCGGCGATCTGCTCCACGCGCTGGCCGACGTCCTGAACGGCGGCTGAGATCCGGGAGAAGGCGTCGCGGGCCTGCTCGACGGTGGTGGCGCCGTCCTCGGTCTGGCGCGAGCCATCCTCGACGACCTCGACCACGTGGCGGGTCTCCTGCTGGATTTCCTGGATCAGGTTGGCGATCGAGGAGGCAGCGGACTGCGACTCCTCGGCCAGCTTGCGCACCTCCTCGGCGACGACCGCGAAGCCGCGGCCCTGCTCGCCGACCCGGGCGGCCTCGATCGCGGCATTCAGCGCCAGCAGGTTGGTCTGCTCCGCGATGCCGGTGATCGTGTCGACGATCTCGCCGATCTGCTCTGACTTGGCGTCGAGCTTGCGGATCGCGGTGCTCGCCTCGGAGCTTGACGTTCGCACGGCGTTCATCGCCTCGGTGGCCTGGGACACCGCCTGGGCGCCCTCCTCCGCCAGCGCGCGCGCCTGGGCGGCCGCCTCGGCCGTCTGGTGCGCACCGTCGGCCGATGCCTGCGAAGCCATCGCCACCTCGTCGGTGAGGATCTTCGCCTCGGCGATCGAGCGGACCTGGTCCTCAGCGCCGGCAGCCACCGAGCCGACCGCCTGAGCGATCTCGCCGACGGCGCGGCCCGCCTCCTCGGACGTGTTGGCCATCTGCTGCGACGCGAGCGCCAGCTGCTCGGCCGTGCCGCCGATCTCGCGCAGCATCCCGGCCACGTTTTGACGCGTGGTGTTGTACGCCGTGACGCTGGACTGGGTCTTGTCGACCATCCCGTTGAAGGTTCTGGTCAGCTCGCCGATCTCGTCCTGACGGGAGGTGGGGATCGGCTGGGTCTGCGGCGTCACGGCGAACGTGAGGTCGCCTGCGGCGATCGCCTCGAGCCCCTTGCCGAGGTCGGTCACGCAGTTGTCGTCGAGGCTCTTGATCCCATCCAGGAGCTGCTTGATCCGGCGGCTGAGGTCGCGGGCGAGGACGAAACTGATCCCGCCGGCGGCCAGGAGCGCGATCAGCGCGATGGCCAGCATCAAGGTCTTGGAGCTCGACGCGGTTGAGGCGGCGGCGTTCGTGTTCTCCGCGGAGATCGCCTTGCTGGCGACCTGTACGGCCTCGGTCAGCGCGTCGGTCGCATCGTTGGCGTCGCCGGTGCTCAGCTTCCCGGCGGCGGCGAACTTGTGGGCCTTGATGTCAGCCAGAATCTGGTTGTCGAGTCCCTGCCACTTCTCGAACGCGGCCTTGGCCTTGGCGACCGCGGCGTGGGCGGCCGGCGTGGTGGCGTAGGTGTCGAGCGACTGGAGGGTCTGCTGGAAGACCTGGACGTCCTCCAGGTGGTTCGCCGCGTTCGCGGGATCGGACACGGTCGCGAGTTCGGAGAACGCGATGTCGCGCGCGTGTCCGCTCGCATCCTCGAGCGCCGGTAGCTCCTTGGCACCCGACTGGACCTTGCCGTTGACCGAACCGATGCTCGACCAGCCGACGAGCAGCGCGACGAGGAACACGAGGCACACCGCTACGAAGGCGCCGATCAACTGGCGCCGGACCGACGAGATCAGGAATGACACGGGGGTTGGAGTCCTTTCAGGGGGTGGAACGCTCTTAGTGAATCGGCTGGATTCGGCCACAGCTTGAGAACCGCTTTAGGTTCTGCCTACGCGGCCTGGGCCGCGGCGACCGCAGAAACGCCGGACCATCCGGCGATCTGAATAATCGGGTCCTTCTGGAGCGACACGTCGAACGGGGCGCCCGGGCCGCTGATCACCCGCAGGACGGGGCGGTCGAGCGCATGCTCCGTCACGCTGACCACGATCGCCCTGCGTCCGTCGGTCAGGTCGACCTCGACGCCGGGCGGGAACGGCGCCACCCGTCGCGAGAAGACGTCGCAGATGATCGGGTCGAACAGCGTCCCGGCGCCGGCCAGGATCGCCTGCACCCCCGCGTGGGCCGGCTTGGCTGGTGCGAACACCCGCTCCGAAGTGATCGCGTCGAACGTGTCGGCAACGGCTGCGATCCGGGCCATCTCGTGGATCTCGGTGCCGCTCTTGCCGTCTGGGTAGCCGCTGCCGTCCCAGCGCTCGTGGTGGCGCAGCACGGACGCCTGGACGAGCGGATCCCAGACGCCGGTGTCGCGCACCAGCTTGGCACCCGCCTTGGGATGGCCCTTGACGATCTCGTACTCCTCCTCGGACAGCCGACCGGGCTTGTGCAGGATCGACTCGGGCACAGCGAGCTTGCCGATGTCGTGCAGGATCAGCCCCATCCCGAGGCGGAACAGACGCTCCTCGTGGCGGTCGTCCTGTCGCTCGCCCTTGTAGTCGAGCCAGCCGTGCTCGACGATCAGCCGGCGCCCGATCAGGAGGCCGATCGCGGCCACGTCGATCGAGTGCTGAAGGTCGTAGGCGCCCGGACCGCAGAGATCGGCCAGCACGACCGCCTTATCATCGTGCTCCTCGATCTCCTGGAGGAGATGGTCGACGACATCGCTCAGGTCATCCGTGGCCTCAGGGTCAAGCACGCGCCTGGCCGCCACGGCCTCCCGGGCCTCGGCGTGCAGGGCGGACAGGACGCGGGTGGCGTGGGAGCGCGCCTGCCCGCTGATCGCCGGGACCGGCTCGATGCCGTGGCTGTACTCGTCCTCGACCCACACGGCTTGGACGCCGGCCCTGTTCAGGTGCTCGATGAAACGGGCGTTCAGCGTCACGCCGGCGCGCAGCAGCGGCGCGGCGTCGCGACCGGTGAGGATGTCGCGCGCGAGCCTGGCTTCTAGCGGGAGTGTGGCAATCGGAACTAGCCGCATGGCCCGCAAATCGGCAGCGCCACCTGAACCTTTAGTAGATCAAGCGGTGGCCTGCACGTGAGGCCGGTTCTCCATCGCCGCGGCATAGCCGCGCGCGGTGCGCTCGACGCGCTGGAGGTTGGCCGTCTCGAGCAGCAGCGCTTCGCGGCGGCGCAGGATCTCGATCTCGATCCGCTTGTTCATGAGTACCGCGCGCTGGAGTGCAGGCCGAGCCTCGGCGGGCGGGCTGGCCGGCAGCCTTTCGATCAACGTGGCCCGCTCGGCGTGCAGCGCCTGGAGCGCGTCGAAGGCGCCCTCGCCGATCAACTCGAGTTCGCGCTCGAGGCTGCGAGCGAGCGTCTCGTAGGCCTCGGCAGAGCTCATCGCTCGCTGATCGCGGCGAATGACTCGCGGAGCTGACCGAGCAGCGTGCTGATCTGCTCGAGGACCTTCGGGTTCTTCTCGAAGCGCGCCTGACGGAGCTGGCGCAGGCAGAAGACGTAGATCGCTTCGAGATTCTGCGCGATCACGCCCTGTTCCATGTCGAGGCTATCCCGCAGGTGCTGGATGATGTCCTCGGCCCGGCGGAGCTTTTGGTTGGTCAGCTCGATCTGGCCGTCGCGCATCGCCACGCCCGCCTGGAAGAGAAACTTCCTGGCTCCATCGAACAGCATCACGACGAGCCGCTCGGGCGGCGCGCTCAGCACCGCGCTCTCCTTGTAGGCGTTGGGCGTGGCAAGTGTGGTCATGGGCGATCTCTCACAAGGGGATTGGATTGGACCGTCTGTGAAGATGCTCGGCAGACGTGGCCGGCTCTTGAGCCCTAGTGCGTCGAGAGCGAGTTGAGCTGGCTGGTCAGCCAGCTACTCGTGCTCTGGTTCTGGGACAGGGCCGCCTCCATTTGGGCGAATTCCCGCACCAGCTGGGACTGCTTGAGCTGGTTGGCCTGGGTCAGGTTCTGGATCTGGTTGGCCAGGACGCTGCTCCGCGAGGTGTCGGACTGCACCCGGAGCGACATCGTCCCGCCAGGTCCCGCCTGGAGGTCGACCAGGCTCGAAAACTTGATCGACCAGCTCTGCATCATCGACTTGAGCCCGCTGGCGTTGTTGCTCAGCGCGTTGGTCAGCTTTGTCGCATCCAGCGTGAGGTTCCCGGCCAGCGCGCTCTGGGAGATCGCGCCGCTCCCGGTGCTGGCGCCGGTGCTGATGCCGGCGTCGAGCATGCTGTTCATCGCGTCGGGCAGCCCCGAGATGGTGGACGCCATCCTCTGGCGCATGCTGGACAGGAGAGTCTGGAGGGCCGGGTCGCCGTAAAGGGTTCCCTGGGTCGGGTCCGATGTACTCGGCCTCTGGCTCAGCTGCGTCTGGATCTGGGAGATCGCCGAGTTGTAGTCGGTGATGAACTTCTGCACGGCGGTCTGGATGTTCTGCGTGCTGGGGGCGGGCGCGCCGACCGTGACGGTCACCGGCGTCGATCCGGTCACGCCATTGAGGCTCACGGTGACGCCGGGAATGGTCTTCGTGGCGCCCTGGCCCTGAGTCGGCGGCGTGCTGCCGCCGAGCGATACACCCGTGATCGTGTTCGAGGATGAATACTGGGTCGCCCCGCCATTGATCGTGTACTCGGCATCCGTACCGTCGACGTTGCTGCCGTTGACGAACTGAAGTGCGCTATTCGTGACGCCGATGTAGCTGCCGGCCGGCTGTCCGGTCTGGCGGTTGGATAGGACCACCAGCGAGTTGCCGGCCTGGTTGGGATCAGCGCCGAGAACAGTCGCGTACACCGTGGCGTTCTTGTCGTTGTTGATCGCGTTCACGAAGTCCTGCGCCGTCGCACCCGCGGCCAGGATGGTGTCGTGGCCGTCGATCGTGATCGTGTTCCCCGACGACTGCGTGGCGAACGAGAAGGTCTTCTGAGAGGCGCTGGCCAGCTTGGACACCGTGAGGGAGTAGCTGCCCACGACGGCGCCGTTCGAGCTGGTCGCGGCGGCGCCGACCAGCGTGGAGTTGGTCGAGGTGATCGTTTGAGTGTTCGCCCACAGCGTCGGGCTGGCTAGCGCCTGAGCATCGTCGGCCACCGTCTGCAGTGCCGTCTGGGTGCTGGTCAGCTGCTTGTTGAGCGCAGTGATCCCCGCCTGCTGGTTTTGCAGGTTGGTCACCTGCTGCTGCTGGGCGGCCATCAGCGCCTGGACGACCGCGTTGGTGTCCAGGCCGGAGGCAAGCCCGGTGATCTGCAGCCCGGAGCTGCCGCTGAGCGAGCTGAGAGAGCTACCGGTGGCGAACTGGTTGGAGCTCGTGCTGGTGCTCGAGCTGATCGGCTGGGTTGACATCGCTCTCTCTGTTATCGACGCCTACACGGTGGACTGGAGCGGCCGCCTAGTTGGCAGGACGCATTAGCGGTTGGCCTGAGGCGACGTCCAGGACAGTGCTGGCGGGTACGGTGAACATCAGGTTCCCGTGTATGTCGTGCACCTCGACGCTCAGCTTGCCGGTCGCTTCGTCGATCTTGAAGCGCATCTGGCTGCCGTCCGCCTTGAGGTCGTGATAGGCCTGATTGGCGACGCCCATCGCGTCGTGGACCTCCGGCGGTGGGGTGGCCGGAATTGTGTCGACGGTGACCGTGTCCATGGCGTGCGCCGGCTGGCCGGGGGCGGGAGCCGAGGGTCGGGCCGTCTGCGACGGTGTGGTGGCGGGCGTCCGGCCCACCGAGCCGATATCGAAGCTCATTGCATTCCTCCTTGGATGCGCGCGGTTCCTACCTGAAATGGCGGGAATCCTTCCCGCTCAGGCGAGGTAATCGAGCGCAGCGCGGAGAACTTGAGCGCCGACTGCGTTTTTTGTTGTCCGCTGCTACACGGGCAGAACAGCCTCCGATTCGGTGGTCGCCGAGCAGCGGGCTACGACCTCGCGGGCGGGAACATTCGCCGGGTCGTGCTGGAGCGCTTCGGCGGCGAACACGGCGGCGTCCTCGACTTGCCCGTGCCGCTCGGCCACAAGCGCCAGACCGAGGAGCGACGCGGGCGTCCGGCCGAGACCTGGCAGACCGCCATCCACTCCTGCGCGGCCTGGGGGAGGAAGCCCTGCGCGAGGTATATCGAGGCCAAGTGCTCGCGCTGCTCCCGCTCAGGAAGAGCTGATGCCCTGAGGAGCGGGATCAGCTGCTCGAAGGTCTCGAAGTCGTGGCAACGCAGTAGCGTCTCGAGGATCACCCCGAGCAGTGGCGTGGACGCCACCGGCAGCCTGTGTAGCCCGTTGGTTGCGCCGCCGACGATGTCGAGCCAGGCGGCAAACACCTCGCGCTCGGCGGCCGAGACGCCAAGCCTCGCTGCGCGAAGATTGGCTGCCGCGGCCCCGTCGAGGTCTTCGTCAGCGATCCGGCTCCAGAGCTCGATGCGGGCCGCCAGAGCGGCGCACGGTTCAGCGTCGTCAATCTGCGTACTCTCGGCGGCGGCCTCGGCGTAGTGGCGCTGGCTGAGCAACGCCTCGGCGAGCCGGACCCGGACCTCGGCGCTGGCGGGGCGGGCCTTCAGCACCGCCCGGTACTGAGTCTCGGCGGCGGCCATCGCGCCGTTACGAAACAGCGCGCCGGCCAGCAAGAATCGCGCGGCCGGGGTCAAGCCCGGACGCTCGCCCTCGATCCGGGAGACCACCGCGTCCGGGTCCACGCCGCTGCGGAGCAGAAGCGTCGTGTACGGGTCGATGACGCCGATGAAGTCGGGCCGCTCGGCGAGACACCAGTCGAGCAGCTCCCGCGCGCGCTCGAGCTCGCCCCGGCGTGTGTACAACTCGGCCAGCGCAACCCGCGGGCGGTGGGTGCCCGTGCCCACGGCGGCGACGTAGCGCGACGGTGCATCGCCCATATCGATGCACCGCTCCCAGTAGGCGATCGCGTCGTCCTGGTCGCCGAGCGCGAGCGCGGCCTCCGCCTGGGCAAATACGAGATCGGTGAAGCCGGGGAAACGCTCGAGGCCGTCCTCGCGCCCGCGCGATTGCCTCCTGCGGGCGGCCGCAGGCACGCAGCGCGCTGACCAGTCGCTGCACGAGGGCGGGCACATAGTCGTTGGCCTCCTCGCCGTGGGCCTGAACGAGGTTCCAGGAACACTCGAACTCGGCCAGTGCGGAACGACGGTCGCCGACCGCGGCGTACTCGGTGCCGAGGTTGAAGTGCAGGAAGGCGGACGGAGCGCTCTCGGCCTGCTGGGCCTTCAGCAGTTCCAGGTTGCGCCGCGACTTTTCCTTCGCGTCGCGCACCGCGCCGAGGTACCCGTAGTGGTCGACCCGGACCGAACTCTGCTCCACGCGGGCGGTGGCGTAAGTCGGAAGCTGTCGGCCGATCTGCTCGTGCAGCCGCCCTTCGAAGCGGTAGTGCCGGCCGGTTGCGGAAGATGCGCAGGGCGCTGTTGGCGATCGCGGCGCCGTCCCCCAGATCACCGGTGTAGCTCGTCAAGACGAGGTAGAACGCCTCCCGCCACACGCGACCCGTAAGCGCCCGCAGACGCTTGACGTCCTCCTCGACGAGGACCTCGTCGGCGTCAAGGTAGATGATCCAGTCCGACGTCGCGGCCTCGAACGAGGTGTTGCGGGCGTCCGAGAACGATCCCGTCCACTCCTGCTCGATGACGTGGGCACCGTAACTCCCTGGCGATCTCGATCGTCCGGTCCTTCGAGCCGGTGTCGACGATGATGATCTCGTCTACCGCCGGCGCAGCGGCGGCGAGGCATTTCGGGAGCATCTCCTCCTCGTCGCGGACGATCATGCACAGGCTGAGCGTCATCCCCTTGGCCGGCTGTGCCTTTGGGGCCAGCTTGCGGGCGCGAGCAGCCAGTCCGGGCACGGCGGCGTGCAACGGCTTGTTCGGGCGATGGCCCTTGCGCCGGCGCGTCAGCTCCTGCAGGTTGCGCTTGAGGTGGGGCAGCGCGGGGTCGAGCCGGTGCGCCGCCTTGAACAGGGCGTGAGCCGCGTCGAGGCTCCACAGCTCGTACATGGCGACGCCGGCGTAATTGAGCAGGATGGGCTCCCGCGGCTCCTCCGCCAAGGCGGCTAGAGCAGCATTTGCCACGGCGACGAACAGCTGGGTAACCTGGGCATGCGAGGTGGTCTTGCCGGCGGCGGCCAGCCCTTCCTCGATCAGGAGAACGCGCGCGTGGTAGCGGGCGTGGCTGTCCTCATGCTCGGCGGCGCGCTCGAACAGCGCCTTGTAGCCGTCGAGCTGGTTCATGGCCAGCTGGAGGCGGGCCTGGTCGCGCAGCTGGCTGCCGAACGCACCACCCGCCTGAGCGGTGGGAGCGATGGACAGCTTGAGGCCGGTGCCTGCGGGCGCGGGACCGCCGCCGGACGTGCCGGAGGAGTCAGCGGGCGCGGGTATGCCGGTAAGGCGAAGGGCCATTCGAGGGAACCACCTTCCGAGGGGGGAGGGTCTTCCGGTTCATCGGCACGCTGGACGCGAGCTTGAGGGCTGTCAGTAGCGCCGGCCGCGTCCCCCGGCGGTCGCGTCGAGGCGGTAGGCCCAGGCCAGCGTCTCCGCCACCGCGGTCCACAGCTCTTGCGGCACGTCCGTTCCCAGCTCGAGTGTGCCCAGCGCCTCGGCCAGCGCCGGATCGTGGCGCACCGGGACGCCGGCCTCGCGCGCGGCGGCCAAGATCCGCTCGGCGACCAGGCCGGCGCCGGTGGCGGTGACGCGTGGGGCTTGCTCGCCCTTTTCGTAGCGCAGAGCCGTGGCGCGCCGGCGCTCGGGTGGCTCAGGCGGTTCAGGCATAGACATCCAGGGGTTCGCGCCGCGGAGTGATCTGGACCGTCACTGGTCGTCCCAGGGCCTCGCTCAGGGCGTCGCGCAGCTCGCCGGCGCGGTCCTGCGCCTTTTCCGCCGGCTCCCCTGCCCCGAGCACGACCGACAGTCGCAGCGACCGCGGATCAAGGTCGAAGCGCAGATCGACGGGGCCGAGCGCCGGCGCGTCGTAGACCAGGGCCAGCGTGTGGCGGTCACCGCTCTTCCTGCCTTGCCTGCGGTCATTCTCGTCCTCGCTCACCCGCACGCACCCGCCGCCCGGCAACTCGGCGGCGAGCGGCGCCACGGCCGCGGCGGCCTGGTCGGACAGGCTCAACACGACCCGCTCGGGCGTGACGTCGCGCACGGTCAACCGCAGCTCCTGGCCCGCATGAACCCCCTGGGGCAGCTTGGCCTCGATTACCGCGCCCGCGATACTGAGCGATCCCCGGCCCGATGCGTCGGCGCTCATCACGCGCGCCATCAGAGCGCGGCCCGGCGAAACACGCAGCTCGGCGCCCAGCACAGCGCGGATCAGACGAATGTCCACCGCTATCGGATCCATGCCTCAAGGATCATGACCGAAGGGCGACTACCGGGGAACGATGGACACCGGTCTCTACATCGCGGCGTCCGGGATGCTCGCCCAGCAAGTCCGCCAGGATCAGCTCGCCAACGATCTGTCGAACGCGTCAACGCCTGGCTATAAGAGCGACAGCTCCGTGCAGCAGGACTTCGGCGCGATGCTCCTGTCCAACACGGCCACCGGACAGACCATCGGCCCGCTCAACACCGGGGTCCGGGTCGGCGCGCCGGTGACCAACCTCACGCCGGCCGGCCTGCACTCGACCGGGCAGCCCCTCGACTTCGGCATTGCCGGCCAGGGCTTCTTCGCGGTCCGCACCCAGCAGGGCATCCGCTACACGCGCAACGGACAGTTCCAGGCCTCGGCCCAGGGCCTCCTGGTCGACGGCCAGGGCAATCAGGTGCTCTCGCAGAACAACGCGCCGATCAAGGTCAGCGCCCAGGGCACCGTGCCTGCCTCCTCGCTTGGGATCTTCAACCTGACCGGTGTGGCCAAGCAGGGCACCAACCTGTACACCGGCACCCTGGCCGGGCGCGCCACCGGCTCGGTCCGGCAGGGTGAGCTCGAGGACTCGGCGGTCGACCCGGTCACCACGATGCTCCACATGATGACCGCGCTCCAGACCTACCAGTCGGGCGAGAACGCGATCCAGACGATCGCCTCGACGATGCAGCAGAGCGCGGAGCGAGTCGGCTCGATCGGAGGCTAGGCATGTTCCAAGGTATTTACTCGGCCGCCTCAGGGATGGAGGCCCAGCAGCAGCAGTTCGACGCCATCTCGAACGACCTGGCTAACCTCGACACGCCTGGTTACCAGTCCACGATCGTGGGCTTCCACGACCTGCTCTACTCGAACGGGAGCTACGGCTCCACAGTGGCCACCGGCGCCGGCTCCGCCGCCCAGGTCATGGGTCGCGACCAGACCCAAGGCGCGATCGAGCAGACCGGCGAGCCACTCAACGTGGCCGTGGAGGGGGAGGGCTTCATCGAGGTCCGCCGCTTCGACGGGTCGATCGGCCTCACTCGCAACGGTCAGCTCGAGCTCAACGCCAAGCGTCAGCTGACCACCCAGCGGGGCATGCTGCTGCAGCCGCCGATCACGATTCCCGCCGGTGTCCCCACCGACCAGGTGACGATCGCCTCCGACGGCACCGTCTCGGCAGCCGGCAAGAAGGTCGGCAGGATCTCGCTGGTCACGGTGCCCGCCCCCAACGGCCTGGTCGCGGGCGGCGACAGCGTGTTCAGCGCCACCGCGGCCAGCGGCGCGATCAAGGCGTCGAAGAACGCCACGCTTCAGCAGGGCGCACTCGAGGGCTCGAACGTCGACATGGGCGCCGAGATGGCCAAGATGATGACCGCCCAGAAGCAGTATTCGATGAGCAGCCAGGCGGTCCAGATGCAGCAGCAGATGCTCACGATCGCCAACCAGATCAAGCCGTGAACGCTCCCCCGCCGATCAACTCCGCGCTGATGCCGGCCGAGATCCGGAATGGTGACGCGCATGCCAAGCAGGCCTATCAGGAGGCGCTCGGGTTCGAGGAGATGCTCATGCAGCAGCTCACGCAGCAGATGGCGAACACGGTGACCAGCCCGGGCGGCGATTCCAGCGACTCGGGCGATTCGAGCTCCGGCGGCATCCTCGGCTCCGATCCCAACACCAACGCGTTCGCCGGTCTGATTCCGATTGCGCTCACCCAGAGCGTCATGTCGGGCGGTGGCGTCGGCGTGGCCGACCGCCTCGCGCACGCCATCGATCCCGCGATCGGCGAGAAGAAGTGATGTCCGAGCTCGTCCTGCACGATCAGGCCGACGCCTTGCTTGCGGGCGAGGTGATCGCGCATCTCGAGGCCCAGCTGGTCGCCGCGCGGCGGCTGCTCCAGGTGGTGCTCGAGCAGGGGGCGGCGATCCGCAACCGGGACGTCCGCGCGGTGGTCCAGCTGACCGGCGTGCTCCAGGCCGAGCTCCACCGCCGCCAGCTGCTCGAGAACGAGCGCCTATCGGTGCTCCAGCGTGCCGGCGCCAAGCTGGGCGTGCCCGGTGGGTCCGTCACGCTCGCGCTGCTCGAGACGCTGATGGATCCGGAGTCTGCGCTGATGGCCGGCGCCCGCAGCGCCGAGCTGCGCGGCCTGCTGGAGACCGTCCAGCGCGAGCACTACGTCAACCGCGCGCTGATGAGCCAGGAGCTGGCCTTCCTCGACCACCTGCTCAAGCTGGCCGGCGTGTCCGGTCACGCGAGCTACGGCGCCACCGGCGACCGCCGGGCCACCACCGCCTCGCACGTCACGGGCCACCGCGTCCTCGATTTGGAGGTCTGACCAGCGATGCCGATCCCGAGCTACGCCGGCCTGCAGACCGCACTCAGCGGTCTCGAAGCCGCCCAGGCGGCGATCGACACCACCGGCCAGAACATCGCCAACGCCAACACGCCCGGCTACTCCCGCCAACGGGTGGTCGAGACCGAGCGCAACCCGCTGACCATCCCAACCCTCTCGAGCATCACCGGCACGGGATCGCAGGTCGGCCTCGGCGTTGACATCACCACGATCTCCCGGATTCGCGATCAGTTCCTGGATAGCTCATATCGCCAGCAGAACACGCAAACGAGCGGCAACAACACCACCTCCACGTTGCTGGGCCAGGTCCAGGCGGCCCTGGACGAGCCGAGCGCAAGCGGGCTCTCGACCGCCCTGAACCAGTTCTGGACGGCATGGAACGGCCTGCAGAACAATCCCAGCGACCAGGGCGCGCAGCAGGCCGTGCTCGGGGCCGGCGCCACCGTGGTGCAAGGCCTGAACACACTGTCGGGCGAGCTCAAAACGATCGAGTCCCAGGTCACCGGGCAGTTCAACACGCTCACCAACATCACGAGCGGGTCGGTGGCGAGCGATGCCGACGAGATCGCCGCGCTGAACGTTCAGATCTCACACGCCCAGACTGCCGGTCTCGACGCGAACAGCTTGCTCGACCACCGCGACCAGCTGATCGACGACCTCTCGCAGTATTCCAACGTGCTCGTAACCCAGCGCACGGATGGCATGGTCGACGTGAGCTTCGGCAACGCCGCGACCGCCGCCTCGGGCGGCGCCACCGATGCAACGCCGCTGGTCAGTGGCGGCTCGGTCAACCTGGGCGTCAACCTGACCGACGGCAACCTGAGCGGGTCGAGCGGCACGCTCGGATCGCTGCTGAGCCTGTACGACGCGACCACCGGCGCGGGCAAGATCGCCTCTTACCTGACCCAGCTCGATGGCGTCGCCAACCAGTTGGTGACCTCGGTCAACGGTGCGATCGCGGGCGCCGATGCCGCCGGTGCGACCGCACCGCCGTTCTTTTCCGCGACCGGCACCACCGCGGCGACGATCGCAGTGAACCCGGCCCTGATGGCCTCGAGCACGCCGTACACGGCCGCCGAGGCCGGCGCGGTGGCCCAGCTGAGCGGCAAGGCGGCCGACCAGGCCTACAACGCATTCGTGACTCAGATCGGCGGCGACGTCCACGCGGCCCAAAGCGCGCAGCAGACTTCCCAGTCGCTCCTCAGCGCGATCAGCAACCAGCGCTCGAGCATCTCGGGCGTCTCGCTCAACGAGGAGATGACCAACCTGATCCAGTATCAGCAGGCCTACCAGGCATCCGCGCGCGTGATGAACGCGATCAACGAGACGCTGAACACCCTCATCAACCAGGTCGGGGCGAGCATCTGATGATCGGACGCGTCACCGAACAGATGACGGCCCAGAACCTGCTAGCCAACATCAACCAGGCACTTGACCGCATCGACACCACTCAGCAGCAGCTGTCGACCGGCAAGCGGATCAATCAGCCTTCCGATGACCCGTACGGCACCAGCCTGGCTCTGCAGCTGAACAACCAGCTCGCCAACCTGACCAGCTACTCCAACAGCGTCACCGACGCGACCGGCTGGACCCAGGCAAGCAACAGCGCGCTGACCAACATCACCAACGCGGTGCAGCGCATCCGCGAGCTGACGATCTCGGCGGCCAACGGAACCCAGACCCTGGGCGACATGCAGGCCACCGGGACCGAGGTTAATCAGCTGATCGACGAGATCAAACAGGAGGCCAACACTCAGTACAACGGCCAGTATGTGTTCTCCGGTTCTGCCACCGGCACCCAGCCCTATCCGACCGGAGCCAGCGACGTCTACGGGGGCAACACCGCGCAGGTGGTCCGGATGATCGGGCCAAACACCTCGCTGAATATCGGCGCCAACCTGTCCGGGGTCCTCGGCTCCGGCCAGACCAACCCGGGCCAGCCGGCTGGCGACGGCCTGCTGCTGAACACGCTGCGCAACATCGCCGGCGACATGCAGTCGGGCAACGCGTCCTCGCTCAGCGGCACGGATCTCGCGCAGCTCGACACGAACTTCGGCTCGCTGACCGGCCTCACCGCCAACGTCGGGTCCACTCAGGAGCGCCTACAGATGGCTGCCTCCCGCATCGAGTCGCTCCAGACGAGCGAGACGCAGGCGCTGTCGAACACGCAGGATGCGGACATGGCCCAGACTGAGATCGACTTCTCGACTCAGCAGGCGGCCCTGACCGCGGCGCTGCAGGCAGGCGCCCACATCGTGCAGCAGTCCCTGATGGACTTCCTCACCGGCTAGAGTTCGCCCGGCTAGTGTCGCCGCTCACGATCGAAAGCTCGCGCTTCGGGCACGTGGAGATCGATGCCGCGTCAGTCCTCGAGTTCCCCGAAGGCCTGATCGGGCTCAGTGGATCGCGCTACGCGCTGATCGCTGCCGACCCGGACGCGCCGTTTCAGTGGCTGCAGTCGCTGGAGGATCCCGTCGCTTGCGCTGCCGGTGGCCAACCCGCACCAGTTCTTCGCCGACTTCGCGGTGGAGGTGATCGATGAGGACGCGGACCGGCTCGGGCTTGACTCCGCGAGCGCGATGGACGTGTACGTCACCGTCCGTGCCGCGTCGTCGATCGAGGACTTCACCGCCAACCTGAAGGCGCCGATCCTGGTTAGCGCCGGCCGGGCCTGGCAGGTGATCAACCAGGCGCCAGGTTGCGAGCTTCCGGGTGCCGCTGTTTGCGGGGGCCGAGGCGGATGGCGTCGAGGCCGCCGACGGCGGGGAATGCTGAGAATCAGCCGTCGGGCCGGCCAGCGCATCATGCTCGGCGACGACGTGGTCATCGAGGTGCTCGAGGTGCGCGGCCAGACGGTCCGGATCGGGATCGACGCTCCGCGCGCGATCCCGGTCTATCGGGAGGAGATCTGGCTCGAGGTCAAGCGCGAGAACCAGGCTGCCGCCGAGGCGGCGGCAGTCGGGGACCTGCCGGAGTTTCCGGCTACGCCACCTCGGTGAACAGCTGCTCGTCGACTTCGAGCTCGGCGCGCAGCTTCTTGGTGATCTGCCCGTGGATCTGGCAGACGCGACTCTCGGTCACCCCGAGGATCTCGCCGATCTCGCGCAGGGTGAGGTTGTAGACGTAGAGGAGCACGGCGACCTTGCGCTCGCGCTCGGGCAGGCGCTCGAATGCCTCGCGGAAGCGGGTCTTGGCGTCGGAGCGCATCGCGGCGTGCTCGGGGTCCGAATCCCGGTCCTGGGAGTGAAGCGTGTCGATCCGCTCGATCGTGGTGTCGTCCTCGGCCAGGACCACCGTGTTCAGCGAGCCCACGTGGGAGCGCGCGATGTCGTCCTGGCGGGTGATCAGGTCGTGGGTGGAGATCCCGAGCGACTCGCTGAGTTCCTCGCGGCTGGGCTTGCGGCCGTACAGGCCGACGAAGTTCTCGTTGGCCTTGCTGATGTCGCGGTCCCAGCGGCGCAGCGATCGGGGAGCCCAGTCGTTGCGGCGAAGCTCGTCGAGCACGGCCCCGTGGATCCGGGTCCACGCGAACTGCTCGAGCGTGGCACCCTTGGCCGGGTCGTACCGGTCGATCGACCGGATCAAGGCCTCGAGGCCGCACGAGATGAAGTCCTCCACCTCGCAGCGAGCGGGGATCTCCCGCGCCTTCTTGTAGACGATGTACTTCACCATCGGAGCGAACGTGAGGACCAGGCGGTCACGGATGCGCTGATCGCCCGTCTGCCTGTAGGCCTGCCACAGTTCGAGGGTCTCCTGCGCCGACATCCGACCGTTCTTGTCCTTGGCTTTCCGCATTACAGGACTCCGTATTCTCGAGGGAAATGTGCCGCCGGGCTCAAGTTCCGGCTCGCGAGAATGACATCGGCGCTGGGGCTGAAAGCTTCATCCGCGGAGCCTCGTAACCCGATCCGTAGTAACCCGCAACGTGCCATCAAAACCCTCACGAATCCTCCTGCTCCGCGGAATCAACATCGGCGCGCGCAAGCGCGTGTCGATGCCCGACCTGCGCGCTCTGCTGTCCGACGCGGGCCTCGAGGACGTCCGGACGTACGTCCAGAGCGGGAACGTGGTGGTCACGAGCGATGCCGACGCCTCCCAGCTCGCGGCTGAGGCCGAGCGGGTCATCGCGGACCGGTTCGGGTTCGAGGTGGATGTGATCGCGCGCACCGGCGAAGAGCTCGCCGACGTGGTGGCGCGCAATCCGCTGGCTGAGGTGGCAGTGGATCCCAAGCGCTACCAGGTGAGCTTCCTGGAGGCCGAGCCGGATCCGGAGGTGTTCGAGCGGATGGCGGCGATGGCGGCGGATTCCGAGCGCGTGGTGGCGATCGGCCGTGAGCTGTACGCATGGCACCCGGATGGCATCGGCCGCTCCAAGCTGTGGGCCAAGCTGGGGGGCACCGGTCTCGGCGTTCGGGCCACCGCGCGCAACTGGACCACCGTGACCAAGCTGCTGGAGATGGCTTCGTGAAGATGTATCGCTACACGATCGCCGACGTGTTCACCGACACGCCGCTTCAGGGCAACCCGGTGGCGGTGTTTACCGACGCGTCAGGCCTGTCGGCCGAGACCATGCAGCGGGCAGCCCGGGAGCTCAACCTGTCCGAGACGGTGTTCCTGATGCGGTCCTCCGCGACAGGAGCGGATCTGCGCGCGCGGATCTTCACGCCGGCGATCGAGCTTCCCTTCGCCGGCCATCCGGTGCTGGGCACCGCGTTCGTGGTGGGACGGTCGATGGGCTCGAACGTGGTCCGGCTGGAGACCGGGCTCGGGGTCGTTCCGGTGACGCTCGAGCGCGCCAACGGCGGGCCGCCCACCTACGGCGAGATGGAACAGCCGATCCCGTCGGTGGAATCGTTTTCGGCGGGCGATGCTCTGCTGGCTGCGCTGGACGCCCCGGTGTCTGGCGATGCCCTGCCGATCCAGGCTTACCGCAACGGTCCCGTCCATGTGTATGTGGAGCTGCCGAGCGAGCAGGCCGTGGCTTCGCTGCGCCCCGACCTCGGCGCCCTCGAGCGGCTGGGGGTCTACGGGATCAACTGCTTCTGCGCCGCCGGATCGGCGGGTCACGTCAAGACGCGGATGTTCGGGCCGGCGCTCGGGGTGTCCGAGGACCCCGCCACCGGGTCGGCCGCCGGTCCGCTGGCCGTGCACCTGGCCCGCCACGGCCGGATCGAGTACGGGACGCAGATCGAGATCGAGCAGGGGGCCGAGATCGGCCGCCCGTCGCGCCTGTACGCCCGGGTGGAGGGATCGGCGGAGCGGATCGAGCGAGTCCTCGTGGGCGGGTCGGCCGTGATCGTGGCGCGGGGCGAGTACCGGCTGGACTGAGCGCTTGCCGGGCGCGAAACCCGGTGCGATACTCGTTGCACCGGTCCATCTCTCTTCGGAGGTGAGTCATGCCAGAGCCGGCCCATGTCCTTGTCGTCGCGCACCAGACGGCGGCAACCGGCGCTTTGCTCGATGCGGTCCGCGAGCGCGCCCAGCGCGGCCCCGCCAACTTCCACCTCGTGGTGCCCCAGCAGCCGCACGGAATCCACAAGGTGGTCGACCCGGAGGACGCCGGAGTGGACGAGGCACGGCGCGTCCTCGAGACCGCGCTGCCGAAGCTGTCCGACGCCGCCGGCCAGGAGGTAGGCGGGAGCATCGGCGACGCCGAGCCGCTGATGGCCATCCAGGACGCGGTCAACCTGGGCGAGTACGACGAGATCATCATTTCGACGCTGCCGCTCGGGATCTCGCGTTGGCTGAAGCTCGACCTGGTGAGCAAGGCGCGCGGCCTCGGTCTGCCGGTCACCCACGTGGCGGCGACGAGCAAGGTGGAGGCCACCGCGGGCGCGTGATGTAAAAACCCGCGAACCCGGGTAGAGAGCCTTCGAGGAAGGAGAGGCTCATGTTGCGACTGCATCCCGGGACGGTCGACTACATCATCATCGCGATCTACTTCGCGGTGGTCTTGGGGATCGGCTTCGTCGCCCGACTATCGATCAAGACCGATCTCGACTTTTTCCTGTCGGGACGCTCACTTCCGGCGTGGATCACCGGCCTGGCCTTCATCGCGGCCAACCTGGGCGCGCTCGAGATCCTTGGCCAGTCCGCCAACGGCGCTCAGTACGGCGTGCCGGCCGTGCACTACTACTGGATCGGCGCCGTGCCGGCGATGGTGTTCCTGGGCATCGTGATGATGCCCTTCTACTACGGGGCCAAGGTGCGTTCGGTTCCGGAGTACCTGCGCCTGCGTTTCGGCGAGCCGGCGCACGCGTTCAACGCGGGCACGTTCGCGATCGCCACCGTGCTGATCAGCGGCGTCAACCTGTTCGCGCTGGCGCTGATCATCCACCTCCTGCTGGGCTGGGCGGTCGGCCTGTCGATCCTGATCGCGGCGGCGATCGTGCTCGTCTACATCACGCTGGGCGGCTTGACCTCGGCGATCTACAACGAGGTACTTCAATTCTTCATCATCTGCGCGGCGCTGATCCCGCTCACGATCGTCGGGCTGAGCTCGGTCGGCGGCTGGTCCGGGCTCGAGCACAAGATCAAGGCGGGGGCGCTGGGCAACCCCGGCCTGCACGCCTGGCACGGTCTGAGCCTCCACCATCCGACCAACCCGCTGATGTCGAGCTGGATCGGGGTGGTGTTCGGGCTCGGCTTCGTGCTCAGCTTCGGGTATTGGACGACCAACTTCGCCGAGGTCCAGCGCGCCCTGTCGGCCAAGAACATGTCGGCCTCGCGGCGCACGCCGCTGATCGGCGCCTATCCCAAGATCTTCCTGCCGTTCATCATCATCCTGCCGGGGCTGATCGCGGTGGCCACGGTGCCCCACCTGGGCCAGGGCAAAAGCCTCTCGAACCAGTTCAACACGGCGATCCCGCACCTGATCGGGCAGTGGTTCCCGACCGGGATGCTTGGCGTCGCGATCGTCGGGCTGCTGGCCGCGTTCATGGCCGGCGTGGCCGCGAACGTGACGGCGTTCAACACCGTTGTCACCTACGACCTGCTCCAGTCCTACGTCTGGAAGGACCGCGATCCAGCGTTCTACCTGCGCTCGGGGCGCTTGGTGACGGTAGCCGGGATCCTCGTCTCGATACTCACCGCGTTCATCGCCAAGGGTTATTCGAACATCATGAATTACATCCAGACGCTGTTCTCGATCTTCAACGCGCCGCTGTTCGCGACCTTCATCGTCGCGATGTTCTGGAAGCGGGCGTCGGCCTGGGGCGGCTTCTGGAGCTTGGTCGCGGGCACAGCTACGGCCTACTCGGTCAACCGTCTGGCCGCCTATCACACGATTTTCCACTTCGGCTCGCCGTTGAGTGCGAGCTTCTGGCAGGCGATCTGGGCGTTCGTCGCGGGCGTCGTCGTGCTCGTGCTGGTGTCCCTCGTGACCAAGCCCAAGCCGGAGGAGGAGTTGCGGGGGCTGGTCTGGGGCCTCACGCGCAAGGAGGAGCGCGAGGTCAACCCCGACCCGCGCGACAAGCTGTGGTGGCGCTCGCCGGCCCTACTTGGCGGTGTGGCGATCGCCCTGCTCGTCGCCCTGAACATCATCTTCATTTAGGAGCCGCTTGTGAGCTGCAGGCGATAAACCATTCGGAGTCCCCGGTGCCGGAGAGGACGAGGCCCCGCGCGAGATCAGCGACGAGGAAGAGATTCAGGCCGCGCGGGCGGCGAACCGGTTCGACATTCGCCGGCTGATCGGCGGCGTGTTCACCGTGTACGGCTTGATCTTGGTGGCGCTGGGGATCTTCGGCTCCCACGTCACCAAGAACAAGGCGCACGGGTCCAACGTCGACCTGTGGACCGGGCTCGCGATGCTGGTCTTCGCAGCCCTGATGATCTTCTGGGCGCTCTCGCGCCCGACCGTGCCCGAGCCCGAGACGCGAGGGACGGGCTCGGGCCGCATCCGGCGCGCGCCGGCGACCTAGTTCAGTGGTGCTCGATCACGCGGTCGATCAGACCGTACTCGACGGCCTCGTCCGGCTTGAAGAACCGGTCGCGCTCCATGTCGGAATGGACCTGCTCGACCGACTGGCCGGTGTGGTGGGCGTAGATCTCGTCCGTGCGCTGACGGATGTTGAGGATCTCGCGGGCGTGGATCTCGATATCGGTTGACTGACCCTCGAAGCCGGCCGATGGCTGGTGGATCAGGATGCGGCTGTTGGGCAGGGAGAAGCGCTTGCCCTTGGCGCCGCCGGCCAGGAGCAGCGAGCCCATCGACATCGCGATCCCCACGCAGATCGTCTGGATCTCGGGCTTGATGAACTGCATCGTGTCGTAGATGGCGAGACCCGAGTAGATGGAGCCGCCCGGGCAGTTGATGTAGATCGAGATGTCCTTGTCGGGGTCCTGGGACTCGAGATGGAGGAGTTGGGCCACGATCAGGTTGGCGATCGTGTCGTCGATCGGCGTGCCGAGGAAGACGATTCGCTCGTTGAGCAGCCGGCTGTAGATGTCGAACTCGCGCTCGCCGCGCGCGGTCCGTTCAATCACCATCGGGATCAGGGGCATGTTCTGGAGCGTAGTGGGTTCATGGAACGATCACGGCGCTGCCCTCGAAACGGCCGGCCCGGAGGTCGGCGAGGGCCTCTTCGGCTCGGTTCAGTGGATAGGTGGTGACGGTGGTTCTCACCGGGACCTTGGGCGCGAGCGCGAGGAACTCCTCGCCGTCCTGGCGGGTGAGGTTGGCCACCGAGCGGATGCTGCGCTCCTGCCAGAGGTCGTCGTAGGCGAAGCTCGGAATGTCGGACATGTGGATGCCGGCGGTGACGACCGTTCCTCCGGGTGCGAGGGCTTTCAGGGCCTTGGGAACGAGGTCGCCCGCGGATGCGAAGATGATCGCGGCGTCGAGGGGCTCGGGCGGGCTCGTCGCTCGAACCGGCCCATGTGGCGCCTTGGGTCTTCGCGAATGCCTGCGTGCGCTCGTCGTTCGGCCGCGTGAAGGCGAAGACCTTGCGCCCCTGGTAGGCGGCGACTTGGGCGATCATGTGGGCGGCTGAGCCGAAGCCGTACAAGCCGAGGTTGCTCGCGTCGTTTGTGAAGCGCAGCGCCCGATAGCCGATCAGGCCGCCGCAGAGCAGTGGTGCCGCCTGCTCGTCGGTGAGGTCGTCGGGCAGCGGCAGGCAATAGCGTTCATCCGCGCTCGTCAGCTCCGCGTAGCCGCCGTCGATGTCGCGCCCGGTGAAGCGGGCGTTGACGCACAGGTTCTCTCTCTGCGTCGTGCAGTAATGACACGTTCCATCGGTCCACCCGAGCCACGGCACGCCCACTCTCTGGCCGTCGCCGGTGCGCCCGACGATCTGGTGGCCGAGGACGACGGGGAGCTTGGTTGCCTCGATCTCCCGGTCACGGAGATGGAGGTCGGTGCGGCACACGCCGCATGCGCCTACGGTGAGTCGCAGCTGCCCAGGGCCTGGCGTGGGGTCGGGCAGGGTGGTCGGCTTGAGCGGCTCGCCCTGGCGCTCGAGGACGACGGCGCGCAAGGTTCCGCGCTCCCCGGCCCTACGGAACCTGGTCGAGCCAGGCGTGGCGCGTGGTGTGAAGCGCCGGCGAGACGCCGTTTCGCAGCTCTTCACGTACCTCGCCCATGGTCCCGAACCTCTCGGCCACCACGTTGTGCTGGTGGATCGTCTCGAGGTTGACCTGCTGCGCTTCCACGAACGCGGCGTCGTTGAGGTCCGGGAAGGTGTCGACCACGCCGCGGATCATCTCGCGCACGCAGTCCTCGACGAACCGGGGACGCCGGTGGGCCTTCTCGACCACGTGCCCCTCGTCGGAGCGCTTCATCAGCTCGTAGATCTCGGAGGACATCGAGTGCTCGACGATCGCCAGCAGAGTCGCCGCGTCGATCTCGTCGTCACACAGCTCCGTGCACCCGATGTGCAGCGTGCCGAGCCCGCGCTGGTTGTGGGTGGCGACGGGGACGATCTCGAGGATCTTCTCGATGTCGTCGTCGTCGAAGCCCTGGGCCTCGAGGTTGTTGCGCGCGTTTGTCGCGACGAGTTCCTGGGCGCACGGGCAGGCGGTCATGCCCTGGGCGGTGACCCCGATGAGCCGGCGGGTGCCGAGCTCGCTGCATGCTGCCGATCCGTGGAGCGTGTACAGCTCCTGGGTTTGGATGCCCGAGACGGGGGCCGGCTTGTGCTCGGGGAAGCGGGCCTCGATGCTCACCTCTGCCCGGCGCGCGCCCTGGCGGGCGCGCACGAGCTGGGCGATGCGCTCGGCCAGGGTCTCCGCCTTGAACGTCGACTCGCCGAGCACCACCTCGCCGATCGCGTCGTTGACCACCTCCTCGAAGCGCGACATGTGGGCGCCTTTCTGGTTGGGCCCGAGCTCGACCACGCATTCGAAGCGGGCCGAGAACAGCTGCTCGGCTCCGTTCTGCTGGATGCGGATCACCTTTTCCACGCCGGTGACGCCGACCCGTGACAGGCTGAGCTGCACGGTCGGCCGGCGGGCCTGAACGTCGGATATGGAGACGGTCGAGGTCGGCTTGGTGGCCATCGTGCTCATACAGGGTAGACAGCGAAGCTGGTCGGGTCCTTCCGCGGTAGCCGCCTTGTCGGGTTGCGGCGTCGTGCGGGGCCGCTGTGCCCGCGTCTCTGCGCGTGGGCGCCGCGCCGTTCCGCCACCGGCACGCCCAGGCGCCGCCCCCCGACCGCGAATTCCCTGGACAACCGCGCCGATTGTGGTATCACTCCTGACCGGCGCATTTGGGAGACAAGAGAGAGGGCTGAGAGGCCCCCGTGGCCGGGGGGCTCGTCGACGCGTGGTTAGGGAGGAGCTCCGGGGCGAGTGAGCGAGAAGGCGATTCTTTTGAGTGATGACGCTCCGATTGCGGAGCTGGAGGAACTACGACCTCTGATTGCCGAGGGTCAGGAGCGCGGCTTCCTGACCTTCGATGAGATCCAGGCGTGGCTGGAGGAATCAGAGGTCACGAAGGAGCAGGTACAGGAGACTCCACGCCTACCTGGACGATCAGGGCATCGAGGTGGTCGAGGCCGACGGGCGTCCTGCCAAGTCGGAGGCCTCGAGCGTCGAGGCAAGCGCTGCCGCCGCGGCCGAGCCCCGCGTCGATCAATCGTCATCGAAGAAGGTCGAGATCGATCTGACGGTCGAGCCGAGCCTCGACTCGCTGCGGCTGTACCTGCGCTCGATCGGCAGGGTCCAGCTGCTTACGGCCGAGCAGGAAGTGGCTCTGGCCAAGCGGATCGAGCGCGGCGACATGCGGGCCAAGCAGCGCATGATCGAGGCCAACCTGCGCTTGGTCGTGTCGATCGCCAAGTCGTACCTGGGTCGGGGCTTGACCTTCCTGGACCTGATCCAGGAGGGATCGATGGGACTGATCCGCGCGGTGGAGAAGTTCGACTACCGCCGCGGCTACAAGTTCTCCACGTATGCCACGTGGTGGATCCGTCAGGCGGTCACCCGCGCGATCGCCGACAAGGGCCGCACGATCCGCATCCCCGTGCACATGGTCGAGAAGCTCAACAAGGTGGTGCACGTGGAGCGCCAGCTCGTCCAGCAGCTCGGCCGCGAGCCGACCTCGGAGGAGATCGCCGCCGAGCTCGAGACCAACGTGCGCGAGGTCCGCGACGTGCTGCGCATGGCCCAGCAGCCGGTGTCGCTCGAGAAGCCGATCGGCGAGGAGGAGGAGTCCGAGCTGGGCGACTTCGTCGAGGACCAGACGGCGGAGTCGCCGTTTGAGCTGGCTTCCGAGAGGCTGCGGCGCGAGAACCTGCGGAGGGCTCTGGCGGCGTTACCCGAGCGCGAGCGCGAGGTGATCGAGATGCGCTTCGGCCTGACCGGCGAGCGGCCCTACACGCTCGAGGAGGTCGGGCGGGCGTTCAATGTCACGCGCGAGCGGATCCGGCAGATCGAGAACCACACGCTGAAGAAGCTTGAGGCGCTGCCCGAGGCGCAGCGTCTGCGCGACGCGTCGTAGACCGCGGTCGTCGCTCAGTTGTGTCCGTCTAGGCGGGGCGCGCCGACTCCCATCGGCACTCGCCGTCCACGATCGTGCCCGTCGGCTCGAGCCCGATCGCCTGCGCCACCGCGTTCGACGCGTAGTGGCGGGCATGGATGTGCGCGCGCAGGCGCCTCACGCCCTGATCGCTCAGCCACTTGGCCAGGGTGGCCGCCGCCTCCTTGGCGAACCCGTTGCCCTGATGCTGGGTGCCGACCACCCAGGCGAGGTCGGCCGTGGGGGTGACACCACTGACCTTGACCGTGGCCTGCACGGTGCCGACCACACGCGCCGTCGCCCGCTCGCGCAGCACCCAGTTCAGCCACCAAGCCCGACCGTCGGGTGACTCGCCGAGCGTCTGCCGTTCGAAGCGGCTGCGGAGCTCCGCCGTGCTCGGCGGCGAGCCGCCGATGAAGCGATGCAGCGACGGGTCGTCCAGCACCGGCGCCAGCTCATTCGCGTGCTCGACGCGCAGCGGCTCGAGGATCAGCCGGCTCGACTCGAGCCGCTGGGCGGTTAGGGCGGGCGCGGGCTCCATCGCACGGGGCAGCTTATGCCTCGGAGCCGAGTGCGGGCGGCGGCATGGCCACCGACGGCACTCACCGACGTTAGACTCACGGGCCGCGGCGGGATTCCCGAGCGGTCAAAGGGGACTGGCTGTAAACCAGTTGGCACTGCCTTCCCAGGTTCGAATCCTGGTCCCGCCATTCCCGCTGGTCCCGCGTTGATCGTCGGTCCTCGGCGCGGACGGTGCAGTCCGACGCTCGCGTCGTACTGCGACCGAATCCCTTCCGCGGTGTTAGCGTTCACACTCGTCTGCTGACGTCCGCCGGAGGTGCCGATGATGTGTAGCGCGTTCGTTGCGCGGGTCCGTCGTTCTGTGCTGCTGTGCGCGGTGCTCGTCGCCGGGGCCGTGGCGTCCGAGCTCCTCGTCCATGCTGCAAGCGCCGCGGGCGCGCCCCGGGCACGGGTGTCGCATACGGTCAGCTCCGACAAGTACTCGCTGATGATCGACGGCCGGCGTACGTTCATCTGGTCTGGCGAGTTCCACCCGTTTCGCCTCCCCAGCCCGTCGCTGTGGCGCGACGTGCTCGAGAAGCTGAAGGCGGAGGGCTACAACGCCGTGTCGATGTACTTCGACTGGGGCTATCACTCGCCGAAGCAGGGCGTCTACGACTTCACGGGCGTCCGCGACATGGACAAGGCGCTCGACATCGCGCGGCAGGTCGGCCTGTACGTGATCGCGCGACCGGGCCCGTACATCAACGGCGAGCTGGACGCCGGCGGCTTCCCGGGCTGGCTCCTCACGCAGGCCGGCCGGGCGCGCACCGACGCGCCCGATTACCTGGCGGCGGTGGGCGAGTGGCTGACGCACATCGACGCGATCATCGCGCGCCACCAGTACACCGACGGGACCGGCCCGGTCATCCTGTACCAGATCGAGAACGAGCTGGGCAGCGCCGGCCAGTCGCAGGTCAACTACATGAACCACCTGGCGGCGAAGGTGCGCTCCGACGGCATCACGGTGCCGATCTTTCACAACGACAAGGGCCGCAACGGACTGTGGGTACCGGTCGGTTCGGACGTGCCCGGCACGGTGCAGGGGCCGACCGACCTGTACGCGTTCGACGGCTACCCGGGCGGAACCTGCCACACCGATGGAAGCCCTGGGTCGCCGAGCACCGCGCCGGACTGGGGGATCTGGGGACCCGGCGGTGCCAAGGGCGGCGCATCGGCCTCGGCCAACACCCCCGGCTTCGCCGCCGAGTTCGGCGGCGGCTGGTTCGACTATTGGGGCAGCGTCGGCACCTACAACTGCATGGCGCAGCGCGAAGGCCCCGGCTACGAGCGCGTCTTCTACGAGACCAACATCGCCAATCGGCTGCCGCTCGAGAACTTCTACATGACGTTCGGCGGGACGTCGTGGGGCTGGCTTCCCGCGCCGGTCGTCTACACCTCCTACGACTACGGCGCGGCGATCAACGAGGCGCGGCAACTGCGCCCGAAGGCGACCACGATGAAGGAGATCGGGCTGTTCCTGAAGAGCACGCCGGAGATCGCCAAGGTCGAGCCGGGCCCCGCGGTCACGCCGAGTTCGCCGGCGGTCAAGGTCTACGACGACGTGAATCCCGACACCGGGACGCGCTTCTACTTCGCGATGCACAACCCGTCAGGCGCGACCACGGACGACACCGTCACGTTCCCGATCTCCACCGCTGACGGCAGCTACACCGTCCCGCAGTCGGGGACGCTGCGGCTGAATGGCCAGGACTCGAAGATCCTCACCGCCGATTACCAGCTGGTGCTCAGCACCTCGTCTACTCGACCTCCGAGCTGATGACGCACTTCAGCGAGGACGGCAAGGATCTGGCGCTCCTCTACGGCTGGGACGGCGAGGACGGTGAGACCGTGCTGCGCTACGCCTCGCGCCCGCACGTGGATGTCCTCTCCGGCGAGGTGGCCAGCACGTACGATCCGGCCACGGGGGATCTTCGCCTCGACTACACGCACCACGGGCTGACCGAGGTGCGCATTCAGGGCGAGCATCGGTCACCGCTGCTGCTGCTGATCGCCGAGGAAACCAACGCGGGCGGGTTCTGGCGCCAGGACACCGGCGAGGGGCCGGTGCTCGAGCGCGGCCCTGAGCTCGTTCGCACCGCCGTTGTCCGCGGCGCGACGTTGTTCCTGACCGGGGACACCTCGCAGCCCAGCGATCTCGAGGTCTGGGCACCCGCGGACGTTCACAGCGTGACCTGGAACGGCCGTCCTGTGTCGGTCCGCCCGACGCGCGCCGGCAGCCTCAGCGCTCGCGCGGAGCTCACCGGGCCGGCGCCCTACACGCTTCCCGACCTGACCCAGAGCGCTTGGCGTTACTCGCCCGAATCGCCGGAGGCGCAGCCATCGTTCGACGACTCCTCGTGGCTGGCCGCGGACAGGACGCAGACCAACAGCACGACCAGGCCGCCGGCGGGACAGCCGGTGCTGACCGCCGACGACTACGGCTTCCACCACGGCGACGTCTGGTACCGCGGCCGGTTCGAGCTTCCCGCGAGCGCGAGCACCATCAGCCTCCACTACGGGGGCGGCGGGGCCGGGATGCTCCAGGCGTGGCTGGATGGGCGCTACCTCGGGCAGAACGTTCTGGGCACCGGCGTCAGCTCGCCGCCCACCACCGGGACGGCGTCGTTTGCGATCCCCGCCGATCTCCAGGGCCCCGGACAGCACGTCCTGTCGGTCATGGTGCGCGATGACTCGCACAACGAAGACGGGGGGATCAACGACGCGCAGAAGGAGGGGCGTGGCCTCATCTCCGCCGCGGTCACCGACGCCACCGGCACAGATCTTGGGGTGCCGATCGCGTGGAGGATCCAGGGCGAGGAGGGCGGCGAGGACATCGCCGACACCGTCCGCGGTGCGGTGAACAACGGTGGGCTCTACGGTGAGCGCGCGGGCTGGTACCTGCCCGGCTACCCCGACGAGGGCTGGGCCACGGCGACGGTACCCGCCACGAGCGCGATCCCGGGGACGTCGTGGTACCGGACCAGCTTCCGCCTTCGGATTCCTGCGCAGGACGACGCGTCGCTCGGCATCACGATTGGCGACTCCTCGACACCTCGCTCATCGGCGAACTACCGGGCGCTGATCTTCGTGAACGGGTGGAACGTGGGCCAGTACATCGCGAATGTCGGTCCGCAGCACACGTTTGTCGTGCCGAACGGAGTGCTCGATCCGCGCGGCGAGAACACCCTGGCCATCGCCGTGACGAGTGACGGTGGCGCGGGCAACGGCCTCGAGCGGGTGGCGCTGACCGATCTGGGCACGGTCCGCGGCGGGGTGCCGCTCACCTTGGACGCACCGCCCGGCTACGAGCAGGTCCAGTCACATCTGTTGCACTGAGCCGTGAACCGGCGCGAATCGACCGGTCCGTAGGTATAAGTCGGACTGGAGGTTCAACTCACGGGAGGGAGGTCGGTCATGCGTCACCGCACCGTCGGCGCGATCGCGTTCACCGTCATCATGCTCGCCTGCACGGCGCCGCCGGCATCGGCCGCACAGCTACCGGTGATCTACAACGGGATCTACGGATACGCGCACGTCAGCTCGACCGCCAGCCCCCCCGGCGCCAACGACTGGTCGTGCAAGCCGTCGGCCGCCCACCCCGACCCGGTGGTCCTGGTCCACGGGACGTTCGCCGATATGTCCGACAGCTGGCAGGCGCTGTCGCCGCTGCTGCACGACAACGGCTATTGCGTGTTCGCGCTCAACTACGGCTCCGACAACGGGAGCGGCGCCCTCGGCATCTACGCCACCGGTCCGATCGAGAACTCCGCGCGGCAGCTCTCGCAGTTCGTCGAGCGCGTGCTGTCCGCCACCGGCGCGAGCAAGGTCGACCTGGTCGGCCATTCGCAGGGCGGCATGATGCCCCGCTACTACATCAAGTTCCTGGGCGGTGCGTCCAGGGTGCACACGCTGGTCGGCCTGGCGCCGTCGAATCACGGCACCACGCTGGACGGCATCTTCACCCTGGCCAGTCACTTCCCGGGCTCGGACGTGCTCCTGACCGACTGCCGTGCCTGTCAGGAGCAGGAGGCCGGCTCGCCGTTCATCACCAAACTCAATGCCGGTGGCGAGACGTACCCGGCCGTCAACTACACGGTGATCGAGTCAGCCAACGACGAGGTGGTCACTCCATACACCTCCGCTTTCCTGGCTCCCGCGCCGAACGTCACCAACCTCCGGCTCCAGCGACAGTGCGCGCTCGATCAGGGCGAGCATCTGTCGATGCCCTACGACCACATCGCCGACGCCGACGTCCTGACCGCGCTCGACCCGGTGCACCCGGTGCATTCCGCCTGCACTCCCGTGCTTCCGGTCTCCGGCGGATGAGCGCTCAGCGGTCGTAGGTGGCGATCACGCGCAGCGACAGACCGGTCAGCACGAGGCCCAAGGCCACGGTCACCCCCGCGGCCACCGCGATCTTGCCGATGTCCCAGCCGTCGATCACCAGCGAGCGCAGGCCGACGATCACATAGCTGACCGGGTTGATCCGGGCGAGCGTCTCCATGAGCGGCGACAGTCGATTGAACGGGACGAAGTTCGGGGTGAGGAACAACAGCGGGAAGAACAGGAGGAAGCTCGACTGGGTGGCCTGGACGTTGCGCGTCCTTAGCGCGACGAGCAGTCCGAAGCCCGCGTACGCCACACCGAACCCGGCGGCCAGCAGGACGATCACGAGCGCGCCGGCCACGCCGGTCTCGATACGGGCGCCCAGCAGGAGCCCGACGAGCAACACCAGTGCCGAGGCTGCGATCCCGCGCACGAGGTCGGCCGTCAATCGGCCGAAGATGATCGAGGAGCGCCGGATCGGCGCCACCAGGAGCTTGTCGAAGTAGCCGAGCTCGATCTCCGTGACCAGGGCCAGCCCCGACGTTGCCGTGGCCACGGCAAACATCAGCGAGACCGGCAGCTGGAACGCGACGTAGCCCTGGCCCTTCAGGAACGGCGTCGAGCTGGGGAACGTCTTCGAGACCTGCCCGATGTTCACGACGAGGAAGAACAGCGGGATGAACAGGGTGGGGATCGTCGCCTCGGGGTATCGGACGATCTCGCGCGTGGCGCGGCGGCCCAGGAGCAGCACCTCGGTCACGATTTCACCTCCGTCGCTTTCTCGGCCGATTCCTGGCCCTCGAGCCGGCGGCCGGTCGCCTTGAGGAACACGTCGTCCAGCGATGGGCGGGAGACCGAGATCGCGCCGGCGGGAATCTGCTCGCGCTCCAGGCGTAGGACGATCTCCGCGATCGACCCGGGGCCGTCCTCGACATACAGCGCGAGTCCGCCGGCCTCGGCCAGCACCCGCTCGAGTCCGGGCAGCCCGGACAGAGCCGCCTCGGTGGCGGCGATGTCGGCGCCCTCGACCGAGACCGATACGACGTCGTGGCCCATCTCGGCCTTGAGTTGCTCTGGCGTGCCCTCGGCGACGATGCGGCCGTTGTCGATGATCGCCAGGCGATTGCACAGCTTGTCGGCCTCCTCGAGGTACTGGGTGGTCAGGAACACGGTGGCGCCGCCCGCGTTGATCCTTCGCACCTCGTCCCAGACGGTGAGACGCGAGGCCGGGTCGAGCCCGGTCGTCGGTTCGTCGAGGAACAGCACCTGGGGCGCGTGCACCAGAGCGCTCGCCAGGTCGAGCCGGCGCTTCATCCCGCCCGAGTAGGTCTTGGTGCGCCGGTCGGCCGCGTCGGTGAGCCCCAGCAGCTCGAGCAGCTCGTTCGCGCGGGTGTGGGCGCGCTGACCGGTGATCCCATAGAGCCCGCATTGCAGCTCGAGGAGCTCGCGTCCGGTCTGCACCGGATCGAGCCCGATCTCCTGCAGGGCGACGCCGATCCGCCGGCGCACCTCGGCTCCGTGTTTGACGACGTCGAGCCCGGCCACCGTCGCGGTTCCGGCGGTGGGCGGAAGCAGCGTGCAGAGCATGCGCACGGTAGTCGTCTTACCGGCGCCGTTCGGGCCGAGGAAGCCGAACACCTCGCCGGCCGACACCGTCAGGTCGATGTCGCGGACGGCTTCGATCCCGTCTTTGAAGTTGCGCCGCAGCGAACGGGCGGCGATCGCCGCGTCAGGAACGGCCTGCGCTGGCGGGTTGGAGTCTTGTGGCATGTAGTCGTATGTCTCGAGCATCGTTGTCCAGACTAGATCGGAACGCGGTCAACCCGCGTCCTCTTTGGAGCCTTACGACGGCCGCGCGCAGGAAAACTCATCGGACCAGCTGCCCGGGCGGACGCCATGACTATCCTCAGGCCTCGATGGCGTTGGACCAGGACCGGTCCCGCGAGGACATCCAGGACCCCGCGGACGATGCCGTGCCGCCTGCCGCCCGGCTCGCGCGGTTGCGTGCCGCGGTCCTGCGGCTGGACAGCGAGCCGGCGCTGCTCTCGGCGGCGCGCAGGATCCGTCGCCGGCTGCCCGGGGACGAGAAATTCGGCGATCCCCTGTCGACTGCCGGGCGGGCGCCCGTCGAGATGATCGCGCGCGGCGTGACCGCCCTTCAGCCGGGGCGTAAGAGCGTGGCCAAGGAGCTCGGGCTCTCGGCCCTGCAGCTCTGGCAGTCGGTATCGGAGGCGGCCGGGCGCGGCCGCGGTGAACTCGAGATGGCGCTGCTGTTCACCGATCTCGTGGGCTTCTCCTCGTGGGCCTTGCACGCCGGCGACGCGGCCGTGCTCGAGCTGCTGCGGGAGCTCGGAACCGAGGTCGAGGCGGCGATCGTCGCGCACGAGGGCCGGATCGTGAAGCGGCTGGGGGATGGCCTGATGGCCACCTTCCTGAGTGCTGAGGAGGCAGTAGACGCGGCCCTCGAAGCGCAGGACGCGGTGGCCGGGATCAACGTCGACGGCTACTCGCCGCGCCTGAGAGCCGGCGTCCATTGGGGTCGGCCGCGAAAACTCGGCGGCGACTATCTCGGCGTCGACGTCAACGTCGCTGCTCGGGTTGCCGCGGCAGCGAAGGCGGGGCAGGTGCTCGTGTCGGATGCACTCCTGGCCCGGATCGAACGCGACGGCGTGCAGGCCGGTCGGACCAAGCGGCTCCGGGCCGACGGGGCGCCCTCCGGGCTGCGGGTCGCACAGGTGTCGCGTGCCTAACCGCGCGCGCGTGCGAAGTCCTGCTAAATGCACGTTTTCTTGCAGGGCCGCCCGACGCGACGACCAAGCCGGGGAGCCTGTTAGCGTGCCCGCCGCCTGAAGCGGCATGGCCGCGGACACCGGCGAGCCCTCGCTGCCAAACCCGAAGGCCGCCCCAGAACCGATGCTTGATCGACGGAGGCCATTTACCCGTGCCGCGTGTGCCGTGTTGGTCGCGCTCGTCGTCGGCGGACTGGGGGTGAGGCTCGAGTTGGGCCCGCCGAGTGCGCGAGCGGCCAGCCTCGGGCAGCTCCAGAATAAGATCAGAGCCGGCCAGGGGCACGTCTCTGCGCTGTCGGGCGCCGTGAATTCCGCCTCCGGCCGGATCGGGCAGCTCAACGCGAGCATCGACGCGCTTGCCCGCCGCCTCGACCGCCTCCAGGCCGACCTCAACGCCAAGAAGGCCGAGCTGGCCAGACTCAAGGCCGAGCTGAACGCCGCGCGGATCCGCCTCGCGCGGCTCGAGGCCTTCGAGGCCCGCGCCGAGCGCGTCCTCGCCCAACAGCTGGTGGCGAGCTACGAATCGGACAACCCGGATGTGGTCACCGTCGTGCTCAGCGCGACGGGTTTCCGTGACCTGCTCGAGCGGCTCGCGTTCATGGAGCGGGTGCGCAAGCAGGACGTCAACATCATCGGCCAGGTGCGCGCCGCGCGCCGCGCGGTCGTGGCCGAAGCGACGCGTCTGGGCAAGCTCCAGGTCCGCCAGCAGCGTCTCATCGCCCAGGTCCTGGCCGACCGCAACACCCTGGCGCGAACCCAAGCCAGCCTCTGGCGCCAGCGGGCCGCCGTGGCACGCTTCCGCGCCACCAAGGCCGGCGAGCTGGCCAGCGCACGCGACGAGGTGAGCCATCTCCAGCACCAACTGGCCCAGCTCAAGGCCGCCCAGGCCGCGCTCGCCGCCGGCACGAGCCACTCCTCGGGCAGCGATGGAGGCGGATCGTCGCCGGCGATCGTCAGCGGCTCCGCGCCCGTATCCAGCGGCGGCTTCACCTTCCCGCTGCCCAATAGCGCGGCAGCGCCGCCCAGCAGCTGGTCGCCGGATCTGGGCGTTGACATCTCGGCCCCCGGCAACACGCCCGAATACGCCGTGTGCTCGGGCACCATCGTCCTGCACGGCATCGGCGGCTTCGGCCCCTGGGCACCCGTCCTCCACTGTGACGGCTCTCTCGACGGCTACAGCTACGTCTACTACGGCCACGCCGGGCCCGAGAACCAACTGCCGATCGGCACCCACGTCGGCGCCGGCCAGGTCATGAGCTCGATCGGGCCCGGCATCGTCGGCATCTCCACCGGTCCCCACCTCGAGATCGGCTTCGCCGACTCCGCCGGCTCCCCGGTCGGCTCCCAGACCGCCGGCACCATGCTGTCCCTCCTGCAAGGCGCCTACAACGGCTAGCTCGCCTCGCGCCGACGCGCTACGCTGGCGCGCAGCGCCCTCTTAGCTCAGCTGGTAGAGCACTTCCATGGTAAGGAAGGGGTCGTCGGTTCGAGTCCGACAGAGGGCTTTGCCTGCAGTTCGCGGGTTTTTGGTCACCGCGGTGATGGCCGATCGCGGGCGTGCGCGTCCACTTCGCGTCCAAAATGCGTCCACTTGGGAAGGGGTCGTCAAACGCGAATTGCCCGTATCTGCGGGATGGCGCGGGTGGTTGATCACTTCCGTCGGCTGTACGCTCGTGCCCGCTTGATGCGCGCCAATCCTGGCGTGCGCGCGGGATCGCGGTTGGAGGTGGGCCGCCGGTGCTAGAAGGTGTCGCACTTCTGGAATCTCGGTGCTACACTTGCGTTTCGTGCCGACGACCAAGCCTCGATATACCGTGACGGACACCGGGCATCTCGCGGAGCTGCTCGACGCGGCGGCGCGCCGCTGGCCCGATGTCGCTGACCGCAAGCAGCTGTTGCTCCGGTTGGCGGAGGAAGGACATCACGCGCTTGCCAGCGCCGAGGTCGCGACGGTTGCCCGTGACCGGCGCGGCCGGGTCGGTCTGGCGCTCGAGCGGATCCCGTCGCTGGTCGACGTCGATCGGCTGTTCTCCGATGAGGCGTGGAGCTGACCGGGTCCGCGAGCGGCGCTGGTTGCTGTTGGACAAGTCAGCGCTCGTGCGGGGCGCGAACATCGACGGCGCGTACGGGGAACCGTGCCTTTGTGCCATTACGACGCTCGAGATGCTCTACAGCGCCCAGTCCGCTCGTGCCTACGAGGAGCTCGAGATCGAGCTTGACACGTTCCATCAGCTGCGAGTGGACGCCGAGACGATCGCAATCGCGTTGACTGCTCAGCGTGAGCTTGCGACGCACAGTCAGCATCGCGTACCGATCCCCGACCTGCTGATCGCCGCGTGCGCCCACCAACACCAAGCGGCCGTGCTCCACGTCGACCGGCATTACGAGACGCTTGCTCGGGTTCTGGCGTTCACCCCCGTGAGAGTCACTACCTGAGATCGCTCGCAAGCGAGGGGCCTCGCCTTCTAGCGTGGGGAGCGGTAGCCAACGCGTGTGCTGCCGGCTAGTTCCAAATCGAGTAGACGCCGCAGGAGGCCGGTAGGGGCTTCGCATCGAGTTGGTCGCAACGCCGTCCACGCGGAACTGCTGCTGCCTTTGCCCCGCCACCGGTCGTCCCTCCCTGGCCGGCACGAGCGAGACGATCGGCAAGCGCGGCGCCCCGCTGCCGACCGCGCCACGTAAGCATCGCGCCGGGCCTCGAAGACCAAAGGACGCGACTGCCTCTGTCCGCCAGCCAGCGCATCCCGACGTTCCGTCGACGGTCGTGGTCAGGCAGGCTGAGATGGAGCTGGGCGAGGTTGGCGGCCTACTGCGAGGCTGGCGCTCATCTTGATCGCCCTGACCGCGCCGGTCGCGCCAGCCTGCAACGTCACCCCGAGAGCGAGCACGAAAATACCCGGGATGAGCAGCAGCTTCGAGCCCAGCATCAGGATGCCCAGGCGCCCCAGCAGGTAAGGCGGGGTGCATACGGTGGCGCCCAGGAGTCCCCCCACGGCGCTGGTGGTCAGCTTGTCCCGCCTGGATTGCGCCGGCTTTCCTCCGATCAGCCGCGCCGGCACAGCGACGTAACAGACCATCATTACGCCGACCACGATACCGAGGGAAATCGTGAACCAGGGGTGTCCCCAGCGTGTGACGATCATCGTGGAGAAGGCAAGCAGCGCGCCTACGATGACACCCGACCCGAGGATGGTGGCCAGGTGACGACGGGCCTGCGCGAATGCAGGCCGGATCCGCGGCGGGCGCGGACCCGCGATGGCGAAGGCGAACACGGCGTTGAGCACGAAGCTGCCCATGGTGACGGCGATGATCACAAGGCAGATCGGGATCAGGATCGGCCCGCGTAGGACGTGGAACGACTTTCCGTGCAGCACGTGCGCCTTGAGGTCGAGCATCGCCATCCAGACCCACATAGCCGGGAGGACCTGCACCAGCGTCAGGCGCCAGTTGGACACGAGCAGCCTCAGTCCGTCGAACAGCAGCACAAAGGCGCCGACGGCGAACGCCAGCGGAGCAAGCGCGCGTCGCGAACGGCTCAGGCGAAGGATCGCCTCCTCGATCTTCGCCTCGTCGTTCTCCTGGATAGCCCTGACGAGCGACTGAACGCGGGACGAGAAGGAATCCAGGCGCCGTCCTCGGCTGACCATCCAATTCCTCGCGCCAGGGCCTACCCGGGCACGTCCGAGCCGGGGACTTCCCGGCGCGCGGCCAGCAGCACGTGTAGCGAACGCATAGTCATGGTGATAGGCAGGGTTGGGTCGAGGGCGCACCCGAACGCTTCCTGTCCAGTTGTAGCCACCTGCAGCTGCCAGCCGACGTCGAGCAGCGAGGCGGCCATGGTGAACCGACTGGCTTCCGCCGCGCGCCCCGCACGATCAGGAAGTCTCTTCCCCGTGACAGTGCTTCCACTTGCGTCCGCCCCCGCAGGTGCAAGGCTCGTTGCGGCCGCGTCGTGCGTCTTGCGTTGCGTACACGTCCATGATCTCGGCTGGCGCGCGATCTGCCGCGAGCAGTTCGGTCATCGCCCGCATCGGTTCCTGTACGTGATGGAAGAAGAGCTTGAACGACGGGCAGAGGTAGTTCAGGCCCGGCTCGCCGTCCGGGGTAACGGTGAAGCGGTCCTTCGGGCAGCCTCCGTGGCAGGCGAAGCGAACGTCGCACTGGCGGCAGTAGCCCGGGAGCGTGTCGCGCTTGTCGGCGCCGAACTGTTGCTGTTGCTCTGAGCCGACCAAATCGACGAGGTGACGGTCTTTGATGTTGCCCAGCAGGTAGCGGGGCTCGACGAAGTGATCGCACGAGTAGACGTCACCGGTGTGCTCGAGCGCGAGCGCGAGGCCGCAGGTCTCGCAGTGCACGCACAGGCTTGGCGGCTCGCCGACCCAGTTCGCCAGAGCCGTGTCGAACATCTGGACGTATGCGCGCGCGACGTCGTGGCGGACCCATTCCTCGAAGACGTCGACCAGGAACCGTCCGTACCCTTCCGGCGTGATCGAGCGGCTCGTGACGATGTCGCCTTCCTGGACGTAGAGCGGCCGGTCGCGCCATGATGACCAGGGCACTGTGCCGTCTTCCGCGGCATCGGCGACGCGCTCGATTATGGGGATGAACTGCATGAAGCGCGCATCGCATTCGTTGCGCAGGAAGCGATAGACCTCGCGACCGCGCCGCTCGTTCGCGGCGTGGACGGTCGTGAGGATGTTGTATTCCACGGCGCCGGCACGGAGGTGCTCGAGACCGCGCATGACCTGGTCAAAGCTGCCGCGCCCGCCCTTTGTCAGGCGGAACGTGTCGTGGATCTCCCGGGGACCGTCGATCGAGATCCCGACGAGGAACTCGTGCTCCTTGAAGAAGGCCGCCCAAGCGTCGTCGAGCTTGGTGCCGTTGGTCTGGATCGTGTACTCCGCCCGCTGCCCCGGGGCGAGGTAGTGGTCGACGAGCTCGACGGAGCGGTGGAAGAACGCGAGCCCCATCAACGTCGGCTCGCCCCCCTGCCATGCGACCTGCACGACCGGAACGCGGGCGTGCGCCTCGATCAGCTGACGGATATAGGTCTCGAGCAGCTCATCGGCCATCCGGAAGCGGCTGCTCGGATACAGCATCTCCTTAGAGCGCCAGCGCGGTTGTGGGCGGCGAGTGAGGCGCGCGCGGCGGGCCGGGGTGGGATCGCGGCGACGGCGCGCGCGACGGGGATCTCGGTGCCGACGATCCGTAAGGGGATCGCCGAGCTTGAGGCGGGGAGCGGCTGGATGCCGGGCCGGGTGCGTCGGCCGGGCGGCGGGCGCAAGCGCTGACCGAGGTCGACCCGACGCTGCTGGGGGATCTCGAGCGGCTGGTCGATGCCGACAGTCGCGGCGATCCGGAGTCGCTGCTGCGCTGGACCTCCAAGAGCGTGCGGCATCTGGCCGCGGGCTGCGCGAGCTGGGCCACAGGTGCACTTCACGACGGTCGCCCAGCTGCTGCGGGCTGCTGGGCTACAGCCTGCAGGCGAACGTCAAGACCCGCGAGGGCGCGTCAGCATCCCGACCGCGACGCGCAGTTCGCCACATCAACGCGGTCGCCAAGGCGGCGGTCGCGGCCGGCCAGCCGGTGATCACGTCGACACCAAGAAGAAGGAGCTGGTCGGCGACTTCAAGAACGGCGGGCGCGAGTGGCGGCCCAAGGGCGAGCCCGAGCTGGTGCGCGTGCACGACTTCAAGGACAAGCAGCTGGGCAAGGCGATCCCCTACGGGGTCTACGACCTCGCCGCCAACGAGGGCTGGGTCAGCGTCGGGATCGACCACGACACCGCCCAGTTCGCGGTCAACTCGATCCGCAGCTGGTGGCAGCACCTCGGCCAGCAGCGCTACCCCAACGCCACGCGGCTGCACGATCACCGCCGACTGCGGCGGCTCCAACGGCAACCGCACCCGGCTGTGGAAGGTCGAGCTGCAAAAGCTCGCCGACGAGACCGGCCTCGAGATCGCGCGTCTGCCACTTCCCGCCCGGCACCTGCAAATGGAACCGGATCGAGCACCGCCTGTTCAGCTTCATCACGATGAACTGGCGCGGCAAGCCGCTGGTCTCGCTGCGAGACGATCATCAACCTGATCGCCGCGACCACGACCAGCACCGGCCTCGAGGTCTACGCCCGCCTCGACGACGGCAGCTACCCCGACAAGATCAAGCGTCCCCGACGCCGAGATCGCAGGCCGTCAACCTCCACGGCGACGCGTTCCACCCCGAGTGGAACAGAGGAAGAAGCAGTAGGAGCAGTCGAGGTTGCAGATCGCACCTGTGGGCTTCGCGAGCAGGTGAAAAGCCGCGGGCGCAGCGGCACGCATCGCAGCCGTCACGGGACGTCCCCGCGCGGGCAGACCACCGGTCCGTTATGGCGGCGGCCCGCACGCGCTGGCATGGTTGGATCGCGGAGCAGGTGCATCACGGTGCTTCCAGGGACCGCTGAGCGTCCTCGGCGGGTAGGACGATTGTCCTAGCGCCGGTCGCGCCGGTCCTCGCGGCGGTCTCCCCGGTCGTCGCGCCGGTCCTCGCGCCGGTCACTTCTCCGGCCGATCCCTCTTCCCACGACGACCGCGGTACCGGCGACCGCGGCGGTCCGCGCGACGGGTCGTCCACCCATCACACCCCGTCTGCCAACACGACCTCTACCCAGCATCTCAGACCCCTTCCTTTGCGTGTTCGTCGGCTTCGAGCGCGGCCGCGAGGGCCTGGATGGGAATTCGGCCTCCGGCCACCAACTGACCACCGGATCGGCGCACAGCCGAGCCGAACGGGGCGGCCCACGTGTTCTCCCAGATCAGCACTGCCGCGGTGCTGCCCGGCTCGATCGCGGCTCCGAGCGATTCCACATCCTCCTCGGCGAGCAATAGCGCGAGGTTCGTCTCCAGCTCCCGCAACTGCCCGACTTCGGAGTCGTCGAACTCGTGCGACTCGAACGCCTCCACGGATCCATCAAGATCCTTCTTGATGAACAGCAGGTCGAGCACACGCACGAGGTCGCGCTCGACCAGTGCGGCCAGCTCCGAGGCCATTTCGCCAGAGAAGTTGGCCTGATCCGCCGGGAACTCAACCACTACGTAGTCCACCGGCCCTAGCTCATCTACATCGCTGTCGTTCACTTCGTCCTCCAGTCGTTGTCTTTGCGTGCGTCCCGCGTCGAGACTCGCCTTCGAGTGTCTCGGTCATGGCGCCTCGAGCCCCTCGCTCGCCCATGCTTCGGCCTCGCCGCGTTCGCCGTTGGGGAACAGCCTGAGCTCGCCGGGTATCGACCAGCCGCCCAGCTTCACGAGTCGCCGAATGCTCTCGGAGTCCGTGACGACCGCGATGCGCTCGAACGACCGCGGATGGCCGAGTCCGATCAGCGCGTCCTGCCATGCGCCGCCCGCCGTGTAGCCGGTGAAGCGCTCGTCGAGCACGTGGACGAGTCGAATCCTGGGGTGTCGCTCCAGCGCATGCTTCACCGCTGGTGCCGCGGTCGTTTTGTAGTCGGCGGAATCGATCTCGCCGACGGCCGCGAACCCGACGACAGCATCGGGGAGCCCTTCGATCAACTCGATCATCCGCTCTCTCTCAGCCCGCGAGTCCCGCCGATGCCTCCTGGAGGCCGGCTTTCAGTTCCTCGGCGGAGGCCTTGTCGATCTGGGCGATCGAGGTGCGGATCGCATTCGTAAGAACGCCCCCGACAGCGTCGGCGCCGTCGTGTTCGTAGATCGCGATGATGCCTGCCGACCCGGGGGCAGCGCGTCGTCCATCTTATCCCCGATGCCCGCCCGGGCTCGGTGGCGCGCGAACTTCCCCGCGATCGCGCCGGCGGCGGCGCCGACGGCGGTCGCCGCCAACAGCGGCGGCGCGAACAACCCGATGACGAGGCCTGCGCCGCCGCCGACCGTGGCGCCCTTGCGGCCGAGGTGGTCGCCGGTCTCCTGGACCTGCACCTCGCCGTCGGCGTCCTTGACGACGAGCGCCACGCCATCGGTGACGATCTCGCCGTCGCCCGCGAGCTTGACGTAGGCGTCGAAGTCCTGCTGCGCCAGATCAGGGATCAGGTACACCGCGATCAGGACGTCCAGCTGCTGGTTATCAGTCATGATGCTCCTCTCGCCTCTGTCTCAGGCGCTCGCCGCGTGTAACGCGAGGGCCTGAGCCGCGTGTTCGTGCAGTGCCTTCGCGTCCTCCGCGCTCAAGTCCGGGGCAATGTCGAACACGACCTGCTTGATCTGGCCGGTAAACGCGAACGGCGCCTTGTCGGCGTAGCTGCGGTCGACGACCAGGCCGTTGTCCCGGCCGATGTCCATCCCGGAGTAGCCCGAGAACCGCCCCGGCACCGTGTGCTCCATCCGACCGCTCGCGACCGGCTCGCCGTTGACGAGCAGCGTCACCGCTCCGCCCGTCGCCGGCTTCGGCGCGTCGGCGGAGAACACCAGCTCGACGTTGACCTCTCCGGCCGGGAGCGGACGGTCGGCCGCCTGGGTGTACTCGAGCACGCCGAGCATCGAGTATGTGTGCTTGAGCCGCCCGTCCTGCACAAACAGGGCGAACCCGCCGAGATGGTCCGCCTCGGCGACAATCACCCCCTCCGCACCGCCCTCGGGGACCACCAGGTCCGCGCTGATCGTGTACGAGTGGTTGTAGATCCGCGGGATCATCCCGCTCGGGACGTTCTGGATGTCTCCGCGGAAGACGAACTTCGACTCCTCCGGGATCGGCGGCACCATGCCGAAGAAGGACGTCATCCCGCCGAGCAACGGGAGGACGTTGTTGCGCTCAGCCTCCGCCCAGAACAGCTCGCTTAGCTCCTTCACCTTCTCCGGATGGTCGGCCGCGACGTTCTTGGACTGGGTGAAGTCGTCCGGCAGGTAGTACAGCTCAACCGGCTCGTCATCCGGATTCCAGCCCGGGCCGAACTTGCGCAGCTTCTCCGGATCGAGGTCCCAAGGGATCCGCCGCAGCCGCTGGGCGAGCAGCCACCCGTCCTTGTACATGCCGCGGTTGCCGAGAATCTCGTAGTACTGCTGCGTGTGGCGCTCCGACGCGGCCGCCTCCGAGAGCGAGTCCGCGAAGGTGACACCGTCGAACCGCTGCTGCTCGACACCGTCGATCGTGTCTGGCATCGGAATGCGGGCCAGGTCGAGGATCGTCGCGCCGACGTCGGTCACGTGCGTGTAATGACCGCGAACCGCGCCCGCGTCGCGGATACCGCTCGGCCAGTGCACGACCATCGGGTTTCGCGTGCCACCCAGATGCGAGGCGACCTGCTTACCCCAATCGAACGGGGCGTTGCCGGCCCACGCCCACCCGGCCGAGTAATGGGGGGCGAGCTGCTCGTCGCCCCAGGCCTCGAGGCCACCGTGCTTGAACAGGAGCCCGATCTGCTGCTCGGCCGTGAGCGGGATCCCGTTCAGCGTGGTCAGCTCATTGAACGTGCCGGTCAGCGTGCCCTCCATGCTCGCGCCGTTATCGCCCCAGATCCACATCACGACGGTGTTCTCGAGCTCACCCATCTCGTCGACCGCGTCGATGATCCGCCCGATGTTCCAGTCGGCGTTCTCCGAATAGCCCGCGTACACCTCCATCTGACGGGCGTACAGGCGCTTGTGGGTCTCATCAAGCGAGTCCCACGTCGGGAACGCGTCGTTGCGCGGCGGCAACTCCGCATCGTCGGGGACGACGCCGAGCGCCTTCTGCCGCGCGAATGTCTGCTCGCGCATCACGTCCCACCCCTCGTCGAATGCGCCCAGGTACTTGTCCGACCATTTACGCGGCACATGGTGCGGCGCGTGGCTGCAGCCGGTCGCGACGTAGGCGAACCACGGCGTCCTCGGCTTCTCGGAGCGGATCCCATGAAGCCAGCCGATCGTCTTATCGGCCAGGTCGTCCTGGAAGTAGTACTGCTCACCGTCCTTGGCTTCGGGGACGCCGATGATCTTCTGGTTCTCGGCGATCAGCGGGTCATACTGGCCGGCCTCCCCGCCGAGGAACCCCCAGAAATAATCGAACCCGAGCCGCGTGGGCCAGCGGTCGAACGGCCCGGAGAAGCCCTGCTGGTTATCCGGAGTCAGATGCCACTTCCCGAACCCTCCCGTCAGATAGCCGTTCTCCTGGAGGATGCGCGGAAACGGCGCGCAATCGTGTGGGATGGTCGCGTTGTACCCCGGGAAGGGGCCCGAGAACTCGCCCACCATGCCGAAGCCAACCCGGTGGTGGTTGCGCCCCGTCAAAAGCGCCGCCCTGGTCGGCGAGCACAGCGCCGTGACGTGAAAGCGGTTATAGCGCAACCCGTTGTCGGCCATCCGGGTGTAGTTCGGGGTCTGGATCGGACCGCCGAACGTGCTCGGGTTACCGAAACCGGCGTCGTCGATCAGCACGAGGAGCACGTTCGGCGCACCCTCGGGCGGTTGGACGTGGCTCGCCTGGCTCCAGTCGGGCGCCGAGCCCTCGAGCGTCCGCTTCGTCGCCCCTCCGAACGGCGGCCGCCGGATCGGGAGGCTGGCGCGGTTGATTTCCTGCTCCGCCATGAGTCCACTCCTATCGTCGATAACGCACAAGCGCCGCGCCACGCAGATCCTAAGGCGACGTACGGCCCTCAGCATGCATCACCGTGGTCGCGATTTGGGCCATGTGGGCAGCGGATCACCCGGGTGATTCGGTGAGCTCGAGCAGGGAGAGCACTTCGGCACCCGCAACAGCGTCAGCTCGCGATTTGCGCCCAGTTTGCGGTACAGCCCAGGCTGGTCGATCCGGGCGAATCACCCGGGTGATCCTTCGCCCGCGCGGCCCAAACCACGGTCACCGTCCGTCATCGTGGGACTCGCATGTTAACGAGTCGTTACCGCATCGTCGACGGACAACCGAGGCCACGCTTTGCCAACGCGTTCAACGGTCTGACGCTGATAGGCCCACGGCTCCGTCAGTGATCAACACGACAACCATCAGAGGGAACAACCGTCATGAGCACTAGCAGCGCGAGAGCGACAGGGACCGTCGGGGCGGCAGTCGCCACCCCGACAAGGGCGGCGGGATCCGGCGCCAACGGCAAGGTTTCGCATGCATCGGTGGCAGAGCGCGCAGCGCTCGGTAAAGCGGCGCGAGCGGAGGTGCCGCGGAATGTGCATGGCGAGTGGTTGGCGCCGTCGGGTCGCCGTGATCCGGTTGAGATGCTGGAGGAGCAGGCCGCGTCGCGGGTGCCGGAGCTGGTCCCGATCCGCTACGGGAGGATGGGGGTCTCGCCGTTTACGTTCTATCGGGGCGCGGCGTATTTGATGGCCGCGGATCTCGAGCGCTCGCCGCGGACGGGCCTTGACGTGCAGCTGTGCGGTGATGCGCACCTGTCGAACTTCGGCGCCTTCGCGGCGCCCGATCGTCGGCTGGTGTTCGACGTCAACGACTTCGACGAGACGCTGCCCGGACCGTTCGAGTGGGACCTCAAGCGCCTGGTCGCGAGCTTCGCTGTCGCCGGGCGCGACCTCGGGTTCCCCAGAGATCAGCGCCGCGGCGTGGACCTGACGGTGACGCGCGCGTATCGCGAGGCGATCCGCGGCCTCGCGTCGATGAAGACGCTCGATCTGTGGTACTCGCGGGTCGATGCCGAGGCGCTGCTCGCCCAGTTTCAGAACACGGCGAGCGCGAAGCGTCGCAAGCTGATGGAGAAGAACCTCGCCAAGACACGCGCGAAGGACAGCCTGCGGGCGTTCAGCAAGCTCACGACGATCGTCAACGGCGAGCCGCGGATCGTCAGCGACCCGCCGCTGATCGTGCCAATCGAGGACCTCGCCGACGGCCGGGATATCGAAGCGTTCGCGCGAGGGGTGATTCGCGGCTATCGGCGGACGCTGCAGGGCGATCGCAAGCACCTGCTGGAGCGCTTTCGCTACGTGCACGCAGCGCGGAAGGTGGTCGGTGTGGGCAGCGTCGGCACGCGCGCCTGGATCATCCTGATGCTCGGCCGTGACAACGAGGATCCGCTGTTCTTGCAGCTCAAGCAGGCGGAGGCGTCGGTGCTCGAGCCGTTTCTGGGTAAGAGCCGGTACGCAAATCACGGCCAGCGCGTCGTCGAGGGCCAGCGGGTGATGCAGGCCGCCAGCGACATCATGCTCGGCTGGGACCGCATCACCGGCCCCGACGGGGTCAACTGGGACTTCTACATGCGCCAGCTTTGGGACAACAAGGGCTCGGCGATCATCGATGGGATGAAGCCGAGAGAGCTCGCCGCGTACGCCGAGATCTGCGGCCACACCTTGGCCCGCGCGCATGCGCGCTCCGGCGACGCCGTCGCGATCGGCGCCTACCTCGGCTCGGGCGACGCGATGGATCAGGCACTCGCCGAGTTCGCCGAGCTGTACGCCGATCAGAACGAACTCGACTACGCCGCGCTCACGGCCGCCGTCAAGTCCGGCCGCGTCAACGCGCAGACCGGCCTGTAGCGAGCGGGCCATGCCGATTCAGGAATCTCCAATTCGTCGTCCATGACCCGGAGCGGGCCCATCATCTGTTGATGCTGGAGTTCGGGGACCGCAAGGACTTCGACGATCCCAAGCTCGAGTACCGCCGGCTGTTCTCAGAGCTGCTGGGCACGTTCATGCTCGTGCTCGTCGCCGCCGGCGGTGGGATCCTGCACGCGAAGGGACAGATCAGCCTCGCGGCGGCGGTCGTCGCGCCCGGGCTGATGGTGCTCGCGATCATCCTGTTCATGGGCGCCGTCTCGGGCGCGCACCTGAACCCCGGTGTGTCGCTGGCGTTCGCGGTACGGGGCGACTTCCCGTGGAAACGGGTGCCCGGCTACATCATCGTGCAGCTGCTCGGCGCGACCCTGGCCTGTCTGTTCCTGCTGGCGGTGTTCGGCAACGTCGAGCACCTCGGCGCGACCCTGCCCGGCCCCGGCTATCAGGATTGGCAGGCGCTGCTGATGGAGATCGCGCTGACCGCGGGGCTGCTCAGCGTGATCCTCGGCACCGCGTCGGCCGCCCAGAACGTCGGCGCGCTCGGCGCGCTCGGGGTCGGCGGCTACATCGCGCTCGCGGGGCTGTGGTCGGCGCCGGTGAGCGGCACCTCGATGAACCCGGCGCGCTCGTTCGGCCCGGCGCTCGTCAGCGGCGACTGGACGGCATATTGGGTGTACGTCGATCGGCCCGCTGGCCGGTGCGGCGATCGCCGTCGGGTGCGCCTGGATCCTCCGTGGCCGCGGGGGCGACCCGATCTCCCGCGCGGCCGGCGCCGGCGTGCTCACGCCGGGACGCGCGGCGGAAAAGGCGAAGCTCGCCGGCGACATCGACGCGGGGAAGGTGGTTGCCCCCGGACTCGAGTCAGACGAGCACCGACGGGCGATCCGAATCGTAAGGAGTGACGAGCATGGGCGCGACCACAGTCGTAACCGACGGCATTCACACCGATACGCGGCCTTGCCCGCTGACCCCGCCCGGCCCCGGCGCGCCGCCCGCCCGTTCGCCGGGCTGCCGACGGCACGGGCAGCGCTGAGGTTCGCCCGAGCTCGCCACGCCGGTCAGTACCGGGAGATCGACCACGCACCGTTCATCGCCCATCCAATCGAGGTGGGACAGCTGCTCTGCAGGCGACGGCCAGCCTGACGGAATCGTCGCGGCCGGCCTGCTCCACGACATCCTCGAAAAGACGACGACCACGAGCGCCGAGCTGCACCGCCGGTTCGGCGCCCGAATCGCGCGGGTCGTCGAATCTGTCACAGACGACCCCTCGCTCGGCGATTACGAGTCCCGCAAACATGACCTGCGCTACCGCGTCGCTCACGCAGACCCCGGCACACGCGCGATCTTCGCGGCGGACAAGATCGCCAAAGTCCGCGAGCTGGCGCTACTGCCGGCGTGGCAGCTGAACGAGCCCAAGAACCGCGCCAAGCTCGCCCATTACCGCGCCAGCCTCGAGACGCTCCGGCGAGTTGACGGGAACACACACCTCATCCATCGGCTCGACGCGGAGCTCAACCAACTCCTGGCGCGCGCGGTCAACCGAACCCAGCGCGCCCGGCCGATCACCGACGCCACGGGCTTGAAACGCACCAAGCATCGAACTCTCGCAAATCTGAACGATGTCCCGCACGCGACGGAAGGCCCTGCGGTTTAGCGACCTCCGCCCGGCGGACGAGCCGATCGCAGTCCCGTAATGGCCGACGCTTCCGAAGCAACGTACGCCGAGCATGTGAGATGGAAGGCGGCTCGACCGCGCTTCCGTCCGCTCCGTCTGGTGCTGGCGCTGTTCGTCGGCGCCGTCGCGGTCGGGGTGTCGGGGCTGATCCTCCCGGGGGTCCACGTCAAGACGTTCCTCGGTGCGCTGGAGGCGGCGGCGTTGATTGCCGTGCTGAATGCGGTGTTACCGCCGCTGGTGGCGGCGCTGCGACTGCCGCTGATGTTGGTCATCGGGTTCTTGGCGGTGTTGATCGTCGATGCTCTGATCCTGCTGCTCGTCTCGCAGTTGGCGCCGGGCGACTTCAAGGTCGATTCGTTCGGGTGGGCGTTACTCGCGGCGCTGGTGATGGCGGCCGCGAGCATGGTGCTCCAGGTGTTCCTGGGCGTCGATGACGATGACATCTACTCGCTGCGGGTGATCGAGCGGGTGGCCAAGAGGCAGGGGGCCGCAGGACGCACCGACGTGCCGGGCGTCATCTTCCTGGAGATCGACGGGCTCGCGGGCCCGGTGCTGCGCCGCGCGATGCGCGACGGCAACACGCCGGTGATGGCTCGGTGGCTGGCCGATGGCAGCCACGACCTGATCGAGTGGGAGCCTGACCTCTCCTCGCAGACGGGAGCCAGCCAAGCCGGCATCCTGCTCGGCTCAAACGAGGACATCCCGGCGTTCCGCTGGGTCGAGAAGGAAACGGGCAGGTTGATGACGTGCTCGGCGCCGGATGACTGTGCCGAGATCGAGCGTCGTCACGCCAGCGGTGTCGGCCTGCTCGACCGATGGTGGCGCCAGCCGCGGCAACCTGCTCTCCGGTGAGGCCGAGGAAGTGATCCTGACTGTCAGTCGGATGGAAGCCGACAAGAAGGCGAACCCCGGCTACCGCGCGTTCCTGGCCAACGGGTTCAACGTTACCCGCGAGCTGGTCCTGTTCTGGTGGGAGGTGGGGCTCGAATGGTCGGCGGCGGCGCGGCAGCGACGCCGCGATGTGATCCCGCGCGGGCACCGCGGCGGCCGCTACCCGTTCCTGCGCGCTGCGCTGTGTGTCGTGGTCCGCGACCTGATCGCGTTCGGCGTCCTGACCGACATGATGCGCGGCCGCCCCGCCGTGTACGCGACCTTCTCCAGCTACGACGAGGTCGCCCACCACTCGGGGCTCGAGCGGGCCGACACGCTGGAGGCGCTTCGCAAGCTCGATAAGCAGTTCGGACGGATCGAGAAGGCGGCCCGCTACGCCCCCCGGCCGTACAAGCTCGTGGTGCTCTCCGATCACGGTCAAACCCAGGGCATGACGTTCAAGCAGCGCAACGGCTACGGGCTCGACGACCTCGTCCAGCGCTCACTCTCGCGGGGCGACGTGAAGGGAATGGGCGGCGGCGATGAGCACGACACCGCGGTCGGGCAGGCGTTCAACGAAGCGACCGGCCGCAGCGGCGACCATGAGAAGCACGGGATGAGCGATGAGCACGCCGTTGTGCTCGGCTCCGGCAACCTCGGCCTCATCTACCTGATGGAACACAAAAGCAGGCTGAGCGCCGAGGCGATCCAGGAGCGCCACCCCAACCTGATCGGAGCGCTCACTGCTCACCCCCACATCGGATTCCTGCTGATGCGCTCCGCGCAGCACGGCGCGATCGCCGTCGGCTCTGGCGGCACCCACTACCTGGCCACCGGCCGGATCGAGGGACAGGACCCGCTCGAGCCCTTCTCTCCCAATGCCGCCGCGCACCTCCGGCGCACCGACGGATTCGAGCATGTCGCCGACATCATGGTCAACAGCTTCTACGACCCCGACCTCGAGCAGGGCTGCGCGTTCGAAGAGCTGATCTCGTTCCACGGCGGGCTCGGCGGCCCGCAGACGAGCCCGTTCATCCTGTACCCGGCCGAGTTGCCCATTCCCCACGAGCCGATCGTCGGTGCCGCCGGCGTGCACGCGCTCCTCACGGGTTGGCGCAGCCTGCTCAAGGGCGCCCCACACACCGTCGGGGAATCCGTCGATGATGGGAGCTAGTCAGCATCGAGCTTCACTTCGATGCGGCGCCCCTGTCAGCGCTCTCTGACACTCAACTGTCGCCTCACGCAGCTCGCGGTCGACTTGGGACGGCTTGCATGCCGGCTAAGCCGCGGCAGCTGGGAGCCTCCGCAGGGCTCCTGAGATTGCTCAGTCGTCGATCTCCTCCCAGACCGATCTGCTCGTCGTGCTCCTCCCAGTCGCGCGTCTGGCATCGCGATGGCCCAGCTTGTCCAGGTCCCGATCGGTCGAGCCGGGGCGGTCCTGACTCTGGCGCGGACGACCATGCCGGGTGTGAGTTCGACGGGCGAGCGCAGCGGGGCCGTCGTCATCCCCCAGTGCGTCGGTGGATCGCCGGGTCCCACGGAGAGCGAGATGCCGGGCGCGAGCTCGGCACTGAACCAGAGGGCGAGCGCGTTGGCCGTGCCGTGGTCGTGGACGGGCAGCAGCGTCTCGGCGTGGTGCGGCGCCTGCGCCTGCTCGAGCGGTATCCGGTGCGCGTTCGTCGTCCACAATCGACGCGGCTCGGAGCGCATGTCATCGGTCGCGAGGTGGCGGAAGGTGCCGGAATAGATGATCTCGTTGACGGTCTTTTCGACCAGGACCTCGAGCCTGAGGCCGAACGGGTTGTCCCGCAGGAACTCCACCGTCTCCGCGAGATAGCGGTCGTGCACCAGGGCGGTCCACGCCGAGACCGAGTGGGGGATCATGACCCCGCCCGGCTTGAGCCAGCGGTCGCGGGCGGCGATGACCGGAGCGAGCATCCCTTCGTCGATCCCGAACCCTCCGAGCCACTCCGAGACGATCACGTCGACATGTTCCGGGCAGCTCGATGTCCATGACGTCGCCGTGGATCACCTTGACGATCTCCGCGACCCCGTTCGCGGTGGCCAGCTGCTCCGCCAGGACGGCGATCGACGTCCGCTCCACCGCGTAAACGCTCCCAGCGCCGGCGCGCGCCGCGAACACGCTCAGGATGCCGCTTCCCGCTCCGAGGTCGAGAACGATGTCGCCAGGGCGCACCACCGAGTTGATCGCGCGGCGGAAGGCCTCGGTGCGGACGCGGTCGCGGATCATCGTGCGATGTACCTCGAACTCCGCGTACATCGGATCCGGCGGATTCCTGATCGGCGTCCGCATGCGGGTACTAGTTGCTTGGGTCGTGGCCGAGCTCGGACGGACTCGCTGGCACCAAGCAGGGGCGCAAAAGTCACTCATCGTTTCAGGCGCTTGCGGTACCAGAGGGCGTCAGTACCTGATGGGAAGTCCTCGACTCGACCCACCAGTTCGTAGCCGCTCCGCTCATAGAGCGCGCGAGCCTGAAAGTCGTAGGTGAAATGGACGGTCTGCGAGCACCCGCGCGCGGCGGCCTCGGTTTCGGCGGCGGCGATCAGCCGCGTCGCGAGCCCGCGACCTCGGAGACTCGGCTCCACCCAGAGGCTCTGCAGCTCGCAGCAGTCGCCCCAGGTCCATCCGCTGATGCCGGCGACGACCGTGCCGGCGTCGCGGACGAAGATCGCCAGACTCGACTTCGTCACCGAGTCCCATAGCGGCCGATGCCTCACGGCGGATCTGCGTTTCGAGGAATTCGATGTCGAGCGGATCCGGATCGTCCTCGACCTGGAACTCCACGGCGACCGGCTCCTCAGGCCGCCGACGATCTGCTCGATCAGCGAGAGGTCGTCGAAGTACGTCCGGAACGACCGGATCTTCCCCTCGCGGAAGTCGGCGACGGTGACGCCGGGCAACTGGACATGCCGTCCCGTTGCCTCCAACACCGCATCCTCGCCGAGGACGAGCGGCCCCGTGTGATCGGCTTCGATGAGCCACTCGGCGAACGCCTTGTTGCCCACCTCGTCGACTCCTCGCAACATGATGACGACGTTGGAGAACGCGTCTCACGGAGAGCGGAGAGCTCGGCCAGTGCCGTCAGCCCCGACACGGTCGCGTACGGCGACCACCCGACGACGTCGTCGGTGAACAGCGCGCCCAGATCAACCGACACGCCGCCGACCTCGGCCTCGAGCGCCTTCAACAGCACGTCCTTACGCGATTCACTCATTGCAGCCCCCTGCTCCTGTCGGAATCGATCTGCTGAACGTCGTCTGGCAGTCCGAAGGTCCGTTCAGGTCCCGAGGGTCTTCGCCTTGGCCGCCGCGAACTCTTCGTCGGTGAGCGCGCCCGACGCGTGCAACTGCGCGAGGTGTTCGATCTCGTCGGCAGGGTCCGCCGGCGGCGGCGCATACGCTGGCGAGGACGGGCAGTATCCCGTCCGACCGGGCGTCCGGCGGGAAAGGGAGTCGGGTCGCAAGAGCGCGACGCCGAACCGCGAGGCGCTCGCGGCGGCTCGTGCCGGAATCGCTGCGCATGGACTCGTCAATCGCGTTAGGCGATCCGTTCCACATCACGCTTGACGTCAGCCTCAAGTCTGTGCAGGCGCGCCAGCCGCGGCGACTTGAGAGTGCGGCCGCTCCGCAGCGTCGCCAGCGCGCAGGTGAGGAAGCACGCGGCTCCGAGGACGGTGTTCAAGTTGGCCGCCGCTAGGTTGATCACGAAGCCGGTCGAGGGTACGAGGTAGCCGGCTACGGCGGAGATGCCGAAGAACACGCAGCCGAGCAGGTTGACCGATGGTTCCCACCAACCTGGGCGGCCCCGCACGGGTCTCCAGCCGTTTCGTGCCGAGGCGCGGTAGGCGATCGCACCCGAGACGAGGAAGCAGATCGAGCCGAACGCGTCCGGGCGCCACACGAGCCTGTCGTAGTTGGAGTTAGTGGTCGATGTCTGTAGAGCCTGATAGGTCGTGACGTTGAAGAACAGCGTGCCGGCGGATTGGACCGCCGCGGCCCGCCACGCCGCCCGTCCGGGGGCGCCGGAGTGGCGTTCGGGGAACGCGATGAACGTCTGCAGCGCCCCGCCGGCAGTAAACAGAATGGAGCCGACGAAGAACGTGACCGCATCGGCGCTCGCACCGACGAGCTGCGCATAGCCGGGAAACGGACCGATCAAAAAGCAGCTGGAGCCGAGCGCGAAAATGACTCGGCGCCGAGTGTCCCCTGGGATCGGCCGAGGTCCGGGCCCTGCGGACGTCTCCCCACGCGCGCCCGACCCGCGACCTCCAGCGCGTGGTCGAGGGGACCGGGGCTCTGCCGCGCAACATCAACGTCAAACGACAGTCGGCGACTTCGTGCCTGAGCTGGGCACAGACAACCGCGTCACGATCCCGGTGCGGGCCCCGGCACGGTCCATCCGAGAGCGGCAGGACGTCAACTGGGAGCGCGGCCCGAGCACCGCGCCTCGCCGGACGGGCGACGACGGCCGCAGGGCGACCACTCCGGGCCAGGGCGTGACGGCCACGCCGCGGGGAGGAAGCGGCAACGATCCGGGGCGCCTCGCCCAGAACCGGACCGCGAGGTCCTGCGGCGCATCTTCCGGCCCGTGACCGAGCCGCAGCAACGTGAGAGACCTCGGCCGGGACGGCCGCTCCGGCAGCGACACGGTGCGATCAGCGACCCCGCGCCGCGAGCCGACGGCGCCCCAGGGCCATACCGCGCCGCCCGCGGTGCGCTCGGCCCCCGCTCCGGCGCCGCCGCCGGCGGCCCGTTCGCCCCACGCGGAGCCGCGGACCAAGCGGCAGAACTGAAGGCCGTCCTCGGGGGCGCGTTCCTGGGCCGCGTTTTCGCCTATGGACGCGAAGACCTGCCCCCGATGTCCTCCCTCGAGAACTTCGATGGTCCCCCGCGCCACCTCAGCGAACGTCGTCCGTCGAACGCCTACGCTCCAGAGAACGTCCGGACTATGCTTGAGCCCATGGGACCGCTGGCAGCTAGCGCGCTCCTTGCGGGGCGACGCTTCCTTATGGGGGCGACCAGCGCCCCCACAGACCAGGCCAGCGATCCATGGGCCCCCGGCGTCTCTGCCGAGCCTTCGGGCTCTCATCACTTCGCTGCAACGTCCGGGCTCGTTGGGCAGGCATCCGCGCCCTGTGGCGCCGGGCGTTCGCGCGCACCCGATCCGCTCGTCCGCGCGGCGGCTGCTTCGGCAGCCGGCCCGGCACCCAGCCGCCCGATGCCGCGGCCCTGCTCGGCGTCAGCGCGTTCGACGGCGACCAAGTCGTCCGCGACGCCTCACTCTGGGCGCTTCTCAATCTGGACGACGCTGCTGCGCGGCCGCTCATCTGGAGTGTGCTGGCCACGCGTCAGGAACTGACCCGTGCTGGGGCGAGCCCAACCATCCGCCACCTCGGTGAGCCCCCCGCGGGGTTCGGAACGCTATTCCGTTTGCGTGGGCTGCCGCTAGTCGAGGGAAGCGTCGCGTACCGCCGGGAATGCATCTAGACTGAGGTAGACCCGGCGCCATCGAGGCCGCTCCTGCCGCTGCCCTCGCCCGCTCTGGCGTGGTGTGGATCGACTGGACGTCCGAACGCAGCGAGTGGGACGCGAATGAACGAGCGACGATACGCGCTGACATCACTATGGCCTCAGCGCTTGCGGGCTCTGACTTCGAACAATGGCCCGCAGTCATTACAGCTGCAGACCACCCTGGTTGCGCTCGACGAACCCGACTCGGGGCCGGGGCACTGGGAGGAGCCCGTGCGCCTCCCAGTGCGAGCTGCAGATGCGTCGCGTCGGGCGACCGAGACACTCTGCGACTCCCTTCCAGGTGCCCACGCCACGGTCGACCTCCAGCTGTCCTTCAGCGAGATACCCCCCCGGACCCTACGCGCTGGAGCCATTCGGAGCGGGACATCCCCTCCTCCTTCGGGTGCGGCGCTCCCGCAGTCGCGAGAACGTCGTGCCGGCCAGCGCCGCGCGTGCCGCGGACCCCTGAAGAGATCGACGCGATCAGCCGACAGCGCGTCGCTGCACAGGCCGACCGCTGGCGGGGCGAGCTTGCGACACTGCTGGACACGAGCGGCACGATACCCGCCGCGCACCTTCGCGCGCTTGCGCGGCTGCACGACGGCGAGGCCGCGCGCTTGTTCATCGACGCTTTCACAGCGGCGATTCGTACGGGACGGCACCGGCGAGATCACCGCCGATCACTCCTTCTTCCGCGCGTTCGGCGATGTCGCCCTCCAGCACCTGGAGCATGCGGCACGAGGCTGGCGACGCGCGCTCGATGCAAGGTACCCTACGACGTTCATCCCCTCGATCCTGACGTCGCGCCGCCTCGCAAGCGCTGTGCTCGACGACCTACGGGTGGCGGCGCTGGCGGAGCTCGCCGCGCGGGTGAGACCACCACCCGCAGCCGGACAGGCCATCCAGCCGAACGAACAGCAGATGCGCTTCCTGTTCGTCAGAACGCTGGTCGCTCTCGCCCCTCGGCGGCCATACGAAGCCGGGCGGGCACTCGTTGCCGTCGCCGACCGACCGACCATCCTCGCAGAGGCCCTCGGGGGCTTCGAACAACCCTCGTACACCGGCTACCCGTACGCGGCGGACCTCGACGGCGTCGACGCAACTCTCCTCGCGGCCTGGTCACTGCTACCCGTCTCCGCGCCCGCCGATCGCGCGCGCGGCGATCGCTACCGAGGCTGAGCGGCTGCACATCGCGCTTCGCGGGATGGATTCCGCAAAGCCGACCACCGCGCACGAGGCGGTTCGAGAGATGCTGCGGGTTATGCCGGGGAGCCGGAGTTCGACCCAAGCCACTCGACGCGGCAGCAGAGACGCTGCGTCGCCTTCAGGCCACGGGCCTCGCCGACCAGGACGCTCGCGTGGCGGTTACGGCATCCCGCTTGGCGGCCACGCTGGGCGATCGCCCCGAAGCCCTGCGCCTGGCCGAAGTGGCGGTGCGCCTGACCCCGTCCTTTCCGGAGCGCAGCACATCTCTGCTTGCCCGCGCCAATGCCCTCCAGGCGGCCGGCGACGCAGTGCGAGCGCGGGCCGATCTTCAGGAGGCGCTGCCGCTCTTCGCCGGGACCTCCAGCGAACCCGACGCGCGTATCCAACTGCATGCCCTGGCCGGCGTTCCCACGAGGCTGCGCGTCCGCACCTGGCCTCCGCTCGGCGGCCCGGCGGGCCTTGACATTCTCACGGTCGACGGCGAGATCTGGATCATTCTCACGCGCGACCACCTCGTGTACCGGCGCGACTTCGTTCGGGGAACACTCCGGCTCATTGGCGTCTCGCCCTGGGAGCTGCGCGATGTCAAGGCCGTGGATGCGAGCAGCGTCGTGGTGCGGTCGCGGAGCGGCGCACTGGCACTACTGCGCGAAGGCCAGGCCGGCACTGTGTGGCGTGCGTCCGTACCGGCGAGCGAGGACAGCAGCCGACTCGGTCGGATGGTCGCGGACAAACAAACCGTGTTGGTGCGCGACTCCGAAGGCGTCGTCCACGCATTTGACGCGCGCACAGGCCACCACCGCTGGGCGCAACGAGCAGCCGGGTCGGTCCCCATTGAGCTCCACGGCGGCGATCCGGTCGTGTTGGGTTTGTCCGACGCACGCCATAGTGGGGTGAGCGAGATCGTCGGTCTGGACGTGTACACGGGCCGCGTGCGGTGGCTCCACGCGGCACGCGAGCCACCACCGGCGCTTCGTCCAGCACAGCATGCGCATTGGTGCCCCCAAATCCAAATGCGCTCACGCCCGCGATCCTGTGCCGCTCGCCGCGCGGCCATGGCTGCGCTTCCACCGGGATGCGAAAGGGTGTGTTCCAAAACTGATATGCGGGTTCAGTACGCGAAAGTGGACCTGGGGCGGGATCGCTTCCTTCTCCAACGCGAGCACCGTCTTGATGAGACCCGCGATTCCAGCCGCCGCTTCCAGATGCCCGATGTTCGCTTTCACCGATCCCAGCACACACGCTTCGGCACCTCCTGCTAGAACTCCGGCCAGCGCTTCCACTTCGATGGGATCGCCGAGTGCCGTGCCGGTGCCGTGCGCCTCCACGTAGCCGACGTCGGCGGTGATCGACGCCCGCTTGGCAACAGCCTCGCCGGATCACCTCCTGCTGGGCAAGCCCGTTGGGAGCGGTCAGGCCGTCGCTGCGGCCGTCCTGATTGACCGCGGCGCCGCGAATCACCGCCAGCACGCGGTCGCCGTCGGCGATCGCGTCGGCCAGCCGCTTGAGCACCACCACGCCGCAGCCCTCGCCGCGCACGTAGCCGTTGGCCCGCGGCGTCGAAGGTCTTGCAGCGGCCGTCGGCGGCCATGCATCCGCGACTTTCGAGAAGCAGATGCTGCCCCGCGGCGACAGGATCAGGTTGACGCCGCCCGCCAAGGCAAGATCTGCACTCCCGCCTGCAGGCTCTGGCACGCCAGATGCACCGCAACGAGCGAGGACGAGCAGGCGGTGTCCACCGATATGCAGGGCCCGCGAAAGCCGAGGAAATACGAGACGCGGTCCGGAGACGACGCTGATAGCGATTGCCCGTGCCGGTGTACGGGTCGATGCAGCCGGGTCGTCGCTCGCGCAGCCGGCCCGAGTAGTCGCTGCGTCGCTCATGCCGAGGAACACGCCGGCTTGACGCGCCCGCGCAAGCATCGTTCAGGCGGCTGTCCGCGCGTTCTCGAGCGCCTCCCAGGCGACTTCGAGGATCAGGCGCTGCTGCGGATCCAGGTCGCACGGCTTCGCGCGGCGAGATGCCGAAGAACTTCGCGTCGAACTGATCCACCTCGCGCAGAAAGCCGCCCCACCGCGGTGTCATCTTGCCCGGCGCGGCCGGGTCCGGGTCGTAAAACGTCTCCACGTCCCAGCGGTCCGGCGGCACCTCGCTGACGGCGTCTACGCCGTTGCGCAGCAATCGCCAGAACGCGCCCGGATCCGGCGCGCCCGGGAAGCGGCAGGCCATTCCGACACGCGATCGGCCCGCGTTCCACCGAATCCAGCCGCGCCTGTAGTTCCTTCAAGGCGAGCGCGGCCCGCTTCACCGGAGACAGCGCGTCCATATTTCCTGCCGGATTCATAATGCGCGTTTCTCCACCTTCGCGAGTTCTTCCATCAGCAACAGTTCCGCCTCATCCTCCGATAGCTCTGCAACGTCTGTGCTCTGTTCCGGCGCGACGGCCGCAGCGGCCATAGCGAGTCCGGCGGGCAGATCCAATTTCTCCAGCAGGTGCGCTGCGAGCGCGCTGATGGTGGGATGTCCCCACACCAGCGTGGCCGGAGCGTGAGTCCTAAACTCGCCTCCAAGCGCTTCCGCAGTTCGAGTCGCCATCAGCGAATCGAGCCCCATACTCGCAGCGGAGCTCCCCGGACGATTCGCGACACCGGCCAGCTCGTTCGAGCACCTGCGCCTGTTGCCCGCGCCCGATTGCGGTTGCATCGCAGCCAGCCGGAAGCGACGTTGGTCCGGTTCGGCCGGGGCTCCAGAGTTCTTGGGCGCATCGGGAATCTGTTGCCGGAAAAAATCCGCCGAACGGCATTGTCCGTGCGAAGATTCGACGAACTGCTTCCACGAGCCGGCGCCGCCAGAACACAGGCGCGCCGCCGCCTTCAACTTGCCGCGCCGACGTGCGCAGGTGCAGAGACGGTCCCAGCGGCCGGACGCCTGCGCCGGAGGATAGTCGGACCGAGCGGCCCCTGGGCTGTTCCGGTCGAGCCGTCAGGGCCAGTCCCGATTTCCGCCCAGTAGGTCCCCATTGACGCTGACCGTGGGAAGCCCCAGGTCCCGCCGCCAGGCGGCGAAAGCATCGAGATAACTATTGGCGGCGGCATAATCGCCGTGGCCCGGCGGCCCGACACGGAACCGCGATCGATGAGCACAACACGAAGAAGTCGAGCGGAAGGTCCCCGCGTCAGCGATGAAGATTCCACGCGCCCGCCATCTTCGGCGCCATCACTCGTCGAAGTGTTCTTCGGCGTCGCCGCGCCAGCAGCGCGTCGTCGATGACTGCCGCGGCGTGAAAGATGCCGCGCAGCGGCGGCATGCCGCGTCGATTTCCGCGAACGCGCGCGACAACTGCGACTCGCTCGCAACATCGGCACGCAACACCGTGCGTGTGCACCGGCACTGCTGATTTGTGCGACCACCTGCCGCGCCTCCGCCGATGCTTCGCTGATGCCCAGCAACGCGAGGTGGCGCGCCCCGTGCCTCACCATCCACTCCGCCACTGTCAATCCAAGATCGCCCAGGCCGCCGGTTATCAGATAGCTACGGTCGCTGCGGAACGCGATCGGCGTGTCATCCGCGAGTACCGGTTGTGCCGCGCCCGCTACCTGCACGACGATCTTGCCGATATGTTTCGCCTGCGCCATTTCGCCAAACGCACCCACAACATCGGCGATGGGAAATGTTCGAATCGGCGGCGGCGAGAAAACTCCGCTATCGAACTCCTCCATCACCTCGCGAAACAATGTCACGCAGAACGACGGGCGTTCCGCGAACAGCCGCGCGAGGTCGACGCTGCAGTAGGCGAGATGCTTCTGAAACGGCAGCAGCCCGATCTGACGATTCTCGTAGATGTCCCGCTTGCCGATTTCAACGAATCGTCCGAAGGGGGCCACCACGTCCAGGCTCTTGAGCATCGCCTCGCCGGACAGCGAATTCAATACGACGTCCACGCCGCGGCCGCCGGTCGCCGCCAGCACTTCATCAGCGAACGAGAGGGAACGCGAGTCCATCACGTGCTGCACGCCCAGCCCCTCAAGGAAACTCCGCTTCGCGGGACTCCCGGCCGTCGCGAACACCTCCGCCCCCAAGTGCCGGGCGAGTTGGATGGCCGCAATCCCAACGCCGCCCGATGCCGCATGAATCAATACGCTCTCGCCCGGCGCCAGCCTGGCCACGTGCCGCAAACAGTAAAGCGCGGTCACGAATGCCAGCGGAATCGAAGCGGCCTCGTCGAACGTGGTGTTCAACGGCATCGGTGCCACCAGCGGCGCCGGAGCGATGACGAACCTGCCGAAGCTGAAGGGCGCAATCGCAACCACGTTGTCGCCAACCGCGAATCCTTCAACGCCTGCGCCCACGGCCGTGATCTGTCCGGCGCATTCGTTTCCAAGCGCCACCGGGCCCTCCGGCAATCCCGGATACACACCCATCGCCTTCATGACGTCGTTGAAATTCAGACCCGCGGCGTGAACTTCAATCTCCACTTCGCCCGCGCCAGGTTGCTGTCGCGGCACCGCACGCAGCGCGAGCCGATCCAGGATGCCAGGCGTCGTGATCTCCAGCCGGAATGGCTGCCCGATGGGCGCCGGTGTGGATTCGATGACCGGCCGCGCCAACCGTGCCACGTATCGCATGCCGTTGCGAAACGCGATCTGATCTTCTCCGTCGTTGTCCAGCAGTTCCGCCGACATCATCGCGACGTCCTCACGATCCATACCACACGAGTGCATCGCAACTCGGGATGCTCCAGCGCGATCACACGACCGAGCCCCCACAGCGGAGTCTGCGATAGCGTGACGGGCCCATCTGTCTGCGCCACCGCTTGTGCACCGCGAGTCAGCAGCCACAGACGCGGCGCATCGCGCCAACCCGTTTGCTGTAGCGCCTGCACCAGGTGCAGCACTTCGATCGCTCCCGATTCCGGCGCTGTGTCGTCGAGGGCTGCCGCATGAATGACGCCTCGGTACCCGGCCGCATCCTGCAAAGAGTCACGAAACTCCTGCACCGTTTGCGGGCAGCGCATCACCAGCGTGCAATCCTCATGCGCGGCTTCGAGAGCTTCAGCGATCGACAATCCGGTCCCACCCCGATCCGCGAAGATCAGCCACTTGCCCGGCCGCTCCCGCGAGCCCTGTCCGGCCAGCGCCGAAGCCTGCCACTGGATTTCGTAAAACCAATCGTCGCGATCTTCCTGCGGCGTAATGCGCGAGTCGATCCGCTGCACACGCAGTCCGGTGGCCTCGAGCAGCAGATTGCCATGGCCATCCACCAGAGACAGATCGCCTTCGAACGACTGCGCACCGGAGTCCGCCTTCGACGTCAACACGGCGTACACGTACAACTCCGCCCCGGCCGGCGGTTGACCGAAATAGCGAACACAGCCCAGTTTCGCCGGCACGTAAATATCGCCCGCAGCGAGATAGGCGTCCACTCCCGGCAGCGTTGCGCCGATCAATTGGAAGCACGCGTCGAGCAGCGCAGGGTGGATTCGATATGTGCCGGAGTCCGCCATCTGCGGCAGCCGCACGCGACCGAGCGCTTCCCCATCGCGACGCGACACATGCAACACGCCTTGGAACGCCGGTCCGTAATGCAGCCCCATTGCGTCAAGCGCCTGGTAATGATCCGTACTGGCGATGGTCTGTTCGCAGCGTCCCTGAATTTCGGCGACGGGTACCGGCATCGACTGTCGATCGCTGGAGTGACGAAGCGTGCCCTTGGCGCAGGACTCCCACGGATCCGTCGCCGCGCGCCGTGCCGCTACCTGAAAGTTCGTGCCGGCTATGGATACCTGCATCAGCATTGCGCCGGCGGTGGGAATCACCAGCGCACGCTCAAACACCAGCCCCTCAACCACAGACAGATCCGGTCCGAATGCTTCGCTGGACGCCGCCAGCGCCATCTCAACGTATGCCGCCGCCGGAAGCACCACGCTCTCCTCCACGCGATGATCAGCGAGCCAGGGCAGAGTCGCCAGGCTCAACGACGTCTCCCAAAAATGAGTGCCGGGATGAATGGACGATTCCAGCCGCGAGCCCAGCAGGGGATGATCCGAAGCTGCCGCAAGGCGCAATACCGGCCCGGCTTCCGGCGACTCAAACCAGAAACGCTCACGCTGCCAGGGATAAGCGGGCAGCGATACATGGCGGCCCACCGGATACAGCGCGCCCCATTCCACCGATTGGCCGTTCGTGTAGAGCGTTCCGAGCGAGTTCAACATCGAGGCCCGCTCGCCTTCTTCACGACGCAGCGAAGGGAGCAGCGTAAGGTCGCTGCCCGCCATCGCCGGAATCAGAATCGGATGGGGGCTGATCTCGACGAACACCCTGTGCCCTTCCGCCATCAGCCTCTCGACGGCCGGCCAGAAGCGGACAGGCTGCCGCAGATTGCGAACCCAATAGGTCGCATCCAAGCGCGTATCGCTGGCGCCGGTGACCGTCGAATAGAACGGAATGGATGGCACTGCTGGTTGCACCGGTCGCAGATCGTTGAGCAGCGCAGAGCCCAGCGGATCCACCTGCGGGCTGTGCGCCGCCACCTCGACCTTCACACGCCGTGCGAACACGCCGCGGATTTGCAATTTCCGCAATACTTCCTCGAGTGCATCGGGATCGCCCGATAACACCGTCGATCGCGCACTGTTGATGGCTGCGATGGACAGGCGGTCCTCCACGCCGGTGAGCAACTGTTGCGCTTCCGCGGCGGGCAGTTCCACCACCGCCATCGCGCCGCGCCCTTCGATGGTCGCGAGCAATCGGCTGCGTGCGCAGATGACGCGTGCAGCATCGTCCAGAGTTAACGCCCCCGCAATGTGTGCAGCCGCCACCTCGCCCATGCTGTGTCCTACCACCGCCTTCGGCTCCACACCCCACGATCTCCACAGCGCCGCCAGCGCCACTTGGATCGCAAACAGCACGGGCTGCACGACATCGGTCCAGCCTGCGTCATCGGAAGCCAGCCGTTCCACGACGGACCAGCCCGTGTGAGCACGAATCGCGGCGTCGCACTGCTCTAGCGCCTTTCGAAACGCCGGTTCCTGTTCGCGCAACTCGCGTCCCATCCCGAACCATTGCGAACCTTGCCCCGAGAACACAAACACGGGGCCGGATGAGTGCGCCGCGGTGGTCGTTACATCGTAACCCGCCAGCCGTTCCGACAATTCGGCAGCAGTCGCGCCGGCCACTGCGAGCCGGCAATCGTGGTGCGTGCGGCGAATCGCGGCCGTGTAGCAAATGTCAGAGAGATCGGCTGTACTCGTATCCAGAAATTCCTTGTACGACGCCGCTAGTTCGGCCAACGCCCGCGGAGTCCGCGCCGATAGCGGCAGCAGCACGGTGCGCCCATCACCGTCATGCCGATCGTTGGCGGTCGCCTCCACCGGAGCTTCCTCAATGATCACGTGCGCGTTGGTGCCGCTGAAGCCGAACGAACTGACGCCCGCCACGCCGCGGCTGCCGCCGCGGCGGCCACGGCGTCGCCGCACCGGAATCTCGACCGGCAGCTCCTTCCAGTCGATGTGCGGGCTCGGCTTCTGGAAATGCAGATGCGGCGGAATTCGCTCGTGCTGCAGCACCAGCACCACCTTGATGAGCCCGCGACGCCCGCCGCGGCTTCGAGGTGCCCGATGTTCGTCTTGACCGAGCCGACGCACAGCGGCTGCGGCGTCGCGGCCCGCGAACCGACGCCGCCGCCAGCGCCCCCACCTCGATGGGGTCGCCCAGCGACGTGCCGGTGCCGTGGGCTTCGATGTAGCTCATCTCGCCGGCGGACGCCCGCGCTTCGCCAGCGCGCGCGCATGACCGCCTGCTGAGCCGGACCGTTCGGCACCGTGAGTCCGCTGCTGCGGCCGTCCTGATTCACCGCGGACCCGCGAATCACGCGCCAGAATCGCGATCGCCGTCGGCGACGCGCATCCGAGAGCCGCTTCAGCACCACCACGCCGCAGCCCTCGCCGCGAACGTAACCGTCGGCGGCGGCGTCGAAGGTCTTGCAGCGGCCGTCCGGGAGCCATCGCGCGCGCTTCGAGAAATAGATCGCGCCTGCCGGCGTCAGCATCAGGTTCACGCCGCCGGCCAGCGCCAGTCGGCATTCGCCCGCGCGCAGGCTCTGACACGCCAGGTGCATCGCGACCAGCGACGACGAACACGCCGTGTCCACCGACACGCTCGGACCCTGCAAATCCGAACACGTACGCAGACGGCCCGCCGCCACGCTGAGCGCATTGCCCGTGCCCGCGTAGGCATCGACGCCGCCGATCGGGCTTCGCTCAGCAGCATGCGCATAGTCGTTGGCCTGCTGATGCCCGACGAACACGCCGGTCGCGCTGCCCACGAGCTGTCGCGCGCGCATGCCGGCGTCTCCAGCGCCTCCCAGCCACTTCCAGCAGCAACCGCTGCTGCGGATCCATGCTGGCGGCCTCGCGCGGCGAGATGCCGAAGAACTGCGGATCGAACGTCGACCTGGTCGAGAAAGCCGCCCCAACGCGTGGTAGATCTTTCCCGGCGCGTCGGGATCGGGATCGTAGAACTGCTTCGACGTCCCATCGATCGTGCGGAATCTGCGTGATGGCATCGCGACCCTCATCGAGCAGCTCCAGAACTGCTCCACATTGGCGGCACCGGGAAAGCGGCATGCCATCCGACATCGCGATCGGCTCGGAATTGAGAAGCTGAATACCGCCGGCTTTCGATCGCAGACGGCGGACTGTGAGCGCGCGCTTCACTGCGGAGCTGTTGGCGAGTTGTTGGGCGAGTTCGCTCATATTAGTGCGCACGCAATGCCTGTATCGCTTCCTCTTCGGAAAGCTCGCCGATCTCAGCCAGCACGTCCGAGACATCCCCGGCCTCAGCCGCTTCGCCTGTGTCCGCGACGCTCGCTTCCCGCGGGAAACATGTTTTTCGCCAGGTAAGCGGCCAGCGCCTCGATGTTCGGATAATCGAACGCCACCGTGGCGGGCAGCGGGTAGCCCAGCGTCGTCTGCAGACCGTTTTTCAATTCCAACGCCATCAGTGAGTCCATTCCCATTTCGAAAAGGCCCTGGCGCACGTTGGGCTTCTGCGTGGCATCCAACCGGAGCACACGCGAGACCTGTGCGGCGATGTGTCCATTAGCATTTCCTGCCGCGCGGCCGGGGATGCTGCCTGCAACCGGCGCAACAGCGCGCTCTCCGGTTTGCCGTTGCAATCGGAGTCTTCGCCCGCAACTCGCGGATCAACTCGCTCCACAATGGCGGCTGCCGGTTGGCTGCGAACTGTTTTGTCAGTGCAACCATTGAGCCGTGCGACACCCACGTGCGCCGCCGCACTGGACCAAACCCGCTCCAACGCTTCCAATCCCTCTGCGGGAGTCAGCGTGTCCATGCCGCGTAACACTGCATGCCGTGCAGCCGCCGCACCCACTTCGCTCCAGGCGCCCCAGTCGATGCTCAATCCGGCCAGCCCCTGGTTGCGCCGATACTGCGCCAGCGCATCCAGGAACGATTTGCCGCCGCGTGATTGCCTTGACCCGGCGATCCCAGCACGCCCGCAATGGAGGAGAACAGCACGAAGAAGTCCAGCGGTTGCGCCATCGTCAACGTGTGCAGATTCCACGCGCCAGCCACCTTGGCGCGCATCGCCTCCGAGAAGCGTTCCCAATCCTGCTGCAACAGTATGCCGTCGGCGAGCGCACCCGCCGAATGAATCACACCGCGCAAAGGCGGCATGATCGTGCGATCGAATCGAGCGCCGCCCGCATCTGCGCGAGGTCTGCCACATCGGCCTGCAACACGGCAACGTGCGCACCCGCGCGTTCGAGCTCGACGATTGCCGCCCGCGCCGCATCCGATGGCGAGTGCCGGCCTACCAGTGCGAGATGACGAGCGCCGCGGTCCACCATCCACTGCGAGACCAGCAGGCCGAGGCCGCCCAGTCCGCCCGTGATGAGATACGTTGCATCCGCTTCGAACCGCAACGGTACCGCGGCTCCCACGCGACTTCGCACCAGACGCGCGGCGTACCGCTGTCCGTCGCGATACCGGATCTGATCGTCCTCCACCGGTCGCGTGACTTCGTCGAACAGCGCAGCCGCAGCCGCATCGATGCTCATCGATGGATCCAGATCCACCAGGCAGCCCCATGCCTCCGGGTGCTCCAATGCAGCCACCCGGCCGAATCCAGACAACGTCGATTGTGCGATGGCACGCCGCGCATCGCGCGTCACCAGCCACAATCGCGGCGATGGTGTCAGGTTTGCTTTCACCATCGCCTGTAAGGCGAACAAGGCTGTTCCACAGACTTCGAGTTGATCGGACGCGGGCTCATCCGCATCCAGCGGTTGAAGATTAATGACGCCCCTGCAGTTTTGCGGAATGCTGCCGGCGGTTGCCGCCACCATGCAACCGGAGCCCAACAGCGCTGCGAGTCTCTCCCCAATTCCGCCGCGATCGGGTAACACGAGCCAACTGCCGCTGCCCGGTGCCTGCGCGGGTCGCGATTCCATCGCCATCGCCCCGCGCGCTATCAACACCGACTGCTGCGCGTCCTTCAGTTCCGGAATGGCGACGGCGTCTGCGAATCCCGTTTCGCCCAGCAACTCGATCCACCGCGTCTGCGACAGCAGTGGGTACGACTCTCGTAAATCCGTATCGGCGAATTTCCACCATCCGTCCATTAGCCCGAAGATCAGGTCGGCCCATCGCTGCGGGGCCGTCATCTCCAGCAGCACGGTCACTCCACCCGGCGCGAGCAGTGCCGCCACTTGGGCCAAAGTTGCGCGCAGGCTCGAGGTGGCATGCAGCACATTGGCTGCGATGATGATGTCGAACTGCCGCGCCGCGAACCCCTGTTCGGTGACGTCCCGCTCGATATCCAGCAGTGCATACCGCAGGAACGGGTACGCCTGGAATTTTTGCTCCGCACGTTCGGTGAACAGCGCGGAGACGTCTGTGAAGACATACTCGGTGCGGTCGGCGGGCAAGTGCGGCAGAATAGCCGACGTGGTCCCGCCGGTGCCGGCGCCGATCTCCAACACTCGCAGCGTGCGGTCCGGTGGCAGCGCTTCCACCGCCATCGCAATCGATTTCGCAATCACATCGTTGAAGGCCCGGGCGCCCGGTGAGTCCTGATACAATGCCTCCGCGGAATCGAGCGATCCATCCGGGAAGATGAGTTGCCGTGCGTCCACCTGCCCGCGCAATACCGCATCCAGCGATTCGCCGCATCGCGTCAGCAGCGTAATCTCGGCCTTGCACGCCGCAAACTCAGACAGCAAGCGCCGGCTCATTCGCTGGGATCTACGGCCGGCGATTCCTCCGCGAGAATCGCGACCAATCGCGTCACCAGCCGTCGATGCGAATCGAGTGCGCCAGGCTGCGAGTCCGCCGTCCATCCCAGCCGCTGGAACGCTCGCATGACATAGGCTGCCGCGAGCGTCTCCAACTGCGGTGCGAGCCGTTCGTATGCGTCCAGATCGTGCGTTGCCAGCACCGGCGCGACTCGTGCGGCGATCGACGTCGGCGCCGGGAGATACTCTGGATCGGGCCGCTCCAGCGATTGATCCAGCAGCGCGCGCGGACGCCACTCCACACCGTAGAAGCAGTCGTCGATACGCGCCGTCGCTTTGCGGACACGCAGCCCCGCGAGTTCGGCCACAGTATCGCCCGCGCTGTCGCAGATTCGAAGGTCCCCGGTCATGCTCGACGCGGACCGCAGCGTCGCGTGACTCCACAACACACCAGCGGGCTGTCGGTACACGCGAAATCGCTCAATCGCAAACGGTACATGAACCGCAGTGCCGCCTCCGATGGAAGCGGCGAACACCTGCAGACACGAGTCGAGCAGCGCGGGGTGGAACTGGTAACCGCCGTCCGCGTCCGCGAGTTCGATACGTCCCAACGCCTCACCATCCCGACGCCAGATCTGCTGCACGCCTTGGAACGCGGTGCCGTATTCCAGTCCGGACTCGCGAAGCCGGTCGTAGAAGACCGCGCCGGATGTGGTCTCCGAACATCGCTCCTGAATCTCGCGAATGTCGAACCCGGCGCCTTCGTCAGCAGTGGCGCCGAGCGTGCCCGTCGCGTGTACCACCCAAGCCTCATCGTCGCGGCTATAGATTTTGAAGGCTCCATCCGCCGCCACCGTCATCTGCAACTTGCGCGACCCGCTTGCCGGAAGCACCATCGGCCGCTCGAATGAGACCTGCGACGCCGCACCATGGCCCGCGGTCGCCGCCATCTCCAAATACGCCGCGGCGGGAAACAGCGCCGTGCCGTGGATGCGATGATCCTGCAGATATGCCAGGCGGTCCACGTCCAGGTTCGCCGTCCAAACGCGCATGCCCGGCAAGTCCGCCAACTCGCCCGAATCGCGCCCCACCAGCGGATGGCCGCCCTCCTCCCGTGTGGGTTCGGATGGCAAATCCAGCCAGTAACGCTTGTGATCCCATGCGTAAGCGGGCAGCGCAACATGGCGACCGCCGCCGGGAAACAACTGCGCCCACACCACTGTGTGCCCGAGTTCATGCAGCACGCCAAGACTCTCCAGCGCAGTCTCCTGATCGCTGCGATCTCGCCGGATGGAGGGCACCACCACGGGTTCACTCGCAGCGCCGGTGAAGCATTGCACAAGGGCGGGCGCCAGCACCGAATGCGGCCCCAGTTCGACGAACGTATCGAACCCGGCTTCGGCCAGCGTCTCCATCGCACCTTGAAACTGCACTGGTTGGCACAACTGCCTTGCCCAGTAGGCCGCATCGAATTCACGTCCGGCCTCGAACCGTCCGGTCAACGTCGAGACGATGGGAATTGAGCCCTGCAGTGGTACCATCCGCGCGGCGCATCGCTGCAATTCCGCTGCGGCGGGCGCGAGAGCCGGTCGATGCGACGCATACGGCACATCCAGCAAACGGCACCGAATCTCGCGCTCCTGCCATCGCCGCTTTAACTCGCCAATCTCTTCGGCATCACCGGATACCACGATGGCGCCGGGCGCATTGAACGCCGCGATGGAAACGCCGCCGCTCAATTCGCGCCTCGCATCGTCAGCGCTCAATTCGACTGCCATCATGGCGCCGTTGCCATCCCCTTGCTGCATCAGACGTCCGCGCTCCGCGACCAGTGCAACCGCGTCCTCCAGTCGCAAAACGCCGGCCACGTGAGCCGCCGCAATCTCGCCGAGGCTGTGTCCCACCACGGCCGCCGGCTCGATGCCCCACGATCGCCACAACGCGGCGAGTCCCACTTGAAGGGCGAACAACAGCGGCTGTACCGTCGCCGCGTTGGTGGGCAATTCACGCCGTAGAACGTCCGCGACAGACCAGCCCAATGCCGTCGAACATCGCGCCACCGCGTCTCGAAATGCCGGTTCGCGATCCAGCAGTTCCCGACCCATGCCGGTCCACTGCGATGCCTTGCCCACCAAACACGAACGCCAGTTTTCCGCCCTCGCCACGCGTCGTCGAAACGTCTCGCAGGCGTGCCGCCAGTTCGCGACAGTTCGACCCGGCCACCACCCTCCGATACGTGTGATGTGTCCGGCGCAACGACGCCGTATAACAGATCTCGCGCACCTCCGCATCCGTCGTCTCGAGCCACGCCTGATACTCGCCGGTCAACCGCGCGAGCGATGCTTCACTGCGCGCCGACAGCGGCAGCAGATACGCACGAGGCGCCGGTTCCGTACTCTGCACGGCCGCGGCCAACGGCGCTTCCTCCAACACCACATGCGCATTCGTCCCGCCGAACCCGAACGAACTCACGCCGCCGATAACTCCGCTCACCCCTTCCCATGCCTCCGTTCAGTGGGATAACCATCGCGTATCCCCAGTCGATGAATGGATTCGGCTTATTCAAGTGCAAATGCGGGGGGATTTCCCGGTGTTGCAGCGTCAGCACCAGCTTGATCAATCCCGCGATTCCCGCCGCGCTTCCAGATGTCCGACATTCGTTTTCACCGAACCGATAATCAACGGCCGCTCCAGTTTCCACTCCGCACGACCGCGCCAACGCTTGCACTTCAATCGGGTCGCCCAGTGACGTTCCGTACCATGTGCCTCGATATAACTCACTTGCGCCGGATCAACCCGCCGTTCGCCAGTGCCTCGAATCACCGCTTCCTGCGCCGGCCATTCGGCGCGGTCAATCCCCGCTCGGCCCATCCTGATTCACCGCCGTACCACGAATCACCGCCAGCACCGATCACCGTCCGCCACCGCGTCAGACAGCCGCTTCAACACCATCATGCCGCATCCTTCACCGCGCACAAATCCGTCTGCACTCGCATCGAACGTTTTGCAATGCCCGTCGGTGCCAGCATCCCGAATTTCGAAAACGCGATGTTGTTTCCGGCGACTAAAATCAGATTCACGCCGGCCGCCAGCGCCATCCGGCATTCGCCCGATTCGCAAACTCTGACAGGCCAGATGCATCGGCCACCAACGACGATGAACAGGCCGTATCAACCGATTCGCTCGGCCCCTGCAAACCCAACATACGAAATTCGCCCCGCCACCAGGCTGTGCGCGCTCCCCGACGCATCATACGCTTCAAGCGCAAATCAGGTCTGCGAATAAGCGCGCATAATCGTTAGTGGCCACACCGGCAATACACCAGTGCGGCTGCCAGATAGTTGTCAGGCGCCTGGCCCGCATTCTCCAGCGCTTCCCACGCCACCTCCAGCAACACTCGCTGCTGTGGATCCATCCATAAGCTTCACGCGGAGAGATGCCAAAAAACGCGGCATCGAACTGCGCGGGCTCGCGAATGAACGCGCCCCACCGCGTGCTCGTTTTGCCGGGCCGCGCGGGGTCGGGATGATAGTACTCGTTCACGTCCCAACGATCGGCCGGCACCTCTGTAACGGCATCGCCGCCGCTTTCGAGAAATCGCCAGAATGCGTCCGGCGAGTTGGCACCGCCCGGGAAACGGCAGCCGATCCCGACCACCGCCACAGGCTCTGCCTTCGGCCGCAGCAATTCCGATAGCAGCGCGCGTTTGTCCGGAGCGAGGTCGTTGATCAGTTTGATGAGGACGTCAGTCATGAGTGATAATTCCTGTTTAGTTCGGCGACGCGCCCGCCACCATGCGCCGCAACTCGTCCTCGGATAGCTTTCCGGCCGCGCCCAGAATCGCGATCAGATCGTCCGGCGGCGCTGCGTTCTCCGCGCTCGCAGCTTCCATCGCGATCCCCATCTTGTCCGCAAGATATGGAGCCAGCGCGGCGATGCTCGGGTAGTTCCAAACCAGCGTCGCCGACAGCGTCACCTCCGCGCCTGCTTCTAATCGATTGCGAAGCTCCAGCGCCATCAGCGAATCCAGCCCCAGCGTCGACAACGGCGTTTGCCGGTCGATGCGGGACGGCGCCAATCGCAACACTTCGCCGAGTTGTTGCTTCAGGTAATCCTCCAGAAGCTGCTGCCGCTGCCCGGCCTCCGCTGCCAGCAGCGTATTCCGAAGAACCCCTTCTCGCGTCGCGACTGCGCTCTCGTTGGCCGTCGAGAGCAAGTGCTCCAGCAGGGGAAAATCTGCGGCCTTGGGATAAAATTCGCGCCACTGCCGCAGGTTCAACGCCAGCACTCCCGCTTGTACGGCGCCGCTGTTCATCAACCAGTCCATGGCTTCGAGAGCCCGCTCCGGCGCGAGACTCGCGATGCCCCGCAACGCCAAACGTCCGCCGCGATCGGGTTGCGCCGCCGCGCCCACATCGGCCCACGGTCCCCAGTTAATGCTCAAAGCCGGAAGACCCTGCGCGCGACGGTAATGCGCCAGCGCGTCCAGGAAGGCATTCGCCGCCGCATAATTTGCCTGACCGGGCGCGCCCAACATCGACGAAGCCGACGAGAACAACACGAAGAAGTCGAGTTCACGGCCGAGCGTCAATGTGTGTAGATTCCACGCGCCCGCCACCTTCGGAGCCATGACGTTGCGCAGTCGCTGCGCATCCATGCGAAGCAGCAGTCCATCGTCCAAAACGCCGGCCGCGTGCACCACCCCTCGCAGCGCGGGCATGCGCGATTCAATGTCCTCCACCGCGCGCCTCAGTCCAGCCGCATCGGCGACGTCCGCCCGCGAAACCAACACGCGCGCGCCGGAATGTTCCAAACTCTTGATGTTTGCCAGCGCCTCCGCGGAAGGTTCGCTGCGACCCAGCAAGGCGATATACCGGGCACCCTGCTCCACCAGCCAGCGCGCCACTGTCAGCCCCAGTCCGCCCAATCCACCTGTGATGAGATACGTCGCATCGCTGTGAATCGCCATGCGCCCGGATGCCACTTGAACATCGCGCCGATCGTTGAGGTTCAGTACGATCTTTCCGGTGTGCTTACCCTGCGCCATCCAGCGGAACGCGTCAACCGCTGCACTCACCGGAAATGACAAGTGCTGCAGGGGCTTCCATATGCCGCTTGCGATCTCACCGGTCACTTCCCGCCACAACTCCGCGAATTCAGAGGGTCGCGCTTCAGCGAGTCCAGCGAGATCCACTGCGAAGTACGAAACACCCTTGCGAAGCGGCCACAACCCAACCTGCCGGTTCGAATAGAGGTCGCGCTTACCGAGTTCAAGGAATCGCCCATACGGCGACACCAGTTCCAGACTCTTCAGCATCAAGTCGCCGGCCAGCGAATTCACCACCACATCCACGCCTTGCCCGTTGGTTGCCGACATCACTTGGTCCGCGAACGCTGCTGATCGCGAGTCCATCACATGCTGTACGCCGAGCCCCGCTAACAGAGCGCGCTTTTCCGGACTGCCGGCAGTCGCGAAAACCTCAGCGCCCATGCGCTGCGCGAATCGAATTGCGGCCAGCCCCACCCCGCCCGCCGCCGCGTGAATCAGGATGCGCTCGCCGCGACGCAATCGCGCCAGATGCCGGAGCGAATAGACCACGGTCATGAATGCGACGGGCATCGTCGCCGCTTCCTCGAACGCCAACAACGCTGGTTTGGGCGCCACCAGTTCCGCGGACGTAGTCACGAACCGCCCAAAACATCCGGCTGCCAGGGCCATCACCGGTTGCCCGATCGCAACGTGGCCCACGCCTTCGCCCACCGCCACCACAGTGCCCGAACACTCACTGCCCAACGGCACAGGACCCGGCGGCAGACCCGGATACAATCCCATGGCTTTCAGAACGTCGTTGAAGTTGAGCGCTGCTGCGGCCACTTCGATTTCCACTTCGCCCGCAGCCTGGCCGGCGGCGGTGCACGGCCGTTAGCGCGAGATGATCCAGTACACCGGGCTTCTCGATCTCGAGCCGGAATGGACGATCGCCCGCTGGAGCCAACGCTGCGGCCTGCTCGCCCAGATGCGTCAAGCGCGCCACTCGACGCAGTCCGCCTTCCAGCGACACCTGCGTCTCGATATCATCGGCCATCAACTCGTCTACTAACTCGCTCGTAGTCGTGCCGTCGCCGGCAGCAACCATCGTGCAGCGCAGGTCCGCGTGCTCCAGCGCGATGCTGCGGCCCAGTCCCCATAGCGTGCTGTCCGCCAGGGCATCGCGCGTCAGCAGCCATAGCCGCGGAGCATCCCGCCAACCGGTCTCCACAATCTTTTGCACTAACGTCAGCACTCGCTCCGCCGTCGCCACGGCTGCATCGGGCGTGGTCGCGTTGGAGCAGTAGACGATGGCACGACAAGGCTCGGCGGCACTGAATGCGACACTCGAAACCACCGTGGCCCCGCGTCGCCGCAACTCAGCCGCGATCACCTCATCCGCATCCCCCGCAATCACCCATCTGCCTGCCGCCGGAGGCGACGTTACGGCACGCTCGCGCGCTTCCCAATCGAGCGAGTACAGCATGCCGCGGATGCCGTCATCCACCGCCGCTTCCGCCGCAATGCGCTGCACGCGAATGCCGCGAACCTCCACGACAACCTGGCCTGCGCCATCCAGCAACAACACATCGCCTGTCGCCGTGGCATGGGCCCATTCGATGGATGCACAGTCCCCGACAATGCGAAGACTCTGCATCGCCACGGGAACAGAAGCGGCGCCGGATGTATCGGCGAGCGCCGCGCCAAACACCTGCAATCCCGCATCGAGCAGTGCGGGATGAATGCGATACGCGCGCCCCTGCGCGGGCAAACGCAATCGCGCGAGTGCCTCGCCATCCCGCCGCCACAACTGTTGTACGCCCTGGAACGCCGGGCCGTACTCGAGTCCGCGGGCGGCCGACGTCTCGTAAAATTGCTCCGCGTCTGCCGTCGTGCCGCAGCGCGATTGCACCTCTGCAATCGCCACGGGCGCGGCCGGCGCTTCCGACTCTCCGGCACGAACCACCCCGTTTGCGTGCAGCGTCCACTGGCCGATGCCTGCCGCATCGCGACTGGAACAGCGGAACCGCAGCGTGCCTCCGGCTTCCGATTCCAGCACTACCTGCATCGCGACCGCGGCGCCATCGGTCAGCATCAGCGGTTGCTCGAACGACAGACCCTCCACCGCGTGCGCGCCATCGCCCAAGGCCTCGGCAGCGGCTGCCAGCGCCATCTCCGCGTACGCCGCGGCCGGCATCACCACTGTGCCTTCCACGCGATGGTCGCGCAGCCAGTGAACCGAATCGGCGCGCAGCGTGGTCTCCCAGAAATTCGTGCCGGGGTGAATCGACGAACGCCAACCCTCACCCATCAACGGATGTCCGTTGCGCGGGGCCGCGGCAGCAGTCCTCTCCACCCAGAATCGCTCGCGCTGCCACGCATAGGCAGGCAGGCTCACCGAACGTCCGCCCGACGGGTACAATCCGGACCAATTCACCGGAGCCCCTGCCGTATACAACCCGCCCAGCGTGTTCAACAGTACCGGACGAGCCGCCCCATGGCGCCGCATCGACGGCAGCACTCGCGTGTCGCGCTGGAGTGTTTGCAGTCCTTCCCGCAGGGCCGCCACTAACAGCGGATGTGGCCCTATCTCGAGGAATGTTGAATGCCCTTCGCGCGCAATTCGCTCCACTGCCGGCCACAAACGCACGGGCTTACGCAGATTGCGAGTCCAGTAATGCGCGTCCAGTTCGGGCCCGTCAACCACTTCGCCCGTGACCGTTGAGTACAGCGGAATCGCACCTTCCACCGGCACGATGCCTTTCAGAGCGACCGCCAGTTCGGCCAGCAGCGGCTCTACCTGCGGACTATGTGCAGCAAAATCGATGTCCACCCTGCGTCCAAAGACACCGCGTTCGGCAATGCGTGCCAGCAACGTGTTCAGCGCTTCAGGGTCGCCAGCAATCACCGTGGTGCGCGGCCCGTTCAGCGCTCCTATTGAGAGGTGATCCGTATCGCCCGCGATCATCTCGCCGGCCTCTGACTCACTCAACTCCACCAGCGCCATTCCGCCACGGCCCGCAATGCGATCCAGCAGAGAACTCCGCGAACAGATCACGTGCACCGCATCCTGCAACGTGAGCAACCCCGCAACGTACGCCGCGGCCACCTCGCCACAACTGTGCCCCAGCACCGCCGCGGGCACGATGCCCCAACTTCGGAACAGTGCAGCCAGCGCCACCTGCACCGCGAATAATGCGGGTTGAATCAGTCCGATCCGATCCGGCGATCGCAGCGCGGCGTGCACATCGAGATACGGGCGCATCGCCTCCGCCGATTCGTCGATGCTCGCCCGAAACACAGGCTCGCTGGCAATCAGGTCCAACGCCATGCCGGGCCACTGTCCGCCGTGTCCCGAGAATACGAACACGATAGGATACGTTCCGCCCGGCTGTGCGACTCCGGTCACCACCGCCGGGCTCAATTCCCCGCGTGCAAACACCTCGAGTTCCCGTGCCATTTCACCGGCCGTAGTTCCCGTCAACGCCAGCCGGTGCGAGTAATGCGCACGCCGCACAGACGCGGTATAGCAAACGTCCGCGATGTCGAATTCGCCGCTGATCCGAGCCGCGTAACTCGCCGCCATCCTCGCGAGCCCTTCCGCGGTTCGCGCCGATAACGGCAGCAGCAAGGTGTCCTGTGCCGGCGCCGGCGTCGCAGCGAATGCGGCATGCTCAATCACCACGTGCGCGTTCGTGCCGCTGAATCCAAACGAACTGACGCCCGCCACACGCGGACCCTCGCCCGGCCACGGCAACAACGTCCGAGGAACCTGGACCGACGCGGCCGTGATGTTCGGATTCAGCGCATGAAAGTGGAGATGCGCCGGAATCTCGCCGTGCTGCATCGCCAGCACCACCTTCAACACTCCCGCAATTCCCGCCGCGGCTTCGGTGTGTCCGATGTTGGTCTTAACGGATCCGATGCATCAAGGGCTGTTTCGCGAGCGCCGCCCAATACCGCGTCGAGCGCCTGCACCTCGATGGGATCGCCCAGTGGCGTGCCCGTGCCATGCGCTTCCATATACTGCACTGCGTCCGGCGTCACCCCGGCCTCGGCCAGCGCGGCCCGAATCACCGCCTGCTGTGCGGGTCCGTTGGGCGCGGTGAGTCCGCTGCTGCGCCCGTCCTGATTCACGGCTGAACCGCGGATCACCGCCAGCACCGTGTCGCCCGCCGCCTCTGCATCGGACCATCGCTTCAGCACCACCATCCCGCAGCCTTCGCTGCGAACGAAGCCGTCGGCGGAGGCATCGAAGGTTTTGCAACGGCCGTCGGCAGCCAACGCCCGCAGCTTCGAAAAATAGATGGTGCCTTCCGGAGAGAGAATCGCCGAGACGCCGCCCGCCAGCGCCCTGTCGCACTCGCCCGATCGCAGACTCTGGCACGCCAGATGAATCGCCACCAGTGACGATGAGCATGCCGTATCCACCGCGAGGCTCGGACCTTGCAGCCCGAGCACATACGAGATCCGGCCCGCCGCGACACTCGACGAATTGCCCGTGCCCCAATAGGCGTCGATCTCGTTGGTCGCGCCGCTCATGCGCTCCCGATAGTCGTTGGTGCTGATGCCGGCGAACACTCCCGTGCGGCTGCCCGCAAGCTGCTCCGCCACTTGTCCCGCGGCGTCCAGCGCTTCCTGGGCCACCTCGAGAAGAAGGCGCTGCTGCGGATCCATGCTCACGGCCTCACGCGGTGAAATGCCGAAGAAATTGGGATCGAACTGATCGATGCCGTCCAGGAACCCGCCGTAGCGAGTGGCCATCTTGCCGGGCGCCTCGGGATCGGGATCGTAGAAGGCATCGATGTCCCAGCGTGCCGGCGGCACTTCGGAGATGGCATCCACGCCGTCGCGCAGCAGCTTCCAAAACGCTTCCGGGCTATCGACGCCGCCGGGAAAACGGCAGCCCATGCCGATGATGGCGATCGGCTCCGCAACCGCATGCACAGCGGCAGGCTGGGCTATGACTGGTGCGGGCAAATCGTCACTCAGTTCGCGGCCCAAGTGCCCAGCCAGCGCATCCAGCGTGGGATAGTCGAACAGGAGAGTGGCGGGCAGCGGTCGCCCCAGCGCCAGGCTTAGCGCATTGCGAAGCTCCACCGCCATCAGCGAATCCAGCCCCAATTCGTTCAACGGCCGCTGCGGATCCAGTGCCGAACCGGCGTCCAGCCCGAGCACTTTCAACGCCTGCGCTTGCATGTATTCGAGCAGAATGCCGCGCCGTGCAGTCGGGCGCCGCGGCACGCACTCGACGCATCATCGCAGTGGCTTCAGCCGGCGGAGTCTTCGCCTGCATGCGTGACCGCGAACCTCGCGCGACTTCGGCGAAGAGCCGAGGTTCCGTGCCGGTTGGGAACGCCTCCAGCAGCGTCGTCCAATCGATTGGTAGAACGCCGGCCTGTGCCGGACCGTTCTCCAGCATGTGCGCCAGCACTTGCAACCCCTGCGCGGATTCGATGGTTCCGATGCCTCGTGCGGCCCACCGGCGGCCTTGCTGCGCCGCCATCCCCGCGCCTGCCCACGGTCCCCAATTGATACTGATGGCCGGGAGTCCCAGCGAGCGCCGGTGCCGCGCCAGCGCATCCAGGTACGCGTTTGCCGCGGCGTAGTTGCCCTGGCCGGGCGACCCCAACACTGCGGCGGCGGACGAGAATAGAACGAAATAATCGAGCGTCGAGCCTTGAGTCAACTCGTGCAGATTGCGCGCGCCGTCCACCTTCGGCGCCAGCACGGCCGCGAAGCGTTCGGGCGTCTGCTCCAGCAATACGCCATCGTCGAGAACGCCGGCCGCGTGAACCACCCCTCGCAGATCCGGGATCGTACTCAGCACCGACGCCAGTTGATCGGCATCGGCAACATCGGCCTGCCGCACCTCGACGCGCGCGCCCGCCCCGATCAGTTCGTCGATCGCACTCTCGCGCTGCAGCGGAGGGCGCGCTGCGGCCCACTAATACCAGCGACCGCACTCCTTGCCGCACCAGCCATCCCGCGACCTCCAGCCCCAGTGCACCGCACCCGCCTGTGATCAGATGTGTGCCAGTCCACCGCTCGGCGGGTGGCACAATCACGATTTTTCCAATGTGCCGCGCCTGCGCCATATAGCGGAACGCGCTCACCGCATCCGCCAGCGGAAACACACGCAGCGGCAGAGGCCGCAAATGACCCGCGGCGACATCATGCATGAGCGCGCGCAGCATCATCTCGATGAGGCCGGGCTGCTCGTGACAAACCTGTGCCAGATCGAAGATGTGATATTCGATGTGCCCGTCAACATCCGGCGGCGGTTGTTTGCCGAGTTCTACGAAACGCCCGCCTGCCCGTAATAGCGACAGGCTCTTGCCAATCGAATCGCCTGCGAGAGAGTTGAGCACGACATCCACTCCCTCTCCGCCCGTGCGCTCCATCACTTCGGCAGCGAAATCGAGCGACCGCGAATTCATCACATGCTTCACGCCGATCGATTCGAGATACGCGCGCTTCTCGGGGCTGCCCGCCGTGGCGAAAATCTCGGCTCCGATTCGCTGTGCGATCTGCACCGCCGCGAGTCCCACACCGCCCGCCGCGGCATGAATCAGCACGCGCTCGCCGGCCTTTAAGTGGGCCAGATGCTCAAGTCCGTACATCGCTGCCAGGAATACGCTGGGGAGCGTGGCGGCCTCTGTCATTCCAATACCGGCCGGTTTCGCGATTACCATCGGCGCCGGCGTAATCGCGTAGGTACCGAAGGTTGCCGGTGCAATGGCCGCCACCTCCTCCCCGACGACAAAGCCCGTCACGCCTTCGCCCACCGCTGTTATCACGCCCGCACATTCCGCGCCCAATGCGCCGGGATCCCCCGGGTACATGCCAAGCGCGTTCAACACATCGCGGAAGTTGAGACCGGCCGCGTGGACGCGGATCTCGATCTCGCCTGGCCCCGGTTGCTTGCGCACCACCGAGTGCACCTTCAGGTTGTCGAGAACGCCGCGGGACTGATCTCCAGCCGCACGCACTCGGCAGCCTTCGTCCGGCGCGACGCGGGCAGGCGCGCCAGTCGTGCGACTGTGCGTGTTCCGCCGGCGATAGCTACCTGGTTCTCGCGACCATCCTCGAACAACTCCGCGCAGACTGCGACGGCGTCGGATGCTTCCACCAGCACGCACCGCAGCGCAGGATGTTCCGCCGCGATCACTCGCCCAAGGCCCCAGAGTGTCGCCTGCTCCGGCGAATCGTCCGTAATAAACCACAGCCGCGGAGGCCGTTCCATCGCGGCCAGCCTCTGCACCAATCCGAGTGTGCCCGCGGTATCGAACGGCAGCAGATGAACGATGCCGTGATAACCAATCTGCTCCGGCAATTCTGTCGCGACATCGCACGTGTGTCCGAGCGACTCCAGTCGCTTCGCCAGTTCCGGACCCATGCCGTCGTTGGCCGTAAGAATCAACCAGCGTCGCGGCGAGCTTGGCTTTGTTTCGCCAATTTCCTGCGGCTTCCATTCCACCTCATACAGCCAGTCCTGCCACGCGTTCGGCGAAAACGAAGCCAATGCCGCACGATCCACCCGCTTCAGTGTGAAGCCTTCCACCTCGGCGATTACCGCTCCGTCCGCGTCGAAAATGATGAGATCGCCGGTGATGGTGGCGGCATCGGACGAACTCCGCCGCCGGGCGTGGCACCACAATTCGGAGGCGGGCCGCGCTGCCACTTGCAGGCTGCGGATCGCCACCGGCAAGTAGAGGTCGGTGACGTTCGCCGCCGCGCCGATTACCTGGAAGCACGCGTCGAGCAGGGCCGGGTGGAAGCGGTACACATCCGTGTCCGGCGCACGCACCTGGCCTACCGCCTCGCCATCCCCGCGCCACAACTGCTGGATCCCGCGGAAGCTCTCGCCAAACTGGAGACCTTGCGCCGCCATCGACTCGTAGAACTCACTCACCGGCACCGGCTCCGTGCACCGCGACAGAGCCTGCGATCTTGATGCATCGGCTAGTCGAACTCCGCCCGTCACAAGCTTGCCGCTGGCATGCAATGTCCACTCGTCGGAATCTTCGGCGCGGCTGTGAATCTGGAACCGGTCGTCGATGATCGAGACCTGCACCACACGCGGCAGGATCATCGGCTCTTCAATCACGACGTCGCGCACCGAGGTCGCTTCGGCGACGCTGCCAGCGCCAGTTCGATGTAAGCGGTGGCGGGAAGCACCGTGGCCCCGAGCACGCGATGATCGGCCGCAAACGAAACCGTGGTCTCGTTCAACCGCGATTCGTAGACGTCGCCCGCCAGCCCGGGCGAACGCAGCCGCGCGCCCAGTAAGCCCTTCGGAATCGCGGCACCATCCTCAATCCAATACCGCGAGTGCTGCCATGGATAGGCCGGCAGCGGCACGCAGTTGCCGCTGGGGTAAATCTGCTCCCAGAGGATGTCGTAGCCCAGCGTGTACAATCGGCCAACGCTGTCGAGCAGCGTGTCCCGATCGCTGCGATTGCGCCGAAGGGAGGCGAGCACCGTGCCACCTGCCGCGCATTCGTTCAACGCGCGACCCAGCACGGGATGCGCACCAATCTCGACAAACACGTCGTGGCCGCCACCGGCCAGCGCCGCAATCGCATCTGCAAATCGCACCGGCTCGCGCATCTGGCGCACCCAATACGCCACGTCGAAGCCAGCGCCTTCCCCGGTGAGCGTCGACACGATGGGAACAATCGGCTGCATCGGTGCAAGTCCGTCGATGGCCGCCGCAAAGTCCTGCTGCAGCGCCTCCATCTGCGGACTGTGGAACGCGTAGGGAACCTCGAGCATCCGGCACGCGACTCCGCGCTGTTGCAGTGTCGTGACGGCCGCAGCGATCGCGGCAGGATCGCCCGACAACACCGTCGTTCGAGGACCGTTCACCGCCGCAACTACCACGCCGGCGAGGTCGCCCACTTCATCCGCTGCCGCCTCCGCCGACACCATTGCGCCCGCACCATGCACGCGCTGCATCACTCGCCCGCGATGGGCCACCAGCTTCGCCGCATCCGCCAGGCTGAGCACGCCGGCCGGCAAGCCGCCGCGATTTCGCCGATGCTATGCCCCACCACTGCGTCCGGCAGGATCCCCCACGAACGCCACAAAGCGGCGAGCGCCATCTGGATGGCGAAGATCGCCGGCTGTGCGACTTCGGTCTCCTGCAGCCGTGCGCCGGACTCCAACTCCGCCAGCACCGACCACCCCGTGAACGGCCGCAGTGCCGCGTCGCATTCCGCCACCGCGTCGCGAAATACCGGCTCGCGATCGAGCAGTGTCCGCCCCATGCCGGCGTATTGCGAGCCCTGCCCGGAGAACACGAATACCAGCTTGTGTGCGGCCCCCGCCGTGGCCGTGATGTTGTCGAGTTGCACCGCCAGCGTCGCCGCATTCGGGCCGGTAACGGCTGCGCGATGCTCGTGATGGCTGCGGCGCACGCTCGCCGAATAACAGAAATCGTGGGCGGGCGCGCCCGCCAGGAGAGCTGCGCGATACGTCCTGCGCCAGTCGCTCCAATGCCGCCGGATGCTTGGCCGACAAAGGCAGCAAAAATGTTTGGGACTCCGCCGGCGCGTCCTGGTGAAACACCGCCGGAGCCGCTTCCACAATTACGTGCGCATTCGTTCCGCTGAAGCCGAACGAACTGACGCCGGCAATCCGCGGTCCGGTCCACGTCGTCGGCTCCACCGGCACCATCACCGGCAGCGAGTCCCAATCGATGTGCGGATTGGGCGTCGCGGAAATGCAGGTGCGGCGGGATCTCGCCGTGCTGCAGCGCGAGCACCACCTTGATCACGCCGGCCACGCCGGCCGCCGCTTCCAGGTGCCCGATGTTGGTCTTCACCGATCCGATCGACCAGCGGCCGGTCCGGCGTCGCGTCCCTCGCCCAGCACGGCCGCCAGCGCCTGCACCTCGATGGGATCGCCGAGCGGCGTGCCGGTGCCGTGCGCCTCGACATAGCCGACGTCTGCCGGCTGCGACACCCGCCTGCGCCAGCGCCGGCCGGATCACCGCTTCCTGCGCCGGACCGTTCGGAGCCGTCAGGCCGCTGCTGCGCCCGTCCTGGTTCACGGCGGTGCCGCGAATCACCGCCAGCATCGGTCGCCATCGGCGCGCGCGTCGGAGAGCCGCTTGAGCACCACCATGCCGCAGCCTTCGCCGCGCACGATAGCCGTCCGCCGCGCGTCGAACGTCTTGCAGCGGCCGTCCGGCGCCATCATGCGCGCAGTTCGAGAAGATAGATCGTCAGCCTCCGGCGAGAGAATCAGCGTTGACGCCGCCGGCCAGCGCCAGGTCGCACTCGCCAGCGCGCAGACTCTGACACGCCAGGTGCACCGCCACCAGCGACGACGAGCACGCGGTGTCCACGGCCAGTCGGGCCCTGCAACCCCAGCACGTACGCGAGCCGGCCGGCGGCTGCGCTGCGCGCGTTCCCGGTTGCCCTGTAGGCATCGATGCCGCGTGGCCCGCCGCTCGACGCAACGCAGTTGGCCGTAGTCGTTGCGCCGGATGCCGATGAACACGCCGGTCGGCTGCCCGCAATCGATCGGCGCGCCTGGCCCGCACGCTCCAGCGCCTCCCACGCCACCTCCAGCAGCAAGCGCTGCTGCGGGTCCATCGCACTCGCTTCGCGCGGCGAAATGCCGAAGAACGGCGCGTCGAACTGGTCGACCTCGTCGAGGAAGCCGCCCCAGCGCGTCGACATCTTGCCCGGCGCTTCAGGATTCGGGATCGTAGTAGGCGTCCACGTCCCAACGCTCGCGCGGGACTTCGTCACTGCGTCGACCCCGTTGCGCAGCAGGCGCCAGAACGCTTCAGGATCGTGCACGCCGCCCGGAAAACGGCAGCCCATGCCGATGATCGCGATCGGCTCGGCAACCGCGTGCACCGCCGGCGCCTCGTGCAATGCCATCTCGCCGGACAGGTGCGTCGTCAGCGCCTCGATCGTCGGATAATCGAACAACAGCGTGGCAGGCAGGGGCTTCCCGAGCGCCACGCTGAGCCGGTTCCGCAGTTCCACCGCCATCAGCGAATCGAGTCCAATTTCGTTCAGCGGCTGTCGTGGATCCAGCCGCCGCGAGGGGTCGAGCCGCAGCACCTGCACGATCTGCTCGCGGACCACATCCTGCAATTGACCCGGACGCAGTAGCGCTGGCGTTTGCGGCGCCACTCGAACGGGCAGCAACTCGCGCAACATTCGCGGCGCTTGTCCCGGCGGCAGCGCGGCACCCACGATGCGCCAGTCCACTGGAAGCACGGCTACTTCCGTTGCACTGCTGGCCACCAGTTCGCCGAAGATCCGCAATCCATCATCCGGTGCGACGCGGCCCATTCCCCTGTCCGCGATGCGCTGCCCGGCCGACACCGCCATGCCGGTTTCCGCCCACGCGCCCCAATCGATAGCCAGCGCCGGCATTCCGAGCGCACGCCGGTGATGCGCCAGCGCGCCCAGGAACGCATTGGCCGCCGCGTAGTTGCCCTGACCCGGCGATCCAAGCACCGCCGCAGCCGAGGAGAACATGACGAAGCAATCGAGCGCAAGATGCGCTGGTCAGCCGGTGCAAATTCCACGCGCCGGCGACTTTCGGCGCCAGCACTTTTTCAAAACGGACCCAATCCTGCCGCAGCAGGACGCCGTCATCCAGAACGCCCGCTGCATGAATGACGCCCGCCAGTGGCGGCATGTCCCGCTCGATGCGAGCGAGCACCTCCGCCAACTGCAGCCTCGTCGGCGACATCGGCGCGCTCCACCACAACCTTCACACCGGCTGATTCGAACTCGCCGCCGCTGCGGCCCATCAGCACCAAGTTGCGCACGCCCTGCTCGATCAACCACCGCGCGATGCTCGTGCCCAGGCCGCCCAGCCCGCCGGTGATCAGGTACGTCCGGTCCGCGCGCCACACGAATGGCTGCTTCCCCACTGTGCTCCGTACCAGACGTGCCACCACCCGCCGGCCATCGCGAAATGCGACCTGATCTTCACCGTCGTTGTGCAGAAGTTCACTGGCGAGTTCGGTAACGTCCGCCGTGCCGATATCGATCAGGCCGCCCCACAACTCGGGGTGCTCCAGCGCGATGACTCGTCCGAGTCCCCACACGGGCGCTTGTGCAACATTCGATTCCGCATCGCGAGTAACAACCCAAATCCGTCCTCGTCGCGAGGCGCTGCACCAGTTCGAGCAAGCCTCCGCACGATGCACGCAGCGAGTCTTCCATCGCGGCGTCCAGACTGCGCAAGAACACGACGCCCCGCCATGCGCCCGCCGCATCGTACTCCACGCCCGGCGCCACTACACTGCACTGTTCGCCCTGCGCTTGCAGGACCCCCGCGAGTTCGCCTCCCGTGCCGCGCGAGTCATCGAGTATCAGCCAACTGCCGTGTTCCGCCGCCTCGACGGTCCGGCGCGCGGCAGGCCGCCACTCCACCGCATGCAGCCAATCGTTGGCGGGCGCGCCATTCGGTTCCGCACCTTCGATCCAATAGCGCTCGTGCTGCCACGGATATTTCGGAAGCGGCACCACGCGACCCGCGGGATACACCTTGCGCCAATCCACCGAATGGCCCGCGGTATAAAACCTGCCGAGCGATTCGAGCATCGACACTTGCTCGTCCGCATCCCGCCGCAACGACGCGATGGCCACTCCCTCACGGTCCAACGCACTGAGGCACTCCGCGATGTTCACGCCGAGAACCGGGTGCGCGCCGATTTCGAGAAACAACGAGTGGCCGCCATTCACCAACTGCTCCATGGCGCTGGCGAACCTCACTGGCTCGCGCAGGTTGCGCACCCAGTAAGACACATCGTAATCACGGCCTGCGCGCGATTCGCCGGTCACGCTGGACACCATCGGCACGGTGCCTGCCAACGGTTCAATGCCCGGGATCGAGCTTGCAAACTCCTCCAGCAGCGCATCCATCTGCGCATGATGGAATGCGTAGGCGACGTTCAACTCGCGGCATCGCACACCCTTCGCGCGAAGTTCCGCCAGCACCTCGCGAACCGCCTCCGGCTCACCGGAGATCACCGTGCTGACCGGGCTGTTGACCGCCGATATCGACACCCGATCCGAATAGTCCGCAAGCGCCGCGGCAGGTATCGCCACTGCCGCCATGGCCCCGCGGCCATGCGTGCGCTGCATCAAACGGCCGCGATGGTACACGACGCGAATCGCGTCTTCCAGGCTTAGAACGCCCGCGACGCACGCGGCGGCCACTTCACCCACGCTGTGCCCGGTGATCGTGTCCGGCTCGATGCCCCACGATCGCCACAAGGCAGCCAGCCCCATTTGCACCGCGAACAACATCGGCTGCGCAATCTCCGTGTTCTCGAACCGCGACTCCGCGGCATGCAACTCGGCGGCAATCGACCAGTTCGCCAGGCGTCCGAATGCCGCATCACACTGCTCGATGCTCGCGCGGAATACGGGTTCGTGCGCAAATAAACCGCGCCCCATTCCAGCCCATTGCCCACCTTGGCCGGAGAACACGAACGCAATCCCTTGCCGTGCTCCCGGTCCTTTCACGCCGGCGGCGGCAGACGTCAAACGGTCGGCCAGCTCCTGTGCCGAACGTCCCACCACCGCAATCCGATGCGTGTGGTGCGTACGCCGTACGCTCGCGCTATAGCAAACTGCCGCCGCGTCGGACTCCTTCGCCAACAGGTCGCGATACGCAGCGTTCAACGCATGCAGCGACTCCGAGGCTGCGCGCCGACACCGGCAACAAGTAAGGCCGCGAATATTCCGGTGCAGCCACGCGCTCCAACGCCGGCGCCTGTTCCACCAGCACGTGTGCATTCGTTCCACCGATGCCGAACGAACTGATGCCCGCGACTGCGCCGCTCCGCGGGCCACGGCTCCAGCCGCGTGGGGATCACAGAACGGCGTCCCGTCGAGCGAGATGTTCGGATTCAGCGTCCGAAATGCAGATGCGGCGGGATGGCTGCGTGCTGCAGACGCGAGCACCGACTTTGATCAGCCCCGCGATGCCCGCCGCCGCCTCCAGATGCCCGATGTTCGTCTTCACCGACGCCGAGCGCGCACGGCTCCCCGCCTCGCGCGCCTGTCCGTAGCACCGCGGTCAGCGCCTCCACTTCGATCGGATCGCCCAGCGTCGTCCCGGTCCCGTGCGCTTCGATCATACCCGACTGCTCCGGCGCAACGCCGGCATTCGCCAGCGCCTGCCGGATCACCGCCTGTTGCGCCAGCACATTCGGCGCAGTCAAGCCCGCGCTGCGTCCGTCCTGATTCACTGCGGAACCGCGAATCACCGCCAGATCGGATCGCCGTCGGCGATGCGCGTCCGAGAGCCGCTTCAACACCACGACGCCGCAGCCTTCGCCGCGCACGATAGCCGTCGGCGCGCGCGTCGAAAGTCTTGCAGCGTCCATCGGCGCGCACATCGCCAGACCTTCGACAGCGGCGACCGTCGACCGCGGCGAGAGCATCAGATTCACGCCGCCGGCCAGCGCCAGATCGCATTCGCGCGCTCGCAGACTCTGGCACGCCAGATGCACCGCCACCAGCGACGACGAACAGGCCGTATCGACCGCCACGCTCGGGCCCTCGCAGATCCAGCAGATACGACAGCCGATTCGCGACGATGACTGTGCGCACGCGCCCGATGCGCGTGTAGGCGTCGATGCGCTCGGGTCGGCCAGTTGCAGCAGCTAGTAGTCGCTGTTGTAGACGCCCGACGAACACGCCGGTCTGCGCTGCCGGCCAGCCGTTCCGGCGTTCTGCCCGGCATCCTCCAGCGCCTCCCAGGCCACCTCCAGCAGCATCCGCTGCTGCGGATCCATGCCGGCCGCCTCGCGCGGCGAAATGCCGAAGAAGTACGGGATCGAACTGATCGACGCCTCGAAGAAACCGCCCCAGCGTGAGTTCATCTTGCCGGGCGCGTCGGGATCGGGATCGTAGTAGTGCCGCACCGTCCCAGCGATCCGGCGGGACTTCGGTGACAGCGTCCACGCCGCTCGCCAGCAGGTCGCCAGAACGCGTCGGGCGAGTCGGCGCCGCCCGGAAAACGGCAGCCGATGCCGATGATCGCGATCGGCTCGGTGCGCGTCGCGCTCCAGAGTCTCGAGCTTCGCACGCATGCGCTCGCAAGCGCAACCAGAGCGCGTTGCTCGTTCGACAGTCTCGTGTTGGAATCGAAAGAATCGCTCATACCGGCAAGTCGTCCAATTCCGAGCCGCGAGCAGTGCGGTCACCTCTTCGGGTGAGAGCCTCGCTACTTCCGTCTATTTCCGAATCCAATTCCTCCGGCGGCCGCCTCCTCGAGCGGGATCCCATACGGCCCGCCAGATGTTCCGCAAGTGCGGCGATGGCCGGATAGCTCCAAATCAGCGTCGCGGAGAGCGTCAGCCCCAGGCTGTTCTCCAAACGGTTGCGCAGTTCCAACGCCATCAGCGAATCCAGACCCAAGCTGTGAGCGGAGCCTCGCGATCGATCCGCGACGCCGGCAGTCGCAAGACCTGCGCGATCTGTTCGGCAGATGGGTTTCCAGCAGCGAGCGCCTTCGCCATCCGGCTTCCGCCGCCAGCAGCGCGGGCCGGATTGTCCGGGCTGCCTGCACCCGCGCCCTGCCCGCCTCGGCAATCAATTCCGAGAGCAGCGGAGTCTCCGCGGCCTTCGGATAGAACTGCCGCCATTGCCGCAGATCGAGCCGCAGCACCGCCGCTTGCGTCGTGTCCTGTTGCATTAAACGGCCCAGCGTCTCCAGCCCTTGCGGGGCGAAAGACTGCCGATGCCACGCATGGCCAGACGCCCCCCGCGATCCGCGCGAGCCGCTAGGCCCACTTCCGACCACGGCCCCCAGTTGATGCTGAGCGCAGGCAGTCCCAGCGCCCGACGGTGGTGTGCCAGCGCGTCCAGATACGCATTCGCCGCCGCATAATTCGCCTGGCCGGGGGAACCCAGCATCGACGCCGCCGACGAAAACAGCACGAAATGTTCCAGCGGCATTCTGCCGTGAGTATATGCAGATTCCATGCGCCGTCCGTTTTTGGCGCCATCACGCGCTGGAAACGCACGCGATCCTGTTGCAGCAGAATGCCGTCGTCCAGCACGCCCGCGGGCATCCACAACTCCCGCCAGCGGCGGCGAAATACCCTGCACCACCGCCGCGAGTTCTTCGCGATTCGCGACGTCGGCCCGCACACTCCGAACATGCGCACCGGCAGCGGCCATCTCGTCCATTGCACGCCGCGCCTCGGCGTCCGGCCCATTGCGGCCCAACAGAACCAGATGACCTGCGCCACGCTCCGCCATCCATCGCGCCACCGTCAACCCCAGCCCGCCGAGTCCTCCTGTGATGAGGTAGCTTGCGTCTTTGCGGAAACCCGCCGCGGGCCGAATCATCGCCGCCGGATCCTGTAGCGACAGCACGATCTTGCCGATGTGCTGGCCGCGCGCCATCTCGCGAAACGCGCTCACCGCATCGCTGGCACCGAACACCTGCCGCGGCGCGGACGCAGTGCGTCGTTGTTCATCAAATCGCGCAGCAGTTGCCCGAGCATCGCCGGACGCTCCTGCACCAGTCCCGCGAGGTCAATCACGGAGTAGGTGAGGCCCTTGCGGAAAGGCCACAATCCGATCTGCCGATTCTGGTAGAGATCGCGCTTGCCCAGTTCGAGGAATCGTCCATATGGCGCAACCACGGCCAGGCTCTTCGCGATCGCCTCGCCCGCCAGCGAGTTCAAAACAACATCGACGCCGCGCCCACCGGTGAGTTCCATCACCTCATCCGCAAAGGCAAGGGATCGCGAATCCATCACGTGCCGAACGCCGATCGACCGCAGATACTCGCGCTTCTCGTCGGTCCCCACCGTCGCGAAGATTTCCGCGCCCACTTGCTGCGCGATCTGTATGGCAGCCAGTCCCACGCCCCCAGCAGCGGAGTGAATCAGGACGCGTTCGCCCGGCTCCAGACGCCCGATTCGGTCGAGCGAATACGCCGCCGTCAAAAACGCGACGGGCATGCTCGCGGCTTCTTCAAAGCCCAGATGCGCGGGCTTACGCGCCACCAGCGCGGCCGGCGTCGTCACATGCGAACCAAAGCTGTACGGCGCCAGCGCCACCACTTCATCGCCAACGGCGAGGCCGGTCACTCCTTCGCCGATCGCCACCACCGTACCGGCGCATTCATTGCCGAGTGGCACCGGACCATCGCCCACGCCGGGATAAATGCCCATGGCCTTCATCACGTCGTTGAAATTGAGGGCCGCCGCCGCCACTCGCAATTCCACTTCTCCAGGACCCGGGGCGCGGCGGATCATCTCCTGCAGCACGAGCCCATCCAGTACACCCGGAGTCGTGATTTCCAGCCGGAACGGGCGACCGCCGGCCGGCACCAGCGGACGCGCGGAATCGGCCAACCCATGCACCAGACGCGCAACACGACGGCCGCCGTCGTCCAGCACGATTTGATCCTCGATGCTATCGGCCAGCAGTTCCGGCGTCAGCGCATCCATCGAATCGTGCGAGCCCAGCCCAATGGTCGTGCAGCGAAGTTCCGGGTGCTCCATCGCGATCACGCGGCTCATTCCCCACAGCGGCGATTGCTCCAATGACAAGTGCCGCGTCACCACATACAGCCGCGGTACATCACGCCATCCAGCGCGCACAATGTTCTGCACTAACTCAAGCACCGGGCCGCAAACTTCCCCCGCGGACGTCGCATCCAGTGCGCGGCAATCCACCAGCCCCGTCCACGTCTGGTTGGACGGCATGATGCCGCCGGACCGCACCAGTGTCGCGCCTGGAAGCCGCTCCGCCAGGCCTTCCGCGATTCCGCCGCGATCCGCAAACACCAGCCACCGGCCCGCCTCCGCCACCGCGGGCTCGGCGTTCTTCGACTTCCACTCCATCGCATAGAAGCGGTCGGCCACCTCGTCGTGTGTGCTGTTCGCCCCCACGCGCTGCAGACGAACTCCACGCAATTCGATGACAGCGCCGCCGCTCGGATTGAGCAGACGCACATCACCGCGAACACAATCGCGTTCCACTACCGCCTGGACGTGGCTCCACACGGCCGTCGACATCGCTCCCCACTGCGCGACGCGATCCACCGACACCGGAACGTAAGCCGCGTCATCGGCAGAATCAGGCACCGCTGCCGCCAACACTTGCATGGCGGAATCCGGCATTGGCGTGAAATCATCCGCCGGCCGCAGACGCGCGAGCGCTTCCCCTTCACCCCGCCACAGTTCCAGCACGCCACGGAAGCGCGGGCCGTATTCAAGTCCATGCGCCGCCATCTGGCCATAGAACTCGTCGCCGGCGATGCGCTTGGAACAGCGGTTCCGTATGTCCTCCATCGACGCCTGTCCAGCTTGCGCCTTCCCGCCGCGACTCAGACTTCCGGTGGCATGCAGCACCCACGCAGACGGCTCGCTGCAAATGCGAAACTGCCCCGCGGCCGACACTGTCAATTGCACGGTCGTCGAGGTGGAGCGAAACGCGAGCGCCTGATGAATCGCAATGTCGGAGACCTCAGCGCTCCCCATCTCTCGCGCGGCGGCGAGTGCCATTTCCACGTAGCCTGCCGCGGGAAAACGACATTCCCCTGCACACGATGATCGTCCACCGCGGCCACCGCCACTTCGCGCTCCCAGCAGTGCAGTTCCCCCGAGGAAATCGCGATCTGTTCCCCTAAAACCGATTCGCCCGGCGCGGACGCCTGCGCGCATTCTGCAACGGCGCCAGCCAGAATCGCTCACGCTGCCATGGGTATCGAGGCAGTTTCACAAACTGCCTTCCCGTGGGACACAGCCGCTGCCACTCCACGGGGAATCCCAACGTGTACAACTGGCCGAGGGACCTCAGCAGAGTCTCGCGATCCTGGTCATCACGGCGTAAGGAAGGCAGCGCCGTCGCAGCACTCTCCATCGCCAGCGTCAGAATCGGATGCGCGCTCAACTCCACGAATGTCGAATGGCCCGCGTGCACCAAGGCTTGCGCAGCCGGCCAGAATTGGACAACATCGCGCAGATTTCGCGACCAGTAGTTCGCGTCCAGCGCCGGTCCCTCCACCGCGCCTCCTGTGACGGAGGAATAGATCGGCATCGCCGCCGCCTGTGGACGCACTCCGGCCAACTCGCGCCGCAGATCTCCGAGCAGCGAATCCATCTGCGAGCTGTGGAACGCCGTATCCGCACGAACCACGCGGCAGAACACGCCCTGCGCTTCCAACCGGTCGCGCACCGTGCGCAGCGATTCCGTGTCGCCGGACAGCACGGTCGACCGCGGTCCGTTACTCGCACCGATCGCCACGCCGGAGACACCGTCCAGCGCGTGGCCCGCATCCGCTGCGGACAGTTCCACCGCCAGCATCGAGCCCTGTCCGCGCACCCGCATCAACAAGCGGCTGCGGCAACAGATCACGCGCGCCGCATCGTCGAGCGTCAGCGCGCCTGCCACATGCGCCGCCGCAATCTCACCCATGCTGTGCCCAACCACCGCATCGGGCACAATCCCCCACGAACGCCACAACGCCGCGAGCGCCACCTGAACGGCAAGCAGAGACGGCTGCACCACTTCGAATTGCGTGCACGCCTGTTCGTCCGCAAGACGCCCGAGCAGGTCCCAACCCGCATGTTCGCGAATCGCTTCCGCACAGGTCGCAAACGCATCGCGGAACACGGGTTCGGTCTCGAATAACGGGCGCTCCATGCCGAACCACTGGCTACCGTGACCTGAAAACACGAATGCGAGTTTTCCCGCCGCATTCGGGCGCGAAGCCACCGCACCACTGCGCAACGCGTCCGCCAGTTCGCGGGACGAACGCCCCACGACGGCGCGGCGATGCGTGTAATGCGGCCGGCGGACGCTCGCCGAATAGCAGACATCGGCCGCCCGGACATCGCCGCTCAGCAGTTCGACGTAAGCATCGCTCAGAGTCGCGAGCGCCGCCGGATCGTGCGCGGACACCGGCAGTACATAAACGCTATTGTCCGCGGTGTTGTCCGCACTCGTTGTCGACGGAGGCTGCTCCAGCACGATGTGCGAATTCGTTCCGCTGAAGCCAAATGAACTGACACCGCCATACCGGTGCACACCCTCCGGCCAGGTCAGCGCTTCGCGCGGAATCGTCAGCCGCGTGTTGTCCAACGAGATGTTCGGGTTCAACGTGCGCAGATGCAAGTGCGGCGGCACCACACCGTGCTGCAGCGCGAGTACCACTTTCATCAAACCCGCAATACCGGCCGCACCTTCCAGATGGCCGATGTTCGTCTTCACGGAGCCGATGGCGCACCATTGCCCATCCGCGCGCGGTGCGCCCAGCACGGCCGCCAGTGCCTCCACCTCAATGGGATCGCCGAGCGAAGTCCCCGTCCCGTGCGCCTCCACATACGTGATCTGATCCGGCGTGAGACCCGCGTTCGCCAGCGCCTGCCGGATCACCTGCTGCTGCGCGATTCCGTTGGGCGCCGTCAGTCCGCTGCTGCAGCCATCCTGGTTGACGGCCGAACCGCGAATCACTCCCAGCGATCGAATCGCCGGCGGCGAGCGCATCGGAAAGCCGCTTCAATACGATGACACCGCAACCCTCGCCGCGTACGTATCCATCGGCGCGCGCGTCGAACGTTTTCGACCGGCCATCCGGCGCCATCACGCGCATCTTCGAAGCCATGATGCCCGGCAGCGGCGACAGCAATAAATTCACGCCGCCTGCCATTGCGAGGTTGCATTCACCGGTTCGCAGACTCTGCACCGCCAGATGAATCGCAACCAGCGACGACGAGCACGCGGTGTCGAGTGCCACCGACGGTCCGCGAAGATCCAGCAGATACGAGATGCGTCCGGCCGCGATGCTGTAAGCGTTCCCGGTGCCGGCGTACGCATCCACGGCATCGGCGCCTGCTTCGTCGAGCCGCGAATAATCGGTATTGCAGATGCCGACGAACACGCCCGTGCGGCTGCCCGCCAGTCATCGGTGGCTACGCCTGCGTCGCCCAGCGCATCCCACGCCGCTTCGAGCAGCAAACGCTGCTGAGGATCCATCCACACGGCCTCGCGCGGTGCGATACCGAAGAAGGCGGCGTCGAAGCGGTCGACGTTCTCGACGAACCCACCCCAGCGGGTCGTCATTTTGCCGGGCGCATCCGGATCCGTGTCGAACAACTCAGCCGCATTCCACCGGCCCGGCGGCACGTCCGTGATGGCATCCACGCCATCACACAACAAGCGCCAGAAGGCTTCGGGAGAATCGACGCCACCGGGAAAGCGGCAGCCCATACCAATGATTGCACTCGGCTCCGATTTCGCCCGCTCCGCCGCATCGAGACGCGCCTGCGCATTCTTCAATTCGACGAATGCTCGCTGCAGCAGAGTGCGATGGTCGGCGCTCATGACGATCTCCGGTCTGCCGGCACGACCAATTCGATGAACGCGTGCTGCAACAGGGCGCGAGGTCCTGCGGACCGCCGCTGATGGCCTGCGCGCTGCCGTGTCTGCGCACTCTTCCATTCGAGGAACGCGCGCTGCAGAAGAGTGCGATGATCGGCGCTCATGAAGAACTCCTTTGTGCAAGTGCCTGCAGTTCTTGCGCGAGCAACTCCGCCATTTCGGATTCCGACAAATTGTCGAGTTCGTCTTCCATCGCTACTGGCTCCGCCACGATTTCGACCGCCGCCTCGACAGGCAGCCGAAGCGTGTCCGCCAGGAACGGAGCGAGCGCCGTGATGGTCGGATAATTCCAGACCAGCGTCGCCGACAGAGTAAGTCCCAGGCTCGATTCCAGACGATTGCGGAGTTCCAGCGCCATCAGCGAATCGATGCCGAGGCTGCGAAACGGAGTGCGTGCGTCGATCCGGGAGGGCGCCAGCCGCAGCACCTGTCCGAGTTGTTCCCGCACGTGCGACTCCAGCAAGCCGATGCGTTGTCCAGGTTCCGCCGCGATCAGTGCGGCACGTACCGAAGTGCCGGATGCGCCCGCCGTCGCGCCCTCCTCTTCGGCCTGCATCAATTCGGCAAGCAGAGGCATGCCGGCGGCCTTGGCATACGATTGCCTCCACTGCCGTACATTCAAAGCCATCACGCCAATCTGCGAACCGCCGAAGCTCAACAACTGCCCGAATGCATCGGCGCCTTGCTGGGGTGTGAAACTCGTCACCCCGCGAAACGCGAGACGGGCTCCGCGGTTCTCCTCGGCCGCCGCCAGGCCCACCTCCGACCACGGCCCCCAGTTGATGCTCAGCGCCGGTAGCCCCGCTGTATGCCGCTCTCGCGCCAGTGCGTCGAGGAATGCGTTGCCGGCGGCGTAATTACTCTGGCCGGGCGACCCCAGCCATGCTGCCGCCGACGAGAACAGAACGAAGAAATCGAGTGAACGGCCGAGCGTGAGCGTATGGAGATTCCACGCGCCCTGTACCTTCGGAGCCATGACGGCACGCACTCGCTCGGGCGTGAGGCTCAGCAGTAATCCATCGTCGAGAACGCCGGCGGCGTGCACGATGCCCGCCAGCGGAGGCAGCGTACGATCGATGCGCTCCAGGACGCGCGCCATCTGATCGCGATCCGCAACGTCGGCCTGCATGGTGACCACTTCGGCGTCCAGCGCTTCAATCGCGCCCCGCGCTTGGGCCGACCCGCTGCCCCGGCCCAGCAGCACCATGTGCCGCGCGCCACGATCCACCAGCCACTGTGCGATGGTGAGTCCAAGCCCGCCAAGCCCGCCGGTGATCAGATAAGTCGCATCGGCACGAACCCGCGCTGGCGCCTGCGCAATGGGCGCCTCCGGATGCTGCATCGTGAGAACGAGTTTGCCAATGTGCTTGGCTTGCGCCATATCGCGGAACGCAGCGGCGGCGTTCTGCGCGGTGTACGACAGATGTCGTAGGGGCTGCGCCGTGCGCATTGCATTTTGCAGAAGCGACCGCATCGTGCCGGGGCGCTCCGTCATCATGCGCGCGAGATCGATGGCGAAGTAGGAGAGATTCTTGCGGAACGGTGCGAGCCCGAGTTGCGAATTCTGATAGATGTCGCGCTTGCCGATTTCGAGGAACCGGCCGTATGGCGCCAGCGCGCGCAGGCTGGCGGCAATCGCTTCTCCCGCCAGCGAATTCAGTACGACATCGACACCTTGGCCGCCCGTACACTCCAGAATCTCGCCTGCGAACGCCAGCGACCGCGAATCGAAAATGTGACCAATGCCCAACGATTCGAGGAACGCCCGCTTCTCCGTTGAACCCGCGGTGGCGTAGATCTCCGCGCCGATCCGTTGCGCAATCTGCACGGCTGCGAGTCCTACGCCGCCAGCCGCGGAATGAATCAGGACACGTTCTCCTGCGGTCAGCCGGCCGAGATGCTCCAGCGCATATTGCGCGGTCATGAAGGCGATGGGGATGGTGGCGGCCTCTTCAAACGTCAGGCCGTCGGGCTTGGGGACAACGAAGGTCGCGGGCGTAAGCACGAATCGCCGGAATGCGCCAGCCGCCAGCGCAACTACGGAATCGCCCACCGCGAATTCATCGACGCCGTCACCGGTGGCAGTAACAACGCCTGCGCACTCACCGCCCAACCGAATCGGATCCCCGGCAGAGACGTCGGGTCGCAATCCCATCGCAGCCAGCACATCCAGAAAATTCAGACCCGCCGCGTGGACTTCTATCTCCACCTCACCCGGGCCTGGCGCGCGACGTTCCACCGCACGCAACTTCAGTCCATCCAGTATGCCGGGCGTGTCCATCTCCAGCGCGAACCCGCGATTGCCGGCGGGGCTCAGCAGTTCCGCTACGTCGTCCAATCGCGCCCGGCGCAAACGTGCAACGGAGCGTTGATGGCCGCGATACACGATTTGATCCTCGCGATCGCCGGCGAGAATCTCGCGCGCCAGCATATCCACGGGGGTGTCGGCGCTGAGATCGATGCACGAACATTGCAGTTCGGAGTGCTCGTGCGCGATGGCGCGGCCAAGTCCCCACACGGGTGCCTGCGACACATTCCCCAACGTCTGTGCGCCGCGTGTCACCAGGTACAGCCGAGGGGCATCGCGAAGGCCGGCCTGTGCGATGGTCTGCACCAGTGCAACGATCTCCGCACACAGGCCGGCGGAGTCGTCCACGCGCATGCAGTCGAGGCTGCCCAGGTGGACTATGCCGCGGTACGGCGTGTCGAGAAGACGGCGCACGTCGGCATGCCGCGGCGCAATCACCGCCCCTGGTAACAATGGCGCCAACGATTCCGCCACGCCATTGCGATCGCCGATGAGGAGCCATGCACCATGGGAGCTCGCCGGTGCTGCATCCGGAGCAGGCGCCCATTCCAGTTGATACAGCCACTCGCTCAGTTGCGATCGCTGCGCGGCTTCGCCCTGCAACTGCTCCACGCGAATTCCCAAGGCTTCCAACACCACGGTGCCATCGACGTCCAACAGCCGGATATCGCCTTCCTGTTCGTTGCGCCTCTGCGCATGGGCCCACATCTCCGGCGATGGCCGCGCGTACAGGCGTACGCTTTCAAATGCGATGGGCACGTAGGTCGCATCGCCGGCCGGCATGGTGGCAGCCAGCGTTTGCAGCGCCGCATCCAGCAGCGCCGGATGAATGCTGAAGTCCACCGAAGATGCAGCGGACGCCGGCAGACGCAAGTGCGCGATCGCTTCTCCGTCGCGCCGCTGAATCGCCGTGATCCCGCGAAACGCCGGCCCGTACTCCAGCCCCCGCGCGGCCAGTGCATCATAGTGCTCGGCGGAAGTCACCGGCTGCGTGCAGCGTGCGCGAATTTCGTCCAGCGATGACGGGCTGGCGGCGCCCTCCGCATCAATCGTGCACATGGTGCCGGTGACGTGCGACGTCCACGCCCCGGTGTCTGCGCGGCTCGAAATGGAGAAACTGGAGTTACCGGGATCGCTCGCCCGCGCGACGAGTTGCACGGTTCGCGAACCGCTCGCGGGAACGAACATTGCCTCCTGCAGCGCGACGTTCTCCAACCCCTGTGGACTCGCGGTGAGCGCCATTTCCAGATATGCTGCCGCAGGGAACACCACCGCGCCGCGCACACGATGATCGGCCAGGAACGGGAAGTCGTCGAGACTCGCTTCCATCTCCCAACAATGTGTCCCCGCCGCCGTCGATAGCTCCATGTGCGACCGCTGCTGATGGCGCTTCGGTGCGCGCTGTTCCAGCCAATAGCGCTCGCGCTGCCAAGGGTACGCCGGAAGCGCAACCACGCGGCCACCGTCGGATAGAGCCGGCGCCAATCGACAGGATAACCATTGCAGTACAGCGCTCCCAAGACTACAGCACAATGCTCGCCGCCTCTTCGCGACGCAACGACCCCAGTGTTACCACCTTTGCCGACGCATGCCGTCCACTATCCTCGATAGCCGGCAACAGAGTCGGGTGCGGACTGATTTCGATGAAGGTCGTGCCCGTCTGCGATCGAGCTTGAACGTCCGCAGAATTGACCGGCTCGCGCAGATTTCGGCCCCAATACATCGGCCCGAATTCGGGCCCCGCACAAGACCCTTCCGGTCACAGTCGAATGAAACGGCATCAGCGCAGTCTGCGGCTGCAGGCCGGACAGCGCCGTCAACCAGTCGTCGCGCAACACGTCCATCTGCGGGCTGTGCGCTGCGACATCCACCTTCACCCGCCGGCAAAAAACATCCGTTGCTTTCAGGCCGCCCACACGACTTCGGTGCACCAGGATCGCCGGACAAAACGGTCGAACGTGGGCCGTTGCTGACGGCCACCGCCAGGCGGTCTTCATATCCGTTGATCGCCGCTCGCGCCTGCCGTCGATAGTTCCACGACGGCCATCGCCCCCTGTCCGCGCACGCGTTTCAGCAATGGGCTGCGCAGGCAAATAATGCGGACAGCATCGCCCAACGCAACACGCCCGCAATGAGCCGCAGCCACTTCGCCCATGCTGTGGCCGACGACGGCCGCGGGTTCAACGCCCCACGCTCGCCACAATTCGGCCAGCGCCACCTCAATGCGAATAGCATGGCTGAATCACATCGATTTCATCCTGGCGCGCACCATCGGGAGCACGTCCAGCAACGACCACGAAACCTCACGCTGCATCGCGGCGGCGCATTCCTCCATCGCGGAGCGAAAAACCGGCTCCGATTCGAGCAGATCTCGTCCCATGCCAGGCCACTGTCAGCCTTGGCCCGGAAACACGAATCGCCGCCGGTCTCGGTTGACCCGGCACGACGGACGAGGTGACAACCGATGCCATATCCGCGGCGAATCGCCCACCATGGCCAGGCGATGATCGTGATGTGTCCGTCGCACGCTGCCGGTATAGCATATGTCGGCCAGCGCCGGAAGTCTGTGATGAGGAAAATTTCGATAGGCCCGCGCCAGCGCCTGCAATGCGTCCGGCGTACGTGCGGACAGCGGCAACACGAATGGCCGATCTGTTCCGCGCCGCACTCGACGGCACCGGCGCTTCCTCCAGCACCATATGCGCATTGGTGCCGCTAATCCGAAAGAGCTGACACCCGCAATCCGCCTTCCGGCCAGCCGGCCACGGCGCGAGTACCGTCGGAACGGCGACCGGCAATCGCTCCACGGGATGTGCGGGACTCGGCTGTTCGAAATGCAGATGCGCAGGAATCTGCCGTGCTGCAGCGCCAGCACGACTTTCATCAAACCCGCGATGCCCGCGGCCGCTTCCGTGTGCCCGAGTTGGTTTTCACCGACCCGATCAACAACGGCCGGCCATCGTCGCGGCCCGCGCCCAGCACCGCCGCGAGCGCCTGCACCTCCATCGGATCGCCCAGCGCCGTCCCGGTGCCGTGCGCCTCGACATAGTCGACCTCGCGCGGTGTCACGCCGGCCTTCGCGAGCGCCGCACGGATCACGGCCTGCTGCGCAGGACCGTTCGGAGCCGTGAGTCCGCTGCTGCGGCCATCCTGATTCACCGCCGAGCCCCGAATCAGCGCGAGCACCGGTCGCCGTCGGCAATGCGTCCGAGAGCCGCTTCAGCACCACCACGCGCAGCCCTCGCTGCGGACATAGCCGTCGGCCCCGCGCATCGAACGTCTTGCAGCGGCCATCGGGCGCCAGCATGCTGCGCCTGTCGAAAGGCTAACCGTGCCCTCCGGCGAAAGGATCAGGTTCACACCGCCCGCGAGCGCCATCGCGCACTCGCCGTTGCGCAGACTCTGACAGCCAGGTGAACCGTCGACCAGCGACGACGAGCAGGCCGTATCGATGGCGAGGCTGGGCCCTGCAAACCGAGGATGTACGAAATGCCGCCCGGCAGCGACGCTGATGCGCGTTGCCGGTGCCGGTGTAGCGTCGATGCGGCGGCGTCGTCCGAGCGACTGAATATGCGCCGTAATCGTTGCTGCAATGCCGACGAACACGCCGGTCGGCTGCCGGCGAGCTCCTGCGGCGATTGGCCCGCGTGTTCCAGCGCCTCCCAACCCACTTCCAGCAGCACGCGCTGCTGCGGATCCATGTTCACCGCTTCGCGCGGCGAGATGCCGAAAAACTGCGCATCGAACTGATCGACGCCGTCCAGAAATCCGCCGCAGCGGGTCGCCATTTTCCCGGGCGCCTTTGGATCGGGATCATAGAACGCAGTCGATGTCCCAACGGTTGCGCGGAATTTCACGCGATCGCGTCGCGACCCTCGCTCAACAATTCCCAGAAGCTGTCGGATCGTGTACGCCGCCGGGGAAACGGCAGCCCGTGCCGATGATCGCGATGGGCTCGTTCCGGGCACGTTCTCAACGAGTCGATCTTCGACTCATCGATTCGATCGCGAGCAGGGTGTCTTCAGCGGCGAGAGGTGCGCGTAACATATCGGCAATACTCATCGTTCCCTCCCGCGGCCAGCCTCTGTAGGAGCATCGCCTCGGCTTCTTCGTCGGACAATTGTTCGATGCGTGCGAGCGCCTCATCCCGCGGAGCCACCAGCGCGGGTTCGACCGCGGGCAGCGCGAGACCCGCCAGATAGTCGGTCAGCGCTTCGACAACTGGATAGTCGAACACGCGTGGCCGGCAAACGCTGCCCCAGGCCAGCTCGTAAGCGTTTCGAAGCTCACCGCCATCAGCGAATCCAGCCCCAGTTCCTGTAGCGGAGTGCGCGGGTCCAACGGTCGCGCGCTGTCCGAAGCCGAGGCACCTTTCGCACCTGCTGCTGTACGTGCGATGCGAAGATGCGGCGGCGGTCCGCGGGCGGCGCATCGGTCCCCGACGGCTCCACCGGCTGAGCTCCACGCGATGGCGCGGGCGATGGCTCCGCGGCCGCTGATTTGCGAATCAGTTCCGCGATCAGCGGTCCGCCGGTCCAGTGTGTGGCGAACGCCTGCCAGTCTACGGGAATCACGGCGGTCTGCGGACGTGCGCGCCGTAGCGCTTCTTCCAGAGCCTGCAGCCCTTGCCGCGTGCGAATCGCGCCCATTCCGCGGGGCGCCGCACGCTGCCAGGATGTCCTTGGACGCCGCCGATCCGGTTTCAGACCATCGCCCCAATCGATGCTGATGCCGGGCAGTCCCAGCGATTGAGCGGGACCTGGGATCTCATCGAGGAACGAGTTTGCCGCGGCATGACTCGCCTGTCCCGGCGGTCCCAGCAGCGCGGCTGCCGAGAAAAGGACGAAGAAGTCGAGCGGCAGTTGTTGCGTTTGCGTGTGCAGATTCCAGGCGCCCGCCACCTTTGGCACGAACACCCGCTGGAACCGGTCCCACGTCTGCTGCAGGATGCCATCGTCGAGCACGCCGGCTGCATGGAAAATTCCGCGCAGTGGTGGCGGCGTCTGTTCGATCTCGTGCCGGCACCCTCGCCACCTGCTCGGGGTCGCTGACGTCGGCCCCCATTACGTGCACGTCAGCGCCGGGCAGCGTTTCAGGAAGTGCGCGCGTGTGTCGGGATACCAATACCAGATGCCGCGCACCGCACTCGATCATCCACTCGGCGACCGTCAGTCCAGAGTCGCCGAGTCCACCAGTAATGAGATACGTGGCGTTCGATGCGAATCGCTCGGCGGCTTCGTGCTGCGTTAAGACGATTTTCCCGATGTGCTTGGCGTGGGCCATGGTGCGGAATGCGCGCTCCGCATCGGCAAGCGGAAAGGCGCGGATGGGGGCGGGGCGGACCGTGCCCGCCGCAACGGAGTCGAGCGCCTCGATCAGCATGGCGCGCAGTTGCGCGGGTTGCGCCTCGCAGGCATCGCCCAAGTCGAATATGTGATGCTCGACGCCTTCCGGCACGCGAACGCCGGTGTCACGCTTGCCGAGTTCGATGAAGCGCCCACCGGGCCGGACAGTGCCAAAGACGACTAGAAACTCGCCACTCAGCGAGTTCAATACGACATCGACTGGCGGCACTTGATCCGCGAACTCGAGTGTTCGCGAGTCGAAGACGTTCGCGATTCCGAGCTGGCGCAAGTAATCGCGTTTCTCCTCCGTGCCCGCGGTCGCGAACATTTCGCTCCATGCGCTGCGCAATTTCGACGGCCGCCGACCCAACTCCGCCCGCAGCTCGGTGAGATCAACACAACGCTCGCCCGGCTTGAGCTTCGCAAGTTGACGCAACGCGTAATTCGCGGTCAGCCAGGTCACCGGCAGACTTGCCGCAATGCTGAAACTGAGCTCGTGCGGCTTGGGCACGACGAACGCCGCATCCGTGGTGACGTATGGGTGGCAAAGCTGGCACCCGCCAGCGCGACCACGGGATCGCCGATGGCGAAGCCTTGCACACGGTCACCCACCGCGGTCACGGTGCCGGAGCACTCGCCGCCCAGAGGCCTCGGGGCGCCGGGATAAAGCCCAAGCGCGCTGAGTACGTCGCGAAAATTGAGCCCGCTAGCGCGCACGCGAATCTCGATTTCCCCTGCCGCAGG
>CAVWSI010000007.1:0-61855 GCA_963757795.1 uncultured Solirubrobacterales bacterium | reverse complement strand
TAACCACGGTGGACGGGCCCGTCGGGGTTTGACAGCGTAGTTCTGGGCCGGGGGCTGGGACCGGCGCAATCGGTTAGTTGTCTTGCGCGCGAAATGAGAGGAGCGTGCAGTATGAGTTTCACGCGGGCGAAGGTGTGTACGGTGCTCGCTGTCGCGGCAGTCGTCGCCGCAGGATGTGGCAGCTCGAATTCGAGCAGCTCCAGCAGCAGTGCGAGCGGCGGCTCGAGCGCCTCGAGCACGAGCGGAAGTAGTAGTTCGTCAACTCCGAGCATCTCGACCTCGTCGTTCACCAACGACTTCACGGCCATGGCGGCTCTGAAGCCACTGGCCGCGGCGGGTAAGGGTAAGGTCGCCGCCATCCTTCCGGATACGACCAGCTCGACGCGGTACGTCGAGTTCGACGCGCCCGACATCAAGAAGGCGCTGAGTGCGGCCGGGCTCTCGAGTTCGGACATCATCGTGCAGAACGCGCTGGGCAGCGACTCGACGCAGTTCAGCGATGCACAGAGCGACATCACGAAGGGCGCGACCGTCCTGATGGTCGACCCGCTAGACTCCGGCGTAGGCGCGCGCATCGAGGCCTACGCAAAGAGCCACGGCGTGGCGGTCATCGACTACGACCGCCTGACCTTGGGGGGGACGCGTCAGTACTACGTCAGCTTCAACAACGTCCTCGTCGGCAAGACCATGGGTGACGGGATGGTGAAGTGCGTGGCCGCCTGGGGGGTGTCGAAGCCGAACGTGCTCGTCATGCACGGTGACGTCACTGACAACAACGCCACCCTGTTCTACCAGGGCTATTACAACCAGGTGTTGCAGGCCAAGTTCCACTCGGGCGCGTGGATCGACTCGGGTCATCCCGCCGGCACCTGGGATCCGCCGACCGCGCTCACCGAGTTCCAGGGCGCGTTCACGAAGAACAAGAACATCAACGCGGTCCTCGTCCCGAACGACGCGAATGCCGCTCCGATCATCACGTACCTGAAGACTCACGGTGTCAAGCCGAAGACCTTCCCGACCACGGGCCAGGACGCGTCGCTCACCGGCCTTCAGAACGTGCTGAGCGGTTACCAGTGCGGGACCGTGTACAAGCCGATCTACCTGGAAGCGCAGGCCGCCGCCGCGCTCGCCATGTACGTCCGTGCGGGCCAGAAGCCGCCGGCCGGCCTGGTGAACGCGTCGACGCAGGACACCAAGGCGAATGTCTCGGTGCCCTCGGCTTACCTGGTGCCGGTCTGGGTCACGCCGGCCAACATGAACGACACGATCGTGAAGGACAACTTCGTGCCGACCAAGCAGTTGTGCTCGGGCACGGCTGCTGCCGGATGTAAAGCCGCTGGGATAAGCTGATCCGGCGGTAGTAGGAGAGCTGGTCGATCGGGCCCTCCCGCAGCTGCGGGAGGGCCCCCGGCACGTGAGGAGCGGATGACTACTGGAGAGAGCCCGGCGGGGCCCCGGAGCGCAGAAGGCACCTCGGCCAACGGGGCTTCGCTCCTGAGCCTTCGCGGCATCAGCAAGAGCTTCGGGCCGGTGCGGGCCCTCACACGGATCGATCTGGACATCCCGCCCGGCCGGGTGACGGCGCTGGCGGGGGACAACGGGGCGGGGAAATCGGTCACGATCAAGACCATCTCCGGGCTGTGGCCGCCCGACGAGGGCGAGTTGCTGTGGGAGGGCCGTCCGGTCCAGCTGCACGGCCCCAAGGACGCCGAGGCGCTCGGCATCACGACGATCTACCAGGACCTGGCGCTGTGCGACAACCTGGACATCGTCCAGAACATGTTCCTCGGGCACGAGCCTCTCCGCCGCGGGATGATGGACGAGGATTCGATGGAGATCGCCGCGCGCAAGACGCTCGACGAGCTCAGGGTGCGGACCGTCCGCTCGATCCGCCAGCCCGTCGCCTCGCTGTCCGGCGGGCAGCGGCAATCGGTGGCCGTGGCCAAGGCGCTCCTGGCCAACGCGAAGCTGGTGATCCTGGACGAGCCGACCGCGGCACTGGGCGTGTCGCAGACACGGCAGGTTCTCGATCTGATCAAGCGCCTGGCCAGCCGCGGAGTCGCCGTGATGGTGGTCTCCCACAATCTCATAGACGTCTTCGAGGTCGCGGATCGGATCGCGATCCTGTACCTCGGGCGCATGGTGGCCGTCGACGAGGCGTCGAGATTCGATCGGCAGGTCGTGGTCGACTACATGACCACCGGACAGTCCTCGCGCGAGCTCCAGGCGACCGGCGTCGGCGCCGGTTCCGAGCCGCCGGCAACTGAGAGGGAGCAGTGATGGACGATCCGACATCCGGCGCGGGGACGCCGAACGAACCTCCGGCGGCCTCGGTCACCTACCAGGAGCCGGAAGCGCAGGTAATCGAAGAGGAGGAGGTGGCTCAGAGCGAGCTCGCGACCACCGCGCCCGAGGTCCTGGCCGACTCACTGAGCGAGTACCTGCGGGCCTGGGGGAAGCGCATCCGCAGCGGCGAGAGCGGTGCGGTACCGGTGATCGTCGGTCTCGTGCTGATCGTGATCTTCTTCCGGATCGAGCAGTCGACGTTCCTGTCGGCGGGCAACCTGGTCAACTTGTTCGTTCAGGCCGCGCTGTACATCCTGCTCGCCGCGGGCGAGATCTACGCGCTGCTCCTGTCCGAGATCGACCTCTCGATCGGCGCGGTGGCGGGCGTCGGCGGCTTCGTGATCGCCGAGTTGATCGCGCCTCCTGTCAACATGGTGTGGTGGTTGGGCATCGCCGGCGGGCTCCTGGTGTGCGCTGCGATCGGCCTGCTCCAGGGAACCCTGATCACCCGGCTTCACCTGCCCTCCTTCGTGGTCACGCTGGGCGGATTGCTCGGTTTCACGGGCGTGATCATCCTGCTGGCTCAGGTCGACAAGACGGCCGTGGGCGGCGTCATCTCGATCAGCACGACCAGCCCGGTCTACAACCTGGTCAACGCCAACATGAGCCCGACGCTGAGCTGGATCGTCCTCGTCGTCATCCTGGCGGTGTACGCACTCGTATCGATCAGCGCTGCGGCGCGGCGGCGCTCACGAGGGCTGAGTGCTCCTCCCCTGAGCGTCGTTCTCCTGCGGGTGGTGCTGGCAGCGATCGCCGGCGTGGTGGTCGTCTTCATCTGCACGCTGAACCGCGGCGTGGGACTGATCACGTTGAACGGCGTTCCGTGGGTCCTGCTCCTCGTGCTCCTGGTAATCGGGGTGTGGTCGTTCCTCCTGGGCCGGACGCGGCTTGGGCGCTACATCTATGCGATCGGCGCCAACCCCGAGGCGGCGCGCCGCGCCGGGATCAACGTCCCCATCGTGCGCACCGCGGCCTTCGTGTTGGTCGCCTTCACCGGCGGCCTGGCCGGACTGGTCTACGCGTCGCGCCTCGGGTCGATCGCCACCAACATCGAGGTCGGCAACTTCGTGCTGTACGCCGTGGCGGCGGCCGTGATCGGCGGCACCAGCCTGTTCGGCGGCCGCGGCAAGATGCTGCACGCCCTCCTCGGCGGCCTGGTCATCGCGACGGTGTTCAACGGCCTGGCGCTGATGGGAATCAGCGCGGCAGGCCAGGACATCGCCACCGCGATCGTGCTGATCCTGGCCGTGACAGTCGACTCGCTGGTTCGCCGGCGGGGCGCCACGCCCGGCACCTGATGCGGTCGCCGAGCTAGCGCAGCGGTAGCTCCGCCCAGACGGTCTTGCCGTCCGGGCCGGGCGCGACGCCCCACTCGCGCGACAGTGCGGCCACGATGCGCAACCCTCGGCCCGATCGAGCGGTGGGAGAGCCATCCCGCACGATCGGCGTCGTCGAGCTCCCGTCCTGCACCGAAATCCGGATGGCGGGGCCCTCGCAGGACACCGCGACCGAGAAAGAGGTACCTGCGTGGACCACGGCATTGGTGGCCAGTTCGCTCACCACAAGCTGCACGTCGTCCTCGGCGACCCGGCCGGCGAACGGGCGGCACGCCAGCAGCCCCGCGACGAACCGGCGGGCCGCGAACGGCGCGTCCGGCGCGGCGCGGAAGCGGGCCCTCGCATCCTCGACGACGGCATGGTGCTGTTGGCAGACCTCGCGGAGCGCGTCGGCGTGCTCCTCGCCGGCCACCGATCGGCTGTGGTAGGCGCACCAGAGCGAGAAGTGAAGCTCCGCGGCCAGCGTGTTCCAGAGCTTCTCGAGCTCGATCGCGGCCACCACGTGACCGTCGTCCCAGAGCAAAGCGACCATCTCGCCGTAGGCCCGGATGGCATGCCCCGTGCAGGCGAGCTCGCGGACGAGCTCCCCGACGACGCGCTGGAAGGCCTCGGGGTCGACTTCCCCGTTGCGGACGAACTGCTCGAGCGTCGCCCGTGCGTCGAGCCACACGACCGATCCGGCGCGTCGGGCCTGATTGACGTCGACGCCCGAGGCAGCCATCACGGCCTCGAACTCTCGCCGATGAGCCTCGGTGGCGATCACCACCGCCCGTCCGCCGTCGGTGAAGCTACGAGCCAGGTAGTCCCCGACGGCGCGCGCCAGATCGGCGTCGTGGTCGTAGAACTGCACGACGTGATCGCCACCGCCCACCATGCTCTCTCGAGTCCGGACTGACATCGTCGTTGCTCCTACCTGCCTCCTGGCACCCACCGAGGAGCCCACCGGCTTCATGCACCTCGTGGCCTGGTTATACCCACGGGCCGCGATAGCTACGCTCGAACCGATGACCCAGGGTCTCGTAGGCGCTTGAGACGACTCGGCCCCGCGTTCGAAGAGCGCGATTTCCGCCTCTGGTGGACGGCTCTCCTCGGCATGGGGATCAGCCTGCAGATGCTCGAGGTGGCGATTGGGTGGGAGGTGTATGCCATCCACCGGAGCGCCCTTGATCTGGGCTGGATCGGTCTGGCCGAGTTCGTTCCCCTGCTCGTCTTGGCCCTGCCGGCCGGTCAGCTGGCGGACCGGGTGCCGCGCCGGCTGATCTTCGCCGGCTCGCTCGTGCTCAGCGCGTGCGTGGGGGTGGGGCTGGCTCTCGTCACGGCAGCGCACACGACGGCCGTGTGGGCCTATCTGGCCCTGGCGGCGGCAGCGGGCGTCGCGATGGCCCTCGGCTGGCCGGCTGCCCGCGCCATGCCGCCCACGCTGGTCAGCGTGGAGGTGCTGCCGAACGCGATGACCTTGCGCTCGATCGCCTCGCAGACCGGGATGGTCCTCGGCCCGGCGATCGGCGGACTGCTCTACGGCGTCTCGCCGGTGGTCGTCTACCTGGTGTCGGCCGGCTCGTGCGGGCTGGCCTCACTGTGCGTCCTCGCCATGCGACCGGCGCCCGCGGCCGATACGACCGAGGCCAGGCCCGCCGGTGGCCAGGCGGCGACGGTCAGCGGCGTCCTCGAGGGGCTTCAGTTCGTGGGGCGCACGCAGGTCCTTCTGGGCGCGATCCTGCTCGACCTGCTGGCGGTGTTGTTTGGCGGCGCGGTCGCCCTGCTCCCGGTGTTCGCTCGCTCGATCCTGCACGTGGGCGCAACCGGCCTCGGCGTGCTGCGGGCTGCGCCGGCCGTCGGGGCCTTGCTCGGCGCCGCGTTCATCACGCGCCACCCGATCCGGGGGCGGGCAGGACGAACGCTCCTCACGGCTGTCGCCCTGTACGGCGCGAGCATCGTGGTGTTCGGCCTCTCGCGGGTGTTCGTCGTGTCTCTGCTCGCGCTCGGCTTCAGCGGATTCGTCGACCTCTACAGCATGAACATCCGCTCCACCACGGTGGCGCTGGCCAGCCCGGACCGCCTGCGGGGACGGGTCAACGCGGTCGAGATGGTGTTCATCAGTGCGTCGAACCAACTCGGGGCGTTCGAGTCGGGTCTGGCCGCCTTCCTGGTCGGGACCGTGCCGGCCGTGGTCGGCGGCGGCGTGATGACCATGGTGATCGCGCTCAGCTGGCGGCGGATCTTCCCGGCGCTGGCCAACGTCGACCGCCTGGAAGACGTCCAGCCGCGCGATCCCGCGCCCTCCGACATGGAGCTGGCGGCGTGATGGACGGCGCGCGCCGCCGGCTGACCGACGAGCTGTACGCCGCCGGCCGGGAGCACGATGCCGGGCAGACCGACCGCGTGGGGCGCTTTCGGAACGTCGAGCCCGAGACCGCCGAGCTGCTCGGCGTGCTGATCCGCGCCACGGGGGCGCAGCGGATTCTCGAGCTCGGGACCTCGAACGGTTACTCAACCGTCTGGCTGGCCGACGCGGCGCAGGACACCGGCGGCCGGATCCTCAGCGTCGACGTCGACCCGACTCGGACCGAGCTCGCCCTCGCCAATCTGGTCGCGGCCGGGCTCGACGATCGCGTCGAGCTGCGCACCGAGGACGCCGCCGCGACCCTCGCGCGCGCCTCGGACTCGGCTTGGCAGTTCGTGTTCCTCGATGCCGAGCGCCCTGCCTACCCCGGTTACGTTCCGGACCTGGTGCGGACGCTGGCGCCGCGGGGCCTGCTCGCGGTCGACAACGTCCGGTCGCACGCCGGCGAGCTGGTCGAATTCACCGCGCTGATCGAGCGGGAGCGGGCGCTGACTCAGACGGTTGTGCCGGTGGGAGCCGGGCTGCGGCTCGCCGTGCGGACGCTGGCCTAGCGGCGCCGGCGGTCAGGGCGGCCGCGCCGCGACCAGCGGCGCCGGTCGCCCGGCCTCACGTGGTTGCTGGCCGCGAGTGCCCGCCGGAAGAACGCCGCGAGCTCACGATCGCCTAGGCGCTCGGCCTCGGCGATGTAGCTCTCGAGCGGCGCGCCATTGGTCATGCACTCCTCGGTGAACCACATCAGGCCGGCGTTGGTCTCGTCGCGTGATTGGCCGTTGGGGACTTGCTGAAGGCTCATGACGGCCTTCGATCTACCCCGATCGGCCACATTTCCAACTCCCTGCCGTCGGGTTCACCGCTCGTCAACACCAGGCGGCCGGTGCTGGCCTAGCCTTGTCCGCGGCCGAGTCAAATGGGGGCAAGGCGCAGCAGCCGGCTCGCGTGTTCGACCTCACGCGTTGAGCCACGCGGCCCGGCCGGACTCGGATGAGCCGGCCGGGCCGCCGCCACGTTGGGTCAGCTGCGCGTGCTCGCGCCGGCGCGTGTGCGGCTCGCCCCGCCGGCGCGGGAGCTGGAGCTGGGGCTGGAGCTGGAGCTGGAGCTGCGCGAGGATCCGGAGCGCGCGGAACCGGACCGAGGAGAGGCCGAACGAGAGCGGCTCCCCGAGGAGGGCGCGCGGCTGCTGCTCGTCCGGCCGCGGGTCCGGCTGCTCGACGACCGGCTGCTTGAGCGACTCGAGCGCCGTGCGGTGGGCCGCTGGTCGCGAGGAACATCGGCGCGCACGATGTCCTTGACCAACCGCTCGAGCTCGGCGGTGAGGTACTTCGCCATGCGCTCCTCGTCACGCCGAATGCTCCGGGCAAGCTGAGCCGTGTCGCGATCGCCCACCACGGTGGCGAACGCCTCGATCCGGGTGTACAGCGCGATCTCGACGTGCTCCTCCCGGAGCTCCTCCGTGGCGTTGCGCATGTGCGTCTCGGCTTGCTCAGTGACCAATGCCCGCGCCACTCCAACCTGGCCCTTCACGGCGGCGACGGTCTTGCCGGCGACCTCGCCCACGGCCGAGCCGGTGGCCAAGATCAGGCTCTGACCGCTTGGGCCGCCGAGTTGCTTTATGCGCTGGGCGACGCGCCGCTTGTGGTCGCGCGTCTCCTTGAGGTGCTGCTGGAGGCGCTTCTTGTAGGCGGGCTTCTGGGTCAGGGTGATGTGGGCGGTCAGGTCGGCCTCCAGCTCGGCCTCCTTGCTGTGCGCTTCGCCCAGCCACCTCACCAGCTTCGTGTCGCGTTCGTTCAGGGTCTTCTTTGCATGAGGCATGTCGATGGTCCTTTCGTCGGCGGAGCGGTCAAGCCGGGTTGCCGCTGGCCAGCTTGAGCTGACGGTCGACCGCGGCGAGCACGGTCTGGCGGCTACGGTGGCGCGATTCGTAGAGCCTCACTGCGGCCAGCTCGGTGGAGCTGGCCTGGCGGGCTCGCGCGATCACCTCGCGCGCGTTCATGCGCGCGTACCCGTTCCATGGTTCCATCACCGTCACCTGCGCGCCGGCACCGTACTCGGCACCCGGCTCCGCTGCCTCGCGAACCAACTCGGGTTCCTCGGAGACATGGACCGGTTCCGCGACGGGCGCAGCCTCAGGCTCCGCATCGAACGGCTGAATGGCCGGGGCAGAGCGGTCGGGCTGACGGGGATGCTCCGCCTCGTCGTGCGGATGCTCGACGTCGACGGGGGAGACCGGCTCGTCGATCGACTCCTCATGCCATCGGGTCTCCGCGGTCGGCGGCGATTCCTCCCGCCACTCGGACGGTCGCCCATTCCCAGATCCGTTGGGCGACCCCACGCCGATCGTCTGACCCGACAGCGCGACGGCACGCTCAGCCGCGCCACTCGCGGCACGGGTGAGCAGACGCGCGGAGCGGTACCACACGCGGAACGGCAGCATGATGAGTTTGCCGGCCATCGCAACGTTTACTACCCACGAGTACGCGGATGATTCATGGACCGGCGAGCGTCTGGCCTAGGAGACAGGGGGCGCCGCCGCCGCGTGGGGTCGGCGGCGGCGCCATGTCATCGCTGCAACGTCTGCAGCGAGCTCGCAGCGGACTCGAGCCGATCACCATCCCGCGGGATCGTGCCGAGCGCGCATACTGTGAGGCCTCTCGCGGTATGCACCTACTGACGCACGACGCCCGAACGCCGAGGAACCTTCCCGAGTAACGCGGATAAGGAGGAGAGTCCCATCGTCAGCCTGGATCCGAAGGCCATCATCGGCCTAGCACTCGACCCCAAGGGACTGATTGGCGGTGCCGCCAAGCTCGCTGAGCGCGCCGGGGACGAGGCGTACTTCGCGGCGCTCTGCATACGCAGTGGGCTGGTCGGGCCCGAGCCGCCGCACCGCGTCGCCCAGTTGCTGGTGGGCTTTCAGCGCTACGGCCTCCTCGGGGGCGCGGTCGTGGCCGGCGGCTTGCGTCACGGCGACCGCGCGGTGATCATCGACGAGCGGGGCGAGCTGAGCTACAAGGAGCTCGACCAGCGGACCAACGCGCTGGCCAACGCGTGGCGGGAGAAGGGCCTGAAGGCGGGTGAGGGCGTGGCGATCCTGGCCCGCAACCACCGCGGGTTCCTCGAGGCGGTGTTCGCCGCTGCCAAGTGCGGCGCCCGGATCGTGCTGCTCAACACCTCGTTCGCGGGGCCGCAGATCAGGGAGGTCGCTGAACGCGAGGGAACCGACCTGCTCGTCTACGACGACGAGTATTCGGAAACGCTCGAAGGAATCGACGATCCGCAGCGCGGGCGCTACCGTGCCTGGGCGGACGAGCCGGGTGACGACACGCTCGATGCGCTGATCGAAGGTGGCGACACGAGCGGTCCGGCCAAGCCCGGCGAGTGGCCGAGGATCACCATCCTGACCAGCGGCACGACCGGCACGCCGAAAGGCGCTCCACGCTCCGAGCCGCGCTCGCTGTCACTCATCGGCGGCCTGCTCAGCAAGGTCCCGTTCCGGGCCCGGGAGATCACCGAGTTGTGTGTGCCGATGTTCCACGCGCTCGGGTTCATGCAGGCGATCGTCGGGGTGGGACTCGGATCGACGCTGGTGGGGCGCCGGCGCTACGACCCGGAGCAGACGCTCGAGAGCCTGGAGGAGCACCGCGCCACCGCGATGGTCATGGTCCCGGTGATGCTCAGCCGGTTCCTCGACCTCGGCGAGGAGACGATCAAGGAGCGGGATCTGTCGCAGCTCCGGATCTTGTTCGTGAGCGGCTCGGCGCTCGGCGCCGACCTGGCCCAGCGCGCGATGAAGGCGCTGGGGCCGGTCATCTACAACCTGTACGGCTCGACCGAGATCGCCTACGCCACGATCGCCACGCCGGCGGACCTCGAGGCCGAGCCCGGTACCGCCGGCAAGGTGGTCCGCGGCTCCGTCGTCAAGCTGTACAGCGAAGACGGCAAGGAGGTCGGCGAGGGCGAGAGCGGCCGGATCTTCGTGGGGAACTTCTCGCAATTCGAGGGCTACACCGGTGGCGGCAACAAGGACATGCTGGACGGCCTGATGGCCTCGGGGGACGTCGGGCACTTCGACTCCGAAGGCCGGCTGTTCATCGACGGGCGCGATGACGAGATGATCATCTCGGGTGGCGAGAACGTGTTCCCGGCCGAGGTCGAGGAACTGCTCGGTGCGCACGACGACATCCAGGAGGCGGCTGCCATCGGCGTGGACGACGAGAAGTTCGGCCAGCGCCTGAAGGCGTTCGTGGTCCTGCGCGACGGGGCCGAGCTGAGCGAAGATGAAGTCAAGGGCTACGTCAAGGAGAATCTGGCCAACTACAAGGTCCCGCGCGAGGTCGTGTTCCTGGACGAGTTGCCGCGTAACCCGACCGGCAAAGTCCTCAAGCGTGACCTGGCCGAGGAGGGCGAGGACGACTCCGGCTCCCCTCCGTCGACGAAGTCCGGCGCGAACGCGTCTGCTAAATAGCCGCTCGTGAGTTCATCACCCCACCCGGCGAGCTTCCGGGCACAATTCCCGGTACTCGAACGGCTCTCGTACCTTAACGCCGGAACCGAAGGCCCGATTCCCCGCGCCGCGGCAGAAGTCGTGCATCTGCGCATGGACCTGGAGACCGACGACGGCCGCTGTGGTCGTCCCTACTTCGAGGAGACCATGAGCCTGCGCGACCGGGCGCGTGCCGCGTACTCATCCGTGCTCGGCGCTGAGCCTTCGGAAGTCGCGCTGACCGGCTCGACCACAGATGGGGTCAACACGGTGATCGGCGGTCTCGACCTGCGTCGCGGGGACGAGATCGTGACCTCAGACCAGGAGCATCCGGGCCTGCTCGCGCCGCTGGCCCGAGCCCGCCGGCGCCATGGTGTCTCGATCCGCGTGGTGCCGTTCGCCGAGATCGCCGGCGCGGTCAGCAGCTCGACGCGCCTGGTCGCCTGCTCGCACGTCTCGTGGGTGGGAGGCGAGGTCGCCGACGTGGCGGCGCTGACGGCCACCGGTGTGCCGGTGCTGCTCGACGCCGCCCAGGCGCTGGGCGCGGTCCCGGTCGACGTTCACGCGCTGGGGGTCGACTTCTACGCCGGCTCGGGCCAGAAGTGGCTATGCGGCCCGGAGGGAAGCGGCGCTCTGTTCGTGCGCCCGGACCGGCTCGACGATCTGCTCGTGCCCTGGCCTGGCTACTCATCGCTTGCCGATGCCCACGATGCGCTCGAGTCCGACTGGGCGCAGAGCACGGCTCGACTGGATCACGGGTTCCCGATCGGCCTGCGCAACGCCTGGGCGCTGGCGTCCCTCGGCGTGTTCGAGGCGGCGGGGTGGGAATGGGTGCACTCGCGTGCGGCCTCCCTGGCCGCCTGGTTGGCGGAGCACCTGGCCAAGCGCGGGCTCGAAGTGCGGGCCCGCGGACGCTCCACGCTCGTGTCGTGGAAGACTGAGGATGCCGACGCCGAGGTGGCGCGGCTGGCCGCGGAACGCGTGATCGTGCGGAGCATCCCCGCCTTCGGACTCGTGCGGGCGTCGGTCGGCGCGTGGACCTCCGAGGAGGAACTCGAGCGCCTGGTCGGGTTGGTCGCGCCCGCGTAGACGACGCCCACCCGCGCCGCCGCTCCGCTCCTCTCCGATCCGCCGGACCGTGAAATTTCCGCCAATCCGCCGGCGGAGCGCACGGCGTGACGGATAATTCAGGTGGGGCGGGAAGAATCCGCCAACGGCGTTGGCGACGCTGCCGAATGACGGAAATTTCCCCGTGGGGGAGGCGATGGAAGGCGGGCCGCGGCGGGCGTCAGGCGTCGCGCACGCGGACCGGGTGGGTGTACACGTTGACGTTTCCGCGGCGGGCGAAGCCGCACAGCGTCATCCCGCGGTCGTCGGCCAGCGAGATCGCGAGTGAGCTCGGGGCCCCGACCCCGACGAGGATCGGCGCCCCCGCGACCGCCGCCTTCTGGACAAGCTCGAACGACAGCCGCCCGCTCACGCACAGGATCCGCTCCCCGAGGGGCGTGAGGCCGTCGAGCAGGGCACGGCCGATCACCTTGTCCATCGCGTTGTGGCGGCCCACGTCCTCGCGCGCCAGCAGGAGCTCGCCGGCGGGATCGAACAGCCCGGTGGCGTGCAGCCCCGCCGGTGTGCTCGAAGGCGGGCTGCACGAGGCGGTCGGGCAGGCCCGCCAACATCGTGCGGCTGACCGTCGGTCCGTTTGGCAGCGGGGCGCTGTGGACAGCGACCTCCTCCAGCGCGCCCTTGCCGCACACCCCGCACGAGGAAGTCGTGTAGAAGCGCCGCTGCCCGGGATCGCGGGTCAGGGGCCCTGCGACCTCCACGATGTTGGCGGCGAAGTCCTCGGTCGGTCCGGCCTGCCGCGGACCGTCGATGAGCCCTTCGCCGTAGAGGAAGCCGAGCGCGAGCTCCTCGTCGTCACCGGGCGTTCGCATGGTGATCGTCAGCGGACTGCCGTCGACGCGGATCTCGAGCGGCTCCTCGACCGCGACGTCGTCGTCGCGGCCGTCGTGGTGGACCTTGATGAACGAGTGAGCGGTGCTCACCCGCCCGCGCTCTCGATCGCCTTGTCCATCGCCGACCGTGGGTCACGTACCGGACCGCCGTGGCCGACGACCAGCACGGCGGGGTCGAGCTCGCGCAGCTTCTTGGCCGATTCCTGGTCTTTGGCCTTGTCCCACGTGCCCATGGCGGCCAGGGGAAAGCGCACATGGAAATGGTTGGTGACCGCGAGGCCACCGATCGAGGTGAACGTATCGCCCACGATGATCGTCCGGTCTCGCGTGTCGAGGAACGAGATGTGACCCGGGGTGTGGCCGGGGGTGGAGATCACCTCGAGGCTCCCGATCCGCTCCCCGCCGGCGAGCCGCGCGTCCGGGGCGGTTTGCAGCTTCGGCCACGATCCGGGCGGTTTCCCGTCGCCGTCGAGAACCTTCTCCCCGGCGTGGATGCGGGCGTCGAGCTCTCGGCATGAGCACCTCGACAGAGTCGCCGAGCTGCTCCTTGAGCGCGTCAAGTGAGCCGATGTGGTCGCCGTGACCGTGGGTGAGCGCGATCCGCCGGATCTCCGCCCCGGCGTCGCGGGCGGCCGCGATCAGCTCGTCGGCGCCCCGGCCGAGCGTCGTGTCGATCAGCGTGAAGCCGTCATCCTCGCGGACCAGGAATGCGTTGACGAACCGATAGCGGGTGATCTGGATGAGGTTCTCGGTGACCTGTGTCGTGCTCACTGTGGCTCCGATTCGGCCGGCCAGAAGTCTCGGTCCATCACGGCGTCGCCCGGGTGGTGCGGGCCGAACACTACGACTCCAGTCCGTCAGGGCCGGCTTCGAACGCGCGCGTCGAGTCCGGAGCGAAGCGGATGGCGTCGAGCGGCTTCAGCTCCCTCACGTCGCCGTCGATCTTGACCCGCCCGCTCCCGGCGACGATCACGACCACCTCTTCGGCGTGGCGGTGGCGGTGTCCGAAGGCCTGGCGCGCGCCGGCGCGCAGCCGCTGATGGCTCACCCCGGTTCGGGCGGCGCCCAGCGGGCGGGCGGCGAACCGCGACTCGCCCATGTCGCCGAGGCCGAAGCGGGGCGCCATGTCCTCGACATCCTCGAGGTTGATCAGGGTGTATCCGCCGCCACCAGGCAGATATCCGATGCCGCCGAGCGGGACGAGATCGATGCGCTCCACCGGCTCGGCCAGCAGCGCGGTGACGGCCGCGACCTGGGCCTGGCCCTCGTCGGTCTTCAGTTGCTCGAGTGACGCGTCGAGAGCCTGGTGGTCGAGCCACAGCTCGGTGACCCAGATCTCATCAGGCCTGCCCGGCGCGCGGTTGATCACGTACAGCTCACAGCCGGGGGTGTCGCGCAGCGACTCCGCGACGCGCAGCAAGACGTCCGCCAGCTCGTCGCCTCGGCCCGGGTGCGCAGTGAGTTTCACGTACCGTCCGACGCCAGACACGGGTGTAATGCTATGTGTCAGCTGAGCACAGGCGCGCGGGCTCCTCCTCGGAGGAGAGCAGCTCGCGCTCGAGTTCGCCGTCCGGGGCGATCCGGTAGGCGCCCGTGCGGATCAGCGGCGGCGAGTACGCGTGAAGCGTCACCGCCGGCGCGTCGCCCGCGTGCAACACGCGGTGGATGGCCACCGGCGGCACGGTGAAGATCGATCCCGGCCCGAAGATTCGTGACCGAGGCGGCCGGTCGAGGCGCAGACGGTCCTCGCGCACGTAACCGTCGATTACCGCGATGGCGGCGGACGATTCATCGTGGTCGTGAAATCCCGTGTCCTGGTCGTCGGTCCAGCAGATCAGCCAGGCGTTGACTTGTTCGTCGTCGCAGATCTGATCGTAGACACGGACGTCGGTGGCGTGGCGGACCGCGTGTCGCCATCGCTCCGGCGCAGCGGCGAGCTCGGTCACGAAGCGCTCGAGCTCGGCGGGAGTGAGACTCATGCCGCCACCGCGTCTGCCTGGGGACCCGAGATCAGCCTGGCGGCGTTGGCCTGGAGGACGGGGTCGTGCTTGGTCGCCACCGGGTCCACGACCGGGCGGTCGGAGCCGTAGACGAGCTGACTTGCTCCGACCCGCTGAGCGACTGCCTCGATCGCGGCCCGACCGTAGCTCGAGGTCTCGTAGAAGGTGAGCGGGTTGCGCAGGTCGACGGGTGGGCCGCCGCGCGCGGCCAGACGCTCGGCGTGGAGCGGGGCACCGCCGGCGAGCATGGCGAACAGGATGCACAGGTTCTCGTGGCGCCGGCGAGCCAGCGTGGTGAACGTCAGCCACGCGGCGTGCATCTGGGTGACGTAGTCGGTCATCGCGGACCACCAGAGCGGCTCGTTCAGCGACACTTCGCGCGTGGCCTGACCGCGCCCGGGACCGGGGTGGATGAACACCAGCGCGCCTCGCGCCTCGGCCCGGTGCAGAACCGGCTCGATCTCGGCCAGCGCGTCGGGCCCGGCCAGCGAGCCGGCCGGCATCGATATGCCGGCGCAGCCGCGGGCCAGGAGTCGGTCCACGTCGGTGGGATCGGGGCGGTCGAGCGCCACCGGCCCCCAGGCGGCGAACCCGTCGCCCAGCGCCTCGACGCCGATCAGGTAGGCCTCGATCACCTCCTGCGCCTCCTCACGCGCAAGCGCCTCGACCCCGATAGGGCTCGAAGGCGCGATCAGCGCGCGGTCGAGGCCGTCGCTGCGGAGCAGGTCCGCGCGCCGTTCCCGGCGCTCAGCGGCTGTGTCGATGGCCCAGGCCTGCTCGCCGGCGCAGTGCAGAACCGCGATCCCGTTGCTGCGGCGGACGAACGGCAAGCGGTCGCGGCGGGCCAGCGTGTCGAGCAGCGGGGGCGTCCAGATGTGTTGGTGGACGTCGACGCGAACCGGCACGCCACGAATATAACACTAAATCGATCGAATTACTCAACGGGCGGCGCCGGTCGAGTGGCGAGAAACTCGCGGTCAGGTGCGCATGGTCTTGGGCGCCCGGCGTGGCTCGACGAACGGCTCCTCGTCGGCGGGATGTCCCCCCTCGATCACCCGGGCGCGCTCGAGTTCGGCGTTGAACTCGGCTCCGAGCAGGATGGCTATGTTCGAGATCCACAGCCAGACCAGGAAGATGATCACGCCGGCCAGCGTGCCGTAGGTCTTGTTGTAGGAGGCGAAGTTCGCCACATACAGCGCGAACAGGCCGGACGCGATCACCCACAACGCCACCGCGAGCACGCCACCGGGGCTCAGCCAGCGGAACCCGGGGTGCTTCACGTTGGGCGAGGCCCAGTACAGGATCGAGAACATGAAGCTGACCACGAGCAGCAGCACGGGCCACTTGGCGATGTCCCAGATCTGCACCGCGCTCCCGCCGACTCCGAGCAGCTTGCCGACCTGGCCGGCGAGGCCGCCGGTGATCACGACGGCAAACGCGCTCACAGCGAGCAGGATCAGCATCGTGACCGTCACGGCCAGCCGGACGGGGATCGTCATCCAGAAGGGCCGGCCTTCGTCGATTTCGTAAATCTGATTCGAGGCGCGCATGAACGCCCCCACGTAGCCGGAAGCCGACCACAGCGCGCCGGCGATGCCGATGATGAAAAGTACGCCGGCCGCGCCATGGCTCTTCTGGAGCCCCTGGATCGCGTTCTTGAATATGCCCTGCGCCGTACTCGGTGCGAGCTTGTCCAGATTGTCGATCAGCGTCTGGGTGGCGGAGTGCCCGACCAGCCCGACGATCGAGAACAGCGCGATCATCGCCGGGAAGATGGCCAGGATCGCGTAGTAGGTCAGCGCCGCGGCCAGGTCGGTCAGGTTGTCGTCCTGGAACTCGCGGACGGTCCGCTTGAGGACCCCGCCCCAAGACCGCTTGCGCAGACCAGTCGGCGCCGCCGGCGCCTCCTGCTCCGTGCGGTCGCCAACGCTGGTGCTGCGCTCATCGCGCAGCGTGCTTTCTCGACTCACGTCCGTCCCCTCCTCCGGTGGCCCGTGGGCTACCGCGTGGCTCCCTGAAACTTCACAGACGGACTTCCCGCTGCGACCCGGGTCGTAAACCTCCCGAGACAGGCGGGCCGCTACAACTAGCGGATGCGAGACGCCGAACTGCTGCTGCGGGGGTGCCGGCGCCCGCTCGTGATCGGCATCGGCGGAGGTGGCGACGTGGTGGGTGCGCTGGCCACCGCCGAATCGGCCCGCCTCTATGACGGCGCCGACCCCGTGCTCGGCGGCCTGACCTGGGAGCGCCGCCCGTTCGACCCGGTGCCCGGTCCCCGGTCGGTGACCGAGATCATCGGCGCCGAGGAGATCGCTCCCGGCGTCCTCCTGGCCGGACCCGACACGCGCCTGCGTGACCGCGACGTGGCGTTCGCCGAGGCGCGGATGGCAGAGTTCCTGGCTCAGCCGACCGTGCTGATCGACATAAACGATGGCCCGGGCCGTGTGGCGGAGGGGCTCGGCGAGGCCATCGAGAAGCTGAAATGCGACCTGCTGGTGCTGGTCGACGTGGGCGGTGACGTCATCGCCAACGGAGACGAGCCGGGGCTTCGCAGCCCCCTGGCCGACGCGCTGATGCTCGCCGCCGGCGGGCGCCTCAGCACCGGCGGGCAGCCCGTGCTGCTCGGCGTCTTCGGAGTGGGGTGCGATGCCGAGCTGTCGCCGGACGAGGTGCTGGCCCGGCTGGCGATCGTGGCCGGCGCCGGGGGCCTATGTGGCGCTCGCGGTCTCACCGGTCCGGTGGCCGAGCGGATGGAGGCGGCCATGGAGCGGGTCAGGACCGAGGCGAGCGCCGAGGCGGTGCGCGCCTTCCGGGGCGCCTACGGTCTCAGCACCATCCGCGGCGGAACTCGCACCCTCGAGCTGAGCTCGCTTGCCGCACTGACCTTCTACCTCGACGTGGACATCACGATCAATGCGGCCGGGCGGCTGGCGCACGCGGTGGCCAACGCTCGCGGTCTGGAGGAGGCCAACCGTGCGCTGAACCGCCTCGGCGTCGCGACCGAACTCGACCACGAGCGCGAGGCCGCCGGAGTGATCAGCCCGGGCGCTTGAAGGCCGAGCGGTAGTCCACGCCGGGGACTTCGATCGCCGCATTCACGGTCTTGCACCGGGCGCAGCGGATCCGCAGCTTGCGGTTCATGTACTCGGGCGGCATGGCAATCGCCAGCACATTGCCGCACGAGGCACACACGTAGTCGTCCGGTCCGTTGCCCGAGAACACCGGCCGGTCGGGATCCATCTGGACCGCGGTGCCCCCGTCCGGCGGGACCTCGCCTGGCTCCACCTGGCGCATCGAGATCCGGGCCATAGCGGGCTCAGAGACTGGCGAGCTTCTCCGTGAAGTTCTTGATCAGCGCGTCGAGCACGCTGACCACAACGCCCTCGCCCATCGACGCGGCCTTGCCGGTTATCTGCGCGGCGGTGTGGATCGTGCCGCCGCCGTCGGAGAGCCAGAAGCTGACGTCGGCGTTGGCGTGGCCTTGTCCGGTGGACTCGCGCGATTTGACCTGGAGGACCGCACGATGCTGCCCGGGGTCCTGCTCGACCACGGACACCGTGCCCTTGTAGGTCAGCGACATCGCCCCCATCTTCACCTTGATCTGGGCCTTGACGCTATCCGGCCCCGTCGCCTCGGTCACGCTCCCACCCTCGACGCAGGGAACCAGGCGCTCGAGGTCGAGGATCGTCTCCCAGTTCTGCTCGATCGGCTTCCCGTTCGAGAACTCGTGGTCTAGTTCAACCATCTGACCGCTCCTAGGTTAGGGTTTGCTCGTATGTCGCAGCAATTCGGACCAGACAACGCGAGCCTCAGGATCAGGACCGGCCGGACCGGAGGCGCCGCCAAGGCCGGCCACGACCTGCTGATCGAAGTGGAATCCTGGCAAGCGACCCTCGACCTCGAATCGCAGCCCGCGCTCACGCTCACGGCCGACTCGCGCTCGCTGCGCGTGCTCGAAGGCACGGGCGGCCTCAAGTCCCTCAGCGATGGCGACAAGGCGGATATCAAGAAGACGATCGACAAGGATGTGCTGAAGGGGACGCCGATCGACTTCCGCTCCAGCCAGGTCGAACGTCGCCCGGACGGCAGCGTGAATGTCACTGGTGAGCTGGAGCTGGGCGGCCGGCGGGCTCCGGTCGCATTCGAGCTGACCGATGCGGGCGGCCACCTGACCGGCACGGCGACGGTGACGCAGACCGCCCACGGGATGAAGCCATACTCGGCGTTGTTCGGAGCGCTCAAGGTGGCCGACGAGGTACAGGTGGCGTTCGAGGCTCAGGCCTCCTTGTAAACCGTCTGCGCGTCCAGCCCGCCCTCGACTCCCGGGGGCAGCACCCCGGTGCCGTGGGCATAGAGCGCGATGTCGGCGATCGTCTTGGCCTGGCTCGGATCGGTGCTCGACACGAACGCGCCGTTGTCCCAGGCGATCGCGTCGGGCGAGGTGTTCAGGGCCGCGGCGGCCAGCAGTTGCGCCTTGGCCCGGATCTTCCCGGTGGCGCTCTGGATCGCGGCCGGGGTCTGCGCCGAGGGAGTGGCGTTATAGCCGTGGCCGGTGCCGAACCGGTCGGCGTCGGCCGGGACCACCTTCACGTCGAGCGCGGGGACCCCGAGCTCGGAGGCCACCAGCTGGGCGTAGCGCGTCTCCTCGCCGTCCGACTCGGTGGTCAGGCTGAGCACCATCTTGCCGGTCGGGTGCACGCGCAGGAACACCGCCCGGTATGCCTCGTTGGCCATCACTGCTCCTCTTCTTTGGTTTGCACTGCGTTCGCCTCACGCGCGAGGCGCTGACGCTCCAGATGCGCCGTCAAGGCGTTGTGCTCCTCCAGCTCGCAGAAGCTGGGCTGCGGGCCGCCGAGGGGATGCGCCGGCGCCGTCGGCCGGTCGCATCCGGGATAGATGCACGTCTTCTCGGTCACGTCCCCAGCGACCATCCCGGCGTCGTCTTGCCGCGGCTCGGCCCGTAGCCGCTTGGCATCGCCACCGAGCTGCCCGGCACGGGTGTGGCGCTCGGCCACGGCTCCGCCTCGGGCTCGGCCTCGCTCGCCGGCGGCCGCCAGTCCGAATCGTCGTCGGCGCGCGTGGCCGCGATCGCATCGGCCACCTCGTCCATCGCCTGCAGGCTGTGTCCGCTGACCAGCGCGTCGAGGAACGGAAGCGCCGCCACCAGCCCGCCGGCGCGCGCCTCGAACTCGCGCGCGCCCACCCGTGGGTTGACCCAGACGATGCGATAGGCCAGCCGGCGCAGCCGCTCCATCTCCCGCCCGACCAGCGCCGGGTCGCCGCGCTCCCACCCATCAGACAGGATCACGACCACGGCTCCGCGGGCCATCCCGCGCCGGCCGTGGTGATCGTTGAACGCCCCGAGCGCGTCGCCGATCCGGGTTCCGCTGGACCAGTCCGGCGCGGTGGCGGCGGCGCGCTGGATCGCCCGTTCCGGGTTACGCGAGGCCAGCGCGCGAGTGATCCGGGTCAGGCGGGTGGCGAACACGAACGCTTCGGCGTTGGGACCCGCGCCGGCGGCGCAGGTCAGGAACTGGAGGTAGGCGCGGGCATAGGGCTCCATCGAACCCGAGATGTCGCACAGCAGCACGATCCGCCGCCGGACAACGCGCCGGCGGCGACGGGCCAGCCGGATCGGGTCGCCGGCCGTGCGCAGGCTGCCGCGCAACGTGCGGCGCATGTCGATCCGCTCGCCGTGGCGATCGCGCTCAGATCGCCGCGTCCGGCGTCGCGGAGTCGTCATGCGTATCCGCGTCATCAGGTGGTAGAGGCTCGCCAGCTCCTCGGGTTCGAGGGCGTCGAAGCGCTTGTTCCGCAGCACCTCCTGGTTGCTGGCCAGGACGGGCACGGGGAGCTCGGCACCCGGCTCGTCCGGAGTGCCCGACGTCGTGGAGGGAGCGGGCGACGGCGGAGCGTCGCCGGCGCCCGAGACGGTGCGGCGCGGTTGGTGAGGTGGCGAGACTTCGCTCCTGGCGCCCGCGAGCTCATCCTCGCCCGGATCCCGGGGCGACCCAGATCCGAACACCGAAGCGAACACCCCGTCGAAGACCGATACCTGGGCGGTCTCGGTCACGAACACCCCGCGCGCCGTCCAGTAGAGCCGTCGCCGGGAGATCGGCTCGACCGTGGTCAGCGCCTGGGCGAACCAGGCCGCCCGCTCGGCGGTGACGGGCAGGCCGGCGTCGCGCAGGTGGCGGCTGAAGGCGCCGGCGACCGCAGGCAGGTCGAGTCCCAACGTGCGCACCCGGAATGTCATTGCCGACCCACCAGTTGCTCGAGGCCCGCCGCGCGCACCACCTCGTGGTCCTCGGAGTACTTGAGCACCGATCCGAGCGTCCGGTCGATGGCCTGGACGTCGAGTTCGTCCACCCGCAGTACGGTCAGGGCCGCTACCCAGTCGATCGCCTCGGCGATCCCCGGTGGCTTCTGGACGTCCGAATCGCGCATGCGGGAGACGGCATCCGCCACCTGCACGGCGAGCTCCTGCGAGGCACTCGGCACGCGCCGGCGCACGATCTCGACCTCGCGCTGGGGGGTCGGATAGTCGATCCACTGGTACAGGCAACGGCGCTTGACGGCGTCGTGCAGGTCACGGGTGCGGTTCGAGGTCAGCACGATGATGGGCGGGTGGGTGGCGCGGATCGTGCCGAGCTCCGGGATGGTCACGGCGGCCTCGGCCAGCAGTTCGAGCAGGAACGCCTCGAAGTCGTCGTCGGCCCGGTCGATCTCGTCGATGAGGAGCACGGCCGGACGGGGCCCGGGATGCTCGAGCGCGCGCAGGAGCGGCCGGCCGATCAGGTAGTCGCGCCCGAACAGGTCCTCCTCGCGCAGCTGCGAGCCCTGCGCCTCGGCCAGCCGGATGCTCAGGAGTTGCCGGGCATAGTTCCACTCGTACAGCGCCTCGGCGGCGTCGATCCCGTCGTAGCACTGCAGGCGGATCAGCGGTGTGTCGAGCGCCGCGGCCAGCGATTTGCCCGCCTCGGTCTTGCCGACGCCGGCCTCGCCCTCGAGCAGCAATGGCTGGGGTAGCCGCAGGCTGAGGAACATCGAGGTGGCCAGGGCCTCGTCGACCAGGTAGTCGACCGCGCCCAGCCGCACGGCCAGCGTCTCGACATCCGGGACGAGGTGCCGGATCTCGTCGGCTGCCTCGCCCGTCACCCTCGGCGGTGTCATGCCGCGTGCTGGCGCTCGAACGCCAGCTTGCAGCCCTCGCAGCAGAAGTAGTGGATATCGCCGGCATACTCGACCGACAGCACGTCGGGGCTAAGCGCCACGGTCATGCCGCAGATCGGATCGACCGCGGTCACCGGGACGGCGGCCCAGGACCGCGGCGCTGTGCTCGTGCGTCGGCGCACCTCGATGATCGAGGCGAGGATCGAAAGCGCCACCTCGGCCGGCGTACGGGCGCCGATGTCAAGGCCGGCCGGCGTGTCGATCCGCTCGAGCAACTCCTCCGCGACCCCGTCGGAGCGAAGCTCGTCGAGCACCGCGGCGCTGCGCCTGCGGCTGGCCACGAGCCCCACGTACCGCACGCCGGCCTCGAGCGCGGCGCGCAGGATCGCGCGCTCGTCGCGGCCATGGGCGGCCACGACCAGCGCCAGGTCGTCCGCGGACGGCGCCGGCGATCCGGCATCGTCGCCCCGACCGGGAACCGCGTCGAGCCCGAGTTCGGGTGCGATCCGCAGGAGCGCCGCCGCGATCGGCGTGTCGCCGGCCACGATCATCCGCGGCGGGGGGAGGAACGGCTCGAGGAACACCTCGATCGCGCCGCCCGACAGACACGGATTCTGGACTGTGACCGACCCTTCGTCGTGCGCGACCTCGTGACCGGGATCCACGTTGGCCGCGTTCTTGACGCTCGCCACGCCGGGGGCGTCGGGCAGGATCCGCAGCAGCAGCGGTTCGCCCCGCTCGATCGCCTTGAGCGAATAGAGCCTGACGCTGTTCTGCGCGCATACCCCGCCGACGAATCCCTCCATGCTCCCGTCCTCGTACACCAGCGCGACGTTGCCCGGCCGCGCGCTCGTCGGGTGCTCGACGCGCACCACCGTGGCGGTGACGAACGCGCAGCCCTGCGCGGTCAGCTCCTGAGCGCGGCTCGAGAGCGTGCCGGTGATCACTGCGGCGGCTCCGGCCGTCCCTGCATCGCCGCCCACACGCGCGCCGGCGTGCAGGGCATGTCGACGTGGGTCACGCCGTGCGTCTCGTGCAGGGCGTCGATCACCGCGTTGACGATGGCCGGCGGGGAGCCGACGTTGGGCGACTCGCCCACGCCTTTGGCCCCGAGCGGATGGTGGGGGCAGGGCGTGACGGTCTCGCCCAGCTCATAGTCCGGGCATTCGAGCGCCGTCGGGATCAGGTAATCCATGAACGAACCGTTGAGGCAGTTGCCCTCCTCGTCGAACGTGATCACCTCCATGAGCGCGATTCCGATCCCCTCGGCCAGCCCGCCGTGGATCTGTCCCTCCACGATCATCGGGTTGATCCGCACACCGCAATCGTCGACCGCGATGAACCGCCTGACCGTGACCGCGGCCGTGTCGGGGTCAACGTCGACGACCGCGATGTAGGCGCCGCACGGGTAGGTCAGGTTCGGCGGGTCGTAGATCACCTGCGCATCGAGGCCGCCCTCCATGCTCTCGGGCATCTCCTCGCCGCTGTAGGCGTACGCGGCGATGTCCTCGATCATCGCGCCCTTCTCGGGGTCGCCCTTGACGTACCAGCGGCCCTTCTCCCAGGCCAGGTCCTCGGCTCGGGTCTCGAGCATCGTCGCCGCGATCAGGCGGGCCTTGTCGCGTACCTTGCGCGAGACGACCGCCACCGCGGCGCCCGACACCGGCGTGGACCGGCTCCCGTAGGTGCCGAGGCCGTACGGCGTGCGATCGGTATCGCCGTGGCGGACCTGCACGTCCTCGGGCGGGATGCCGAGCTCCTCGGCGACGATCTGGGCGAAGGTGGTCTCGTGCCCCTGGCCCTGGGTCTGCGCGGAGATGCTGACTATCGCCTTTCCGGATGCATGGACGCGCAGATCCGCCCCGTCGTTCATGGCCAGGCCGAGGATGTCCATGTGCTTGCGGGGGCCGGCGCCGACTCCCTCGGTGAAGAACGACACGCCGATGCCCATCAGCTCGCCCCGTTCACGTTTCGACGCCTGCTCCTTGCGCAGCTCGTCATAACCGGCGATGCGCATCGCCTCACGCATGGTGGCCGCGTAGTTGCCGGAGTCGTACGTCCACCCGGTGGTCGTCTCATAGGGGAACTGCTCGGGGGCGATGAAGCTGTTCATCCGCAGGTCGATCGGATCGACGCCCATCTCGAGCGCGAGCGCGTCGACCATGCGCTCGACCAGATACACCGCCTCGGTGATCCGGAACGAGCAACGGTAGGCCACGCCGCCCGGCGCCTTGTTCGTGTAGACCGCCTTCACCTTTACGTCCGCGGCCTGCAGGTCATACGAGCCGCACACGATGTGGAAGAAGCCGGCCGGGAACTTGGTCGGCTGGGCGGTCGAGTCGAACGCTCCGTGGTCGGCGATCACGTCGACCCGCAGGCCGGTGATCTTGCCGTCCTTGGAGCACATCTCGGCGTGCATGATGTAGTCGCGGGCGAAGCCGGTCGACATCAGGTTCTCCGAGCGGTCCTCGATCCACTTGATCGGGACGCCCGCCACGATCGACCCGGCGATCGCGCATACGTAGCCGGGATAGACCGGCACCTTGTTGCCGAAGCCGCCGCCGATGTCGTTGCAGCGGATGCGGATCATGTGCTCGGCCAGGCCGGCCACGTGCGCGTACACCGTGCGGTGCGCGTTTGGGGCCTGGTTGCCGTTGTAGATGTCGAGCTGGCCGGTCTTCGGGTTGAAATCGGCGATCATCCCGCACGTCTCGAGCGGGGCCGGATGGCAGCGCGGGTAGATGATGTCGCGGCTGACGATCGTGTCGGCCTCGGCGAAGACGCGATCGGTGGCCTCCTCGTCGCCGGCCTCCCACAGCGGGCTGGCCAGGTTGTCGCGCTGGCCGTCCTTGTCGTCGCGGATCAGCGGCGCGTCGTCGTCGAGCGCCCTGCGGGCGTTTACGACAGCGGGCAGCGGGTCGTACTCGACCTCGATCAGGGCCAGCGCGTCGCGCGCGATGTACTCGTCGTCGGCGATGACGAACGCCACCTCCTGGCCCTGGAAGCGGACCTTGTCGCCGGCCAGCACGGCCTGCGTGTCGTACGAGATCGTCGGCATCCAGGCCAGGCCCAGCGTCTCGAGGTCCTTCGCGGTGATCACGGCGTGCACGCCGGGCATCTTCAGCGCCTCGGAGGTGTCGATCGAGAGGATCTTGGCGTGGGCGTACGGGCTGCGAAGGACGACACCGTGCAGCATGCCGGGCAGCCGGATGTCATCCAGGTAGATGCCCTTCCCGCGGATGAACCGGGCGTCCTCCTTGCGCTTCAGGCGGCCGAAGCCGATTGGGCGCTCGGTCCTGGCGGTTTCGATTGTGGCCATGCTTGCCTACGCCTCCTGTCTCATGGCAGCCTCGTGCTCGGCCGCCCAGCGCACCGCGCTGACGATGTTCTTGTAGCCCGTGCAACGGCAGATCTGGCCTGAAATCGCGGTTCTGATCTCGGCCTCGGTCGGGTTTGGGTTGTGGTCAAGCAGCGCCCGCGCCGTCATCAGCATTCCCGGCGTGCAGAACCCGCAGTGCAGGCCGTGCAGCTCATGGAATCCGCGCTGCACGGGATCGAGGCCCGCGTCGGTTTCCAGCGATTCGACGGTTCGGATCTCGTGGCCAACGCACATCGCAGCCAGAGTCGTGCACGACTTGATCGGCTTGTCGTCCATCAGCACCACGCATGCGCCGCAGTTGGAGGTGTCGCAGCCCCAGTGGGTGCCGGTCAGGCCTTCGGTGTCGCGAATGAAGTGCACGAGCAGCTGACGCGGCTCGACCTCGCGCGAGACCTCCTCGCCGTTGATGGTGATCGTCACTTCCATGCTTTAGGAGACCTCCTGCTGCAGCGCGCGGGCGGCGGCGCGGCGCAGCGCTCTTGTCGTGAGGACGCTCGCCAGGTGGCGCTTGTAGTCGACGGGGCCGCGGCCGTCGGGCAGCGGGGTGCACTCCTCCTTGGCGATCTCCCCCGCCTGGGCGAACAGCTCCTCCGAGGGCGCGTTGCCGCGCAGCGCCTCCTCGGCCTGCGAGGCGACGATCGTCGTCGAGCCGAGCGCGGCGAGCGCGATCCCGGCGTCGACGATCGTCCCGCCCTGGAGCCACAGCGCCGCCGATACCGCGGCGATTGCGAAGTCGCCGGCGCGGCGCTCGACCTTCTCGTGCGCTGAGCCGGCACCCTGCCGGATCGGCAGCCGAACCTCGGTGAGCATCTCGTCGGCTCCGACCGCCGTGGTGAACGGCCCGATGTAGAAGCCGTCCATGCCGACGACGCGCTCGCCGCTTGGTCCGCGCATCACCACCTGGGCCTTCAAGGCGGCGCACACCGCGGAGAGGTCCTCGGCGGCGTCGGCCTGGCAGAGCGATCCGCCGACCGTGCCGCGGTTGCGCACCACCGGGTCGGCGATCACCTCCTCGGCATCCCGGAACACCGGGAAGCGCCGGGCCAGCAGCTCGGACTCGAGCAGCTCGGCGTGGCGCGTCAGGGCCCCGATCCTGACCTCGGTCATGCGCTCGTCGATGTACGAGAGCTCGAGGTCGTTGATGTCGATCAGGTACTCGGGGGTGGCCAGGCGGAGCTTCATCATCGGCAGCAGGCTGTGCCCGCCGGCGATCAGCCGGGCTTCTGGACCGTGCTCGGCGAGCGATGCGATTGCGCCTTCGACGCTGGTCGCCCGCTCATAGTCAAACGGCGCGGGGGTCTGCACCAGAGAGATCCTCCTTGTCCTTGGTTCTTCAGGCGTCCTTCTTGAAGCGGCGCAGGAAGGCGATGCCGGACTTGGGCAGGCCGCCTTCGCTCTGCTCGGGCGCCGGCGTCGGCGCCGGCGCTGCGCCGGCCGGGACCGGCATCCGCTTCCGAACGCCCGGGGAGTCGCTCGGCACATACTGCACGGGCGAGTCGGTTCCGATGATCGGGGAGCGGGGCATCGAGGTCGGTCGCCCCTGGCGAGCCTCCGGATAGAGCCCGCGAGCGGCCAGACTTCCGTAGCCGGGGTTGCGCAGTGCCGGCCCGTTCGGGCTCGCCGCCGCGATCGGGGCCTCGCGTCCGAGCCGGGCGAGCGTCAGCGTGCCCCTCGTGTACACCTCGCTGATCCGGGGCGCCTTGGTCGTCTTGCTCTCCGGGAAGTTGCGGAAGCCTTCCGCTGCGGCTCCCGGATACAACCCCTCGACCAAGCCCACGGCGTCCTCCATGCCCGCTTTCTTGACGAGCAGGCCCTCGAGCAGGTCGACGCCGGCGTCGAGGTTCTGGTTGATGGTCGTGACCACCTCGTTCACGGGCGCAGACTTGTCGATGATCCCGACCACGCCGGTGATCGCGGCATCGAGCCCGCTGGTGATCTTCTGGAGGGCGAGGATCGTCGAGACGAGGTAGAAGACGAGCGCGGCCACGATCAGCACGACCGCGACGATCATGACTACACCAGCTGCTGGCATGCGTGCCCCCTATCAGGCATCGTCGAGGATCACTTCGAGCGAACCGCCGTAGTCGGCGGCCGTCTCGACCGTCTTGATTACCTGGCCCTGCGTGGTGAGCAGGAGCGCGGCCGAGTCGAGGTCCTTCGATCCGGCTTGCGCGGCGGTGGCGATCTGCTGCGCGCTGGGCACGATGCTGTTCGCTGCGTTGAGGACGCCGCGAAGCAGATACACGACCACGGGCAGGACGACCAGGAGGAGGATCGCGTCACCGATCCATTCGAGGGTCATCGCGGCCTCCTCTCGGCCACGACTCGAGCCTTCGCCGCGATGCCGGGCAGCGCGCTGAGGATCGTGTCGAACTGCGCGTTGATCGCGGTCACTGCCGGCTCGAGCGGCTTCAAGTGCTCCGCTTCGACCATCGTCGAGGGCGCCGGCCAGCGTGGCGAGATTCCGTGAGGTCTCCTCGAGGTCGCTCCGGATCTTGATCAGCGCGGCAGCGAGCACGGCGATCACGACCACCGCGAGGATGACGCTGAGAATGATCAACGTGGTCATCCCGCACCGTTCCCGTTGCCGAAGCCGTCGGTGAGCGCGTTCATGTAGCCGTCTTGGACCACGGCCTCCTCCACGATCAGGCCCAGCACCGGCGCGGTTGCCTCGAGCTGGGGGATGTTTGCCGTCTGTCCCGCGACCGTGCCAGCGACATTGAGCAGGCCGGCCACGGAGTTCTTGATGTCGGCCACGGTCCGGACGAGCACCGCCAACAGCCCGGCCACCACCAGCGCGGCGACAAGCCCGATGATGAGCGCGATCGTCCATGCACCGTGGTTGGACAGGGCGGCGAGCGTGATCATTTGCCCACCGCCACCTTGCGCAGGGCGCGCGCCGAATGCAGGATCCGGACCCCGGAGTCGTTGATCCGCGCAATGCCGCTGAGCTCCGTGGTCTGCTCGCGCACCTTCTCGACGCCCTGCACCGCCGTGCGCGCCTGCTTGGCGATGCGGTTCGCCAGCACCACGATCGTGATCACGATCGCCGCGGCGACGAGCGTCACCACGACGCCGAGCACGAGCCCGATGATCCAACCGGTAGAGGCACCGATCAAGATCAAGTCACACCTCCTGTGTTGTCCTCTCCTCGTCTGCTTCCTTGGAGGACGCCCGGGGGCATCCCGAAGTTCCTCCCGGCGCAACTTTGCCGCGCCAGTCCGGGCGCGTCAACTAGAGAAACGGGATAGCTACCCCGAAGTTTCCTGCTCGGCTTCGGCGAGTACCGCGCGGTAGTCCTCGTCGGTGTCGACGTCGCGGGGGACCGAGCCTAGGACGGGGACGTCGATCACCACATCGGCGAGGCGGTCCAGCAGCTTCCAGACGCCCTTGTCCCCGTGCAGCTGGCTCAACTCTGCGAATGTGCTGCGGGCGAAGGCGAGCGGGTGGCCGCGGCCGTCCTCGTAGGCAGAGGCGGCCAGCGGCGCCTCCCCCCGGCCGGACAGCAGGGAGGCCACCGTGCCGGCGGTGACGCCCGGCTGATCGCCGAGGAGCAGTAGGAGCACATCGGCCCGCGGATCCACCGCGGTGAGGGCGGCGGCGATCGAGGAGGAGCACCCCTCGCCGAAGTGCCGGTTCTCAACTGTTTCGGCGCCGGTCAGGTCCACACGCGCCCGGATCTCGTCCGCGCTACCCCCGAGAACGCAGAGCAGCTGGTCGAACCGGCAGGCGCGAGCCGTGCCCAGCACGTGGTCGAGGAGCGTCCGGCCGTTGTAAGGGAGCAGCTGCTTGGGGGCGCCGAGTCGCTGAGACCCGCCGGCGGCTAGAACCAGGCCCGTGACGAACACGGTCCAGATTATGCGTGGCGTCAGGCAGCCAGAGGACGCACGTGGGAGCGCTCGAAGTCGGCGATCGCCGTGGTCTCGGTCATCTCGAGGACGAGCGCGTCGGCGGGCAACGCGTGGCGGGCCAATAGCTGCTGAACGAGGACGGGGAACTCCGGGTCGAGGAGATCGCTGGCCGAGACGTTGACCGCCACCGACAGCTGCTCGCCGCCGGCGCGCCAGCGCGCGCACTGCGCGAGTGCCTGATCGAGTACGAACCGGGTCAGCGCGCCCATCAAGCCGGCGTCCTCGGCGAGCGCAATGAACTCGAGCGGCGGGACGAAGCCCAGGCGCGGGTGGATCCACCGCACGAGCGCCTCAGCCGAGTCGATCTGCCCGTTGGCCAGGTTGACCTGCGGTTGGTAGTGGAGCTGGAGATCCTCCCGCTCGATCGCCTCCCGGAGCTCCTCGACCAGCTGCATCCGGTTGGCGGCGCCGTCGAGATCCTCCTGGTAGATCGCGAAGCGCTTGCCGCCGAGCTTGGCCCGGTACATCGCGAGGTCGGCGCACCGGACCAGGTCGGCGGGATCGGTGGCTTCATCCGGCAGGACCGCGATGCCGATGCTCGCCCCGATTTGCACCCGCACGGCGTCGAGGGCGCGCGATCAGGCGCGTGGCCACGGTAGCTGCGTAGTCAGCCCCGGCGTCGCGACGGCGCTGTTCGGTGAGCGAGCGAAGCCCGATCGGCCGGTGCGCCGAAAACTTGCGCACCTTCGGTCCGATCTGGCCAGCTTGCCGTTGCGGTGCGCGTCAGGCTCGATGCACGGCGGACAGCAGCCCGGCGTAGGAGCGCACGAGCGCGGCGCGCTCCTCCTCGACGAGCGGGCTGGCCAGGTTGCGGCCTTCCTGAACCCACTGATCCGAGTAGCGCATGGCCAGCGTGCGCTGCTCCGCCGCCACCTGTACGTCGGCCTCCTCGACGCCGTAGACGTAGGAGTAGAGGGCGGTGAGAGCGGCCACCAGCGAGGACTCGTCCTCCTGGCTTTCCTCGCGCTGGTGCACCCGGTGCACGCGCCACCACTCCACCTCGAGCTCGGAGGCGCGGCGTGGGTCCAGCGACTCGTCGTGGTGCGTGGCCACGAGGCGGTAGAAGCGCTCCATCGCCCGGCGCGCGCCCTCGGGGTCGTTGTCCGGGTACGGCGCCCACAGCTGGTTGGCCCGCAGGACGAGCCATGCCCCGTACAGCGTGGACGGCCAGGGCAGCCCGAAGGTATGGCGCGTGAGCGCCACCGCCGAGCGCAGGAACGACAGCCACTCGTGGCGGTAGTACGCCACCCATGCGGCGGCCTCGAGTCCGCCGACCCGGCGGGGATCGAACGCGCGGTGAGCCTTTACCCGGGAGTGCGGCCGGCGTCGCCGGCGCCTGCGTCGCGTGGTGGGCATCGGCTGACCGTAACCGATTCAGCTCGAGGCGCCGAAATGCGAGAACGTCCGCCGCGTGGTGACGACCAGGAGCAGGAATCGCCTGTTGACCGCCTTCACGTACTGGGTGCCCGCATCCGAGCTCGTGATCTTGGCCTGGAAGTCGCGTGTGTCCTCGAGCCGGACGAAGCCGGTCTCGCTGGGGACAGCCCCCGCGCCCTGGCGTAAAACCGGGACGCCTCAGCCGCTGAGGTGCCGGTCACGTGCACTCGCCCCACCTGCCGAAAGCTCTCGTCATACGCGCGTGTGGCGAAGGCGGCGAGCGCCTGGTTGACAGCCCGAGCCGGGTCAGAGGGGAGGCCCGAGCTCAGCCGGGCGGTGCCGCCCGATCCCGGATGAGAGCTCGAGCCGCAGGCCGCGGCGGCCAATCCCGCCAGCAGCGGGACCCATCCGTGAAGCGAGGTCATGCGCATCGCCCTCGGCCGGGATATACCCCACGCCGAAGCGGGCCAAGCGAGGTGTGTGGAGGACCACCCAGGGTGGCTGTTCGCCGCCGGCGCGCGTCCATAACGTCTCCCACACTCACCGTCCAACCGAAGAGACAGGACCCGCATGACCCGCATCACCGATCCGTCCTTCCGCCTGCGCGACACCCACACGCCGCCTGATCTGCCCGCGGTGCCGAAGCTGGGACTGAACCTCGCGGCGCCGCACCGGCCGGCGCTGAAGCTGGCCGACTACATCCACGCCGAGCGGCGCGAGCCGCCCGCGGCGGTCTCCCGTCCGCATCCCGGCTTCAACTGGGGGATGCTCGCCAACGATCGCCTCGGCGACTGCGTGATCGCGATGATGCTCCACTCCATCGAGGAGTTCCACCTCGACGCCAAGTCGCCCGTTCCGGCATTCACCGACGAGGACGCGATCCGCCTCTACAGCGAGATCACGGGCTACGACCCGCACGATCCAAACAGCGACCAGGGCACGAACGAGGAGTCCGCCATGACGTACTGGCGGCATCCGGGGCTGCGCACGAGCGACGGCGTCGACCACACGATCGTCGCGACGGTGGCGGTCGACCCCAGCAACCTCGACGAATCCCGGATCGCCATCGACGAGTTCGTCGCGCTGCAAATCGGCATCGCGCTTCCGCTCACCGCACAAGGGCAGAAGGAGTGGACGGTCGTAGGGGATGGCCGGACCGGCCACAGCGCGCCTGGCTCATGGGGCGGGCACGGCATCCCCTACCGGGAATACGACGCGGAGACCTTCAAGTGCGTGACGTGGGGCGCCGAGTTGCTGCTCACCGCACCGTTCCACCAGGCCTACGCCCAGGAAGCGCATGTCGTCGTCACCAAGGAGATGCTCGACAAGACGGGGGTCGGGCCTTCGGGTGTGGCCTGGGACGATCTGATCGCCGACATCAAGGTGCTGAGCAGCGCGCCGGCGGTGAAGCCGGCGGCAGGCACCCCACTGGCGGCGATCTAGTGGGGTCTCCGATGACTGCGCTCATGCAAGCGAGGCCTACTCTCTCGCTCCACCGAGAGTGAGCCTGCTTGCGTCCTAGCCCAGTCATCGGGAGGTAGACGACATCCGGGGAGGCGCGCGCGACGTGCGCCTCCCCGACGCGGTACGGCTGGGTCACAAGCAGCGCCGGCCGCGCCGGGATCGCCTACCCTGGCCGTGTGCCGGGGAAGGCGAGTAAACGTTCGCGCCGCTGCTCAACCCGCACGCGGTCAACGCAGGGGGTCGAGGAGCTCTGTAACCCGCCCGGTCGCGGGCTGGGGCCGAAACCTGGCGCCAGCGGCGGCAAGCTCGACCGCATGTCCTCGCCGCATCTGGACGGGTTTCGCGTGGGTCACGACGGCCGGTGAGAGCGCCGTGCCGACCTGCCCGGGCCGCTCGCAGCACTACGCCAACTCCGGCATCTTCGACGAGAACATCGCGGTCGGCTACGCCTCGCGCGCCAACAACCGAATCGGTCCCTCCCCCTAGGTTCAGGAGCCGCAATTGGTAAGCATCACGAAGAAGGCCATCACCGTCGTTGCGGTCACGCTCGCCGCTGCAGGTGTCGCTGCGCCCGGCGCCGCGGCTCGCCCAGGCGGGGTGATTCACACCGGGCCCAACGGGGTCACCGCGCTGGGTTCCTGGAACGTGTCAAGGCATCCGACCTTCCCCGCGGCGGTTAGCGCCCTGGGCGCGGCGAATCAGGTCCACGCTCATAGCCACGGCAACTCGTGCACGGGCAGCGGCACCTGGACCGGACTCGGACTGCGGATCCTCTTCACCTCGTTCGGGGGGGACCCGTACTGCCAGGGCGCGCTCGCGCAGACGGGCACGATCTTTGGAGCCGCGGGCCGGGGGCACTGGCAGACAGCGCGCGGCCTGCGGGTCGGCGACAGCATCGGCAAGCTCGCCCGCCTCTACCCGCACGCGATCAAAGGGGCCGGCGGGTGGGTGATCGTCTACAGCCTCCACTCCGTGATCGCGGAGGGCTCGCGGCTGGACATAGTGACTGCCTCGATCAAGGGCAACCGGATCGCGAGCTTCAATATGTGGTTCGGAGGGGCCGGCGACTGAGCCCGCCGGCCCCTCCTGGCGATCCGCTCAGCGCTGCTCGACGACCATCAGGCTGTGGCCGGTCGGGTCGCGGAACCAGAACATCGGTGGGACGGGGTCGCCCATCCGAGAGACCTCGGCGTCGACATCGACGCCGAGCGACCCCAACTGCGCGTGGGTCGCATCGATGTCGTCGGTGGTCAGGACGATGCCCGTCTCCGTCGGCGTCACCTCGGAGCCGGGCCGCGGCGGCGCGAGGGCGATCCCGGCGCTGCCGCTCGGCGGGTACACCTCGACCCAGCGGTAGCCGCCGCCCATCGGGATGTCGGTGCGCTTCTCGAACCCGAGCGACTCGTAGAAGGCGATCGCGCCGTCCTGGTCCGGGGTCGGGACACAGACCAGGCTGAGGGAGCCGATCCGGGTTGCTGTGGTGCTCACTGCAGGACCTCCTGGCGGGGAAATGGTTTCGCTGCATAGACCTGGCGCGCGCCGAGAACTAATCGATCAGACCGGCCTGGCCTCGATCAGGCTCGTGGGAGCCGCCATCTCACCCACATCCGCCAGCCGGAACCCGGCACGGTCGAGCAGCTCGGCGAACTCGGCCTCCGTGCGCTCGCGGCCGGTCATCATCGCCAGCATCGTGAGGTCGAGCAGCTTGCCGAAATGGGGCGTGTCGCCCTCGGGCAGGACCGCGTCGATGATCAGCAGGCGGCCGCCGCTCGGGATGGCGCGCCGGATCGCTTCGAGGAGACGGCCTGCCTCCTCGTCGGTCCAGTCGTGCAGGACCATCGAGAGCAGGTAGACGTCGCCCCCGGCGGGGACCGACTCGAAGAAGTTGCCTGACACGAGGCTGACGCGGTCGCGCACGCCGGCTCTCGCGAGCAGCTCCTCGGCACCGGGCAGGACGTGCGGGAGGTCGAGCACGGTGGCGCTGCAGCTCCGGATAGCGCTCCAGGAACGCCGCGGTGAGCCCGCCGGCGCCTCCGCCCACGTCGACCAGATGACGGTCGCTCGACAGATCGGCGGCCGTCAGCGCCGCGGCATGCACCTTCTCGCCGATGCTGCCCATGGCGGCGTTGAACTTTGCCGAGGAATCCGGGTGCTCGGACAGGTACGTCCACCAGTCGGTCCCGAAGCGCCGGTCGAAAGCCGGCCGGGGCGAGCGCACGGCGTCCACCAGGCCACGGAAGGCGTCGTAGTGCTCCTCGTTCCACATCACGGCGAGCGCGTACAGGGATCCGGGGACGTCGCTGCGCAGCATCTGGCCGGCCGGCGTGAGCGCCCAGGCCCTCGGACCGGTCTGGATGAACAGCCCGTGAGCGGCCAGGCTGCGCAGGAGCCGATGAACCCGATCGGGCACGGCCCCGCACTGCGCGGCGAGCGCATCACTGGTCTCGACACCGGCCGCGACCAGGTCGGCCAGCTTCAGATCGGCGGCGGCATATACCGCCTGCGAGACCTGATAGCCCCCGATCAGGCCGACGACGTGGGCGGCATCGGCCGGCGTGGGCGTGGCCGGGCGTGCGTGATCGACTGCGATTGCGGACATGCGAAGGACCCCCTCAGGCAAGTAATATTTGCAATCTGCAAATAAACCATACAGGAGGATGCTTGCAGTCTGCAAATAAATCTTCGGATGACCTCGCCGAGCCCGAGCCATTCACCCGCCAGCAGTTCCTGGCCTGGCGAGGCTTCCTGCGCGTGCACGCCCACGTCACCGGCGAGCTCGACCGCCGGATGGCCGAGGAGCACGGCCTGACCCTGGCCCACTACGGCGTTCTCATCACCCTCGTATCCGCACCCGACATGCAGCTGCGGATGGGCGAGCTCGGCGCACGCCGGCTGGTCACCCCCAGCAAGATCTCGCGGGTGGTGGACGAGCTCGAGCGCGAGCGGCTGGTCAAGCGAGCGCGCGATCCAGAGGACGGAAGGAGCTTCCTGGCCACGCTGACGCGCCGGGGGCTGCGTAGGCTGCGCGAGGCGCAGGTGACCCACCATGCGGTCGTCCGCGAGCGCTTCCTCGGGGGGTTGACCGAGCGGCACGTGGACCAGCTCGCGCGGGCCTGGGACGCCGCGGTGCCCGGGGTGGTGAGCGCCGAGGTGTGGCCGCCCGCCGAGTTGCGCGGAGCGCCCCGGCGCTGAGAGGATTGGGCCAGCCATGGCAATCGAGCTCGAGCCCGTCGATCGCATCCGGATCACGATCCTGATCGACAACCTGACCGATCCGCTCCTGGTCGATCAGGCCGGGGTCACGCGCGTGAACTGGCCACGGGCGCTGACCGGCGCGCTCCCTACCGCCGATGCACGCGTGAGCCCGCAGACCGGAGTGCCCGACGCGCTCATCGCCGAACCCGGCTTCTCGGCGCTGGTTCGTGTCCAGGCCGGCGGCCGGGAGCGAACCATCCTGTTCGATACCGGGGTATCGCCGAACGGTATGGCCGAGAACATGCGCCGGCTCGGGATCGACGCGGGCGATATCGAGGTGATCGTGCTCAGCCACGGGCACTGGGACCACGTGACCGGGATGGAGGGCTTCGCTCGGAGGCTCGGGCGCGCCCACCTGCCGGTGATGATCCACCCCGAGTTCTGGAACCGGCGTCGGATCAGCTTCCCGGGCCTCGACCCCGCCGAGCTGCCCGCCACCAGCCGGAGCGCACTCGAGGAGATGGGCTTCGCGATCGTCGAGGAGCGCCAGCCGTCCTTCCTGCTCGATGGGGCGGTTCTGATCACCGGAGAGGTCGATCGGACGACAGCGTTCGAGGTCGGGTTCCAGGGACACCAGGCGCTGCGTGACGGGTCCTGGCGGGATGATCCGCTGATCCTCGACGACCAGGCGCTGGTGGTGCGGGTGCGCGATCGCGGACTGGTCATCCTCACCGGGTGCGGTCACGCGGGCATCGTCAACACCGTGCGCTACGTCCGCCGGCTGACCGGAGAAGAGTCAGTGGCCGGGATCGTCGGAGGCTTTCATCTGAGCGGCCCGATGTTCGAGCCGATCATCGAACCGACGGTGGAGGCGTTCGCCGACCTGGCGCCGGCGCTCCTGGCGCCGGCCCACTGCACCGGCTGGAAGGCGGTCCACCGGCTCGCGGCGCGGTTCCCGGACGCGTTCGTGATGAGCACGGTCGGGACGACGATCGAGATCTAGCGCCGTCAGGGTTCGGTGTGCACGAGCCGTCAGGGTTCGGTGTGCACGACCACGTCCGCGATGTCGGGCTGCGCTTCGCGGATGTCGTCCTCCAGGCGGCTGGCCAGTTCGTGGGCAGCCGGAAGGCGGCTGTCGGGGGCGGCGGTCACGGAAACGAACACGACCAGCCCGCGGTCGGTGCGCAGCAGGCGCAGGTCCCGGGGCGGCGAACCCGTGCGCCCCGCCACGAGGCGGTTGATCCGCTCCCGCTCGGTCACTTCGGTGGATGGGGCTTCCTCCTGCGCCACCCGCGGTCCCTCCAGGGGCTCGAGATGGGTGTGGACATCATCGACGCCCGGCTCGCCCCGGAGCGCCGCCTCGACGCGCTCGGCGACCCGGTGGGCCTCGGCCAGCGGGACATCCGGCTCCATCTTGAGATGCAGCGAGACGCTCACGCTGTCTCCGTGCCGATAGATGCGGATGTCGTGCACGTCGCGGACCAGATGCTCGGCCAGGGCGGAGGCGAGCGCGCGATCGCGGAGGCTCAGGCCCTCGCGGCGCGGCTCGAGGTGGACGACGACCTCGCTGTCCGGAAGCCATTTGAGCACCGCCGCCTCGATGTCCTCGGTGATGGCTTGACCCTCCACGGCTGCCAGTCCGGGCGGCACGGCGACGACGGCGTCGGCGAAGTAGTGCCCGCCAGATTCACGCACCCGCAGCCGTCGCAACTCGATGTCCTCGCCAAGCTCCGCTATCGCTGCCTGCGCCCGCGCATGCGCCTCGGCCGGCGTCGTGTCCATCAGCACGCGGGAGTTCTCGAAGATCAGGCGACCCGCCGCCGAGAAGATGATCCCGGCCACGACCAGCGCGGCGATCGCATCGCCCTGGTGAAAGCCGGCCGCGACCGCGACGAGGCCGGCCAGCACCGCCAGGGAGCCGGTGAGGTCCCCCGCGAAATGAAATGCGTTGGAGCGCAGTGCGGCCGACTTGTACAGAGCGGCTCCCCGCAGGGACACGACGATCCGGCTCACGTCGATGGCGAGCGCGATGCCGATGACCGCGAACACGTACCAGTGGCTCTCGAGCAGCCGGCCCTGGCCGGCAAGCCGCTTGACGGCTGAGACCACCACGACGATGCCGCCGCCGGCCAGGATCGCGGCCTCGCCCAGCGCCGCCAGGTTCTCGGCCCGGCGGTGGCCATACGGATGGTTGAGGTCGGCGGGACGACCGCTCGCGCGGATGGCGAACAGCGTGAGCACCGCGGCGACCACGTCGCCACTCGACTCGATGCCGGCGGAGACGAGAGCCAGGCTGCCCGCCACCAGGCCGGTGCCGAGCTTCAGGGCGACCAGGCCGCTCGCCGCGAGCACCGACATGAGGGCCGTGCCGGTGGCAGCCGGCGACGGGGTGACTGTGGCGTCGTTCGGAGCCGGCCTGACTGCCATCGTCGAGACGATAGGGGGAACGCGCCCGCCCGGCACGGATGCGGGGAATTCGGCTCTGCCACCAGAATTCGGCAGCCACCGTCTGACCTCACGTGGAGGCGGAACAGGTCCCAGGGACGCCGAGCGAAGCGAGGCCTAGAAAATGCCTAGTGCGCGGCGCGAGCGTGCTTGGGCAGCCAGAACACTGCCGCGCACGCTGCGGCCAGGAACGCCACCGCCAGCAGCAGCGCGTGATCGGAGGCGCCCACGAAGGCGACCGGGCCGCGCCCGTGGCCGAGGCGGTCGAACAGGACGGTGCCGACGCCCGCGATCCCGATCGACATGGCCAGCTGCTGGATCGACTCGAGCAGGCCCGAGGCCGAGCCGAGCTCGTGCGGCTTCACGCCGGCCAGGATCACGTCGAACATCGGGACGAACACCATGCCCATGCCGAAGCCGGTGATGGCCAGTGGGGCGGCCAGATCCCAGGCGGTCAGGCCGCCGCCGGCGGAGCGCATCACCAGATCGGTCACGATCAGCCCGACGCCCATCGTCACGATCCCGATGTGCATGGTGGTCCGCCCGATCTTGGCCAGGAGCGCCGAGGAGGTGATCGACCCGCCGATCGCGGTGACCGGAATCGCCACGGTGGCCACGGCGCAGGCCAACGGCGTCAGCCCGAGCCCGGTCTGGAACATCACGTTGAGCGCGATCATCATCCCGCCCATCGCGCCGATGAAGCCCAGCACGACGGCCAGTCCGGCCACGTAGGCGCGACGGCGCAGGATCGAGGGCTCGACCAGTGGCGCCCGGCCCTGGCGGGCTCGGCGGGCCTGGAGCACGCCGAACGCGGCCAGCGTGATCACGCCGCCGGCGAGCAGCGCGAACGACCAGGCGGGCCAGCCGTGCTCGCGGCCCTGGATGAGCGGATACACGAGGGCAAAGCCACCGATCATGGCCAGCGTGATGCTCGGGGCGTCGAGGCGCAGGCCCGGGGTGGCCGGCGCGGTCTTCGGGAGAAAGCGGCGGCCCCCGGCGATGGCGGCCAGGCCGAGGGGAACGTTGACGAGGAAGATCGCGCGCCAGCCGGTGCCCAGCACGTCCAGGTTGACCAGGCCGCCGCCGACCAGGGGACCGGTGATCGCGGCCAGGCCCATGACCGGTCCGAACACGCCGAAGGCCTTCTGCTGCCCCTCGTCGCCGAACAGCTCGCGGATCAGCCCGAAGCCCTGCGGGACCATGACCGCGGCCACCGCGCCCTGGAGCGCTCGCGCGCCGATCAGCGCGTCCGGGGTGGGCGCGAGCGAGCAGAGGATCGACGCGGCCACGAAGCCGACGATCCCGAACAGCAGCACCCGACGGCGGCCGAGCACGTCGCCCAGGCGGCTGCCGAGCAGGAGCGTCACCGCCATCGCCAGGGTGTAGGCAGCGGAGATCCACTCCAGGTCGGCGTACGAGCCGCCGAGGTCGTGACGGATCGCCGGGGCGGCGGTCTGCGCGATCGTGGAGTCCAGCAGGTCCATCACCGAGGTGGCGAGGACCACGACGAAGCCGAGCCAGGCGGCGCGGCGGGTGGTGGTGAGGGTGGTGGTTGACATGTCGGCAGCCTCTCGAATAACGCGGTCATCTTTTGTCCGCAATTCGGTTATTGAGGTCACCTTTGGTCCGCGATCTGTGGCAGTATCAGCCGCATCATGGTTCAGACATCTGCTCGTCTCCTCGCCCTCCTCTCACTGCTCCAGGTGCGCCGGGAATGGACCGGCCAGGAGTTGGCCGACCGTCTCGAGGTCGGCCCGCGCACGATCCGGCGCGACGTCGACAAGCTCCGCTCGCTCGGGTATCCGATCGAGGCCGCGCCGGGCGTGGCCGGCGGCTACCGGTTAGGGGCCGGTGGGGAGCTGCCGCCGCTCCTGCTCGATGACGCCGAGGCGGTCGCGGTAGCCGTGGGTCTGCGGACCGCCGCGGCCGGCGGGATCGCCGGGATCGAGGAGACCTCGGTGCGCGCGCTGGGCAAGCTAGAGCAGGTCCTCCCCGGCCGCCTGCGGCGGCGGGTGAGCGCGCTGAGCGTCGCCACCTCGGCCTTCGGCATGGAGGGTCCGCGGATCGACGCCGAGGTGCTGGCCACGCTGGCCGGCGCCTGCCGCGACCAGGTCCGGCTGCATTACGCGTATGTGGCCCGGGACGAGCGGGCCAGTCAGCGGATCGTGGAGCCCGCCGCCGTGGTGTACAGCGGACATCGCTGGTATCTGGTTGCCTTCGATCTCGATCGCGACGACTGGCGGACGTTCCGACTGGACCGCATCCGGGGGCGCGTGCGGGTGGGCGAGCGTGGCCGCCGGCGGATCGTGCCAGGTGGCGATCCGGCCGCCTTCGTGCGGGAGCGCCTTCGCGGGACGCGTGAGGGCGAGTCCTCCTCGGAGGTGGTTCCGGGCCGGATCCGTCTGGGTGCGCCCGCCGGGCGGATTCGGAGCCGAGTACCCGGTCGCTACGCCGTGGTTGAGCCGGACGGCGAGGAGGCGTGCGTCGTCACCTCGCGCGGCGCATGGTCGCGCGGGTTCCTGGTCTGGATGGCGACGTTGGACGAGCCGATGGAGGTGCTGGGTCCGGCCGAGCTGGTCGAGGCGGCGCGCGTCGTGGTGGCGCGCCTGTCGGCGGCCGCCTAGCTAGCTGGATGGGTCACATCTCGGCACTCGAGCTCCCGCCACCGGCGAGATCACACATATGACCTACATACGGCGCCGGATCGGCACTCGAGCTGGCGCGGGCGGCGAGTGCGCACTTATGCCCCACAACGAGAGGGAGAGAGAACCGCACAATCAGCTCATCTGGTGCCCGGTCCAGTTCGGGGCACGCTTCTGGAGGAACGCCGTCATCCCCTCCTGGGCGTCGGCGGCCAGCGCGTTCTCGGTCATCACGGTCTTGGTGTGCTCGTAAGCGTCGGCTTCGGGGCGGTCGATCTGGTCGTAGAAGGCCTGCTTGCCGAGCGCGACGGTGTAGGAGCTCGAGCCGACGATGGCGTCGGTGAGGCGGTTCACCGCGGCGTCCAGCTCATCGGCCGGAACCACCTGGTTGACCAGGCCCCAGTCGAGCGCGGTGGCGGCGTCGATCGGCTCGCCGGTCAGCAGCATCTGCATGGCGCGCTTGCGCCCGACGGCGCGGGACACCGGGACCATCGGCGTGGAGCAGAACAGCCCGATCTTGACTCCCGGCGTGGCGAACCGCGCGGTGTCGTTCGCCACGGCCAGGTCGCAGGCCGCAACCAGCTGGCAGCCGGCCGCCGTGGCGATCCCCTGCACCTGGGCGATCACGGGCTGGGGCAGCGCGTGGATCGTCTCCATCATCACCGTGCACGTTGCGAACAGCTCATCGAGGAACGCCTGATCGCGCCCGATCATCTCGGACAGGTCGTGGCCGGCCGAGAAGGCGGGGCCGACGGCGTCGATCACGATCGCGCGGGTGGAGGGCTGGGACGAGGCGTGGCGGAGCGCGGCGATCAGCTCCTGCATCAGCTCGAGCGACAGCGCGTTTCGCTTCTCCGGCCGGTGCAGGGTGATCCGCGCCGCCGGCTCGTCCGTAGTCACGAGCAGGTTTCGGAATTCGATGCTGGGCGGCGAGCTCACGGAGTTAGTATGGCGCGCTTGGTGGCAACGATTCGGGGGTGATGGCGATGGCGGAGATAGCCGGGCGACGTATGGCGGCCGAGATCGACGGGGACTTCGTCGTATTCCTCATCGGCGCACGATTCAACAACAAGCTCCACATGGTCAGGAGTGTCCTCGATCTGGGCGGCCGGAGGGGCATGAAGCACATGCTCGACTATCTTGTCGCCCGTCCCGAGAAGGGGCTGCTGGCCTACGAGATGGGGATTCCCACGATCGTCCAGTACTGGCGCTCGTTCGAGCACCTGGAGGCATTCGCCAAGGACAAGGACGATCCGCACCTCGAGGTCTGGCGAAACTACTGGCGGCGAGTCGGCAAGAGCGATCGCACTGGCATCTGGCACGAGACCTACCTCATCAAGGCGGGGCAATACGAGGCCGTGTACGGGAACATGCCGCCGCACGGTCTGGGCAAGGCCGGACACCTGGTGGCGCTGGGGCAGTCCTCGACGGCACGGGGCCGGATCGGGGCGCTGGCCAGCTGAGCGGGGGCGCGCGATGACGGAGCCGATCGTCTATGCGCGGGCCAACCGATTTCACAAGCTGGTGCGTCGGTTCGCGGCAAGCGGTCCGGGCGCGTGGCTGTTCGCCCGGATAGCGCATCACCTCGACCGCCCCGTCCACCAAGCGACGAGCGGCCGGCACACGCTGGGGAGCCTGATCACCGGTCTCCCGGTCGTCATGCTGACGACGACCGGCGCCAGGAGCGGCCAGCCGCGGACGGTTCCGGTTCTCGGCATTCCCGTCCGGGACGGCGTCGCGGTCATCGCCTCGAACTTCGGCCAGCGCCGTCATCCGTCCTGGTATCACAACCTGCGCGCCCATCCCGAGGCGGAGGTGACCGTCGACGGCACGCGCCGCCGCGTGCGCGCGGTCGAAGCGGAGGGCGAGCGGCGAGCCGAGATCTGGCAGGAGAGCCTGCGCGTCTATCCGGGGTTCAGCGAGTACGAGCGCCGCGCGCCGCACCGCCACATCTCGGTGTTCGTGCTCGAGCCGGCCTGAGGTCAACCTCCGAGCAGACCGACCACCTGCTCGGGCGACCGACTTGCCGCCGTGCCCCGAGGGCCTCCGATGCGGCTGATTCCATGTACGAGCGATACCCACCCGTGTGAGCGGTGGACGACTCAGACTGCGTCGCATTTCTCCAGTGGGCGCTCCCGCGCCTGGGCCTGCGCTGGGCCGGTTTTCGCAAGGTGCGCCGGCAGGTCGTCAAGCGCCTGCGCCGCCGCCTGTCGGAGCTGGGGCTGCCCGATCTCGATGCCTATCGCCTGTATCTGGAGCGCCATCCCGAGGAGATGGCGAACCTCGAGCGGATGACCCACATCACGATCTCGCGCTTTCACCGGGACTGCGGAACCTTCGCCGTGCTCTGGAGCCAGGTGCTCCCGGCTCTGGCGGGCGGCGCGGTCGCGCGCGGTGACGGTGTCGTGCGCGCATGGAGTGCCGGATGCGCGTCCGGCGAGGAGCCGTACACGCTGGCGATCGGCTGGCTCATGTCGGTGGCGGGGTCGTTCCCCGGCGTGCGGCTGCGCGTGCTGGCCAGCGACGTCGACGACGTGATGCTGGTCCGGGCTCGGCGTGCCTGCTATGGCGCGGGCAGCCTCCGCGAGTTGCCCGAGGCGTGGCGGATCGCCGCGTTCACGTCGTGCTCGGCGCAGTTCTGCCTGCGCGACGAGTTCCGCGAGGCGGTGTCCGTGGAGCGACACGATCTTCGTTCCGACCCGGTACCCGAGGGCCCATTCGACGCGGTGTTGTGCCGGAACCTCGCGTTCACGTACTTCGATGCCGCCGGCCAGCGTGGCGCAGCGGCGCGGCTGGTCGGCGCCCTGCGGACGGGCGGGGCGCTGGTGGTGGGCAAGCACGAGGCCGTGCCGGAGAGCGTGGGTGGGCTCGAGCCGTGGAACGCCGCGGCCGGCGTCTACCGGCGCTCCTCAGACGCACAGCGGTGACGCCGGGCTGCGCGGGGCTACTTCAGCTGCGCAACGTCGATCGCATCGGTCGGCGCCTTCAGCGACACGGTCTGGTCGTAGCGATCGAAATCGAGCTCGCCCCCCTGCGAGCCACGCTTGACGACCTGGATGGGGTACGGCTTGCCGGTGGTCGAGACGTACAGGGTGCCGCCGTTGGTGGCGTCCCTGAGCCCGATCACCTTCTGGCCGCGCACGGTCGTCTGCGCACTCTTGACCAGCTTGCCGTGGTGCGCCAGCAACTGGTTGAACAGGCTGTGCATGTTGGCCAGCACCGCGAGCCCCGCGAACTGGCCGCTGGCCGGCGCCTTCAGCCACTTCCCGGTCAGGAGCCGCGCGACGTTGTTGTTGGCGTAGCGGCGCCAGAAGCTCGAGCTGCCGTTGATGTAGATCTCCCGGCTGACCGCCACGATGTGGAAGTTGAGCGCGCCCGCCGACATCGACCCCCGCGCGCCCTTGCCGCTGACCAAGGTCAGGTCGAGTGCGGTGGGGAAGCCCTGCCTGGCAATCGGGCCGGACACGTGCACCGAGCTCGCGCTCTCGACCGCGCTGGTGGCGGCGGCGGCGATGTCATTCGCCGACTTGTCCGCGATGCCATTGGAGGCGCCGCCGCTGCTGCCGCCGCAGGAGGCGAGCAAGGCCGCCAGCAACGCGGCACAGGCGGTCGCAGTAGCCAGTCGTCGCAACACGGGGGCCAACGGTAGCGCCGGTTTGTGTAGAGGGCGTGAACCGGTAGCGGGCTGGCATGATCACGCGGTCAGGGGGATGCGCTCGGGCGCCGCTCTCCTGCCTGGCCGTCCGAGCGCGGAGCGAACAGGCGGACCGTCGTCGCCTTGCCCTTCAGCGGCACGGACGGTCGCTCCTCGAACTCCTCATCGGAACGGCCCATCGCGCGCAGCGTGTCCTCGGTGATCAGGATGTCGTCGCCGGTCAGCCGCGTGGCAGCCTCGACCCGGGCTGCGGTGTTCACCGGGTCGCCGATGACCGTGAAATCGCGGCGCCGGCCTCCGCCGATCGTGCCGACGACCACGCGGCCCGAGTTCACCCCGAGCCCGATCCGGAGCTTGCCACCGAGGCCGTCGCGCGCCAGCTGCGCGATGTCACAGGCGGCCGCGAAGGCGCGGGCCGCGTGATCCGCAAGACGCTCGGGAGTGCCGAAGACGGCGAGCAGCCCGTCGCCCACGAACTTGTTGGCATGTCCGCCGTGGCGCTCGATGACCGGCACCACCGCCTCGTACAGCTCGTTCAGGCTTGCGACCACCTGGTGCGGCGCGGCGCGCTCGGCGAACTCGGTGAAGCCGCGGACATCAAGGAAGAGGACCGTCGCCTCCACTTCCTCGCCGCGCAGATCCGGGCCTTCGGCCAGCACACGGTCGGTCAGGGCGGGATTGACGAACGTGCCGAAGGCCTCGCGCAGCCGTTCCCGCTCGCGCAGACCGGCAACCATCGCGTTGAACGCGGCGGCCAGCTCGCCCGTCTCGTCGGTGGAGACGACCGGCACGTGCACGGCGAGATCGCCTGCGCCGACTCGACGTGTCGCATTGCGAAGGTCGATGATCGGGCCAGAGACCGCGTCGGCCAGGACGAGGCTGAGCCAGATCGACACGGCCGCGGTGACGGCGACGGCAACCACGCTGCCGAGCCCGACCGTGGCGAGGTCGCGCGTGTTCGGCGTGACCAGCCCCCCCACGATCAGTGCGGTACCCCACGTGACCATGGGAACGGTCGCCAGCAGTCGCTCATGCAGCGAGACCCGAGCCGGCTCGGGAGGCGCCGCCTCGACCAGGCTCTGGCCGATGTCCCTCAATACCGGCCGCATTGACAGCTCGAGGCCGACGTAGCGCAGCACGCTGGATGAGAGGTACAGCAGGTAGGACATGGGAAGCAGGAGCGTCGCCTGATACGCGGGAAGCCCGAGCAGCGCAACGACCAGAAGGTCGGAGGCCGCGGCGGCCACGGCTCCGACCACGTACAGGCTCGGGCGGCGCACGAGCATCAGGGGCAACTCGGCTGCCGCCATCCAGGCCCGCGCGGCGGCGCTCTGCGCTCGGCCGCCCGCGAGCCACGCCCGCGCCGGCTCGGCGCCGCGCAGGAAGTAGAGCGCGGCCAAGGCGCCCTCCACGGCGAATCCAGCCGCCGAGCACGCGGCGAACAGCGCCACCTCGCCGACGCTCAGGTTCAAGTAGAGGACCAGTGCGATGTCGCCGAAGACCGATACGACGACGCCGTTGAGCAGGATCGTCAGGGCGCAGCCCTCGAAGTAGCGGCCGCGGGTGCGGTGGTACAGCAGGCGGGGCGGTCCCTCGAACAACCCGCGCCGGCGGACGCGCCACTTCATCGGTACGAGCCTACGCGGTTCCCTTCCACAGATCGATCAGCACGCCCGTCTCACCCTGCACCGGGTCCTTATCCGGAGGGGAACCCGCGCGATGTTGGCCAGCGCCTCGTCGTGCTCTGCGGGGTCACCGCGGCGCAGGTCCCACCGCATTCCGTTCGGGTAGGCGCCGACGACGAGCAGACTGGCGCTCGATCCGGCGTTACAGTGACCCGTGCCGGCGGGCAGGACCGCCACATTGCCGGCGACGAGGTGAAGGCGCTTACCCTGCGGTCCGCCCAGAATCACCGTCGCGTCTCCGGCCGCGATCCCGAGCACCTCGTGCGCGGTCGAGTGAAAATGGTGAAACGGGAAGATGCCGTTCCGCCAAGCGCCTAGCCAGCCGTGGCCGGCGAACAGTTGCTCGTAGGCGCCTGGGCCGGCGTCTTCGTCGAACACTCCGCCGTAGACCACTACCGGCAGGCGGGAATTCGGGATGCCCCCGTCATCGTCGAACGTGTAAGTCTGCAGATCGGCTCGGCTCACTCAGGCGCCAGCGTACCCTGACCCCGGCATTGCGCCGATGCGGCCGACACACCGGGCGGCGGCCTCGATGGCAAGCTCGGGCCCGCCCACCAGGTATCCGGCCGCGAGAGCGTCGCCGGCGCCCGTCGTGTCGACGACGGCGACCGCCGGAGCGGGGTAGTGGCCCTCCGGGAACCTCGCGCCCCGTGCGCCCAGCTTGATCACCCAGTTCGCGTCGAGGTCAGGGACGGCTGCCCGCTCGGCCTCGGTGGCGAAGACGAGGTCGGGATCGAGGGCGCGCAAGCTCGCGGTGAAGTCGCGGGCGCCGACCAGTTCGATGTCTTGCGCGGAGGCCAGGTCGACCGTGATCCGCCGAGCGTGCCCAGCCGCCTCGATGGCCGCTTCGGCCATCGGCTGGCGAAGCAGGCAGTACCCCGAGACGTGCAGCACGTCGCACGCCTGCACCCATGCCGGATCGATCTCTGACGCTTCGAGCATCGCGGCGACGCCGCGGTCCGAGGCCATCGTCCGCCCGCCGCGCGCATCGCGCAGCGAAACGACCACGCCGCCGCGGCCGTTCACCACCGGGCCGCAGATCTCGACGCCGTACCCGGCGAGTTCGGCGGCCGCGACTTCAGCGGAGATGTCGGTTCCCCGCTTGCAGATCAGACGACTGGCGGCTCCGAGCGCGCCGGCCCACGCAGCCACATTTGCCGCCTGGCCGCCGGCGGCGAAGCGAACCGTGGCCGGCGTATCGGCGTCCGATGCCAGCGGGACGTCTGGCAGGACCACGACGTCGAGGATCAGGTCGCCGATCGTGCAGATGGTTGGCGGCATTGGTGTCTCTGCGATCGGGCGCGGCGGTCCATGCCAACATGATCGCGTCGGTGAGCTCCGCACGGTCACGAGTCGTCTTCTCCGAGCAGGTCGCCGGCGCGCTGCGCGAGCGGGCGCCGGTCCTCGCCCTCGAATCAACGATCATCACCCACGGTCTGCCGCGTCCCGAGAACGTCGAGGCGGCGGTCGAGTTCGAACGAACGGTCGCCGAGCGCGGCGCCATGCCAGCCACCATCGCCGTGCTTGACGGGACGGTCCACATCGGGCTGGAGCCAGGTGAGCTCGAGCGGCTGGCCGGCGCCGAGGCTGCTCTGAAGCTCAGCGCCCGAGACCTGCCGGTGGCGATGGCGCAGGGAGCGACCGGCGGCACGACGGTTGCCGCCACCGCGCTCCTCGCGGCGCAGGCCGGCATTCGTGTGTTCGCCACGGGCGGGATCGGTGGGGTCCATCGCGATGCCGGCGCCACCTTTGACGAGTCAGCCGATCTGGGGATCCTTGGCCGCAGCCGGATCACCGTCGTGTCCGGCGGCGTCAAGTCGATCCTCGACATCGGCGCCACGCTGGAACGGCTGGAGACCCTGGGGGTGACCGTGCTCGTGTTCGGCACCGACCGGTTCCCCGCCTTCTGGCTCGCCGACAGTGGGTTTACGGTCGATTTCTCGGTGGCTGACGCGGGGGAGATCGCCCAGGTGATGAGGGCGGCCGATGAGCTCGGCCTCCCCGGCGGGATCCTGGTGGCCAACCCGCTCCCCGAGTCCGCCCAACTCGACCCGTCCCTCCACGACCGGCTGCTCGCCGACGCGCTCGAGGCGGCGGCGGCTGCGCGGGTCCGCGGCAAGGAGATCACCCCGTTTCTGCTCGAATACATCCACGAGCACACCGATCGGACGAGCGTGGCGGTCAATCTCGAGATCGTCCGCGGCAATTGCAGGCTCGGTGCAGACATCGCCCGCGCCTGGTCGGCGGTTACCGCCTAGCGCGCCGTATAGACGCCGTGCGAGAACGCGTGATAGCCCTTGGCGCCGACCGAGACGGCCAGTGGGCTACGCCATTGCAGACCGGCAGCGAGACACTCGAGCGCCTGACCGAAGCCGTAACGCGGCGAGAACCCCAGATCTCTTCTCGCGCACTTGTTCACGTACACGCGCTCGATGGCGGGGAACATCGACCAGCCCAGCTTGGCGTAGATCGCACCCGTGGGTTGGAAACAGCCGCCGCACGACCGCGGGCGCGTCCGTGCGCAGGCCCGCCAGGTCCTCGCGGGTGAACGGCGTGGTTGCGCTGACGATGTAGCGACCGAATCCGATGTCCGGGGCACGCTCGAGAGCCAGCTCGTGGGCGGTCACCACATCCTCCAGGTCGACCCTTCGGTAGAGCAGCTCGTTGACCTTCAGGTTGGCATCGGCGTACCTGGCGCGAACGTCGTCGCGATCATCCGCCTCGGGGAAGAAGCGCGATGTGCGCAGAATCACGACGGCGAGCCCATGATCGCGGTGGACGAGTTCGCACAGATCCTCGGCCGCGCCCTTGGTGACGCCGTAGATGTTGCGCGGCACATCGGCTACGTCCTCGGTGATCCAGGCGGCCGGCGCGCCGGGCGGCGGCACCAGCGCGCGGCCGAACGCGCTCGTCGAACTGGTGAACACGAAGATCTCGACGCCCGCCGCGACGGCCTCCTCGAGGAGGATCAGCGTGCCGGTGACATTCGTGGCCACGAACTCCGCGCGCGCGTGCGACTCGACGTGAGGCTTGTGCAGCGTCGCCGCATGCACGACAGCGTCGATCCCGGCCAGCGAGCGGCGCACGATATCCCGGTCGGCGACCGAGCCCACGATCGTGTCAGGCGCCGCGAGCACGTCGAGCCCGATGACATCGTGGCCGTGATCGCGCAGCCGGCACAACAGGCTTTCGCCGAGATGGCCGGCGCTGCCGGTGATCAGAACTCGCACGCGCCGATCGTAAGGGACGATGGGGTCGTCAGGTCCACCCGCCTATGTCGCGAGCGGTGAACGACCCGCCATGTCGTTCGTGTGGCTCGCCGCCGACGTCGTCGGCGTAGCGCTCCGCATCGTCCTGCGGTTCATAGCCGAGCTCGTAAGCGGGCGACAGGTCCCACCGCAGGCGTGTGTTGGCCGAGGCGCCATAGACGACGCGGAAGCCGACTTGCGGGGCCGAGAGGCAAGCGGCAAACAGGCGCACGGTGTCGCCGGGGCTGAGCCAGGTGGAAAGGTCGCGGACCTGCCGGGGCCGCTCGAGAAACCCGCCGATCCGTATGCACACGGCCTCCAGCCCGAACTTGTCCACGTACAGCCGGCCGAGTGCCTCACCGTAGGCCTTGGTGACGCCGTAGAGCGTGTCCGGCCGCGCGGGCTCGTCCCCCGTGAGCCTCTGCCCCACGGGATAGAAGCCGGTGGCGTGGTTGGAGCTGGCGAACACCACCCGCGCGACTTGGTTCAGGCGGGCTGCGTCGAACACATTGAAGGTCCCGATGAGGTTGGGCCCGAGCAAATCGTCGAATGACGCCTCCGTGGGTATGCCGCCGAGATGGATTACCGCATCGACCCCTCGGACGACGCTTTGTATGGCTTGGCGGTCGATGAGGTCGGCTTGGACGAAGCGCTCGCCGCCCGTCGGCTCGAGCGCGCGCACATCGGTCAGCACGAGTTCATCGACGAGCGCGCGCAGACCCTCGCGCAGACAGGACCCGATCGCGCCGGCGGCGCCGGTGATCAGCACCCGGCGGGGCAGCGCGGCCGCGGAGAGCTCGACACCCGTCACGTCAGCCGCGTCGGAGGAGGCGCGCCACGGCGGCCATCATCTCTTCCGTACGCGCATCCTGCTGGTCGGGCTCGGCGCCGATCACGCACGTGTGCGCGTGGCCGTCGAGCAGCCCCAGCGCGACCTTGTCGAGCGCGGCCTGGGCGGCGCTGATCTGGGTCAGGATGTCGATGCAGTAGCGATCGTCCTCGACCATCCCCTCGATCCCGCGGATCTGACCTTCGATTCGCCGCAGCCGCGCGAGTAGCTGGTCCTTCGTAGCGGTGTAGCCCCGAGTGGGCGCTTGCGTCTTGGGCATTCCGGTGATGCTAGCACTACGGGTACCCGGTAGGGGTATCTGCTAGCGTTTCTGGTGTGGATGTGCTCGAGGTCATCTGGCACGGCATTCGGGACGCGCTGCTGATGGCCTGGGAGGTGTGGTGGGCTCTTGTCCTTGGTTTCGCGATCTCCGCGATCGTGCAGGCCTGGGTGCCGAGGGAGCGCGTCGAACGACTCGATGAGCGGCTCGGGCGCCGCCTCGGTCGGCTGGCCACCGGCCTCGGAGCGGCCTCCTCCTCCTGCTCCTACGCTGCCATCGCGATCGCCAAGTCCCTGTTCCAGAAGGGCGCCAGCGCCGCCTCCGCGTTGGCCTTCCAGTTCGCCTCGACCAATCTGGTGTGGGAGCTCGGCCTCGTCCTTTGGGTGCTGATCGGCTGGCAGTTCACCGTCGCCGAGTACGCTCGGCGGCGTGGTGATGATCGTGCTGATGGCGCCTGCTGCTGCGCCTCTTCGTCTCGCCGCCGGCTGGAAGCGCAGGCACGGGAGCAGCGCCCAAGCCGACGCACCGGCCATCAGCACCACGCAGCGGGCGAGGAACTCCCTGGCGCGAGCGGCTGACCTCGGCCCGCGCCTGGTCCGACGTCGCGCACAACTTCCGCGGCGACTGGCAGATGCTCTGGAAGGAGATCACGCTCGGCTTCCTCCTCGCCGGCTTCGTCGCACAACTCGGCAATGACTTCTTCAACAGCCTGTCCGTCACGCGGCGGCGCCGCTTCCCACGCTCGAGAACGTCGTCATCGGCCCGATCATCGCCGTGCTGAGCTTCGTCTGCTCGGTCGGCAACGTGCCGCTCGCCGCAGTGTTGTGGTCAGGCGGGATCAGCTTCGCCGGCGTCCTGGCGTTCCTGTTCGCCGACCTCATCGTCATCCCGATCCTGCTTGATCTACCGCAAGTACTACGGCGTCCGGTACACGTGGCGAATCGTCGGCTCTGATGTTCGTCACGATGGTGAGCGCCGCGCTCGTCGTCAACGCGGTCTTCAGCGCGCTCGGCCTGATCCCGACCGGACCCCGGCCAACGCGCGCCGACATCTTCGGCTCGGTCCAGCTCAACTACAAGCTGGCACTCAACGTGCTGGGCGTGGCGATCTTCGCCGGGCTGTTCTGGCTCACGGTCCGCCGAGGTGTGACCGACCCGGTCTGCGGCATGAGGATCGACCGGCGGAAGGCCGTGCAGGGAGAATTCGCCGGCGAGACGGACTACTTCTGCTCGGCGGACTGTCTGCAGGCCTACCGCGCTGAACGAATAACCAGTGTCCCAGCGGGTAGGTGACCGACGTGGGACTCATCGTCTTTCTGATCATCCTCTTCTTTCTCGGCCTGATCGTGGGTGCGCTCGCCCGGTTGCTGCTGCCCGGACCAGATCCGATGGGGATCGGCATGACCGCGCTCGTGGGGCTGTGCGGGACGTTCAGCGCGGGCCTGTTCTCGTGGTACGTGTTGCATCGCCACGGCGGCGGCCTCGTTCTGTCTGTCGTGTTCTCGATGCTCGTGGTCTGGATCTACCGGCACTCGCACGGAGCCACGTATGGACGTCCGGGCCCCGGCGGGCGTCGCCGGCATTTCTAGGAGCGGGCGTGGCGCAAGAAGAAATCAGCCAAGTACCGGGCGCCGATGGATGGAGCTACGGCGCATTCGAGCAGGACAACGAGAGCGGATCTCGTACGGTCCCGTTGCGCCGCGAGGACGGTAAGTCCGCGGCGTTCACGGTGCCCGACTTCGTGAGCGATCCGGAGGACCTCCGTGGCATCGCGGCCATCGTGATCGGCGCGCTCGAGAAATGGGAGGAAGTCAAAGGCCTAGGCGCCTGACTTCATCGTGGGCAACGACACGGTCGATCAGCCAGCCGCGGTCGAGGTCGCGCACGTCGCGGACACCCATGAGAGCGAGTGCTCGGTCGAGTTCGGAACGGAGGATTCCGAGCACGTCGACCAAGCCCTGCGCTCCGCCCACGATCAGGCCGTAGATCTGGGGCCGGCCGATCAGGACCGCGCGGGCTCCGAGCGCGAGGGCTTTCACCACGTCGGTGCCGCGCCGGATGCCGCCGTCGATGAGGACCTCGGCCCGGCCGTCGACCGCGTCGACGATTGCCGGAAGGGCCTCCAACGAGGCGAGAGAGTGATCGAGCTGCCGCCCGCCGTGGTTGGAGACGACCACGCCGTCGCACCCCATTGATACGGCGCGTAACGCGTCATCGGGGTCGAGGAGTCCCTTCACATACACGGCACCGGGCCACTGCTCGCGGATCCATTCCAAGTCCGCCCACGCGAAGGTCGCCCGGTCGATCTCGCGATGCAGGATCTCGATCGAGTCGAACGTCGCATGGACGCCGGCGGTCGGGAGCAGGTTGCGCATCGAGCCGCGCCCGTAGCGGTACTGGTGCAGCAGCCACCGTGGGTGACGCGCCACGTCGAGCGCCCCGCGCGGCGTGAGGGTGAGCGAACGTTTCATCGAGCCCGAGCTGGCGTAGCCACGGCGCCTTTCCCCCTCGCGGTTCCCGAGCACGGGGACGTCCACGGTCACGAACAGCGCGCGATACCCGGACTGCCAGGCGCGGCGCATGAGAGTCGCGGTGCGCTCGCCCCCGGGATAGAGCTGGAAGAAATGATCGGCACGCGTGCCGGCCGCCACCTCCTCGATCGACCACGACGACGCCGTGCTGAGGACCAGGCGGGTCCCAGCCGCTTCCGCCCCGAGGGCGGCGGACAGGTCGCCGCGCCAATGCGACAGGCCGAGTGCCCCGGTCGGCGCGAGTAGCACGGGCAGGTCGATGTCCACTCCGGCCACGGTTGTGGCCAGCCGCCGCTCGGCGTGCGCCGTCATCATCCGCGCCCGCAGCGACCAGCGCAGGAACGCCTCCTGGTTGCGCCGGACCGTGACGAGATCGTCTGCGCCGCCCTCGACGTACTCCCACACCAGCCGTGGCACACGCCTGGCGGCGGCGCGGCGGTAGTCCTCGACGCTGATCAGGTGCTCGAGTGGGCGCCATCGATATTCGAACAGACCCATGCCTGAAGACTGTCGCATTCAGCGCCTCGACGGTCGGTTGGCCGCGCCGGATGTCTTTCCGCGCCCTACGTGGCCTTCCGCGGCGCGCGCGCCAGGTAGCTCCGGCCGGCGCGCAGCACGACCGTCACGCGACGCGCGAAGTCGGTGACCGCGACCCTGCCGGTGGCGACGTGGGTGATAGTCCCGTCGCATCGGTCGACCACCGACCACACCGTGCCCGGACGGTCGCGGCGCTGTAGCGGCCGCGCGTGCTGAACTTTCCGTGGGCACTTGCATGCAGGAGTTGGAGCGTCTTGGCGGTCGCTGCCGTCGAGGCGTCGGCGGACTTGCGCGTGCGCGAGCATCGCGCGTAGCTGGGTGCGCCCTTGAACGCGCCCTCCACAAGCGACAGCGTGGTCGAGACTCGCTGCCTGGACACGAAGAAAACGACAGTCGCCAGCGTGCCCAACAACACGAACAGAACCAAGAATAACTGTACGCCGGAAGTGCGCAGACGCATTACCTGTGCGTCGGCCGCCGGCAGCTCATCCTTGACCGACAGTGGCGCGCGCTAGCAGCTAGGCGAACGTTGGTTTCGGACTCCGTCTTTGCGGTCTTCGCGCAGTTGCCTCGGGGTCAGCAGCCGACCGCGGGGATGTGCCGGCGATCAGCCCGGCATACTCGCGGGGATGAGTTCCGAGTTTGCGGCGCGCGATCCACACTTCGAGGAGCGTGTCCGAGTGAGCTTCGCGCAGCAAGGCCTGATGTCGACGTTCGCCGCGGAGCTTAACCGAGTCGAGCCAGGGCTCGTGGAGATCCTCGTGCCCTTCGCGGACGGATTGACTCAGCAGGACGGATTCCTGCACGCCGGAGTGGTGATCGCGGCGATGGACAGCGCCTGCGGCTACGCCGCCTTTACTCTGATGGAGCCGGATTTCCGGGTCCTGACGGTTGAGCTCAAGGTCAATCTGCTCTCGGCGGCGAGCGGCGAGCGGCTGCTCGTCCGGGGCCAGGTCCTGCGGCCCGGACGCACCCTCACGGTCTGCCGCGGGGACGCCTATTCCGGGACGGGTGGGAAGGAACGCCACGTGGCGACGATCCTCACGACGATGATCGGAGTTGGCGGCAACCTTTAGCTGATTCCTTGAGCATCGCGACGTGGCTCTACTTGACAGTGCACGGTAGAGGCATCACATTCTACTAGGCAATGACAAGTAGTCATGACAGTCAGCTGCTCAAGGGCGTCCTTTCCCTCGTGTTGCTGCGCCTTCTCAGCGAACGCGAGTCCTACGGATACGAACTCGTGGGGTCGGTTCGCCTGCTCGGCCTCACCGACGTGACGGAGGGTTCTGTCTATCCCGCCCTCACCCGCCTGGAACGTGACGGGCTGCTGCGCTCGCGGATGGTCGCGGACTCCGACGGGCCGCCGCGCAAGTACTACCGGCTGTCGCCGGCGGGTAAGCGGCAGCTCCACGATCGGTCAGCCGCGTGGGCGGCGCTGGTGGCGATCGTCGATCCGTTCCTGCGCGGCGACACGGCGTGAGATCGCCGCGGAGGTGCGGGCTAGCCTCCACGCCGCGGCCGCCGACTTCGGCGAGCCGGAGGCCCCGCGACTTCTCGCCCAGCCGGGTCAAGAAGATAGGCCGCCGGCGTGGTCTCCGACCGTTGTGTAGAACTCGCGCTCCCGGCTGGCCAGCAGGTCCGGAATCGCCTCCTCCTTGACCAGGCGGGTGAAGTGCTCGGAGTCCATGTGAGCCTCGTAGCCTGCCCGGTCGGCGTACTGCTCGTAGAGCAAGAACAGCTCGGGGTCCTCGTCTGAGCGTTGGGCCTGGTAGAAGAGGCAGCCCGGCTCCGCCCGCGACGGCGGGGTCATCTCCTGGATCACCGCGAGCAGGCGGTCAGCCTTGCCGGGGTGTGCGCGCCACTTGGCGGCCACGACGTAAGCCATGTCAGGTCTCCTCCTTCCGATGGTGTTGCGAGGACATGATGTCCAAGCGCCTGGCCCCGTGGCGGAGCGTATCCTCGTGATGGTCTCGGGGCGGAGCGCTCTGTAGACCACCGCCACCTGACGCAAAGGAATCCAGATGACCGGATCGATCGCCGACGCGGTCAGCGCGCCGGACACCGAACAGCGAGCGCCGGCGCCGCTCCATCAGACCGCGATGACCGCCACCGACTACTGGAACGACTCTTGTTCGATCGAGGAGCTGACCTATGCGATCGAGCGCGGCGCGGTGGGCGCGACGAGCAACCCCACCATCGTGGGCGAGGTGCTCGGCAAGGAGATGCCGCTGTGGCGCGAGCGGATCGGGGAGATCATCGCCAAGCATCCGACCTGGACCGAGGACGAGGTCGCCTGGCGGCTGATCGAGGAGATGGCGGTGCGGGCGTCCGAGTTACTCTTACCGGTTTTTGAGCGCGAGGCGGGTCTGAAGGGTCGGCTGTCGATTCAGACCAACCCCAAGCTGTACCGCGACGCTGAGCGCCTCGTCGAGCAAGGGTTGCGCTTCGCGGCGATCGCGCCCAACATGCAGGTGAAGATCCCGGCCACCCGCGCCGGAATCGAGGCGATCTCGGAGCTCACGGCGGCGGGCGCGAGCATCAACGCCACCGTGTGCTTCACGGTTCCCCAGGCTCTTGCCGTGGCCGACGCCGTCGAACGCGCGCTGACACGCCGCGAGGCCGCCGGCGAGGACACCTCGACCATGGCACCGGTGTGCACGATCATGCTCGGCCGTCTCGACGACTGGATGCAGGTGCTGGTCAAGCGCGATCGGATCGTGGTCGATCCCACCGTCGTGCACTGGGCGGGAATCGCCTGCTTCAAGCAGGCCTACGGCCTGTTCCGCGAGCGTGGTTTCCGGACCCGTCTGCTCGCGGCCGCCTACCGCCACCATCTCCACTGGTCGGAGCTGATCGGCGGCGACGTCATCCTCACCATCCCCCACGCCTGGCAGCGGCTGTTCAACGACTCCTCGATCGAGGTCGTGCCGCGGATCGACAATGGGCTGCCCGATGGCGTGTTCGAGCAGTTGTACGAGAACTTCCCCGACTTCCGTCGCGCTTACGAGGTTGGCGGGATGACGCCCGAGGAGTTCGACGGCTACGGCGCCACCGTGCGCACGCTACGTGGGTTCATCGCCTCCTACCAGGACCTGGTGGCAGTGGTTCGCGACTTCATGCTGCCCGATCCGGATCGTCGCTAGAGGCCCGCGGGACGCGTCCTACGCCGATGGCCACCCGGGCGGTTAGCCCTCCAGGGCGGCATCGACCACCGCCTGGGCCTCCTCGAGGATCCGGTCGAGGTGAGCATCCCCCTCGAAGCTCTCGGCGTAGAGCTTGTAGACGTCCTCGGTGCCCGAGGGTCTCGCTGCGAACCAGCCGGTGTTCGTGATCACTTTGACGCCGCCCAGCGGACCGCCCGAGGGAGCCTCCGTGAGCACATCGCTGATGGACTGCCCGGCGAGCTCTGTGGCCTTCACGTCCCCAGGCGCCAGGGCGGCCAAGCGACGCTTCTGCTCGGCCGTCGCCGGTGTGTCCACGCGCCGATAGACCGGCGCGCCGTAGCGGTCGGTCAGCTCGGCGTACAGGCGTCCCGGATCCTTGCCCGTGCGGGCAGTCATCTCGGCCGCCAGCAGGCACATGATCAGTCCGTCCTTGTCGGTGCTCCAGGGCCTGCCGTCACGGCGCAGGAAGCTCGCGCCGGCGCTCTCCTCACCGCCGAACGCCAGCGTGCCGCCGAGCAGCCCGGACACGAACCACTTGAACCCGACCGGAACCTCCTCGAGCCGCCGTCCCAGCCCGGCCACCACCCGGTCGATGATGCTGCTCGACACCATCGTCTTGCCGACGGCGGCCTCCGCCGGCCAGTCGTTGCGTGTGCCGCCCAGCAGGTAGGCAATCGACGCCGCGAGGTAGTGGTTGGGGTTGAGCAGCCCAGCCTCGCGGGTGACGATGCCGTGTCGGTCGGCATCCGGGTCGTTGGCGAAGGCGACGTCGAAACGGTCCTTGAGCGAGATCAGCCCCGCCATCGCGTCCGGCGAGGAGCAGTCCATGCGGATCTTGCCGTCGTGGTCGAGAGGCATGAACGCGAACGTCGAATCGATCTGATCGTTGACCACTTCGAGGTCGAGCCGGTAGCGGTCGGCGATCGCCTGCCAGTAGGCCAGGCTGGCGCCCCCGAGAGGGTCGACCCCGAGTCGGACCCCGGCGCCGGCGATTTCCGCGAGGTTGACCACCGCCTCCAGATCGCCGACGTAGGACGAGACGTAGTCGTGGCGCCGGGTTCGCTCGACCGCAGTGTTGTACGCGACCCGCTCGACCCGGGCCAGACCCCCGCGCAGGAGCTCGTCGGCCGCCTCCTGGATCTGCCTGGTGACATCGGTGTCGGCGGGACCGCCGTGCGGCGGGTTGTACTTGAAGCCGCCGTCTTCAGGGGGATTGTGCGACGGCGTGATCACGATCCCGTCCGCCCTCGCGCCACCGCCCGCATTGTAGGTAAGGATGGCGTGAGAAATCGCCGGCGTCGGCGTGTAACCGTCCTGCGCATCGATCATCACCTGAACGCCGTGTGCGACCAGGACCTCCACCGCGGTGCGAAAGGCCGGCGCGGACAGCGCGTGCGTGTCGCGCCCCAGAAACAGCGGGCCGCTGATCCCCTGTTCCGAGCGATACCGCACGATCGCGTCGGTGATGGCCACGATGTGCGCCTCGGTGAACGTGCCGGCGAGCGAGCTGCCGCGGTGGCCCGAGGTCCCGAACGACACTGCCTGGGCCGGGTCGGAGGGGTCCGGTCGCTCGCTGTAGTACGCGCCCACCAGCCGGTCTACATCCACAAGCATCTCCGGGGTCGGGCGCCGGCCGCCGGTGTTTGTCTCGGTTCCGCTCATCGCCCCATTGTTCAGCATCGGCGGTTTGACGGGCGCTCCGGGCCAGCCAGTCGGCTCACCCATCGGGGCCGTACACGGGTCGGCCCGGCGCGCGTGACGCGTGTCCAAGAGACCAGATCACCGCCATTACGATGACGCGGGTTCGGGCCGTGGCAGCCGCCACCGGCGCGTGGGCAATTACCTGGCACCGAGTCAGGGACCTGACGGGTGGGGTCAAGACGGAACGCGGCGCTGCCGAATGGGGCTTCAATGAGACAGCTCCGTCTCCGTGTGCTTCTCGGCGTGCTGGTAGTCGTAGGTGCGGCTGGAATCGCCAACGTCACCGCCAAGAGCATCGCTGGTCGTTCGGCTCCACACCGAGTTTGCTTCCCAGCGACCCACTGCCGTCGGTGCTCTACGCACGAATCGGCGCCCCTGAGGTCATCAACCCATCCACGGCCGAGCGCGTGCTCGCCGCGATGTGGAGCCTTCGCGAGCGAGCCGGCGCTCAGGACAACGGCCCAATTCTCTCGGCACTCGAAACGGGCGCCGCCCGGGCGTGGGATGTCGCCGAAGCCAACGAGAACCTGGACGCCGGCACCCGCAGCCTGCACGCCGTTCGTCCAAGGCTCGATTCCGAGATTGAGGTGCCATACCAGACGACCTACCCTGCGTGCTTTCTCGCGCTGGTGTCGTCAACGCCCTTTCCTCAGAATGGAGACCCACCAGTCACCCCGGTTATCGACGTGCTGGTCTTCTCGCGAGCCAGCGCCAAAACACCCTGGCAGGTGGCCCTCCACACCGACTGCACCGGCACCCCGTTCGTCGATGAGACGATCCTGCGAGAGGGGACGCCCGATCCCTTACACCCCGGCTATATCGCGCGCCTCAACGCGTCAAGCTGGTTGCCCGATTCCTCGGTGTATCCCGCGCTGGCCACGTACTGGCAACACTGGAAGGACTACGGCAACCCACCACCCGACACGCCGTTCGGACCGGGCACTTACACCAGCGGGGAAGGCCAGTACCTCGCCTCGCCGCTGCAAGACCAGGTCGATCCAATCACCGGCGCCATGATTCACGAGATACTTCACGCCGACCCGAGCGCCGACGGGCGGTTCGAGTTCGCGGTCCGTGATGGTTGGGCGGTCACATGTTCAGCGATCCGCGGCGACGTGCGTGTCACCCCGGGCCACCCCCGCATGGCGCTCCGACAGACCGACTCCTACAACTGGGGGCACGGGCTTCCGATCGGGAGATACCGCGCAATCCGCAACACAACGATCCGCCAGTCCTGTGCCATCGTCGAGCCCACGCCATCCGGTGGCGCCGGCGCGCTTGGACTCGAAGGCTTTCGGATCAAGCAGGTCGGAATCCCGGACGCGATCCGCTGACAGCCGCCCCCGTGGCCCTCACCCAAGCTCCCAGCATTCACGCGCCGATCGGCCTGGGTGCCCGAGGGCGATGGCGACCGAGCACGCGTACCTGGCTCAGCGGGCACGCTGAGCTTCGCTCGCTGGTCCCCTGTATCTAGAACTTGTCCGGCGTGTCCAGCTCGCGCCAGAACACGGGCGTCGGCTGCTCGGTCACGCCCGCCTCGCCCATCATCTCACCGACGTCGGGGCTGTTCTCGAAGAAGCTCAGGAACGAGGCGGCGTCAGGCCATTCGTCCACCACGAGGACTTCGCCACCGGCCTCGTTGGCGAAGAACCTGTGGTGGATGCACCCGGCGTCTCGAGCGCGCTGAGCGATTGCCCGGAGCCGTTCAGGGTCGCTGTTCAGAGCCTGTTCGACTCGTGCCGGATCGGCAGTGATCCGGAGCCCCATCATTACCGACATCTCGTCCCCCTTTGATCGATTCCTATGAGCGATTCGATCACGCACGAGGACGCACGTCAAGCGCCCGGAGACGGGCGGCCTTCCCCGTGCGGATCGGCGAGCCAGCTACCGCCGAAAACCCGGAGCCAGGGACGGGTATACTTCGCGGTGTGGCTGACGTTCACGGAGTTTCTCAATCGCTGGTCGCTACAGCAGGACGGCAGCGACGATCCGGCTGACGTCGCGATGGATCGAGTGCTGAGCCGCGGCGGGCTCGTGGCCATTGGCCTGACCATGACCTTCGCGTCGGTCGACTGGGTGATGTCGCTCGAGCCGCACTGGTTCTCGACGATCTATGGGATCCTGTTCATGGGCGGCCAGGGATTGTCGGCGCTGGCCTTCGTGATCACGGTCGCGGCGCTGCTCGTCGACGCGGCCGCCGCTCGTCAACGTCATCGGCGCCGAGCAGTTCCACGACCTTGGCAAGCTGTTGCTGGCGTTCGTCATGTTGTGGGCATACTTCGCCTTTTCGCAGTTCCTGATCATCTGGTCGGCCAACTTGCCGGAAGAGATTCCCTGGTACCTCAGCCGCATGCGCGGCGGCTGGCAGTGGTCGGCATGTCGCCGATCATTCTGTTCCATTTCGTCCTGCCGTTCCTGATTCTGCTGTCGCGCGACGTGAAGCGGCGGGCGAGCGTCCTCGCGTTGGTCGCGATCGGTGTGATGGCGATGCGCTTCGTCGATCTCTTCTGGTTCGTGACGCCGGCGTTTGATCCGGCGGCGCTCACGGTCACTGGCTCGACGTGGCCACGCCGGTCGGCGTCGGCGGCATTTGGCTTGGGTGTTCATCGGCAACTGAGGGACGGCCGCTGGTCGCTTCCACGATCCGTCGCTGCCGGAGCACGGTGTGAGCGTGGACGAGCACACGACAACCAAGGCGCGGGACACCCTCCGCGGGCTCGGCTGCGGCCACGAAGAGCGCGACGTGCACGTCCGGCCGATCGTCTGGGCCGGGCGTTGGCCTGTGGCTCGCCGTCGTGGTGCTGATCTTCGTGCTGGTGCGCTGGACTTCGTCTTCTACCGGCGCGCGACGCGGCGCGCAGCCCGCCGCGAATCCGCTCGCCAACGCTACGGCCGTCAGCTGCCGCCCGAGCCGCGTCTGCAAACCCATCCGCTTCGACGACCTCGGGCATTGCGGGCCGCCGAGGACGCCGTGCTCGACAGCTACGGCTGGGTCGACGCCGGCGGGCATCGTCCGCATCCCGATCGCACGGGCGATGGAGCTGCTCGCGTACGCCGCCGGCCCGCCGCCGGCAGATCCGCCGGCCGCCATCGATGAAGACGCGTCCCGGACGGAGCGCGCAATGACCGGCGCCATGGGCACTGCTTCTCGCCGTTGCCAGCTCGACTCTCGCGTACGTCGCGGTCCCTCGGGCGCGTGCGCGGTCGGCGTGCCGGCGAGTGCGCTCGGCCACGCGTCGGGATCGCGCCCGCCGGACCGACGCGCGACCCGCGGCCGGCGTTGCAGCGACGTCGGCATCGACCAGCGGCTTGGACGAGCAGGTCCCGCTCGACCTGGTGTTCCATGACGAGAGCGGCGCCGCCGTGCAGCTGCGGCGACTACTTCCACGGCAAGCCGGTGATCCTGTCATTGGTCTACTACGAGTGTCCGATGCTCTGCACGTTGGTGCTGAACGGCTTGGCGCAGCGCGTTGAAGGTGCTCTCGTTCGACGCCGGCAAGGAGTTCGAGGTCGTCACCGTGAGCTTCAATCCCGACGGACACGCCGGAGCTCGCGGCGGCGAAGAAGGCGACGTACCTGGAGGAGTATCGGACGCGCCGGCGCCGCGGCGGGCTGGCATTTCCTGACCGGCGACGCGGCGGCGATCGAGCAGCTCGACGCGCGCGGTCGGCTTTCGCTACAAGTACGTGCCGAGCAGAAGCAGTTCGCGCACGCCGCGGCATCATGGTGCTGACACCCAGGGCAAGCTGGCGCGCTACTTCTACGGCGTGGAGTACTCGCCGCGCGACCTGCGGTTCGGCCTCGATCGAGGCCGCGGAGAACCGGATCGGCTCCGGTCGACCAGCTGCTGCTGTTCTGCTTCCACTACGATCCGGCTACCGGCAAGTACGGCGCGGTCGCCATGCGCCTCATCCGACCCTCGGCGGCGTGGCGACCCTGCTCGCCCTCGGCGGCTTCATCGTCGTGATGCGGCGCCGCGAGCGCGTCGAGGAGCGGGCGCGCGCGAACGCGAGCGTCACGACGGCGAGAGACGGCGGCGCGACGGATCCGAGCGGCCGGCCCCGCGTCCGCGGGGCGCGATACCGGGATCGCCGCCGAGCCGCCGGAGCGGAGAGTCTGAGCCATGCTCGAACGGCTCGGTCTCATGCCGGTGGAAGCGTCGTCGCTCGCGG
>CAVWSI010000006.1:0-398992 GCA_963757795.1 uncultured Solirubrobacterales bacterium | reverse complement strand
GACACCGCGGAGGGAGCCAATACCCTGCGCTGCGCGTGAACCTGCAAAACTCCGCGACCGCCTCCATCGCAAGCCGCACAAGAAGCGGATGCTGATCATCGTCAATCCCTACGCGACGACGGTCTCCGACCGGCTGCGCAACCTGGTGGTCTACGCGCTGCAGGGGCGCTTCGACGTCGAGGCGGTGACGACGCGGGCGCAGAGCCACGCGACAGAGCTGAGCCGGGAGGCGCCCCGAGAAGGGCTATGAGGTGGTCGTCTCCTTCGGCGGCGCTCGCGCGTTTAGGCGTTTCGTCCCAGTGAACGGCCGCGCGCCCGGGAGCAGAATCGTCCGACACGTTCCCCGAGATCAGGAGGGCCAGATGAACCTCGCAGCCCTGATGAGCACTTCGGCAGCGCGCCGCGGCGATCGGACCGCCATCCGCCAGGACGGCATCGCGCTCTCCTACGCCGGCCTCGAGCGGGCGACGGCGCTGGCCGCCGGCCTGTTGGCGTCGTCCGGCGTCGAGCCAGGGGATCGTGTCGGAATCATGCTGCCGAACATCTCCTATTTCCCCATCTGCTACTACGGCGCGCTGCGCGCCGGTGCCGCCATCGTGCCGATGAACATGCTGCTCAAGGAGCGTGAGGTGGCCTACTACATGGCGGACTCTGGTGCCCGCGTCCTGTTCGCCTGGCACCAGTTCGCGGAAGCGGCCCGGGCCGGAGCGCACGACACCGAGGTGATCGTGTTAGAGCCGCAGCAGTTCGACGCCCTGCTCGCCGGATCCGAGCCGACAGGCATGGTCGAGCGGGATCCGGACGACACGGCGGTGATCCTGTACACGTCGGGCACCACGGGAAGGCCCAAGGGGGCTGAGCTCACGCACGCGAACCTGTCCGAGAACGTCGCCGTCTCGCTCGAGCTGTTCGACCTCGGCCCGGACTCGGTGACGCTCGGTGCGCTTCCGCTGTTTCACGCCTTCGGTCAGACCTGTGCCCTGAACGCGACGATGGCAGCGGGCGGTTCGCTCGAGCTGCTGCCGCGCTTCGACGCCGCTAAAGCCCTCGAGATGATCGAGCAGGACCGGGTGACTCTGTTCGAAGGCGTGCCGACGATGTACTCCGCGATGCTGCACGAGCTGGGCGAGTTCGATACGTCCTCGCTGCAGCTTTGCGTGTCTGGGGGCGCGGCGATGCCGGTCGAGGTGCTGCGCGCCTTCGAGCGCCGCTTCCAATGCACGATCCTCGAGGGCTACGGGCTGTCGGAGACCTCGCCGGTGGCTTCGTTCAGCCGGCGTGACCGTGAGCGCAAGCCAGGATCGATCGGGCTGCCGGTCAGAGGGGTCGAGATGCGCCTGGTCGACGTGAACGACGGCGTCGGGGAGATCGCGATCCGGGGTCACAACGTGATGAAGGGGTACTGGAACAATCCCGAGGCGACCGCGAAGGCGATCGACACGGACGGCTGGTTCCACACCGGCGATCTGGCGCGAGTCGACGACGACGGCTACTTCTTCATCGTCGACCGCAAGAAGCAGCTGATCATCCGGGGCGGCTTCAACATCTACCCGCGCGAGATCGAGGAGGTGCTGCACGAGCACCCAGATGTCATCGAGGGTGCGGTGGTCGGCATTCCGCACGTCGAACTGGGCGAGGAAGTGGGCGCTGCAGTCGTCCTCAAGCCCGGATCCGAGGCGACGACCGATGACATTAGGGCATTCGTGAAGTCGAGGGTCGCGGCGTACAAGTATCCCCGCGTCGTGTGGTTCCTTGACGCGCTTCCGAAAGGCCCCACCGGCAAGGTCCTGCGCCGCGAGATCAAGCCGCCCGCCGGCGTGGGCACTCCCACGGCGGCATGACATCGGCCAGCGCGGCGCCAGGAGGTGCGACACGGCGTGTCCGGATCGAGCGACGGGGTCGCCCCGCCGTCGATCCGGACACTGATGCGCGGCCAGATCAGGACGCGGCGGGGGTGAGCCGGTCGCGACGGGGCTTTGCCGCCGTGGAGTCTCCGTTGCGGGTAGGCTCGCTGAACGCGCGGTCGACTGTCTCCGGGAGGTTCTTGACCTCGAATGACAGGATGACTCGCATGACGCCGACGGCGACCGCCCAGATGCCGCCGACCGTGATGATCGCGGCCAGCGTCGCGCCCGGGTCGGCCAGAGCCAGCACGCCAAGCGGCACCTCCAGCACGCCGAGCATCAGCAGCAGCCACCAGTCCGGCAGAAAACGACGAGCGGCGAGGGACCCGGAGATCGTGATCGTTCCGACCACGATCAGCCACGAGCCAAGGAAGATCGCGACCGCGACGATTCCGGGCGCCGGCCACACGATGATCACGATACCGGCGGCGATCGAGAGTAGTCCGGTGAAAACGTTTGTCCGGCGAGCGCGCGAATCGATGCCGGAGGTGAGCGCGATGGTGACCCCCTCGACGATGAACAGGGCGCCGAGGAAAGTGGCGAGGCTGCGAACGCTCCAGTCGATGGTGAAGATGAGGACCCCGGCGACGATCAGCAACAGGCCGTTGAGGAGAAGGATCGACCAGTTGCGGGCCACGCTCTGGGCGGCCTCACGAGATAGTTTGTGGGCAAAGTCGGGGACTGTACCCGGGGCAACGAACATGTCTGTCCTCCAGTGGTGTGATGGACCGGCTGATGCCATCAGCTTGGGAATGTCCGGCCGGACGTCCTAGACGACGCGCCCTGCCGGTCCATCACCGGCGTTTATGCGGGCTCACCCAGGGCGTCGTCCGCGGAGACCGGCAACAGGTCCTTGAGCCGGTGTGCACACGCGAGATGCGGTGCGCGCGGCTTCGACCTGCTGAACCAGGCTTCCGACGGCACCGCGCAGGATCACAATGCCATCGAACGCGTGGACGGCGATCTCATCCGCGTGGACCCGACGGTTGTCGGCCAATGCCTGCATGACCGCGTTCTCGAGGGTCTTGTCTGGCACTGTGTGCGCCTCTCGTAGCACTGATTCAGGGGATGGCGCCGGCCTGAGCGAGGTCCCCGGCTCCGGCGCCCTTGGGGCTGGTGGTGGCCAGGATGCGAGCCGCGATGAGCCCGAGCAGGAATCCACCGACGTGGGCGAAGAAGGCGGTCCCGCCGCCGTTGGCGCGGGCCGCGAAGAAGCCGAAGTTCGCCTCGAACAGCTGGTAGAGGAACCACAGCCCGAGGAACACCCATGCGGAGATTCGCACCGGGAACACGAACACGAGGGTTAGGACCTTGGTGTTGGGATACAGCACGAAGTACGCGCCGAGCACCGCGGCGATCGCACCGCTGGCACCGAGCATGGGCGCTGCGGCGTCAGCCGCCGACCCGCCGATCAGCGTCATCAACGTTTGGGTCATGGCCGCCACAAACCCCCCGGCGACGTACAGCCCGAGATACCGCAGGTGTCCGAACGCGTCCTCGACGTTCTTGCCGAAGATGGCCAAGAACAGCATGTTGCCGAGAATGTGACTCCAGCTCGCGTGCAGGAACATCGCCGTGAACCAGCTGACCTCCCATGGCTCGGGGCCGTGGCACGTCCCGGCCAGCGTGCAGGGGTAGAACGAGGCGTGGAATACGGACGAGCCGAGGTGAGGGAGCTCGTAGAAGATCCAGACCGCGAAGTTCGCGACGATCAGCGTGACGTTGACGAACGGGAACCGCCGGGCCGGTATGCCATCGGAGAGCGGGATCATCGGAAGCCTCCTGCGATCTAGCGCCGGGGCATGGAGGGATCCGCCGCGTCGGAAGAGTTGGCCCCAGCGCCCGAGTCAGTGGGCAGGTGGGATCTCAAGTCCGTCATGGCCCCGAGCATCTGCTTGGTCAGGCTGAGCAGCTCGCGGTTCTGCTCGTCCTCACGCTCCACGACGTCCGCGTGGGACCTCACTTCCTTGGTCAATTGAAGAATCTGCTTCGAGAGGTCGAGCAGCTCCTGGTTCTGGCGGTCCTCGAGTTGCACCGTGTGCCACTGGTCATCGGCGATCACCTGCCGCCTGGCATCGGCGCGGTTCTGGCTGATCATCACGAACGTCGATAGGAAGATCGCCTCGAGCGAGACGATCATCGTCAGCAGCCCGAACGGATACTTCTCCGCGCCAAGGCCGATCCACAGTCCGAACCACAGGATGTGGAGGTAGACGAACGTCATCGACCCGGCGAACGTCGTGATCCGGTCAGCGACGCGGTTCTGTACGTCGCGGGCGGCCTCTTCTTGGTGCTTCAGCAGCGCGGGGTTGATGGGCTGGGGAATCGGACGCGGGACGAACCAACGCCCGAGCCGGCCGCGACGCCCGCCATTTTGCACACCGTCAGCCGTGATTCCTTGCGTCGATGACATCTGCTTGCTGCACCTCCTTACGCGGTGGGGCGCGATCGCCAACTGCCTTCTTTTCGGACCTCGAGACACGTCGAAGCTAGGACGTGCCGGCACGCTCGGTCAGACGTCATCGACGCGTGAGCGATACGCGGGGCGTCTTACAGCTGATCGGGCCGACATCGCGGCTGGGCGCCGGCGGCACTTCCGGGCGTGCGAGACGTCGTCGGTATGGCTGGCGAGTCTCATCGATCTGGGCATCGGAGCCACGGGGCTTCAAGTTCTGAGAGTCCCTCACCAAAAAGGAGCTCGCGTGCTCACCAATACGCCCCTCGAAGACGAAATAAAGGCCAGCCTGGCGCGCGATCCGCGGATTCCCGTTTCGGCCGAGATCGCGGTATCAGAGGAACGCGGGATCGTGGGCCTGCGTGGCACGGTTGAACGGTTCTCCCAGCGTCGCGCCGCCGGCGAGGACGCCGCGAACATCGACGGCGTCTACGAGGTGGTCAACCACCTCAAGGTGAACGTGCTCGGCGTCGACCGCCGCGAGGATGACGAGATCCGCGGCGCCGCTCTGCAGTCACTGATCTGGGACGCCGACGTACCCGGCTCGGTCGACGTCGCGGTCCGGGACGGGTGGGTGACGTTGAAGGGCCAGGTCAACGAGCAGTACCAGAGCGACGCCGCCTACGACGACGTGTCGAGGCTGTACGGCGTTTCCGGCATCACCAACGAGATCGTCGTCAAGAACCTCTGACCTCGCCGCAGGCGTGGTGACCCGACGGTTCGCGGCGGGTCGCCTCGCCGCCTATCGAAGCTCAGGGGTCGCAAGCGTCGCCGCGATCGCACGGTAGCTCTTGCGATTGAAGACCAAGCCCACGTGGCTGCCGGTGACCTCGACGCAACTGCCGTAAGGCACGAGCGCGGACTGCCAGTGAACAACGCCGTCCTCCCTGGAGTAAATGCTGGTAAGGCGCACGCGGTCGGCGGGGAATGGCCCGGCGAAGTCGTGGGCGAACGCGCAGTCGCATCCCTGAGTGAGGCACAGCGGCGAGCGCGCGCGCCCGCTGCGCACCGCCGCGCGGTGGGCGGCGGCGGCAGCGAGTTGCGTCGGATAGCTGGTCGAGAGCATTTCGCGCAGCCCCGCTCCGATCGAGATGGCATGGGAGACCAGCTCGGGGCGGCGGTGGGCGAGCGCGCGGACGTAGTGTCCGCCGCGGCTGTGACCGATCAGAGCTACCCGGCGGCCGTCTCGGTGGTGCAGGTCCTCGAGCCGGCGGTCGACGCGATCGAGAGCGCGATCCGCGCATCCGACGTTCACCACGAAGCCGCAAAGAGACGGGCGGTAGCCGATTCGCCTGAGCCACGCGGCCAGCATGAACAGGGTCTGGTCACCGGCGCCGAAGCCCGGGAGGAGGATCACCGGTCGGCCGTCGCCGCGTGACACGCCGACACCGCGCAACACCGGGTCCACGAGCAGCCGGGAAAGCTCGAGCGTCCAGCGTGTCTCGCGTAGGTGGTCGCCCCACCAGCGCTCCTCAGGCAGCGGCGGCAGCTCGAGCGCCGGGTCCTCGTCGGCGTCAGGGTCGGGTCGGATCCCGAGAACCCCTTCAGTTGGCGAGGACATATGTCCCGGGCGCCTTCGCCCGGGCCTTGTAGGCGGAATTGCCGAGCGTCTTGGGAGCGTTCTTGAGCTCGCCTGCGCGCTCCGCCAGCCATGCATTCCAGTCGGGCCACCAGCTGCCTGGATGCTTCGGCGCCTGCGCGAAGAACGTGCCGGGCGCGTCCGGGAGCTCGTCGACCACCTGGTAGGAGGAGCGGCTGTCCGGCCTCGGCGGGTTGACGAGCGACTGGATATGACCGCTTTTCGAGAGCACGAACCGAGGCCGGCCGCCGAACAGCAGCGCTCCCTTGTACGCGCTCTCCCACGGCACGATGTGATCGGACGCTCCCGCCACGAAATACGTGTCGATGTCGACCTGACCCAAGTCGACCGGGTCGCCCAGCACCTCGAGCGCATCCGGGTGCACGAACGCATTGTCCAGTCCGATCTGGATGAAGTCCCGGTGCAGCCCCGCCGCCAGGCGGACGGTGTCCTGGTTCCAGTAGAGGATGTCGAACGCCGGCGGGTCCTTGCCGAGCAGGTAGTTGTTGACCACGTAGTTCCACACCAGGTCGTTCGGCCGCAGCCAGGTGAACACTCCGGCCAGTGCCTGCCCGTCGAGATAGCCCTTGCGCGCGGACTCGGCCACGGCGGCGGCCGCGACGTCGCGGCTGGCCAGCGCCGACATGGTTCCCTCGGTGTCGTTGTCGAGGGCGCAGACCATCAACGTCAGGCTCGCCACCTCGCCGAGGCGCCCGCTTGCCGCCAGATGACCGAGCAGCGCCGCGGTGATGATCCCGCCTGAGCACGCTGCGGCCAGGTTGACCCGCGAGTGCGCGGCGATCGAAGCGACCGCGTCGCGCGCCTCGGCGACGGCCTCGGCATAGGTGTCGAGGTCGAAATGGCCCTGGGCCTGGTCCGGATTGCGCCAGGAGATCGCGAACACCTGCTGCCCCTGCGCGACGTAGTGCTCGACCATGCTCCGGCCGGGCGAGATGTCGAGGATGTAGTACTTGTTGATCGTCGGCGGAACGAACAGGAGGGGGACCTCGCGCACCTGGTCCGTCGAGGGCTTGTACTGGATGAGCTCGAACACATCGGTGCGCAGGACCACCGACCCCGGCGTCACGGCCAGGTTGCCGCCAACCTCAAACTTGCTGGTGTCGACGGTGGCCGGGAGCCGCTGCGGCTTTGATAGGTCGCTGACCAAGCGGCGCGTGCCTCGCACGAGGTTGGCGCCGCCGGTGTTGATCGCCTCCTTCAGCACCTCGGGATTGGACCAGGGAAAGTTCGTGGGGGCAACGGCATCGAGCACGTTCCCGGCCGCCAGCCGGGCTCGCCGCTCGGCCCGCCAGTCGACCTGCGAATCGGAGATAAGCCCGTCGACCGTCTCGCCAATCGCCAGGTAGCCCTGGAGCAGCCGTCGGAACAGCCAGTTGCCCTCCCAGGCCGGGTCCGCGAAGCGCCGGTCGCCTCTGCCCGGCGCGAGCTCGGATCGCCCGGTGGCGGCCCGCGCCAGTTCGGAGCTGAGACCGGACGCCCGGGCTACCACCCGGCGTGGGTGTCGCGCCAGACCTAATCCCACTTTGACGCCGGAGCCGGGCGCGAGAAAGCGCGGCGGGCCGCCGGTGGCCGCCTCCCCGAGCATCACGTCCAGGCCCGAACGGGCAGCCTCGCCCGCGCGCCGGACGCGTGAGTTGGTGACTTCGGTCGCGCCGCTCTCGCTCATCGTCTCCTCCTCATTGGGCCGCTTAAGCCTCGCGGCTGCCGGATGTGCCTGCACCGGGCGGCCAGCACAACATCGCCGCCTCTGATTGTGCCCCGAGCACAACCCGGCACGCAACCGGCGCAGATAGGGTTGCCTGCAAGTCTGCAAACCCGCGACCGACTACCGGGGGGACGCGACATGACCGCGACCACTCAGCTGGACGTCGGCAAGGCGCTCGGCACCGACTACTTCCTGCTGCGCAGCGAGCTCACGGAGGAGGAAACCGACTACCTGGACCGCACGCGCCGCTTCGTCGAGGACGAGGTGCTCCCGGTGATGCCTGGGCATTGGGAACGCGCCGAGCTCCCGCTCGACCTCGCCCGCCGGCTGGGGGAGCTCGGGCTGGTCGGCGACGGAATCGAGGGGTACGGTTGCCCGCCGATGAGCATCCTCGCGGCGGGTTTGATCCAGATGGAGCTGAGCCGCGGCGATGGCAGCCTCGGCGTTCTGCTGGGCGTTCAGGCCGGGCTGGCCATGCGCTCGATCGCCATGCTCGGCAGCGAGGAGCAGAAGCGACGCTGGCTGCCGTCGATGGCGCGAATGGAGCGGCTCGGCGCGTTCGCGCTCACCGAGCCCGACCACGGGTCGGACTCCGTGTCGCTGGAGACGACGGCTCGCCGCGAGGGCGACGACTACGTGATCGACGGTGCCAAGCGGTGGATTGGCAACGGAACCGTGGCCGATGTCGTCGTGGTCTGGGCTCGCGACGCCGAGGATCACCAGGTCAAAGGCTTCCTGGTCGAGCGCGGCACTCCCGGGTTCGAGGCGCGCGTGATTGAGGGCAAGGGCAGTGTTCGCTCCGTGTGGCAGGCTGACATCGAGCTCTCCGGCGTCCGCGTCGCGGCCGGCGATCGGCTCCCCGGCGCGAACAGCTTCAAGGACGCCGGCAGGGTCCTCGCGTCCACCCGGCTGACCGTTGCGTTCGGCGCGCTCGGGCACGCCGTTGGCTCCTACGACGCGGCGCTCTGCTACTGCCGTGAGCGGCGCCAGTTCGGCAAGCCGCTGGTCGGATTCCAGATCGTGCAGGAGCGGCTTGTGCGGATGCTCGCCGAGGTGACGGCGATGCAGCTCATCTGCCTGCGGGTCGGCCGGCTCGCCGACCAGCATCAGCTGCGCGACACGATCGCCGGTCTCGCCAAGATGAACAACACGAGCCGTGCGCGGCGCGTGATCGCCGAGGCCAGGGACCTGCTCGGGGGCAACGGCATTCTGCTGGAAAATCACGTCATTCGTCACATGGCGGACATCGAGGCGCTGCACACCTTCGAGGGCACCGAGACGATGCAGACGCTGATCGTGGGCCGGGACATAACCGGCGTCGGCGCGTTCGCCTGATCGCGCGAGCTCCAGCGGCGCGCTGGTCATACCCGCGTTGTCGTCGAGCGCCGCATCCCCGCGACATGTGCCGCAAACTGCCGCTCGAACTCCGGCCACCATGCCGGATCACCCTCGGGTCCACGCAGCTGACCGCGGGCCTCCGCCGTGGCCCGACGACTGTGCAGCGTGCGCGATCGCTATGGCCGCGCCGTGCCTCTATTGCTCCGCTCGACGCTCGAGCAACACGAGCGACCGCGGCGCCAGAACGATGCCCGCCGCGGGATCGATATTCGAATCGGGGTCGCCGTCCGCGGTATCAATCACGACCGTTGGCGACTCGCCGGCAAGATCCACCGGGAGCTTGAAGGTGAGGGGGTCCCACCAGGCGTTCACCATCAGGATCAGCCGGCCGGACACCGGAGCCACCGTCACCGCGTGGGCGAACGGCACTGCCCAATCCTCGTCGCTCATCGGCTTGCCGTCGGGCCGTAGCCACGCGATGTCTCCCTCGGCGAAGAAGCGACGGCGGTGCAGGCCGGGGTGCGCGAGCCTGAACCGGCACAGGCGCGCGACGAACTCGATCATGTCCCGCTCCGTCTCCGCGAGGGACCAGTCGACCCAGCTGGTGGCGTTGTCCTGGCAGTAGGCGTTGTTGTTCCCGCCCTGCGTGCGACCCATCTCGTCGCCGCCGACGAGGAGCGGGACACCCTCGGAGAGCAGCAGCGTCGCGAGATAGTTGCGGCGCTGGCGCTTGCGTAGCTCGAGCACGGCAGTGTCGTTAGTGGGACCTTCGACGCCGCAGTTCCAACTGCGGTTGTCATCCGTCCCGTCACGGTTGTCCTCGCCGTTGGCCTCGTTGTGCTTGGCGTCGTAGGAGACGAGGTCGGCGAGCGTGAAGCCGTCGTGGACGGTCACCAGGTTGATCGAAGCGGTCGGTCGCCGGCCCCTCCCGTATAGGTCGGATGAACCGGTCAGCCGGGTGGCGAAGTCCGAGAGCGTCCCGTCCGCGCTGCGCCAGAAGTCGCGCACCGTGTCGCGGTAGCGACCGTTCCACTCGCTCCACCCCGGAGGAAAGTCACCGAGCTCGTAGCCGCCGAAGCCGACATCCCATGGCTCTGCGATCAGCTTTACCCCACCGAGCACGGGGTCCTGGCCGATCGCCTCCAGGAACGCGCCGTGCGGATCGAAGTCTGCGCTGCCGCGGCCCAACGCGGCGGCGAGGTCGAAGCGAAAGCCGCCGTTGTCGAGCCCGCGGAAGCACAGCGTCGGCCCCTGTTCGTTTCCTTCGGCGGTGTGGTTGAAGACCACGTCGAGGGTCACCTCAAGCCCGGCGGCGTGCAGTGATTTCACCATCGCCTTGAACTCGTCGACCTGGCCGCCGCGATCGCCGCTCGACGAGTACTCGTTGTGGGGCGCGAAGAAGCCGATCGATTGATACCCCCAATAGTTGCGCAGCCCCCGGGCGACGAGCGCACCGTCGTGGACGAAATGATGGACCGGCAGGAACTCGACCGCGGTCACCCCGAGCCGAGTCAGGTGATCGATCACCGCGGGTTCCGCCACCCCCGCGTACGTGCCGCGGAGCCGCTCCGGCACGTCGGCGACGGCGCGCGCGTACGGGTCGAGAATGAAGCTCTCCGCTGGGTTGCGACCGCCGACTCCCGCGCCAGGATCCCACGCGCCGTGCACGCGAAAGCCGTAGCGCGCTCCATGCCCCACGCCGTCGACCTGCGCCCGCCACACGTATCCCTCGTCGGCTTCGAGGGCTCGCCGCGTTTCCTGGCCCTCGTCATCGAACAGGCACAACTCGACCGCTTCGGCGACGCTGCTGAAAACGGCGAAGCTGGTCCCATTGCCATCGATTCGAGCCCCAAGCGGAACCACCGTCATGGGGACACCATATGCGCACGCGCCCCGGTCATCCAGTGCACGTCGTGCGTAACCGTGAGCTTAGACGCACGGTCTATCGCGAGCGCGGCGACCACGTCTAGCGGGCTGGGCTCGCGGGCGCCAGTTTCAAGCGCGCGCCGGCGTTCAGAGCGATGGCAGCGCAGATCACACAGAGAGCGCAAGAGCACGAACGAGGAGCAAGTACCCAGATGTCGACCGCTCGAGAAACTCCGCCACATAGCGCCAACCCCGGGGACGGTCGCAGCGGCGTGGTCGCTACGCCATCGGCCGCCGAGGCCGGGCGCCCTATCCAGTCGCCGGCGCTGAAGCGCCTGATCGCTCGGGTCTGTGGCTGCGACGAAAGCGAGTTCGTGCTCCAGGTCGTCCAGCCGTCGCTCGTCGGCATGATCGACGGAACGGTCTCGACGCTCGCGCCGATCTTCGCTGCCGCCGTCTCGAGCAGCTCTAGAACCGCGCTGCTAGTCGGTCTCGCCACCGCGCTCGGCGCCGGGGTGAGCATGGGCTTCTCCGAAGCACTCTCGGACACGGGCGAGCAGACGGGCCGCGGGCCGGCCATCGTTCGCGGCGCGATCACCGGTGCTGCGACAACGCTCGGCGGCGTGTTTCACTCGCTGCCTTTCATCATCTCCAATGTCAACCAAGCGCTGGCTGTCGCCGGCGTCGTCGTCGCGATCGAGCTAGTCGCGATTGCCTGGGTACGACACAAGTTCCTGCACGTCTCGATGCGCTCCTCGCTGCTCGTCGTCACGCTCGGCGGGGCGATCGTGCTGGCGATCGGCGTTGCGATCGGAAGCGCCTGACGCTTGCCCCGCCCGCGGCGTAGTTTGCCAAGACCACACTCAGGCGGCGGGGTCATGCAACCGCGCATAGCTAAGGGCGTAGACGGGTCGGTGTGATCGCGTTACGCCGCGCGGCCGACCGACCTTGTTGACATCGAGCGCAACCGGTGAAGCGCCTCGCGCTCGATCTGCCGGCTACGCTCCTCCCCCACGCCTAGCCACTCGCCAATCTCGTCGTGGCTCTGGGCACGGCCGTCGTTCAGGCCGTAGCGGCGGGTGATCACCTCTCGGTGGCGCTGCGGCAGCAGGCGCAGCATGGCCCGGACTTCCTCGCGATTCTCATGAGCGATCGCCTCCTGTGGAGGGTCGACCGCTCGCTCGTCGCCGATCAGGTCACCGAGCGGCGTCGAATCCTCGGCGACGGGCTCATCGAGCGACGCTGTGACGTGAGCCGTGACGCGCAGCGAACGGACGGTGGTCTCGCTCAGCTCGGCGCGGGCTGCGATCTCGGCGTCCGAAGCGCCCCGTCTGCCGATCCGTTCGAGCTCCGCCTCCGCGCGGTGTACCGCCGCAAGCTGCTGATTGGCCTTGGCGGGGATCCGGATGACGTTCGAGCTCGCGATCGCGTCAAGCATCGAGCGCCGGATCCACCACACCGCGTATGTGGAGAACTTGACCTCGCGCCGGTGATCGAACCTCTCCACGGCTCGAACCAAACCGACCGCTCCCTCCTGGACGAGGTCGACGAACGGAACGCCGCTGCCCCGGTACGTCCTCGCGATCGCGAGCACCAACCCCAGGTTGCTCTCAATCATCCTTTCCTTGGCTTTCAGGTCGCCGCGCTCGATTTGCCTGGCCAGCGCGATCTCCTCGGCGGCCGAGAGGAGGCGGCTGCTGCGCCTCGCGTCGGGGGGTAGCTCCGTGACGCTCATGTCAGCAGCCGTGGGTCGGGTGAGCCGCGTGTGCGAGCAGATCGACCGCGGCCACCTCCTCCCTGGTCAAGCCCGCGGCGGTCAGCGCACGCGATGTCACCTGCGCGTCGCGGGCGCCGCGCGATGGATCGCGGCGGCGTCCGCGTCGCTCGCTCAAGGCCAGCTCCGCAAGTACGGCGCGCTCGAACCGTGGATCGATGCTCACCTCGGTCCGCTCCTCAGGCGACCGCCGCCAGCGAGCGGATCGCCGGCGGACGCTGGGCGGTAGCAGCGGCCAAGCCGATCAAGCCGGCGAGTGCGGGGGACGGCGTTTCGTCGCGCGAGAGAAGCTCAAAGGCCAGCGTCCGACGGGGATCAAGCGTGCGGGCAATCACACCGGCCGGTAGACCTTCGGGCGCAGTCGTCAAGGCGAGAACCTCGTTTCCGGCGACCGTGGCGTTTAACGCCGGCCCCGGCGCGGCGGGCACAAGCTGCGGACCCACCCCCAGCTCGTAGAACAGCTCGGCGACGGCGCGGTCAAGCGCGGCACCGTCACGGTGCCCGGTAACAGCGATCGGCTCACCGTCGAGCTCCTCGGCGGCCACCGGACCGATGCCGGCAAGCCGATGACCGGTGCCAATCAGCACGACCCACGACTCTGAGCCGAGTTCAAGAGCCGTCAGGTCGGCCGACGCGTGACCATTTGGCGCCACGAGAGCGTCGAGGCGTCCATCGCGCAGATCGCGCCACAGCGTTCCGCCGTAGGCCTCGAGCACGGTCAGCTCGACCCCGGGACGCTCGCGGGTGAATCGCCGGAGCAGGTCAGACGCAGGGCGCCACCGGGCTCCACTCGCTATTCCCAGCCTGATGCTGCCAACCACCCCGGCCTCGAGATCACGACCGGTCGCGCCGGCCGTGTCCGCCGCGGCCAGGGCAACGCGCGCTCGCTCCAGGAAGAGCTCTCCGGCTTGGGTCAGATCCACGCCTCGGGTGTGGCGGTCGAACAGCTGGACGCCAAGCTCGGCCTCGAGACGCCGGATTTGCGTCGAGAGCCCAGGCTGGGCCACCCAGAGGCGCTCGGCGGCGCGCGTGAAGCTTCGCTCCTCGGCGATGGCCACGAAATAGCGAAGATGGCGGAGTTCCATTGTTTGCCTCGCTAAGCGGCCATGCTCGACGACTGTGCGGCCATCTCGGCTGCCGCAGCCTCCTCGGTATCCAGCGCCGCGACGTAGGAGGCGAACGCCCACGCACGGCTCTCAGGCTCGGCCTCCAGGAACACCTGCCAACGGGTCGCGACGAGGCTCGCCGCATCGCGCCAAGTCTCGAGCGCTCGGGCCTGACCTCGACTGGCGAACAAGGGGGTGCTGTGAGCGGTGGGGAACATCTGGCTGATCTCCTTCGGTGATTGCCAACGTATCCGGCACGCTACGTCGACGACGGGTTGTTCGCATCGCCTGGATTGACAGTCGTGGCCGGCCACCTGGTAGTGGCCCTGGTAGTCCTCGCGTGCTGCCCCTTCCCCCGGCGGCCCGAGAACACGACGGTATGACGGACGGCGGACTTCGGTCTAGCGCCCGGGCGCAAGCCGGACCAGGCTCGCCGGGTACCCGACAGAAAGGAGCCTCGTGCTCACCAATACCTCCCTCGAGGATGCCGTGATCGAGACCCTCGATCTCGATCCTCGGATTCCTGACGCCGCCGAGATTGCCGTCTCCGTCGAAGACGGCACGGTCATTCTGCGCGGCACCGTCGAGCGCTTCAGCCAGCGCCGCGCCGCGGTCGAAGACGCCAAGAAGATCGATGGTGTCTTTGAGGTCGATGACCAGCTCAAGGTCAACCTCATCGGCGCCGATCGTCGCGAGGACGACGAGATCCGCGGCGTCGCCCTGCAGGCCCTGATCTGGGACACCGACGTGCCGTCTGACCTGGTTGACGTCAAGGTCGAGGACGGCTGGATCACCCTGACGGGTGACGTGGGCTACCAGTTCGAGAGCGACGCGGCCTATGACGACGTTGCAAGTCTCTTTGGTGTCTATGGCGTCACGAACGAGATCAAGGTCAACAGGTAGCCACCACGACCGTGGTTCGCGTGGGCGGCCACAGCCGCCCACGCGAGTCCTGTTAAGCGGCAGGGCAGGCCGCCCGTAGACGCGTTTCTTATCGCCGAGGTGCGCGTGACGTCTTAGCTCGAGCGCCACCCGTCCGTAGCTTCACATCGACCCGTCAATCCAACACAGAGGTGACGACATGAAGCGAGCGGTGATGGGATTGCTCACGCTGAGGTTTCTCCGGCGCCGGCGCCATCGGCCGGCCCGACACGCCCACCGGTGAATGTCGGAGCTTGCTCCCAGGAACGCTGGACCGCGCCCGCCGGAAGGCGGGCGCCCGTCCGGCAGCTACTCGGCGAGGTCCCCTGACGTGATGGGTGTCAACGAATGGGCTTCGCGTGCTCGCGACTCCGACGACGCCACCCCGGCGGACCATTCGGGGCTCGCGGCGAGGCGGCTGCTCGTGGCGATAGCCGCTGGTCTCGCGGTCGCGGGCGTTGCACTAGTCCCTCTGTGCCAGCGTGAGCAATCGGAGCGCGACCTGCAACTCGGGCGAGCGGTGCTCGATCGGGTGAGGGAGCAGCTCTTGGGCCGCGCGGATGCGGTTGGTGATCGTGTTTTCGTGGACACCCAGTCGATGCGCCGCCCGTAGCGGGCTCATGTTCTCCTCCAGGTATACCCGAAGCGTGGCGGTCAGTCGCCGCGAGTGGTCATCGCCAGCCGCGAGCTGACCGAGTTCTCTCGCAACGAACTCCCTCGCGTGTTCGACATCCGCGCTTGCCAGGGCAGCAAGCGCGACATCCTCATACCGCGTGATCGACCCGGGGCGACGACGGGTCAATTGAGCGACTCGTCGGGCATACATCGCCTCGCGGTGACTGCGACAAAAACCGGGGACTCTGGGTCCGGGCGAGCCGAAGGCGGCAAGCGCGTCAGGGAAGGCCTGGCGGTCGAGCCGAACTGGTTCGGTCTTGAGCGTCCGCTCCCCGCGCCACCCGACCCAGCCGCCGACGCAGAGCCGCGCCCGCGTTACCAGGAGGGGGCCGACGGCGCCCAGCAAGCCGACGATCTCGAGCGCTGCGCGCTCGAGCATCGCCAGCGCCTGCTCGCCGCCGTCCGCCGATGCGTCGCTCCATACTACGAACGCCTGGTGGTCGCGATCGAGCTCGTATCCCAGTCGTCGGCTCGACGCATCGATGTCGACGCGCTCGCCTGAGAGAAGGGCGTCGACGACTTGCGCTCGAACGGCGGCGGCGCTTCGAACCCACCGCTCGCGCTCCGCGGCGTAGCGCTGCGCCAGGCCGCCACTCAGGGTCTCGACGTACTCAAAGGTCCACTTCGCTCCGAGCTCGATCGCTTCAGCCAGTTCGCCCGGGTCACGGATATCGGCGCGCGCCCTTTCGGACCAACGCGCGAAGAACACGGCCTGACCGATGTGGTATGCGCGGAGCAGGGAGTCCAGCGGCAGCCCTCGGCGCACGAACTCACGCGCGTAGTCCACTGCGCCGGGCGGTGGGAGCGCTTCCTGCGGGGCAAGACCGCTCCGGGAGAGGTCCACCAGCAGGCGAAGGACATTGTCGGTGCTCGCGTAGGTGCTGCCGCGCAGCTCCTGATCGGCGTCGACGTCGGGCAGCTCGGCGTGGATCGCGTCGGTGATGTCCCGCGAGACGGACGGCAGCCAGTCAGGGTCCTCGGTGAAGCGAATGACCAGGTCGCGCATCCGGTCCTCCGATCCCATGAGCGGAGCCTAGTACGCGCCCAATCGCCGTTGTGGCCGACCCCCATCCGCGGGCGATGCTGTTAGGGGCACGAGCCATGTGCGCTACCGCCGACGTTGACTACGGTGCGCCGATCATCCAAACCACCGGAACACAGACATACACGCAAGATCGCTTTAGGATGGCCCTTCTGATGGCTGCTGGTCAGTCAGCTCCCGCGGGGCTGACGCTGCGCGGTCGGCGAGACGAATGCGCGGTGCTCGACGGGCTGCTCCGGGGCGCACGGGCAGGCCGCAGCGGCGTGCTCGTGCTACGGGGTGAGGCAGGAGTGGGGAAGACGGCGCTTCTCGACTATGCAATCGGGTCGGCGTCGGACATGCGCGTGGTGCGTGCGTCGGGCGCGGACTCGGAGATGGAGCTGGCATTCGCGGCGCTGCATCACGTGTGCGCGCCGTTGTTCGATCGCCTTGAGGGGCTTCCCGCTCCTCAACGCCACGCGCTGGAAATCACCTTCGGGCTGAGCGAGGGCCCGGCTCCAGACCGGTTCTTCGTCGGCTTGGCGGTGCTCGGCCTGCTGTCCGAGGCGGCCGAGGAGCGCCCGCTCCTATGTGTGATCGACGACGCGCAATGGCTGGACAAGGCCTCCGCCCAAGCGTTGGCGTTCGTCGCGCGCAGGCTGCTCGCGGACTCGGTGGTCGTGCTGTTCGCGGCCCGTGAGCCGGGCGAGGAACTCACAGGCCTCCCAAACCTGCTCCTGGACGGTCTTCGCGGAGCCGATGCGAGATCGCTCTTGGCCTCGGTGATTCCGGGGCGACTGGACGAGCGGATCGCCGACCAACTGCTCGCCGAGACGCGGGGCAACCCGTTGGCCTTATTGGAGCTGCCGCGCGGGCTCGGCGCGGCCGAGCTGGCCGGGGGGTTTGGCTTGCCGGGAGCGCTTTCTCTATCCGGCCGGATCGAAGACAGCTTCTTGGCGCGCCTGACGAGACTCCCGGGAGAGACGCAGTGGCTCCTGTTGGTTGCCGCAGCCGAGCCCACCGGCGATCCGGCGCTCCTCCGGCGAGCTGCCGAGCTGCTGGGAATTACCGGCTCGATGCTCGAGCCGGCCGAGTCGACCGGCCTGATCGAGATCGAGAGCAGGGTGCGATTTCGCCATTCTCTGGTGCGCTCTGCTGTCTACCGGGCGGCAACCCCGCAGGAGCGACGGCGAGCGCATCGGGCGCTGGCAGACGCGACCGACGGACAGATCGACCCAGACCGCCGCGCATGGCATCTGGCCGAGGCGGCAGCCGGCCCGGACGAGGATGTCGCTGCGGAGCTGGAGCGGGCCGCCGGACGGGCGCAGGCGCGAGGCGGGCTCGCCGCCGCGGGCGCCTTCCTGGAGCGGGCCGCGACGCTGACACGAGAGCCCTCGCGACGCACTCGGCGCGCGCTGGCGGCGGCGCAGGCCGAGTTCGAAGCGGGGGCGCTCGACGACGCACTCGCTCTGCTGGCGACCGCGGAGACAGGCGCCGTCGAAGACCTCCAGCGCTGCCGCGTGCGGCTGTTGCGCGCGCAGATCGCGTTCGCATCACGGCGCGGTAGCGACGCGCCTCCACTTCTGCTGGAAGCCGCCCGCGACCTCGAGGAGGTCGACCCGGCCCTCGCGCGGGCGACCTACCTGGAGGCTCTGTCTGCTGCGATGTTCACCGGCCGGCTGGCCCGCGGCGGCAGCGTCCTGGAGATCAGCGAGGCCGCCCTTGCCGGCCCGCCGCCCGCCGCTGCCGCCGCGACCGTCCGATCTGCTCCTCCAGGGGTTGGCGGTCCGGTTCACCGACGGGCCCGCGGCCGGGGCCCCGATCCTGAAGGAGGCGCTTAGCGCGTTCCGGCGGGCGGCTGTGCTGCCCCAAGAGGAGGCTCGTTGGCTCTGGTTCGCGAGCTGGATCGCGCTTTTTCTGTTCGACGACGAGGCCTGGACGGTGCTCTCGACCCGGCACCTCGACCTCGTTCGGGAGACCGGGGCGTTGACCGCGCTGCCGTTTGTCCTCGCCAATCGCAGCAGTGTGTATGCGTTTTTCGGTGAGCTGAGCGCGGCCGCTGCGTATGAGGAGGAGCTGAGAGTGGTGACGGAAGCGACCAGGATCGCCACCGTCCCTTACGGTGCGCTCGCGCTCGCTGCTCTGCGCGGTCATGAGGCCGAGCTCACGGAGTTGATCCGAACGACGGTCAGTGATGCTCAGGCGCGCGGCGAGGGGCTCGCGCTGACGATCACCGAATTCCTCACTGGAACGCTGTGCCTCGGGCTCGGCCGCTTTGACGCGGCCCTGACCGCGGTGGGCCAAGCCGAGCGCTACCTCGAAGAGGGCGCCGCGATTTGGGCGCTGATCGAGCTGATCGAGGCGGCCGTCCGGTCTGGACAGCCTCAGCTCGCGGGCGCGGCGCTGGAGCGAGTCACGGAAGCGACCCGTGCCAATGGGACCGACTGGGCGCTCTCGACCGAGGCCCGGTGCCGCGCACTGCTCAGTGAAGGAGACGCCGCCGAGACCGACGCCCTCTATCACAAGGCGATCGAGCATTCCGCGTCCACCAGGCTCCGCGTGCATCTCGCCCGCGCCCACCTCCTCTACGGCGAGTGGCTTCGGCGTGAGCGCCGCCGCCGGGATGCCCGCGAGCACCTGCGCACCGCGTTTGAGATGTTCAACGCGATGGGGATCGAGGCATTCGCCGAGCGCGCCGAGCGCGAGCTCCTGGCCACCGGCGAGCATGTCCGCAAACGCACCGTCGAGACCCGGGAGGAACTCACCACCCAGGAGGCCCAGGTCGCGCGACTCGCCCGCGACGGCCACTCCAACGCCGAGATTGGCGAGCGGCTGTTCATCAGCCAGCACACCGTCGCCTACCACCTGCGCAAGGTGTTCAGCAAGCTGGGCATCACGTCGCGCAATCAGCTCGCACGGGTAATGCCCGGCAATGCCCACAGCGCGCCGATCGCGTAGCGGAGCGCCTACACGTGCCAGCAGCCGAGGTGGGGGCGATTCGCTGATGCCAGCGAACGGCTTTGGCCGAGGGCCGGCGATCCCGCTGCCGGGTGATCATCGTGCCGGCCTCCGACTACCAGGCTGATAGTCCGGTGGAGTCCAATACTGTCAATCCGAGCGATGCGACAGCGACATGGACGACGTAGCGTGACCGCTACGTTCGCCAACGACCGGAGGCACAGTCACATGTTCCGTTCAGCTGATCAGGACCGCCAACACCACGTGAACTCGGGACGGCGAGCTTCCGACGCCGGCAATCCGCGGCACACAGGCTGGCGCTACTTATGCCGGATGACTGCGTTCGCCTCAGTGCCAGGCCTCGAATCTCGCGACTCAGCCCGGAACTTCGGGGTGCCATCTCGCTTGACTAACCGCAGCGGGGTAGTTTCGTGAACAGCGACCATCACCCCTCAGTGCTGCTGTGCGATGGCGAATTGCGGAGCATCCGCGCGCTGAAAGATGTGCTCCGCGCGGGGGGTCTGAGCGTCTGCGTGATGCAGACCGGAGAGGAAGCACTGACGCGAGCTGCGCTGTACGTGCCCGACCTCGCGATCATCGAGATGGAGCTTGTTGACTCCAGCGGCACGGAGGTATGCCGGCGACTACGGGAGTGGAGCTCGATGCCGCTGATCGTCGTATCCCACGTCTCAGACGAAGACCGAATAGTTGACGCTTTCGCGGCAGGGGCGGACGATTACATCACCAAGCCGTTCAGGCCCCGCGAGCTCGTCGCCCGGCTAGCGGCGCACCTGCGGCGGGCGACGCCGCGTGACGAACCTGTGATCGTTTGCGGTGGAGTGCGCGTCGACTTGGCCGCGCAAGTTGTTCGCCGCGACGGCCGAGAGATCCGCCTCACGCCGACCGAGCACAAGCTCATGAGCACACTGGTGCGTAACCGTGGCCGGTTGCTTACGCACGATGCGCTGCTCCGCCAAGCCTGGGGAGCGGCGCATGCCGAGGATCGGCAGACCTTTCGGGCCCACATGGCGAACCTCCGTCGCAAGCTCGCCGCCCCGAGTTCGAGCGGCCCGATTCGCACGTATCCTGGCGTCGGCTATCTGCTCGAGGACCGCACGAGCCAGCCGTCGACAGAGCGACCGGCGGCAGACTCCAGGTCTGGCCATCCGCACCTGCTCCGCGCGGCCTAACCTGACCGTGATGCGGCGCCGGCCAGCACTGCGCCGACCCAGCGTCTACGAATAGAGGCACCCGCGTCCGTCGCGTTCGGATGCCATGGCGCTCGAGGCAAGCCACCGGAACAGAGACATTCGCGCAAGATCGCTTTAGGATGGCCCCTCTGATGGCTGTTGGCCAGCCAGCTAACCGGGGGCGGACCCTGCGCGGTCGGCGGGACGAATGCGCGGTCCTCGATCGGCTGCGTGAGGGAGCACGGGCTGGGCGGAGCGGTGTGCTCGTGCCTACGGGGTGAGGCAGGAGTGGGGAAGACGGCGCTTCTCGACTATGCGATCGGGTCGGCGTCGGACTTGCGCGTGGTGCGTGCGTCGGGGGTGGAGTCGGAGATGGAGCTGGCATTCGCGGCGCTGCATCAGCTGTGCGCGCCGTTGTTCGATCGCCTTGAGGGGCTTCCCGCTCCTCAACGCCACGCGCTGGAAATCACCTTCGGGCTGAGCGAGGGCCCGGCTCCAGACCGGTTCTTCGTCGGCTTGGCGGTGCTCGGCCTGCTGTCCGAGGCGGCCGAGGAGCGCCCGCTCCTATGTGTAATCGACGACGCGCAATGGCTGGACAAGGCCTCCGCCCAAGCGTTGGCGTTCGTCGCGCGCAGGCTGCTCGCGGAGTCGCTAGTCATGCTCTTCGCCGTCCGCGAACCGACCCGTGAGTTCGCCGCCCTCCCAGAGCGGGTGATCGAGGGACTGCGAGATTTCGACGCACGGCAGCTCCTCACATCGGTTGTGCCCGGGCGCCTGGATCAGCGGGTCGCCGATCAGCTCGTGGCCGAAGCGCGTGGGAACCCGCTCGCCCTCTTGGAGCTGCCGCACGGGCTCACGCCGACCGACCTGGCCGGCGGGTTCGGCCTGCCGGAGGCCCTGCCACTCGAGGGCGGCATCGAGGACCGCTTCATGCAGCGCCTCGAGGCGCTCCCGGCGGACACCAGGCGGCTATTGCTCCTGGCGGCGGCCGACCCGACCGGCGACCCCGCGCTCGTCTGGCGTGCCGCGGCTCGCCTCGGGCTCACCGCCGCGACGCTTGAGCCGCTCGCCGGCGCAGACCTGATCGAGATCGGCGCCCGGGTCCGGTTTCGCCATCCGCTGGTGCGCTCCGCGGTCTACCGCGCCGCAGCACCGGATGAACGGCGCCGCGTTCGCGCTGCGCTGGCGGAAGCGACCGACCAGCGGGTCGATCCGGACCGGCGCGCCTGGCATCTCGCCGAGGCGACGGCCGGCCCGGACGAGTCGGTCGCCAGCGCGCTCGAGCGAGCCGCCGTCCGCGCCCAGGCGCGCGGCGGCCTGGCCGCCGCCGCCGTCTTCCTCGAACGCGCCGCGGTGTTGACGCCAGATCCTGTCCGGCGTGCGCAGCGCGCGTTGGCGGCGGCACACACGAAGTACGAGGCCGGGGCGCTCGACGACGCCCTCGCGCTCCTCGCCACCGCGGAGACCGGCGGCGTCGATGATCTCCAACGCACACATGTCGATCTCCTGCGCGCGCAGATCGCGTTCGCCGTTCAGCGCGGCGGCGACGCTCCCAGGCTCCTGCTGGAGGCCGCCCGCGCGCTCGAAGCGGTCGACCCGGACCGGGCGCGCACCACCTATCTGGAAGCGATCGAGGCGGCCCGGTTCGCCGGCCCGCTCGCCCGCGGCGCGGACGTCGTCGAGGTGAGCAAAGCGGCGCTGGCCGGCCCCGCCCCGCGTCGGCCGCCGCGCCCGACCGATCTCCTCCTTCAGGGAATGGCGACGCTGCCTATCGACGGTCACGCCGCGGCCGTGCCGATCCTCAAGGCCGCGCTGAGCGCGTTCCGCGAGGAGGCGACTCTGCCGCCCGATGAGTCGCGCTGGATCTCGCTCGCCTGCCGCGCCGCGTGGGACATCTGGGACGAGGAGAGCTGGAGGGTCCTCATCACGCGAGAGCTCCGGCGTGCTCGTGATGCCGGTGCCCTCACGGCCACGCCGCTGCTTCTCAGCTCGCTCAGCTACCTCCAGGTGCTCTGCGGCGAGCTGTCCACGTCTGAGTCCCTGCTCGACGAGATCCGGGCGACCACCGCGGCGACCGGCATCCCCGCTCATCTTTACGTCGAGATTTGGGTCGCGGCGCTGCGCGGGCGCGAGTCGGAGCTGCTGGCGCTGGTCGAGGACTTCACCACGGATGCGAAGGCGCGAGGCGAGGGCTTTGCGCTGGCGTTCGCCGGGCTGGCCGCCGCGGTCATGTACAACGGCCTGGGCCGCTACGAGGAGGCCTTCGCCGCGGTGCGGGAGGCTGTCGACGTCGAGCCCTATTCCGAGTTGAGCACGCCCAGCGCGGCCGCCGAACTCGTGCAGGCGGCCGCTCGCGCCGGAGAGCGCCGCATCGCGGAACGGGCGCTCGAGCGGCTCACGCTCAGCACCCGGCCCAGCGGCAGCGATTGGGCGCTCGGGGTCGAGGCCCGCTCGCGCGCGCTGCTCAGCGACGGCGACGCCGCCGATCGCCTCTACCAGGAGGCGATCGAGCGGCTGCGGCGCACCCGCGTACGTGTGCAGCTCGCGCGGACCCACCTGCTCTACGGCGAGTGGCTGCGGCGCGAGCGGCGCCGCTTCGACGCCCGCGACCAGCTCCGCACCGCGCTCGAGCTGTTCACGAGCATGGGCATCGAGGGGTTCGCGGGGCGCGCCGAGCGTGAGCTGCTCGCCACCGGCGAGCGCGTGCGCAAGCGCCGGATCGAGACCCGCGAGCAGTTGACCGCCCAGGAGATCCAGGTCGCGCGGCTCGCTCGCGACGGCCTCTCGAACGCGGACATCGGCGCGCGGCTGTTCATCAGCCAGCACACCGTCGCCTACCACCTGCGCAAGGTGTTCGGCAAGCTCGACATCACCTCGCGCAACCAACTCGGACGGGTGCTGCCCGACAGCATGAGTGTAGGTCAGCTGGCGTAGCCGTCTACGCGGCCGATCTCGTGCCCGCAATGGACGAGCACAGCCGTCATCGGCGACGCTCCACGCGCGGTCGCGGTCCCAGCGCGGGGGCAGCCCACGCGGTGTGGATCACGGTCCGTCGTGTCTCGGTGTCTTGGACGCGTTAGGCGCCTGTGAATCGATACTCGGTCCGCCAGGCGTCGGGCGGGTCGGTGTGGGCGGTCCAGAAGAGTTCCGCGATGTTGTCCGGATCGAACGCCGTCCCACGCACGACCGAGCCGGCGATCGTGATTGTGGCGGCATGGATGCCGTCCTCCTGGACACCGGCGGCGATCAGGGTCGCCGCCGAGCGCAGCGCGGCCTTCCCGATAGAGAGGCTCGCCAGTCCAGGCACCGGATGGTCGGCGAACCCGCCGCTGGTGAAGAGCAGAGTGCCGGCACCGGCGCTCCGCAGGACGGGTACGGCGACCTGTGCCGCGACGACCGCGCCGAGAACGTCGACGTCATATGCGGTTCGGAGCCTTCCGACCGTCGTGTCGAGGATCTCGCCAGGATCCGGCAGGGCAGCGTTGTACACGGCCACGCCGGGGGCGGCTGGTGCGCGGAAAATCCGCTCGAGCGTCGCACGGTAGCCGTCCAGATCTTCGATGTCTGCGCGCACCGCCTCGATCTCGAGCCCGTCGCCACGCAGCTCAGCGGCGAGTCGCTCGACCGTTTCGCCGCGGGAGATGAGCGTGCTCCGGAACCCTTCGCGGCCAAAGCGCCGAACGACACCGGCGCCGACGCCGGGTCCGGCCCCGATCAGCAGAAGGTGACGAGGGTCAACAGACTCGGGCATATGCCGCCTCCGGGTAGAGCTTCGCCCGACCGTCGGCTCGGGCCAGGTGTCCGTGGGGTCGAACCACCCGACGAACACTCACCAACGCTCAGGTGAGACGTCATCACCGCATCACGGTGATTTCGGTCCCGTCGGGATCTGACAGAGCTCGAGCAACTCGAGGCCGAGGCCCCGGCACGGCAAGAGCAAGATAAGATCGGCCCGGATTGGGCAAGTGCGACGAGATGGGTGGCGCCGAGCGGCAGCGCGATTTGCTCGACACGCCTTGCCGCGCGCTCCGTCGCTCCCGGATCCCCGCGGAGGGCACCGATCATGGCCACCGCCGTTTCAGCAGTGGCAAGCCACGCGGGCTGGCTGAACTCGGTCGCCAGCCGACATGCCTCCTCGGCGGCCGGGATCGCGATGTCCCAACGAGGCAGGCGAACAGCCAGAATCGCCTGCGTCGCCAGCAGGCGGGGCAGACGCCCGAGCCGCCCGCTCCGCGCGAGCCCGATCGATCGCGATCGCACAGAACGTCAGGCTGTCGTTGAAGGCGCCCGTAACCCATCCGGCCGAAGTCAGCTATCCAGCCGCCTCCACGTCCAACGTGGCGCTGTCCGCGGTCGGGCGATCGAGCCAATGCGCGTCGTCGACCATGAGCAGCAACGGGCCATCGCCGGCGAGCTCGGACACGAGATCGAGGACTGCCATCGCGATCCGGTAGAGCTCAGGAGCAACCTCGTCGGTCAGGCCGAACGCGGCGTCGAGCGCATGACGCTGAATACGAGGCAACTCGGACACGCGCTCCCGTACGGGACGGAGCAGCTGATGCAGACCGGCAAAGGGAAGGTGCGCCTCGGACTGCACGCCGGTCGCGGTGAGCACGGACATGCCACGCTCGCGCGCCTCGCGGGCGGTCTCAGAGAGCAGACGCGACTTCCCGATCCCCGCCTCGCCGCGGAGCACGAGAGTTTGGCCACGGGTCGCGACCTCGTCCAAAAGTGACGTCAGGAGACTCTGCTCGTCTGCGCGACCGAGCAGGGGCGCAATCTCGCGAGCCGTGCGTGGCATGAGACGCTCATCCTCCCACTTCGAGCTCGCGGCTCTTGTGAGCCTGCAGGGTCTGGAGGAGCGCGCGGCTGGCTGCGGTTGAGCGGCGGTTTGACGGGGTTGCGATGGCGGTGAGGAACTGTGGCGCGGGCCCGCGGATCGGAACGAACGCGACCCCGCTTGTGTCCTCGAAGAACGATCGAGGGAGCAGCCCGACGGCGAGCCCGTGGCGGATGAATCCGATCACGCTGCCCGTGTCGTTTATCTCGTAGGCGATTGTGCGGGTCAGTCCAGCCGCGGCGAACGCTCGGTCGTTGGCCATTCGGATGCCCCAACCGTCCGGGAAGTCGACGATCGTCTCCGAGACGAGCGCGGCCAGCTCGATGCGTCTGCGCGCGGCGAGCGGATGGTCTGCGGCCACGGCGAGCACGATCGGTTCGCTCGCCAAGGGGATCAGCTCGACGCCGGGGAACTGCTGGTCGGGGAGTGCCACGAAGGCGAGATCGAGCTCGCCATCTCGGACCTTCGTGGTCATCTCGAGTGAGCCGCCCTGGCGAATCTGGACCTCGACCGCTGGGTGCTCGGCGCGGAACTCGGCCAGCATCCCGGCGACGTCGATGGAGCGCATCCCCTGCGCCTGCATGTTGCCGAGGACGACTGTCCCGCGCACCCCGCCCTTCACCGAGTCGACGGCGTCGCGGGCGGCGGCCGCCGCCGCGAGCGTCGCGCGCGCCTCTGGCAGCAGCGCGCGGCCGGCGTCGCTGAGCGCGACCTTGTGGGTCGAGCGGTCGAACAGTCGCGCGCCGAGCTCCCGCTCGAGGTTGCGCACGCCGGCAGAGACGGCGGACTGGACAACGTGCAGACGATCGGCCGCGCGCGTGAAGCTGCCCTCCTCGGCCACCGCGACGAACACCGCGAGCTGCCTGAGTTCCACATGCGGAAGATTATCGCTAGATGCGATAACCGTTAGCAATCTTTTGCGTTGAACGTGATTAGCCAGAGGCGCAGACTCAAGGCATGACAAACACCGCCTCCCCGTCATCAAGCCGCTTCTCGTTCTGGGTCGTCGCGTTCGCATTCACGGTCGTTATGGCGTTCACCACCGCACCAACGCCGTTGTGGTCGCTGTTTGCCGAGCACGACCGTTTCAGCTCGCTGACGATCACGATCGTGTTCGCCACCTACGCGGCGGCGGTTGCGTTAAGCCTGTTCCTCGCCGGGCACCTCTCGGATTGGTACGGAAGACGGCGGGTCGTGGCCCTGGGCCTGGCGCTGAACGTGCTCGCCGCCACTGTGTTCATCGTCTGGCCCGCGCTGTCCGGGCTCCTCGTGGCCCGCGTCGTGAGCGGGCTTGGAGTTGGCGCGGTGACCGCGACGGCGACCGCATGGCTGGTGGAACTCGACGCGGCGCGCCGCCGCACGTCCAGCACGCGCTCGGCCCAGATGATCGCCGCCGCGGCAAACCTCGGCGGACTCGGCATCGGAGGACTCACCGCGGGGGTTATCGCCCAATGGGTCGGTCATGCCCTCACGCTTCCCTTCCTTGTCCTGGGTGGCTTGATCGTGGTCGCCCTGCTCGCGATCAGCGCCGCCCCTGAAACGCGCAGACCGTCATCACCGCACCCGAGGTACCGGCCGCAGCGAGTGTCCGTGCCGCCCGCGTCGCGGACCCGGTTCTTCGCCGCCGCGACTGGCGCGGCGATTACGTTCGCGATCTTCGGGCTGATCACCTCGCTCGCGCCCAGCTTCCTGGCCGGAACGCTGCACCAACCCTCTCGCGCGCTCGCCGGCGCTACCTCTTTCGCGATGTTCGCCGCCGCCGCGGTGGCGCAGACCTTGACTGGAGCCCGCACCCCACACCAGCTCCTCGGCGCCGCGATCCCGGCGCTGCTTACGGGCATCGGCCTGCTCACGCTCGCCGTGTGGGTGCCGTCGCCGAGCTTCGGCCTCTTCCTGGCCGGGGATCTCCTCGCCGGCGCCGGCGCCGGCCTGATGTTCAAGGGAGCGATCGGAACCGTCTCGGAGATCGCCCTGCCGGAACGGCGCGCGGAAGCGCTCGCCGGGCTGTACCTCGCCGCCTACCTCGGCCTAACCGGCCCGGTGATCGGACTCGGAGCGCTCACCCAGGTCGCCTCGACACGCGTGAGCCTGCTCGTCTTCTCCGGGCTGCTCGCTCTCGGAATCTTCGCCGCGACCCCCGCTCTGCTCGGCGGCCGCGGTCACCGCACATCGACGCAGCCGCAACCCCTCCCCCACTGAAAGGCACCACGATGTTGACAACACAGTTGAAGACCACACGGCTCGGCCAGACCGGCCTCGAGATAACCCGCGTCGGCTTCGGCGCCTGGGCGATCGGCGGCGGGGATTGGGAGCACGGCTGGGGTCCTCAAGACGACGAGCAATCGATCGCTGCGATCCACCACGCGCTGGAGCAAGGGATCAACTGGATCGACACCGCCGCCGCCTACGGCTTCGGTCACTCCGAGGAGATCGTCGGGCGCGCCCTCGCAGGGCCTCTCGCGAGCGCCCGCTACGTGTTCACCAAGGGCTCGCTGCTTGAGGGCCCGGGCCGCCGCGTCGTTCACAGCCTCAAGCGCGACTCGATCCTGCGCGAGGCGCACGCCAGCCTCGAGCGGCTCGGCGTCGACGCGATCGACCTCTACCAGATCCACTGGCCGATCCCCGACGAGGACATCGAGGAGGGCTGGTCGGCCTTCGCCGAGCTCAAGGAGCAGGGGCTCGTCCGCCACATCGGCGTCTCGAACTTCGACGTCGAGCAGCTGCGGCGGATCCAGCAGATCGCACCGGTCGAGACGCTCCAGCCGCAGTACTCGCTGATCGAACGAGACATCGAGCGAGCGATTCTCCCCTACACCCTCGAGCACAGGATCGGCGTGATCGCGTACTCCCCGATGGCCTCCGGAATGCTCACCGGCGCGATGACACGCCAGCGCGCCGCAACGCTTCCAGAGAGCGATTGGCGCAAGCACGACCCGCGGTTCACCGAGCCCCAGCTCTCCCAGAACCTCGAGCTGGTCGAGCGACTGAAAGCGGTCGCGGACCGGCACGACACGGTCCCAGGCGCGGTGGCCATCGCCTGGACGCTCCGCAACCCGGCCGTGGACGGCGCAATCGTCGGGTTCCGATCCCCCGAACAGGTCGACCCGCTGATCGACGCCGCCAACCTCGAGCTCACAGACGAAGACATCAGCACGATCGAAGGAGCGCAGTAGCCATGCAGACCATCGGATTCATCGGACTGGGAAACATGGGCGGCAACATGGCCGCCCGCTACCTGGCCGCCGGCTACACCGTCTACGGCGAGGCCCGCGACCGAACCGGAGCCCGGTGGCTCATCGAGCACGGCCTCCGCTGGGTCGACACCCCGCGCGAGCTCGCAGAGGCGGCGGACATCGTCATGACCTCACTGCCGAACGACGACGTGGTCGAGTCCATCGTGGCCGGACCCGACGGTCTCCTCGCCGGCCTCGGACCAGGCATGGTGTGGGCGGATCTCAGCACGATCAGCCCCCAGGCGAGCCGCGAGCTGGCCGAGCGAGTTCGCGACGAGGGGCGCGGAGCAAAGATGCTCGACACCCCCGTATCAGGAAGCGTCCCGCAGGTGAAGGCCGGAACGCTCACGATCATGGTCGGCGGCGACGAGGACGCCTACCGGCGCCTCGAGCCGGTCCTGCGCGTCCTGGGAAAGCCAGAGTACGTCGGCGAGAACGGTCAGGGCCTCGTGCTCAAGCTAGCGATCAACATCAGCCTGGCGGTGCAGCTGCTCGCCTTCTCCGAAGGCCTGCTGCTCGCAGAACGCGACGGTATCGATCCCCACCGCGCCGCGGAGATCATGACCGAGAGCGCCATCGGCTCGCCGATGCTCAAAGCGCGCGTTCCGCTCGTGCTCGACCGACCCGACGAGACGTGGTTCGGCGTCGAGCTGATGCACAAGGACATCCGCCTCGCCCGCCAGGCGGGTGACCGAGCTCGCCACGCCGCTCCCGACCGCCGCGGTCGCCGAGGAGATCCTCAGCCGCGCGGACCAGCTCGGATACGGACACCGAGACATCGCCGCCGTGCACGAAGTCCTCGCGAAGCTCTCCGCGGCTGCCGTGGCGGCGACTTAGCTTCGTGTCGACCCCCGTGGACCCGGCGGCCGGCCGGCCCCGCACCCGAACTCGCGACGAGACCCGCGAGCAGGGCGTGCTCAGCCCAGAACCTCCCCTCTGACACGTCCGATACCACGCCACCCGACGAGGGCGAGCAAGGCAATCGCGGCAAGCACGCGGGTGCCGCGCAGGTATGCATCGACGGACTGCGAACGTCGCGGGCTCGAATCGCGGCGGACCATGGTCGAGGCCTGGGCGCTAGGGACGTGAAGGCCGGGTCTCGGTCCAGTCGACGTAAAGGTTGCGCTCGGCGAACCGCCAGGTGCCCCCGACCTTCGCGAATCTATCGCCGTATCGGAGCCACGCGATCATCAGCTTGCGCTCGCCGTCCTCGGTGAACAGATGGTGGGCGATGCAGTAGCTCTCGCCGGTTGCTCGGTCGCCATCGAGCGTGATCGTGCTCTGGCCGTTGAAGTGCATCGTCGCCTGGTAACGGTTGAGGTCGTCGAACACGGGCGTGAGTGCTTCGCGGCCGTCGAGCACCTGCGTGGGCTCGGACCCTTGCCCGTCCATGTAGACGACGAAGCGGGTGTCGTCGGTGAACAGGGACTTCTGGCCCTCGGCGTCGCGGCGGTCGGCGCGGTGCGCATAGGCGTCAAACAGCTCGCGGATCGCCAGGCGGTCCGCCTGCTCGGTCGGCGTGATCTCGGTGGTGGTCGTCATGCGGTCTCCTGTTTCTCTCGTCGACGCGCTAGCCTGCAGGTACCGGGGAGTTCCCCGGGTAGCCGCCCGAGTATAAGCGGGGAATTCCCCGCTTTGCAACGCGGGCAGCCGACTAGAGAGCGCATCGACGACATCGTCCTCGGCGGCCTGCAGCGATCCCCCCAACCAGCGTCCCCCGGGGGTCAGCCCCGCGCCAGTTGCTTGCTGTAGCTACCGGTGCGGAACTCCTCGACGAGCCCGGAGCGCGTCGGATGCCAGCCGAGCTCGGTCCGGGCCTTGTCAGAGGAGGCGCCCTGATCGAGCAGGAGGACTTCGGCGAAATAGTCACCCAGGCGCGCCCGAGCCTCGTCGTCGGAACCGGGTGTCGCGCCCGGCGCTCCGACCGCGACTGCGGCTGCCTCGGTGAGTTCGGCCAACGTCGGGTGCACTCCGTCGCTGATGACATAGCGGCCCCGAGCCGAGTCGTTCTCCAGGACGCGCCGGAAGAAGTCCGCGAGGTCGGTCACGTGGACGGTCGACCAGTGCTGTCGGCCGGTGCCGAGCACGATCAGCTTGCCGTCCTCGTCCCGGGGGGAGGCAAGGAGCAGGCCGGGGATCCCGCCGCCGCCGTCGCCGTAGGCGGTGCCGGAGACGACCACCACGCCACGCATCCCTTCGGCATTGAGTATGCGTCGCTCGATCGGTTCCTTCCATGCCACCAGCGGCGGCGCATTGAGCTATACCCGGAAGTTGTGGATGCGTGTGAAGAGGAAGGCGGCGTACCTTCCCGGTTGATCAAGACCGACCGCCGTGAGGCGGGAAAGGAAGGCACGCCATGGAGGATGTTCGCAGGCTCCCCGTCGGGGAGGACAGCGAGGGTCGCGTCACGCTCGATGGTCTCGCTCGTGAGGGCGCGCGTCGGATGATCGCGGCGGCGCTCGAGGCTGAGGTTGATGAGTACGTCTCGTCGTTCACCGATGAGGTCGATGAGGACGGCAAGCGGCTGGTTGTCCGGAACGGCCGTGCGCGGGAGCGTCGCGTGACGGTCGGTTCGGGGACGGTTCCGGTTCGGGCGCCGAGGGTGAACGACAAGCGCGTCGACGAGGGCAGCGGGGAGCGTAAGCGGTTCAGCTCGCGGATCCTGCCGGCGTACGCGCGGCGGTCGCCGAAGGTGACTGAGGTGCTGCCGATCCTGTATCTGCATGGGCTCTCGACCGGGGACTTCGGGCCTGCGCTGCGGGATCTGCTGGGCGAGGACGCGTCGGGGCTGTCGTCGAGCTCGATCCAGCGGCTGACCGAGACCTGGCAGGCCGAGCACGCCGCGTTCGGTACCCGGGAGCTGCGGTTTCACCGCTACGCCTATCTGTTCGTCGATGGCGTGAACGTCAGTGTCCGCCTCGGTGAGGATCCCAAGCTGTGCCTCCTGGTGGTGATTGGGGTTCGTGAGGACGGGGAGAAGGAGCTGCTCGCGGTGGAGGACGGCTACCGCGAGTCAGAGGACTCCTGGAGCGCGGTGTTCCGCGATCTCCGCGACCGCGGGATGAACGAGCCGAAGCTCGTGACCGGCGACGGCGCACTCGGCGCGTGGGCGGCGCTGCGCAACGTGTTCCCCGGCGCCAGAGAGCAACGCTGCTGGGTGCACAAGACAGCGAACGTCCTCGACGCGCTCCCGAAGCGGCTGCAGCCGCGGGCGAAGACGCTGCTGCACGAGATGGCCGAGGCGCCATCGCGGACGGACGCACGCAAGGCGCTGGAGCGGTTCCGGGACGAGTTCGACGCCAAGTACCCCAAGGCGGTCGCGAAGCTCGACAAGGACTGGGACGCGCTCACCGCGTTCTTCGACTTCCCCGCCGAGCACTGGCGGCACCTGCGGACGACAAACCCGATCGAGAGCAGCTTCGCGACCGTCAAGCTGCGCACCAAGGTCACCAAGGGCGCCGGCTCCAAGAAGGCCGCGCTCGCGATGGCCTACAAGCTCTTGGACGCCGCCCAGGAGCGCTGGCGACGGTGCAACGGCCACGAGCTCGTCGCCGACGTACTCGCCGGCGTGAAGTTCAACGACGGAATCAAGGTCACCGACGACGACACCACGACAACGGACGAGAGGGTCGCCGCCTAATGCTTCACCTCCTCATCCACAACTCTTGACAATTGCTCCGGCGCATTCACCGGGGACGTCTCGGTGATCGACATGTTGTTTCCGTAGATCCACAAACCGCTGATGGGTATGTACGGCTTCTCGGTGCCGGAGAACGCTTCGATGGCCGCGTCTGCCACCACCGCGTCAAGGTTTGCGCCGGTCTCGTCGCCGGGGCTGGCGGTGTGGATCGCGCCATCCGCCCGCCTGAGCAGGGCCACAACCGCAGGGCGCTCGTAGAGGTCGACGACGACCGGCTTCGCCCCACGCGCCGCGGTGCTCTCGGCCTGGCCGTCGTCCCGGACCAATGCCGTCACCTCGTGGCCGTGCTCCAGCAGCTCGGTGAGTATGTGCGACCCGATGAATCCTGTCGCGCCAGTGAGTGCCACGTTCATGACTGCAGAGCCTCCTGTTGTTGCGATACTGCGCCCCATCACAATTTGATCAAGCACTTGATTGAGAATAGTCGCGCGGAAGATTCATGTCAAGCAGTCGCTTGAGTTGTTAGCGGCGCGTCCCAGTCGATGGTCAGCCGGTGCCCGTACCGCGGAAGGTGCCGGCGAGTACGGGTACCAGCCGTCGCTCGATCTGCTTCTCAGTCTTGTTTCTGAGCTCGGCGCCAACCGGCGCGAGGACTAGCCAGTTCAATAATCCGGCGGCGCAGCGCGTGCGGAATATCAACTCGGGGTCCCTGACGCCAGGGACGTTGACCTTCAGCACCCGAAGAACATTGGCACGAATCCGGTCGAAACTGGCGTCAAACCGGTCCCATTCTTGGGGAGGATCAATGCTGGCCCGCGCCACGATCCGCATCACGTCCAGTTCGCGACCGCCCTCGGCGAGCGCGCGCATCATCGGCCGCGCGAACGCCGCCGCCACCGCCTCCAGCGACGCCTCGGCGCCGAGCGCGCTCACCGCCTCCCGCTGAGCGTCCAGATAGCGCTCCAGCGCATATTCGATCGCCGCGTCACAGAGCGACTTTAGCGAGCCAAAGTGGTAGCTGACCGCCGCGACGTTGGCCTCAGCCGCATCCGTCAGCTCTCGCAGACTGACGCCTTCTTCGCCGCGTTCCGCGAGCAGGTCCAGCGCAGCATCCATCAGTCGCGTCCGCGTCCGCAGACCGGCTTCGCGCCGCTGGTCCGACCTCCCCGATTCCATGCCACCTATTCAAACAGACGCTTGAATACCAGTCAAACATGTGGCGCTAGGCCGTCAGCACGGTGCGCAGCTCAGTCGGGACTTCGGCGATCGTCTGCGGTGGTTCGGTGGCTTGGAGCGCAGGGACCAGGGCGCGGGGCGGTCGCTGGCTCGAAGGTCGGCACGGTTCGCCGTTGGCCAGGATCACGCCGTCGCTGCAATGGGCTTCGACCACACCGTTGCCAAACTGCTCCTCGTACAGCCGCGCGTAGAGGCCGCCGTGAGCGAGGAGCTCGTCGTGGGTGCCCCGCTCGACGATCGTTCCGTTCTCGATGGCGAAGATGACATCGGCGTTTCGGATCGTCGAGAGCCGGTGCGCGATGGCGATCGTGGTTCGGCGCTGGATGAGGGACTCGAGCGCCCGTTGAACGACGCGCTCGCTTTCGGTGTCTAACGCTGAGGTGGCCTCGTCGAGGACCAGGATCGGCGGGTCTTCGAGGATCACGCGCGCGATCGCCAGCCGCTGGCGCTCTCCGCCGGAAAACCGGTAGCCGCGCTCTCCCACGATCGTCTCGTACCCGTGCTCCAGCGCGATGATCCGCTCGTGAATGAATGCTGCCTTTGCGGCGGCCACTATCTCGTCTTCGGTGGCGGTCGGGAGGCCATAACTGATGTTCTCCCGCACCGTGCCTCCGAACAGATAGCTCTCCTGGGTGACCACACCCACCGCGCGCGCGATCGTCGCGGCCGTGAGGTCGCGCACATCGTGACCATCGATCGTGACCTCCCCGTTCTCGACGTCGTAAAGACGCGGTATCAAATATGAGATCGTCGTCTTGCCCGCGCCGGACGGCCCGACCAGCGCGGCGAGCTGCCCGGGCGAGACCAGCATAGAGACGTCGCGCAGCGCCTCCTGCGGGTGCCGCCGTCCGCCCCGTCCTCGCCGCCGCCATATCGAAACGACACGTGCTCGAGCGCGACTTCGCCTCGGATCTCGCTCGCGGCGAGGTCGAGCGCGTCGCGTCGATCGGTGATCCGCGGCTGAAGGTCGATCAGCTCGAAGATCCGCCCGAACAGCGCCAGCGATGACTGAACGTCGACCGAAACCTGCAGCAGTTGGTTGATCGGAAATAGGAGGCGGCTCTGCAGGGTCGTGAATGCCACCAACGTCCCCGCTGAGAGATCACCGTGAGTGCCCTGAAGCCCGGCGACCAGATAGACCAGCGCGGGGCTTATCCCGAAGAACGCTTGGGTGACCGCGAAGAACGATCGCCCAACTATCGCCTGCCGGATCTGCAGCTCAGCCTGGTTGGCGTTCTCGGCGCGGTAGCGGGCAACCTCGTGCTCCTGGCGTCCAAACACCTTGGCCAACAGAATCCCCGACACCGACAGGGTCTCCTGGGTGATCGAGCCCATCGCCGCCAGCGAAACCTGCGCGTCGCGACGTGCCTTTCGCCGGGCGCGTCCGACCCGCCGGCTGAACAGTACGAACACCGGCGTCGCGGCCAGCGAGATCGCCGTCAACAGCGGCGAGAGCAGCAACATCGCCACGACCGAGGACACGAACGTCACCACGTTGCTGACCACCGACGACGCGGTTGAGGTGATCGTCGTCTGCACCCCGCCGACATCGTTGGCGAGCCTCGACTGAACCTCGCCGCTCCGAGTCGTCGTGTAGAACGCCAACGAGAGCCGCTCGAGATGCTCGAACAGCCGGTTGCGAAGCGCCTGAAGCACCCGGTTGCCCACCACCTCCGTCAAATACGCCTGGGCGACGTTCAAGACCCCATTGACGATCGGGATCGCGATCAACGCCCCCACCAACGGATACAACGCCGACAGATCCGGACCACCCGGGACGAACAGAGCATTGTCGAACACCCGACGGACCAACAGCGCGCTGATCACGCTCAACACCGACGTCAGCAGAATCATCGCGACGATCAGCGCCAGCACGCCGCGATGGGGCCGAAACAAACGCACGATCCGCCTGCCCAGCTTCGGCGGATCGGCCTGAGAAACCGATGCGATCATCAGCCGAGGCTAACCGGCCTGGGCGACAGCGTGGACAGACTTGGTCGCCGAGCCGGGGCGCGGTCGGCGAGCGTCGCGAGGATCGCCAGACCGAGTGGCCGACGACCTTGATGTCAAGGAAGACGGACCAAATTCAGGCCGGCGAGCGGACCGTGGAACTGCTGCATCTCCCCGCCGCTACTCAGGGAGCCGAGGTCGATGGTTAAGAAGCCAGCGTCTTGGAAGAGCGCGATCACCTCGGCCTTCGCGTCGGCGTCGTCACCCGACACGAAGATGACGCGCCGACCGCCGGCCTGTTGCGGATCGGCGGCGAGCACCGCCGCCGCGAACGTATTGCCGGCCTTCACCACACGTGCCGGGGCGACGAGATCGGCGACGACCTCGCTCGATGTGCGCCCGTTCAGGTCGCTGGGGTCGAAGTCGTTGGTCGGGTCGATCAAGATCCGCCCCTCCCATTCGAGCCCCTTGACGGCCTGCGGGACGTCCGGCCACATCACTGCGAGCACGACGATGTCCGCGTCCGCCGCGTCCGTGACCGTTCCGGCCGACACACCATTGCCAAGCCCATCCACCACCGAGGTCAGTGACCCGGGCCCGCGCCTGTTGGCGATCACTACCTGCCGGCCCGCGCGGTGTGCGATCTTCGCCATCGCCTGACCGATGCGGCCGGCGCCGATGATCCCGACAGTCTTGATGTTCGCTGGTTGCATCATGTTCCTTTCTCGTTCGCGGGGGCTCGGGGAGCTGGAACACGCCGCTCTCCTCGCCGCGGCGGATCTTCAGATCCTTGGGGCCAACGCCGGAGACGCGAACCTTGATCCGGATCTGCCCGTCGGACGGTTCGAGCGTCGCAACGTGGTTCCACCTCAGCACGCCAGGGGGCCCATATTCAGTTAGGACGCAGCCGTGCGGCACGGTCGATCCTCCGATGCATCAGCGGGAGTGAAGACGTAGGCCGCACGATGGCTCCGATACAGGTGACCTGTCCTCGCCGGATGCGTGGTGATTCCGGCCGCGCCGCGCGGCGGCCGGCCTCAGTGGGAGCGGGGGCGCAGTTCCTCGGTCGGGTTGCGGAGGATGATCGGCTGGCTCTTGGTCTTCTGCAGCACGATGAACGCGATCGTGCCCCACACGGCGGGGACCCATAGCGAGATCGCGTGGTAGACGAGGGTGGCTGCGGTGGCGACGGTGCCGCCGACGCCGTAGAGGACGAGCATGCCGATCATGCTGCCGTCGAGCACGCCGATCCCGCCCGGTACCGGGATGAAGTTCGACAGGTAGCCGATCTGGTACGCCAGCACTACCGGGGCCAGCGGCGGCGTCTGGCCGGCGGCGGCAAAGCACGCGAACAGCACGGCGATGTCGAACCACAGGTAGCCGATCGCGCCGGCGATCCGCCAGTCGGGACGGAACACGAGCCGCTCCGTGTCGCGTACGCTGGCCGCGGTTTCGGTCAGAAACGTGTGCAGCCGCCCGGCCGGCATCCGCCGGACGATCCGGTCGACGTAGCGCGGCAGCAGAAGAAACAGCACCAGCCCGACGGCACCGACCGCCGCGGGCACGATGCTGAGCAGCGGGTTGTCGGGACCGGGGAGGCCGAGGAACAGGCCGAGTCCGGCCAGGATCAGCGTGATCACGTTGATCGCGCTCGTGTACAGGAACAGCACCGCAGAGCGCTCGCGCGATCCGCCCCGCGGGCGCGCCACGCTCGACCATCAGCCATGCCGCCCACCGCCAGGCTGCCCGACGCCCCCGAGCGACACCGCCGCCCCGAACGCCTCCTCGCTGAGCGCGATCCGCGCGCCGACGCGGAAAGGCGCCCGCTCGAAGACCTGAAGGAACGCCACGACGTAGCTTGCGCAGGAGAGAGCCTCGAGCAGAACCGCGACGACGACCCACTGCACCTTCATGTGCGACACCGTCCTCGCCACGCCCTTGAGCCCCGGAACCGCGAGCAGCAGCGCCGACAACCAACGCGCCCCCAAGGATCAACGTGATGAACCCGTTGCGGAGGCTGCGACGCGCCTTCGCAGCGTCCACCTGCTCCGATTGGGACGACTCGCCCGTGCTCACGTTGTCAGGCGGCGCGTGATTCGAGCCGTTTATAATTCGTCTCGCCTGGCCAGTCGCCTCTCACTGTCGGTAGTACTCGATCGCGCCGGTTCGTTCAAGGTCGTCCAGCAGGATCGCCTCGACGTCGAGGGTGAGCTCGATCTCGTTGCTGACCACGACGCCACCGCCCGGAATCTCGTCCTGCCAGGACACGCCGAAGTCGTGTCGGTTGATCTTCGCGGTGGCCTCGAATCCGATCCGAAGCAATTCGCCCTTGTTCTCGTCGCCGACCCAGAACGGCGTCTTCCACTCCCCGAGCGAGACGATGTCGAGCGGGACCGTCCGGGTCACGCCGCGGATCGTCAGGTCGACCTCGCCCTTGAACGTGGTGCTGCCGGTGCGCTCGGTAGAATCGGCCGGCGAACGTGATCTTGGGATGGTTCTCGACGTCGAGGAAGTCGGCACTGCGCAAGTGCTCGTCGCGTTGCGGCTCGCCCGTCCAGATCCCGGCCGCGTCGATCTCCCCCTCGAACGTCGCCTCGAGACACCGATCCCACTCGAGCTCGAGGCGGCCATGGACGTCCTTGAAGAGGCCGCGCACCCACGTGACCATCATGTGGCGTGCCCGAAACTCCGCCTCGGTGTGCCCTGGCTCCATGATCCAAGTCGACATCAACCCTCCTCTCTCTCAACGTTTCAACAGCTCCAACAACGTGTCCGCGTCGTAGTCCGCCGAGATGCACGATCCCGTCGATGAACAGCGTCGGGGTGCCGCGCACCTCCCCCGATTCGATCCCGCTCCGGAAGTCCCGCTCGATCCTGTCGAGGACCGCCGCGCGGTCGCGGTCGCGCCCATGTCCAGCCCAAGCTCGCTCACATAGCGCCGCAGATCCTCCATCTCCAGCGCCTTCTGGCGGTGAAAGAGCAGCTCGTGCATCTCCCAGAACCGATCCTGGAGCACGGCCGCCTCCGCCGCCCCGGACGCGGCGAGCGCATGCGGATGGATCTGAGTCCGCGGGAAGTGCCGGAACGCGAACCGCACACCCGCGCTCAACTCAGCTCTCGACGCGCTCGATCGACCGGTACGCCTGCCGCGAGTACGGGCACTCGTAGTCGCCGTACTCGACGATGAGCCTCGCGCCCTCCGGTCCACGAACATGATCGACGCCGTCTTCCAGCGGGCTGATCATCGACCTCACACGTCGTATTCCGACGCGAACAAGTAGCTCACCGCAAGGCTCCGGTACGGCCGCCAGCGATCCGAGAGCTCGGCCATCTCGGCGTCGGTTGGCGATGGTCGAACCCATAGGCACGACCGACTGCGCGCCGCAGCGCCAGATCACCGGAGAGGAAGACATCGGGCCGATCGAGCCCTACAAGCAAGAAGCCGCGCGCCGTCCATGGCCCGATTCCCGGCACCTCCGTCAACGCCGCCTCAACCTCGGCGTCGGTCATTCGCGCCAGCGCATCGTCGCTCAGGCGGCCGTCGAGGAACCGCTCGGCGAGCGCTCGCAACGTGGCCCCCTTCCGAGCCGACATGCCGCTGTCCCGGAGCACGTGCGGATCAGCGGCGAGCAGCTCCGCCGGTGACGGCAGATGTCCTCCGAAGCGCTGCTCGATACGCGACACGATCGTCCGCGTCGCACTCACCGACAGCTGCTGCCCGGCGACCTGGAAGATGAGCGTCCCGAACGCGTCGAGCGGAGGAAGCTCGTCCATCCAAGCGCGCGGACGGAAGTCCGGACGGGCGTCGATCAGGCGCGCAAGTACCGGATCGGCCCTCCGCAGCAGCTCCCGCGCCTTGCGGTCGGCGATCGGGGCGCGCTTGCGACGTCGCGGGCCTGAGTCCTGCGCCCTGCGCTTCGGCTCATCCACCATCGCTGTTCCGATCGAGGTCATTGTTACGCAGGCGCTCGTTCAACCCGTCGGTTGCTTGCCGCCCCGGTGAGTGCGACCTTCATGACCTCACCCAGGCATCAGTTCGCGAGGGTCCCGTCGAAGTCGATCGTGGCGTGTGTACCGTCGCAGAACGGCTTGTTCGAGGAACCGCCGCAGCGGCACATGGCGACCGGGTCGGGGTGCTCGATCACGTGACCGTCCGGGGCCGTGATGGCCATCGGCCCGGAGACGATGTACGGGCCGTTTTCGCTGGGGGTGATATGACGTCGGGCACTCTGGTGTCTCCTAGTCGATCTTGATTGTGTTGTTGATGGGGAGCTGGCGGATCCGCGTGCCGGTCAAGGCTGCGATGGCGTTCGCCAGCGCCGGGGCAACGGAGGGGACGGAGACCTCGCCGACGCCGGTCGGTGACTCGGTCGACTCGATCAGGTGCACTTCGATCAGCGGGACCGAGCGCATTCGCATGACCGGGTAGCGGTCGAAGTTCTGGGTGACGATGTCGCCGCCCTCGCCGAGGATGACCTCGCCCCACGCTGCGGCGCTCAGCCCCCAGAGCAGCCCGCCCTCCACCTGCGCGCGGATGAGGTCGGGGTTGACGTTTCTCCCGCAGTCGAGGGCGAACACGATCCGGTCGACACGGACGCGCCCGCGGTCGTCGAGCGATATCTCTGTGACGTTGGCGCTGTGGCCCAGGAAGTCGGAGCTGGTGATCCCCCGCGCCCGGCCTTCGGGCAGCGGCGATCCCCAGTCCGCGCGCTCGGCCGCGAGCTCCAGCGCACGCACCGTCCGCGGACTTCCGGCCAGCAGCTCACGTCGTAGGTCGACGGGGTCGCGGCCGGTGGCGATTGCGAGCTCATCGACCGCCGACTCGCGCGCGAACTCTGTATGCGAGTTACCCACCGATCGCCACACCATCGTCGGGATCCGCGACTCGAAGTTGGTCGACTCGAGCCGGAAGTTCTCGACGGCATATGGCGGATCGACCGCGCCGGTCGTCGTGAAGAAGTCGACGCCGTTCGTGAACATCACGTCACGGACGAACGGGAGATTCACGGAAGTCGGCTCTGCCACGATCTGCTGATGCCACGCGGTCAGGCGACCGTCCGCGTCGGCCCCAGCTCGCACTCGGTGGACGGCCATCGCGCGGTAGCGACCGACTTTGAACTCCTCCTCCCGCAACGACTGGACCTTGATCGGGTGCTTCCAGTCGAGCGCTCGCGCGATCTGGACGGCTTCGGACATCGGGTCGTGCTCGGCGCTCGAATGCAGTCCGAACGATCCGCCGGCGAAGGTGACGTGCACCTCCACCTGCTCCTTGTCGATCCCGGCGATCGAGGAGGCGTTCATCTTGACGTACGCGGGCGCCTCGGTCCCGACCCAGACGTCGAGCACTCCGTCCTCGCGCATCCGGCACGCCGCGTTGTTCGGCTCCATCGGGGCGTGCGCGAGGTACGGCACCACGTACGTCGCGTCGACCGTCGAGGCCGCGTCGGCCAAGGCCCGGTCGACGTCGCCGTCGTCCCGGGCCGTCACGGCTTTCTCGCCAGATTCGAGCAGCCGGACGTGCTCGGCCAGCAGCTCGGCGGTGCTCCGCCGCTCGGCGCTCGTAGTCGTCCCACTCCACGACGAGAGCACGCAGTCCGCGCCCGGCGTCGGCGACGGTCTCCGCGACGACGGCTACGCCCTCGTCGATCGGGACGACTGCGGTCACCCCGGCCTCGGCGAGCGCCGCCTGGTCATCGACCGACGCGACCGTGGCGCCGAACCTCGGCGGATGCAGCACGACCGCAGTCAGCATCCCCGGGAGGCTGAGGTCGATCGTGAATTGGGTCGCTGCCGAGAATCTTCGGTACCGCGTCGACCCGCAACCGCCCCTCGCGACCGATCAGCCTGAAGTCGACGGGGTCCTTGGGCTCGACGCCGTCAGGAACGGGAAGCTGCTCGGCCCGCGCCGCCAGCTCGCCGAAGGCCGCCTCCGTGCCGCTCGCATGGCGCACGACGCCGTTCTCGACCTCGACCTCGGCGGCGGGCACCCCCCACGCCTCGCCCGCCGCGGCCACGAGCCGCGCCCGTGCTTGCGCGGCCGCCAGCCGATACCGCACCCAGAACCCCTTCATCGAGTTCGACGCGCCGGTGAGCTGAAAGGCGCCGCCGGCGTCGGGATTGCCGTAGACGTCGCCGTTCGGGCCCGCCCCGTTCGCCGCGTTGACCACCCGAACGGAATCGAAATCGGCGTCGAGCTCCTCGGCGACGATCGTCGCGAGCGCGGTGTGAATTCCCTGCCCCATCTCGATCTGGCTCGAGTAAGTGACGATCGTCCCGTCCTCGCGGATCCGGATGTACGGATGCACCGGGTCAACCAGTCTCCTCGGCCGTCAGTCGCCTACCTCAAGCTCAGGCGCGGCGATGAGCGGATCCGGCTCTCGCCCGCGGCGAGCATCCCGGCGGCCGCGTGAATCGCGCCCGGATCCGCGGATATGTCGCGCAACGGCACAGGTTCCCGCTCATCCACGCGTCGATCTTCGGGTCGTCGGGGGACGCGGTCTGACTCGAGCAGCGATACGGCGGCCAGCGTCTGCCCGGGCTGGCAGTAACCACACTGGACGACGTTGCCGCGGTGCCAGGCGTCGCGCACCGCATCGACCACGGGACCGGAGGCCCCCTCGACCGTCGTAACGGCCTTTCCTACCGCTCGTTCGGCCACGTCTGGCAGGACTTCGTGTTGCGTCCGTCGATCAGCACGGTGCACGCCGCGCAGAACCCAGCTCCGCAGCCGAACTTCGTGCCGTGCAGACCGAGGACGTCCCGGAGCACCCACAATAGCGGGGTCTTCTCGTGGCGGTCGTCAACCTCGACCTCGCCGCCGTTGACGACAAGCTTCATCTCGGACCTCCCTCGAACGGAGCCTGGGGACGCTGTTGCACTGGCCCGAGATCGCCGCCAGCCCTGGTGAGCTGTCCTCACCGGATGATGGTGATTCCCGGCCTCACGCCGTACCGTGCGGGCGCCTATCGGGTGGCTCACGCGATGCCGGTCTCGCCTGGATGCGCCGAAGTTCGATCAATTCGAGCCCGAGCGCCTCGATCTGCGCAATGACACCGAACAACGCGGATCGATCCTGAAGCAAGCCGGTGAGCACGGTCTCGCCGCCCTTCAACTCAGACACCATCGAGGGAAAGGCCGATCGGGCGGTAGGTCCGAGCCGGCCCTTTATGCGGATCGTGTACAAGCCCGGCAGCGCGGACACTGGCTCATCGTGTCGCCCGACCGAGTGAGCCAGCACCGCCGGAATCTGGTGATTCTGCACGCCCGCGGAGCTCGCGCGCCTTCGGCGAGGTTCAGGAGCGCCCGGCCGAGAGGAGGCGCAGTGCGCGGGCGCGCCCGACGGCCGAAGAGCGATCGCGCGCTCCGAGCTTGGAGTAGATGCTGCGGATGTGCGTATTGACCGTGTTGATGGAGACGTAGAGCTCACGCGCGATCTCGGGCCGCGTGAGGTTTGTCGGCAGGTATCGCAGTACGCGGAGCTCGCTCGGGCTGAGTCTTCGGGTTGCGATAGGCGCCCTCGGTCGATGCTCGGAGCCGGCCTGCCTCGCAGCAGGTCGACGATGTCGGCGAGCAGGGCGGCATGAGCCGTGTCGTGACGTGGTAGCGCGTCGAGCAGCTCAAAAGCTCCGGTCATCGCAAACGGGAACATCAGCCGGTCTGGCTCAGCGGCCGCGAGCGCTGCCTCGGCTGCAGCAGCAGCCGCGTCGCGGTCGCCCATGTCGAGGTGGGCGATACCAGCGAGCAGATGGGATTCAACTACCGTGAACGCCGGAGCGTTAGGCGGCGTGGTGTCCAAAACGCCTTGGAGTGCATCCAAGGCTCCCCCGGGGTCTCCCACCGTCAGGCAGATCACGGCACGAGCGTTGTAAACGGCACCCATTTGCCCGGCATAGATCGCACCGATTCGCTCGGGCTCGGCCGAGGATCCGGTGAGCGTTGCACGCGCCTCATCTGGCAGCCCAAGGCGAGCCTGCGTGGCCGCCAGCCATCCGGTGATCCGCGGCGCGAGCGCGTGCACCCCCGTGAGCAGCGACTGCGCTCGCGCGGCCGCCGCAAATTCCTCCCGCGCCGATTCATGCTGCCCGCGACCCGCGTGCAACATGCCCGTCGCCACGTGCAGGAGCACTTGGGCGGCCGGGTCAACGCGCGGATCGGCGACCTCCCACGCGCGGCGGAGCCAGCGCTCGCCCTCGTCGAACTCGCCCATCCAGACCGCCATGCCGCCAACCGCCCCGAGCGCGGGCGCGAGGATCGGCCGATCATCCAGGCCATGGCGCTCGGCCAGGGCTACCGCCTGGCGGCCGCGCTCGCGTGCCGTCGCGACCGAGACAGTCTTTGATGGGAAGCCTTGGTGCGCGCGGCACGCGACCTCAAGGTAGGGCCGGCCGATCGTCTTGGCGAGCGCGGCTCCCTCGGAGAGGTGGCGCTCGGCATCGGCGAGTCGCCCAGACCACGTCTCGACGATCCCGAGATTCATTAGCGCGACCGCCCGCAGCTCACTGCCCATGGCGATCTGTTCGTTCGATTCGTCCGCGATCGAAGCGTCGAGCAGGCGCACCTGCTCGATCACCTCCATGAACTGACCGCTACGCCGTGCCATCGCCAGGCGCAGTGACGCGATGGCCACCGCGAGGCGCCGGCGGCGAGCCGGCGGGACGCTCTGGACGTGGGACTCGGCCAGCGCCAGCTGAGTAGCCGCTTCCTCGAGTCGCCCCTCGTTTAGCTCATTTGCCGCGTGAGCCAGCGCCAGCTCAGGATGATCGGCTGATGCGCCCTCGGGGAACGCCTGCAGGACCGCGGCGATGGTTCCCGCCTGCCCGTCGAGCACCCACCTGAACGAATGGTCGGCGACGAGCCGGGCGGCATCGGCCCGGCCGCCGGCCGCGACCGTGTGTCGCACGGCGTCGACGACCTCCCCGTGGTCGGCGAACCACCGTGCGGCCCTACGGTGGAGGTCTCCAAGCTCTTCGGCGAGCGTTCGGCGGAGTTCCAGGCGCAGGAAATCCGCCAGAAGCTGGTGGTAGCGAAACCAGGTGCGCTGAGCGTCGAGCGATACGACGAACGCGTTGGCGTCCTCCAGTTCCAGCAGCATCTGCTCCGAGCCTGAGCGGCCTGCAAGCAGGTCGGCGAGTTCACCGTTCACCCGGTCGACAAGGGAGGTTCGCAACAGCATGCTCTGAACCTCGCTCGGCTGGCGTTCGAGCATCTCGGCCATCAGGTACTCCCCAATCGCCCTGTCGGTGCCGGAGAACTCAGCCACGAACCGCTCGGGGTCCGAATGACGTCGGAGGGAGATCACCGCAAGGCGCAGGCCGGCCGCCCAACCCTCGGTGTGCTGGTGCAATGCGGCCACCCCGCCGTCGGACAGCCCAATCCCGGACGCAGTGAGCAGTTCACGCGTCTCGCGCTCGGTGAACCGTAGATCGCGCGCCCGAAGCTCGGCGACCTCGTCGGCCAGCCTGAGTCGGTGGAGCCTGATCGGCGGATCCCGGCGAGACGACAGCACAACGCGCCCCGAGCTCGGCAGGACCGCGAGCAAGTGCTCGAGCTGCTTGAGGGCGTCAACCGACGTCAGCTCGTGGAGATCGTCGATGACCAGAACGACTGGTTCGACCTGATCGGCAAGTTCTGAAAGGACTGCTTCGACCAGCCGGTCCGCGTCGAGTGGAGCGGCCGCCGCAGGTTGCGCCTGAGGATCGATACGGCCTGACGCGGTGCGGATCGCATCCAACACGGCCGACCAAAACAGCTGCGCGTCCTGCTGGTCTCGGTTGACCGACACGAACGCAACGCGAGGCCGATCGGTCGAGCCGTCAGCCCATGCACGCAACAGCGAGGTCTTTCCACTTCCCGGCGGCGCTGATATGACCGTGACTCGCCTGGTCAGAGAGCGATCCAGCATCTGGAGGAGATCTGCCCGGTCGAGCAGGCCCCGGACGACCGAAACGTCCCTCGAGACCGGCTGCTGCGGGTGCCCTTCGCGCTGCGTCGTCGTCAAGCTGGTCATGCTGTGCCCACGGTCGGGTGCTTCGATCAGATTAGCCGGACTGGTTCACCGGGATCTGGCGATGACACCTCACCCCTGCGGCCGCCAGCCTCCGGTTGCGAGTCATCGACCGAGGAGAACGAGAGCCATGTCCGATATCGGCAGCGGTCGCGCCGACGTAGTCACGATGGAAGGAGGCTCAGCGGAAGGCGCCCTGGCTAGCGGTCTGAGCGAAGACCGAACCCGCTCGGTCCCTCAACCCGATGCGGGTCGGACCGCCGGCGTCAACGCGAACGCGGTGCTGGCGATCGTCGCTGTTGCTCAGTTCATGGTCATCCTGGACGCCAGCATCGTCAATGTCGCGCTGCCGACGATCAAGCGTCGACGTCGGGTTCTCGGAGCAGAGCCTGTCGTGGATCCTGAATGCGTACACGCTGATCTTCGGGGGTTTCCTGCTGCTCGGCGGCCGCGCCGCCGACCGGCTCGGGCGGCGCCGGCTGTTCATGGCCGGCATCGCGCTGTTCGCCGGCGCATCGCTCATCTGCGGAGTCTCCCAGTCCGAGGGCGAGCTGCTCGTCGCCCGCGGGTTGCAGGGGCTGGGCGGAGCGATGGTGTCGCCGGCTGCCCTCTCGATCATCCTGACGACGTTCGCCGAAGGTCCAGAGCGCAATCGCGCGCTGGCGGTGTGGGGCGCGATCGCCGGGGCCGGGGGCGCCGTGGGCCTGCTGCTCGGCGGCGTGCTCGTGCAGTTGCTCAGCTGGCGCTGGGTGTTCTTCGTCAACGTGCCGATCGGCGCAGCGGTCCTGGCGCTGGCGCCGCGGATCGTTCCCGAGAGCCGGTCGGAGTCGGTCGCGAAGAGCGGATACGACGTCGAGGGCGCGGTCGCGATCACGCTCGGCACGATGGCGTTGGTGTTCACGCTGATCAAGGCCAATAGCTGGGGCTGGACGTCGGGACGCACGATCGTCGGCTTCGTCGTCTCGGCCGTGCTGATCGCCGCGTTCGTCGTGATCGAGCGCCGTCACGAGGACCCGCTGGTCCCGCTGCGGATCTTCTCCAACCGCAGCCTGTCCGCCTCCGACGCGACGCTGCTCGTCGTGGTGGCCGCGCTGTTCGGGATGTTCTTCTTCCTCACGCTCTACTTGCAGCAGGTGCTCGGCTTCAGCGCGTTGAAGACCGGGGTCGCGTACCTGCCGCTGAGCCTGACGCTCATCGCCGCCTCCGGCGTGGCCTCGCGGTTCGTCGACCGCTTCACGCCCAAGCCCATTCTGGTCGCTGGTCTCCTGATCTCGACCGGCGGGTTCGTGCTGCTCACCGGCGTCTCCGGTCACGGCGACTACGGGAGCCACGTGGTGCCGGCGATGATCGTCCTCGGCGTCGGCATGGGGATGTCGTTCGTCCCGGTCACGATCGCCGGTACGAGCGGCGTTGCCCCCGGGGACTCGGGGTTCGCCTCGGGGCTGCTGAACACGACCCAGCAGGTCGGCGGTTCGCTGGGCCTGGCGATCCTCTCCTCGGTCGCAACGAGCCGCACGACCAGCGCGCTGCACACCGGCTTGGCGCTGCCGGCCGCGCTGACGCACGGATTCAAGGGCGCCTTCATCGTCGGTGCAGCTCTGTGCGCGATGGGCGCGGTCTTCACGATCGTGCTGCTGCCGGGCCGGCCGCGCGAACCCGCCGACGAGGAGGTCGAGACGATCGCGCTGTCGTTTACGCGCTGCCCAGGCGCGCCGTACTGCGGACACCTCGCCCGCGCGGTCGCCTTCGGCCGCCGTGTGCGCACACTCGTAGAGCGAACGCCCGGACGGAATCGAGCGATTCGATGAGCGAGATACAAGATAAGCCGCGAAGTGCGGTTGTGTTCGGAGCGCGCAACTTGGGTCGCGCAGTCATCGAGCTGCTGGTGAGTGACGGCTGGTCGGTGGCGGGGGTGGCGCGGTCGGGGAGCACCCTGGATGGCGTCAGCGCGTCCGGCGCGCTCGCGCTGAAGGCGGACGTGACGGACCCCGCGAGCGTGTACGGCGTGCTGGAGCAGGCGGCCGCCGCTCACGGTGGGGTCGAGTTCGTGCTGAACGCAGCCGCCGCATACGGCGGCGAGCGCACCGGGCCCTTCGGCGGCGGCCCGATTGCCGAGGCCGACCTCGACGGCTTTGACTCGTGGGCAGCAGCACCGGCCCGGGCGGCCTTTGCGTTCCTGTCCGCCAGCGGACGATTCGCGATCGCGCAGGGCCGGGCAGCGACACTGGTGCAGGTCACCGGCGGCTCGGCGCGGCGCGCGATGCCGGGCCGCGGTCTGTGGTCGGCAGGATCGTTCGGCGTGCGAGCGATCACCAACGCGGCCGCGCTCGAGCTGCGCCCCCACGGGCATCCAGGTCGCGCTGCTAATCGTCGACGCGGGCATCCAGCCTCTCGACGGGTCCACACGCGCCGGTGTCTCGCCGGAAGCGCTGGCCGACCCGCGCCGGATCGCCGATGCCGCCCTCTTCCTCGCTAACCAGGACGCGCGGTCCGCGACACACGAGCTCCAGCTCACCCGCTCGCCGAGACTGGACGCCCTGAACCCAGGCGCGGCGATCGGTCGCGAATCACCGTGATCCGGTGACGCCTCCTCACCTGCCTGGCGGCAAGACCAGTCAACCAACCGAAGGGAGATCCGTGAGCACCGAGCAGCGAGAGACCCTCGACGCGATCCTGCGACAGTCAGCCTTCCCCGCCGACGCCGATGTCAACGAGCAACGGCGACTGCTTCGAGAGTTGCTATCCGCGCAGCCGCTGCCCACCGACGTGACGGTGACCGCAGCCTCACTGGGCGGCGTCCCAACCGCTGAGATCACAGTCGACGGAATCGAGCCTCGCCACGTTGTTCTTTACTTCCACGGCGGCGTCTACGTGATGGGGACGCCGTCCTCGCCGCCGGCTTGGCTTCGCAGGTCGGCCGTCGGACGCGCGCCAAGGTCATCTCCGTCGACTACCGTCTCGCCCCCGAGCACCCGTATCCGGCGGCGCTCGACGACGCTCTTGCCGCGTATGAGGCCCTCCTGCACGACGGCATCGCCCCTTCGGACATCGCCTTCGCGGGAGAGTCCGCCGGAGGCGGCCTCGCCGTCGCCACCCTGGTCAATGCCCGCGATCACGGGCTGCCTCTGCCGGCCGCGGCCTTCGTCATGTCACCGTGATCACCCTGCCGGGACGACCATGAACCGCGCGAGTCGACCCGCTCTCGGCCTCGACCCCTCATCGCCCCGTGTTCGCCGACCTGTCTGGCCTGCCGCCCCTGATCATCCAGGCCGGAAGTCACGAGGTTCTCCTCGACGACGCCGTCCGCCTCGCGCGGCAAGCCGCCACCGCCGACGTCGAGGTCACGCTCGACATCACCCCTGGTGTGCCCCACGTCTTCCAGGCCTATCACCCGATCCTCGACGAAGCGTCGGCGGCGTTGGACAGGGCCGGACAGCTCGTGTTGGCGCACCTCGACGGTGCAGAACGCGTCACCGCTTAGCGCAAGGCACTCTGAATCACCGGGATCCAGCGAGGACACCTCACCTGCCCGATGGCGACGATCCGGTCGCGAGTCACCGACCGGAGGAGATAGAGATCCATGTCCGACGTAGACAACGGTCGTTCCGGCCGCGGCGACGTAGTCATCGTGGGCGGAGGCTCAGCGGGCTCCGTGCTCGCCGCCCGCCTGAGCGAGGATCCGACCCGCTCGGTCCTGCTGCTCGAGGCAGGGAGGGCCTACGGCGTCGATGGCTATCCGGATGACCTGCTGGACGCCGCGCGCGTGCCCGCGAACCCCGAGCACGAATGGGGCTTCAGCGCGCGAGGTGGACCCGCCTCTCCGGAGATCGATGCCGCGCGCGCCAAGGTGCTCGGGGGCTGCTCGGCCCACAACGCCACCGTGGCGATGCGCGCACGGCCGAGCGACATCAGCGACTGGCAACGTCATGGCCTTGATGACTGGACGATCGAGCGCGTCTGACGCCACCTACATCGAGATGGAGAACACACCCGACGGCGACGACCCCTACCACGGGCGAACGGGACCGTTCCCGATCCGCCAACTCAAGTACGACGACCTGACCACCTCGTTGCGTGGGTTCATCGACGCGACCGTGGCCGAGGGTTTCCGGCGCAGCGGTGACTTCAACGGCCCGGATCCGAGCGGGGTCGGCGGCTACCCGGTCAACGTAATCGACGGGGTGCGTCAGAACACCGGCCTGGTCTACCTCACCGAGGAGGTCCGCAACCGGCCCAATCTGAAGATCGCCGGCGACGTGCTCGTCGATCGCGTCCTCTTCGATCATTGTCGAGCCATCGGCGTCGTCACCGCGAGCGGCGGTGAAATCCCCGCGGGCGAGGTGATCCTCTCCGCCGGCTCATACGGGACCGCGGCGATCCTCCTGCGCTCAGGCGTCGGGCCGGCCGCCGACCTGGCCGAGCTTGGCATCGCGGTCGCGGCCGATCTGCCCGTCGGGCAGCATCTGCAGGACCAGCCCTTCTACTACAACGCGTACGCCTTGAAGACGGAAGCGCTCGACATGCGGCCCGCGGTCGGCGCCTTGCTGTGGACACAGTCCCGCGAAGCCAGCCGCGACGAGCTGGACATCCACATCGCCGTGACGCACCTGATCCCGCCCGAGTACAGCCCGACCGGCGGCGCGATCTCGTTGAGCGTCGCCGTCGTCAAGCCCGACTCTCGCGGGACGCTCACCCTACGGGGCCGCGACCCGCACGAGCAGCCCGAGATCGACTGCAATTACCTGGCCGAGGCGCGCGACGCGCGCCGGATGCTCGAAGGGGTGAAGCTGGCCCGCAAGATCGGCCGCAATCCTGCGCTCGCTCAGTTCCTCGAACTCGAGATCTTGCCCGGCGACGCAGTCAGTGACGACCAGCTCGGGGAGGTGATCGCCTCCAACCTGGCTTCGTACGGCCACCCTGTCGCGACGGCGCCGATGGGCGGGCCCGCGGATCCATGGGCGGTCGTGGACTCGCAAGGCGCCGTCAAGGGGATCGATGGCCTGCGTGTCGTCGACGCGTCGATCATGCCGGTCGTCACATCGGTGGCGCTGAACCCGACGACGATCATGATTGCCGAGCGGATCGCGAAGACTGTTTACGCACCTGAGGCTGCGCGTGGCCTGCGCGGAGTTCAGGTGACTCCGACAGCCTGACCCCCGAGATTAATGCCGAGACCTAGCTTCTAGGGATGACGCCGGCCACCGTATCGATCACCGCGTCCTGACCCCAGGGCAGCGAGAGGTCCGGGTTATCGAAGCCCTCCCCCTCGACGCGGATCCCGAACACGATCGCGACATCCGCGCGCGGGCTCCATGGGTGCCGGCGTAGCGCTCTCGCTACCTGGTGAGCCGGGCGCTATGGGGTCACGTCGCGATCTCGGGCGGGACGATCGGGGCCGCCGAGTGCGATCTCGAGCGCGACCGCGCCCGGGTCGGTTGCGGCGATGCACGCCTCGGGCAGCGCCGCGCATCCTAGCCATGCGACCTCGGGGCGGCGCGCGATCACGGCCGCACCACCGACCAGCATGGCCAGCCCGTCGATCAGGACGGCGCCACCCGGTCCCAGCCCCGCTGTCAGGGCGGCCGTGATCAGCCCTCCGAGCGGAAGCAGTCCAACGAAGCATGCGGCCCAGATCGCGCTGACCCGGGCGCGCATCTCACCGGAGGCAACCGACTGCACCACGACCGTCGAGAGGCCGACGAAGATGACCCCGCAAAAGCCGCCGAGGATGGCAAGGCCGAGCGACAGCGCGAGGCTGTGCGAGGCGCCAACGGCAGCGACCGCCAGAGCGCTCACCAAGAAGCTGGCCAGCACCGGCTCACCCTTGTTGGGGCGACGCGCCAGAACCAGAAGCAGCCCCGAGCCGAGCAACGAGCCAAGCCCGATCGACGCCGTCAGCGCGCCAAGCGTGCCGGCTCCGCCATTCAGTTGGACCCGTGCGATTGCCGGCAACATGAACGCGACCGGCGGTGTCCCGAACACCCCGGCCAGGGCGGTGAGGCACAGCAGCGACACGATGCTCCGCTGCCCGAACACGTACCTCACGGCTTCGCGCATCGACCCGCCGAGCTTCCCAACCACCTGCGCGGCAATCCTGCCCGAGCCCGGAAGCAACATTACGGCGATCAGGACACCGAGGAAGCTGACCGCGTTGACGGCAAACACCCACGTCGGGCCGCCCTGCGCCAGCAGCACCCCGGTAAGCGCCGGGCCGACGAACCGCGCGACCTGGAGAAAGAGACTGTTGATCGCCAAAGCGCTCTCCAGATCCTCCCCCGGGACGGTCGACGCGAGCACCCCCTGAAAAGCGGGATAGCTCAGCGTCCCGAGGCTCCCGCCGATCACCGCGATCGCGCCCAGCAACGGGACAGTGAGCGCGCCGGTCTGCCACAGCACCGCGAGCAACACTGCCACGCCCATGTTCGCCCCCTGGAAGGTCAGCAGGAGACGGCGGCGGTCATACCGGTCGGCGAGAACTCCGGCCGGAAGCCCCCACACCAGGTTCGGGATGGTGTTCAAGAAGCCGATGATTCCGAGCGCCGCCGGCGACCCGCCAAGCAGCAGGACGACGTAGCCGAACGCGGCCGCCTCGACCCAATTGCCCGTCAGTGAGAGCAACACGCCCGCAGAAAAAAGCCGGAAACGCCGGTGACGCAGCGCGGCGAGCGGCCCACGGTGCGCCGTCGCGCTCACCGCTGCCTCCCGAGCGGCAAGCAGAACCGGCGCCCCGTGCCCGTTTTCGAGCGCGGCCACGCCGCCAACGATCGCGTACGCCTCGAATCCCCGATCCTTCAGCCAGTGCGCCACACGGACGCTCGTCGCCTCCCGCAGTCAGGTACAACCGAGAACGATCGGCACCTCACGCGAGAACGCTCCAACGCGCTCGGGGATCATGTCCGGCGTGATCCGCAGCGCACCATCGGGCGAGTCGAGCCCGTCGTCACCGCGACGCACGTCGATCAGCAACGCCCCGTCTGCAATGAGTTGCCGCGCGGCGGTGCGCTCGATCCGCAGCGATGAAGCGCGCAATGCCGAGCGAACATGAAAGCGGCGGGTCAGCCCAGGCATCAACCGAGGATAAGGCCGCACAGCGCGGCGCCGGCCGACCTCAGCACATCCTGACCCGCTGCACCCTCATCATGTCGCGAGCTGCTGTTGCAGGGCCGGGATGTCGAGCCCCGGCCGACCCGCGACATCGTGCTCGGCATCGGCGGCGAACCCGTCGGCGATGGCTTGCAGGTCGCCCGCAACCTCGGCGCGGAAGTGCTCGTCGACGAGTTCATCCATTCGTGCGCGTGTGATGACCTGGTCAGCTCGCCTGCGCGGCCGGTCAGCCCGACCGCGGGAGTAGTCGATGAAGGAGCGCAGTCGGGCAGCGAACCTGTCGGGTTCGGCGAGGTGGACGAGGTGTCCTCGGTCGGGCCATTCTTCAATCTGCAGGTCGGACAGGTGATCCTGAAGGTAGTTGCGCTCGATCGCGTTCAGGTCGTGTCCGAACACGCTGAGGCACGGAGCGTCGATGCTCTCCATCGTCGCCTCGATTTCCTGCTGCAGCTCACGCGGGTCGTCGCGAAACAGCTGCTCCCAGTAGCCGAGGACGACCCCCTGGCGGATGACCTGGCCCTCGAGCAGGCGCGTGCGAAGCGGTTCGGACACTCGCTCGAACCCCATGCTCTGCTGGTAGGGCGCGAACGCATCGGCGAAACGTTCGCTTCTCATGACAGGCTCCAAGCGCCCGACGGCTCGGCCATCGGCCGGATGTCGACGGTGCCTTCGACATTGACCACGCCGCGAACGGGATAGGACGCGGCGCAGATCGAGGCGATGCCGGATGAGATCGAGTGACCGACGATCGTCGGCTCATCGATCCCCATGCTTTCGACTGCGGCGTTGACTCTGGCGGCCGCCTCGCGCACTGTGCACGGCTCGCCGCCGGTGTCGCCGTGGCCGGGCAGGTCGAACGCGATGCTGCATACGCCGTCGCCGAGTCGTTCGATGATCGGCCGCCACGTCGTGCGGTCAAACGTGAGTCCGTGCAGGAACACGACGGGCGTCCCGTCACCCTGCTTCTCGTAGGCGAGTCCAGCTCTCGCCGTTCGATGAATCGTCTCCAACATTACGCCACCTCGAGTCGTGTCAGGGAGTTTCGTTACGTCGTACCGTAACGATGTTGCGTTACGCTGTCAAGCATGGGACGACCAAAGGAGCACGACGAGCGGACAGCGGCAGCGCTCCTCGCCGCAGGCGAACGAGCGGCGGCCGAAGGAGGACTCGAGGCGCTGTCCGTCCGTGGCGTGGCAGTCGAGGCGAGCACCACGACGCGCGCCGTCTACAGCCTGTTCGGATCCAGGGACGGGCTGATCGCCGCGCTCGGCGCCCATACGTACGACCTCCTCCGCACCGCCCTCGAGCAGTTGCCCCTGACGGCCGACCCTCAAGCCGACATGGTCGAGGCCGGACTCATGTTTCGCCGCTTCGCACTCGAACACCCCGCCCTGTTCTCGATCGGGATACAACGCACGCTCCCCAGCTCAGAGCTATGGCCACGGTTCCGGACCGCCGCCAACGATGCCCTCGCCGTGCTGAGCCGACGCCTGGTCCGCCTGCAAGAACGAAACCTGCTCGGGCAGCGCAGCGTGCGCGACGCGACAATTCAGTTTCACTCCCTGTGCGAGGGGCTCGCAGCCGTCGAGCTGCGCGAAACCTTCCCTCAAGCGGAGGCCGAACGCATCTGGCGCGAGGCGCTCACGGCTCTCATCGCCGGATTCGCACTCCGCCACCCGCCGGGCCTCTGATTGCGGGTGCAGAGCACGCTCTGAAAACATTCGGAGAGTGAGTAATGCCTGAAACGGCGGTTCATGTCGAGGGTGTGGTCAAGCGCTTCGGGGCGACCATGGCGCTGGCTGGGGTCGACCTGGAGGTCGAGGAGGCCACGGTCTTTGGGCTGTTGGGACCGAACGGCGCGGGAAAGACGACCCTCGTTCGCGTGCTGGCCACGCTGCTGACTCCGGACGCCGGACGGGCCGAGGTGTTTGGCCGCGACGTCGTCCACGACGCTGCAGGGGTGCGAGAGCTCCTGGGGCTGACCGGCCAGTTCGCGGCGGTCGACGAGATGCTGACCGGCCGGGAGAACCTCCGGATGTTCGGGCGCCTGTTCGATCTCTCGGCCGCCGACGCTCGCCAGCGGGCGAACGAGCTACTCGAGCGCTTCGACCTGGCTGACGCCGCCGACCGCCCGGCCCGCACGTACTCCGGTGGGATGCGGCGACGCCTCGACCTCGCATCGAGCCTCCTGACCCGCCCGCGCGTGTTATTCCTCGACGAGCCCACGACCGGGCTGGATCCGCGCAGCCGCAACGAGATCTGGTCGGTCGTGCGCGAGCTCGTCCGCGAGGGGACAACGCTTCTGCTCACCACCCAGTACCTCGAGGAGGCAGACCAGCTTGCCGAGCAGATCGCCGTGATCGACCACGGTCGGGTAATCGCGCAGGGCACGGGGAGCGAGCTGAAGGACCGGGTCGGCGGGCAGATCCTGGAAGTCGAGCTGGTGAGCGCCGCGCAACGGGACAATGCACGGGCCGCCCTGGCCGGAATCGGTTGCGGTGAGCCGGAGCCTGGCGAGCGGCTCGCCCAGCTGACAATTCCGGCGCCGCGGGACGGCCTCGAGATGATCGAGGATGCAGCCTCGGCGCTGCGCAAGGCAGAGATCGCGGTGAGCGACCTCGGACTGCGCCGCCCGACGCTCGACGACGTATTTCTGCAGCTGACGGGCGCGTCGCCGAGCGAGAACGGGGCGGGCATTGAAGCCGCCACAGGCGACGGACAGCCTGACCCGTCGAAGCTGAGCGCTCCCGCCGCTCGCACGCCCGCGGCGCTTCGCCCCGCCGAGAGGCGGCCGTCGCGGACGCGGCGCCTCTCGCCGCAGAAGCTTCGCGCGGACGTCACAGACGCGCGGGTGGTCAGCGTGCGCAACCTGCTCCACTTCGTCCGCCAACCGGATCTGCTGGTCTTCTCGACGATCCAGCCGATCATGTTCGTGCTCCTGTTCACGTACGTGTTCGGCGGCGCGATCAGTCACTCACTGCCCCCCGGCGTCAGCTACATCGACTACCTGCTGCCCGGCATCCTCGTCCAGTCCGTGACGTTCCGCGCGAGCATGACCGCGATCGGCCTGTCCGACGACCTGAAGCTCGGCGTGATCGACCGCTTCCGCTCGATGCCGATGGCGCGCTCCGCCGTGCTGATCGGCCGTACGACCGCCGACCTGGTCCGCAACGTACTGATCATCCTGCTGATGATCATCGTCGGCTACATCATCGGCTTCCGCTTCCAGGCTGGCGTCGCCCAAGCCATCGGCTGCATCGCGCTCGTCAGCGCATTCGGTCTCGCGCTGAGCTGGATCTTCGCCTTCGTCGCGTTCACCGTGCGCAGCGCAGAGGCGGCCCAATCAGCCGGCTTCGTGATTCTGTTTCCGCTCGTGTTCGCGAGCTCGGTATTCGTGCCGGTCTCCAGCATGCCGGACTGGCTGCAGCCGTTCGCGAAGGCGAGCCCGGTCACCCTGACCGCGAACGCAGCGCGCTCGCTGGCCCTCGTCCCCGGAACGCCGTCCTCCCTCGGCGGCGCAATCGCCTGGATCGCCGGCCTCCTGGCCGTGTTCATCCCGCTATCGGTGTGGCGTTACCGGCGCATGACCTGACGCCGAAGACGATCAATCGCGGCCCGGCGAGGTGCTCGAGACGGTCAGATCTCTCCGCGCCAGCCGGCGCTGAAGTCGCGCTGCAGGTAGGTGAGGACCGGCACTCCGAGCGTCGGGAGGTGCGTTGTCGACTCCGCCACCTCGTCTGTTCCAAGCCACGGTTCGAGGTATCTGCTGGCTGGGAGGCCGGCGAGCTCTCCGCGCCCGGCCGGGTCGAACGCGCGGGGCTCGATGTCGGCGCCCGCAGCGGCGGCGATGGCCTCCGCGGCGACGTCGGCCTCCTCAGTGGCCATCCCGCCGGACTTCACCGGAAAGGTGGTGATGTCTCCGACCGCCCAGATGTGCTCCACTCCTTTGACGCGGCAGCGCTCGTCGATTTCGACGAATCCGTGCTCCTCGACCGGAATTCCGGGGATCGGCCGCCCACGCAGACTCGGCAGCGCGACGACTCGATCGACGTCGACCCGCGTTCCCGAGGGATGTGCCACCAGCACCTGAGGCTGTCCGGGCTGTATCTCGACCTGGTTAGCGAAGACGACCGCTACACCGACTTCGCGCAACGCGTCCGATACGGCCGTGACCGCCTCGTCGCCGAGCATCTCCAGAGGTGACCGTTCCGGCGTGACGAGCGATGTCTCGATCTCAAGTCCCATCCCGCGCGCATCATGCGTGAGGATCAGCGCCAGTTCGTAGCCACGCAGCGGCCACACCGGCCCAGACGGGATCACCACGGCCAGCCTCTTGCTGTACCCCAGCTCGAAGTCGCGGAGGAGCCCGCCGAGAGTCTCGGCTCCGGTGCGGTCGTCCCAGGTCGTCGCGTTCTGGACAACCGGAACCGGGTCGGCTCCCAGGGCCAGCACCAGCTCGTCATATTCGAACTCCCGACCAGCCGTCGTCCGCACCACCCTGGCTGCCGAATCAACCGCGCTGGCATGGAGGGGAAACCGTTGCGCGCCGGCGTCAGCCAGGAGGCGCTCGAGGGAAATACGACGCATCCGACCGACCGCGTAGGGCGCTTTGGCCGCTATCGGGTGGTAGACGAGCTCGCCGTCGGGAGCGATGAGCGCGATCGCGACGCGATCCCCGGCCAAGGAGCGCAGCGCCATCACCGTTTCGAGCGCCGCCATCCCGGCCCCGACGATCAGCACCCGCATCGGCGCTTCAGCCATGGCTCCCGTTCAGCTATCGGGTTTGGGGGTCACTCGCCTGATCCTCTCCGATCGCGACCAACGGCGCAAGCGGGCCAGTTGCGGTCGATGAGCAGAACGGCCACGCCCACGAGCAGCAGGCGGACCTGATCGAGGAGGCTCAGCGCAACTTGCTAGACCCGGTCGATACCGATCCAGATGCTCCGGCTCGAACCCGGGGGCGACGACCGGCTGCGCGGCCCGGACACGTCGTCCCCACGAGCCTGCGGTCCGCCGAGTTAGCCGTTGGCGACGGCGAGCCGGCCTGCGGCAAGAGCTGTCATATCCACGTCGTCGAGTGTGTTCACGACGACGTCGGCATTCGCGGCGGCCAACAGCTTGGCATCGTCCCCGCGGGCGATGCCGATCGCGCCCATCCGGCCCGCCTTGGCCGCCTGCACCCCGGCAGCCGCGTCCTCCAGAACGATCGCGCGCTCCGGCTCAACGCCAAGCTCGCGCGCCGCCGTGAGGAACATCTCGGGATCGGGCTTTCCGTGCGCGAAGTCCCTTCCGGACACGTCGGCATCAAAGTAGTCGAGCAGCGTCAGCCCGGGCCGAAGCGTGTCCGACGAGATGCCCTGCTCCTCCGCGAACGAGTCGAGGCGGATCTGGCGCAGAAACAGGCCGGCGTTCTTCGACGACGAGGCGGCGGCCACCAGCAACCCGGCGTCCTTGACCGCAATGATGAACCGCAGCGCGTCCGGGTAGGCAGTGAAATCGCCGGCCTCAATCAGCCGCACGACCATCGCCTGCTTCAGTTCGGCATACGCGAGCAGCCGGTGCTCCTCCTCGTCGTCGGGGACATGGAAATACTCAAGCGCCGCGCGGGCACCGGCCAGCCGCGGCTTGCCAGACATCTGCTCCTCGTAGACACGCGAGGTGAACGCCTCGGGCGACCATGTTGTGCGGTCCCGGATATCGCTCCACTCGGACTCCATCAGCTCCCGTAGGGACTCGCGCCACGCCTTCTCGTGCGGCGAATCGACGAGTACTCCGTCCACATCGAAGATCGCTCCCTGGATTGCGGCGGCGCCCGAGGTCGTCACGGGTTGCTCCGCTGACGCCCGGTCGCGACCGGTGAGGACAGTTCGAACTCCTCGGTGTCACCTGGAGAAAGCTCGCGGACCTCGTCGCCGACGCCCACCCGGATTGCGCCGCCCGCCCCCTCCCGGTGGACGGTGATCGCGAGCCGCTCGTGGTCGAGCGTCAGGTGTAGCGGCGTCCGCTGAAACTGCATCCGAAAGGCCACCTGCTCGACAGCCGGCGGCAGCCTGGGCTCGAAGCGAAGGACGCCGTCGCGGACCTCGCTACCCGGATACACGCGTTGCATCAGGTCCACCGTCCCCGACATGACGCCCATATGAATCCCCTCCCGGGTCGTTCCGCCCTGGATGTCCTCGACATCGCTCTTCAGCGCCACCAGGAACCGCTCCCACGAGCTCTCCGGGTCGAGCCGGGCGAGGACTCCGGCGAACGTGACGAAGCTGAGCGTTGAGCCGTGCGAGGTCCGCCGGTCGTAATACGCGATATTGCGAGCAGCCGTATCCGGGCGGTACTCGTAGCCGAGCCGCTCGAACTGCTCCCGGATCCCCGTCGCTGTGAACAGGTAGAACAGCATCACGGCGTCGGCCTGCTTGGAAAGCTTGTAGCGGTTGGGGTCATCCCCCTCGGCATGCAGAATCCGATCAAGACGCTGAATGTTCCCGTAACGCTCCCGATAGGCATCCCAGTCGAGCTCCTCGAGGTCCTCGTAGCCTTCGAACTGGCTGATGATCCCATCATCGTGAAACGGGACGAACATTCGCCGGCTCATGTCCTGCCAGAGGCTCAGCTCCTGGTCTGAGATCTCGAGCCTCGAGCGCAGCGCATCCGCACGGCTACCCGGGAGCAACGAGAGCACGTCGCCCGCCACGCCACACAGCCACGCCGCCATCACGTTCGTGTACGCGTTGTTGCGCAGTCCGCCCTCATCCGAGCCCGGATACTTCTCGTGAAACTCGTCCGGTCCCATGACGCCGTGGATCTCATACCGTCCGCGATCGGGGTTGAAGTGCGCGATCGACGCCCAGAAGCGCGCGATCTCGAGCATCATCTCGGCCCCGTAGTCGCGCAAGAAAGCCAGGTCGCGGGTAGCCTCGAAGTAGCGCCAGACGGTGTAGAAGATCGCCGCGTTGACGTGACGCTGGTTGTGGCTGAGGTCGGGCTCCCAGCGCCCCGATAGCGGGTTGAGGTGTACTCGCTGGGTCTCTTCGGTCCCCTCGCTACCGCTCTGCCACGGAAACATCGCGCCGGCAAAGCCGGCCTCGTCCGCCGCTACGCGCGCCTCCTCCAGGCGCCGGTACCGGTACATCAGGAACCCGCGCGTCACCTCCGGCAGACGGAAGCTCAGGAACGGATACACGTACAGCTCATCCCAGAACACGTGGCCCCGGTACGCCTCGCCGTTCAGCCCACGCGCCGGGACGCCGGCGTCGATGTCGGGGGTGTGACGCGAGCACACCTGCAGGAGGTGGCAGATGTGGACCCGGAGCAGGTGCTGGACCTCCTCATCGCACCGCGCTTTCACATCGCACACCCGCCACAGCTCCTCCCAAGCCCCAACATGTGGCACCAGGGCCGGCGCGAAGTCCGCGCGGCGGAGCGCCGCGGTTCCGGCCTTGCTGAGCGTGTCGCTCGTGGCGGGATCGCGCGAGGTCGCCAGCGCGATCATCTTCTCGATCCGGACCGGCTCCCGCCGGGCAACCTCGAAGGCAAGGCTCTGCTGAATGTAGTCCTCCGTCTGAAACAGGCTGCGCTCCACCTCCAGCCGCTGTTCCCCAGCAAACACTCGCGTCCGCGCGGCCTGGCTGATGTACGTGTTGGACTGCCGGGTCCGGACCTTCAGCGCGATCACCTCCGGCCCGAACGTTCGCGGCGAGACCGGATCCAGATGTCTCCCCTCAAGCTCCAGGTAACGCGCCACCCCCCGGTTGGTGATCCTGCCGTCGATCGCCGAGATCACCTCGACGCGACCCGACCAGTTCTCCGAGGTGAGCGTCCACTCGATCCCAGCACGGTTCGGATGCGCCATGCTCACGAACCGCCGGCTCCGTAGCGTCGTCTCACGCCCCACACCGTCGCGGAAGCGAACCGATCGCGTCATCACCGCGCCCCGTAGATCAAGCTCATGGCGGTACTCGAGCACCTCGACCTCGGCCAGCCGGACCGCGTCCCCTCCCTCGATCCTCAACTTGAGCACCAACCAGTTGGGCAGGTTGACGAGGTCCTCGTTGAGCACCGGGACGCCACCCAGGATCGTCGTCTCGCGGTTGTAGACGCCGTGGGCGTACGTCCCTGGGTAGTGCACGTCATCGGCGTCCTCCCATTCGGCCGCGCCGCGGGCGCAGAAGCGACCGTTGCCCGTCGATGCGAGCACCTCGCGCAAGCCCTCCGCGTCAGGATCGAAACCCTCGTAGCTGAGCACAAACGGCTCCACCGCAACTCCCAGTTCGGTCTCGGATCAGATCAGGCGCCAACCCTGGCAGCGAGAGGGAGCGGTGTCAAACCACTCGTTCACACCAATCCCGGGCCGCCCGGTCCACCCGGACTCTGGGGCCAAGCCCCGAGATGCGCGCTCGTGCGATTTAGGTCGGCGGGAGCTGCGATTCGACGTTGATCCGCTCGGCGGTGGCGCCGATCCGAGAGGCTTCATGCGCACGCCGCCGGCGCCTCGACGGCGTTGAGTGACAGCATCGATCTGCTCAGTAGACGGGAGACGTGCATCTGGGAGCATCCGATCCGCTGGCTGATCTCGCGCTGGGTAAGCCCGTGCCCGAGGCGCAGGCCGAGTACTTGGCGTTCCAGCTCGCCGAGCTCGGCCCAGTTGCTGGCGAGCATGTGTCGGTCTTCGGCAAGCTCGAACCCGTCGTCTTCGCTTCCCAATGTTTCCGCGAGGGCACAGTGGTCCTGGTCGTCGTGCGCTATCGAGGCGTCGAGCGACGCCAGCTGGTAGTTCTCGCCGGCGTCGATCGCCTCAACTGTCTGCTCGACGGTGCAGTCGAGCGCGTGGGCAAGCTCGACAGGGGTCGGGGGACGACGCAGCGCCGTGGACAGCCGCTCGGCGTGACGGCTTACCGCCAGCGCTCGTTCCTGGAGGCTCGCGTGGGACGTGAACCGTCCACCCCTTGTCACGAAAGTAACGCTTGATCTCACCCAAGATGGTCGGAGCGGCAAACGTCGTGAACTTCCTCCCCTGCTCCGGATCGAACCTGTCGATCGCGTTCAGCAGGCCTATGGAAGCGACCTGCACGAGGTCATCGAGCGGCTCTCGGCTGTGGACGTAGCGAACGGCCAGCTTCCGGGCGAACGGCATGAAGCGGTCGACCAGCGCGTCCCGGGTCCCGGGATCCCGCTCGCGATAGTACGTGTCGAGAAGCTCTTCGTCGGTGAGACGCGCAACCTCCCGCGCCTCCATGATCGTCGTGGTCATCGGACCTCCAGCCAATGGCTTGCGGGGCGCGAGGTCCGTGCTCGGGCCGCAGAGAGGCGTCCCGGGCGTCGTCCGACGCATTTCTCGTGCGATCCCTCAGGTCCGGCCATGGCGCCCGACCGGGACCGGCGCTGGTCAGCATTCGGGCGTTTGCCGGGCTGATTGAAGGCTCTGGGTCAGCACTCGCAGGCCCGAGGGCCCGCCCGTCGTGCCAGGCTCGGAGAGGATGACGTCGTCGCCGCCGATCACGGCGCTTTCGCGCGAGCGGTACACGGCCAGAGCGTCGAGCAGGCCAACCAGAGCGAGAAGCCGGTGTACCTGGCCGCCGTCGCGGCATACGATCGCGAGCCGGCGGTTCTGAGGCTCAAGCCGCTGGCGCGTCTCAACGAGAACGTGCACCCCGGTTGAGTCCATGAATGTGACCTCGGACAGATCCACGACGACCGGACCGGTTTGGTGCTCGAGGGCCGGCAGCAGGGTCTCCCGGAGCGCGGGCGCGGTCTCGAGATCGACTTCCCCGTGGACACTGAGCACGGCCACGTCCTGATCATGGTCGTTGGCCGCTGGGAAGCCTACCGACACCCTACCGGCCGTCCACTGGGGGGCGTCAGTCTGCTCCGCAGCTAGCGAGAGATCTGATCGCACGGGTGCTGCATGGTCGGGTACTTGTTGCTCGGCTTCGCACATGATCGTCATTGGCTGCTGCCCTTCGACCTACTTCGTCGAAAGGGGAACTGCCTAAGATCATGCTCTCATGTTGCAGAGCTATTGTCAACCTAATGCCCATGTGTTATTCATGGAATGCTTGCATCTTGCGGAGAAACAGGCGTATTCAGGGGTCCATTGCGATACGCTCATAGGTGCCTTGGCTCGCGCGCGCGGTATCTACAGCATCGGGGCGGTGGCTCGGATGCTTGGTCTGTCTCAGCCGGCGATCCGCAGTTGGGAGGATCGCTACGGATTGATCGTGGCCGAGCGCAGCGAGGGCGGGCGGAGGCTCTATACGCGCGATCAGCTTGAACAGCTGCAATTCATCAAGGAGCGCCTCCATGAAGGTCTGTCCGCCGCCGACGCGCACCGTCTGCTCGCCGAACGTCAAGCCGGCACGCAGCCAATCGTCGAACGGAGGGACGTCGACTCCACCCGCGAGGGTGCTGGTCCTGTTGGCCGACAGCGATCGGCATGGCGCGGAGCTCAACGACTTCTTCCTCCGTGCCGAGGGCTACGAGGTCGAGATCGCAGTGACCGCAGAGGACGCCGAGGAAAAGTTCGCCGCGCACGATCCCGCGCTGTCGATCGTCGAGCTGATGATCTCAGGCGGCATCGGCCGGGCGCTGTGCGAACGGCTGAAACAGCGGCGCGCGACGCCGGTGCTGTGCATCTCGAGCTTGGATCTCGGCGAGCAAGCGCTGGCCGCGGGCGCGGATGAGTTCCTCAAGAAGCCGCTCGAGCGGCTGCAACTCGTGGCAACCGTGAAGGACCTCCTCGGCCACAGCCGACCCACGCGCGAAGAGGCCGGCATGGCTGATGAGTGAGCGGTTCTCGAGTGGCGACCGACACCTGGACGCAATCCTCGGTGGGGGGCTGCCGGCGAACGCGCTCAACATGATCATCGGTCTTCCGGGCAGCGGCAAAACGATTCTCGCTGAGCAGTTCCTCTTCCACAACGCATCCCCGCAGCGGCCGGGCCTGTATCTCTCGACGGTCTCAGAGCCGCTTGAGAAGATTCTGCGCTACGGACAAAGCCTTGAGTTCTTCGACGCCGAGGCGATCGGGACGAGCGTGTTCTTCGACGACCTGGCGCAGACGCTCAACGACGGCGACCTCGACGATGTTCTCGCCCACGTTCGAGGCCTGGCCACAGAGCGCCAGCCACGCGTGATCGCAATCGACAGCTTCAAGGCGCTGTCGGCATACGCCGCGACCCCGCGAGCCTTCCGCCACTTCCTGCATGAGCTCGCCGGCCTGCTCACGGCCCTCGCCCACGACCGCGTTCTGGGTCGGCGAGTACGGTCGGGACGAAGTCGCGACCGCCCCGGAATTCGCGGTCGCGGACGGAATCATCTCGCTCACCACACGCCGCGAAGCCGAACGCGCGATCCGCCACCTCGAGGTCCTCAAACTCCGCGGCACCGGATTCATGTCAGGTGAGCACGCCTACAGGATCGCCCGCGACGGCCTGCATGTATTCCCGAGGCTCGCGGAAAGCGGGCCCCTCGAGAGCTACGAGTTGCAGACCGAGCGCATCTCCTCCGGCATCCCCGCGATCGACCAGATGCTCGTCGATGGATACTGGCCGGGCGCGTCCACCATGGTGGCTGGGCCGTCAGGGTCAGGGAAAACGCTCATGGGGCTGCATTTCATCTTCAATGGCGCTGCCGCGGGACAGCCCGGGATCATCGCGACCCTCCAAGAGAACACGACCCAGCTCGACCGGATCGTCAAGAGTTTTGGCTGGTCGCTGGCCAACGAATCGGTTGAGCTCATGTACCGCTCACCCGTGGACCTCTACCTAGACGAATGGGTCTACGAACTGCTCGAGGCTCATCGAGCGGACCCGCGCGCGCCGGATATTCATCGACAGCCTCGGAGACCTACGCCGCGCAGCCGTGGACGAACTGCGCTTCCGCGAATATCTCTACTCACTGCTACAGCGCTGCGCAAACCGACAGATCAGCGTCATGATGAGCCAGGAAATACCAGCGCTGTTCGGCATCTCCCACCTCTCCCAAGACGGCATCTCCCACCTCTCCGACAACGTCGTCCTGCTCCAATTCGTGCTTCGAGATGCGCAACTACGGCGTGCCGTGACAGTGCTCAAGACCCGCGCAAGCGGACACGATCCCGACGTCCGCGATTTCAAAATCACCCCACAGGGCATCGTCCTCGACGAGCCGCACAGCAACACCACGCGCGAATAACAGGCATCGACGCCGATCAACAGCAAGCTCGGGGCTAGACCCACGGGACGCTCGCGCAGCATTGGTCAAATCGTCGGATGTCATCGGTCGCGGCGACGATGGCGAAACTAATGACCCTACGAGGCCCGAACGCTGTCCGGCACCAGCTTGTACGTCTGGCCGGTGTCGCAGCGAAGACAGCGCAGGTCGATCGACGGGATCTCCTGCGGAGCGGCGCTCGCCGCCGGATCGGGTGCGACAGCGGGCACCAGCCGGTAGGTCGTGCTCTGGCCGCAGTGGGGGCACGAGTAATCGATCGATGGTTCGGGCATGGCGGGCTCCTCTCGCCGCTCGTGATGTAAAACCTGCTGCTTGGCTATCTGTCGGGCCTGAGCCAAATTCGTTACGTGTAACGAACGGCCTCCCCCCGATCACTGGACCTCGCTGGCCAATCAATCTGCGAGACCGACCCTACCAACCCTGGCGATCCGTTCCCAGGAGTCCAAATGCGCGCCATGCCAAAGGCCAATGGCCTATTCGAAACCCACCTGACCGTCAGCGACCTGGACGGCTCGATCGAGTTCTACCGCGACGTGGTCGGTCTGCCGCTCGCCCTGGTGGTGGAGGAACGCGGGGCTGCATTCTTCTGGATTGGCGGCCCCGGGGAGGCGATGCTCGGCCTTTGGTCGCTGGGTTCCGTACCCATGGGCCTCTCGCTCCACATTGCGCTCAGGGCTTCGCTCAGCGATGTCCTCGTCGCCTGTGATGGCCTGCGCTCGAACGGCGTCACCCCACTGTCGTTCTTCGGTACCGAGACATCTGAGCCGAGCGTGATCGGGTGGATGCCCGCGGTCGCGGTGTACTTCCGAGACCCCGACGGCCACCTGATCGAGTACCTGGCGATGCTGGAGGAACCTCCGCGCGCGGAGCTCGGGATCGTTCCGTGGTCCCAGTGGGCGAGCCGCGATCCCGGGACGGGGGCGGTCCGAATCGAGCGCCACGCGGGCCCGCGCAGTGATCTGCGAGCTTCGTTCGAGGAGGCCGAAGATTCGACCGCAGAGCTGGAGACGTACATCGAGGCGGGCGAGGTCCTGGTTGCGATCGCCAGTGACGGCATGGTGGGGCATCTTCAGCTTCTCGACACGGGCGAGGACACAAGCGTGATCAAGAACATGGCTGTCGCGGCGGCGTACCGCCGCCGCGGGATCGGCCGCAGGCTGGTCGGCGCCGCGATCGACCTGGCCCGGGCAAAGGGCCACGCGACGATTGCCGTCGCCACGGCCGCTGCCGACGTTGGCAACCTCCGCTTCTACCAGCTCGCCGGCTTCCGGATGCGCAGGGTCGAGCGCGACGCCTTCACGCCGAGCGGTGGATACCCGGCGCGGATGATGATCGACGGGATCCGGCTGCGGGACCGTGTCTGGCTCGACTTGGACCTGAGCGGGCAGAAGTGATGACCGGCGTGACAGCCGATCAGACCCCGGCGAGTCGGCCCCCGAAGCCCGGCATGTTCACCCTGACCGACGCCGAGCTGTACGTTCGCGGCGCCGAGACACTGGTTGCCTCCTGGGAGCAGTACGCCCGCGGCGCGGCCGGCGCGACGTTGCAGCGCTTCCCCGGGGTTGCCGCCGCGGTGTTTCCCTTTGAACCGGAGCGCAGCGTCTACAACAATGCTCTGCTGACGCGGGATCTCGGTGCCTCCGAGCGGGTCGACGCGATCTCCGCAATGGAGGCCGCGTACGAGGCTGCCGGCGTTACCAGGTTTGCTGCCTGGGTACACGAGAGCGACACAGGGATGCGCGCCGCTCTGGAGGGGGGTCGCTACACCCTTGACGATGTGACGCGCGCGATGGGCACGATGCTCGACGACATCCGCTCGCCCCGGCCCCATCTCAAGCTCGCGCCGGCGGACTGGTCAGAGCACCTGCGCCTCGCCGGCATGCCTCGCGGGTTCCTCGGCGGCGCGGACGCCAGCGCATTTCACGTGTTGGTGGCCCGGCTCCACGACGAGAACGTCTCGACCGCGATCGCGTTCGACTTCGCCGGGGACTGCGGGATCTACAACGTCGGGACGCTCGAGCCGGCTCGCCGCCGCGGCCTGGCTACGGAGTTGACGGCGATCCACCTGCACGATGCGCGCGCACGCGGATGCCGAACGGCGAGCCTGCAGTCGACCACGATGGCCGAGCGCGTGTACTGCGCCGCGGGCTTCCGGGATCTCGGACGGATCCTCGAGTACGTCCCGTCGCGAGCGAGCCATTCATCACGCTCATGCGCGTAGGTGTGGTGTTACGCCGAGCGTCCGTGTTGCACCAATGACCACCATGCCTCCCTCGGGGTCGGCCGACGCTGTTCAGCTCGCCGCGCTGCGGGCCGGCGACGAGCGCGCGTTCGCGGAGCTGGTCGACGATCTCAGTCCGCGGATGCTCGACGGTCGACGAGACCACGCTCTCGACCGCAGCCCGTGAGCACCTGGTCGCTGCCTTCCGTGACTGGCGCATTGGATGAGTGTCGAGACGACAGTCGAGCTGGGAATATCGCTTCGGCTCCGATTGATGCCGAGTAGCTTCACCGCGCTTCTGCCGGCACCCGGCTGGTGAGCTCGGCCAGGGCGAAGTGGAACGCCTCCGAGAACGTCGGGAACGGCTGGATCGTGTCGCTGAGTACCGCGAGCGGCACGCGCGCACGGATCGCCACGGTCGCCTGCTGCATCCACTCGCCGGCCTCGGGACCGAGACCGTAGGCACCCGTCAGCACCTGCCCATCGGAGACCAGCGTGAGGAACCCCGGATGCTCATCCCACGCCCGCAGATAGGTGGCGGTCTTCGGCACGGCGGACAGCGAAATCGTCGCGGTCACTGGTCCCTCGGTAGCCCCGACGGCCGCGGCCTGCGGATGCGTGAACACGACCCGAGGCACCGCCGTGTAGTCGGCCTCGCGGTTTTCGCCGAGGATGTTCGCCGCGGCGATCCGGCCGTGGTACTTGCCCACGTACGTGAGCGGCCAGATGCCGGTCGCGTCGCCGATCGCCCATACGCCGTCGCCGGCGCTCATGCGGCCGTCCACCGGTATGCCGCGCGGAGAAGCCTCGATGCCGACGTTCTCCAGGCCGAGCCCCTCGACCCGCGGCCGCCGGCCGGTGGCGACGAGCAGTCGCTCGGCCTCGAGCCTCGTGCCGTCCGCGAACGAGACTACGTAGCGACCGCCGTCCCGAGACACGCTCGACGCCCGGCGCCCCAGATGGATGCTCAGCCGCTCGCCCGTGATCGCCTGGCCAAGCGCTTCACCGAGTGACCGAGGCTCTCGCGCCAGGATGTGGTCCATCCCCTCGACCAGGTCGACGTGGGTGCCAAAGGACGCAAACGCCTGTGCCATCTCGACCCCGACGGGGCCGCCGCCCAGGATCACGAGGCTGTCCGGGATCTCGCGCACGGCGGTTGCCTCGCGGTTGGTCCAGACCCCATCTAGCTCGCGCAGACCATCGATCGGCGGGATCACAGGCTCGGAGCCGGTGGCGATCACGATGTGACGGGCGCTGTAGCGCCGACCGTCCACCTCGAGCACGCCCGGCTCGACGATCCGGCCGTCACCGCGAATCAAAGCGATCCCCGTGGCGGCCAGCCACGTGACCTGTCCGCTGTCGTCGTAGCCGGAGACCATGTAGTCGCGCCAGTCCAGCGTCGCTGCGGTCTCGAGGGGACCGCCCACGGCCCCCGTTGCGCCGGGCGCGGCCATCGCCGCATCGACCGCCTCCCCGGGACGCAGCAGCGTCTTGGATGGGATGCAGGCGTAGTAGGAGCACTCACCGGCCACGAGTTCGCGCTCGACGACCGCGACGTCGAGTCCCCCTGCGGCGAGCGCGCCGGCGCAGTGTTCGCCCGCCGCGCCGGCGCCGAGGATGATCACGTCATAGTCCCAGTTCACGACTTGCTCCTTTTCGTTCAGGTCTTCGGGTCCTCAGCACGTAGACCGAGCCGCTCGGCGAGCCACTGCGATTGCCAGGCTCGCTCGGCCGCGTAGCCGGCGGCCCCGTCGAGTCGCGCTGCCGCGTGGGCGGCGATATACGCGCTGGTCGGCGGTGCGCCGGTCAAGGCGCGGAAGGCGCCGTCCCCGGCGATGGTGAGGCTGATGCGGGTCTGCGGGATGTCGTCGGCGAGTCGCCGCGCCGCGGTCAGCACCTCGTCGAGCGTTGCGCTGGTGGCAAACCGGCGCGCCTCGTGCGCGTGTCCGGCGCGGGTGAGAGCCTCCAACGCTCGTTCCTGCGCACGCCATGCGCATGCGTCCGCGTAGTCCTGCGCGCACGCCGGCGTCCACGCCTCGATCTGCGCGCGCAGCCGCCCGGCGGGCGCGATGATCTTGTGCTCGTCGGCCTGCACGTGGCCGTCGAGCTCGACCTCCCACAACTCATCGGAGAGCCACCACGGCAGGTCGCCGGGTCTGCAGGCGTGAATCCCGTGTGTGCACGCGGCCAGATCGCGCGGGGCATTGACCCAGATCCCCGGTTCGGGCCAGTGAAACCGGCTGAACGGCCCGATCCGGCCGGACCTGAGGAACTTGTAGGCGATCATGGTCCGCCCGCCCTCCTTGCCCGGAGGGCCGCCAGCACTGAATCTGGAGGCTCCAGCGGGCGCTGTTCTGCGAGCTCGTGCAGCGACGCGATCGTCGCCTGCATGTGCTCGACGTAGGTGACGCACCAGTCGCACATCACGAGGTGCTCCTCGACCTGTCTCAAGGTGCACGCCGGGAGCGCTCCTTCGAAGTACGCGGTGACGAGCTCCACGAACTGCCGGCAGGTGACCTCGTCGACGGCCACGTCGAATTCGCCGGCCGAGTGACCGTTGTGGGGCGGGCCCGAGTCGTGCACCTGGGTGAGTCTCCCTGCCTGCCGGTTCGTTACACGTCGGCGGCGTCGAGGTAATCCTCGAGGACCGTCCTGAGTCGCGAGCGTCCACGGTGCAACAGCACCCTCTGGTTCTCCCGACTGAGACCGAGCAGCTCGCAGACCTCCTCGGCCGAGTGGCCCTCGACGTCGCGCAGGGCGACGATCAAGCGCTGACGGTCGGGCAACTGTGCCAGTGCGGCCTTGAGGCGGTCGCGAGCCTCGAGCGAGAGCAGCCGCCGCTCCGGTTTCTGCCAGGGCCGCGGCGGCGTGGCCCAGTGTCCCGGCCACGCCTCGTCGTCCTTCTGAAAGCGGTCCGGATCCACCGCCGGCTGCTCGGCGTCGGCGGGGGCGACGGAGGAGAACGGCACCGCCCTCCTCTCGCGCGCGCTGTGCGCTCTTGCCTGGTTTGTCAGGATCGAGAAGATCCAGGTGCCGAGCGCTGAGCGTCCCTCGAAGCGGTCGATCCCGGTCACGATCGCCATCCAGGTCTCCTGGACGATCTCCTCGGCCACGGCATCGGAGGCGACATGGGCGCGGGCAACTCGCTTCATCATCGGGTAGCTGCGCGCGAAGAGCTGCACGAAACGCGCCCTCGTCCCCGGCGCGAAGCGCCGCCAGGGTCTGCGCGTCTGAGACCGCCATCCTTGACGAGGTCCCGGCCGTCTCAGGCTGCATCGTCCGTCTCCCCAGCGGGGTTGACGCTCACCAGCTCGATCCCGAGGTCCCGCAGCCGATTGAGCAGCCCGTAGAGCTGCGACTGATCGACCAGATCCGCGCGGAGCGTCGTCTGACCGTTATGGGGCACGAGCGTCACGCCATCGAACGCGCCCTCGTAGCGGGCGCTCAGCCTTCCCCGGACCACGATCTCGTAGCGCTGCCGGAAGTGGGAACCGATCACGCGAGCTAGCTTCCGCACGACCTGGGTGAGCTGTCATCACCCACGCCCCACATTCACCCGGGTGAATCCGCGTGCCTGTAACGGATTCGCGCGCCGTCTTACGAACGCCCATGCTCGCCCCTCAAGATTGGAGCCACAGATGAGCGTGACCCACCCGGGCCCCGAGACGCCGACAGTCGTTGGTACCGGGGGCTCTCGGCCGATCGCCGACTACGGCCTGCTGGCCGACTGCAACTCCGCGGCGCTGGTTGACCGCGACGGGTCGATCGGCTGGCTGTGCCTTCCCCGCTACGACAGCCCCGCGGTGTTTGCCCAGATCCTCGACCCTGAGGGCGGGCACTGGCAGATCAAGCCGTCCGGCGCGTATCGCAGCGAGCGGCGCTACCTGCCGGGGACGCTGGTGATCGAGACGACGTTCGCCACCGAGTCAGGCAGCGTGAGGTTGACCGACGCGATGGCGTTCCCCGCGGGTCAGCGCCATCACGAGCTTGGCTTCGGTGCCCCGCATCTGGTTCTGCGCCTCGTGGAGGGCGTCGTCGGCGAGGTGGAGCTGGGCTTAGAACTGGCCCCGAGGCCCGAGTACGGGCTGGTCAAGCCGCTGTTCCGCGCCACGGAGAGTGGCGGCCGGACGTTCGGCGGGCCGAACCAGGTGGTCGTCAGCGCGGGTGTGGCGACAGCGATCGAGGACTCGACCATGACCGCGACCTTCACCGTGTCGGCGGGCGAGCGGGTCGGATTCGCGCTGCGCCGGTCGCCGCCGGAAGGGCCGGCGCCCGCGCCGTTCGCGCCTGACCAGGTCGCGGCAAGGATCGAGGACACGGTCGAGGCGTGGCGCTCTTGGGAGGCCGAGCACGACGTGTACGAGGGCCCGCACCGCGAGCTGGTGCGTCTCAGCTCGCGCGTGCTCAAGGGCCTCACCTACCGGCCGACTGGGGCGATCGTTGCCGCGCCGACCACCTCGCTTCCCGAGACGGTCGGCGGCGAGCGCAACTGGGACTACCGCTATTCGTGGATCCGCGACTCGAGCCTGACGATCGAGGCGCTGTATATCGGTGCCTGCTCGGACGAGGCGGAGGAGTTCGTCTCGTTCATGACCAGCTCGGCGGGCGGACGGGCCGGCGAGCGCTCGCTCCAGATCATGTACGGGATCGCCGGCGAGCACGACCTGACCGAGCGCAAGTTGCCGCATCTGCGTGGTTGGCGGGACTCGGCGCCGGTCAGGGTCGGCAACGGCGCCTGGGGCCAGACCCAGCTCGATGTGGAAGCCGCTGGGAGCCGGCGCGTATAAGCCGCGTTGACCGGACGACGGGTGAGCGCGAGCCCGTCGTGGAGGAGTGGCGCGGGCTGCCGTTCAACTCTCCCAACGACGTCGTGGTGGCGAGCGACGGCGCGATCTGGTTCACCGACCCTTCCTACGGCCACCTCCAGGACCTGTTCCGCCGGATCAAGGCCGACTTCGACCCCACTCGCGGCGACGTGCGCAAATCATGGGACCAGGCCCAGGCTGCGGTCGCCGCCTAGCCACGTGCGCGAGGCGGAACCATTCTGGCCGGCACAGCTCGCAGCGGGCGCTGCCCTCCTGCTCTACGTGACGCTTCCGCACTCGCTGATCATGGGGCCGAAGGGCGTGGTCCCCGGCGTGGAAGGAGTGTTGCTCGCGGGGTTGGTGATCACCACCCCGCGGCGCCACCACCGCCAATCCGCCCGCCTGCGCGCGGTGATTGTCGGGCTGCTTGCCCTGGTCAGCTTCACCACGCTGGTCTCGTTGATCCTCCTCGCTCGTTTCCTCCTCGACGGCAGTCAAACCCACGGTCATGCGCTCCTGTTCGCGGGTGCGGTCCTGTGGCTGACCAATGTCCTGATCTTCGGGATCTGGTACTGGGAGTTAGATGCTGGGGGGCCCGGGCGCCGTCTCGCCGCCGCCGACCCGACCAAGCCGGCCGACTTCCTGTTCCCACAGATCGCACAGCCTCAGCTCGCGCCAGGCTGGCGCCCCGGCTTCGTCGATTACCTCTACACCTCCTACACCAATGCGACGGCCTTCAGCCCGACGGACACGATGCCGCTGACCGCCATGGCGAAGCTCTTGATGGCGATCCAATCGCTGACCGCGCTGGTGACCATCCTGCTCGTCGTCGCGCGCGCCGTAAACGTACTCGCCTGAACGCGATGCCGAGGTTGGTCCTCGCCGCGGCCGTGGCCGTTAGAGCAGACTCAGCTCCCGTGCCCGCGCCACCGCGTCGGCCCGCCCGGGGACGTGGAGCTTGGCGTAGATGTTGCGGGCGTGGGTCTTGACCGTGTTGAATGAGATGTACAGCTCATTGCCGATCTCGCGGAGGGAGAGCCGGCTCGGCATCAGCCGCAGCACGGCCAGCTCGCGCTTGGAGAGGTCATCGGCTGGCGCGCCTGACCGCGGGCTGGCGCGCGGCGCGCTCGGCGGCGGTGCGCGCTCCAGTCGTGCCCGCAGGATGCCCGGATCGGTGCACGCCGCGAGCTGGCGCTCCGCCCGCGCGCGCAGCTCCCGCGCCCGCTCGCGCTCGCCCGCCAGGCGTGCCAGCTGCTCGAGCGCGAGCAGCCCGTAGACCGTGTCGAGCCGCAGCCCACCGCGCCGGGCGAGGTCGAGCCCGCGCTCGACCGACGAGTGCGCGCGGGCGAGATCGCCCTGTGCGCGCGAGCAGGCGCCTGCCGCGTAGTGGACCATCACGCTCACCCAGTGCTCGGTCAGTGCCTGCCGGTCGGCCAGCTTCAGCGCACGGTCGACGAGCTCGGTCGCCTCACCGAGCTCCTCGCGCTCCGCCGCCATCGCGGCCAGGTAGCCGAGGGCGTAGATCGCCGCGGTGTGATTGCCGACGATCTCGCTCGCTCGGACGGTCTCGCCAAACGCGTCGGCCGCGTCGTCGAAACGGCCTGCCCAGTAGGCGGTCATGCCGAGCGCGTTGGTGACGATCGGTCGCCACGGCGCGTCGCTATCGGGCTCGAGCTCAGCGGATAGGGTGGCCGTCTCGGAGGCGGCGGACACGTCTCCGAGCAGCAGCCTGGCCGATGTCCTGACCATCGCGGCGCTGGACTCGATCGAGCGCGAGCCGTCGCGCATCGGCCCGGGCGCCACTGCGGATTCGGCCGCTCGCACCGCCGGCTCGACCTCGGCCGGCCGCCCGAGCACGAGCAGCATCCACGCCCGGGCCAGGCACAGGCGGGGATCGCTGTTCGCCACCTGGGGCGGGAGCGCGTCGGTCCACGCCTCGACGGTCGCGAGCTGCCCGCGATTCACGTAGCTGAGCCAGTTGGCGGCGATCAGCTCGGCCGCCTGGCCGTAGTCGCCGGCGGCGGTGGCGTGACGGATCGCCTCCGGAATCATCCCCTCGCCGGTATGCCACGCGCAGGCGCGCGCATGTAGCGCCACCAGCATCGACGGCTCGTTCAGCCGTAGCTCGTTGCTCAGCAGATCGCGGAACAGGTGGTGGTAGCGGTACCAGCTTCGCCGGCCGTCGAGGGGGATCACAAACAGATTCGCGCGCTTCATCGCCCGCGAACGAGGTGATGTAGGCCTGGCGATCGTCCCGGCCGCGCAACGACAGCCCCACCAGCTGCAAGCCCGCCGCCCACCACCCTTCGGTGCGCTCGCGCAGGCTGCGGACTTGATCGGCGGCGAGCCCCAGCTCGAGACCCCCGTTCAGGAGCGCGCCGGCCTCTTCGACGGTCAGTCGGAGGTCGTCGCTGCGAAGCTCGAGCAGCTCGGCGCGGGCGCGCAGCCGGGCCAGGCCGAAGGGCGGATCGCTGCGGGTGGCGATCGCGATCCGGATCGAGTCCGGGAGGTGATCGATGACGAACTCCATCGAGCGGTGAACGTCAGGGTTCTCGATCTCGTGGTAGTCGTCGAGCACGAGGACCATGTGCTCTGGAAGCTCGGCCAGCGCGTTGACGAGCAGCGGCATCGCCAGCTCCGAGATGTCGGCGCCCGGCGCCCGCAGCGCGCCGTCGACAGCGCCCCCGAATGCCGGGATGACGGTCCGCAGCGCGGCCAGCACTCCGGTCCAGAAGCGGACTGAGTCGTTGTCGCGATCATCGAGCGACAGCCAGGCGAAGCGCCGCGACTCGGCTCGATCGCCGCTCCAGCTCGCCAGTAGCGTCGTCTTGCCCGACCCGGCCGGCGCCGAGACCAGGATCAAGCGTGCGCGGGTAGCTTCCCGCAGGAGGGTCACCAGCGCAGGACGCGAGACTCGCTCGGGGAGCGGCTGCGGGATGTGCAGCTTGGTGGCGACCGTGACGGGATCAACCGACTCCGGTCGTCCCGGATTCTCCTCCAGGCCTATGTCGGTTGCCACGCCCAGAAACGTCCCTGCCACGCCGCCTGCATCGGCGCCGAAGCCCATGTTCGCGCACTCGAACGCGCCCCTGGGGGATCTGGCCCGCGAATATGTCGGCAGCGGCATGGCCGACCTGCTCGACGTGGCCGCGGTACTGAGCTCCCTCGGCGCCGCGCTCGTGGGCGTCGCGGTGGCGTCCCGCACCTTGTACGCGCTCGGCCGTGACCGGATCCTGGCCAGCGGCATCTCGGCCACCTCGACCAAGACCGGGACGCCGGTCGGCGCGGTGACCGTCAGCATGCTTCTGACACTGGTGGCTCTGGTTGCCTTCGGGGTCGCGGGCACGAGCGCGCTGGATGCGTTCTTCTACCTGGCCACGATTGGCACGCTCAGCATCCTCGTGCTGTACGTCCTGGTCAGCCTGAGTGCTCTGCGCCTGCAGCATCGCCGGCGCGAGCGCCCGCTCCAGCTCGGGACGCTCCTGCCCGTCGGCGGGGCCGCGGTCGCCCTGTACGTGCTGTATCGCAACCTGATCCCCGCCCCCGCCTTCCCGTACGACCTGTTTCCGTACATCGTCGCGGGGTGGCTGCTGATCGGGGTGACGCTCGCGCTTGCCGTTCCGCAGATCCGCGAGCGAGTGCGGCACGGTCTCGGAGTCGCCTGAGCGCTCAGGCGATGAACCGGAGCTGGGCGCACGCCGACCGGCGGGATCACTGCTCGGCGGTCGATGAGGCGGCTCGGCCGTGACCCCGGCGGATGATCAAGTCCGCGACGAGCCCCGTCCAGCCGGTTTGATGCGAGGCGCCGAGTCCGGCGCCGGTGTCGCCGTGGAAGTATTCGTGGAAGGGGATCAGCTGGTTCCAGGCCGGGTCCTGCTGGAACAGGCGGTAGCTGCCGAATACGGGGCGCGAGCCGTCCTCGCGCCGGCAGAAGATCCGAATCAGCCGGCCGGCGAGCTCGTCGGCCACCGCCGCGAGGTCGATCGCGTTCCCACTTCCGGTTGGGCACTGCACCCGGAACGAATCGCCGAGATAGCGGTGGTAAACCCGGAGCACCTCGATGAGCAGGTAGTTGATCGGGACCCAGATCGGCCCACGCCAGTTGGAGTTGCCGCCGAACAATCCGCTCGTGGACTCCCCGGGCTCGTAGTCGAGCGTGGCGGTCACGCCATCGACGTCGATGTGCAGGGGCTGGTCCGCGTGGTGGCGCGAGAGCGCGCGCAGTCCGTGTTCGGAGAGGAACTCCTCCGGATCGAGCATCGGCGCGAGAATCCGCCGCAGCCGCTGCTCGTCGACGATCGAGAGCATTCGCCAGCCGGCGTGCACGGGCGAGTCGATGTGCTGAACCACGTTGCGGGCCTCGCGGCGGTTGGCCGTGAACCACTCCAGGCGGGTGGTGAAGTCGGGCAGGCGCGCCATCGTCTGAGGTCCGAGCGTGGTGACCGCGGCCAGCGGCAGCAGGCCGACGATCGAACGGGCCCTCAGCGGGATGTCGGTGCCGTCGACGTGCAGGACGTCGTAGTAGAACCCGTCCTGCTCATCCCACAGGCCCTTGTCGTTGATCGCCGAGGCGATCAACGCGAAGTGCTCGAAGAACTTCGTCGCGAGGTCCTCGTAGGCGGCGTCGTGCTCGGCCAGGATAAGCGCGAGCTCGAGCAGGTTCTGGCAGTACATGGCCATCCAGGCGGTGGCGTCCGACTGCTCGAGGACGCCGCGCACCGGAAGTGAGGAGCGGTCGAACGGTCCGATGTTGTCGAGCCCCAGGAACCCGCCCTCGAACAGGTTGCTGCCTGAGGAGTCCTTCCGGTTCACCCACCAGGTGAAGTTGAGCAGGAGCTTGTGGAGGACGCGCTCCAGGAACTCGTAGTCGTGATCGCCGGCGATCTCGTATACGCGTAGCGCCGCCCACGCGTGTACCGGGGGGTTGACGTCGCTGAGCGACCACTCGTAGGCGGGGAGCTGTCCGTTTGGGTGCATGTACCACTCGCGGCACAGCAGGATCAGCTGTGACTTGGCGAACTCGGCGTCGACGTGCGCGAGCGCGACGCAGTGAAAGGCCAGGTCCCAGGCCGCGTACCACGGGTACTCCCACTTGTCGGGCATCGAGATCACGTCCATGTTGTTCAGATGCGTCCAGTCGCGGTTTCGACCGAAGCGGCGCGGCGCCGGCGGTGGCGGGCCGGCTGCATCCCCGTCGAGCCAGCGCTGCACGTCATAGTGGTAGAACTGCTTTGACCAGAGCATTCCGGCGAGCGCCTGGCGCAGAACCAGGGCTTCGTCGTCGCTGGCGCCGGCCGGCGTCAGCTCGCCGTAGAACTCGTCGGCCTCCCGGGCTCGCACCCTCATCACGGAGTCGAGTCCCTCGGGTGTGAACCCGGCGTCCTCGGCCAGCCGGAGCTGAACCGTCCTGGTCTCGCCGGCGGGAACCTCGAGCCGATAGCGCAACGCGGCCTTGGTGCCGACGTGATCGGGATTGACCGTTTCGGTGCCGTGAAGGACGTAATCGTTGATCCCGTCCTTGGGGTATGGCGTGTTGCACGGCGCCCCCCAGAGCCGCTCGGTATTGGTCTCGTTCTCGCAGAACAGCGCCTCGGGCGTGCCGGACGCGCTGAGAACTCGCCGACCGAGCTGCGGGTGCTCGGCGACGATGCGCGCCGTCCTCGAGCCAGAGCGAGGGCTTGACCGGATCGATCCCCCACGACCACGTGTTGCGGAACCACAGCGTCGGCAGCACCTCGAGCGTTGCCGTGGCCGGCCCCGCGTTCCGCATCGTGAGGCGAATCAGCAGCTCCTCGGGTGACGCCTTGGCGTAGTCGGCCGTGATCTCCCAGTAGCGGCCGTCGTCGAAGATCCCGGCGTCGAGGAGCTCGAACTCGGGATCGAGCTTGCCCCGGCCACGGTTCTCGTCGAGCAGGCGTCCGTATGGGTACTCGGCCTGCGGGTACATGTAGCGCCAGCGCATCCATGAGTGGGTCGGGGTCGAGTCGAGGTAGTACCAGTACTCCTTCGCGTCCTCGCCGTGGTTGCCCTCACTCCCCGTGAGCCCGAAGATCCGCTCCTTGAGGATCGGATCGCACCGTTCCAAAGCGCCAGGGCGAAGCAAAGCGTCTGGCGGTCGTCGCAGATTCCGCCCAGCCCGTCCTCGTTCCACCGGTAGGCGCGCGATCGCGCGTGATCGTGCGGGAAGAAATCCCAGGCGTCGCCCCCGGCGCTGTAATCCTCGCGCACGGTTCCCCAGGCACGCTCGCTCAGATAGGGACCCCAGCGGCGCCAGGGGGAGCGGCCCTTCGGAACCTCCAGCAAACGCTCGCGCTCTGCACCCATCGTCAGGTGAGTCTCTTGTCGTGCCGGAGCGTTACGGACCTCATCAGGCCCCGTTGCGCGAGCTGAGCAGTTGGTAGGCGATCCCGGTCGCGACCGCGTACACGGTGTGGTGGAAGGCGTCGATCGCGATCTCCTCCGTGGGCCAGAAGATCGCCGGTGGGGCGATATCGAGCGCCGGGAGGGTGACCTGTGCGCTGCCCCACACGGCGGCGCCGTGGGCGGCGGTCGCCTTGCGCGGGCGGTAGGCCGGCGGCGTCGAGCAGTCCGCGGACGATTCCCCAGCCGGTGCCGTAGCCCCAGTGGGAGAGGTCGTTGAAGCGCGCCTGGGCGACGCTGTCCTCGAAGGAGGAGATGCCGAGCGCCTTGGCCGTGGCCCGGGCGGGGGCGCTGCTTGGTGCGCGCCCTCGGAGCCTGGCCTCGAGTGTGCTCGAGATGGTCATCGCGGCGGTACCGGCGAACCCGGCCACGAGTCCTTTGCCGATGCTGCTGGCGACCTTCTCTGCGGTCTTCATGACATGACCTCCACGGGCTTGGCGTTGCCTGCGGGTGCCGCGGCCGCCTCGACGTGCGCGTCGAGCCGCTCGAGCAGGTGATCTCCGACGCGGAGTGCGTTGGCCATCGCGGTCAGCGCCGGGTTGACCGCGCGCTCGATGGGAAGAAGCTGGTGTCGACGACGTACAGGTTGTCCAGATCGTGGGCGCGGCAGTTGAGGTCGAGCGCGGAACTGGACGGGTCCGTGCCGAAGCGAACGGTGCCGCATTGGTGCGCATTGCCGGCCAGCGGGATCCGCTGGTCGAGGATCGACCAGCTGGGGATCGCGGCTTCGTGGCAGCCCAGCGGTCCCATCAGTTGCTTGAGCTTGGCCAGCAGCCGCTTGTGGGGTTCGAGGTTGTGGTAGGTCTTGGCTACGTGGATGCGACCCTGGCGGTCCACCGTCACGCGGTTGGCCGGGTGGGGCAGGTCCTCGGTGGTCATCCAGAAGTCGATCGCGTGCCGGGCGATGTAGTCGAGCGCGAGGCCGGGAGCGAACCAGGGCGCTCCGGCCCGGAGGATGTCCTTGTCGGACTTGGCCAGCATCTGGATGTGGCCGAGCGGGAGTTCTGAGTCCTCAGCGCCCCAGTAGTAGTCGTTGATCCCGAGGGTCTTCTGGAACTTGGTCGTGTTCGGCTTCTGCGAGATCGCGATCACCCCCGAGTTGATGTGGGCCATGTAGTGGCGGCCGACCACGTCGGAGGAGTTCGCCAGCCCGCGCGGGTGCTGGTCGCTGGCCGACTTCAGCAGCAGCGCCGCCGAGTTGGTCGCGCCGCAGGAGACCACGACGATGTCGGCGCTGTAGGTTTCGGGCGTGCCGCGGCGGTCGACATGGACGCGTGGTGACCGAGCGACCGCCCGAATCCGTCTCCAGCCGCTCGACCTTCGCGTGGGTGATCAGCTTCAGGTTCGTCGTGCGCGGCGAGCGCGGGACGCACGCAGCGCACGTGGGCGTCGGCCTTGCCGTCGGTCAGACAGGGAAACCCGTCGAAGCGATCGCAGCGCACGCACCGGCCGGCCTCTGGGTCTGACTCGTTGAGGTCGATCCCGACGGGAAGATGGAACGGGTGGTGGCCGGTGCGCTCGAAGTCATCGGAGAGCTGCTGGATCCGCGGCTCGTGCGACACCGCCGGATACGGGAACGGCCCCGAGCGCCACGGCTCGGTCGGATCCTCGCCGGCCTGGCTGTGGACGAGGTACAGCCGCTCGGCCTCGGCGTAGTAGGGCTCGAGGTCGTCGTAGGAGATCGGCCACGCCGGCGAGAGGCCGCCGTAGTGGCGCACCTGCTCGAAGTCGCGCTCGCGCAGGCGGAACAGGATCGCTCCGTAGAACTTGGTGTTGCCGCCGACGAAGTACTGCTGGTGGGGCTTGTACGGGTTACCGTCCTTGTCGTACCACAGCTCGTCAGAGAGGTAGCGCTCCTTGCGGAAGATCTCCCGGCTTGACCAGTTTTCGGGCTCGCGCGGCAGGTATCCGCCGCGCTCGAGCAGCAGGATCCGCTTGCCGGACGGGGCGAGCTTGTGGGCGAGCGTTCCGCCGCCGGCGCCGGTGCCGATGATGATCACGTCGTAGTGGTCCATCGCTCCTCCTGTTCAGATCAGCGCGATCGGTGAGGTCCATGCGCCGGTGGCGCCTCTCAGCTTCGGGTGGGTGAGGATCAGGGCGAAGCGGCGCACGCCGTCGGCGGCGAGCTCCGCCAGGTCGAGGTTCTCGACCACGAACACGCCGTGGTCGATGTTCAGGATCTGCGGGACGCGGAACGGCCGATCCGGATCCTCGGGGGAACCGGCCCGTAGCTCCACGTGTCGCAGCCGGTCAGCGCGACGTCACGGTCGGCCAGCCACCCGGCCAGCTCGCAGCCAGGTCCAGGCTCGCCGGACAGGTAAGTATCCGGGTCGCTCCAGTGACGTCCCCAGCCCGTGTGGAACAGAACCGCGTCGCCCGGTTCGGGTTCGATCCCGGCGCAGTGCTCGACCCCGATCACCTCGCCGGCTTCCAGGCCGGAGGCGCCGACCAGCCAGCCCTGGGTGACGATCTGCGGCACGGTCTCGATCCCGAGATGTTCCACGCCGCGTCGTCGATCAGGGCGAGCTTGCCCAGCTCGTGTGCGTTGCCCACGATCATTCCGAGGACCACGGATCGCGGAAGCTCGGGAACAGCGTCAACCCACCGTCGACGAAGATCGTCTGCCCGGTGATATACGCCGCGTCATCGCTGGCCAAGAAACATGCCACCGCGCCCATCTCCTCGGCGGTGCCGGCGCGGCGCATCGGGATGTGGCTCTCGACCTGCTCGCGCTTGACCGGGTCCTCGATCCACGCCCGGTTGATCGGCGTGACCGTCGCGCCCGGGCCGACGCCGTTCACGCGGATCCCCCGGGCGGCGTACTCGAGCGCCAGCGTCCGGGTGAGGTTCTGCATGCCGCCCTTGCTCACCGAGTAACCGAGGTAGTCCGGCTTCGGGATGAGCTGGTGCACACTCGAGACGTTGATGATCACGCCCGGCTTACCCTCGGCCAGGAAGTGCTTGATCGCCTCCCGCGCGCACAGGAACGCACCGCGGAGATTGACCCCGAGCACCTTGTCGAACTCGGCGCTGGAGAGCTCATCGCTGTGGCGTGAGATCTGGATGCCGGCGTTGTTGATCAGCACGTCGATGCCGCCGAGTTCCCTCACGGCCTGGCCGACCATCGCGACGACCTGGTCCTCCTGCGAGACGTCGCCCCCGACGAGCACGTCGCGGACACCCTCCTGTTGCACGCGGTTCACGCACGCACGCACCTGCTGCTCGGTGTCCACCGCCTCCTCGGCGGCGCGCAGGTAGTTGATCGCGACGTTCGCGCCGTACTCGGCGAACTTGACCGCGATCGCCTGCCCGATGCCCGACGTGCCGCCGGTGACAAGCACGCCCTTGCCCTTCAAACCCGGCATCGCCTCGCGTCGCGCCGCCGGACTCGCAGTCGCTGACATCTGTCCCTCCTGATCGTCGGTGTGGTCGGGCTTGGTAGCCCGAACCGACCGGCGCGTTACACGGGGACCTAGATGAGCTCGAGCTGGCGGGCTCGCGCGACAGCCTGCTCGCGACTCGAGGCGCCCGAGCTTGCGGAAGATGCTGCGGGTGTGGGACTTGATCGTGTTGAGCGACACGTACAGCTCCAAGCCGATCTCCCGCTGCGTGAGGTCACTCGCCAGCAGGCGCAGAACTCGAAGCTCGCCCTCGCTCAGCTCGTCAGCGTCAGTCGACCGCGGGGTGCTACGCCCGCGCCCGCGGGCTTCCGAGAGCAGCCGCTGGATCCTCGGCCCGGGGTCAGGACACGCGCGGACGAGCATCGCGGCTTCGCCGATCTCGTCGTTCGCCACCGCATCATGACCCTGCCGGACATGGACGCGCGCGAGGTGCAGCAGGGCATTGGCCGTTTCGACCGGCACCTGGCCGCGGCGATAGAGCACGAGGCTCCGAGCCATCGCCATCTCGGCCTCCGCGAGATCGCCGTGGTGCTCGGACACGAGTCCGCCCGCCAGCGTGGCTCCGGCGGTCATCCAGTACTCGCCGAGGTCGCCCGCTTCGATCGCCTGCCGGGCCGCGTTCAGCCGGCTCGAAACCCCATTCCAGTCCTGCCGCTCGCAATCCAAGAGCGCCAGCAGGCCGCCCGCGAACAGCGCGACCAGCGGGACAAGCTCGCGCCCCACCTCGATCGTCGCCTCGAGCTGCTGTCGCGCCAGCGCGGTCTCGTCGAGCCAGTAGAAGGCGGTGCCGAGGCAGTTCGCCGAAATCGCCCGCCACGGCCCATGCTCCAGCCCCAGCGCCTCGCGGGCGTAAGAGACGGTCTGGCCGAAATCCCCCATCCGCAGCCAGTAGGAAGCCCGAAGCGTCGCCGCGCCCGAGGCGACCGAGGTCGTCCCGTCGAGCAGCGGGCCGGGCACCGGCGCAGCTTCCGCGGTCTCCAGGCACGGCAGAACCTCCTCGAGCGCCCCCTTGGCGAAGGAGGTCCAGGCGCGAGCCAGGCACAGCCGCGCGTCGCCCGTGACCACATGCTCGGGAAGCGCCATCAGCCACATCTCCACGGTGCGTAATCCACCCGTTGAGACCACCTCGTTCCAGTGGCCGGCCAGCAGCTCGGATGCGGCGGCAAAGTCCTGTCCCGCGATCGCGTGGTTGATCGCCTCGGTCACCTCACCGGTTCTCTGAAACCAGCTCGAGGCGCGGCGATGAAGCTCCGGGAGCAGCTCGGCCGACTCGAGCCGAAGCTCTGCGTTCAGACAGGCGCGGAACAGGTGGTGGTAGCGGTACCAGTCGCGCCGGTCATCGAGCGGCACTACGAACAGGTTCGAGCGCGCGAGTGTCTCCAGCTTCCGTGCCGAACCGGTGGTGTCCGCGATCGCGTCACAGAGCGAGCCGTTTACGCGCTCGAGGATCGATGTGCGCAGCAGCAGCTCGCGCGTATCCGGGTCGAGGTCGGCCAGGACCTCCTCGCCGAGGTAGTCGACGATGTGCCGGTCGTCCCCCGCGAACCGGAGGATGAACTCGTGCCGGTCGGCGCGACCCAGCAGCGAAAGGCCGGCGAGATAGACGGCGGCCGGCCAGCCCTCGGCCCGCTGATGCAACGCGGCCACGTCCCCGACGGGGAGCTCGAGATCGAGGAGCTCGTTGAGCAGCACCCCGGATTCGTCAAGCGAGAAGCGCAGCTCGTCGGCATCGACCTCGACGAGCTGACCGCGGGCGCGGAGGCGGGGAACCGAAAGCGGCGGCTCGGTCCTCGTCGCGACCGCGACGCAGACGTGGTCCGGGAGGTAGTCCAGCAGCCGCCGCATCCCGGCATGGACGGCATCTCCCTCGAGCTGGTGATAATCGTCGAGCGCGAGTACGAGCGGTCGCCCGAACGCCTCGAGCTCACCGATCAGGACCGGAAGCATCTCGCCGACCAAGTCGACGCCCGGTGCCCGCAGGAGCGCCAGCGACCGCAAGCCGAGTTCCGGGACGATCGTGCGCAGCGCCTCGAGGGCGTAGGCCCAGAAGAGGATCGGATCGCTGTCGGTGCAGTCGAGCGTGACCCAGGCAAACTCGCGCCGTCCCTGCTCTGCGCTCCGCCACTGCGACGAGCAGCGTCGACTTTCCCCACCCCGCCGGCGCGCGGATCAGCGCAAGCCGTGCGCCGGGCGCGTCCGATAGGCGTCCCACCAGCGCCTGACGTCCGATCCGCTCAGTCGGATCGGGAGCGTGAAGCTTGGTTGTGAGCAGTGGCGCCTGCGCCCGCGCCGACATGCCCGAAGTCTAATTCCGTGCTGACCGCTCAACTGATGATGTGTCCGCTCGGAGCGACGACGGGGCTCGGCAGCTCCCGGGAGCCGACGGCCCCGGGTTGCTGGCGCCGTAGCAGCACCAACCCGAGGGTCGGAGAGATCACGACTGACAGCAGGCCCGCGGCGACCAGGCCGGCGGCGCTCGCTCGGCTGACCACTCCAAGCTGCAGGCCGATCTGGATGGCGGCGACGATGAATGGAAGCGACGTCGACTGGAGAACGCCCGCGATCACCGACTTCTCGCGCCCGAGCACCCGCACGTACACGAGCGCGGGAAGGCCGCGCGCCAGGTAGATGGCGAGCAGGAACAGGGGGACCCGCGCCACCGTCGAGGCGCTGGCGAACAGCGCATTCAGGTCGAAGCGCAGGCCGCTGGCCACGAAGAAGATCGGGAATTTCCAGCCCTGAGAGGAACAGTAGGAAGGCGAGTCCGACGAGCGCCAGGATCCAGACCGGGAGATCGGGCTTGACCCAGCCGAGCCCCGACGGACCGATCACGATGCCGAGCACGATCTCGAGCACGATCGCGGGGAGCCGAAACCGCGGGAAGAATCCGAGCGTCAGCGGGGCGAACAGACCTACGGCGACGACGATGAGCAGATTGGTGAAGTGGACATCGGGCATGCGCGGTAGTAGCTCCGCGCCCGCGCGTTACATCGCGCGCCCCTAGTCCACCCTCGCCGGCATCGCCTCCGTGCTCGCAGCCACCGGACGCCTCAACGAAGCACGCGTCGGCGATCGGGCGGCGTCCCTCGTCGCCTACGACCGGGCGGCCGAGCGCCTCCGCTCAGAGCGCGTGTCCGCGTCGAGGGCCAGGACGCCGCCGCACGCGGCAAGCAGAATCAGCAGTCGGTTGCCGGCCGGTTACCGGCGGCTGGCGACGATTGCGGTCGCGATCGCCAGTGAGAGAGCGACGAGCGCCCCGACCGCGACTAGCCAGTTGAAGCCGATGGTGTTGCGTACGTGGTTGACCAACGCGATGAAGCCGAGTGGGATGGCCACTGACAGGAACAGCGCGATCCCGCGAAGGATCGCCCGCTTGTCGTGGCCGTGGTCGCGGCGGCGGGCGGCGAGCGCGATCGCGGCGTCCACGCTCGCTGCCTCGCCGTCGTAGAACACGAGCGTCCGTCGCCCGAGCTGACGCGCATGGGTCTCGCAACCCCAGGCCATCATGATCATGAACGTGAACGGCAGCACCCACGTCATCGCCCAGACAGCCGCGCCCACCAGAAAGCTGAGGATCGCCCTGATCCGGTCCTGGAGCCGCGTCTTGCGTGGCTGCGCGGTGGACGGGGACAGAAACCCTCCGAAGACCAGCAGGCGGTAGCCGCTATCCACCCAGGTGCGCAGTGACCGTCGCTGCGCCGGCCGGTCCGGCATGGGCGTGTTCTGAACCGCCGCCAGAGCCGCCTCAGCCTGCTCGATGTCGGGATGGACACCCCGCAGGGCGAGCATCTCCCCGGCCGTCCTGAGTTTCCGCGGGTCCCGGCCATAGAGCACGGCGGTGCGCAGGGTCATGCGCATCTCCTGATACAGGTAGGTGAGGTAGCCGGGCACCAGCGCGATCAGAAATGGCGTGCCCGAGATCGCGCCATCGATCCGGGCTACATGCGCCGTCTCAATCCGCAGCTCCTCAGCAATCTCGGCCGGCGGAGTATCGCCCCGGGTACCGCGCACCACCTGGACCCATTCCAGCGAAGCGTCCGCGAGCCGAGCCACCGCATACAACGTGAGTCGCTCGGCGACATGCTCGGGGTCGCGATAAACGATACGCACGGCCTCACGCGAGCCGGCGAACATGCGCCGCACGCGGCCCCTCGACAGCCCCACACCGGGACCCGGCGGCGGCGCGGGGCTGTCACCCCGGTCAGCTGCCGCCATCAGATGCCTGCGAGCGATTCGAACGAGCAAGCGACGCCTCGATCCTGACCAGCCGCTCGGTGACCTCCTCCAGCCGGCGCGCCAAATCCCCCTCGGACTCGACGACCCGCCGCCGGCTGCTCTCGATCAGCGACGCCGTGACCGAAGCCGTGATCACGGCCAGAAACCCGATCCCCGACAGCATCACGATCGCCGCGATCACCCGCCCGTCCGCGCGCCGCGGGGTGACATCCCCATAACCAACCGTCGTGACCGTCTGCAGCGCGAACCACAACCCCCGGCCGATCGAAGGGAACTCCTGACGATCAATAAGCCGCGCCACGATCCCTCCCGCAACCGTGATCAGCACCGTAAACGCCGCAATAATCGCCGCCGCCCGGCGCGCGGTCAACGACTCACGCAGCAGCAACCGAGCGGTCAGGTCAACCTTCGCCGCTCGAGCACCAGCGCTGCTCCGCGCACCCTGGGGATCAGGACTCTCGAGCTGGCTCATCTTGACATTCCACTCCTTCTTCGAGGGCCACACGAGTCTCCCAAACCGACCAGCCGACCGCCAGCACCACCACCCCGAACCCACCGCACGGCGCCGGTGCCGTCGCGGAAAGGGGACCGTCGAGCTAGAGGATCCGCTCGATTGTGAGCCGGCGGGTGCCGCCGGGCACGGGGACCTCGACAGTGTCACCGGGAGGATGGTCCAACAGGGCCTTGCCGACCGGAGATTGGACGGAGAGCCTGCCGCGCGCGCGGTCGGCCTCCCCGGCGCCGACGATGGTCCACGTATGGACCTCACCCGTGTCCTCGTCGCGGACCTCGGCGGAGCGACCGAACGCAAGCACCAGTCCGGACCCTTCGGCGGTATGAACTACGACGGCGTCCCGCTCCCGCTGCCGCAGACGCAGGATCCGCGTCTCCAAGTGAGCCTGGTCCTCCTTGGCCGCGTGATACTCGCCGTTCTCCTTCAGATCGCCGTGCGCGCGAGCGGAGCGGATCCGCTCCGCGATGTCGCGGCGCCCGACCGTCTCCAGTTGCGCGATCTCCGCCCGCAGAGCCGCCAGGCCCGCCTCGGTGATCGGCTCCCCCTCGTTCTCCGGGACGCTCATCTCAGCATTGTCGCGCGTCACGCCCGCCGGCCGCGCCGTCAGCCGCTCGGATGTGATCAAGCGCTCCGGCAGATCCCGGGGCGGCGCCGGTGCCGCCGGCCTACCGCTCAGTGCGCGATCGGCATCCGGGCCATGCCGCTTGCTTCTCCGTAGTCGTTACCGATGGGCAGCGCCCGAGCGCCGTCGATTCAAGTGAGTGCGGCTTATTCATCGATCGACTTGCGAGGTAGCGGTGAAGTTCTTCAGAGATTTGTCCATCAGGTGGAAGCTGTTCGGGGGCTTCGGCATCGTGCTCGCGCTGACGGCGGCGCTCGGCATGGTGCTGATCGGACAGATCGGGAGCGTCAACGGCGTCTCGCACACGCTGTCGACCAGTGACTTCCCATCGCTCGTGAGGATCAAAGACATGCAGCAGGCGCTCAACGACTATGAGGCCAGCACGGTGCAGGCGGTCCTCGCCGGTGACCCATCGATCCGCTCCGAGCAGCGGCGCGTCGCAGCTCGGGACGCGAGGACGATCGATGCCAACCTCAAGGCCTACGGCAAGCTCATCTACCCAGGTGACGACACGCGCGATTGGCACGTGGCGTCGAAGCTGTGGCCGGCGCTCGAGGCCGCCAATCAGCGGTTGCTGTCCAGCACGATACGCATCAACGCCTCGACGCAGAAGCTCATCGACAAGCTCGACTCCACCCAGTACGCGCCGATGGCCAGCGTGCTCTCATCGTGGGCCGCGCTGAACGCCAGATTCGCAGCGGAGGACACCGCCCTCAGCGATTCGACGTATAGCTCCGCGCGAACGCTTGGGATCGTACTGCTCGCGATCGCGATCGCGGTCGGGATGGGGATCGCGTTCATGGTCTCGCGGCAGATTCGCCGGGGGGTGGTCGCGAGCCTGGAGCGTCTGCGCATCGTGAGCGATATGGGCGCGAAGCGGCTCAACGGCGGGTTGACCAAGCTGGCGGACGGTGATGTGACCGAGACGTTCGAGATAACCACCAACACGCTGACGGGCTTCCCGGGCGATGAGATAGGCGATATCCAGCGGGGGATCGAGGACGTGACGGATAACCTGCGCCAGGCGTTTCTGTCCTATAACAAGGCGACCGAGAGGCTCCGCGGGATGATCGGCGATGTGACGCAGACCGCGCACAGCGTCAGCGCCTCCTCACAACAGATGGCGGCCACCTCCGAGGAGTCCGGCAGGGCCACGGGCGAGATCGCCCAGGCGGTGGGTGACATAGCGCAGGGAGCCGAGCGCCAAGTGCAGATCATCGAGCAGGCGCGGCACGCCGCCGATGAGGTCGTTCGAGCGGTGAACGAGGTGGCGGACCACGCCGCCCGAACCGCGGAGGTTACGCACGAGGCGCGCGACGTCGCCCAGCAGGGGGCCGGCGCCGCCGATCAGGCGACCGAGGCGATGGGGTCGGTTCGCGATTCATCCCAGGAGGTGTCTGACGCGATCCGCGAGCTGGCGTCGAAGTCCGAGCAGATCGGGCAGATCGTGCAGACGATCACCGGGATCGCTGAGCAGACGAACCTACTGGCGCTGAACGCGGCCATCGAGGCCGCGCGGGCCGGTGAGCAGGGCCGCGGGTTCGCCGTCGTGGCCGAGGAGGTCAGAAAGCTGGCTGAGGAGGCTCAATCAGCGGCCGAGCAGATCTCGAAGCTGATCGGCACGATCCAGGCAGAGACGAGCCACGCCGTCGAGGTTGTCGAGGCGGGCGCGCAGCGCACCGATCACGGCGTCGCGGTCGTGGAACAGACCCGCGAGGCATTCCTGAAGATCGGCTCATCGGTCAACGACATGGCCACGCGCGTCGAGCAGATCGCCGCCGCGGCGCACGAGATCACGGCGTCGACCGCCACGATGCAGGAGAGCATCTCCGAGGCCGCCGCCGTAGCCGAGCAATCCTCCGCGTCGACACAGGAGGTGTCCGCCTCGACCGAGCAGACGAGTGCGTCGTCCGAGGAGGTCGCCGCCACCGCTACCGAGATGGCCACCAACGCGGAGAACCTGCGCCGGCTCGTCGCGCACTTCCAGATCAACCTCGACGCCGACGGCTCGCTGGACGAGATCCTGGAAGCCGCACTCGAAGCGCATGAGGCATGGAACGCGCGGCTGCGCGAGGCAATCGAGACTGGCAAGTCCTCGATGAACCTAGACCAGGCCAGCCGCGACGACTGCTGCACATTCGGCAAGTGGATCCACACGCCCGGCAGGTTCTGCGAGGAGCAGCCCGAGCGTTGTCAGCGGCTGCACGATCTCCACGAGCAGTTCCACACGATCGCCGGCGGCGTGCTCAAGCTCGCGATCAGCGGCCATAGGACCGAGGCGGAGCAACGTCTCAGTTCGCCGGAGTTCGCCGATGTCCAGCGCCGTCTCCGGGAAGCGCTCAACGCAGCTAAAACCGCCGTCGTCTAGTCCCGGGAGCGAACGCCGTCCCGCAGTCCGAGGCTCGCGCGGCAGGCGACGGCGTCCTACGGCTCCCAGCGCATGAACCAGATGCGCGGCCCGCCATTCGGCGCGTCGGCCTCGTCCCAGACGTGGAAGCCGCATCGACCATAGATGGCAACGTTTGACGCGGTGCCAGTGGACAGGAACGCGCCGGCTCCGTCAGCGCGCGCCCTGGCAAGACCGGCCTCGATCAGCGATTTGCCGATCCCGCGCCCTTGGAGCTCTGGTCGCACGGCGATCGAGTCCAGCTGCCACGACGGCTCGGTCGGATCGCGCGCGGCGACCCACTCCCAGAATGCGTCGTAGCGGCGCCCACCGTCGTCGGCAAGCGCAAGGATTCGCGTCTGGTTCCATGGGTGATCCTCCCACGCGTTGCTCTGGGCGGGTGGAATCCAAACCGCGGCGCCGTCCCCCCGCCCCACTTCCCAGACCCAGCCCAGCGGGAGTGCCGCCTCGAGGAAGTATGCGAAGCAGCGCGTGAAGCGTTCGTCCACATCGCCGCTCGAGCCCATTGGCCACCGCATCATCGGCTCGTCGACGAACGCCCGTCCGAACATCGGCGCGAGTGCGGACAGTCGAGACTGGGTTCTCGTCAGCCGAACCGGAGAACGGTGAGCACCGTCACTGGCACCCATGCCGGCGAACCATGTCAGAACTACCCGACCGCGCGTTCGAGAGGATCGACGCCGGTTTGGGACCCGTCAACGCGACAGGCGGGCGGTGGGCCGAGAATGTCATACCGCCGATCGCAGATGACACCCACACCCGAACAACCAGATCCGCACCCTGCCAAGCGTGGCACTCGTTCGCCGGCCGGGGCGCGGACGACGCTCCCCTGGCTGGCGATGGCGATGCTGACCTTGGGATCGGTGGGCGATCTCGGCGCCACCCCCGCGACGGCCGTCCTCGGTCCCGCTCCACCGGCCGGCTGGCGTCGTACGGGATCTCCATCGGAACCCTGATCCCGGGCCTGCTGCTGGTCGTCCTGGCCGCAATCTACCTCCTCCAGGGCAACGCCTCGGCAGCGCCGCTGAACGCCCACCACGTGCTTCCGGCGTGGCACGGGCTGTCGAGCGTCGTGCTCATCGTCAACAGCTTCTTCCTGTACGCCGGGGTCGAGGTCAACGCCGTCCACGTCGACGAGCTGCGCGACGCCCCGCGCGAGTACCCCAAAGCGACCCTTCTCGCCGTGGTCCTGATCCTTCTCGTCTTCATCTTCCCGACGCTCGCGATCTCGGTCGCGATCCCCGCGCCGCACATCAGCTTCGCGGCGGGTGTCATGCAGGCGTTCAAGAGCCTGCTCGATCACTTCGGTCTGGGCGTGCTCACGCCGATCATCGCGGTCGGGCTGGTGGTCGCCTCCCTGAGTGGCCTGCTCGACTGGCTGACCGGTCCCTCACTGGAAGACCCTACCTGGGGGTCCTTTCGGTGCTGTGGTCGATGATCGCCGCAGCGATCGTCTCCTCGTCTGACGAGTGGATCCCGTGGCCGGCGCCGGCCAGCCTCAGCAGCCTTGCACCGGGTATCTCGTGAGCGAGCGCCTCGCCGTGTTCGACGGGAAACATCGGGTCCGCGGTGCCGTGGATTACCAGCGTAGGCGTTGCGATCGACGACAGTGGCTCGCTCGAGGACTCACCCTCGGTCAAGAGATCATGGTTCCGGGCCGCGGCAAAGTCCCGCGCCCGATCGACGTCGCGCCGTAGGAAATCGCGGACTTGCGGCTCGTCAAGCGGGCGCCGGTCTCCGGCGAGCACCCTGCAGTAGCCCACCAGGTAATCGATTGTCGAGTCCCGATCGGACCAGTCAGCTCTTGCGGTGGAGAGGAATCGCCGGAGCTCGTCGGTTGGTGGGGGCAGGTCACGGTCACCGGGCGTCGCTGCCGAGGTGCTGATCAGAACCAGCGAAAGGACCCGCTCGTGGAACTCGAGCGCAAGCAGTTGCGCGAACGCCCCGCCCGCCGAAACGCCGACGACGTGCGCGCGGGAAATGCCGTAGGCGTCGAGCACACTGACCGCGTCGGCCACCAGGTCCGCGCCGGTGTAGCCGGGATGCGCTCGTTCGTAGGTGATCGATCGCCCGGTGTCGCGGTGGTCGTAGCGGATCACGAAGCACCCGCAGTCAGAGAGCGTCCGGCAAAAGCGCTCATCCCACCACAGCATCGACGCCGCGACACCCTGGATGAGAAGTATGGGCGGATCGGCCGGGTTGCCGAACGGCTCCGTGCACAGCTCGACACCGTTGACTTCGACCATCCGCTCGGTCATCTGGCTACTTCCCTTTCGCCGTCGGGCCGCTCATCGGCGCGGCGGCGCGGCCGGCCTGCCGCGTTTTTCTGGATAGAGACCGTGCCGCACGCCGAAACTCATCGGACAGCGAGAGGAGAAAGCGCACCGTGCCTCACGCCGGGGATGGAGGTCGAAGTGGCATTCGATCCCAACCGACCGGACCGCTTCGAGATCGACTGGGAGTCGGTGCCGAGTATGGAGACCCGTGCCGCCTCGGGCGACCCGGCGCTGGCGGATCCGGTTGCCGCGCGGCGGAAGGTCGCGCACGCGCTCGGTCTGACGCAGGCCGAGACGGGAACAGAGCGAACCGAGCGCTTCCAGCGGGCGCTCGAACGAGCGGGGACCCAACCCGCCTCGCCCGGGAAGCTGCGCGCGGTGGTATTGATCGCGACGATCCGCGGGCGGCGCCGGATCGTCGGCGACGCGTTGTGGATGCCGTTGCCGGCACTGGTATCCGCGTCCGATCCGACCGACGTCGAGATCCTCTGGGACGAGGTCCCTGGGCACGACGCTCAGCTGATGGACCGGATCGCGGGCTCGCTCGGAGCCCAGCAAGCCCGGGCCGCCCAGGTCGACGCGTTCGCCCGACGGCCGCTGCCTGGACCCCCGCAGATGCGACAGCTGGCTGCCGACAGCGCCAAGCGCGCGCTGCAATACGTCCAGGATCCCGGGATGCGCAAGATGCTCATCGACCAGTACCGCGCGGCTGGGATAGACGTCGGCGAAGACGAGGGTGGAGCAGGACGCGGCTGACGCCTGGTGCGGTACGTCGTCAGATCTCGATCGCCGAGCCGAGCAGCACCGTGCGATGCCGGGGCAGCTTGAAGTAGTCCACCGCGTCGGCGGCCAGATGCGCCGAAGCGAGGAACAACTGCTTTCGCCATGCAGCCATCCCAGGCGCGTGGGTCTCGATGATCTCGATCTTCGACAGGAAATAGATGGCGTCGTCGACGTCGATCGGCGTCTCACATCCGATCGCGGCCACCTGCCGTACGAGCTCGGGCACGTCAGCCTGCTCCTGAAATCCGTAGCGAGCCTGGACGAGGCTGATCCCGTCGTCGCGGTAGTGCAGATCGTCGATCGTGATGCGCTCCTCCTGGGAGACGTACGGCACCGGGAGCGTCTCGATGGAGACGATCAGGACGGACTTGTGCAAGACGCGGTTGTGCACGACGTTCTCGCGCATGGCGAGCGGCGTGGACTTGGTGTTGCGATTGAGGAAAACGGCGGTGCCGGCCACGCGGACGACCGGAGGCTGCGAGATCCGGAGGATCTCGATGAACTCGCGCAGTGAGCCCTCCTCTCGCTCGCGGTTGCGAGTGACGATCCGGCGACCGGTCTGCCACGTCGACAGAACGATGTAAACGAGGCCCCCAACGATGATCGGCAGCCAGCCGCCGCTGAAGATCTTCACCAGGTTGGCGCCCAGGAACGCGAGGTCGACGACCCCGAACAGGACAGCCGCGAGGACGATCTGCCACGTCCGCCAGCCACCCCACACCCGCGCGAGGACGAGGAACAGCACAAGCGTGATCGTGATCGTGCCCGTGACGGCGATGCCGTACGCCGACGCCAGCTTCTCCGAGCGCTGGAACGCGAACACCAGGATCAGCACCGCGGCGAACAGCGTCCAGTTGACGAACGGGATGTAGATCTGCCCGTGCACATCTGAGGTGTGAACGATCCGGAGCCGCGGCAGGTACCCGAGTTGTACGGCCTGGCGCGTGACTGAGAACGCGCCCGAGATCACCGCCTGCGAGGCGATCACGGTTGCCAGGCACGCGAGCGCGACCATCGGCACGCGCAGCGCGTGCGGCACGAGCAGATAGAACGGGTTGGCGGCCCCCGCCGGGTGCTCGAGAATGTTCGCGCCCTGGCCGAGGTAGTTGAGGGTCAGCGCGGGGAAGGCAACGATCAGCCACGCTCGCCGGATCGGCCCGCGGCCGAAGTGCCCCATGTCGGCGTACAGCGCCTCGGCCCCTGTAACCGCGAGCACAACCCCGCCGAGCGCCAGGAACGCCGTCAAACCGTCGTGGGCGAAGAACCGCGCTGCGTAGCCCGGCAACAGCGCCCGCAGGATGCCCGGGTGAGCGGCGATCCCGTGCACACCGAGCGCTGCGAGGACGGCGAACCACACCAGCATCACCGGCCCGAACAGCCGGCCGACCGTGCCCGTCCCGCGGCTCTGCAGCGCGAACAGGGCGATCAGGATCGCTGCTGCGATCGGGACGACGAGGTGGTCGAGCGACGGCTGCACGATCTCCAGGCCCTCGACCGCCGAGAGGACCGAGATCGCCGGCGTGATCATCGAGTCGCCGAAGAACAGCGAGGCGCCGAAGATCCCGAGCGCGACGAGGCCTCCCAACCATGCGGGCCTCCGGCCCCCGGCCCGCCGAAGCAGGAGCGCGATCAGCGCCATGATGCCCCCCTCGCCGTCGTTGTCCGAGCGCATCACGAACACCACGTACTTCAGCGTCACGACGATGACGACCGCCCAGAAGATCAGCGAGATAACACCGAACACCGACGTGGCATCAACCGGCACCGGCCGGGTGGCGCTACGGCTGTAGACCGCCTGCACCGCGTACAGGGGGCTCGTGCCGATGTCACCGAACACAACCCCCAGCGCGCCGATCGCCAATGCGGCCTTCCCGAGCTGCTTTCCCTCAGCCATCATCCGCACCCTAGTCGGATGTGAGAAAGTCGCGCGGGCACGGATCGTTTACGTGTGGCAGCCGTCGTCGTGACAGACGCCGTCGCTCGGTGCGGCCTCGAGGCCGGGAATCGTGTGGCACTCGCAGTCCTCGCCCCGCCACAACTCGACCCCCTCCTTGGCAGCGATCCCGGTGATCGCCACGGCCCCCACCGGATCCAGGAACGCGACGCCGGCACTGGCGGCCACAAGGGCGACGAGCGCGACCAGCGCCTGAGCCGCACACAACAGGTTCTGCACGCCCTCGCCGGCCGTCGCGCCAGAGTTCAGGCGCCGGCCGAGCCGCAGCTTCGCCCACCCCAGCACGGGCATGAAGACGACACTCGAGGCGGTCAACGCGATCGCCAGCGGCGCCGCCTCGGCTTGCGTGCCGTTGATCAGCCGAACGATCGCCTCACCCAGCAAGTAAGGGACGAGCAGGAAGAAGCTCGCCGCCACCCATCGTTGGGCGCGTCGCTCGGAGTGCTCAGACCGGGTGCGCTGACCGGTGAAGCGCCAGATCACGATGGCCGAGGCGAGGCCCTCGACCGCGGAGGACGCTGCCCAGGTCAGCACGCTGATCGAATTCGCCTCGATCGCCGCGACTAACCCCGCGGCGCCTTCGAGCGTCATCCAGCCCAGGCTGGCCCACGCCAGCCACCGCGCGAGCCGAGCCGCGCGCAACCAAGCGCCATCGTGCGTCGGCGCGCTCGGCACCACGGAAAGCGGCGGCGGCGCCGCTCGCGACGTGGTAGGGCTCATCGGGCCGTCTGTTCGCCGCTCACAATCCCACTCTAATGCTCATGAGGTGCGCCCCTCCGACGTGCCGCCGCCCGCGCCGGTTGGCGCGGGCGGCGATTGGGGGCGGTTTCGAGGAGCTAATTGCTGTCGGCGATTGGCGCCAGCGTGGGCCGTGGCCCGCGCGAGGAGCGGGTGGGTTCCTGGGCGAGGTGGCTCGGCCACCATGCGCGCCTTCCGACGAGCGCCGTGAGCGCCGGCACGAGCAGCGTGGAGACCACAAACGACGCGAACACGATTCCGAGCGCCATCCCGAAGCCCATCTGCTTGGTCGCATGGTCGTCGTAGATCATCAGCGAGCCGAACGACGTGGCGAGCACGAGCCCGGCTGCTGCGATCGGTGGGGCGGCGTGACGGATGGCCGCCGCGACGGCCTCCCGGGGACCGGCCCCGCTCGCGAACTCCTCACGCAGCCGGTCCGACATCAACATGTTGTAGTCGGTCCCGATTGCCACGACGAACAGGAACAGGACGAGCGGCAGCGTGAACGCCAATCCCGGCTGTCCGCCGGCGTGCTGGAAGACCACGACCGCGGCGCCCAGCGTGGCAGCGAACTCGAGGCCGACGGCCGCCAGCAGGTACAGCGGGGCGACGACGCTGCGCAGCATCGCGATGAGGATCAGCAGGATCAGGAGCGCCGCGATCGGGAAGATCAGGCGGAGATCCTTGTTGATCGAGTTGCTCACATCCGCGTACACCGACGCCACGCCGCCGACCATGGCGGTCGCACCGCCTGGTGTGGTGCTGTGAACCGCGTCGCGCAGCGGTCCGCCCTGCTGAGCCAGCTTGATGGCCGTGGTGGTCGTCGAGTTGATGTTGAGCGCGACGTCGATCTCGGCCGCGCGACCCCCATCCGCAAAGTGAGACGCCGAAACCTGAGCCACGTGCGGCACGCTCGCGAGCCGGCGCGCATCGCCTTCAGCGACGCGGGATCAAGTGGCCGGGGCGAGCTGACATAGATGTGCTGCGGGTCGATCACGCCGCGAGGGAGAACGTGAGCGATCTGCGCCTCGACCCTCGCCGACTGGGTCTTCGCGGCGACGCCGGCGTCGTAGTTCATTCGCAGCCCGGTCGCCGCGACGGCGAAGACCGCGAGCAGCCCGGCGGCCAGCAGGGCGACGCGGGCCGGCCGGCGAGCGACGAACGATCCGATCCGTGCGGCTGGTCCGTCCTGTCGTTCGTGCTGCCATGCCCTGGCCGGCCAGAACAGCTTGCGGCCGGTGGCGGCGAGAACCGCAGGCACGAGCGTGACACCCGCGAACAGCATCACGAAGATCGCGATCGCGACCGAGGGCCCAAGCACCCTGAACTGGCCGAACTGGGCCAGACCGAGCGCGGCGAACGCGACCATGATCGCCAGCGCCGCTGAGGCGATCACGTGCGAGATCCGGGCGCCGGCGGCCGCAGCGGCCTCTTTGCGGCCATCCCCGGCCCGCAGCCGCTCGCGGAAGCGGAACGTCATGAACAGGAAGTAGTCCACTCCGATTCCGATCAGCACCGTGGTGACCAGCGACGGCAACGACGCGTCGATCTTGTAGCCGAAGGCCGACGCCGCCAGCACGACCAGCCCACCGGCACCCGTTGCCACGATGCCGACCGTCAGCAGGGGGACGATCGAGGAGAGCAGCCCGCGGAAGAACACGAAGCTGAGCAGCACCACCGCCGCGTACAGGAGCAGTCCTTGGAGCGCTTGGGTCTTGGCCTGATGGTCGACCTGATCGGTGGTGCTGGCGATGCCGCCGGTGAACCCGACGGTCATGCCGGCCGCTGCGAACGTGGCCGCTTCGTGACGGCGGAACTGCTTGAACGCCTTCTGGACCGTGGGGTCTTGGTCGTTTCCCGTGAACTGCAGCGCGAGGAGTTGATCGCCACCGTTCCCGGCCGCGGCGCCGACGACCGACTGTGCGACGCGCGTCCGGCGTTCCGCGGAAGTCGGCTTGACCGGATGCTTGGTTGTCCCCAGGGCGCTCCAGTCAGGGCGCCACGTCGTCATTTGCGCGACGGTCGACCGTGTGCGGGCACGGTCAGTCGACGTCAGCGGCCTACCGTCCGCTCGCCGGACCAGGGCGGTGACGGTGGAGCCGTTCTTGACCTGGCCGAAGTGTGACTGTCCAAACTGGGTGGCCTTGACGGATTCGTACTTGGTGGGCAGGAAGTTCGAGGTGTCGTTCGTCGTCACCTGCCACAGCTTGGGCGCGGCCAGGCTGGCCGCCATGAGCATCGCGAGCACCCAGATCGCAATCACCGGCCACGGATGTCGCGCTGCGCCTGCGGAGAGGCGGCCGAGCGAGAAATGCTTATTCATGGCTTCGCTCCTTCTTTCGATGGCTTCCAACTGACCGCCACTGACGCTAAATCTCGACGGCCGGTCATCCCACATGGCGATCACCAGAGTGGAGCTGGGCCATGCCCGATGGGCGATGTGGGGAATTCCCCACGGCGGCACTGACGCAGCCTCACACCGACGCGGGGGCAGGCGCCCCGAAAGGCTCGCCTCGGATCAGGCGTGCGCCACGTCTGCCGAGGCGACCGTCTCGTGTTTCGGAGGCGGAGGCAACGGGATCTCGGCCCGGAGGCGCGTACCAGCGCGGGTTGGGCTGTCGATGGTCAGCGTGCCGTCGAGCGCAGCCAGGCGGTCGAGCAGGCCGGACAGGCCGCTGCCCGGCGTCACCGTCGCACCGCCGGCGCCGTCGTCGTCGACCTGCAGGATGAGAAGGCCACCCGAGATGGTCGCGGTGATCCCGACCTTCGAGGCGTTGGCGTACTTGGCCACGTTCGTCAGCGCCTCGGCCGCGATGAAGTAGGCGGCCGATTCGACCACGGCGGGAAGGCGCTGCTCGGGAATGTCGACGTGCACGGGCACGGGCGCGCGGTCGGCAAGCTCTTCCACTGCCGCGGCCAATCCCCGCGTGGTCAGCACCGCGGGGTGGAGGCCGTGCGCGAGCTCGCGCAACTCCTCGATCGCGCGTCGAGTGTCCTCGAGTGCCTCGCCGAGGAGCCGAGCAAGCTCGGGCGGTGAGCCGGCCTCGCTGGCTGCGAGCTGAAGCGTGATCAGGGCGTGGACCAGGCGTTGTTGCGCGCCGTCGTGGAGATCGCGCACCACGCGGCGGCGCTGCTCGTCGCCGGCGGCGACGATGCGGGCCCGCGATGCGATCAGCTCGGATCGGGCTGTGGTGTTGGACACGGCGGTGGCAATCAGCTCGGCAAAGTCGGCCAGCCGATGCTCGGTGCCAGCCGGGAGCGGCTCGGGCTCATCGGTGCCGGCGATCAGGACCCCCCACACGCCTCCATCCACGACCACGGGCGCGCCAACCTCCGAGCGGACGCCGAGCTGTCTCATTAGCGCCGCGATCTCACCCTGAGCATGCTCGTAGCTGTCGCAGCGGCCGGGAGCGCCGGTGCGCTGGACGATGGCGTTGATCGAGTCGCCGTCAATCGGGAGTCGCGTGCCCGTCCGCCCGTGGACTCCACGCAGGCTCCAGCCGGAGATCGTGAGGTTGATCCCGTCGGGCGTGAAGTGGGCGAGGTTCGCGGTGGCGGCGCCGAACACACGGCCGGTCTCCTCGCACACCGCGTCGAACACCGTCTGCGGCTTCGCGCCCCGGGCAACGAGTGTCGCGATCCGCCGGAGTGCCGCTTGCTCGTCGAGCAGCCGGCGCACCTCCTGGCGCGCTTGAGCGTTCGAGACGGCGGTGGCGATGAGCTCGGCGAAGCTCGTCAGGCGATCCTCGGCATCAGGCAGTAGCGGCACTCCGGCGCCACCGCCCGCCGATATGACGCCCCAGACGTTCCCGTCAACGATGATCGGCACCCCGACCCCGGCGTGGACGCCCCCGGCGTGGGCGGCTCTGCCGATGCTGCCAGGGACGTCGGCGTAGTCGTTCACCCGCGCCGGACGTCCGGTGCGGTTGACCTCCCCGGTGAGGCTCGGGCCTTCAAGCGTCCAGCTCGTCCCCGTTTGGAAAGGATGATCACCGACGGCGCCGATCACGGTCGCGGTGCCATCCGTTTCGTAGCGATTCAGCGCCACGATCGGGAGTCGAGCAGGCCCGCGACCTCGGGCCGCGACAGCGCGAAAGATCTCATCCGGCGGCGCCCCCCGGGCGACCTTCGTGGCCACTCGTCTCAGCGCGGCCTGCCCTTCGGCCAACCGGCCCAGGTCCTGCCGGGCCTGGGCGTTGGACACGGCGGTGGCGATCAGTTCGGTGAACTGCGTCAGACGGCGCTCGATGTTCGCCGGGAGCGGTGCCCGGTCGGTGCCGCCTACCGTGACGTTCCCCCAGATGCGTCCGTCCACGATCACGGGTGCGCCGACGCCGGCTCGCATGCCTGCCGAACGTGCTGCCGCGGCGATCGTCCCGCTCATCTTGTGGTACGGGTCGCTGCTCACCGATCGTCCTGTGTCGAGGATCTGCGAGGAGACGCTCTTGCCATCGAGCGGCCAGCGGGTGCCCGGCTGGAACGGATGCTCGCCAGCGGCGCCAGTCAGGGTCACCGTCCGGTCGTGCTCGTAGCGCCCCACCATGACCATCTCGAGGCCAGTCACCCGAGCGATCTCCTGGGCGACCAGCGCGAAGATGTCCTCCGCCGCGGCTCCTTGCGCGACGATCGTTGCCAGACGCCGAAGCGCCGCCTGCTCCTCCGCGAGCGCGCGAACGTCCTCGCTCGCCTGGGTTTTCGAGATCGCCGTCGCCACGAGGTCGGCGAACTGACTCAGGCGGCCCTCGGTGTCCAGCGGGAGCGGTGAATCGGCCCCGACGGAGATCGCCCCCCACACCTCGCCGTCCACGATGATCGGCGCGGTAACCCCAGCATTTGCGTCGGTCGTGCGGACGGCGTGGGCCACGCGTCCGGGAAGGAGGGTGTAATCGTCGATGCGCGCCGGGCGTCCGGTGCGGCGCACCGTCGCCAGCATGCTCGGCCCGTCGAGCGGCCAGCTGGTGCCGGGACGGAACGGATGATCACCGACCGCGCCGATCGCCGTCGCTGTGTGGTCGTGTTCAAAGCGGCACATGACCACCGTCGTGATGCCCAGCAGCCGCGCGGCCTCGGCGGCGACCGCCGCGAACACGTCCCCTGGCGGCGCCCCGTCGGCAACGATCGTCGCCACGCGGCGCAGGCCCGCCTGCTCCTCGGCCAGCTGCCGGAGCCTCCTCGCGCGCCTGGGCGTTGGCGATCGCGGTACCGACCAACTCGGTGAACTCGGCCAGACGGTGCTCGGTGCCCGCCGGGACTCGTGACCCTCGGCGGCGCCGGTCGCCATGACGCCCCAGACGCGGCCGCCCACGACGATGGGGGCCCCGGCCACCGAGCGGATCCCGGTGCCACGCACGGCCTCGGCCAGGGCTCCCGGGACCCCGGCGAGATCGTCGAGCCTGGCCGGACCCCCCATCTCGAGCACCTTCAGGGTGATCGTGGGGCCCTCGAGCGGCCAGCGGCTGCCGGCGTGAAATGGATGGGGTCGCTCGCTCCAGACGCCGATCACCGTCGCCGTTCCGTCGGGCTCGTAGCGCGACATCTGCACCAGGGGCGTGCCCAGCACTCGCCCGACCTCCCGGGCGACCGCAGCGAAGACCTCAGCAGAGGGGGCGTCGCTCGCGACGAGCGACGCAACCCGTCGGAGCGCGTCCTGCTGTTCAGTCAGGCCGGCTTCGCGGTCACGCAGGGCCCGCTCAGCGAGCAGGCGCTCCTCGATGTCGGCGAAGGCCACCACGGCGCCGCGGCCTTCGGGCATCCTGATCGGAGCCGAGACGTATGACACGGGGAACATCGACCCGTCCCGCCGAAAGAACCAGTCCAGATCACTCCTCACCGTCTCACCGGTTTTTCGCGGCAGGAGCATCGGGCACTCGGAGGCCGGGTAGGGCGTCCCGTCCGGGTGCCGGTAGTGGATCGTCTCGTGGCTGTGGCGTCCGAGCAGTTCCTGGGCGCTGTCGTATCCGAGCGTCTCGACGGCTGCCGGGTTGGCGAACCTGATCAGTCCCTCGGGATCGACCACCCAGAGCGGTTGTGCGGTGACGCGCAGTACACCGGAGACGATTTCCTCGTCCCCGATCGTCCAACCTTCTCTCAGGTCGGTCACGCCATCAGCGAGTCTACGCCCGGGCGCGCCGCACCGTGGGGGTTTCCCCACAGCGGCCGACGGGTTTGCCAGCCGTGGTCTCTCACGGCCGCCCCATGGCCCGATCGCCGAGGCCGGGCGATGATTGTCGGCATGCAGAGCATGACCACCGACATACGTTCCCAAACGGCGAGGCATATCCAGATCCGACCGCTCACGGCCGCGGATCGTGAGCGTGTGGCCGAGGAGTTCTCGCACCTCGGCGAGCAGACGCGACGCCGGCGGTTCGGTGGGCTGGCCAGGCGGCTGAGTGAGCGCGATCTGGACCGGCTCACCGACATCGACCATCACCGCCACGAGGCGGTCGCCGCGATCGAGTCCGACAGGAACCGGATCGTCGGAGTTGCCCGGTACATCGCGCTGCCGGATGATCCGGGCGCCGCCGAGGTGGCGGTTGAAGTGGATCCGAGAGCGGCGTGATGCTCGCAACGACGGAGCAGTACGCAGCCATGCTCGATGCGGCGTCCGCCGGTGATTATGCGCTACCGGCGGTCAACGTCACCTCCTCGCAGACGCTGAACGGCACGATGCGCGGACTCGCCGAGGCGGGCGCGGACGGGATCATCCAGGTCACGACCGGCGCGGCTGAATACCTCTCCGGCGCCGCCGGCGACATGGCGCTCGGCGCCAGGGCGCTCGCCGAATACGCGCGCGTCCTGGCTGACCGCTACCCGGTGCTGATCGCGCTGCACACAGATCACGCGCCGCCCGAGAAGTTCGATGGGTTCGTGCGCCCGCTGATCGAGGAGTCGCGACGGCGCCGGCGACGGGGGGAGCAACCGCTGTTCAACTCGCACATGTTCGACGGCTCGACCCTGCCGCTGAGCGAGAACCTGAAGTTCTCGGCGAGGCTGCTCGACGAGCTCGCGCCCCTCGACATCGTGCTCGAGGTGGAGAGCGGTGTGGTGGGGGGCGAGGAGGACGGGATCGCGGGTCCCGAGGCTGGCCGCAGCGAGCTGTACACGACCACCGAGGATCTGATGCACGTCGTTGACGCGCTCGGCTCAGGAGAACGCGGCCGGTATCTGGTGGCGGCCACGTTCGGCAACGTCCACGGCGTGTACGCGCCGGGAAACGTGCAGTTGCGTCCGCAGGTCCTGCGCGACGGTCAACTCGCGCTGGCCGAGAAGCGCCCCGGCGCCCGCTTCCAGTATGTCTTTCACGGGAGCAGCGGCTCGGAACCCAACCAGGTCCGGGAAGCGATCTCGGGCGGGGTGGTGAAGATCAACCTCGACACCGATGCCCAGTACGCATTCACCCGAGCGATCGCCGATCACCTCTTCACCAACTACGACGGCGTCCTGCGGATCGACGGCGAGGTCGGCCGCAAGTCCGCCTACGACCCTCGCGCGTGGGGGCGCAAGGCCGAGGCGGCGCTCGCGCAGCGCGTCGCCGACGCGTGCGAGCTGTTCGGCGCGAGCGGCAAGAGCATCCTTCGTTAGCTCGACCGCTTGAGGTATTCGAGGACCGCCAGTACGCGCCGGTGATCCTCGGGCGCCTGCCGGAGCCCCAGCTTGTCGAAGATGTTCGTCACGTGGCGCTCGACCGCCGGCACGGTGACGATCAGCTCCGCTGCGATCCCGGCGTTTGAGCGACCCTCGGCCATCAACGTCATCACCTCGCGCTCGCGGGGAGTCAACCCATCGAGCGGACTGTCGGCGCGGCGCCGGCCGACCATGCGCTGCACGACCTGCGGATCCAGCGCGGTGCCGCCCGCCGCGACACGCCGCACCGAGTCGGCAAACAGCTTCAGATCTCCCACCCGCTCCTTGAGCAGGTAGCCGACGCCCTCCGCGCGATCGCCCACGAGCTCGAGGGGATATCGGTCGACCAGAAACTGCGAGAGGACAACCACGCCGATCTCCGGGCGGGTCTGACGGATGTGGATTGCCGCGCGTAGGCCGTCGTCGGTCCGGTCGGGGGGCATCTGGATGTCGGTGACGACGACGTCCGGCTTGTGCGCGTTGGTCTTGCGGACCAGGTCAGTGGCGTCGCCGGCCACGCCCACCACCTCGAAATCGGCTCCCTCCAGCACCCGAACGATGCCTTCCCGCACCAGCGGCTCGTCCTCGCCCACGACCACTCGGACTGCCATCCGGTAACGCTAACGGATGGGGATAACCCGATGGCCGAGCCGATCGGGAGCCCTCATTCTGTCGATATGAGCGTCTTGATCGTCGACGACGACCCGCGGTTCCGAGCGCTGGCGCGCGCGCTGCTCCAAGCCCGGGGGTGTGCCGTCGTGGCCGAGGCGGCGACCGTCGCCGAAGCGCTGGCCGCCGTCCAACGGGCGTCGCCGACCGCGGCCCTCGTCGATGTGCAACTCCCAGACGGCGACGGGCTCGCCCTCGCCCGCACGCTCACCGAGGGCCACGGCCTACGGATCCTGCTCACCTCCACCGATCCGACCCTGGTTCCCGCGGCCGCGCTGGCCAACAGCCCGGCGCTGGCGTTCGTGCCCAAGGACCAACTCGCTGTCACCGACCTCACACCGTGGCTCGAAAGCTGACGTGGCTCGGATAAGCAGATGGGACCTATGCGGCGTTGAAGTTGCCCGCCGGAAGGCGGCTGAGCTGACTGCGTGAGGTGACGTCGAGCTTCAGGAAGACCTTGCGCAGGTGGTACTGCACCGTGCGGGGGCTGATGAACAGCTGCGCGCCGATCTCGGGGTTGGAGAGACCGTCCCTGGCCAGGCGAGCGATGTGCGCCTCCTGTGGCGTGAGCACGCCGCGAGCATCCTCGGTGCGCCTGCGTAAGGTCTCGCCCGTGGCCAGGAGCTCGTGACGGGCGCGCTCGGCAAACCCCTCGGCCCCGACGGCGCCGAACATTTCGTGGGCGGCTCGGAGTTGCTCACGCGCGTCGACGCGCCGGCCCTCGCGACGCAGCCATTCGCCGTACAGGAGCCGGGCGCGCGCGAGGTGGACCACGCCTCGGCTGCGAGCCAGCCGCTCGATTGCCTCGCGGTAGAGCGGCTCCGCATCATCGCTCTCCCGCACCAGCGCGCGCGAGCCGGCCTCGATGCCGAGTGCCCAGTCGGTGCGGCTGGCGCGCGTGCGCTCGCTCAGGCGCTCGAGCGCGGCGTCGGCCTCGGCGCGCCGGCCGACGCGGACGCCGGCCTCGATCAGCTCGACGAGGGCCCAACCGTACGCGATGACATCCTCGTGCTCGCATGCCCGTTGCGCCTCCGCGAGCGCCTCGGCGTAGCGGCCACAGCCGTTGTGCAGCAAGGCGGTCATCGACCCGAGCAGGCCGAGCGACAAGCCCTCACCCCGCGCCATCGCACCGGGGATCGCGTCGTCGGCGATCGCCTGCATGCGCGCCTCGTCGCCGCGCCACGCGGCCAGCAACAAGCCCGCGTAGTTGAGCGGCGGGATCCCGGTCGCCCGCGTGATCGCGCCGACCTCGTCGATCAGCTCGGCGGCCTTGTTGACGCTCCCGGAGTGGACGTTGAGCGCGGCAAGGAAGTTGGCCATGCCCGGGAGCAGGGTCAGGGCGCCGGTGTCCCGCGCGACGCGGACTCCTCTGGTCGCGAGCTCGTGCCACAGCTCGTCGTCCCAGAGATCCTGGGCCAGGCGACAGGCCAGCCACAGCCAACGTACGTCCGGTGCGGTCAGTCCCTCCACGCGGCGGAACGCGCCGAGCGCCTCCCGGAGCGGCGGCAGACCGGCTGAGTAGCCCTGGGTGAACCTCGTCACCAACCCGTTCAGGAGCAGGTCGATTGCGCGTGGCGGATGCTGCGCCGCCGGTGCAGCCAGCGCGGCTTCGGCAGCCTCGCGGACGGTTGGCGCGCCGCCGAGCCGACCGGCGAACATCGCCGCCGCCATCGCCTCGAGATACGTCTCGCGAGCCATCGCAGCATCGAGCGGCTCGAGGCGCCGGGCCGCACCGAGCAACAGGGCCGGAGCGTCGCTCCCGCGCGTCCGCTCGAACGCGATCTCCGCACGCAACCGCTCCACCCGGGCGCGCTGAAGCTCGTCGAGTGGGGCAAGTTCGGCGGCCGCCAGCAACTCGAGCGCGGCGTCCGACGCCCCAGCGTCGAACTTCGCGCGGGCCGCAGCCAGGGCCCGCTTGCCCCTCTCCGCTGGATTCGGCGTCAGCTCCGCCGCGTGCGCCAGGAAGGCGGCAGCCGCCGCCGCGCCGCCGCGCGCCGCCGCCCGATCCGCCGAGCGCTCCAAATCGGCGGCCACTTCCTCGTCTACACCGACCGCCGCGTGCGCACGGTGCCACGCCCGACGATCGGGATCGATATCCGGATCGGTCGCCTCCGCCAACGCGCGATGCGCAGCTCGCCGCTCGGAGGACGTCGCGGCCCGATAAAGCGCGGATCGCACCAGTGGATGGCGGAACCGGACACGGGCTCCGACCTCGACCAGAAGCGCGTCTTCGGCCGGGGCGAGCGAGCTTCCATCGATGCCGAGGCCCTGAGCCGCGCGCCAGACGAGCGTCGCGTCGCCGACCGGCTCGGCGGCGGCGAGCAGCAGGAGTCGCTGTGTCGCCGCGGGAAGCTCACCGGCGCGCCGAAGATAGTGATCCTCGATGTGGCGCGGAAGGTCTGTCGCGGGGAGCAGGCCAAACCCGCCTTCGAGCTCCGAGGCGCTCATGCTCCGTGGCAGGTCGACCAGGGCGAGCGGGTTGCCGCGGGTCTCACCGACGATGCGGTCGCGAACGCGGTCGTCGAGCCGGATTCGGACTGCCCTCATGAGTAGGGTGCGCGCATCCTCATCAGCTAGGCCGTGGAGCAGCATCTCGGGGAGGCCGTCGAAGTCGTGCCTGCTCGTCGGCTCACGGACGGTGACCACCATCGCCACCGACTCCGCCAGCAGCCGACGGGCGACGAAGCCGAGGACCATTCCCGAGGCGGCGTCCAGCCATTGAGCGTCCTCCACGAGACAGAGCAGCGGACGCTGCTCAGCCGAAGCCGACAGCAGGCCGAGCACGGCGAGCCCGACCAGGAACCGTTCCGGCGCATCACCGGATGCGACGCCCAAGGCGACATTGAGCGCGTCCCGCTGCGGCTGGGGCAGCGCACGAAGGTGGTCGAGCAGCGGCGAGCAGAGTTGGTGAATCCCGGCGAACGGCAGCTCCATCTCCGCTTCCACGCCCGTGACCTGCGCCACGCGGAACCCCGAGGCACGACGAGCGGTGTACCGGAGCAGCGCTGTCTTTCCGATGCCCGCCTCGCCTCGGACGACCAGCACGGCGCTCTCACCCTCGCGCACACCTGCCAGGAGCCGATCGAGCACTTCACGCTCGCCGATCCGGTCAAGGAACGTGCTCGTAACCGTGGCTGCCATCTGGCACACAACGCTACCGACCTGCGAGGTGATGGCATCCGCAGCACTGAGACCCTTGCCGCGCTTCCCCGAGGCGTAGATTCACGACATGACCGCGTCACAGACCACGGAGCTCCAGAGCCGTTGCGAGCGGCTGCGCACCCTGCACCGCCCCGGAGCTCCTCTTCTGCTACCGAACGCCTGGGACGTGGCCACGGCGAAAGCGGTGGTCACGGCTGGGTTTCCGGTCGTCGCATCCACCAGCGCGGGCGTCGCCGCGACGCTCGGCTACGAAGACCACGAGCGTGCGCCAGCGGACGAGATGCTCGCCGCGGCCGCCCGCATCGCGAAAGGCGTCGAGGTGCCCGTGACGGTGGACGCCGAGGCCGGCTACGGGATGGAGCCGGCCGACCTGGTCGCTGCGCTGCGGCTCGCGGGGGCCGCCGGCTGCAACCTCGAGGACACCGATCACGCCGCCGGCGGCCTCCATGATCCAGGCCGGCACGCGGAGTGGCTGAGAGCGGTTCGCCAGGCCGCGTCCGACGACGGCTACCCGCTCGTGATCAACGCACGGGTGGACGTCTTCCTCGGTCCCCTCCTCGCCGGCGCCGGCCCTGGAACCCAGGAGGAGCTGGTTCCGGAGGCGCTGCAGCGCGCGAACGCTTACCTGGAGGCGGGCGTGGACTGTGTCTACCCGATCGCCCTATGGGAGCCGGACGCGCTGCGGCGCTTCAACTCGGACGTCCACGGCCTGGTGAACGTCTTACGCCTGCCGCAGGCGCCGTCGCTCGCCGAGCTGGCCGCGCTGGGCGTGGCCCGCGTGAGCTGGGGACCGTTCCTATACCGCGAGGCGATGGGTCGCTTCGAGGCCCAGCTCGCCTCGCTTCAGGAGTGAGTACGGGCCGCTGATCTCGGGCCAGCCGCCGGCTGGCCAGCCCGACGACTGGCCAGTCAGGCTGGCCACCTGGCCGATGCGAGGGCACCCCGCCTGAGGGACCCTCCCTGCATGCAAATCGTCGTCATCGGCGGCACCGGGCTCATCGGGTCGAAGCTCGTCGCGAAGCTGCGCGGCGACGGTCACGAGCCGCTCGCGGCCTCGCCTTACTCGGGAGTCAACGCGCTCACGGGCGAGGGGCTGAGGGGAGCCCTCGAGGGCGCCCAGGTCGTGGTCGACGTGTCGAACACGCCGGTCTGGGACGACGCAGGGATGCTCGACTTCTTCCAGACCTCCTCCCGCAACCTGCTCGCCGCAGAGACGGCCGCCGGCGTGGGGCACCACGTCGTGTTGTCGGTCGTCGGGACCGACCGGCTCCCGGCGAGCGGCTACCTCCGCGCGAAGGTCGCGCAGGAGGAAGCCGTGAAGGCCGGGCCCGTCCCCTACACGATCCTGCGCGCGACGCAGTTTTTTGAGCTCCTCGGCCGGATCCCCGATTCGAGCAGCGACGGTGACGCCGTTCGGCTGCCATCAGCCCTCGTTCAGCCCGAGGCAGCCGATGACGTCGCCGACGCGCTGGCCGATGTGGCGGTCGGCTCGCCACTGAACGACACGATCGAGCTGGCGGGCCCGGAGGCGTTCCGCCTCGACGAGATCGCCCGGCGGGTCCTGAGGGCACGCGACGACCATCGACAGGTGACGACAGACGTCCACGCCCGCTACCTCGGCGCCGAACTGGACGACACGTCTCTCACCCCGGGCGACGACGCACGCATCGCCCCGATCCGCTTCGAGCACTGGCTCAGCCAGCGCCGTTCATAAACCAACAGAACCGAAAGGATCTGCCATGCAACCCACCATCGTTCTCGTCCATGGCGCGTTCGCCGAGTCCTCGAGCTGGGATGCCGTCATCGATCGCCTGCTCGACGCCGGGCACCCGGTCATCGCTGCGGCCAACCCGCTGCGCGGCCTGGCCACGGACGCCACCGCCGTCGCCGACGTCGTCCGCGCGGTCGAGGGACCCGTCGTGCTCGCCGCACACTCCTACGGCGGCGCGGTGATCTCCAACGTCCCGAGCGACGCCGGTGAAATCGTCGGCCTCGTCTACATCGACGGCTTCGCCCCGGCGCCCGGCGAGAGCTGTTTCGAACTGGCCGGGAAGTTCCCCGGCAGCATGCTCGGCGAGACGACGCTCCGGCCGGTACCGCGCAGCGACGGCACGACCGACCTGTTCATCACCGTGGAGCGCTTCCACGATGTGTTCTGCGCGGATGTGCCCGCACCGCAAGCCGCCAGGATGGCCACCACGCAGCGACCCGCCTCCCAGGAAGCGCTCGTGGAGCCCTCGGGCGAGCGGTCGCTGTGGACCGAGGTGCCGTCCTGGTTCCTCATCGGTGAGGACGATCACGTCATCCCGGCCGCCCTGCAGCACTTCATGGCCGAGCGCGCCGGCGCACGCCAGACGATCGAGATCCCCCGCGCCTCGCACGGCGCCACCGTCTCGCAGCCCCACGCGACGGCGGATCTGATCCTCGAGGCCGCCGCGTCACGCGTGGCGGTCTGACCGACGAAAGCGACCAGAAGGGAGTTTGCGATGTCCAACATGAGCTCACACGGATCCCTGGTCAGCGAGCAATTGATCGCGCAGGCGCTCGGTCGGGCACACCGCACGGCGGAAGCGCAGAACGCACCAAACGAGGCGCGCGCGATCCTCCACGTGGCTCATTCCATTGCTGACGCGCTGGCCGACAAAGACCCGCGATTTGACCGCCTCCAGTTCATCGAGGCGTCCACGGAATCGATCTACGCCGCGGCGTCTTAGCCGACCTCCGACACCCCCGGCGCCATGCGCCGCTGCCCTCATCACGATCACACGAGAAGGAGTTGCCAGATGTCGGTCATGAACACGCACGCCCCGATCATGCTCGAGCAGGCCTCGGAAACGCCGAGGCGCGATGCGGACCTGCACGATCGCCCCTCCCCTTCCCAGCGACCCACGCTCGGCCGGAGGCTCGGGGAAGTCCTGCCGTTGATCTTCTTCGTCCCGGTGGCGGGTCCGCCGGCGATCCTGCTGGTGGGTCCCCTCGTCCTCCTGGCCCTCCTGCTCGTCCCGCCGGTCGCGTTTCTGATCACGCTCGCGATCGTCTTCGTGATCGGTGCGGTGCTTCTCGTCGCGCTCGGCGCGCTCATCGCATCGCCGTATCTGCTGGTGCGCCACCTGCGCACGCGACACGCAGTTGCCCGCCCGGCCCCGCCCGCGCCGTCCGTCCGTCCACGCGCCATTCACCTCACGACCCGATAGCCGGCAACCCGAAGCGAGAGGAACGACATGAAGATCGCAGTCATTGGCGGAACCGGCCCGATCGGGTGTGCATGAGATCCGCGTGAGCGTCGTGGGCCCCGGGCCGGCCGACCACCCACGTACCATGCAGGCGAAAGTCGATCCGAAAGGAACACGATGGAGACCCCCGGGCATCGCGACGTCTCCAGCCTTCGGTCTCACGAGGAGCTCGCGCGAGTCATGCGTCGCGCGGGATACTCGGATCAGTTCATCAGCGACACGCTCAGCCAACTGCCTGATCCGGTCGACCTGCAGCGCGACCAGCAGATTCTCGCGCGCTACGGCTTGAGCCCAGAACGTCTGATGGATCGCCTGGGAGGCAGTCCCTGACCCGGATGTCCACTCCCCCGCGCTTCGCGCCGTCTTCGCGCGGGCGCGAGCCCGGGTAGGCCCGGACGTCCGCCACCAACTCGACGCCGGCGTCGCGCAGGAGCGCCAGCAGTTCCTCGGCGGAACGCGTCGAGTGCCCGACGGTGAAGATCGTCCCAACCACCCCGACTAATTCGACACTCGCCGGTGGCTGCCGCGCGAGTGGCGAGAAACTCGTGCTATGGCCGACCGGATGCACATTCGCCACGACGTGGGCGGCGAGTGGCGAGAAACTCGGGCTAGTGGGCCGGTCCGCGCTCGGCCGGCGCCTGCTCAATGCTGTTCTTCGGCGTCACCCGGGGGGACCCGTTCGGCACGGCCGCCGTGATCCTCGGCGGTCTCCCGCCGGATCGCCGGCGGGAGACCGCAGGCCAGGACTAACGCGACGGGCTCAGTTCGCGTTGCCGCCGGGACTCGTCAGGTGTGGGGACCCCCTGGACCGGACAGGTCTGCGCACCTGCAGTGGTCCGCGTGATCGCCTCCACCTGCTCACGGGCCCTCTCAGGATCGGTGACCCACGTTCGGTAGAACTCGAACGGGCACTCCTGCGCTCCCGCGTCCCCATCCTCGGAGGCATACATGCCGGTGTAGCCTCGATGGAGCAGCTTGAACAGATGGTTCTGCGACTGCCAGTTTTCCCGGGCGTCACGGATCGATGAAACCGACAGCTCGGCGTACTGGCAGCCATCTTCCTCGGTGCCGCACTCGGCGATCAAACGACCGTCGTAGCCGATGATCGCGGAGTGACCGAAGTACGAGTACACGCCATCCCAGCCGGTCGCGTTCGCGACCGCCACGTAGGCGGTGTTCTGCCAGGCCGATGTCTGGGCGACCATACGCTGCTGCTCTTTGGCCGGATACATGTAGCCCTGGCAGCGGATGATGAGTTCGGCACCACGCATCGCGCAGTCACGCCAGATCTCCGGATAGTTGCCGTCGTCGCAGATGATCAGGCTGATCCTCAGCCCCTTCGGTCCCTCCGTAACGTACGTCCGGTCGCCCGGATACCACGCTTCGATCGGGCACCAGGGGCAGATCTTCCGGTAGTGCTGGACGATCTCACCCTCGGGGTTCATCAGGATGAGCGTGTTGTACGGATTCTTGTGCGGGTGCTCTTCGTGGCGCTCGCCGGTGAGCGAGAACACCCCCCACACTCCGGCCTCGCGGCACGCCTTGGCAAAGATGTCGGTCTCATCGCCCGGAATCTGGGCCGAGCACTCGAACATCTCATCGCGGTCGTAGAGGATGCCGTGAGTCGAATACTCCGGGAAAATGACCAGGTCGAGACCGGGCCAGCCTCGCTTCAGACCGTGAATACGCCGCGCGATTTCCTGGCAGTTCTCGACCACCTCCCCGCGGGTGTGCAGCCTGGGCATCTTGTAGTTGACGACCCCGACCCCGACATGATCGGGGCTTGAGCTGATGTCTCCATGTCGCACGGGCCTCTCCTTCCCTTAGATTCCCTCGACAGACGGTGAATGGGACTCTCCAACAGGATTGTCATGGACCCGGTCCGCCAAACCGCAAGCTGCTACGCACCTGTTGCGCCGTCCTCCACCGCATGGGCGATCCCGAGAAGGTTCCCCTCGCTGTCGTAGAAGAACGCGCCAAGCTCGCCGGTGCCCTTGCTCGGGTAGTTGTCGGGGGCGACGACGGTGTCGCCTCGCCCACCGAAGCCAGGCATCTCGAAGCGTTCGAAGGTCACACCTTTAGCTCGCAGTTCGACCAAGGTCGCCTCGAACTTCTCGACCTCGAATGCCATCTGGGTCGATTCCCCCGACGGCGATCCCGCTGAACTGAAGAGATGGAACTCGGTCGGCCCGCACACGTAGCGCAGGCCGCCGGTGCGCTCCTCGACCGGATCGAGTCCCAGCTTGTCGCGGTAGAAGGCACGCGCGCGCTCGAGGTCCTGAACGGGGAGCTTGGTCACGGTGTGGGCGTAGGTGAGCGGTCGGGTCATCGTCTTCTCCCGGGATCGATCGCAGGGTCGTTGTGGACGAGACTCGACGACGGCGGCGAAATCATCGCGTGCTCGGAAGTGGTGCTCGCTCGAGCGCGGCGCGCATCGCGGTGATGGCTTCGAGCAGCGCCGATAATGGCCGGAGCAGGAGTGTCGCCTGCGCGACACGTCCGAGAGCGTCGTAATCCTCGTAGAGCACTCCGCTCATCACCTGGTCGGCATGCGCGGCGGTGATGATCGTCACGACCTGGCACTCGGCGACATGCTCGCGTTCGGCTTCGATCTCGTCCAGGACGCCGCCGATCGTCATCAGGATGTGGGCCACATCCGCACGGCCATGGTAATCCCGGACCGGGCTGTGGAAGACGACCTGCTCGCCGAGCGCGTCGTGCAGCCCTTTCTCAGGGGTGTGTTGGATGAGTGGAAGTAGCTTCGATCGCATGATTCTCCAGTCAGCTGACATGGGTTCCTGGAACCAGCGCGACCGGAGCCGACGCGCCGGCGTCCGGGCGCTGCCCTGTGTCTGTGATCAGCCGCGCGCCGCGGCCGTGGGCGACGAAGCTGAACGCCCACCGGGTCACGACGAGCATCCGGTTCTCGAATCCGATCAGGTACCAGAGGTGCACCGTCAGCCAGGTGATCCACGCCACGAAGCCGCTCAGCCGGATGTGCCCGAGGTCGGCGACGGCGCGTGCGCGACCGATGGTGGCCAGGTTGCCTTTGTCCTGGTAGCGGAAGGATCGTCCGGCTCGCCCCCGGAGGCGGTCGCGGACGACGCGAGCGGCGTGGCGGCCCTCTTGCATCGCGACCGGCGCGAGCCCGGGCAGCGCGGTCGACGAACCGTCCGCCTGGCGGATGCGGATCATGTCTCCGATCGCGAGCACATTGGGATGACCCGGAAGCGAGAGGTCGCCGAGGACCTCGACCCGCCCCGCACGATCGACCTCGAGCCCGGCGTGTTCGGCCAGCACGCCGGCAAGGCTCGATGCGATCACGCCGGCGGCCCAGACCACGGTGCGGGCCGGGATCTGCTCAGGCACACCGTCGGCGCGCTCGAGCGTGACGGAGCGCGCGTCGAGGTCGACCACCGCGTGGTCGAGGAGAGTGCTCACCCCAAGCCGCCCGAGCGAGCGCTGCGCCTTCACGGAAAGGGCGGGCGGGAACGCGCCCAATACCCGGTCGCCGGCTTCGACCAGCAGGATCCGGGCCTGGCTGGCGTCGAGCGCCTGGAAGTCGGCCCGGACATCGCGGGCGATCTCGGCGATCTGGCCCGCCATTTCCACTCCGGTCGGACCGGCTCCGACCACGACAAAGGTGAGCCAGGCCGCGCGTCGCCCGGGGTCGGGCTCGAGCTCGGCGGCCTCGAACGCTCGCAGGATCCGGGCGCGAATCTCCAGCGCGCTCTCCACCGTCTTGAGGTCGGGGGCAATCTGCTGCCAGTGATCGTGGTGAAAGTAGTTGTAGTGCGAGCCGGCGGAGACGATCAGCGTGTCGAACCCGACCGAGTCGCGCTCGCGCCCGCCGGCGGCTGGACGCACCCTGACCAGCTGAGCTTCGAGGTCGATGTCGGTGACCTCCGCGAGGAGCACGCGGACGTTGTGCCGACCGCGGAAGATGCGGCGTAGCGGGTAAGAGATCTCCGCGGGCGAGAGCGCGCCGGTCGCCACCTGGTAGGCCAGCGGTTGAAAGAAATGGAAGTTGCGCCGGTCGATGAGCGTGACGTCGACGGGCAGGCGAGCCAGCTTCAGCGCGGCTTGTACGCCGCCGAAGCCGCCACCGACGACGACCGCTCGGTGGCGAGTCTCCGACCCTTCCTCACCGTAACCGCGGCCGCGGTTCCGCCGCGTGGACATGGCTCCGCACACCACGGCGCTGACGGCGAAGATGCCGGTCGCCCACGCGAAGGCGACCGCGTACCCGTGGACGGCGGCATGCCCGACCGGATCGGAGACCTGGGGTGCGCCGGCGAGATAGCGTGCGCTCGCGCTCGCCGCGATCGTCGAGAGCAGGGCAACTCCCAGCGAGCCGCCGACTTGCTGGGAGGCGTTGACGGTAGCCGACGCCACCCCCGAGTCACTCGGCTCGACTCCGAGTGTCGCGCTGGCGATCGGGTCGAGAACACCGCTGGGAGGGGTCATTTCGAGGGCTCCAATCGGAGAGCTGGGCGTGGCCCCGGACGCTAGGAGTCCGTGCCGAGAATGTGAAAGACCGCTTTGCGCTCTCTTCAGCGCAGTCCGGCATCACCCGACCGCCCGGCGGGGTCCCCATCGCGTAGCTAGCATCGGTGCGGTGACCGATCTTCGTCGGTTGCAGTACTTCGTGGCGGTCGCACAGGAGCGCAACTTCACGCGCGCGGCCGAGCGGTTGCACGTCGCCCAGCCGGCGCTCAGCCGACAGGTGAGGCTGCTCGAGCAGGAGCTCGGAGTCGAGTTGCTGCACCGCACCACGCACGAGTTCGAGCTGACCGAGGCGGGCGAGTTCTTGCTCGAGCGCGGACCCGCACTGCTCAGCACCGCCGAGGAGCTGTGGCGCAGCGTCCGAACCTACGGCACCGGCGAGCGCGGTCAGGTGGTCGTCGCCTACGGCGCAAGTGCCAGCTATGAGACGGCCCCGCGGTTGCTGCACGCGCTGGCGGAGAGCCATCCAGGGATCACGATCACGACAGCGGTCAAGACGGTCGCCGAGATCGTCGCGGGCCTGAGCGACGGCTCAATCGACCTCGGACTCGTTCGCTGCCCCCCGCACGCGGTGGGGTTGGAGGCGCGGACGATCCGCCGCGAGCCCCAGGGACTTGTGGTGCGCCGCGACCATCGGCTCGCGTCTCGCGCGGACGTCGGCCTCGTCGATCTGGCGGATGAGAAGTTGCTGCTGCACCCCCGCGACGCCAACCCTGGCCACTACGACGCCGTGATCGGGGTGTGTCGAGAGCAGGAAGTTGAGCCATGCGTGCTGCTGCGAACCCTGAGCTTCGACCTGACCTACGGCCCGATCCAGCGGGCCGAGGCCGTGGCGATCGTCGGGGAATCGTCGCGGTTGGACCTGCCGGGGAGCTCCGCTGGCTACCGCTCTCTCCACCGGTGAGCTTCGACGTGAGCCTGCTCGCCCGCAGCCACAACCGCTCCCCGGCGGTGGATCGGATGCTCGATGCGGCGATCGGGATTGCGGACGCCCTCGGCTGGATCTAGTTGGGGTCATGCCGGCAAGCGCTGAAGCGATGCTGGACCGGTATTTCACATTCGGCGCGCGAAGAGCGAGCCTCCGTCTGCTCACCCACCAAGCCAGGAGTGCAGACACCCTGTACGCGAGCGAGGTCGCGTTCGCCGCGAGTGACGCTGGCGCGAGGCACGACTGAGGCTTCGGATCGGTGTTTCGCCACATGCCGCAGAGTGGCCTTCCGGGATGTCAACTCTGCGATTCCGTGATCAAGTTGAGACATACGTATCACGGCTGGAGAGAGGCTTTGAGCGTTCGCGCTGACAACGACGGAACCCGGTCACTCGACGCCGCGGATCGCCAGTTGGTGGATTTGCTCGCGGCGGTACTGGTCGATCCAAACCTGCACACGGATCGCATCATGCGCCTGTACCGCGAGGTCAGGACGATCCTGCGCGCGGCTCAGGCCGCTGTCTACGGGGAGGCGGCCGCGGGTGGCGACGATCAGCTTCCGGACCTGCTGGTGGCGGTGCTCGTGGATCCGAATCTGTACACGGATCTGCGCATGCGCCTGCACCGGGAGATACGTGTGGCGCTGACGCGGGCGCGCGACTTCCCTCCGGTCTGAAGCGTCGGCATACCGTCAGGCCGGACGCGTCCCCCCAAGGCGTCGCGATTGGTGTCGGACCGGCGATGACGCCTTGGTCGCGGAGACGCTCGATCTCGCCCTCGCTGAGGCTGAGGACGTCGGCCAGAACCTCGTCGGTGTGTTCTCCCAGCAACGGGGCGCGGGCCGGAGCGAGCCGCTCCGCCGCGGAGAAGACGAGCGGTGAGCCCGGCATCAGATAGGTGCCGATCCCGGGCTGCTCGACCTCGGCGAACATCGGGTTCGTGGTCGAGCAGCGGGGGTCGCGCTCGACCAGCTGCGTGAACGTCTGGTAGGGCCCCCACGACACGGCGTGCCGGTCGAAGATGTCGCGCAGCTCCTCCAGCGTGTGCAGGAGTACCCATGGCTTGAGCGTCGCGCCGAGGAGTTCGCGTGCCGTGAAGCGGCCACCCTCATCGTCCAGGTCCACGTCCATCAGCCGTGCGATGGCGTCGAATGACTCGTCGAGGCCGGTCGCCGCCACCAGGTTCCGCCACTGCCGCAGAGTCAGCGCGACGATCATGACGCGGTGTCCGTCCTTGGTGCTGAAGTCTCGCCCGAAGGCGCCGTAGAGGTAATTTCCGTCCTTCGGCCGCTCGTGGTGGTTGATCTGGACCTCGGCGATCTTGCCCAGGTTGCCGACCATCCAAAAGGCGACATCGGAGAGCGCCACCTGAACGTATTGACCGTCCCCGGTTCGGCCGCGCGCCCGCTCAGCCGCGAGCAGACTGGTAGTCGCGAGCGCGCCGGTAATCGCGTCCCACGCGGGAAGCAGGTGGTTGAACGGGACCGACAGGTGGCGAGGACCGGTCGCCCACGGAAATCCGGTGGCGGGGTTGACCGTGTAATCGACCGCGGATGAGCCGTCATGGTTGCCCACGATATTCACCATGATCAGGTCGGCACGGCGCTGTGTCAGCCGGTCGTAGTCGAGAAAGCCCCGAGCCGGGAAGTTGGTCAGGAACAGCCCGGCGTCGGGGCCGGGAGCGGTGATCAAGGCGGCCACGAGGTCGCGCCCGGCCTCGCTCTCGAGATCGATCTGGATCGATCGCTTGCCCTTGTTGAGACCCGCCCAGAACAGACTGCGGCCATCCGCAGAAACAGGCCAGCGCCCGCGGTCGAGTCCGCCTCCGATCGGGTCAAAGCGAATCACCTCGGCACCGAGTTGCGCCAGCGTCATGCCGCCCAGCGGAGCGGCGACGAATGCCGAGCCCTCGACGATCCGCAACCCCTCAAGGATGCCCGGCATCTACGCCACCACCGCCACGAAGTTCCAGTCCAGCACGGGCTCGGGCTCAGCTCCGGGCCGGACGCTGCTGACCTGCGCGCGGAGGTCCGCGAGCCCGCCGGGCAGCCTGTCCTCGACGCATAGCTCGGTCCGCAGAACGTCGCCCTCGAACACCGGCGCCAGGTGCTCGCAGCTACGCCAGGCCACGATCGTCGCGATGGCCGGAATCGCCCGTGTCGCGTGCGCGGCGGCGACCGAGATCGTGTGGCCGCCGTAGACCAGCCGACGACCGTGTGTGCTGCGGGTCGCATCGGTGTGAGCGGTGGCCACGTTGAGGGTCAGTCGCGCCAGTTCAGGGGCGCCGGTGACGGTCTCACCGGCTTCCACGACGAACCTCTGTCCGGTTTCGAGGTCGTCGTGATAGGGGCCCGGAACCGCAGCCCGAAGCCGATCCAGACGCCACCCGACGGGACGGGCATCGGCGACCTGGTCAGGATCGAGGTCCAACGGAATGTCGGCGAAGTCGTCGCCATGACCGGTTTCTGCGTCGCGGTCGCGCAGCGGGATCATCGGGCAGCGCCAGAAATCGAGCACCGGATCTCCGTGGGCGTCAGTTGTGCGCACGCGCATGGCGACAAGGCCGGTCGCGGGCGCGTCCGGACGGCGACGGTTCTGCTTCAGTCCCACGATCTCGGTGCGCGTGCGCAAAGTCTCCCCTACGAGCACCGGCCGCGCCAGCACGAGACCGCGATAGAACAGGTTGCCCCGGACGCGCTGCGACGGCCCGGTCGACTGTCCGATGGCCACGTCGCACACGAGGTTTGGATGGACGAGCATCCCGTCACGCCCGGTGACCTCGTGCCACAGCGCGCAGTCGAGCGCCAGCCGCAGGCGGTCACCCACCAGCGCCTGGTGCAGAGCGGCATGGCCCGCCGTCAGCGTCATGCCGGGTGCATCGTCGAAGACCTGTCCACGCTCGAAGTCCTCGAACCACGGCCCGCCCACCACACGCGGCGCGGGCGCCACCTCGGTCATCGCAGCCCCCTCTCTGAGTCGACGCCGCCCGCCGGAGGACGGCCATTGCTATCCGGTCGCAACGCAAGCATACGGTCACCTTGTAGAGCCTCGTCGACACGCGGGAATCCGGGGATTCCCGCAGGAATCGAAGGGTCTAATCCCGCACGTGCGCCCTCGGCGCGTGGAGCCTAGCTGGTGATGCTCGGGATGCGCGTGCTGCGAAGACGGTCGAGGGCCTGTTCGAGGCTCGAGTGGATCGGGCGGCGCACGCCGGCATCCAAACACGCTCGGCCGATCTTCCGACGCTGGAGCGCATCGGTGCAGAACCAAGCCCATGACCGGGACCCGTCGCGCTCGTCCAGAAGCACCAGGAAGCGCGGTCCCCCGGGCCGGCTCAGGTCGTAGCCCCCGCAGTCGACGATCACGTTCTCGCCGCGATCGATCTCACGCAGCCGTCGGTCGATCAAGCCGGCGGCTCGCTCGGCCTCGGGCACGCCGCCGAAGGCCAAGCCGTCGAGGCTGAGCAGGACGAGGTCTTCTTCAGAGCGGTATCGGATGCGGGCCTCGACCGTAAGCGGTACGTGCCGCGCCAGCCCGAGGGGTGCGTGGCTGAAGATCTCGGGGTCCATCTCGCGAAGATCGCTCGCGAGCTTGGGGCGGAAGTCCATCTTCCCCAGGACATCGCGCTCCACATCTACTCCCGGCGCGACCTCGGTCAGCTCGAGGCCAGCGGGTCCGAGACGCAGGACGCACCGCTCGGTGACGTAGAGCACGGATTGCCCCGTCGCCCGGGCATGCGCGCCGCTGAAGGTGATCTGCTCGACCTCCTCGACAAATTTCGCGACCGCACCGTCGCGCTGTATGTGGAGGCGTCCGTCCGCGACTGCAATCTCAGCGCCGGTGGTGAAGGTCCCCACGAAGACGACGCTCCGGGCGGCCTGGCTGATGTTGATGAAGCCGCCCGCGCCGGGGAGGCGCCGGCCGAATCGGCTCACGTTGACGTTGCCGTGCCGGTCGACCTGAGCCAGCCCGAGAAATGCCTGATCGATCCCCGAGTCGTAGAAGTCGAACTGGTAGGGCATGTCGATGATCGCTTCGGGATGCGCGGCTGCGCCGAAGCTCAGCCCGCCGGCCGGTGTCCCGCCGATCGGGCCAGCCTCGACCGTGAGCGTGATCTCCTCGAGGATGCCCTCCTGGGCGGCGACGCCGGCGACTCCCTCGGGAATCCCGATCCCGAGGTTGACGACCGAGCCCGGCCTGAGCTGCTTTGCGGCACGGCGCGCGATCACGCCGCGCACATCGAGCCGTGGTGCGGGCGCGGTTCTCTTCTCCGCGGACCGATCGCCGACGTAGGCCGAGTTGTAGCTTTCGGCGAACGTCTGCATGTGGGTCTCGCCAGCCGGGGCGATGACCACGCCGTCGACGAAGATCCCGGGGATCTGGACGTCTCGCGGCGGAAGGACGTGGCGGTCGGTCACGCGCTCGACCTGCACGATCACGATCCCGCCGGAGGTCTTCGTCGCCTGGGCGATCGAGAGCGAGTCCAGCGTCGCGGCCTCGCGCTCCATCGTCACGTTGCCCGCCGCGTCGGCGGTCGTCCCACGCAGAAACGCCACGTCGAGCGGACGGCACGGGTAGAACAGGAACTCCTCGCCTTCGAGCTCGAGCGGACGGACCACTTCCTCGTTCGAGACGGCGTTCATGCGCCCACCGTCGAGCCTCGGATCGACAAACGTTCCCAGCCCGACGCGGGTGATCAAGCCGGGTCGCCGGGCGGCGGTCTCCCGGTAGAGGTGAGAGACCACCCCTTGCGGCAGGCAATACGCCTCGATGCGTCCGTCCAGCGCCATCGCGCCGAGGGCCGGGACGAGGCCCCAATGCGCGCCGATCGCGCGCCGGACGAGCCCCTCGCGGGCGAGGCGGTTCAGCCCGCGGTCGCGGCCATCCCCTTGCGCCGCGGCGAACACTAGCGTCAGATCCCGCGGCCCACTTGTCTGCTCAAAGCGCTCGGCGAGGGCGATCAGGAGCGCCTCGGGCACCCCCAGCCCGACGAACCCCCCTATCGCCAGCGTGTCGCCGTCCAGGACCAGCCGGGCGACCTCCGCCGGATCAATGATCTTGGTGCGACCCCCGACGCGAGGGCTGCTCGGAGACTTCAACCGCGCGGAACCGTTGTTAGACGACGCGCTCATCGGAGCTCGATCCGGCCACGGGCTCGGCTCGCTTGGCCGACTCGCGCTGGCGGAGCTCGAATTTCTGGATCTTGCCGGTCGAGTTCCGGGGCAGCGCCGTGACGAACTCGATCGCATCAGGCGCCTTGAAGTGGGCGATCCGCGACCGGACGTGATCGATCAACTCGCGTTCGCGTGCGCTCTGCCCGGGCGCGAGGACCACGAACGCCTTCGGGCGCTCGCCCCAACGATCGTCCGGAATCCCTATCACGGCGGCATCGACCACGGAGGCATGGCTCACCAGCGCCTGCTCCACCTCGACCGTCGAGATGTTCTCACCGCCGGAGATCACGATGTCCTTGGCGCGATCCATCAACTCGACGTAGCCGTCCGGATGCATCACGCCGAGGTCCCCCGAGTGGAACCAGCCGCCCGTGAAGGCAACCTCCGTCGCGTCTGCGTCGCGGAAGTAGCCCTTCATCACGTCGTTGCCGCGCATCACGATCTCGCCCATCGTCTCGCCATCCGCCGGCACGTCGTTCATGTCGAGATCGACCACCCGGACCCGTTCCGCCGTGATCATTCCGACGCCCTGCCGCGCCAGCTTGCGCGCCCGCTCGCGAGGTTCGAGCGCATGCCAGTCGGGCTGCCATTCGCAGACCGTGTACGGCCCGTAGACCTCGGTGAGCCCGTAGACGTGGATCACGTGAGCTCCGAGCGCTTCGAGCTCCGCGATCACCGTCGGGCTCGGCGCCGCGCCGGCCGTCGTGATCGTCACCTCGTTCTCGAACCGGTGCGCCTCGGGTGCCCGCGCGATCGACGTCATCACGGCCGGTGCGCCGTTGAGATGGGTCACGCGCTCCTCGTCGATCAGTCGCCAGATCACATCGGGCCGGACCGCCCGCAGGCCGACGTGCGTCCCGCCGACAGCGGTTACGCCCCAGGTCGTGCACCAGCCGTTGCAGTGGAACATCGGAAGGGTCCAGAGGTAGACCGAGGACGACGAATGCCGGGAATGGATGACCTCGCCGAGCGAGTTGAGGTACGCACCCCGGTGCGTGTAGGCCACGCCCTTGGGATCCCCGGTCGTCCCCGACGTGTAGTTGATCGAGATGATCGCCTGCTCGTCCACGACCGTCCAGGGCAGCGGCTCGAGGCCGCCGCGGAGCCGGAGCGCCTCGTACTCCCGCTGCGGTAGCGGGCCCTCGCCCGCCGCGGACCAGGCCGAATCGGGTCCGGCGACCACGATCAGTTCTTCGATGTCGCCGAGGCTTGCCTCGCCGGGGACGCTCGGCAGCAACTCCTCGGCCACGATCAGGAGCTTGGCTCCCGAATGGCAGCAGATATAGCCGACCTCGTCGGGCGAGAGGCGCACGTTGAGCGCCACGAGCACGCCGCCCGACAGCGGAACCGCGAAATGCGCGATCAACATCTCGGCCACGTTCGGGCAGAGGTAGGCAACCCGGTCACCCGGCTCGATCCCGGACGCGCGCAGCGCATGCGCCACCCGCGTCACCTCGCCGGCGAACTCGCGGTAGCTGTAGCGGCGCTTGCCGCACACGATCGCCAGCTTGTCCGGAAAGACCTCGGCGGAGCGGTCGAGAAACCGCAACGGCGTCAGGGGCTGAAAATTCACAGGCATGATCTCCACGACCTCCACACGCAACGGCCACCGGACCCCCGGGATCCGTGTCGACAGGGCTTGAATTCACCCTACGTATCGCCGACGCGACCGACATCCGTAGCCCCTCCCCAGCGCATCGGTAAAAAGCCGAATGCCCCACGCACCGTTTTCTGTCGTTTTGTCTCCGAGGGTCGGATCTGGGTTTAATCGGGGGGTGTTTCGCGGCGAAGAAGAACTCGAGCGCCGAGCGGCCGACCTGGCGACCCGACTTCCCGACGGGTTGGCGCCGTTGGCGCGCCTGGCGTACAACTACCGCTGGCGGTGGCACCCGGGCGGCAAGGAGGCGTTTCGCTCGATCGACGCCGAGCGCTGGGAGCTGTGCGGCGAAAACCCCGTGCGCCTGCTTCAGGAGACGTCGGCGGAAGCGCTGGCGCGGGCGGTGTCCGATCGTGCTCTGCTCGAGCGGGTGTCGGCGCTCGAAGACGCTTTCGAAGCCGAACTTCGGCGTCCCGCGGAGGGTCCGATCGACCCTGAGCGCCCGATCGCGTTCTTCTGCGCGGAGTACGGCGTTCACAGGTCGCTGCCGATCTACTCGGGCGGCCTCGGTGGCCTGGCCGGAGACTTCTTGAAGGAGGTGTCGGACCGCGGCGTGCCGCTGGTCGCGATCGGCTTGATGTACCGGCAGGGCTACTTCCGTCAGCGGCTCGAGGCGTCCGGTTATCAGCACGAGTACTGGCTGGACATCGACCCCGACCGGCTGCCGGCCGCGCTGGTCCGGGAAGCAGACGGCGCGCCGCTGCGCATCACACTTCCGATCTTCGGCAGTGACGTCGTGGCGCAGATCTGGCGGGTGTCGGTCGGCCGGGTCCCGCTGTTCCTCCTGGACGCCGACGTGCCGGACAACGGCCAACTCGACCGGTGGATCACCTCACAGCTGTACGTCGCCGACGCCGTCACGCGGCTCTCGCAGTATGTGCTGCTGGGTGTCGGCGGGGTCCGCGCGCTCGCGGCGTTGGGGATCGAACCCGGGCTCGTGCACCTCAACGAAGGCCACGCCGCCTTCGCGGTGCTCGAGCTGGCCCGCCCCGAACTGGCGCGCGGAGCTTCCCTGCCGGAGGCGCTCGCGGCCGCCCGGGAGCGGACGGTGTTCACGACGCACACTCCGGTCGCGGCCGGGAACGAGACGTATTCGCACGACGAGGTGGCCGGCGCCGTCGGCGGCGTGGCGCGCGAGCTCGGAGTCGATACCGAGGACCTGCTCGCACTCGGCCGGTTCCGAGCCGAGGACCGCGGCGAGCCGTTCGGCATGACCACGCTCAGCTTGCGCATGAGCCGGACGGCCAACGGGGTGAGCCGTCGCCATGGCGAGGTGGCACGCGAGATGTGGCGCGAGCTGTGGCCCGGGCGCGAGCCGAGCGCGGTGCCGATCACCCACGTCACGAACGGCGTGCACCTGGCCAGCTGGATCGGGGCGCCGATGCGGCGCCTGCTCGACCGCTACCTCGGCGAGGCGTGGTGGCGCACCGCGACCGACCCCGCGACGTGGGAGCCCCTCGCCGAGGTGCCCGACGCGGAGCTCTGGAGCGTCCGCTGCGAGCAGCGCGCCGAACTCGTGGAGTTCGTCAAGCTACGCAGCGGCGTGGACCGGCTGGTCGAGCATCAGCCGCGCGCGCAGATCGAGGCGGCGGCGCGCGCCTTCGATCCGGACGTGCTCACGCTCGGCTTCGCGCGCCGCGCCGCGACCTACAAACGGATCGGCCTGCTGCTCCACGACCCCGCCAGGGCACTCGGCCTGCTGAGCGGGCCCCGTCCGATCCAGCTCGTCCTGGCCGGCAAGGCGCACCCCAGCGACGAGGAGGCCAAGCGGGTGGTCCAGGACCTGTTCCGCTTCAAAGACGCCCCGTACGTCATGGAGCGCGTCGTCTACCTGCACGAATACGACCTCGGCCTGGCCGCCCGGCTCGTGCGCGGCTGCGACGTGTGGCTCAACCTGCCGCGGCCGCCTTACGAGGCGAGTGGCACGAGCGGGATGAAGGCGGCGATCAACGGCGGGCTGAACCTGAGCGTTCTCGACGGCTGGTGGCCGGAGGGGTACGACGGCACGAACGGCTGGGCCCTGTCCGGCGACATCGACCCCGATTCCGGCGCGCAGGACGCGCGCGACGCGGACACCCTGTACCGATTGATGGAAACGGAGGTCCTCCCCGCTTTCTACGAGCGCGATGCCGACGGCCTCCCGCGCGCGTGGCTGGCGCGGGTTCGCGCCTCCCTGCGCACGCTCGGCCCGGGGTTCTGCACCGGCCGAATGCTCGATGACTACCTGCATCGCGTGTATGCGCCCCCCATTCGCCGCTCGTGACGGCGCCCGCCGAAACGGCCTGAAGCCGCTCACCTCAGCGTGCCCCTTCCGGCTCGGCCAGCCATCTATGAGATCAACACGGCCGTGTGGCTGGAGCGGCTCGGTCGCGAAAACCGAACCCCGCCCACCCCGCTCGCCCTCGACGAGGTCCCGGCTTCCGAATGGGACGCGCTCGCCGAGCTGCCCGTAGACGCCGTGTGGCTGATGGGGGTCTGGCAGCGGAGCCCGGCCGGCCGCACGGCGGCGATGGCCGAGGCAAACCTCATGGCTGCCTACCGCGAGGTGCTTTCCGACCTGCGGACCGAGGACATCATCGGATCGCCCTATTGCGTGCTCGACTACGTGGTCGACAGCCGGTTCGGCGGTCCGGCGGCGCTCGCCGCCGCGCGCGAGCAACTCGCCGCCCGCGGGCTGGGGCTGATCCTCGACTTCGTGCCCAATCACGTGGCCGCCGATCACCCCTGGGTGATCGCGATCCCGGAGTGCTTTCTCCCTGGAACCGAGGAGGAGCTCGCCCGTCACCCGGACGCGTTCCTCCGGACGAGCGCGGGCGTGCTCGCCAAAGGCCGTGATCCGTACAACCCGCCCTGGCAGGACGTGCTCCAGCTGAACGCCTACGCGCCGGCGCTGCGCGACGCGGCCCTCGACGCGCTGAAGGGGATCGCCGACCAGGCCGACGGAGTTCGCTGCGACATGGCGATGCTGATGAGCAACGACGTCTTTGGCCGGACCTGGGGAGAGCGGGCGGGACCCGTTCCCCGGGACGATTACTGGCCGACCCTCATCCGCGAGATCAAGCACGTCCATCCCAAGTTCACGTTCATCGCCGAGGTGTACTGGGATATGGAGCACGCGCTGCAGGTGCAGGGCTTCGACTACTGCTACGACAAGCGCCTGTACGACCGCGTGATCGCCGAGCCGGCGCAAGCCGTCCGGCAGCACCTGTTCGCCGACCTCGAATACCAGGACCGGCTGATCCGCTTCATCGAGAACCACGACGAGCCGCGGGCGGCCGCCACGTTCGCTGCCGACCATGCGCGCGCCGCGGCGGTCGTGATGTCCACGCTGCCCGGGGCCCGCCTCTACCACGACGGTCAGCTGGACGGCAGGCGCAAGCGCATCCCCGTCCAGCTCGGCCGCGGACCGGTTGAGCGCGTCGACGACGACCTGCGCAGTTTCTACGAGCACCTGCTCCGGACCATTCGGGACACCGGGCTCCGAGACGGCGAGTGGCGGCTGTGCGGGTGCACGGGCTGGCCGGACAACGACTCCTACAGGCACCTCCTCGCCTGGTCCTGGACCACTCCGGACCGCCGCCACCTTGTGGTCGTCAACCTCTCGGGCGCACCGGCACAGGGGCACGTGGGCCTGCCGTGGACGGGCCTCGCGCAGAGGACCCGGGAACTGATCGACCAGCTCAGCGGACAGAGGTTCACGCGCGCGGGCGACGAGCTGGCAAAGGATGGCCTGTACGTGGCGCTCGATCCATGGGCGGCGAGCATCTTCGCGATCACTCGCTGACCGATGCGCTGTGCCCATACGGGAAGCGCGCATCGCGGATGCGGCCAAGTGCTGATGAATCGGCTCCTCCGCGTCCGCTATCAATGTCGTATCGCTCATAAGCCCGGCGAAGGCACGAACGGCGGATCAAGACGGAACGCCCTACTCGACAAGCCCGTTCTCAGACCGTTGCGCCTTCGCCCGGCCGGGCGCCGTGTGCAAGCGCCACGTGCATCAGCCCGTGAGGTAGTCGACGACGATGTCGCCCAGCATCGCGCGGTAGTGCTCGCGCATGTCGAGCGTCGAGTAGGTCGCGGCTGAACAGCGTGCGCCAGGTGTGGCGGTTGGCGACGCGGAACACGCAGTACGCGCTGATGATCATGTGCACGTCGACGGCGTCCGCATCGCGGGTGAACGTGCCGTCGGCGCGGCCGCGTTCCAGGATGCGGGCGATGCGGTCGATCGCGGGCATGTTGAGGTCGGCGAAACGGCCCGAGGCGTGCATGTGCTCGGCGCGGTGGATGTTCTCGATGCTGACGAGGCGGATGAAGTTCGGGTGCGCCTCGTGGTGGTCGAACGTGAGCTCGGCGAGCCGGCGGATGGCGGCGAGCGGGTCGAGATGCTCGACGTCGACGGCCTGCTCGGCGGCGCGGATCTCGGCGTACGCGCGCTCCAGCACCTCGGTGTAGAGGCCCTCCTTGGAGCCGAAGTAGTAGTAGAGCATCCGCTTCGTGGTGCGGGTGCGCTCGGCGATCTCGTCCACGCGCGCACCCGAGTAGCCGTGCTCGGCGAACTCGCGCGTCGCCACCTCGAGGATCTCCGCACGTGTGCGCTCGGGGTCGCGCTGGCGCTCGACTTCGGCTGCGTCGGGCCATCGGCTCAGATCTTAGGTTCGACGACCGTGCGATCCGAGGGTATGAACGTACTAGTTCGTTCATTATGTTGACGCGATCGGACACTTTCCTGACCGGGCTGATCGGCTCCGGCATCGGGACCTCGCTGAGCCCGCCGCTGCACGAGCGCGAGGCGGCCGAGCTCGGGCTGCGCTACGCGTATCGGACGCTCGACATCGACGTCCTGCGGCGTCGGCGTCGGCGAGTTGCTCGCGCGCGCCCGCGACGCGGGCTACGACGGCCTGAACGTCACCCATCCGTGCAAGACGGCGGTGCTCGAGCACCTCGACGAGCTCGACGACGACGCTGCCGCGATCGGCGCGGTCAACACGGTCGTGATCCGCGACGGCCACACGACCGGGCATAACACCGACGCCGTCGGCTTCGCCGAGAGCGTGCGACGCGGGCTGCCGCGGGGCGCGCATGGGAGCGCGTCGTCCTGCTCGGTGCGGGCGGCGCCGGGTCGGCGCTGGCGCACGCGTTGCGCCGGATGGGCGTCGAGGATCTCGTCATCGTCGATCCGGATGCGCGAGCGCGCCGCGGCGCTGGCGCGGGTCGGTCGGCGGCCGGGTCGGCGAGCCGAGCGACGTCGCTCGCGCCGACGGGCTCGTGCACGCGACGCCGACCGGGATGGAAGGCCACCCCGGGATCGCGCTTGACCCGGATCTGCTGCACGAACGTCTCTGGGTGGCCGACATCGTCTACCGCCCGCTCGAGACGGAGCTGCTGCGCGCAGCACGGGCGCGCGGGTGCCGGACGCTCGACGGCGGGGGCATGGTCGTCTTCCAGGCCGCCGCGTCGCTGGAGCTGTTCACCGGCCTGTGCCCCGACCGCGAGCGGATGCTGCGCCACTTTCGCGGAGCTGACGGCATGAGGCGCTCGATCGCCACGGTCTGCCTCAGCGGCACGCTTGAGGAGAAGCTCGAGGCGGCGGCGCAGGCCGGCTTCGATGGGATCGAGCTGTTCGAGCCCGACCTGATCGCGTCACCGCTGCGCCCCGCGCAGATCCGCGACCGGCTCGCCGAACTGCAACTGACGCTCGACCTCTACCAGCCGTTCCGGGACTTCGAGGCCGTGCCCGAGCCGGACTTCGCGCGCGCCGAGGCGAAGTTCGAGCTGATGCAGGAGCTCGGCGCCGAGCTGCTGCTGGTGTGCTCCAACGTCTCGCCAGACGCGATCGACGACGATGCGCTCGCCGCGGCTCAGCTGCACGAGCTGGCCGAGCGCGCGGCTGCCCACGGGCTGCGGATCGCCTACGAGGCGCTGGCGTGGGGTCGCCACGTCGACGACTATGAGCACGCCTGGCGGATCGTGGAGCTCGCCGACCACCCCGCGCTCGGCGTCTGCCTTGACAGCTTCCACATCCTCTCGCGCGGCTCGGATCCGGCCGGGATCGAGGACATCCCGGGCGAGAAGCTCTTCTTCGTCCAGCTCGCGGACGCGCCGCGGATGGCGATGGATGTGCTGCAGTGGAGCCGCCACCACCGGTGCTTCCCCGGCCAGGGCGCGTTCGACCTCGCCGGGTTTCTCGCCCATGCACTCGCCGCCGGTTACCGCGGGCCGCTGTCGCTGGAGGTGTTCAACGACGTCTTCCGGGCCGTCGACGCGCGTCGGATGGCGATCGACGCGATGCGCTCGCTGATCGTGCTCGCGGGCGAGTTGCCGGCCGCGCCGGCGCTCGGCGGCTATGCCTTCGCCGAGGTCGCCGGCGAGGACATCGAGCCGGTGCTGCAGGGCCTTGGGTTCGCCCTCACCGGGCGGCATCGCACCAAGCCGGTGCACCTGTGGGAGCAGGGCGGCGTCCGCCTGGTGGTCAACCATGGCGACGAGCCGCGCGTGGCAGCGGTGGCCGTCGAGAGCCACGATCCCGGACGCTCGATCGCCCGGGCCGGGCAGCTGCTGGCGCCGGTCGTCGATCGTGCGCGCGGACCCGGCGAGGCCGACATCTCGGCGGTCGCGGCACCCGACGGAACATCGGTGTTCTTCTGCCCGTCGGACTCCGAATGGGTGGCCGACTTCATCCCCGAGGCGAAGCCCAGGGACGGCGAGTTCACGTCATCGATCACCTTGCCCTGGCCCAGCCATTCGACACGTTTGACGAAGCGACGTTGTTCTACCGAGCCGTGCTGGCGCTGAGCGTCGACGGCGGCGAGGAGCTCGCCTCGCCGGACGGGCTCGTCCGCAGCCGCGCGCTCGACCGCGACGGCGTGCGGCTGGCGCTCAACGTGCCGTTGCTGCCCGAGCACGGGCCCGCCGAGCTTCAGCACGTCGCGTTTGCCACGCGTGACGTCAAGGCGGCCGTCCGCCGAGCGCGCGCCGCGGGCGTGCCGATGCTGCAGATCCCGGAGAACTACTACGACGACCTCGAGGCGCGGCTCGGCGTCGACACGACCGAGCTGCGCGAGCTCGGGCTGCTCTACGACCGCGAGCCCGGCGGCGGCGAGCTGCTGCAGGCGTTCACCGCCACGCGTGGGCGCGTGTTCTTCGAACTGCTCGAGCGCCGCGGCGGCTACGCCGGCTACGGCGCCGCCAACACCCCAATCCGCATGGCCGCGCAACGCACCTGACGGGAGGAGAAAGCCATGGCCCCACGCAAGACACCCGGCAAAGCCGCGCTGGCGAGCTCGCATCGGCAGCGTGCTCGAGTACTACGACTTCTTCATCTACGGAACCGCCGCCGCGCTGGTGTTCGGAAAGGTGTTCTTCCCCGACTCCGACCCGGCCACCGGAACCCTGCTGTCGTTCGCCACCTACGGCGTCGGCTACGTCGCGCGGCCGGTGGGCGCGTTCTTCATGGGCCACCTCGGCGACCGCTACGGCCGCAAGCGGGTGCTCGTGCTGACGATCGTGATGATGGGGGTCTGCACGTTCCTCGTCGGCTGCCTGCCGACCTACGCCGACATCGGGATCTGGGCGCCGGCGCTGCTGGTCGCGCTGCGGCTGATGCAGGGCTTCTCCGCCTCCGGCGAGCAGTCGGGCGGCAACTCACTGACGCTCGAGCACGCGCCCGACGAGCGGCGCGCGTTCTTCTCGAGCTTCACGCTGACCGGCACCCAGGCCGGCCTGGTCATCGCCACCGCCACCTGGCTGCCGATCGGCGCGATGCCGGAGCATGACCTGCTCACCTGGGGCTGGCGGATCCCGTTCTGGCTGAGCGCCATCGTCGTCGTGGTCGGCGTGCTCATCCGCCGGCGGCTCGACGAGACCCCGGCGTTCGAGGAGGCCGCGCGCGAGGGCGAGATCGAGCGCGCTCCGCTCGCCGAGCTGCTGCGCGACCGACCCCATCTCGCCGTTCTCCGCGTCGACCCTGGTCGCCCTCGGCTCCACCGTCAGCACGATCTTCGCCGTCTACGCGCTCTCGTTCGCCGTCGACGGCAACGGCCTCGACAAGACGACGATGCTGTGGGTCGCGATCGTGACCAACGTCGTCGCGCTGGCCGCCATCCCGGCATGGGCGGCGCTCGCCGACCGGGTCGGCCGCAAGCCGGTGCTGATCGCCGGCACGCTGTCCAGCGGCGCGCTCATGTTCGCCTACCTCGCCGCGATCGACAGCCAGCAGCTACGTGCTCATCTTCCTGGCTGCGATCGCGATGTCAGGCGTCGCCTACAGCGCCTACAACGGCGTCCAGCCGGCCCTCTACGGCGAGATGTTCCCGACCAAGGTGCGCCTCTCCGGGATGGCCATCGGCACGCAGATCGGCTACGCGGTCGGCGGCTTTGCGCCGACCGCGGCGGCCGCCATCGACGGGAGCGGCTGGGTCCCGGTGGCGCTCTATGTGCTCGCCTTCAGCTCGATCGCGGCGATCGCCGCGGCCACGGCACGGGAGACCCGCCGTGTGCCGCTGCTGGACCTCGACGGGCGCCGGGCCCAGCGCGTCACACGGACACGGGTGATGGCCGAGCCGATCGCGGAACGCGAGCGGGTTCTCAGCCGCCGTTGAACGGGCTGACCATCGGGTTCATCCCCATGTAGAGCCCGGACGGGTTCGGGTACCAGATCCAGAAGTGCAGCGTGATCAGACGCGGGTGCCAGAAGTTGAAGGCCGCGTTGGTCTGGGGACTTCTGGACGGACACATCGACTGCGCGCTCTCGGGCACGAACGTTCCGTCGATGTAATGGCAGGCGGCGGGGAACGTCCCGTACTGCGCCCCGGGGAGCGGCGGCTTGGCGGGCTTGGAGGGGAACACCCACTCGAGCGCGCCGAGCTGCCATGTGCTCCCATGATGCTCGTAGACCAGGATCGGCGGCTTGCGGACGTCAAACCCCTTCACGTTCGGGTTGAGGAAGTGGTACCCCATGCTGGGGATCATCCGCGTGAGGATCCGGTAGCCGGCAGCCTTCGCCGCCGTGAGGCTGGTGGCGTACCTGGCGGTGGCCAGACGGCCGGCCGCGATGTCGGCGGTAAGGCTCGGCGGAGAAGCCGCGCGTGCGTGGCTGGGCCCGGGGGTCATGCTTGCTCCGGTCGATGCGAGGGCGGTGACCGAGAGCGTGGCCATCGTCGCGATCGCGACAAGGGCGATTCGGAAAGAGCGCATCAGGTGCTCCTCGTGCTGTCGTGGTTTCTACGATTCGCGCGCAAGCAGCGAACCTACGGGCGCCGGGGCCAGCCCGCATCGGGACGAGCACCTATGTTGGGAGACCGCGCTCCCCATCTTTAGCCGACTGATGCATCGCGCCCGCGCGGCCCCGAAGAACCGCGCGGGCGCGTGACGGGCTACTTGATCCTGTAGCTGTAGCGGAACGCCGCCTGCTCGTTGCCGGTCAACAGCCGCAGCCCGAAGTCATCGACGTACAGCGTGCCTCTGACCTTCGTGCCGCGGTCGCCCTGCGGCGTGAACGTCACGGTGATCCGGCCCCCCTGCCCTGGCGCAAGCGTCAAGGGCGTGTAGTCGGGGGCGTTCGCATCGACCGTCTGGCGCCAGATGTCTCCCGTCGAGGAGTCGGCGTTGTGGTCGAACGCCCGCGCGCTGACCAGCATGCCGGCGGTCGCCGTGCCCGACTGCGCGGAATCGAATGGGCCGCGCATCGCCGGGGCTTCGAACCACGGGCCGTTGGCCACCTCGTCCGCCCCGAAGAACGCGGCGGCGTTGTTGCCCTGGCTGGTACCGAGCAGGTCCGGGTCGCCCTCGCCGAGCACGCCGAAGCCCATCTCGAGCAGGATCGGCCGGTTCGCCTGGGCCACGCCCAGCACCCCGTTCACCTGAGTCGGGACGAGGAACGTCGGGGCCGGCTCGTCGCCCGGGATGGGAAGCGGCACGGTTGGGTTCGAGATCGGGAACACCGAATCGGTTTCGCTCGAGTTCAGGCGAGGATCGGCAAACACGTCCTCGGTCCCCGGTCCGTCGTTGCGAACCGTCACGGTCGCCGTGATCGGCTGGCCCGCCGGCACCTTTTCGTGGGTCGGCAGACCGCTGACGCTTATTCGCGGCGGCTCGAACGAGATCGCGCCGTGGTACGGCGCCGACAACGTCTGGCCTCCCACGCCCGGTATACCCTCACCGGCTCCCCGGCAAGAGCCCGGGTGGTAGGTTCAAGCCATGGCGGCGATCCCCGATTCTGTTCGACGAGTTCTAGAGGGCCCAGCGCTCGCGCACCTGGTCACGCTGGAGCCGGATGGAAGGCCGCAGGTCTCGATCGTCTGGGTCGGCCTGGAGGGCGATGAGATCGTGGCCGCGCATCTGCCCGAGCACCGGAAGATCCGAAACATCCGCCGTGACCCTCGCGTGGCCTTGTCCGTGGAGGCCGGCACGCGCAACGAAATGGGCCTCGACGAGTACGTCGTGATCCATGGCCACGCGCGCGTCACGGAGGGAGGCGCTCCCGAATTGCTCCAGCAACTCGCGCGTACCTATCTCGGCCCCGAGGTCAGGTTTCCCCCGATGGACGACCCGCCGCCGGGTTACATCACTCACATCACGGTCGATCGGATCGGTGGTGTGGGGCCGTGGAGCCGCTGAGCGCGAACACGCGGCTCAGCGCGACTTGGCGTAAAGATCCTCGTAAACGTCGCGATATTTGGCGTACACGATCGCGCGCTTGACCTTGAGCGTCGGGGTCAGCTCTCCGTCGGCCTGGGTGAGGTCATGGTCGAGGATCGCGAAGCGCTTGACCTGCTCGATCCGAGCGAACTTCCGATTGACCTCGTCGAGCTCCTTCTGGAGTTCGGCATGCACACCGGGATCGCCGGCGATCGTCACCGGGTCGGTGGCGATCCCCAGCCGCTCCGCCAGCTTGACCGACTCGGCCCGATCGAGCGTCAGCATCGCCACCAGATACGACCGGTTGTCGCCGTAGACGACGGCCTCGGTGACATACCGGCTCCCTCGGAGCGCGCTCTCGATCGCCACCGGCGCGATGTTCTTGCCGCTCGAGGTGATGATCAGGTCCTTCTTGCGGCCGGTGATCGACAGGAAGCCGTCATCGCTCACCGCGCCGAGATCGCCGGTGCACAACCAGCCCTGCGGCGTGAGCGCCTCCTCGGTGGCGACTGGGTCCCTGTAGTAGCCCTGGAACACGTGCGGGCCTCGGATCAGGATCTCGCCGTCGTCCTCAGCGATCGCCACCTCGGTGCCCGGCAGCGGCCGGCCGACCGTGCCGAACCGGACGGCGTCGGGCGTGTTGAGCGTGGAGGCGGCGCAGCTCTCGGTCAGCCCGTATCCCTCGAGGACCAGCACGCCGCAGGCGTCGAAGAACTCAAGCAGCTCCGGTGCGATCGGCGCGGCGCCGACCAGTGCGACCTCGAGCTTAGAGCCGAACAGGCGCCGGACCTTGGACAGGACCAGGCGGTTGGCCAAGCGGTACTGCAGGTCGGTGAGCAGATCGGGCTGTCGGCGGGCGCGCAGAGCCGAGCGGGCGCGGGCTCCGCAGCCGAGCGCCCACCGGAACAGGAGGCGCTCATGCGGCCCCCCCTCGGCCACCTTCCCGGTCACCGCGCCATGGATCTTCTCGTAGATCCGAGGCACTGCGGGCACGTGCGTGGGCCGGACGATCGGAAGCTCGTCGGCGATCTTGGCCGGGTCTCCGCCCCAGTAGATCACGCGCGCGCCAACGCTCAGCGTGACGGCCTGAGCCACCCGCGCCAGCACGTGCGCCAGCGGCAGGAACTGATACATCGAGTGGGTCGGACCGAGCCCGAGTTGCTCGGCGTACATGTGCATCGTGGCCACGAAGTTCGCGTGGCTGAGCATGCAGCCCTTGGGCAGGCCCGTGGTGCCGGACGTATAGACCAGGGTCGCGAGATCGTCGGGGGCGACCGCGGCGACGCGCTCGTGCACCTGCTCAGCGGCCACGGAACCGCCCCGCCGGCGAAGCTCGTCCATCGTGAGTGCGTCTGTGGTCGGCTCGAAGAGGACGACGTGCTCGAGCGCTGGACAGCGGTCGCGCACCTGCTCGATCTTGGCCGCCTGACCCGCGTCGTCGCAGAAGACGAGCCGTGCCTCCGAGTGCGCGAGCACATGCTCGCACTCCTCGGGCGAGTTCGTGTGGTAGATCGGCGTCACCACCGCGCCGGCGCACAGCGAACCGAAATCGGCCAGCGTCCAGTCAGCCGACGTCAGCCCGAGGATCGCCACCCGATCGCCCGGCTCGATTCCCAGCGCGATCAGACCGCGAGCGATCTCGGTGCAGATCCTGCCCAGCTCGGGATACTCGATCTCGATGGTTCGGCCGGCCCGCGGGAACTGCAGAGCCACGCCGCGGAATCGTTCCGCGGCGTCGAGCACCATCTGGCTCAGGGTCCTTGGAGGGGTGGGGTAAGACGCCGCACCAGCCTCGAGGCCGGCGGGGGTCGGATGTTTCGTCGACAGGGGATTCATCGTGAGGCTCCTACTCGTGCGCATGGGGCTGTCCCCCAAGCACGATGATGGTGCCTCGCGGGGCGGGTCGCCACGGCACAAACTACGGATCCGGACCATGGTCATGATGTGAGCGTGCGCATCCATGTGCTCAGCGACCTCCACCTCGAACGCGACGCGTTCCACGCGACTGAAGTCGACGCGGACGTCGTCGTGCTCGCCGGCGACATCGACGTGGGGACGCGCGGAGTTGAGTGGGCGGCGCGCTCGGCTCGCGGCCGGCCCGTGATCTACGTCCCCGGCAACCACGAGTTCTACGGCCACGCCATCCCCGGATTGATCGACGACCTGCGCACGGCCGCCGCCGGATCGAGCGTGCACGTGCTGGAGAACGATGCACTGAGCCTCGACGGCGTTCGCTTCCTCGGCTGCACGCTGTGGAGCGACTTCGATTTCGACGGGCCGGACCGGCGGGCGGAAGCCATGGCCCTGTGCCAGCGCGTCGTCAACGACTACGGGTACATCAGGTTCGAGCCGGGCGACCGGACGCTCGCCCCGAGTGACACCCGGATGCTGCACGTCTCGAGCCGGCGCTGGCTGGCCGAGCGGCTGGCGGAGCCCCACGAGGGGCCAACGGTGATCGTCACCCACCACGCGCCGTTGATCCGCGGTCAGCCGCCGACGGCGGTGCTGCGCGCCGTGGCGGGCGCCTTCGCCAGCGACGTGACCGGATTGATGGGAGCCGACCGGGTGGCGCTGTGGATCTTCGGCCACACCCACCGGCTGGCCAACCTCGAGCATTTCGGCACACGCGTTGTCAGCAACCCGCGCGGGTACCCGCATCAGCCGGTGGACGGATTCGATCCCGGCCTCGTGATCAATGTCGGCTGAGCTCGCCCGCTGCTTCGGTCATCAGGGGGCCGACGCCGGCCAGCATGATCGCCGGGTTGCTGTACGGGTTCGGCCCCGGGTCGAAGAACGGGGTCATCAGCGCGTGCCGGTAGAACTCGCCGCGGAAGGCGAGCCGCGCGCCGGTCGCCCACGTGCTCCAGATGGCGCGATGCGTTCCGTTCGCTCGGCCGCAACCGCGCAGGCGAGGAATGAGTCGATCTGCGTCTCGGTCGCCCACCAGCCGTCATGCCCGGCTCGCTCGGCCGAGACCGCTGCGTTCCCCGCGTGGTCGAGTGAGGAGCAGTAACCGCTGGCGTCGATCTTCATGCCTGGCACTCCAGATAGGGAGAAAATACGGATCCCGCGCCGCGGAACCCAATGTTAGATTCAAACACCCGCGACGGCGCGGCTGCCTCGAGCCGCCGTCGGCGCGGGCTACGATCGCGACCCGGCGGCCGGGACGCAGAGACCTGGACGGCTCGTGTCCGAGCGTTCTTCACAGGTGCGCAACAACCCGTCCCCCCTGCATCCCGTATGTACGTCCTGATGGTCGCGCCCCGAATGCGCGCCGGTGGCCAAGGCCGGCGGGCTCGGCGATGTCATCTTCGGCCTCAGCCGCGAACTCGAGATCCGAGGTCACCGCTGTCGAGATCGTGCTGCCGAAGTACGCGTGCATGCGCCATCACGACGTCTGGAGGCTTCACGTCTGCCACGAGGATCTCCGTGTGCCGTGGTACGGCGAGGACATCCGCTGCGGCGCGCCGACGGAGCGCTGTATGTCGGCGGCCGACAGCGTCTTTGACCGCGACTATTCCTCGCGACCCCGCGTCGAGCGCAACGGGTACACGTTCGAGCACGTCGACAACACCGCGATCGAGTCCGCCCTGAGGCGCGCGATCCGGCTCTGGTTCGACCACCCGTACGAGTTCCGCCGATTGATCGGCAACGCGATGCGCGCCGACCACTCGTGGAACCTCCCAGGTCAGCAGTATCTGAACGTGTACGAGCACATCCGGCGAGATTGGTACGTGCCACCGGTCCTGGAGGCTGCGGCATGACGGCCGGGCGCCAGGCGAGACGCGGTGGTCCGGACTGCCCCGCAACCGGCGGCGGCAAACCCCGCGCAGACACCGCGGAGCTGTGCGGATGCTCCGACCCGGAGCCGAATGTCAGGTTCTGCATCCCATGTCGGTCGTCACGACTTTTCATCGCCCCCTCGAGAGCCGCGTCCTGCCCGTGGTCGTGGGCGTCGTGAGCTGGCCGGTCCGGATGGGCCTGTACGTGGCTCAGCAGCGGCCGGCTCCTGGGAGTCGACCCGCGGCACTCACACTCAACGGCAAGCCGGCACCGAAACGAGCAACAGCTGAGCCGGCAAGCTGACACGGTGGTGATTGGCCTGGGCGACGTCGTCCTGTCCGACGATGGGCTCGGGGTGCACGCCGTGCGCCGTCTGCGCATGCGGGCCGGGATTGCCGACACCGTCGAGGTGATCGAGGGCGGCACCGCCGGCTCGCTGCTGCGGCATCTCGCCAGGGCTCGCCGTGCGATCATCGTCGATGCGATCAATGCCGGCTTACCCCCGGGCGCACTCGTGCGGCTGGAGGGAAAGGACTGGGCGAACGCTGTCTCGATCCGCATGACCCCTCACGAGGTGGCACTGGAGGATCTGCTCGGGGCGGCAGAGCTGACCGGCGCCTGGCCGGAGGAGCTCGTGTTGCTGGGCGCGCAGCCGGGGTCGATCGCGCTCGGCAGCCAGCCCAGCCCGGCGGTCGCCGCGCGCCTCGACGCGCTCGTCGCGGCGATCGAGGCCGAGTTACACGCCTGGAACGTTCACCAGGACGGTACGCCGTGCACGAGTTCTCGATCGCAGCCGGGGTCGTCGACATTGCCCTCGCCCATTGCGATGGCCGCCGGGTAACCGCTGTCAACCTACGTGTCGGCGCGCTGCGTCAGGTCGTGCCTGACACGCTCGCGACCGCGTTCGAGTTGGCTGCTCGCGGCACCGCCTGTGAGGGTGCCCGGCTCGAGCTGGAGCTGGTCCCGGCACTCCTGCATTGCCCCGCGTGTGCGCGGGAGTGGACCCCGCCGGAGCCCACTTTTCGGTGCTTGCGTGCGGCGGACGCGCGGTGGTCATCGCCGGCCGGGAACTCGAGGTCGAGTCGATCGAGGTGGACGATCCGCCGACGTGATTCGTAGTTTTCCGAGATAGCGCGACCCTGGCGCCGGTTAGGATCGCCTCCGACGCAGTCAATCCTGCCCGCGCGGGGTCCAGGAGGAGCCGGAATGTTGCCGTCTGGCCAGACGTTGCCGGAGTGCCTTGAGGAGCGGGGCGTCAGCCGCCGCGCCTTCCTGAATTTCTGCGGTGTTATGGCGGCGACGCTCGCGCTGCCGGCGAGCTACCGCACGCAGATCGCGGAGGCGCTCGCCAAGGTCAACCGTCCGGTGCTGATCTGGCGCCAGTTCCAGGACTGCGCCGGAAACTCGGAGTCGATTTTGCGCTCGCCCCACCCTGAGGTCGCCGAGATCGTGCTGGAGACGCTGGCGTGGAATTACCACGAGCTGATCATGGCCGGCTCGGGCGCGCAGGCCGAGGCGATGAGCACCCAGGCCGTGCGCGATCTGAAGGGCAAGTACCTCGCGGTGATCGAGGGCGCGATTCCGCCCGCCGGCGGCTACTGCACGATCGGCGGCCGCTCGGCGATCGACATCGCGCGGGAGGTGGTGGGAAACGCCAAGGCGACGATCGCGGTCGGCGCGTGTGCCTGGGACGGCGGGCTCGTCGCAGCACGGCCCGACGGGTGGCCAGGGCGTCCAGGACATGGTCCCGGGCGCGAACGTGGTTAACCTCGGCGGCTGTCCGCACAACCCGGCCAACACGGTGGCGGTGCTGGTGCACTACCTGACCTTCGGCAGATGCCCGAGCTCGACCAGTACAACCGACCGCTGTTCGCCTACGGCGATCTGATCCACGACCAGTGCGAGCGGCGGGCGTACTTCGACGCCGGCTTGTTCGTAGAGGCGTGGGGCGACGAGGGGCATCGCAAGGGCTACTGCCTGTACAAGATGGGATGCAAGGGACCGTCGGCGACCTACAACTGCCCGAACGTTCGCTGGAACGACGGCACGAGCTGGCCGATCGAGGCCGGGCACACCTGCATCGGCTGCGCGTCGCCACGAATTCTGGGGTTCGATGAGCCCGTTCTACGAGCGGCTCCCGAACGTCCCGGGGTTCGGTGCCGACACGACCGCGGAGACGATCGGCCTCGCGGTGATCGGCGGCTACCGCCGCGTCAGCCGCGCACGCCGGCGGCAAGTTCGTGCAGATCCGGGTGCTGCGCGAGCCGCGCCGCGGATCGAGGCACCGTCGGACGCGAGCGGCCAGCCGGTCGACGTGCCGCGCCCAGCGGCGATCCGGCTCCACCCCGCGCCGAGGACAGCCGCACCGGAGGGAGGAGGTGGCGATGGCCAGGATCAAGATTGACCCGGTAACCCGGATCGAGGGTCACCTGCGGATCGAGGCCGAGGTGGCCGGAGGCAAGGTCACCGAGGCATGGGCCTCAGGGACGATGTTCCGCGGAATCGAGAAGATCGTCGAGGGCAGGGACCCGCGCGAGGCGTGGATCTGGGCCCAGCGGATCTGCGGGGTCTGCACGACGGTGCACGCGATCGCATCGGTGCGGGCGGTCGAGGACGCGATCGGCGCGGTGCCGCCGCCGAACGCTGAGCTCGTGCGCAACCTGATCGCGGGCAGCCAGTTGGTCCACGACCACGTGATCCACTTCTACCACCTGCACGCGCTCGACTGGGTCGATATCGTCGCGGCGCTGAAGGCCGATCCGGCGAAGGCATCGCGGCTCGCCCAGTCGATCTCCGACTATCCGAACTCGGGAACCGACTACTTCAACGCTGTGCTGGCCGTCGGCTGCAAGCGGCTCGCCGGCTCGGGGCAGCTTTCGCTGTTCGCCAGTGGCTACTGGGGGCATCCCGGCCTACCGCCTCACGCCGGAGGAGAACCTGGTCGCGGTGGCGCACTATCTGGACGCGCTCGCAGTGGCAGCGCGACGTGATCCGGATCCACGCTGTGCTTGGCGGCAAGAATCCGCATCCGCAGACGTTCGTGGTGGGCGGGATGGCGACGCCGCTCGATCCGAACAGCCCGCAGGCGATCAACCCGGAGCGGATCACGTTTCTGCGCGCGCGGCTGCAGACGATGCGGTCGTTCGTCGAGCAGGTCTACATCCCGGACGTGCTGCTGGTCGCCTCCGCGTATCCGGAGTGGACGAAGATCGGCGGCGGGACCAAGAACTTCCTCACCTACGGCGGGTACGGGACGGGGTCGATCAACGACACCGCGTCGTACCTGTTCCCACGGGGGATCATCACCGACCTCGATCTGAGCACCGTCCAACCGCTCGATCAGGCCAAGATCACCGAGCAGGTGGCGCGTTCCTGGTACACCTACGCCGAGGGTGACAGGCGGCGCTTCACCCGTACAAGGGCGAGACGGACGCCAAGTACACCGGGCCCGACCCGCCGTATCAGTGGCTGCACGCGGACCGCAAGTACTCCTGGCTCAAGGCGCCGCGCTACGACGGACAGGTGATGGAGGTGGGGCCGCTGGCGCGGATGCTGGTCGCCTACGCCGCCGGCGTGCCGGCGGTCAAGCAGTCGGTCGACGCGACGCTGAACGACGCTTCACGCCACGCCCGCCGCGCTGTACTCGACCCTCGGCCGGGTCGCCGCCCGCGCGCTCGAGAGCGTGATCGTCATGGATCGGCTCGAGGGTTGGCTCGATCAGCTTGATCGCAACATGAACTCGGGTGACCTGCGGATCGCGGACACGGCGAAGTGGGACCGCTCGAACTGGCCGTCGAAGCGCGCGGATTCGGGCCGCACGAGGTCCCGCGCGGGTCGCTCGGGCACTGGGTGGAGATCTCCGACGGAACGATCTCGCGCTACCAGGCGGTCGTGCCGTCGACCTGGAACGCCGGCCCACGCGACGCCCAGGGCCAGCCCGGGCCCTACGAGCAGGCGCTGGTCGGGACGCCGGTCGCCGACCCCTCACGGCCGCTCGAGTTGCTGCGGACCGTGCACTCCTTCGACCCGTGCCTGGCCTGCGCGGTCCACGTGCTCGACGCCGAGCGCGGCGGGGCGCGGACGGTCGTCAGCGTCGACCCGCCGGCTGATGGCATCCGTCGCCCCGCCCAGCCGCGGCGAGCTCGACGCCGCCGCCCGGCCTGCCCGGCACGCGATCTACGTCTTCGAGCGGCCGGTCCGGATCGTCCACTGGACGATCGTGTTCGCGCTCCTCGTCCTCTCCCTCACCGGCTACTACCTCCATCATCCGTTCCTCAGCGGCAGCGGCATGCCCGGCCATCCCGGGTTCGCGATGGGTGACGATGCGCTTCGTCCACGAGACGAGCCGGCTTCGTGTTCATCGCGCGGTCCTGTCCCGGATCTACTGGGCCTTCGCCGGCAACCGCTATGTTAGCTGGCGGGCCCTGCTCCCCGTCACCAAGGAACAGCGGCGCGGCCTGCGCGAGACCTCGCTTCTACGCCTTCCTCAACCACCGGCCGCCGCGGCTGAACGGCCACAACCCGCTCGCCGGCCTCGCCTACATATTCCTGTACCTCGGGTTCCTCCTCACGATCCTGACCGGCCTCGGCCTGTTCGCCTGGGTCATCCGGACCGCCCCCGTGGACGACCCTGTTCTCGTGGACCTGGAGCGTGATGTCGATCCCGAACCTCAGACTGCTGCACTTCCTGCTGATGTTCTGTTACATCGCGTTCGCGATTCACCACGTCTACTCGGCGGTCCTGTACGACGTCGAGGAGCGCAACGGCGAGCTGTCGAGCATGGTCACCGGCTACAAGGCCGACGTGCACGAGGGCGAACTGCCGCGCGACGACCCGCGCCGGTTGCGGTGATGACCGGGGCGCTTGACACGGTTGTCATCGGGCTGGGCAACGTCGTGCTGTCCGACGACGGTCTGGGCGTCCACGCGGTGAACCGGCTGCGCGAGCGCTATGAGCTCGGCGACGGTGTCGAGCTGGTCGAGGGCGGGACCGCCGGACTCCTGCTGCTGCCCTATCTCGCGGACGCCCGTCGGGTGATCATCGTCGACGCGATCGACCTCGGCGCCACCCCCGGTTCGCTCGTGCGGCTGGACGGAAAGGATTGGGCCAGCGCGTTCGAGGTGCGCATGACGCCGCATGACGTCGGGCTGGTCGACCTGCTCGGCGCCGCCCAGCTCAGCGGCGCCTGGCCCGAGCAGCTGGTGCTGCACGGCGCGCAGCCGTCCTGGACCGCGATCGGGACCGAGCTGAGCGAGGCGGTGGCCGCCGCCCTCGATCCGCTCATCGACGCGATCGCGGCCGATCTCGCTCGGTGGCGCTTGCCGAGCGCGCTCGCAGCCGAGAGTGCGGCATGTGCCTAGCAATCCCCGCCCAGATCGTCGAGTTCTGTGACCCGGAGCGATTCCTGGCGCGCGTGGACGTCGCCGGCGTCCGCCGGGTCGTGAACGTGGCGCTGGTGTCGGGTGGACCGGACGGCGTCGAGATCGGCGACTGGGTCCTGATCCACGTCGGGTTTGCCATCTCGCAGGTCGACGAGCAGGAGGCGCTCGCCACCCGGCGGTTGCTCGAGCAGCTCGGCGAAGAGTACGAGCAGGAGCTCGAGGAGCTCAGCGCGAGCGCGCTCGACTGAAGCCTCCGTAGTTCGCCGTACCAACTTGGGGCGATCTCCCCGATGCCGCATTTCCCCGGTTCCACGAGTCTCGTGCGACGGAAGATGACCTGGATCAGGCGGGGATGCGATGAGCTCGATACCTCAGTCGACACGCGGCGGCAAAACCAGCGACACGATCCGGATCGTGATCGCCGACGACCATGCCGTCGTTCGCCGCGGCCTTCGCGAGGTGCTCGATGCGGAGCCCGGCTTCGACCTGGTGGCCGAGGCCGCGACTATCGATGACGCCCGGCGCTACGTGCGCGGATATCACCCGCAGGTCCTCGTCCTCGACCTGAACATGCCGGGCGGTTCGACGCTCGAGCACATCCCGGCGATCCGCTCGGAGTCGCCGGGCACGCAGATTGTCGTTCTGACGATGCAGAACGAGCCCGCCTACGCCCGCCGGGCGCTGAGCGCAGGCGCCCTCGGCTACGTCCTCAAGGAAGCTGCCGAGGAGGAGCTGGTCGAGGCGATCAAGCGCGCCGCGGTCGGGGACAGCTACCTGAACCCGCGGCTTGGCGCCCAGGTTGCCGCGGAGACGACACCCGGTCCCCCCGGTGGCCTCTCGCAGCGTGAGGTGGACGTGCTGCGCTTGATCGCGCTCGGGCACACCAACGGGGAGATCGGCCAACAGCTCCACCTGTCGCTGCGCACGGTCGAGACGCACCGGGCGCACATCCAGCAGAAGCTCCGCCTCGCAGCGAGGTCGGATCTGGTCCGCTACGCGCTGGACAACAAGCTCGTGGAGACATGACGATCGAGCCCCCGATCGAGAACCGCACGTTTGACGAGATCGAACTCGGCGACTGCGCCACGCTCGAGCGCACGTTGACCTGGCGGGACATAGAGCTCTTCGCGGTGATGTCGGGCGACGTGAACCCGGCTCACGTCGATGCGGAATATGCCCGCACCGACCGATTTCACGGGATCGTCGCCCACGGCATGTGGGGCGCCTCGCTGATCTCAACGCTGCTGGGCACCCGGCTGCCGGGGCCAGGGACGATCTACCTCGAACAGTCACTCAGATTTCGTCACCCGGTGACAATTGGCGACACGATCACGGTGTCGGTGACCGTCGTGGCAAAGGAACCGGAGCGCCAGCGCGTGATGCTCGATTGCCGGTGCCTCAACCAGCGCGGCGAGACGGTGATCGACGGCAGCGCGCGGGTGATCGCGCCGACCGATAAGATCCGCCGTCCCCGGTTCGCGCTGCCCGACGTGTTCCTTCGCGAGCACGACCAGACCGGCGTGTAACCGAGCATCCGGTTCCGCCCCTCTGGCATGCGTATTTCTCCACAGGTCCTGTGTGGAGGCAGGCGGATGAGGAAGCGAGGGCCGTCGCACAGACTCCCCGTCATGAGCCACGCCACCGTCCCGGTCCTCACTCGGATCGCGCTAAGGAGGATCCATGTCTGAAGCAGTCATCGTCGACGCCATCCGGACCCCAATCGGCCGGGCGATCAAAGGGACGCTCCGGGACATCCGGGCCGACGACCTCGCGGCGATCCCGCTGCGCGCTCTGGTCGAGCGCAACCCGGAGGTCGACTTCCCAGAGACCGTCGACGTGATGATGGGTTGCGGATTCCCCGATCACGAGCAAGGCTACAACGTCGCCCGCAACGCATCGTTGCTGGCCGGTCTCGACCACCATATCCCGGCCGTCACGGTCAACCGCTTCTGCGCCTCCTCGCTGCAGACGATCCGCATGGCGTTCCACGCCATCAAGGCCGGCGAGGGCGACCAGTACATCGCCGCGGGCGTGGAGTGCACGTCTCGCGGCGCCGGCATGACGCTGCCGGTGGCGAACCCGCTGCTCGAGGGCACAAACGGCGTCGGCTACAACGTCTACATCCCGATGGGGATGACGGCCGAGAACGTGGCCGAGCGCTGCAAGGTCAGCCGCGAGGCCCAGGACGAGTGGGCCGCGCTGTCGCAGCAACGCGCGGTCGCGGCACGCGAAAGCGGGCACTTCGACTCCGAGGTCGTGGGGGTGGACGTCCCAGAGACGCACGACGCCGGCGGAGACGTCATCCCCGCGCACACCGTCACGAGAGACGACGGGCCCCGCGCGGGAACCACGATGGAGACGCTGGCGAAGCTCAAGCCCGCCTTCAAGCCGGGCGGCAGTGTGACCGCGGGCAACTCATGCCCGCTCAACGACGGCGCGGCGGCCGTTCTGGTGATGTCGGAGGAGAAGGCCCGCGAGCGCGGCCTCAAGCCGCGGGCGCGGATCGTGGCCTCCGCGGTGGCGGCGGTCCGCCCCGAGATCATGGGCCTTGCGCCGATCCCGGCGGTCAAGGCGGTGCTCAAGCAGGCGGGCATGAAGATCGACGACATCGACATCTTCGAGCTCAACGAGGCGTTCGCGGCGCAGGTGATTCCGTGCCGCGACGAACTGGGCATCGACCCAGAGAAGCTGAACATCAACGGCGGCGCGATCGCGCTGGGTCATCCGTTCGGCATGACCGGCGCGAGGATCATGACCACCCTGCTCAACAACCTCGACTCGGTGGGCGGCCGCTACGGCCTCGAGTCGATGTGCGTCGCCGGCGGAAATGGCCAGGCGATGATCGTCGAGCGACTCTCCTAGATCGGAAAGGGACAGCACTATGGCAACTGCAGGTTCTAAGTCTCAGACCGCTGCGCGGGATCGCGACCTCACCGGACGGGTCGCGCTGGTCACGGGAGGTACCCGCGGGCATCGGCGCAGCCATCTGCCACGCACTCGCCGCCGACGGCGCGGTCGTGGCCGCGGGCTACTCCTCAAATCAATCACGCGCCGACGAGCTGAAGCCGTCGGTCGAGGCCGAGGGAGGCACGCTGTCGCTGCATCAGGGCAACATCGGCGACGCGGACGACTGCGCGCGCGTGGTCAAGGACGTGATCAGCCAGCACGGCCGGCTCGACATCCTCGTCAACAACGCCGGCATCACCGTCGACAAGCTGTTCATGAAGATGTCTGCGGCCGATTGGGACAAGGTGGTGCAGGTCGACCTGTCGGGTGCCTTCTACATGGCCAAGCCGGCGCTCGTGGCCATGTGCAAGCAGGGGCTCTGGGCGGGTCATCAACATCTCATCGGTGAGCGGCGAGATGGGCAACGTCGGCCAGGTGAACTACACGGCCGCGAAGGCCGGGATGTTCGGGCTCACGAAGACGCTCGCCAAAGAGGCGGCGCTGACGCTCCGCCTGGCCGGCACGCTCGAGAAGGGAATCGGGGTCACGGTCAACTGCATTGCTGCGGGCCTGACCGAGACCGACATGGTCGCGACGATCCCGCCGTTCCTGATGGCGGACATGGTCGAGCGGATCCCCATGCACCGACCGGGACACCCGGAGGAAATCGCGCGCGTAGTGGCCTTCCTCGCCCAGGACGCCTCGGGTTACATCACCGGGCAGATCTGGGACGTCGACGGCGGACTCAATATGTGATTGGTTAGGAGAGAGAGTGCCATGGCCACCAACGTTTCAGAGAAAGAAGCTCGCGCCGTCGCCGAGGCGGCACGCGAGTCCGAGTGGAAGCTGCCGAGCTTCGGCAAGCAGCTGTTCCTGGGCGATTTCCGGCTCGATTTGATCCACCCGCAGCCGAAGCTGGATCCGGAGGCGATCGAGAAGGGCGAGCGGTTCCTCGGCGAGCTCCAGGCGGTGCTGACCGAGACTGGCCGACCCGCTCGAGATCGAGCGCGACTCGAAGATCCCCGATCGCGTGGTCGACGGGCTGAAGAAGATCGGCGCGCTCGGGATGAAGGTCCCACCGGAGTACGGTGGCCTCGGCCTCTCGCAGGTGTACTACGCCAAGGCGCTGGCGATCGCCGGCAACTGCCACTCGGCGATCTGCACGCTGCTCAGCGCGCATCAGTCGATCGGCGTGGCCGAGCCGCTGCGGATGTTCGGCTAGCGAGGAGCAGAGGCGCAAGTGGCTGCCGCTGGTGGCCAAGGACCACATCAGCGCGTTCCTGCTGACCGAGCCGGGCGTGGGCTCCGATCCAGCCCGGATGGCGTCGACCGCGGTGCCGGTAACACCCGAGCACGCGGCTGCGCCGGTCGATGACGACATCACCGCCACGCCGGTCGAGGGCGGCTACCTGATCAACGGCCGCAAGCTGTGGGCTACCAACGGAACGGTCGCCGACATCGTCGTGGTGATGGCGAAGGTGCCCAAGAGCGAGGGCCACCGCGGCGGGATCAGCGCGTTCGTGGTGCCGTACAAGACGGAGGGCATCACGTCGCTGCACCGCAACGCGTTCATGGGCCTACGTGGGATCGAGAACTCGGTGACGCTCCTCAAGGACGTGTTCGTCCCCGAGGAGAACCGGATCGCCCGCGAGGGCGACGGGCTCAAGATCGCGCTCAGCACGCTGAATACGGGGCGCCTGGCTCTGATGGCGATCGCCGTCGGGGCGTCGAAGTGGGCGACGAAGGTCGCGCGCGAGTGGGCGTCGAGCGCGAGCAGTGGGGACGGCCGATCGGCAAGCACGACGCGGTGGCGCAGAAGCTGGCGTTCATCGCCGGCAGCGCGTTCGGCCTCGAGGCGATGCTCGACGTCTGCGCCCGGCTGGCCGACAACAAGCGCAACGACATCCGGATCGAAGCCGCCCTGTGCAAGGTGTACGGCTCGGAGCTCGCGTGGAAGGTGATCGACGAGCTGATGCAGGTTCGCGGCGGCCGCGGCTATGAGACCGCGGAGTCGCTCAAGGCCCGCGGCGAGAAGCCCGTGCCGGTGGAGCAGGTCATGCGTGACATGCGCGTGAACCGCATCTTCGAGGGCTCGAGCGAGATCATGCACCTGCTGATCGCACGCGAGGCGGTCGACACCCACCTCCAGGCCGCAGGCGAACTGCTGCATGGGTGACGGCGACGCCAAGGCCAAGGCGGATGCCGCCCTGAAGGCCGGGCTGTTCTACGGCAAGTGGCTGCCCCAACTCGCCGTCGGCAAGGGCCAGAATCCTCGCGCCTACGACGAGTTCGGTCCGCTGGCGGGTTACCTGCGCTACGTCGAGCGCGCTTCGCGCAAGCTGGCGCGCGACACGTTCTACGGCATGGCGCGCTGGCAGGCCAAGCTCGAGAACAAGCAGACGTTCCTCGGGCGCATCGTCGACATCGGCGCCGAGCTGTTCGCGATCTCCTCGACCGTCGTCTACGCCGACACGGTCGGGCGCGAGCACGCCGGAGCGCAAGGCCGAGGCGATCGAGCTCGCGGAGCTGTTCTGCGCGATGGCCAAGCGCAGGGCCGACGCGCTCTTCCGGCGAGCTGTGGGCCAACGATGACGACGCCCGCTACGGCGCCGCCCAGAAGGTTCTCGACGGGCCGCTACCGTGGCTGGAGGAAGGCATCCTCGACCCAGCGGGCGACGGTCCGATGATGCCGCCACTCGACGACTAGACGGGAGATCACTATGGCCACGGCAGTCAAAGATGCCGGCCGCGCCCGAGACGACAGATGCCGAGTGGGCGGCACGGCTTGACGGGTTCGTGGAGCGCGCGCAGGAAGCGTCCGTGGCGCTGCGCGAGCTCGATCAGGAGGCGGTCGACCGGATCGTGTGGGCGATGACGGTCGCCGGGCTCGAGAGCGCGGTCGAGCTGGCGGAGCTGGCGATGGAAGAGACCATGTTCGGCGTGCTCGAGGACAAGGTGCTGAAGAACTACATCGCCACCGAGTTCCTCTACGACTACCTGAAGGACAAGAAGTCGGTCGGCGTGATCGACGAGGACCGCCAGCGCGGCCTCCAGTACGTCGCCGAGCCGATCGGGGTCGTGCTGGCGCTGCTGCCGATCACCAACCCGACGTCGACCACGCTGTTCAAGTCGATCGTCTGCGCAAAGACGCGGAACGCGATCATCATGCGGCCGTCCCCGCGCGCCGTCCGCTGTTGCGGGCGGGCGGCGGAGGTCCTCCAGGAGGCGGGCGAGGCGGTCGGATTGCCGCCAAACTCGCTTCAGGTGATCCCCGACCCGTCGCTCGAGGTCTCGCAGTACCTGTTCCACCACCCCGGGGTCGACTTCATCTGGACGACCGGCGGACCGAAGGCGGTGGCCGCCGCGAACGCCGCCGGCAAGCCGTGCCTCAGCGTGGGCTCCGGCAACGCGCCGGTGTACGTGCACCGCAGCGCGGACGTCCGGATGGCGGTCATGGACGTCCTGATCTCCAAGACGTTCGACGCCTCGGTGATCTGCCCGGCGGAGCAGACGTGCGTGATCGACGAGGCGATCTACGATGAGCATGATCGACGAGTTCCAGCAGATGGGCGCTCGGCTGCTGACCGACGACCAGACGGACGCGCTGGCGGCCCGGTCGTTCGGCGACGAGGGCAAGGTGAACCTCGAGGTGCTCGGCCAGTCCTGCGTGAATCTCGGGAACCTGGCCGGGTTCGAGGTGGAGGAGACCGACAAGGTGCTGCTGGCCCCGCTGCCGAGCGATCTCGACGCCCTCGCCGCCCACCCGATGATCGCCGAGAAGCTGATGCCGGTGCTCGGGCTGGTGCGCTCGCCGTCGGTCGAGCACGGGATCCGGGCGTGCGAGCTCGTCACCGAGCACCTGGGCCTCGGCCATACCTCGGCCGTCTACGCGACCGATGACGAGGTGATCAATCGCTTCGCCCTCGCGGTCCGGACGGGACGGATCCTGGTCAACGCCCCGACCGCGGTCGGAGCGCTGGGCGGCATTTACAACTCGATGACCCCGACGTTCTCGCTCGGGTGCGGAACGTGGGGGGGATCGAACACGACCGACAACACCAACTATCGCAACCTGTTGAACGTCAAGGTGGTGTCGCGGCGGCAAACGCCTTCTCAATGGTTCCGGGTCCCGTCGGACACGTACTTCAATCCGGGGGCTCTGGACAACCTGCGGCTGCTCGACGTCTCCCGGCCGATGATCGTCACGGACCGGTGGACGGTGGCCCGCGGGGTGGCCGAGGAAGTTCGCCACTACCTCACCGCGGACGCGGTGCACGTGTACTCCGGGGTCGAGCCCGAGCCGACCGAAGCGCAGATCCGCGCCGGAATCGAGCAGCTGGAGCTGGTCGACGCCGACGCGATCATCGCGATCGGCGGCGGCTCGGTGATGGATGCGGCGAAGGCGATGCGGCTGTTCCACGAGAGCCCGCAGCTCTCGATCCGCGAGCTGTCGCTGCCGTTCCTCGACGCGCGCAAGCGCATCGCCGACTTCCCGCAGGTCAAGCACAAGATACGGCTGGTGGCGATTCCCACCACGTCGGGCACGGGTTCGGAGGTGTCGCCGGCGGCGGTGATCAGCGTGGGCAAGAAGAAGGTGACACTCGTCGACTACTCGCTCGTCCCCGACATGGCGATCGTCGACCCGCACCTCACGTTGACCATGCCCAAGACGATCACCGCGGATACCGGAATCGACGCGCTGACCCACGCGCTCGAGGCGGCGGTGTCGATCTTCGCCTCGCCGTTCACCGACGCGTTCTGCGTGCAGGCAGCCAACCTGATCTTCACGGCGCTGCCGCGGGCCTACAAACACGGTGAGGACCTCGAGGCCCGCACCGCGATGCACAACGCCGCGACGATCGCCGGACTGGCGTTCTCGAACGCGTTCGTCGGACTGAATCACGCGCTCGCGCACCCCGTCGGGGCGCAGTTCGGGATCGCGCACGGTCGCGCCAACGCGATCTTCCTGCCGCATGTCCTGCGCTACAACGCGTCGCTGCCGAGCAAGTTCATGCCCTCCCCCGCCTACTCGGCCTACGTGGCACCCGAGAAGTACGCGGAGATCGGCCGGATTCTGGGCTTCGGCGGCAAGACCGAGGAAGATCGGCGTGAGCGGCTGTTCGCCCGCGTCGACCAGCTGCTCGCCGAGGTCGAGGAGCCGCGGACGCTGGCCGACTGCGGCGTGTCACAGAAGGAGTTCGAGAAGGCGTCCCCGACCTCGCCCGGGCCGCGTTCATGGATCCGAGCATCCGCACCAACCCGCGCATCCCGATGATCAAGGAAGTGGTCGAGCTGCTCATGGTCGGCTACTCCGGCGGGGCGTGAGCCCCCGCCGGCTCGCCGATGGTCCGACGTGAGTTCTCCCGGCTCGCCGTCGCAGGCGGCGGCGAGCCGGCGATTCGCGTCGTACACGCCGCGCGCGAGCTGGGATATGGCCGCGGCGATTCGCTCTGTCTGATCGCTCTGCACGCGGACGCCGACCGTGACGCGCTGTTCGTCCGGCAAGCCGACGAGGCCGTCTGCCTGGCCGGCGGCGGGCTCGAGGCTGCCCTGAGGGCGTGCCGCGCGGACGCCCTGTGGCTCGGCCGAGGAACGCTGGCCGAGCAGGCTGAGGCGGCGGCGACGTGCGAGCGGCTCGGGACCGTCTTCGTCGGTCCCGATCCCGGCGTGCTGCGAAGCCTCACCGATCGAGGTAGCCGTGGAGCGAATCCCCGGCGCGCGCCGGCTGGACGTGCCGGTCATCGCCGACACCCACGGGAATGTGTGGCCCCTCGGAGTGTGCGACCGCTCGTGCGCGCACCAGGACCGGAAACTGCTCGCGGAGTCCTCGAGCACCGCGCTGACGGCAGAGGAGGAGAGCGAGATCATGGAAGCGGCGCGGGGGCGGGTGCTCGCGTGCGGGCTACCACGGCGCCGGGACGGTCGAGTTTCAGTACGAGCCGGCGGCGCGGCGCTGGTCGTTGGTGGGGCTGGACGCGAGTTGCGCGGTCGAGCATCGCGGTGACGGAGGCAGTCACGGGACTCGACCTCGCCAAGCTGCAGCTGCACGTCGCCGCGGGTGGGCGACTCGACGGCGAGGCGCCCGCCCGGTCGGGCATGCCATCGAGGTTTGCTTGTGCGCGGAGGACCCGGCGCTCGGATTCCTGCCGGCGCCCGGGCGGCTCGTGCACCTACGACTCCCGACCGGCCCCGGGCTCCGAGTCGACACCGGAGTGGCCGAGGGCGACAGCATCCCGGCCGAGCTCGACTCGGTGATCTGCAAGCTGATCGCCTGGGCCGGCAATCGCGACGAGGCGCTGGCGCGCCTGCGCCGAGCGCTCGCCGACACGGTCGCGGTGATCGACGGCGGGACGACGAACCACGGCTTCCTGCTCGAGATGCTCGAGCAACCGGAGGCGTACGCCGGCGCGATCGATCCGGGCTGGCTGGACCAGCTGCACGAGAGCGGCGCCGCGGCGCCGGTCCGCCACGGAGACCTCGCCCTGATACAGGCCGCGATCGAACTGGCCGACCGGGACGCCGCGGATGATCGGGCGCGCTTCTACGCGTTCGCTCGCCGGGGACGCCCGGAGACCGCAGGCGCCCTTTCGCGCACTTACGAGCTGCGCCACCGCGGTCACTCCTACCGCCTCGCGGCGTCGCTCATCGCCCCCGACCGTTACCGCATTGCCGTCGATGGACACACGGTCGAGGTGAGCGCTCGGCGCCTGGGGCCGCACGAGCGGCGTATCGAGCTGACCGACCGGGCGCCACCGGACCCTGATCTCGAGACAGGGTGACAGCCTCCTCGTGGAGGTCGACGGCGTACCGCACCGCATCACGCGAGACGACGGCGGGCTCATCTACCCGCCGGGGCCGTCACTCGTCGTCTCGATCCCGTCTCTCCGTCGGTGACATCGTCGAGGAGGGCGACGTGGTCGCGATCGTCGAAGCGATGAAGATGGAATCGTCGCTCACCGCGCCGAGCCGCGGACGAGTCAAGAAGGTGTTCGTCGGCGAGAACATGCACGTCGATCAGCACTCACCCCTCCTCGCCCTCGAGCCGATCGAGCAAGCACCGCACCCGCCGACCAGCGCCCGGCTGTCGTTCGAGTCGCTCACCGCATCGCAGGACGCTGCGCCCGACCCGTGCCGCGAGAACCTGCGTCGGATCGAGTGGCTGGTGCTGGGCTATGACATCGGGGCGGCGCAGGTCGCGCGTACGGTCGCCGACCTGCACGGCCAGTGCGCGGACCTGCTCGCCTGCGATCCGGCGCTGATTCCCGGCGAGCATCGGCTGCTCGGGATGTTCGCCGATCTGCGCGCCCTCTCGCGGCCGGACCGGGCCGACCCGGAACCGGAGTCCGAGCTGGCCCAGAGCCCGAAGGAGCACCTGCATGCCTGGCTGCGCTCGCTCGATGCCGAGGCCGAGGCGCTGCCGCGCTGGTTCATCGCCGCGCTGCGCCGGGCGCTCGGTCACTACGGGATCACCAGTCTCGAGCGAACCCCGGCCCTGGAGGAGGCCTGCTACCGGCTGTTTCTCTCTGGGCAGCGAGCCGACATCGCGCGCACGGCGATCGTGGCGATTCTCGACCGGCGCCTCGAGGATGCCGAGTCGCTCGTCGGGCACGTCGGCGAGGAGTTTCGCGAGGTTCTCGATCGGCTCGCCGACGACGCTCGCCGGACACGACCCGGTCATCGCCGATCTGGCCCGCGAGATCCGCTTCCGCTACTTCGACCAGCCGGTCATCGCCGAGGCGACCGAGCGCGTGTACGCGGAGATGGAGCAGCACTTCGCGGCTGCTGGCCGCCGAGCCCGGGGGCGCCGACGCGCAGGCCGCGCTCGCGGAGATCGTCGCCTGCTCACGGCCGCTGGCCCCGCTAATGACCGCCGCCATGGGATCGTCCTCCCCGGCCGCTCGCCGGCTGCTGGTGGAGGCGATGACCCGGCGCTACTACCGCACGCGGTCGCTGACCGAATTCGAGTACATCGAGTTGGACGGCCACGACGTGGCGGTGGCCCAGTACGAGTTCGAGGGCGGCACCCGGCAGCTCGCAAGCGCATATGTCGAACTCGAGGACGTCACGGCGATCGCGACCGCGTTCGCCCGCCACGCCGCGACGCTGCCCCCCGGTCAGCTCGCCGTGCTCGACGTGTACGCGCAGCACCGAGACGAGGTGCCGGCGCGCGAGACGACGGCCGCGCGGCTGCGCGTCGCGCTGGCCGAGGTGCCTATCGCGCCGGCGCTGCACAGGGTCGTCGTCGCGGTCGCCGAGCCCGGCAGGGGCCGGGGGATGTCTGCGATCGACCTGTTCACCTTCCGGCCCGGGCCGGGCGGGCTTGCCGAGGACGAGGTGCTGCGTGGTCTGCACCCAATGATGGGGCATCGTCTGCGCCTGGGGCGCCTGCAGGAGTTCGATCTCGAGCGTCTCGCGTCGCCCGAGGACGTCTATATGTTCCACGGGGTCGCGCGCTCGAACGCGAAGGACGAGCGGTTGTTCGCGCTGGCCGAAGTCCGCGACCTCACCCCGGTCCATGACGACCGCGGCCGGGTGGTCTCCCTGCCGGAGCTCGAACGGGTGCTGATCTCCGTGCTGGAGGCCATCCGCGGCTTCCAGGCCCGCCGGCCACTGCACCGGCGGATGATGTGGAACCGCGTCGTCCTCCACGCGTGGCCGGTCATCGACCTGCGTCCCGGCGAGATCCGGGCCCTGGTCGAGCGCATGGCGCCGAGGACGACTGGACTCGGGCTCGAGCTGGTCGAGATGCAGGGACAACTCCGAGATCGGGATGGCGTCGTCCGCGACCGGTCGCTGCGCTTCTTCGTTCCCGCCGGGCACGACGTCGCGGTCGAGGTGGAGGACCCGCCGACCGAGCCTCTCCGGCCGCTCGACGAGGGAACGCGACGGATCAGCGCAGCGCGTCGCCGCGGCACCCTGCATCCCGCCGAGGTCGTCAAGCTGCTTGCACCCGCCCACCCCACCGCCGGTCAGCCCGCCGGGGAGTTCATCGAGCACGAACTGACGGACGATGGCCGGCTCGAGCCTGTCGATCGTCCGCCGGCGACGAACCCGAGCGGCATCGTCGTCGGCACGGTCCGGAACTTCACGGATCGCTACCCCGAGGGAATGCTGCGCGTGATCCTGCTCGGCGATCCGACGCGCGCACTCGGATCGCTGGCCGAGCCCGAGTGCCGGCGTATCGTCGCGGCGATCGATTTGGCCGAAGCACTCGGGGTCCCGCTGGAATGGTTCGCCCTGTCGGCCGGGGCCAAGATCGCAATGGACTCTGGAACCGAGACGATGGACTGGATCGCCGCCGGGCTGCGTCGGATCGTGCTGTTCACGCAGGCCGGCGGCGAGCTGAACGTGGTGGTCTGCGGGATCACCGTGGGGGGCCAGCCGTACTGCAACGCCGAGGCGACGATGCTCATGCACACTCGCGGCGCGCTGATCATGACGGCCGGAAGCTCGATGCTGCTCGCGGGCAAGCAGTCGCTCGACTTCTCCGGCGGCGTGTCGGCCGAGGACAACCTCGGCATCGGCGGCTACGAGCGGATCATGGGCCCCAACGGTCAGGCCCAATACTGGGCCAGCGACCTCGCGGACGCGTGCGGCCTACTGCTCCGCTATTACGACCACACCTACGTGGCGCCCGGAGAGCGGTTTCCGCGGCGCGCGGCCACATCGGATCCGGCTGAGCGCGACGTCGGCGAGGCTCCGCACCACGCTCCTGGCTCGGCCATGCAGCGGATCGGCGACGTGTTCTCCGAGCAGGAGAACCCGGAGCGCAAGCGGCCGTTCGACATCCGCTCGGTCATGCGCGCGGTGACCGATCGCGATCACCGACCGCTCGAGCGCTGGGCAGCCATGCAGGGCGCCAAGGTGGCGGTCGTGTGGGACGCGCATCTCGGCGGATGGCCCGTGTCGCTCATCGGCATCGAGTCCCGGCCGCTGCCGAGACGTGGGCCGATCCCCTCCGACGGGCCGCAGCAATGGACCGCCGGCACCCTGTTCCCGCGCGCCGCCAAGAAGATCGCGCGCGCGCTCAACGCCGCGGCCGGCCGCCGGCCGATGGTCGTGCTGGCGAACCTCGCCGGATTCGACGGATCACCCGAGTCGCTGCGTGAATGGCAGCTCGAGTTCGGGGCCGAGATTGCCCGCGCCGTGGTCAACTTCGACGGCCCGATCGTGTTCTGCGTCCTCTCCCGCTATCACGGCGGCGCGTTCGTGGTCTTCTCGCAGAGCCTGAACCCCAACCTCGAGGCGGTCGCGCTCAAGGGGGCGCGCGCGTCGGTGACCGGCGGCGCCCCGGCCGCCGCCGTCGTGTTCGCCCGCGAGGTCGAGCGGGCCGCAGCCGACGACGAGCGCATCCAGTCGCTCGACGAAGCGATAGCTCAGGCCGCGGGTGCGGAGCGGCAGCGTCTCCGCGCTCTCCGCGCGGCGCAGTGGGAGGCCGTGCTGGCGCAGAAGCGGCGAGAGTTCGCCGAACGCTTCGACCGGGTGCACAGCATCGAGCGAGCCGTTCGGATGGGGTCGGTGAAGGCGGTGGTGGAGCTTCCCTCGCTGCGGAGCTTCCTGATCGGTGCCGTCGAGCGCGGGATCCACCGTGCCGAGCCGTCAGGCCTTGACGGCGTCGACGGTTCCGTCGTCGTGGACGAGCACACCGCCGTGGTGGGCGCGCAGCATGCGATGCCCGGCCACGGGACCTGACAGCAAGGCCGTCTTGGCCAGGGCCTCGGCGTCCAGGGCAGTCGGGGCGAGCGCCGTGACCGCGAGCAGCCCCGTCCACGCGGGGCGGCCGGTGGCCGGGTCGATCAGGTGGTGCGCGAATCCCCCGGCCGGTCCGCGCCACAGCCGGCGGTCGATTCCGGAGGTCGCCACGCCGCCCGCGCGGACGTAGAGCGTGTGGGCGAGCGCGCCGGTGAGGGGATGGCGCACGCGCACCTCCCACGGGGCTCCACGGCGGGCGGCCAGCCGCAGGTCGCCGCCGCAGTCGACGGCGAATCGCCCGTGCCGCTCGAGCCGGGCCCCGAGGACGTCGGCCGCCCACCCCTTGGCCGAGCCGCCCAGGTCGAGTTCGAGACCGGGGGGGCGGCGAATCACACCAGCCTTACCGTCGACTTCAACGACGCGCCACTGCGCGGCCGGATCGGGCTGAGCCGGGCGCCGCGGTGGCGCTGATTCCAAGGCCACGGAAAGTGGTGCGGCGTGCACGCGCGCGCGGGACTCCCGATAGCCCGCGCCACGCACGGCCCCCAGGACAGTCGGGTCCACCAGCCCGCCGCTCAAGCGCGCCGCCCGCAGGGCGGCGCTCACGGCCGCCCGGAGCAGCGGCGCTGCGGGCACGCACTCCCGCGGATCCGCGTTGAGCCGCGACAGGTCGCTGCTCGGGTCGAAGCGAGAGAGCCGGCGCTCGATCTCGGCGAACACCGCCGCGACGTCGATTTCGCCGTCGGCGTCGCGCACGACCCGGGCCATGGTGCCCATGGTCGGGAACGTGTCGTCGAGCAACGAGCCGCCTACTCCCGAGCCGTCAGTTATCCGGCGTGGCGGCGCCAGGGGGCGGGGCAGCCATCTCGGCGCCGTAAGCCTGCTGCAGGTCCGCGATCTGACCGGGACTGGACTGGGTGGTCACCGGCGGCGGCGGGGGGGGTTCGGGCGGGGCTTCCGGTCGCGTCGCCCGCCGGCGCCGAAGCCACCCGCCGACCCCGCCGACCGTCGCGGCCGCGACGAGAGTGAGACGCGCCTGCGAGCTCATTCGCGGCAACTTAGAGCCCCAGGGAGCCCCAGGCGAGCGTGAGCGGCCGAACCGTTGGTGCGGAGAACTACGCGCGTCGGAAAACTACGTACTGCGCTAGGCATCTGCCACGGTTAGCGTACGGTACGCATGGGCGCGAAACTATCGTTCAGTGAGCGGCTCCAGACGACGCCGCGGGTGACCCGGCAAGCATCCAGGGGAGACATGTGATGACCACGCAGACAGCAGCCGCCAGAGCCAAGAAGGCTCGGGGTTCGAAGCACAAGTGGGTATACGACTTCGCCGAGGGCTCGCGGGAGATGCGCGACCTGCTAGGCGGGAAGGGCGCAGGCGTCGCCGAGATGACCCGGATCCTCGGGGCCGACATGGTCCCCGGCGGGTTCACGATCACCACTGAGGCGTGCGTGGCGTACATGCGGAGCGACCGCACCTGGCCGGACGGCTTGGACGAGCAGGTGGCGGCGGCACTTGCCGCGCTCGAGAGCCGGGCCGGCAAGCGGCTCGGCGACGCGGACGATCCGCTGCTGGTCTCGGTGCGCTCCGGCGCCCGCGTGTCGATGCCGGGGATGATGGACACCGTCCTGAACCTGGGGCTGAACGACGAGTCGACCGCCGGCCTGGCCGCGCGCACCGGGGATGAGCGGTTCGCGTGGGACTGCTACCGCCGCCTCGTGCAGATGTTCGGCAACGTGGTGCGCGGCGTCCCGGGCGAGCGCTTCGAGGAAGAGATCGCTCGCGTCAAGCGGGACCGCGGGGTCAAACTGGACATCGAGCTGGACACCGCCGCCCTGCGCGAGCTGGTCGATAGCTTCAAGTCCTTCTACGACTTCCCCACCGACCCGCAGGACCAGCTGAAGCAGTCCATCCAGGCCGTGTTCGACTCGTGGATGGGCGAGCGCGCCGTGCAGTACCGGCGGATCAACAAGCTGCCCGACGATTGGGGCACCGCGGTCAACGTCCAGCAGATGGTGTACGGCAACAAGGGCGAGTCATCGTGCTCGGGCGTGGCCTTCAGCCGCGACGAGGTGACGGGCGCGTCGACGCCGTCGGGCGACTTCCTGCCCAACGCCCAGGGCGAGGACGTCGTCTCGGGCGTGCGCACCCCGCTCGATCTACATACGCTGCGCGACTGGATGCCCGAGACAGCCGACCAGCTGAACGACATCCTGCGCAAGCTCGAGGCCCACTACAAGGACATGCAGGACACCGAGTTCACGGTCGAGGAGGGGCGTCTGTACATGCTCCAGACGAGGGGTGCCAAGCGGCCGGCGCAGGCCGCCGTGCGCTTCGCGGTGGACGCATTCGAGGAGCGGCTGCTCTCCAAGGCCGAGGCGGTGGCCACGATCGACGCCGGGACGCTCGACGCGCTACTGCATCCCTCGTTCGACACCACCGCGCGCTTCACGGCGATCGCCCACGGCGTCGCGGCCTCTCCAGGCGCGGCCAAGGGCACGATCGTGTTCACCGCGCCCGAGGCCGTCGCGCAGGCGGCCGACGGCAAGGACGTGATCCTGGTGCGGCCGTTCACCGAGGCCGACGACGTCGCCGGCTTCCATGCCGCGGTCGGCATCCTCACCTCCGAGGGCGGCAAGGCGTCGCACGCAGCGCTCGTGGCCCGCGGGATGGGCCGCCCGGCAGTGACCGGCGCGTCGGCGATGGAGGTCGATCTCAAGCTGGGCGAGGTGAGGATCGGCGACCTCGTCCTGCACGGCGGCGACTTCATCGCGATCGACGGCACCAACGGCGTGATCACGACCGACGACGTGCCGCTGGTCGAAGCCAACATCGACGCGCGGTTCGAGACCGTGCTGCGCTGGTCCGATGAGCTGCGCCAGATCGGCGTGCGGGCCAACGCCGACACGCCCGAGGATGCCGCCCGCGCGCACCGCTTCGGCGCCGAGGGGATCGGGCTGTGCCGGACCGAGCACATGTTCATGGCCGCCGACCGCCAGCCCAAGATGCGGGCGATGATCATGGCCCACGAAGACGCGGCCCGCCAGGCCGCGCTCGACGAGCTTCTCCCGCTCCAGCAGAGCGACTTCGAGGGCCTGTTCGAGGCGATGGTCGGATGGCCGGTGACGATCCGCCTGCTCGACCCGCCGCTGCACGAGTTCCTGCCCGACCGCTTCGAGCTGCACGAGGAGATCGTGCGCGCCCGGATCGACCGCAGCCCGCGGCTTGCGGGCCTCGAGGAGCAGTTCGACCGCGTCCGCTCGCTCGAGGAGACCAACCCGATGCTGGGCACGCGCGGCGTACGCCTCGGCGTGATGCAGCCCGCGATCTACGAGATGCAGGTGCGGGCGATTGCCCGCGCCGCGCTGGCGGTGCGCGAGCGGACCGGCCGCACCCCGCACCTCGAGATCATGATCCCGCTGGTGGCCTACGAGCGCGAGCTTGAACTGGTCAAGGGTCGGGTGGTCTCGGTGGCCGAGGAAGAGGGGCTCACGCTCGGGACCGACTTCGGCGTCGGGACGATGATCGAGCTTCCCGCGGGCCTGCTTCATCGCCGACCAGATCGCCCGGCACGCCGACTTCTTCTCGTTCGGGACGAACGACCTCACCCAGTGCGGGATCGGCTTCTCGCGCGATGACATCGAGGGTCGGATCATCCCGCGCTACGTCGAGGAGAAGATCGTGGACGGTTCGCCGTTCGCGGCGATCGACCAGGCCGGCGTGGGCGAGCTGGTCAGGACGGCGGTGGAGAAGGGGCGCCGGGAACGGCCCGAGCTCGAGCTCGGCGTGTGCGGTGAGCACGGCGGAGACCCCGAGTCGATCCGCTTCTTCCACGACTCGGGCCTCGACTACGTGAGCTGCTCGCCGTTCCGCCTGCCGATCGCCCGTGTCGCCGCCGCCCAGGCCGCCATCTCGGCGCCGCGGTAGGCGCCCGTCGACGACTCCCGGAGGAGAGTGAACCCATGACGCAACATGACAACTCCGATCGCGGGAGGGTGGTGATCGTCGGCGGAGGCGTCGCCGGACTCGAGGCCATGCTCGCTCTGCGAGCCCTCGGGAGTGATCGGCTCACGATCACGCTGGTCTCGCCGAACGAGTGGTTCGTCGACCGGCCGATGACGGTGGCGGAGCCGTTCGGCTTTGGCACGGCGGCCCGCTTGTCCATCCCAGCTGTGGCCGCTTTCGCCCACGCCGGGTTCGTCCAGGGCACCGCGACAGCGGTGGATGGCGCCAGCCGACGGGTCACCCTGGCCGACGGCCAGGAGCTCGAGTTCGACACGCTGATCCTCGCCACCGGGGCCCGGATGCGCGCACCCTTCTCCGGTGCGACCACGTTCGGGCTCGAAGGATCGGGTCAGGGAATCCGGGAGATGCTCGATCGTGTGCGGGGTGGCGATGCGCGCAGCGTCGCCTTCGTGGCTCCCGCGATGACCGGATGGCTCCTCCCGCTGTACGAACTCGCGCTGATGACCGCGCGCGAGCTCACACGGTCACGCGTGCAGGGGGTCGAGTTGCGCCTCCTGACCCCGGAAGAGCGGCCGCTGGCGCTGTTCGGTGCTGATTTGAGCCAGAACGTCGGCCGGCTGCTGGGCAAGGCCGGAATCGAGTTCATCCACGCGTCATTCGCGAAGGTGAACGGCGGGGGGCTGACCTACGCCGCGCTCGGACAGCCGAGCTCCGACTGCGTGGTCACCCTGCCGCTCCTGAGCGGCCCGGGGCTGCCGGGCGTGCCGGCCAGCGATCCCTATGGCTTCATCCCCGTCGACGAGTACGGACGGGTGACGGGAGCATCGGGCGTGTACGCGGCCGGCGATGCGGTCGACTTCCCGGTCAAGCAGGGCGGGCTGGCCGCCCAGCAGGGCGACACCGTGGCCGAGCACGTCGCAGCGAGCTACGGCGCCGACGTCCAACCCGAGCCGTTCCGGCCCGTGCTGCGAGGCATGCTGTTCACGGGTGACGAGCCGCTCTACATGCGCTCGGGCGTGCCCGGCGCCGACGCGGACGTCCCGGGCGCCTGGTATCCGCTCTGGTGGCCGCCGACGAAGGTGGCCGGCCGCCACCTCCCGCCGTATCTGTTCGAGCGGGGCGACGAGGACGAACTCGGCGGGCCGCCAGTCGGGTTCATCGACGTCGACATTCCGCTCAGCGAGATCACGCTGCCGGGCTGAGACCGTCGGCGTCCAAGACCAAGCGAAGGAGACCCACGATGTCCGATACCAGCGGCGTCCCCAGCCACGGAAGCTACCTGCTGCCGCATTTCGACCACGCGACGGTGGGCGATGCGATGCACCCGGGGATCCTCTCCTGCGACGCGGAGGCATCACTCACCGAGGTGGCCCGGATGATGAGTACCCACCATGTTCACTGCATCGTGGTGGAGGGCATGTCTCGCCGTGAGGGGGACGGTGGTTCGGCGTGGGGAATCATCTCCGACCTCGACCTGCTCCGAGCCGGGATCGGTGACGACGCTCCGGACACAGCCGGGGAGCTGGCCCAGCAGCAGCTCGTGCGGGTTCCGACCACGTCGCCGCTCCGCGCCGCAGCCGAGCTGATGCTGTCCGAAGACACCAGTCACATCGTGGCGTTCAATCCCGAAACCAACCGTCCGGTTGGCATCCTCTCCACGCTCGACGTCGCCGGTGTGCTCGCGTGGGGAGAGATGTGACACAGCCACCAAGGGGTTCTCGATGACCAACGTAGTTATCTCATCAGCAGCGCGCACGGCAATCGGGTCTTTCGGGCGAGGGTTGCGCGACGTCGCACCGAGCGAACTCGGCGCGACCGCCGGCCGGGCGGCGATCGAACGCGCCGGGCTCGAACCGGGACAGGTGGAGCAAGTCGTGTTCGGCAACGTCATTCACACCGCGTCCGAGGACCACTATCTGGCCCGCGTCGTCGGAATGGGCGCCGGGATTCCGAAGGAGTCACCCGCGATGACGCTCAACCGCCTGTGCGGCAGCGGCCTGCAGGCGATCGTCACCGCCGCACAGATGATCCAGACCGGCGACGCGGAGGTGGCGCTGGCCGGCGGCGCGGAGTCGATGAGCCGGGGCGCCTACTGGCTTGAAGGTGCGCGCTGGGGAGAGCGGATGGGCGACGCGTCGATGACCGACTCGGTGGTCGGCGCGCTCACGGACCCGTTCAACAAGATCCACATGGGCGTGACGGCCGAGAACCTGGCCAAGTCCCACGAAATCTCCCGTGAGGCCCAGGACGAGTTCGCGGTCGAGTCGCACCGCCGCGCGGTGGCGGCGATCGAGGCGGGCCGGTTCGAGGAGGAGATCGTGCCGGTCGAGATCAAGAGCCGCAAGGGAACGGTCGAGTTCAAGGTCGACGAGCACGCGCGGCCCGACGTCTCACTCGAGTCGCTGGCCAAGCTCAGGCCGGCGTTCGACAAGGACGGCACGGTCACGGCGGGCAACGCATCGGGCGTTAACGATGCGGCGGCGGCCGTGGTGGTCATGTCGGCCGATCGGGCCGAGCAGCTCGGAGCGCCGGTGCGGGGCCGGATCCTGTCCTACGCGGTATGCGGCGTGGAGCCGAGCACGATGGGCATCGGGCCTGTTCCCGCCGTGCGCAAGGCGCTCGACCGGGCGGGCCGGACGCTCGACCAGGTCGACGTGTTCGAGCTCAACGAGGCGTTCGCGGCCCAATCGCTCGCCGTCCTGCAGGACCTCGGGCTGGACACGTCGCGGGTCAACCCGAACGGCGGCGCGATCGGCCTCGGGCACCCGGTCGCCGCGTCGGGCGCGATCCTGGTGACCAAGATCCTGAGCGAGATGGAACGCGAGGACCACAAGCTGGGTCTCGTCACCCTCTGCATCGGCGGAGGCCAGGGCATCGCCATGCTGATCGAGCGCGACTAGCTAACGAACACAGGGCTGGTCGAGAAACGTCCCGTATAGGGGGCGTTTCTCGACCAGCCCCAAAGCCGCGACCGTCTACGCCGCCTTGGCCTGACAGAACGGCGAGAGGGTGACGAAATGCGCGTCGGGAAGGCCGAGGGAAAAACCCTCCGGAGCGCCGCTCATCATGTCGAGCACGAACTCGGGCTCGCCCCACCGGTGGAACTGCTCGGCGTCGATGTAGAACGGGACGCCGGCCACCTCTCCCAGCAGCACGTCGCCGGGACCGGGCGCCAGGTCGTCGGCCAGCAGGCAGAGCGGTAGCGAGCCGTCACAGCATCCGCCCGACTGGAAGATGGCGAGCGGTCCGTGCTTGAGCTTGAGCCGCCGAAGCGTCTCGATCGCTCCGGGCGTCCCGCTGATATGAGTGGCTACGTCGTTGGAGAGCATCGAGGCGCTTCCTTCGTTCGGAGATGAACTGACGCTGAGTAGCCTAGGTCCCGGTCGGCGCTGCCGCGTCGGGGATGGCCCGAGCAGTTGATGTGTGTCATCGCCCCAAGCCGACGGTGCGTCATCCACGCCCTATGCGGACTTTTACCTACCCACACACGGTCCAGCCCCGATGTGACAGGACGCACATCGGCGGAGCATCCGCACACGGTTCCCACCACTCCAAAGGAGGAGAGGTCCTATATGGCCACGGTCGAATCAACGACGTTTGCGCCGCCGGGTGAGTCTGGTAGTCCGGTTGAGCTGAAGGGGCGTTACGAGAATTTCATTGGTGGGGATTGGGTTGCCCCGTCGACGGGGGAGTATCGGGAGAATCCGTCGCCGTCGACGGGTGAGGTGTTTTGCGAGGTGTCGTATTCGGGGGCGCAGGATATTGAGTTGGCGTTGGATGCTGCGCATGCGGCGAAGGGTGGGTGGGGGCGGCGTTCGCCGGCTGAGCGGGCGGCGGTGTTGAACGCGTGCGCGGATGCGATCGAGGCGAATCTTGAGATGCTCGCGGTGGCTGAGAGTTATGAGAACGGGAAGCCGGTGCGGGAGACGTTGGCGGCGGACATTCCGCTCTCGGCCGATCATTTTCGGTATTTCGCGGGGGCGGTTCGGTCCGAGGAGGGGCGGATTTCCGAGATCGATGAGCAGACTTATGCGTATCATTTTCATGAGCCGTTGGGGGTGGTGGGGCAGATCATTCCGTTCAATTTCCCGTTGTTGATGGCGGCGTGGAAGATCGCGCCGGCGTTGGCGGCGGGGAACTGCACGGTGCTCAAGCCGGCCAGCCCGACGCCGTGGTCGATCTTGAAGTTGATGGAGGTCATCGGGGGCATCATTCCGGCCGGTGTGATGAATGTCGTGAACGGTCCGGGGGCGGAGATCGGGAAGGCGTTGGCGTCGAATAAGCGGATCGCGAAGATCGGGTTCACGGGTGAGACGGTGACCGGCCGGTTGATCATGTCCTACGCGGCGCAGAACATCATTCCGTCGACCACGGAGTTGGGCGGCAAGTCGCCGAACATCTTCTTCGAGGACGTGATGGCGGCCGATGACGCGTTTTTGGATAAGGCGGTCGAGGGGCTCGTGCTGTACGCGTTTAACAAGGGCGAGGTGTGCACGTGCCCGTCCAGGGCGCTGATCCACGAATCGATCTATGAGCCGTTCATGGAGCGCGTGCTGGACCGGATCGGGCAGATCAAGCAGGGCGACCCGCTGGATCGCGAGACGATGATCGGCCCGCAGGTCTCGACCAGCCAGCTCGAGAAGATCGAGAGCTACGTCAAGATCGGCCGCGAGGAGGGCGCCGAGGTACTGATCGGCGGGCAGCGCCCGCCGTTGAACGGGCGGCTGTCCGGCGGCTACTACTACGAGCCGACCGCGCTCAAGGGCCACAACAAGATGCGGGTCTTCCAGGAAGAGATCTTCGGGCCCGTGGTCGCGGTGACCACGTTCAAGGACGAAGCCGACGCGCTCGAGATCGCCAACGACACCCTGTACGGCCTCGGCGCCGGCGTATGGACCCGCGACGGCAGCCGCGCGTTCCGGATGGGACGCGCCATCCAAGCCGGCCGCGTCTGGACCAACTGCTACCACCAATACCCCGCCCACGCAGCGTTCGGCGGCTACAAAGCCTCCGGCGTCGGCCGCGAAAACCACCGCATGATGCTCGAGCACTACACCCAAACCAAGTGCCTACTCGTCAGCTACGACCCCAACCCACTCGGGTTCTTCTAGAAATGACAAGCCACGGCGAACAGACCAACGCCGCCGTGGCGGCGACCTCCGCGGCGCTCGAGGTGATTCATAGCCTCAGCGCCGCGCACGGGCCGCTGATGTTCTTCCAGTCGGGGGGCTGCTGCGAGGGCAGCTCCCCGCTCTGCCTCACCGAGGGGGAGCTGCCGCTCGGTCCGGGCGATCTGTGCCTGGGAGAGATCGGCGGCGCCCGTTTCTACATCGACACCCAGCTGTACGAGACCTGGGGCCGCCCCGAGTTCACGGTCGATGTCTCACCGGGCGCGGCGGAAGGGTTCTCGCTCGAAGGCCTCGCCGGCGTTCACTTCGTGACGCTGACCCGGTCGTGACGAGGTGGGAAAGTACGGAGCGCCTTCGGGCCTCGGCCCCGATGCCGGGCGCGCGCCCGCAGCGTAGGTTCTCGTCATGCCCGACAGCCTGACCGCCCTCGACGCGACGTTCCTCGAACTCGAGCAGCACGACGAAGGCGCGCTGATGGGCATCGGCGGCGTGAGCGTGTTCGACCCCGTGCCCGGGGGCGGAGCGCCCCCTGTCGATGAGATCTGCGAGAACCTCGCGGCGCGCCTGGATTATCTGCCGCGTTACTCACAGCGGCTCTCCTCCACCCGAACCGGCGGATTGAGCTGGCCGCGCTGGACCGATGACGACCGCTTCCGGGTTCGGGACCACATGGGGCACGTCGTCCTGCCCGCCCCGGGTGGCCACGCCGAGCTGTGCGAGTGGGCGGCGGACTTCTACTCGCACCGGCTGGACCGGACGCGTCCCCTGTGGGAAATGGCGCTGATCGAGGGGCTCCCGGACGGCCGCTGGGCGATCGCCCACAAGACCCATCACTGCCTTGTCGATGGCGTCGGGTCGGTCGACGTCGCGTACCTGCTGCTCGACACCGAACCCGATCCACCCGAGCGGCCGCCCGCACCACCGGCGACACCGCCGGCCCCCAATGGATCGCTCCTGCGGCCGTTCGTGCCGAGGCCGCCTCAGCCGATCGCGCAGGCCGTCCAGACGGGCGCCCACGTTGCTCGCGCCGGTGTCCATGCGGCGCTTCATCCACGCGAGGCGCTCGAGCGCTCGCGCTCCCTGGCCGAGCTGATCGTCCGCGACGAGCTGATCGGCGCCCCCCACACCTCGCTGAACGTTCCGATCGGCTCGACCCGGAGATTTGCCGTCGTCAGCCGCCCCCTCACCGACCTGAAGGCGATCCGGCGTGGTCTCGGCGGATCGATCAACGACGCCGTGCTCGCCGCCTGCACCACCGGCCTACGGCGTCTGCTCGTCGAGCGCGGTGAGGAGCCCCCGCGCCGCGGCCTGCGCGCGATGGTGCCGATGAACGTACGACAGGACACCGAGCGGCTGGCCCTCGGTAACCGGATCAGCTCCCTGTTCGTGGAGCTCCCGGTCGCCCAAGCCGATGCGTACGAGCGGCATCAGCAGATCGTCGCCGCGACCGAGCAGGTCAAGTCCTCGCGCGCCCACGTCGGCACAGCCGCGATGCTCGACCTGACCGCGCTCGCCCCGCCCGTCCTGCACGCAACGCTGGCGCGCTCGCTCTACGCCACGCGCCTGTTCAACGTGACGATCACGAATGTTCCCGGTCCGCAGATTCCGCTCTACGCGTTCGGCGCGCCGCTGCGCGAGGTGCACCCGGTGGTCCCACTCGCCGCGGCGCACTCGGTGGGGATCGCGATCTTCTCCTACAACGGCCTGGTCACCTTCGGCGTGATCGCCGACAGCGATTCGACCCCCGACATCGATGTGCTGGTGGACGGCATCGAGGAAGGGATCGACCAGCTCCTGGCGCTTGCGCCGGTGCAGTGAGGTGGGGCGCGGAGACGTGCTTATCTGGGGGCTGGGGAGCCGCACCGGGCCGGCCGTGGGGGCGGCCCGGCTGCTCCGTCCCTGGTTGCGGTAAGACGATGAGCGTCGCGCCGCTCGTGCCGGATGCCCGGAGGCCTGCGGAGGCTGCGTCCGCAGTGCCCACCCCCGGTACGCGGACACCACGGCGCTCGACGATCTGCGCACGAGTGACTTCGCGCGGCTCGATGCCGGCGAGTCCGTGTATCTCGATTACACCGGCGGCGGGCTGTACGCCGCGTCGCAGCTGCGAGCAGCGTGGCGGCACGATCGCCTTCAACTTCCTGCATCCCGACGGCCGGGTGGTCGACGAGCGCTATGTCGATCGTGTCGCCGGCGAGCACGGAATCTCACTGCGCACCGGCTGCTTCTGCAACCCGGGAGCCGGCGAGGTCGCGTTCACGATCTCGCTCCAGACGCTGCTGGGCGGGGAGTTCGGCGCAGGCATGGTGCTCGAGGATTACATCCGCCAGATCGGTCTCCCGTCCGGTGGAGCGATCCGCACGTCGCTCGGACTGGTTTCGAACTTCGCCGACGTGCATCGCTTCACGTGCTTCGCCCGCGAGTTCATCGACCTGGCCTCCGTGCCGGACGATCTTCCGGCTCGTACGATCTGCTGACCCCGGGCGTCGGTAGGCAGCCGACGGCGAGGATCCGTGATTTCCCGATCCGGCCAGCGTGCCCATTGCCGATGGAGCCGGGCGGCGCACTTGAAACAGTTCCCGGGTCGCCACGCCAGTCAGTCGAGGAGAGCCCCATGTGCGAGTCAGTCGCCACCGCCACACACGAGCTCCACAGTCGCGTCAACGACGGCATCCTGGTGCGGCTGCTCTGGCGGACTGCCGACGACCACCTGTGGGTGTCGGTGGCCGACGCCAAGCAGGACAATCACTTCAGCGTCGAGGTCCGCGAGCGCTCCCGCGCGCTAGACGTCTTCCACCACCCGTTCGCTTACGCCGCGCACTACGGCATCGATACCAACAGCACCGGAATGCTGCCGAGCTGGGCCTGACGCGGTGTGAGCCCGGCGCGAGGAGCATCCGAGGCCGGCCTGCCCCGGACGCTCGTGCCCCGGCTCAGCTCATCTGCGCCATCGGGACCATGACCCGCTGCGACGGGATCTTCGGATCGCTCACGTGAGCGGCGCGCAGGACGCATCGGCCGATCCGGCCAAACCCGTTGATGGCTACGCGTACGACTTATGTGGCTCGTCTTTTGATCAGCTCTCGGCATACACCGCGGCGACGTCGAGCGACGAAAGCACCCCGAGGGGATAGCCCTCGGCACTGTCGAGCACCAGGAGGTGAGACACGCCGTGCTCGTTCATGAGCTGCGTGGCACCCTCGATGGGCTCATCGGCCGGGACTGTCAGCGGTTCGGTCGCGCCGGCCTCGGCGGCGGTGCAGTCGACCCGATTGGCCACTGCGGCGAGCACGTCGAGATCCGACACAACGGCGAGCGGGCGCGCGCCGTTGCTGGTCGTGATCACCACGGCGTGCACCCGGTGGTTGGCCATGATCGCAGCGACATCCCGCAGGGAGTCGCTGGCGGCGCAGGTCAGCACACCGTGATGCATGCAGTCGCGAACGCGAATGTCGGCAAGCGGTGGATTGAGAGTTCGTGCTTCAGACATGCCCCTAGCGTCGCGCGGGGTCGGCCCTCTGGACATCCGCGCTGGCCATCGCTCTCGCAACGGCAAACTACGGACCATCGATGACCCCAAGGAAGCAAAGGAGCAACCGCCATGATCTTGATCGCATACGACGGCTCGGCTGACGCCCAGGCGGCCATCGACCGCGCCGCCGACCTGTTCGGAGGCGAGACCGCGACCGTGTTCGTGGTATGGGAGCGCTTCGTCGACATCGTGACCCGCGCGGGCGCCGGAATGCCGATCGGGGAGATCGACTACGAGGCGCTCGACCACGGCTATGACGAACAGGCCCGCCGGCGAGCTGAGGAGGGCGCCGAGCGCGCGCGTAACGCCGGCCTCGACGCACAGGCTCGAGTCGGGGTGCGTGAGCACACGATCGCCACGACGATTCTCGCCGAAGCCGACAAGCTCGGAGTCAACGCGATCGTGCTCGGCACCCGGGGCCTGACCGGTCTGAAATCGCTGCTCTTGGGGAGCGTCTCCCACGCTGTCGTACAGCACGCCCATGTGCCGGTGCTGGTGGTCCCCTCCGCGGAGACCGCGGCCGAGCGCGCCGCCCTGCGCAGCTGAAGACCCCCAGTCAGGCCACCGGTACGGCCAGCGGGCGGGTCGTGACGTGCCGAGCCAACCGTTCGACCACGTCCCGACTGCCCGTGCCCTCTCCGTGGCGCAGGAAGTTCGCCGAGCCGGCCGCCGCACCGAGGACGACGGCATCGCGCAGAGGAAGACCACGCGCCCACGCCGCGGCGAGCGCGCCCATCATCGAGTCGCCGCACCCCTCGCGATGGCCGAGGGGCAGCGGCTGCGGTACGACCTCGAACGGTTCACCCTCCGGCGGCAGCACGAGAATCGGCGCCTCCGCCCTCGTCACCGCCACGGCCTGCGCACCGGCTGCCTGGAGCCGCCGGGCCGCGTCGAGCGCAGCAGCGCCGTCCACCGGGCCGCAAACGTACTCGGCGAGCTCCCAGTCGTTCAGCTTCACCAGATCCGGACCGTAAGGAAGCGTCCGGTCCAGACGCGGACTCGACAGGTCCACGATGACGGGGACGCCGGCCGCCCGCACGTCAGCCACGACCGTCTCGTAGACGTCGTCGGGAAAGCCGGCGGCCGGAAATGGATTGCACACGACCAGAACCGCGCTCTCCAGAGCGGCCGCACAAGTGGCGGCGACCAGATCGTCCACCTCGTGCCGGTCGGCCGCTGGCCGCATCTCGGCGGCGACGAGTTCGCGTTCGCCCTTGCGGCGGTCGACCACATAGCTGCCGCTGGATCCGACCGTGTGGACCAGCCGCTGCTCCCCGGGGAGCGCCTCGAGCAGAGGCGCGAGCGTCCGGCCGGTCTCTCCGCCCAGGAAGCCGCACAGGATCGGCCACGCGCCAAGCTCGGCCGCCATCCGCGCCACCCACACGCCCTGGCCCGCCGGATGCACGTGTATCTCATCGCCCGCGGCGCCCGCCTCGACCGTGACGCTGAGCAGCGGATCGGGCCCGAAGATCGTGACTGGGAGATGCTCTCGCTCGCCGGCCATGCACCAACGGTCCACCACGACCACCCGTCGCCACATCGGGAAAACGCCGCAGCGATCGCGCGGACTCTACTCACGCCCGGTTGACGATCTCGACGACCTGTTCCGGGGCGAACGCGGTCGAGATACTCGCAAGGTCCGCAGCGTCGATTCGGTGCTCGGCCAGGGCGCCCTCCCGGAGCCAGCCGAGCAGCCCGTCCCATTCCCGCGCCCCCTCCCCACCAGGATCACCGGGAAGTGCTCGATCGTCCCGGTCTGGATCAGGGTCAGCGCCTCGAACAACTCGTCGAGCGTGCCGAATCCGCCCGGGCCGATGACGAACGCCTGGGCATAGCGAACGAACATCACCTTGCGGGCATAGAAGTGCCGAAAGCGAAGCGCGATGTCGAGGTACGGATTGAACTGCTGCTCGCGCGGGAGTTCGATGTTGCACCCCACCGATACCGCGCCGGCCTCCTGGGCGCCGCGGTTGGCAGCCTCCATCAGCCCGCCGCCACCTCCAGTGATCACCGCATAGCCGGCCCGCCCCAGCGCGGCGCCCACCCGGCACATCAATCGGTAATGGCGATGGCCGGGCGGCGTGCGCGAGCCACTGCAGCAGTTCCTGGTCGAACGTCGGATCCCGCGGGATGCAGTCGGGACGGACCGACACGCTCGAGACCGGTCCGCGTCGATCAGCCGCTGATCTGGCTCGGGACGGCCAGCACCGGGCATGGCGTGATGTGCAGCAATCGCTGGGTGACGCTCCCCAGCAGCAGTCCGGCAAGCGGAGTGTGACCGCGCGTGCCGATCACGATCAGGTCCGCGCCCTCGCGTAGCGCGGTGTCGGCGATCGCGTGCGCCGCGCCGCCCACCCTGCTCTGGGTGGACTCCAGCGTGGCCGCGATGCCGTCGCCGGCCAGGTCCGCCACCTGCTGTTCGACCTTCGCGCGAAGCTCTTCCTCGTTGGCGTGAACCGGGACGCTCCCGCCGCCCTTGCCGGGCATCGTGAACTCCTCGCAGTAGACGACCACGAGCGGCGCGCCGGCTTCCTTCGCGACCGCCCTTGCGTGCGGCAGCGCCCGATCGGCGGCCTCGGAGCCATCCGTCGCCCAGACAACCTTGCTAAACACGTTGCCTCCTGATGATCGTGGTGCGCCAGGTACTCGTTCTCGTCGGCCGCGTCGCCACGCCCATTGCGCCGATGGTCGCGGGCGCCGGCGAGTCGAGCACCTGGCGCGTTGGAGACCGGCAGATTACGCCTCGCCCCAGGCGAGTACACCAGCCACGTCAAGCGTTGACAGCACGCCGATGGGTCGGTGGGCGACCGGGTCGCAGACGACCACGTGACTGACTCCATGCGCGGCCATCTCGCGCGCCGCGTCGCGCAGTGGCATCGCCGGCTCGACGACGACGAGCGGCTGCTCGGCCAGCGCACGCGCGCTCTGGGGCGCGTCCTCGTCGACGCCGGCCTTCACGAGATCGCGGTCGGAGACAATGCCCCACACGAAGCATTCGGGGTCCTCGTGCGAGATCCCGATGACCGCCACGCAGTGCACACGGTGGACGGCCATGACCTGGGCCACCTCGGTCAGGGTCGCATCCGGCTCGCAGGACAGGATTCCCGGATGCATCGCGTCGGCAACCGTCGCACGCTCGAGCGACTGCGTCAAAAAGCCATGGGTCCGATGAAGGGCGATGTCGGGCATTGCTCTATCTCCTCGTGATTACGCTGCGTTCAAGCTAGATCCGGACGTCGTGCCGGTAATCCGGCCGCGCCCGAATCGCCGCTGCGGGTTTCCCACACGGCCGGCGCGCATCGGGGTAAACCCGAAACGTTCTCGCACGCTCGTCCCGATGAGGGCCCCGGGACACCGACGATGGTGCGGTGGCGGGCCAGGACTACGGTGACATCATGGTCCGAGGTAAACGCCTCCATGTCGTCATCGCCGGCGGGGGCGTGGCCGCCCTCGAGACCCTGCTGGCGCTCCGCGCCCTGGCGGGCCGCTTGATTCAGGTGACGCTCGTCTCACCGGCGCACGAATTCATCTACCGCCCGGTGACCGTCGCCGAGGCGTTCGACCGTGCGGAGGCCCGCGCCTACGACCTGGCCGAGATAGTGGCCGACCAGGGTGGCGGAGAACTCGTACACGACATGCTCGGCGCGGTCGACCTCGACGAGGAGGTCGCCATCACGGCAAGCGGCCGGCGCATACCGTTCGACGCGCTCGTCATCGCCACAGGCGCGGTCCCGCGTCCCGCCGTTCCGGGAGCTCTCACCTTCCAGGGTCGAGGCGACGTACCGGCGCTGCGCGGCGTGCTGCAGGACCTGGTCACCGGCCGGGCCCGGTCGATCGCGTTCGCCCTCGCGGCCGAGCGGATGTGGCCGCTGCCGCTGTACGAGCTTGCGATGATGACCGCCAGCCATCTGCGCGAGCACGGTGTGGCCGGCGCAACGGTCACGCTGGTCACGCCCGAAGAGGAGCCGCTCGAACTGTTCGGCCCCGCCGCCGCTGAGGCGCTGGTCCCTTTGCTGGAGGCCCGAGGCGTCGCGGTCAGGACCTCGTCGCTGCCGGCGCTCGTGCGGGGGCGCACCCTGCTGCTGGCCGGCGGGGGCGAGATCTTCGCGGACCGAGTCGTCGCGCTGCCGGTGCTCGAGGGGCCGAGCCTTCCGGGCCTACCCCACGACAAGCACGGCTTCATCCCGGTCGACGCCTTCGGCCAGGTGAACGGGACCGAGAACGTGTACGCCGCCGGCGACGTCACCACTTTCCCACTCAAACAGGGCGGGCTGGCGGCCCAACAGGCCGACGTCGTCGCGGCCGCGCTTGCGTCCCAGGCTGGCGCGCGCGCCACGCCAAAGCCGTTCTCGCCCGTTCTCCGCGGACTCCTGCTCACGGGCGGCGCACCCCTGTATCTGCGCGCCGAGCCCCATCGGCTGCCGCGCGCCGCGACGGTCGCGAGCGAGGCCCACTCGGCGCGTGGCACTCGCCGGGACGCGTCGGCGGCCGCCGGCCAGGCGCTCTGGTGGCCACCGGCGAAGATCGCAGGCCGCTACCTGGCTCCCTATCTGGCCACCGCGCGCCCGTCGCCGTTGACTGAGCACGTGCTCTCGGATCGCCTCGCCGTCCCCGGGCCGCCGGTCACCGACCAGGAGCAGCAGGACGCGCTCGAACTGGCGCTGCTGCTCGCGGACAGCGATGCGCGCTGGGGCGACTACGCCTCGGCGCTCAACGCGCTCGATGCAGCCGAAGGCCTGCAAGGCGGGCTCCCGCCCGAATACGAGGCCAAACGGCGCGCCTGGCGCGCCGAGGAGCGTCTCTCAGTGAAGTGACTTCCGAGGAGATCCACATGAAAGTGCTCGTCACGGCTGCCAGCCGACACAACTCGACCCGGGAGATCGCCGCGGCCATCGCGGACGGTCTCAACCAGCGCGGGCTCGACGCCGAGACGCGGCCGATCGAGGAGTTGGGGGCGCTTCATGACCTCGACGGATACGACGCGCTCGTCCTCGGTAGCGCCATCTATATGGGACGGTGGCTTCCCGAAGCTCGACGTTTCGCCCAGGTGCACGCCTCCGCGCTGTGCATGATGCCCGTGTGGCTGTTCAGCTCGGGCCCGCTCGGTTCCGCTGAACATCCGGTCCCCGCGGGCGAGCCCGCCGATGTACCCGTGCTCATGCGGCTCACGCGGGCCGTGGGGCATCGCACCTTCTTCGGCCGGCTCGAGATGAGTCACCTCCACTTCTCCGAGCGGACGGTCGCCCGAGCGATCCACGCTCCGCATGGCGACTGCCGGGATTGGGAGGCCATCGATGCCTGGGCCGGCGAGCTCACCGATGAGCTGCTCGGCGCGTTCGTCGCGGCGTAGGGCCCGGTCGCCGGTAGGCGGGTGACGCCGCCCCCCGTCAGGAGCTCGGCAGCCGGCGGGGGACCTGCTGACCGAACTCGCGCGGGAGCCGGTCGAGGTCACGCTGGAGCTGGCGGACGAGCTCGACGAATCCCGACTGGTGCTCGCGACGCATGCGATCGACCGGCGAATCGGACCGGCGCGGGCCTGTGACGGCCTCCGAGGCGGTTCGGCGGGGTGACGTGAGCCGTGACGGGCTGTCGGGCATTACTCTCCTCACTCGATCGAGCGCCTCCCACTCGACAGGGGCGACGATAATGGTCCGCGCCAATCATGACGAGTATGCGCGCGTTTTTGCGTAGAAATTACGGTGGTGTTGAATGCCCGCCGGCAGAAATCCACTCAGGACCGGTCGCGAGCCCACCACTCGAGCTGGGCGTCGAAGCCACGCTGGATGCGGCTCTGTCGCTGTGGCTCAAGCAGCTTGGCCACGCGCTCACGCCGCTTGTTGCGGGCGCGTAGGTCCTTGAACACCGATGCACTGGTCATCGTTGCCCGGGGAGCTTTCCCGTTTGCACTTCTGTTCATGAGCGGCAACCTACAACGCGCTTGGTGGCAGTGGCATCGCGGCTAGCCCCCCGTTCGGACCAGTAGTCCACCACGCCAGGGCGTCCGTGCGGATTTGCCGCAGCAGCGGTGCGCCGCGCCCCGGATGCCCCTCGCGGTACCGAAACGTACCGTGTGGCCCGTCTATCGAGGGGGCCGCCAATGACACCCGGACCAGGGGTACAGGTTGTGGGGCAAATTCCGTCATCAGGCGCCACGCCTGGACACCAATGCAGGATTCCGCCTCTCCACGAGGCGGAATCCGGCACCAGGCGAGGGGCACGACGGTAATGCTGGAATTTGCCCCCCGTGTGCGGCCATGGAATTTGACCGTACGCCCTCGGCGAGTGTGAACGTATACGTACACGCCACGACGTTTGTGAGCGCGCACATGCTGCTGCGAGAAGTGCGCGTGCCACAGCGATGTGAACGTGCACACGCGCAGTGCAGTCCCCGTCTGCGCACCCGAACCCCTCGACACTCGCGGTGTCGCCCGCCCGGCCACGAGTGTCGAGACCGTATGGAGGACCGCGAGCGCGAGTTTCTCGCCACTCGGCCCGCTCGCCCGATCGAGTGTCGCGCAACTCGCGCTATACGCGAGTAGATCGCCATTCACCCCGGCGGGCGCCGCGGGTGGCGGGAAACTCGCGGCTCAGCGCCCGCGAGTCCGCGGGAAACTCGCGGCTACAGCGCCGCGGATGGCGGGAGACTCGCGGCTACAGCGCCGCGAGCCCTGACGCGTCAGCGATCGTGCTCCTCGAACTGCGCCCGCGCGGGGCTCAGTCGGCGCCGCTCGCCGGCGCTGCGCCGGCGACCGCCGCCGCACCCTCGTCAGGCTTGCGGAGGTGCTCGGGGAGCGGCCGCTGCGCGATCAGACGAGAGATCACCTCGAAGTAGCGCCCCAGGTGATGCGGGCCAAGGAAGTGGTGCTGCACGCGGGCGTGCGCCGCCTCGCCGATCTGCCGGCTGCGCTCGGGGGCGGCCAGCAGCGAGGCGATCGCGTTGCCCGCCTCGGACAGATCGGTAGGGTCAGCGAGCAGCACGCCCGAATGCCCGTCATCGATCTGATCGCGGATGCCGCCGATGCGGCTCGCCACCACCGGCCGGCGCTTCCACATCGCCTCGGCCACGGTCAGACCGAAGCCCTCGGCCAGGCTCTTCTGGAGCACGACGTCCGCGCTGCGCTGTAGCGCGTTGACGACCGCGGCGTTCTCCTCGATGTCGTCCATCGGGAGCGACGCGAGGTGCACGCGCCGGCGCACCGGAGCGGGCAACTCGTGCCATGCGTCGCGCACGTCGGCGAACACCTGCGCGCCCTCGGGATCATCGGCGACCGCCTCAGTGGACGGACCGGCCAGCATCAGGTGCGCGGCGCTCGAGTCGCTCACGCGGTTGACGAACGCGCCGAGCACGCCGATCGGGTCCTTCAGCCGGTCCCAGCGCGAGACCTGGAGCACGAGCCCGTCCCGCAGATCAACCGGTGCCTCCTCGAGCATGTCCACGCGCCGCTCGATGCGGCCCGGGGTCCCGTCCGACCGGGTGAACACCGCGTGATCCCCGCCGGCCCAGTTGGCGGTGATGCCGGCCCGGGACAGGATCGCCCGGGTCTGCTCGCCGCTCTGCACGGCGTTCTTGGGAGAAAAAGCATCGATCGAGGGGCGGATCACCGAGATCCGGTCGCGCGGGAGTCCCTCCCAGGCGAACCCGGCGCGCGAGAACACGAACAGGTTCGCCTCGAGCACGTAGTCGCGCAGGAAGCTCCACGCCTCGCGCGCCTGATCGTTGGCATGGTCGAGGCCGACGTGACAGCGCCAGATCACTCGCGCGCCGGTCCGCCGGACCGCGGCTGCCATTCCGGCCGTCTGCGGATCATGCAGGATCACGATGTCGTCCGGGTGGACGAGCGCGGCGAACTCAGCCGCGTTCGGTGCCAGCGTCTGTTCATAGACAGAGCGCTCGCGTTCGCCGAGCGGACCGCCGTCGCCGTCGAATCCGTGCAGGCGGTTATGGATGCGCTTGGTGATCTCGAAGAACTCGGGCCCGCCAGAAATCACCGCCCAGCGCGCGTCGACGCCGACGCCGCGACTGTATCCGAGCAGCGGTCGCAGCAGTTCCACGACGCCGCCGCCCTTGGCCGTCGAGTTGACGTTCCAGATCACGCGGCCGTGCAGGTCGCGCACGGCGTGCGAGATCAGATCGAGCAGTGCGTCGTACTCGCGCGGCGGGAGCACCGAGGAGAACCGGTGAGGATCCATCGGCGCGATGGGGACCTGCTGGAGCGACGGGCTGGCCATGTCAGCCCCCAGCGCCGTTGCGGGACACGCCGTCTTCGATGTAGCTGATAATGCCCGCGCTCAGCCCGAGATCGAGCGTCACCGAACCGCCGGTCAGGTGCACGCGCGTTCCATCCTCGGCGATCGCCGCGTCCCAGCCGTGCAGGTCGACGTTGCGCAGCGCCTGGCGCAGGACGAGCTCGGCGCGCTCGGCGCGTTCGTCGATCAGGGCGGGTCGATCGAGCTCGAGTTCGAGTTCCGCGAGCACCTCGCGCGGCCCGAACTCGCGCATGCGCTGGAGGTTGAGGTCGATCTCGACCGCCACGGGCGCAAGCAGGAGGTCCTTCTGCTTCTTGGGATGGATGGTCATCGCAGGCTCCTTGAAAATGTGACCAGCATGTTTCCCGAACGCATGCTCGCGGTCATCGGTTCCTTACCGGCCCCCGTCTACGTGTTTTTCCACACCCGTACACGCGCGTAGTCTCGCGCAACGGACGGCGCGATTCCACGGATTTCGGAGACCGACGGCCGATCTAAGGTCAGGGAAACGCCCAACCCAAGGCGACGTAGGAGGTCACGGTCATGAAGCTTCTGCTCTGGGTTCTGGTTTTTGCGATGGCCCTGCCGGTGCTGCTCGTTGCCGTTGCGCTCGGGCCGGTCACCGTCGGCGTCCTGTGTGCGGTCGGCTTCGGCTTGATCGTCGCGGCGATCGGCTATCTCATGGTTTCGCTCGAGCATGCCGGCGCGAGGCTGGTGCGACGCATCCGGTGACACCTGACGATGACGGCAGGACAATGACCGCCCACTGAAGAGGGACGCGATGAGTGCGCGGCTATCGAGCGCCGACACGGCCTGGCTGCACATGGACCGGCCGACCAACCTGATGGTGATCAACACGGTCCAGCTGTTCGACGAGCCGCTCGATTGGGACCGCGTCAAGGAGATCACCCAGACACGGCTGGTCGACCGCTATCCGCGGTTCCGCCAGCGGGTCGTCGAGAGCCGCCTCCCGCTGCGGGCGCCGCACTGGGAGGACGATCCCGATTTCGCCCTCGAGCACCACCTGCATCACCGCGCGCTTCCCCCTCCGGGCGACCACGCGGCGCTGCAGGAGCTCGTCGGCGACCTGATGACGATGCCGCTCGAGCGCAGCCGCCCCCTCTGGCACACCTACGTGATCGACGGGTTCGGCGGCGGGGCGGCGATTATCTATCGCATGCACCACTGCATCGCGGACGGGATCGCGCTGGCGCGCGTGATGCTGTCGATGACCGACACGGGGCCCGAAGCCGGGATCGCCCCAGCCGCGCCCGAGTCCGCCTCGAGACTGCGGGGCGCCCGCATCCTGAGGACCGTGGGGCAGATCGGTGCAACCACGCTCCGGCATGCGACGGGGGTCGTGACCTCACCCTCGCATGTCGCCGGCCTTGCCGGCGCGGTCGCACGCGATGGCAGCACCGCGGTCCGGCTCCTGCTCACCCCTGCCGACGCGGCCAGCGCGATCAAGGGCGATCCGGGCATCAGCCGGCGCGTCGCGTGGACGACCGGCATCTCGCTCCCCCGGGTCAAGCGCATCGCCCACGCCCACGACGCCACGGTGAACGACGTGCTGCTGGCGACGCTCAGCGGCGCGCTGCGCCACTATCTCCGGCAACGCGGAGCCCCGACGCGCGAGATCCAGGCCATGGTGCCGTTCAACCTGCGCCCGCTCGACGAGCCGGTGCCAAGCGACCTCGGCAATCGTTTCGGCGTGGTCTTCCTGCCCCTACCGGTCGGGGTGAGCGGAAGCTTCAGGCGACTGACCGAGGTGCACCGGCGGATGGGGGAGGTCAAGCGATCGCGCGACGGCGCCGTCTCCTACGGCCTCCTGAGCGCCGCCGGCCTGACCCCCGAGCCGGTGGAGCGGAAGATCGTAGATCTGTTCACGGGCAAGGGAACCATGATCGTCACCAACGTGCCCGGGCCCCAGAAGCCCGTGTTCGTCGCCGGGGTCCCGATCCGGGCCGTGCTGGTGTGGGCCCCCACCTCGGGGCACATCGGAATGAGCGTGAGCATCTTCAGCTACCGGGGCGAGGTCACACTCGGACTGATGGTCGACGCCGCGCTGGTTCCCGACCCCGACGAGGTCGTGACGCAGTTCGAGGAGGAACTGCAAGCGCTCGGTCGCCCGCGGAAGCGTCGCCGGCCCCCGGCGCGCGCGGCAGCCTGATCAAATACCGCATGAGCTTCGGCACGCTGGCGCTGATCGGTCTGTGCGGGCTGTGCGGACCGCTCCTGTCCGCCTCGACGCAGACCGCGGTTCCCGTGGTGGTCGGCGAGATCGCCGCCGGCGTGATCGTGGGGCGCACCGGCCTCCAGGCGATCGACACCGCCAACGCGACACTCAGCTTCCTGGGCGACATCGGCTTCGCGATGCTGATGCTGAGCGTCGGAATGAACGTCCCGCTGCACGACCGCCGGCTGCGCGCGTCGCTGGGCCGCGGCACGCTCGCCGCGGCCATCGCGGGAGCCCTCGCACTCGGCGCTGGACTGCTCGTGTCGAGGATCGGTGGCGCCGGGCACCCGGCCGTCTACGCGGTCATCATCGGCTCGGCATCGGCGGCGATCGTGTTGCCGGTGATCCAGGAGCGCGGACTCGGCGGGCCGGCCGTGCTGACCCTGGTCGCGTGGGTGACGGTGGCCGACGTGGCGGCGACGATCGCGATCCCGTTCGTGCTGGTGCCCGCCAGAGCGGGCCGCGTGGCGGTGGGAACCGCGCTGATCGCTGTCGCGGTGATCGCCATGTTCGCGCTCGGAGAGCTCAGCCGGCGGGTCCCCGCCGTGCACGCGCTCCGGCACCAGGGCAAGCGGCACCGCTGGGCGATCGACCTGCGGGTGGCGCTGATCGCGCTGTTTGCGCTGGCCTGGATCGCTCAGCGCACCGGCGCGAGTCTGCTGGTGGCCGGGTTCGGAGCGGGACTGATGATCGCCGCGATCGGCGGGCCGAAGCGCCTCTCCACCGAGGTCCTGGGTGTGGCCGGTGGCTTCTTCGTCCCGCTCTTCTTCGTGCTGCTGGGCGCGCGCATCGACCTGCGGGGCATCTTTCAGCACCCGTCGATGCTCGCCCTGGCTATCGCCCTGGCCGGAGCGACGACCGTGGTCCATCTGCTCGCGGCGCGGCTCACCGGCCAGCCGCCGGCCAGCGGACTGCTCGCCTGCGCTCAGCTCGGCGTCCCCGCCGCGGTGGTCGCGCTCGGTCTCTCCGAGCGGGTGATCACCGCGACCCAGGGCGCGGCGATCATCACCGCAGCCATGCTCAGCCTGCTCGTGTGTGGCGCTGGCGCGGCGCTGATGGCGTCACGCCAGGCCCGCGCTACCCCCCCAGCGACGGCATCGGCCGCGCCGGCTCGGCCGTCTCGAGCCTCACCCGCGCGTCGACGATGACTGCGCCGTCTGGCCGGGCGATCACCGGATTGCAGTCGAGCTCGGCGATCTCCGGGTGGGACTCGACCATCGTCCCCATGCGCAGGAGGAGCGCCTCGATCGCTTCGAGGTCGCACCGCGGGGCGCCCCGGTAGCCGTCGAGCAGCGGGAAGGTCTTCAGCGAGCGCAGCATCTCCCGCGCGTCGAGGTCGCTCAGCGGCGTGATCCGCACGACGACATCGCTGAGCAGCTCGGCCGTTCTACCGCCGGCCCCGCAGGCCAGCACCGGACCGAAGCTGTGATCGTGGACGACGCCCACGATCAGCTCGACTCCCGGGGGCGACATCGGCTGGACGACGAACCCTTCGAGGTGGAGCCCGGCGCGCGTGACCGCCTGCTCGATCTCGGCCGCTGCGGCGCGGACGGCATCCGCCCCCTCGAGCCCCAGGCGAACCCCCCCGGCGTCCGCCTTGTCGACGATCCCGGCGGCGTTCGCCTTGAGCGCGACCGGCCAGGAGAGCTCCTCGGCCGCCGCGACCGCCCGCTCGGCGTCTGGCGCCAAGCGGGTCTCGATCAACGGCAGGCCGTAGTACTCGAACAGCTTGACCACCGAGTCGGGCGGCAGCCAGCTCTCGTGCCGCGCGAGGTCCCGGCTGATGAGGGCCCCGGCCTCCACCGCCCGGAGTCCCTCGAAGCGGGGCACCGAGCCCACGTCGCGGTTGCGCCAGCGCCCGTGCCGCGTCGCCAGCGACATCGCGCGGGCGGCTGCCTCCGGGAACGCGAACATCGGCACCCGGGCCTTCCGTGACGTGCAGCTCGGCCGGAGCGCCTCCGCTGACCATGAACACCGACGCGATCGTGAGCTCGGGCGTCGCCTCGGCCACCTCGCGGATGGCGGCCGCCACGTCCCGGGACTGGGTGAGCAGCGCCGGCACGAAGATCGCGATGATCGCGTCGCAGGCGTCACAATCGACCAGCGTTCGGAGTGTGCGCCCGTAGTCCTCACCGGAAGCGGTGGCGGTCATGTCGACCGGATTCCCGAGCGGCGCGGACGTTGGCAGGAACTCGGCCAGCCGTTGCCGGACCGCCGGCGCCAGGTCCACCACCTCGATCCCGTAGGACTGGCACGCGTCGGCACAGAGGATCCCGGGCCCGCCGCCGTTGGTGACGATCGCAACCCGCTCGCCCCGCGGCAGTGGCTGGGCGGACAGCAGCGATGCCACGTCGAACAGCTCGTGCATGGTGTCGGTCCGGATCACACCGGCCTGCTCGAACAGCGCGTCCACGGTCACGTCGGAGGCCGAGAGGATCGCGCCGGTGTGCGACGACGTGGCCCGCGCCCCGGCTGCCGACCGTCCGCTCTTGACGGCCACGACCGGCTTCGCGGCCGCCACGCGCCGCGCGATCCGCCCGAAGCTCCGGGGGTTGCCGAACGACTCGAGGTAGAGCAGGACGAGCTCGGTGCCGGGATCCTGCTCCCAGTACTGGAGGAAGTCGTTGCCCGACAGATCCGCCTTGTTGCCCACCGAGACGAACGAGGACAGGCCCACGCCGAGGCGGCCGGCCGCGCCGATGATCGCGATCCCGAGCCCGCCGCTCTGCGACATGAAGCCAACGCCACCCGACACGACGTCCTCCTGCGGGGCGAACGTCGCATTCAGCCCCACGTCGGGACTGGTGTTGAGGACGCCGAGGCAATTCGGGCCGACGAGCCGGGCCCCCGCCTCGCGGCACACCTCGACCAGCTCGCGCTGGCGCGCGGCGCCCTCCCGCCCGGACTCGGCGAAGCCCGAGGACACCACCAGGAGCGCCCGCGCCCCCGCCGCGGCGCAGTCGCGCGCGGCGGCGACCACCCGCTCGGCGGGCACCGCGAGGACCGCCAGATCGACCGGGCCCGGGAGCCCCTCGATCGACCGGTAGGCGCGCACCGACTGGATCACGTCGGCGTTCTCGTTGACCGGGTAGACCGGGCCGGTGAAGCCCGCGCTCAGCAGGTTGCGGAGGATCTCCCCGCCGATCGTCCCCCTTTGCCGCGAGGCGCCGATCAGCGCGACCGATCGCGGCTCGAGGAAGCTTCGCACCGCGGCCACGGCGGCGATCCGCTCGCGCTCCTCGAAGCGGCCGACAGCCTCGGGGGTGAGCGAGGTGGGGAACTCGATCTCGAGCGCGTCCGGAACCGAGCGGTGCGTGACCGGGAAGCCGCTCTCGCGGAATACGTCGATCATCCGGTAGTTGTGCGGCAGCACCTCCGCGACGAAGGTCGAGATCCCCTGTTGCTCGGCTACCTCGGCGAGATGGGCCAGGAGGGTCGTGGAGATCCCGCGTCCCTGCCACGCGTCGGCGACGAGGAACGCGACCTCGGCTCGGTCGGCGTCGATTCGTACGTACGCGGCATGGGCGATGATGTCGGGGGGATCGCCGGTCTCGGCGATCAGCCCGAAGCGATCGAGGTAGTCGACATCGGTCGACCAGCGGGCCGCCCAGTCGAGGTTGGCGGCGCCGAAGAAGCGGAACGTGATCGATTCCGGCGACAGCGCGTCCAGAAACGAGCGGACAGCGGGGCGGTCGTCCGGCCGGACCGGGCGCACGCGCACGGTCGTTCCGTCGCGCAGGACGACGTCGGCCTCGCGCTCCCGAGGGTATGCAGCCGGATTGGACGTCACCGTTGTCTGCCGGAATATACGGGTCGAATCCCAGCCCCCGGGGACGAACCGGTAGTTTCTCGCCGTCCGGCGCTGCGACAGGAGGAGAGCTGACATGTTCAAGTCGATTGTTTGGGCCAGCGACGGGTCGGGTCTGGCGAAGAAGGCGCTGCCGCTGGTCAAGGACCTGGCGGGAGCTGACGGCGCCAAGATCACGATCATCCACGTGGTCGAGCGCGTCGAGGGCGGCGGGGCCGTGGGGTTGCCGCGACGCGCCGACGAGTCGCTGGTCCAGGCCGAGCTGCGCGAGCAGGCAGCGGCGCTCGAGCAGGAGGGATTCACCGTGTCGCTGGAGATCCGTGGCGACGTCGGCACGCGCCCGGCGCACGAGATCGCGGACGTCGCCCGTGACGTCCACGCCGATCTGATCGTGGCCGGCAGCCGCGGCCACACCGCGATCGGTGGCCTGCTGCTGGGCAGCGTGACCAACCGCCTGCTGCACATTGCTCCGTGCCCGGTCCTGGTCGTGCCCCCGGACCCCCGCTGAGCGCGATCGCATAGACAGCGGTGCAGGCGGCCGGCACGATCGATCTCCACTGCCATCTGCTGCCCGGGCTCGACGACGGCGCGCGCGATCTCGACGACGCAATCGCCATGGCCGGGCAGGCGCAGGCGGACGGCATTGGGGCGATCTGCGCCACCCCGCACGTCCGCGACGACCACCCGGTCGTGCTGGCGGAGCTGCCGAATCGGCGGGCACGGCTGGCGGCGGCGCTGGAGCGCGCCGGCTGCGCCACGTGCGTGCTGCCGGGCGGTGAGGTCGCCGCCCCCCGCATCGGTGACCTCGACGACGCCGAGCTGGCCTCGGTGACGCTCGGGGGCGCCGGGCGCTGGATCCTCCTGGAGCCCAGCCCCGGTCCGCTCGATGCGCGGCTCGAGGCGGCCGTCGATGCGCTCCGGGCCCGGGGCTTTCGCGCTCTGATCGCCCATCCCGAGCGCCATTTCGGTCCCGACCTGGTCGAGCAGTTGCGCCGCGTGATCGCCAAGGGAGCCCTCGTGCAGGCGACCGCCGCCTATTTCACCGACGAGGGATCCAGGCCGACCATGCTGGGCTCGCGCGGACCGGCGTGATCCACGTCCTCGGCAGCGACGCCCACTCATCGCGTGCGGGACGACCGGTCGCGCTGGCCGGCGGCTTTCAGGTGCTCGCCACCGTGCCGCCGATGGCTGCCCATCTCGACTGGATTCGCCACGGCGCGCCCGAGGCGATCGTGCGCGGCGAAGAGGTGGTTCCTCCGTACTGAGTGAGCTGACCGCGGCTAGACCGCGGCACGGCTGAGCAGCGAGCGCAGCGTCGCCCGCTCCTCGTCGCTGAGCATGGCGAACAGCTCGTCGCCCAGGCTGTCCTGGGCGCGCTCGGCCCGCTCGATTGCGACGCGTCCCGCCTCGGTCAGCTCGACGACATGCCGGCGCCGGTCGGCGGAATCCCGCCGGCGCTCGATGTAGCCGAGATCTTCGAGCTCGTTGAGGAGCAGGACGCAGTTGTTGGGATCGAGCCACAGCGCCTCGCACAGCTGCTGCTGGAGGGCGGGGGCGTCGCCCCGCAGGTAGCTGAGCAGCATGAGCTGACGCAGTTTGAGCCCCAGGAGCTCTTCCGTGCTCCGCTTCTTGATGGCCGTCGCCAGCCGCATGAGCATGACCACGGTGCCGGGCGAGGTGTCTACCGCCATCGCAAGTTGCAGGGTATCAGGATTATCATCTTGCACGCAGATGATAGTCCATGTTATAGTGATCGTCAACGACTAGGCGAATTAGCTACGACGAGAGGATGATCACGATTCTCACGAGCTTAATCAGCGGGGAGCGCCGGCGCTGGATCGCGCTGGCCGTCGTTTGCATGGGGCAGTTGATGATGGTCCTCGACGCGACCATCGTGAACGTCGCGCTGCCCGCCGATGCAGCGCGACCTCGGCTTCTCGCAGGCCAACCTGGCCTGGGTGGTCGACGCGTACATGATCGCGTTCGGCAGCTTCCTCCTCCTGGCCGGCCGGCTCGGCGACCTGCTCGGTCGCAAGCGCATGTTCCTGACCGGATTGGTCCTGTTCACGCTGGCCTCGGTGGCCTGCGGGCTGGCCGACGGGCAGGCTGTGCTTATCGCGGCGCGCTTCATCCAGGGCCTGGGCGGCGCGGTCGCCTCCGCCGCCGTGCTGGCTCTGCTCATCACCGAGTTCCCGCGCCCGCGCGAGCGCGCGATCGCCATGAGCGTCTATACGTTCATCATCTCCAGCGGCGGCTCGATCGGACTGCTCGCCGGCGGCGTGCTCACCCAGTCGGTCAACTGGCACTGGATCTTCTTCATCAACGTCCCGATCGGGATCCTGACCTTCGCGCTGGGCCGTGTGCTGATCGCCGAGACCGAGCGCCTCGGGACCCGCGGCGGCATCGACGTGCTCGGTTCGCTCCTGGTCACGGTGGCGCTGATGCTGGGCGTCTACGCAATCGTCAAGGCCAGCGAATACGGCTGGGTGTCCGCCCACACGCTCGGCTTCGGCGGCGCGGGTGTGGCCCTGCTCGCCGTGTTCGTCGCGGTGGAGTCGCGGCTGGCCAACCCGATGTTCCCGCTGCGGATCCTGAGCGTGCCCGGCCTGGCCGTCTCGAGCGTGGTCCGCGGCTTCCTGGTCACCGGGATGTTCTCGACCTTCCTGCTCGGGGTTCTCTACCTGCAGCACGTGCATGGCTATGGCGCGCTGCGCACGGGCCTGGCCTTCCTGCCGCTCACGCTCGTCCTCGGCCTGCTCTCGGTCGGTGTGACGGCTCGCTTGATGGAGCGGTTCGGACCGTGGCGGGTCCTGCTCGCCGGGCTGCTCTCGATCACCGGCGCGCTCGTCCTGCTCGCCCGCCTGCCGGCGCACGCGAGCTACCTGCCGTCGATCGTGGTCCCGTTCTCGCTCCTCGGTCTCGGCGCGGGCCTGTCGTTCCTGCCGCTGACCACGATGGCGATGGCCGAGGTGCCGATCCGCGACGCCGGTCTTGCCTCGGGAATCGTCAACGCCTCGCTGCAGATCTCGGGCGCGATCGGGGTCGCCGCGCTGGGCACCGTGGCGGCCGAGCGCGCCCAGGTCCTGACCGGGCTGGGCGAGCACCACCTGCAGGCGCTCACCGGTGGATTCCATCTGGCGTGGGCGATCGGGGCCGGCGCGGTCGCCGTCGGGGCGTTGATCACGCTGTTGTGGCTGCGTCCGCCGGCGCGCCGGGACGAGGTCGAGACAACCCGGCTCGAGGAGCACGAGCCCGTCGAATTCCAACTGGAGGCTGCATGACGAAGACCATTACCGAGGCCCACGTCCGGCGGCCGCAGGATCGCTCACACGGCCGCCGGCCCCTCCGCCTCGAGATCGCCCGCCGGCGCAAGCGCACCCGCGCCGGCGACGAGAAGTTCGTGACCGAGGTGCGCTTCGGCGATCGTAGGGCGGTGGTCGTCCCCTGGCGGGAGGACCGTCTAGATCGTCCAGTGGCCGCCTGACGCGACGGCGCGTTCGGACTGCTGGGCCGTCACCACGGTAACCGGCAGTCCGAACTGCTCCACCCGACTGGGCAGGTCGCGGTGCAGCCACTGCGACACTCGCGCCGGCAGCGTCGAGATGATTATCTCGTCGATGCCGAGCCGGGTGACCGCGTCCCGCACGGCGACGAACGGATCGCTGTCGCCGATGACGCCCTCCACGCGGCCGCCCGCCGCCTGTTCGAGCAGCGGGATGGCCAGCTCGAGCGTCGCCGCCGCCTCGTCGGTGTCGGGGTCCCAGTAGGGCCGCGGGACGAGCAGTGTGAACGAGCACGGTGAGCGGCCGGCACGGGCCCGGACGGCGTTCAGCAGCAGCGGGGTTGCCGCCGTTCGATGCGCCACGACCAGTACGCGGACCGAATTCGAGGATGCCATCGATCAGTCGGCCCGATTATCCCACGCCCGCAGGGGCACGGTCGCCTGTCGAAGTCAGCGCCCGCGGCTACATCCGGGGCCCCAATCTGCCGACTATGAGCAGGAGAGGACCGACGCTGCTCGCCCCATGTCACCAGCCGCCTTCATCGCCCGCCAGCCGATCTTCAGCGCCAAGCTTCAGGTTGTCGGCTACGAGCTGCTGTTCCGCGGCCGGGGTTACGCGGCCGCGGCGCAATTCGACGATGCCGAGGTAGCCACCGCGACGGTCGTGCTGAACACGCTGACCGAGCTCGACATGGACCGGATCGTGGCCGGCAAGATGGCCTGGATCAACGTCTCGCGCGAGTTCGTGCTGGATGACCTTATCCAGGCGGTCCCGCCGACCGTGGCCGGCCTCGAGATTCCGGAGACCGAGCGGTTCGATGGCGAGATGGTCGAGGCACTGCGGGAGCTCAAGCGGGCCGGCTATCGGCTGGCGCTGGACGACTTCCGCTACCGCGACGGCTCCGACGACGTCCTCGACTTGTTCGACGTGGTCAAGCTCAGCATGCCCGAGCTCGGCCGCCAGGGTATGCGCGAACTGGCTGCCCGTCTGCGTTCCTTTCCGGGTCAGGTGCTGGCCGACAAGCTGGGCACCCGCCCCGAACACGAGGTTTGCATCGCCGCCGGCTGCGACCTCTTCCAGGGCTATTTCTTCTGCCGCCCGGCGGTGGTCGGCAGCCGGGGCATCGCGGCCAATCGGTTGGCCCTCCTCCAGGTGGTCGCCAAGCTGAACGACCCGGCCGTCGAGTTGGCGGACATCGAGGACCTGGTGGTGCGCGATGTGGCACTCAGCTTCCGCCTGCTGCGCTACGTCAACTCCGCGTTCTTCGGCCTGCGGGGGGACGTGCGCTCGATCGGGCAGGCGCTCGCGCTGCTCGGAGTGGAGAACGTGCGGCGCTGGGCGACGCTCAGCACGCTGGCCAGCATCGACAACAAGCCCACCGAGCTGACCCTCACCGCATTGATCCGGGCCCGCTTCTGCGAGCTGGCCGGCGGACGGGTGGGGATCGCGACCCCCGGCGAGATGTTCACCCTCGGGCTCTTCTCGGTGATCGACGGCATGATGGACGCGCCGATGCACGATGTCGTGGCGTCGCTGCCGCTGGCCGACGACATCCGCGAGGCGCTCGTCCAGCGCCGCGGGCGGATGGGTCAGCTGCTCGACTGCGTGGTCTCGCTCGAGAGCGGAGAACACCATCCGGTCCAGGCCACGGTCCCCCACGCCGGCGACGTGTACCTGGAGGCGCTGATGTGGGCCACCTCCGCCGCCGAGTCGCTGTTCGGCGAGCCGGGGTCCGCGCCGTCCCGGTCGGTCGCCGCAACGGCGCACGATCCCGCCCGCCCCGGCCTGCGCGTCGGATCACCGGGGCGCAGCAAGGCGCCACCGTCGCCCGCCTCCGCTGGCCTTGGCGCCCCCGCCACCGCGGTCGTCAAGGGTGGGTTCTTCGGCCGCCTGTGGGCTGCCCTGCGCGGACTGTTCGGGCGCCCGGTCAGCCAAGCCCACAGCTGAGCGGTCAGGGGAGGAGCCGCACCACGGGAGCCGGTTGGCTCGCGGACACCGCCGCACCGTGACACACCTTTTTCCGGTCGTACGGTCCTTGCGTTCTCGGTGCCCGGTTAGATGAGTGATTCCATGTCGAGAAGCGCTGATCGGCTCCGCTCACCAGGTGAAGGGCCACGACAGGCGCGGCCCACGACACCAGGAGACCACGATGCCGAAGTACCTGCTCCTCAAGCACTACCGCGGCGGCCCGGAGCCGCACCATCCCGTTCCCCCGATGGACCAGTGGGCCCCCGAGGACGTGGAGGCGCACATGGCCTTCCTGCAACACGTCAGCGAGCTGCTCGAGGAGAACGGCGAGTACGTCGACGCGCAGGCGCTCACGCCGGCGCGCACCTGGGTGCGCTACGGCGGCCCGGACGCCGCGCCGTCACCACCGACGGCCCGCAGCCCGAGACCAGCGACCTCGTCGCGGGCTGGTACATGATCGACGTCGAGTCGCACGAGCGCGCGGTCGAGCTCGCGGCCTACGTCTCCTCCGAGCCCGGCCCGGGCGGGGAGCCGCTGTACGAGTGGATCGACGTCCGGGAGGTCATGTCCGAGCGCCCTCGGACGACTGACGCGGCGTGATCGACGAGCCGACGCGAGCGGCTGGACGAGGGCGCGCTGCGCGCCCTCGTCCCGCGGGTGCTCGCGGGCCTGGTCCGGCGGGGCGAGGACTTCGACGCCGCCGAGGACGCGCTGCAGGAGGCGCTGCTGGAGGCGCTGCGGGTCTGGCCCGAGCACCCGCCGCGCGACCCGCGCGCGTGGCTGACGACGGTCGCGACCCGGCGGCTCGTCGACGCCCGCCGCAGCGAGGCCGCCCGCCACCGCCGCGAGGAGGCGACGTACGCCGAGCCGCGGCCCGGCCGCCACCGAGGAGGGCGACGACACCCTCTTCCTGCTCTTCTGCTGCTGCCACCCCGACCTCGCGCCCGCCTCCCAGGTGGCGCTGACCCTGCGCGCCGTCGGCGGCCTCACCACCCGGGAGATCGCCGACGCCTTCTACGTGCCGGAGGCGACGATGGCGCAGCGGATCAGCCGGGCCAAGCGCACCCTGCGCGGCCGCCGCCTGGACCAGCCCGGCGACCTCGCCGTCGTGCTGCGCGTGCTCTACCTCGTCTACACGGCCGGCCACGCGGGCCGGGTCGGACCTGGCCGCGCGAGGCGATCCGGCTCGCCCGCCAGCTCACCCTCGCCACCGAGGAACCGGAGGCGCGCGGGCTGCTCGCGCTGATGCTCCTCAACCACGCCCGCCTCCCGGCGCGACTCGACGCGGAGGGCCGCATCGTCACGCTCGACCGGCAGGACCGCGGCCTGTGGGACACCCGCGAGATCGCCGAGGGCGTGCGCGTCCTGCAGTCGGCGCTGGCCGTGCAGCGCCCCGGGCCGCTACCAGATCGAGGCCGCCATCGCCGCCCTGCACGACGACGCGGCCAGCGCCGAGGAGACCGACTGGCCGCAGATCCTCGCCTGGTACGACGACCTCGTCGCCCTCACCGACGACCCGGTGCGCCAGGACCCCGCCGCCGTGCTCGGCCGCGCGGTCGCGGTCGGCCACGTCCTCGGCGCCGCCGCCGGGCTGCGCGAGACCGACCGGCTGCGCGAGGTGCTCGGCGAGCGCCACCGCTGGCACGCCGTCCGCGGCCACCTGCACGAGCTCGGCGGCGACCTGCCCGCCGCCGCCACGGCGTACGCCGAGGCCGCCCGCCGGGCCACGAACGTCGCCGAGCGCGACCACCTGGTCCGCCAGGCCGCCCGCGCGCGGACAGCGGCACCCCAGCCGGATGAATCTAGCCGCTGACCTGGGGCAGATCGATCGTGTTGGTCGGCGCGGTCAGCGTGACCGACTGGTTGAAGTGGTCGAAGTCGAGCCGACCCGCATCGGAGCCGGTCTTGACCAACCGGATCGGATAGGGCTTGCCGCTGGTGGCCACGTACAGCCGTCCGTTGCCGCCGAGAACCGCCACAACTTTCTGCCCCGCCACCGTGCTCGTCCCGCCGTTCTTCAGGTGCTGCCCGCGCTCGCTCAGCAGCTGGTTGAACAGCTGGTGGATGTCGGTCAGCTTCGCGATCGAGGCGAACTGCCCGCTCGCCGGGGTCCGCAGCCATTTGCCCTGCAGCAGCTGTGCGGCCGACGCGGGGGCGCCCGCCTTCTGCCATACCTCCGGTGGCGCCTGCATGTAGGCGAAGTTCTTGATGCCGACGAGCTGGAAGGTGAGTCCCCCGAGCGTGATCTTCCCCTTGCCGCCGACGCCGCCCACCAGCGTCATGTCGAGCGCGATGTGCTGGCCGCCCGACTCGATCGTCCCGGAGGCATGTACGGACTTCAGGCTGTTGGCCGCGGCCAGGGAGTTCTTGACGATCGTCTCCGGCGGCTGTGACGCGATACCGCTGCTGGACGAGCGAGCCTCCCGCACGCCGCCACGGCGACAACGACGAGGCAGCCCGCGAGGCAGGTAGCAGACGGTGGCGCATCAGCCAACGCAGACTATTCGAGTTGCCAGGGCGTTGCGTAGCCTGTGCCCCCTGACCCGTCCTGGCTGGCTCGACGCCCCGGAGCTGCGCATCGGCCTTGGCTGTATGCGCCTGTCGACCGCGGCCGACCGCGATGAGGCGCTCGCGGCGCAGACGATCGCGGCCGCCGTCGAGGCCGGCATCACCGTGTTCGACACCGCGCGTGCCTATGGCCGCGACGAGACCGACCTCGGCCACAATGAGCGGCTCCTGGCCGGCGTGCTCGCTCGCGTGCCAGAAGCCGCGTCCCGCCCCCGGATTGTCACCAAGGGAGGCATGACCCGGCCGGGCGGCGGCTGGGTCCCGGACGGCCGCGCCAAGGCAATCCGACGCGACTGCGAGGACAGCCTCGCCGCGCTGCGCGGTCTGCCGATCGACCTGTACCTGCTCCACGCACCCGATCCGCGCACCCCCTGGCGGACCTCGCTGCGAGCACTCGCGCGCCTCCTCGACGAGGGTCTCGTCCAGCGCGTCGGGCTCTCGAACGTCAACCGCCACCAGCTGGATGAGGCGCTCGAGCTTGTCCCGGTCACCGCCGTGCAAACCGAACTCAGCATTCACGATGATCGCGCCCTGCGCGGCGGCCTCGTCGAGCGCTGCGAGGAGCACGGGATCGCGCTCCTCGCACATTCGCCCCTGGGCGGCCCCCGCCGCGCCGGTGGGCTCGTCCGGCGCCCCGACCTGGCGCAGGCCGCCGCCGCTCACGGCGCGACGCCGGCCGAGCTCGCGCTGGCCTGGCTGCTCGCCCTATCCCCCGTCATCGTTGCCATACCGGGGGCGCGGCGCCCGGAGACGGCGCGCTCGGCCGCCCGCGCCGCCAGACTCTCGGCGCCCGGAGAACTGCGGATCCCGCGCACCTCACGCCGCGCGTCGCGCCCGGCCCCTGAAGACTCAGAGGTCGTCCTGATCATGGGGATCCCCGGCGCCGGCAAGACCCGGCTGGCCACCACCTATCAGGCGCGCGGCTACCTGCGCCTGAACCGCGACGAACGCGGCGGCGCCTTGCGCGAGCTGGCCGAGGAGCTCGAGCGCCGACTCCAGGCGGGCGCGCGGCAACTCGTCCTCGACAACACCTATCTCACCCGGGCCGCGCGCAGCTACGTGATCGAAGCCGCCGCCAGGCACGGGATCCCGGCTCGCTGCGTGTGGCTCGAGACCCCGCTCGCTCAAGCCCAGGCCAACCTGGTTGAGCGCCTGCTCGAGCGTTTCGGCTCCCTGCCGACGCCCGAAGAGCTGCGCTCATTCGCCCGCCGGGAGCCGGGGGCGCTCGCCCCGACCCAGCAGATGCGCGCCCTGCGGGAGCTCGAACCGCCTTCGACGGACGAGGGGTTCAGTGCCGTCGAGGTCGTCCCGTTCACCCGCGCGCCCGGGCGGACGCGCCCCGGGGTGTTCGTCGCGGCATCGGCGCTCAGCCGGCCGGACTGGAAGCACGCGCTCGATTCAGATGCTCCACATCTCCTGTTCGACTGGCGCCCAGACGCGGCTCCGGATGTCCTCGCGCCGCTGGTCGACCGCGTGCGAGCCGTCGTCTCCGGTCCGGTCGAGGCCGCCCTCTGCCCTCATGGCGGCGGGCCACCACGGTGTTGGTGCCGGCCGCCGCTCCCCGGCCTGCCGCTCGGCTTCGCCCGAGCGCACGGCGTGGATCCGGCGCAGTCGACCCTGATCGGCACCTCCGCCGCCCATCGCACGCTCGCGGCCACGCTCGGCGCCAGATATGTGCCGATTCCCTAGCCGCGTTCGCGCGCCCGCCACTGCTCGGCGCGGATCGCCCATCGTTCGTGGTCGCGCCAGCGACCTCCGATCTTCAGGTAGCGCTCGGAGAATCCCTCGTGGACGAACCCGGCGCCGCGCACCAGCGCGATCGACGCGGCGTTGCCGGGCTGGATGTTCGCCTCCAGGCGGTGCAGGCCGAGATCGGTGAATGCTCGCGCCAGCACCAGCTCGAGTCCTTCGCGCATGTAGCCCTGTCCGGCATATCCGGCCACTGTGGCGTAGCCGAGAAAGGCGCTCTGGAACAGGCCGCGGACGATCTCGTTGATGTTGATGAAGCCGGCGATAGCCCCGTCTTCGATGCGGCACACCAGTCCCGGCTCGTACCGCGGGTCATCGACGCACCGCAGCAGGCGGTCGAACGTCTCGTCGGTGGCCGGTGACAGCCACGGCCGATGCAGCCGCCGCGACGAGTGCATCGCGGCCAGGTACGCCTCGCGATCGGCCGGCGTGGGCGCCCGCACCAGGACCCGGCTCTCCACCCGCCTCGATCGTCCCATCGGCCGGTTAGCGGACGCGGTGGTCGTCGCGACGCAGGGCGTCCGTGAACCGCCGGGGCACCGCGGCCCCCTCGCCCTCCTCCCACAGGGTGATCACCACCAGCTCGCTTCCCTCACGGCGGCACATGTAGATGAGGTCGCGGCGCGCCTGGTCGCGCACCCGGATCGTCCCGTCCGAGTCGCGCTCCACCCGTCCGGCCGCGTACGCGCTCGCCACCGCGGACGCCACCTCGGTCCGGGCGTCGAGCGTGCCGCGCACCCGTTGCCGAAAGCGCTCGGCCGCATGATCGGTCACCGCGACCAGCACGGCAGCGCCCGGCCTCTCACGGGTAGCTGAGGACATCGACCGGCGTGTCCGGATTGGCCGCCGTCGAAGCGCCGCCCACTCCGTTGATCACCGAGTTGATCCCTCCGCTGCCATTGGTCGCGTCGAGGAAGATCGTGAGGATGTCGGTGAAGTGGACGCCGCTGGTCGGGGACTGGAACGCCTGGGTGGCGAAGATCGGCACGTGCTGGTTGAAGAACGAGTAGCTCCCCATGCCGAAGCCCTGGAACCCCTTCGCCCGCGGTGTGACGAGGAACGCGGCGTAGCCTACCTGGAAGATCAGCGGGTCAGACGCGCTGCCATAGGTTCCGGGAGCGAACAGAATCGCGTAGCGCTGCGTCCCGAACTGGTACTACTACACGCCGCGGGTCCGCGCCGCCGTCCGCAGCAGCGCCCGCGTGTCGGCCAATGGGCCGAGATGCCCGAGCTTGTCGGGGTTGACGATCGACCTGAACGCGACGATCTCCTCGCCCGCGATCTCGATCGCCCACACTCCGATCACACGGCGCTCCGGGTCCAGCAGCAGCGCGCCCGGTTCCCCGTTGACAGCGACCGGCTGCATCGACGCCCCCGGAATGCGCTCGCCCAGCCGGATCCAGTTGATCAGCGCGCGAGCCACCCGGTTGCGACCGCGCAGTGGGCGGGCCAGGGCCGGCACCTTGCCGCCACCGTCCCCGGTGAGCTCGACATCGTGGGCCAGCAGAGACTCCAACCCGGCGAGATCCCCGTCGGTGACCGCGGCGAAGAACCGGCGCGTAAGCTCCTCGCGCTGCTCGCGCGAGGTCTGAAAGCGCGGCCGCCGCTCCTCGACGTGCGACCGCGCCCGGCTGGCCAGCTGTCGCACGTTCGGCTCGCTCTTGCCCAGCGCCGGCGAACCCCTTCCGCCAGCTCGCGTGCCTCGGCCGCCAGCCCAGCTCGCGCCTCGGCTTGGCATTCGACGCGCCGCGGATGTCGGTCATCATCACCACGCCGGCCTCCCCGACGAACAGCCGCCCCACCCACCGGGGCACGTGCCGCGGTGCCGGAGCGCCGATCGCCTGCGCCAGCGCCTCACGCGGCGCCGTCGGGTCGAACCGATCGTCCTCGGTCTTGACGGGACCGCCGGTGCGCTCGTAAGGCCAGGCCGCGTAGCTCTGGGCGACGAAGCGCTTGACCCCGGCCGCGCGACCGGCCGACAGCAGATGGTCCGTCCCCTCGGTCCGGAGGCGGTTGGTCAGCGCGAATTGACGGTCGAAGTGGCGCGGGTCGAACGCCGAGATCGCGGTCAGCTGGTGGATGATCACGTCCGGGTGGGCCTTGGCGACGGCCTCGGCAACCTGATCGGAGTCGAGCGCGTCCGCCAACACCGGCTCAGCGCCCAGCTCGCGCACCAGGTTCTGCTTGGTCGCGCTTCGGGTCATCCCGGTCACCTGGTGTCCCGCCGCCACGAGCCGCGGGACCAGAAGCTTGCCGATCGCCCCGGTGGCGCCTGCCAGGAACACTCGCATGATTGGCTCCTCCTCGTCGTTGGTTACACCCCTTTGACGAGGTAGCCGCCGGCGCTGTGACAGCCGGCTACGCGACCGGGACCCAGTTGAGCTTCTCGGCCGTGACCGCTTCGAGCGCGTCCCTCAGCGCCGCCACCCGCTCGGCGCCAAACCGCTCGGCCCACTCCTGCTCGATCTCGTCGATGATCTCGCGCCCGAGCGCCTGGGCCTCCCGTCCGCGCTCGGTCAGACGGATGATCTTGGCCCGGCCGTCGCTCGGGTCCGGCACACGCTCCAGGTAGTCCCGCAGCTCGAGCTCGCTGACCACCTCCCCCACCGATTGCTTGGTCATGTGCGCACGCTCGGCCAGGTCGGTGAGGCGAGAGCCGTCCGCCTCGATGTTTCCGAACACGCAGCCGTGAGTGACGCGGATGTCGCTGTAGGGCGTCTGCGCCACGCGCCTGGCCAGCTCCTCGGAGAACGCGTCGAAGCCGGCGCCGAGCAGGCGGATCAGCGGATGGCGGAATTGAGTCGGGGCATCGGTTGACATTTGATCAGGACTCCTGATAAGTTTCCCAGACGATTCGGAAGCCTTACAAGGTTGCCTTACCAGGTTATCACCCCCCACCGAGGAGAAATCGAATGTCTAGAAAGTGGTGGACCTTACTCACGGTGAGCGTCGGGACGTTCATGCTTCTGCTCGACATCACGGTCGTGAACACCGCGCTCCCCGCGATCCAGAAGGACCTGTCGGCGGGCTTCACCGACGTGCAATGGGTCATCGACGCCTACACGCTGGCGCTGGCCGCGGTCGTGCTGACGGCCGGGTCGCTCGCCGACCGGTTCGGTCGCCGGGCGGTGTTCGTCGCCGGCTTGGCGATCTTCTCGCTCGCCTCTCTTGCCGCGGGCCTGTCGCCCGATGCGACGTTCTTGAACGTCTCGCGCGCGGTGCAGGGCATCGGCGGCGCCGGCATGTTCGCCGTCTCGCTGGCGCTGGTCGCCCAGGAGTTCGCGGCCGGACGCGAACGAGCCACCGCCATGGGCATCTACGGGGCGACCATCGGCATCTCGGTCGCCATCGGGCCACTGGTCGGCGGCGCCATCACCACGGGGCTGGGCTGGCGCTGGGTGTTCTTCGTCAACGTCCCGGTCGGCGCGGCCGCCATCGCCTTGACCATGGCCAAGATCCGCGAGTCGCGCGACCCGAACGCCACCCGCGTGGACTGGCTGGGGGTGACCAGCTTCAGCACGGCGCTCTTCATGCTGGTCCTGGCCCTGTTGCGCGGCAACGACGAGGGCTGGGGAAGCCCGCTGATCGTCGGCCTGCTGGCCGGCTCCGCCGTGATGCTCGCAGCGTTCGCGGCTATCGAACAGCGCGTTTCCGAGCCGATGCTCCCGCTCCACCTGTTCCGCCGGGGCGCCTTCACCGGCGTGCAACTCGCCGCCGCCGCGGTGTCCGCATCGCTGTTCGCGCTGTTCCTGTACCTGACGCTTTACCTGCAGAACTACCTCGGCTACTCGCCGCTCCAGGCCGGGCTGCGTTACCTCCCGATCACGCTGGTGCCGTTCCTGGTCGCGCCGCTGGCCGTCGCCCTGATGGGCCGCCTGCCGGCCCGCGTGCTGATGGCGATCGGCCTGGGCGGCGTCGGCGCCGGGCTGCTGCTGATGTCCGGAGTGAACGCTCACTCGAGTTGGACCGCGCTGCTCCCCGGCTTCATCGTCGCCGGCATCGGCGTCGGCCTGCTCAACCCGGTCATCGCCGATGTGGCGGTGAGCGTGGTCTCCCGGGACCGCAGCGGCATGGCGGCCGGGATCAACGACACCTTCCGGCAGGTGGCGATCGCGGTCGGAGTGGCCGCCTGGGGTGCGATCTTCCTCGCCCGCGGCGCCGACAAGATCGCCACGGTGGCGGCGGGCACGCCCGCCGGATCCGGCGATCATCCCCGCCAGCTGATCGAGGCCGCCTCGAGCGGGCGGCTGGCCGCGGCTCTCGGCGCCGTGCCGCACGGATCCCGGGCGCTGCTGGCCGACGCGACCCGCCAGGGCTTCCTGAGCGGGCTGCACACGATCCTGCTGCTCGGCGCGCTGCTGGCCTTTGCCGGCGCCGCGGTGGCCGCCTGGCTCGTCCGCGAACACGAGATCGAGCGTGAACTGCCGGATCTGGTCGCAGTCGGACCGGTCGCCGAGGCAACTACCGGTAGGTAGGTGCTTGACAGAGCCGGAATCGGTAAGCATCCAGGTTGATGTCCGAATCCAATGGCTCCCTGCTCTCGAGTCTCGACCGGCTGGTGGGTGACGGCGTCGAGGCGGCGGTACGCGCCAAGCACACGTGGCGCCTGCGCCGCCTCGGCTGGCGTCGCGCGCTGTCCCCTCCGGACAGTGGGATATGGGCGGCGGGCGACCCGCCGCCCCGCGACGGCTGCTCGCTCGAGGTTCTGATCGACGGCGCGCAGGCGTTCCCCGCCATCGCCGAGGCGATCGAGCACGCGCGTGACTACGTCTACGTCACCGGCTGGCACATCGCGCCGCACTTCGAGCTCGTCCGCGGTGAGCGAGGCCGGGCGATCGGTCAGCTTCTGGCCGAGGCGGCCGAGCGGGTCGACGTCCGCGTGCTGGTGTGGGCGGGCGCGCCGGTGCCCGCATTTCATCCCACCCGCGCGGAGGTGCGCGAGGCGGTGCACGAGCTGACCCGGGGCACTCGGATCCGGTGCGAGACCGATCCCCGCGAGCACCCGTTCCATTGCCACCACGAGAAGACCGTGGTGGTCGACGGAGAGCTCGCCTTCGTCGGCGGGATCGACATCACCGACTTCGCGGGCGATCGCTTCGACGTCTCGGACCATCCCGCCCGCCGGCGCTTGGGCTGGCACGACGTGGGCACCCGCCTTCGCGGCCCCGCGGTCCTCGACGTGCACGACCACTTCGCCCTGCGTTGGCGCGAGGTGGCCGGCGAGACGCTCGACCGTCCAGCCGTCCCGGGCAGCGCCGGCGTGCACACCGTGCAGGTCGTGCGGACGGTCGCCGACGGCATGTACGACGCCGTTCCACACGGAGAGTTCCGCATCCTCGAGAGCTATGCCCGGGCGCTCGAGCAAGCCGAACGGTTCATCTACCTGGAGAACCAGTTCCTGTGGTCGCCCGAGATCGTCCGAGTCCTGGCCGACAAGCTGCGCCGGCCCCCCTGCGACGAGTTCCGCCTGGTGATCGTCCTGCCGTCTCGCGCCAACAACGGGCACGACGACACCAAGGGGCAGCTCGGCGTGCTGGTGGGCGCCGACGACGACGCCGGAAGGCTGCTCGCCACGACGATCCGCTCGCTCTCCGGCCATCGCGACGACCGCCTGTACGTGCACGCCAAGGTTGGCATCGTCGACGACCGCTGGCTCACCGTCGGGTCGGCCAACCTGAACGCGCACTCGCTGCTCAACGACACCGAGATGAACGTGATCACCGACGACGCCGGGCTCGCTCGCGACACTCGTCTGCGCCTGTGGGCCGAGCACCTCCAGCTCGACCCCGCCGCGATCGCCGGCGAGGATCCGTGCCGGACCGTGGACGAGCGCTGGCGTCCGATCGCGTTCGAGCAGCTCGAGCGGCAGCGCGCCGGCGCGGATCCGACCCACCGGCTGCTGGCCCTGCCCGGTCTGTCCCGCCGCTCCCGCCGGCTGCTCGGGCCTCTGGTGGGTCTGGTCGACGACGGCTAACGAGACGCTCTGGTTGCCCACACCGGCGTGCGACCCTGCTCGCACACCCACTGACCCACCAGCCCGCGCAGATGGGCCACGAACCGCTCGTGCTCGTGCTTCGGATAGGTCGCCCGCACGGTGTCGACGAGCAGGCGGTCGAAGTCGGCGGACTCGACCCAGCCGTCCCATGACGACGGGTCGTAGTTGCCGGACAGGCAGATCGCCAGCGGGAAGAGGTCGGCGCGCTTGAGCGCGAAGTTGGCCGCGTGGAAGGCGCCGAGGCTGCAGCCGCAGGCGATCAATTCGCTCGCGCCACCGCAGTCGTGTCGAACGAACGGAACCACCTCGTGAAGGATCCATGCCTCGTAGACGCCGTGGCGGCGGGCGCGCTCCTCGAGCGGGATGTCGTGGTTCGACCAGGATTCGTGGTCGAACGAGTCGACGCAGTACAGCTTTACCCGCCCCTGAGTCAGGAGGTCCCCGGGAAGGCCAGCACCGGCCTGCCGTAATGCCCGTGGACGGCCACCCCGTTCATCGCCCCGGCCACACCTCCGCCAGCAATGCCGTCAGATGCGGATCGAACGCCGCGCCCCAGGCCGTCCAGTCGTGCCGTCCGCGCACCGTGGCCAGCGCCACGTCATAGCCCTGCGCGGCCAGCGCACCCGCCATCAGCCGGTTGTTGTGGATGTTCTCCTCCATGGCGCCGCACGTGATCGCGACCGGAAGGCGCTCGTCGTGGACGCGGGCGCGCAGCACACGGCGCACGAAGCGCACGATCCGGCCGTAGCGCGGGAAGCCCGACTCGTGACGGTCGAAGCGCGGCACGAAGAAGCTCCCGGACTGCAGGAACAAGCCGCCGAACGTGCCTGGCCAGGCGCGCTGCGCCTGGAGCATGGACAGCGCCCCGAGGCTCGCGCCCATCCCGACGGGCTTTCCCGCCACGCCGAACCGAACCGCGATCGCGGGGATGATTCTCTGGCAGAGCGAGCGCCCGTAGGCGGCCGAAGCCGAGTACCACTCATCGCGGGTCCCCGGCGGCACGAGCGCGATCCGGAATGGCGCCACCGCGCCGCGGCCGATCAGCGTCCGCGCGTAGCGCGTGAGTTTCGCCCGCTCGTCGTATTCGGGCCCGTCGTGCACGATGAGCAGCGGCAGGTCGCCGCGGCCGGGCGACCACACGCGGATCGGCAGCGTGCGCCCGAGCACGCGCACGTCGATCTCATCGCAGCGGATTCGCACGCCGTCGCGCACGGACGCGAAGGTACGCGATACGGTCCGCACCGTGGGCTACTCGGTCGTGCACGTCGACGACATCGAGCCGGCCGGTCCGGGCGGCGCCGTCCGGTTCGTCCGACGGGAGTTGGGGGCGCTGGCGTTCGGCATCAACTGGTTCGAGCTGCCCCCGGGGGCCGCCGGCCTGGAGCACAGCGAGGGCCGGTCGGGCCAGGAGGAGGTCCTGGTGGTGATTCGGGGCGGCGGACACTGGCACGTCGACGGTGCCGACGTCCCGGTCCGCGAGGGTAGTTTCGTGCGCATCGATCCCGACGCCACTCGTCGCGCGGTGGCGGGGCCCGAGGGCATGACCTTCCTCGCGATCGGCGCCCGTCCCGGCGCCTATGAGCCCCACGGCTCCTTCTAGACGCCTGCGGCGCGCTGCGAGGAGTGGGTCATATCCGCGCACTCGGCCCCCGCCACGAGGTGAACGCCGATTCAGCGCCATATACGGGTCACAACCATGAACTCGACCAGCGCGCGAGGCCGAGTGCGCACTTATGACCCGGGCGCCGCCGGCCCGTATAGATACAACGTCATGTAGGTGCTGTTGGGGCTGTCGGGGTAATCGCCGAACGGCCGGCACGGCTCGAACCCGACGCTCTCATAGAGCGCGCGCGCCGGCATGAACGCCGCCATCGACCCGGTTTCCAGGCTGAGGCGCCGGTAGCCCGCCCCGCGCGCCACCGCGATCAGGTGCTCGATCATGCGCCGCCCGATCCCACTGCGCCGCGCCATCTCCGCCGTGTGCATCGACTTCACCTCGGCGTGCTCGGGATCGAGGCGCTTCAGCGCCGCCACCGCCAGCAGGGCGCCGTCCCGCCGGAAGCTGAAGAACGTCACGGTGGGATCGAGCAGGCCGTCGACGTCGAGCGCGTGGGCATCCTCGGGAGGTGTCGGGGCGCGCGCGAAGGCCAGGTGCGTCTCGAGCAGCCGGCGCACGTCGGGAGCGCCGGGGTGGTCGATCGCGATCTCACCGTCGGCCATCGTCCAAGGCTAGACGGACGTCACATCGCCCAGGACGTGCCCCCGGTTGCCCGCGTTCAGCTGGCCGCGACCGTCACGCTCGACATCACCACCGGCGTCGTCGGCGTCCCGTCACCCGGCGGGGCCGTCGGCAGCGAGCCGATCTTCTCGACGACGTCGATGCCGGAGACCACCTTGCCGGCGAGCGCATAGTCCGGCGTCAGCCCGGCCGATTGCGTGACGTTGGCACCGGTGACGACGAAGAACTGACTACCGGAGGCGCCCCGCGGGTCGTCCTGGGTCTTGGCCATGGCCACGTCGCCACGCACGTACTGGGTGTTGGACGGCGGCGGCTCCACCACCGTGTAGCCAGGTCCGCCGCTGCCGTTGCCGGCTGGATCCCCACCCTGGATCACGAACCCAGCCGCCACTCGGTGGAACGTCAGTCCGTTGAAGAAACCGCGCTTGACCAGGTAGTAGATCGATGCCGCGGTCTTGGGTGATTGCTTGACGTCGAGCGCGAAGGCGAACGTGCCGCAGTTGGTCAGGACCCTCACCGTGTAGGTCCGGCGCGGATCGAGCTTGATGCTGGGCGATGGCAGGTGCTGGGGACCCTTGGGCGGCGGCGTCGCCACCGCCCGGCAGGCGCCGGACGCGGCGCCGCCGGAGGTGCTCGTGCTCGCCGTGGTGGCGCCGGCGCCTGTGCTGCTGCCCGTGCTCGTGCTCCCGCTGCTGCCGCAGCCGGTGACTGCCAGGACGATGCCGACCGCGAGGCATGCTCTGCGCACGCCTGCGAAGAAAACCAGATCGCCTCAGCGCGAGAGGCTCAGACCCTCCGCGAATTGCGCAGCAGCGTGTCGGTGCGCCGCAGAAAGGTTGAGCGTGACGGCTACCGGGGGCCGATCCGCCAGTACCTCGTGTCGGCGTCCTCGTCCGACCCGGGGAAGTGGACGCGCCACAGGACCGGGACGAGCAGCAAGCCGGCGACGACAGCCGCGAGCGGCGCGTAGTCCCCGAACACGGTCACCAACACGACACTCCCGAGCAGCCCGATTGGGAACAACCAGGGGAGCATCCACGTCTTCATGCCCGAAGGCTACTCCCGCCGACGCCGCACATGTCCAAGTGCGGACATCTCCGCGCCACCCTTAAGTATTTGTGTGCAAACGCCGACACTGGTAGGGATCACAGGCGGGCGCCCAGGCTGGAAGGGACGCTCTTGCGGGGTGAGCCTCGGCGCCTCACCGTCCGCCCTCGATCGCCTCTCCTCTCTCTTGAGCCGGCTCCTCCCGTGAGCCGGCTCATCCAGTTTAGAGCCGGCTCACGGTGGGGCCATCCGCCCTTACATCAGGCGGATCACCTTCTCGAGCGCCTGGGCCAGCAGCGACTGCCCCGCGTAGCTCGGGTGGATGCCGCACGGCGTGCTCGCACCGGTCAGCTGGGTGAGCAGCCCAGCGGTGCAGGAGTTGCCGCCGGAGTGCGCGGCGCCGGCTCGCGAGCTCGCCGAACCCGTCCGCCACCTCGACGTGGAACGGCCCGGCCGCCGAATCGACGGCCTGGTTGAGCAGGCTGATCTGCGTGCTTGTCGCTGGCGTTCGAGTAGTCGAGCGAGTAGTAGTTGACGATCGCCAACTGGCCGCCGTAGTGCGCCTTGTTGCGGATCTGCGACAGGATCGTCTTGACGTTGTCGGTGATCGAGCCGAAGAGGGCCCCTAACTCGCTGGAGTCCCCGAGCACTTGTCCGCGGTCGTCTCCTGGCACAGGAACGCGTCGTTGGCGCCGATCATCAGCGACACCAGCCGGACGTCGTGGTGCTTCTTCAGATAGTTGACCGCGAAGGCCAGCTGGGAGCCGCTGTAGCTGACGTGCAGCGGGAACGCTCGGGCGATAGCCCGTGAGCCGCCCGGGACCGGTGATTCTCGCAGCCGTTGCTCTGGGCGGTCTCGTTGATCAGGCTGGACGACGTCTCACCCGGACAGGCGGCGTTGACGACCTTCAGGTGCAGCTCGGACCCGAGCAGCTCGGGATAGCCGAGGAAGCGTCGACGCGTCCGGGTAGTTCGGCGCCGGCACGACCTGCGCGCTCCTCGTAACCGAACGTGACCGAGTCACCGAGCGCGAGGTACGTGGAGCCCTTGGTGACCGGCGTGCGCGTGGTGATCGGTCGGTTTCTTCGGCTTGTGCTTGTGCTTCTTGGCCTGCGCCTGCCCGCCCATGGCGGCGAGCAGCCCCATCGCGCACACCAGGACGACCATCGCCCGCATGACGCGACGCGCCTTTGCGGGCATACCTCCGACGACAGCATTCATACCTTGTTCCTCTCTCTCCCCACGCTGCGATTCGCGCACGTCCGGCCGAGCCGCGCGCCCGATTGCGGCCGCTGATCCTATAACGGATGTGGTCCGCATGTTGTGAACGCCGGCTTCGGCATAGAATGCGGTGGTCGCGACCGAGCTTTCGATCCAACGCAGGGACGATGAACGGGGCGTCGTGCTCGTGCTCTTCGGCGAGCTGGACATGGTCTCGGCGCCTGAGCTCGAGCACATTCTCAACGACGTGCTCGCGCAGCCTCACACGCGCGTGTTGCTCGACCTCAACGGGCTGCGGTTCGCGGACAGCGCCGGCGTGAGCGTGCTGATCAAGGCCAAGCAGGACTTCGAGGCGAACGGCCGCTCGCTGCTACTGCGCCGCCCCACCGAGCAGCTCGAGCGCGTGTTCGCGCTGGTCGGACTCGCGAACTGGCTCGCCTACGAGGACTGACACGGTCCGCTTCACCCCTGACCTACGTCGAGCACGTCGTCGCCTCACCGCTCGTGTCCTGCACGTGGGAGCAGCGAACGGACGGCCGTCCGAACAGCGCGTGGTCCCCGATACGTGCGTCGATCTGATCTGGTCGGGCGAACGCCTGACCATCGCCGGTCCCGACACCCGGCCCGGCTCGTGGCGCTGGCGCCCGGCACGCGGATGGTGGGCGCCCGCTTGCGCCCGGGCACGGCCGGCGCGGTGCTGGGCCTGCCCGCGTCGAGCTCCGGGACGAAAGACCGAGCGCCGCCGACGTGCTCGGAGCGCCGCGCGCAGACTCGCTGCTCGACGAGCTCCAGGCCGGCGGCGATCCGCACGCGATCCTCCTGCGCGCGATCACCTCGGCGCGCCGTCCCCGCCGGACCGCCTCGTGGCCGCCGCCCTCGCCGCCCTCGACCGCCCCCATGTTCGCGTGGCCGCCGTCGCGGCCGAGCTCGGGCTGAGCGCTCGCCAGCTGCAGCGCCGCGTTGCCGACGCGGTCGGCTACGGCCCCAAGATGCTGGCCCGGGTCCTCCGCTTTCGCCGGCTCCAGGCGCTCGCCGCGCCACCGGTGACGGGGCGCTATCCGGCACCAGCGACGCTGGTCGACCTTGCCCTCGACGCCGGCTACGCCGACCAGGCGCACATGACGGCCGAGGTCACTCGCCTGGCCGGTCTCTCGCCCGTCCGATTTCTCAAAGACCGCACGCCGACCGCCGCCTAGGCTGCGCGACATGCCAGTCGATCGCGCCGCCGCCGAAACGTTCATCTGGTCGACCGCCCGCCTGGTCGACCGCCACCGCTACGCGATGCTGTTCGCCGACGGTCCGGCGGAGCCGGTGGCGGCCGCACTGAGCGGCTACCGGAATCCCGACGGCGGCTTCGGTCACGCGCTCGAGCCCGATCTGCGCTCGCCGGGCAGCCAGCCCGGCCCCACGCTGTATGCGCTCGAGATGCTGCACGAAGCCGGGCTGCTCGACAGCCCGATGGTGACTGGCGCGCGCGCATGGATCGCGGCGATCGCCGATGCCGACGGGGGCATCCCGTCCGTGGTGCCGGGGTTCGAGCCCTATCCGCACGCGCCCTGGTGGGTTCCCGAGCCTGGGACGTTTCTCACCTTTGGACTGGCGGCGGTCCTGCATGCCGGCGAGGCGGCCGACGACGAGTGGCTGACGCGTGCCACGCAGTGGTCCTGGCGCGCGATCGAGGCCGTGGACCACCCCAGCGCCTACTGGCTCAAGTATGCCTGCGCCTTTCTGGACAGCGTTCCCGACGAGGATCGGGCCCGGGCCGCGCTTCAGCGGCTCGCCTCGATCGTCGACCCGGACGCGATCGCCCCGCAGGGCGGTGCCGAGGGCGAAGCGCTCCGCCCCCTCGATCTCTCACCGCGGCCGGGCAGCCGCAGCCGCGCGCTCGTCACCGAGCGGCGCATCGAGAGTCACCTGGATCTGGTGGAGGCCGAGCAGGAGGAGGATGGCGGCTGGCGGTTCGACTGGCCGGCGTGGTCGCCGGCGCAGACGGCGGACTGGCGCGGCATCGTCACGATCCGCGCCTTGACCTGGCTGCGTGACAACGGCCGGCCGGCCTAGGCGATCGTCTCAGGCCTCCGCCCCCGTATAGAAGGCGAAGGTGTGCTCAGCGGCAGCCGCGGATTGCGCCGGCTCGGCCCCCGCGGCTATGTCCGCCTCGCACCAACCGCGGCTGCTCAGCTCGATGAACCGTCTGCCCTCCTCCGAGGCGGGGAACCCGGCGGCGGCCTGCGGGTCCATGCCCGCGCCCGTGGTCACGTACCGGGTCAGGCCCAGGAGCGCCAGGTCCCATCCGACACCGACGGCGCCCGGCCCGAACTGCGCCCAATGATCGCCCTCGAACGCGATGTGCTCGAGCTCGAATCGAGTCCCGCCGCCCGCGCCCTCGCTCAGGCGCAGCTCGATCCAGCTCACGTTCCCGCCCAACTCCCAGGTCGCGGTGAAGCGGCGCGGCGGCTCGCATTGCTCGATCCGGCCGCTCGCATTGCCCTCGATCTGGTACTCGGCCTCCCTCGCGCAGGTCACCGGAAACCGGCAGGAACCAGCGCCGGATCCGCTCGGGATTGGTGCAGGCATCCCACACGTCCTCGAGCGCCGCCTCGTACGTTCGCGCGAGGGTCACCGTCCGGGCCTCGCCGGCCTGGAACGTGCGGCTTCCCACGCGTCGCGTGACCGAATTGATCTGCTCGCTGGCGTTGACCGCGTCCATCAGCTCTCCTTCGATTGGTTGGTCTGCTCCTGGCGGCGCTGCTCACGCCGGCCGCGCGCCAGCTCGGTCTCGAGCGCGGCGAGATGCGGCGTCCAGTACTGGCGGAAGCGTTCGAGCCAGCTGTCAACCTCGCGCAGTGGCTCGGGATTCACCGCGTACAGCCGTCGCGCTCCATCGGGCCTGACGGTCGCGAAGCCCGCCTCGCGCAGGACCCGCAGGTGAGCGGAGACGCCGGGTTGCGAGATGCCGAACTCGCGCTGGACCACGGTCCCGAGGGCGCCGGCCGTGAGCTCGCCCTCGGCCAGCAGCTCGAGGATCCGCCGCCGTACCGGATCGCCCAGGACGTCGAACGCGTGCACCCGACGGAGTGTACATCAATGTGCGCTTATATAAATTAAGGCGCTATTCGGCGGGCGAGACTCAGAGAGCCAGTGTCCGGCGCAGGAAGTCGTGCTCGGCGCCGAGGGCAACGTCGGCCACGCTCATCGGCAACGACACGAACCCGTGCGGCGCCTCGGGCCAGATCCGAAGCTCGGTGGCGTGGCCGGCATTACGCCAGCGCGACTCCATGAACAGCGTGTCGTCGAGCAGGGGATCCAGCGTCCCGATCGTGAAGATCGCCGGCGGCATGCCGGACAGCTCCGCGAACAGCGGCGAGATGTCCGGATCGCGGCGCCGCTCGTGATCGTGTGCGGGCAGGAACTGGTCGGCGAACCACGCGATGATCGGCCCGGACAGCACCAGATTCCGCTCGCCCCAGAGCCGCTGGCTCGGCGTCATCGACAGGTCGAAGCAGCCGTACTGGAGGACAGCCGCGCTGAAGACGCCAGTGATGCCATGGCGGTCGCGAAGTCGCAGGAGCGTGGCCGCCGCCAGTTGAGCGCCGGCCGAGTCGCCGCCGATCGCGCGCGGACCCGGAGCGGCCAGGGCAGCATCGCCCTCCTCGCCGATCAGCCACAGCGCCGCCGCCTCGCAGTCGTCCGGCCCGGCCGGATACGGGTTCTCGGGCGCGAGCCGGTAGTTCACGCTGACCACGCTGAGTCCCGTCTCCCGCGCCAGGCGCTGCAGACGCACGTCCTGGCCGTCGCTCTCGCCGAGCGTCCAGCCGCCGCCGTGCAGGTGCAGGAACGTGCCTTTTGGCCTGCCCTCCGGCGCGATGATGCGCAGGAGGATCGGCCCGCGCGGACCCGTCGATCTCGATCATCGCGCGCCTCCGGCACGTACACGGGCGCGGGAAAGATCCCCCGGCCTTCACGCCGCGCACTGCCGGCTCTCTTCGGGCGGGACGGTGTTGACCGGCGGCATCGTGGCCAGCATCCCCTCGAGCTCCGCATTGAAGGCGCGCGTCTCGGCGAGCAGGGTGTCGGGATCGGGGATGTTCATCGATCGACTGTATCCCGCGGCGCTCCGCGAGGCTCCCGGACACCCTTGACAGCGCGGCCGGCCGCCCATTAGCTTTTCGCCGCGCGTTCGGTTAGTAGACGGATTGTGCGGATTGCGAACAATCCGGGCTCAAGGTGCAGGGGTGTCCGGACGACAACTGAAAGTAAGCCCGGCTCATGGAAGCCAGATGCTCAGCTGTGGTGCCGGCCCGGCGGCTCGGGCTGAAATGCTTGCCGCCGGGGCACCGCGGCTGAGCGTGCCTCTCGTCCGGCACGCCGATCCCCGCTAGCGCCAATCGCCGCCGGTACAGTCGTTCGCCATGAGGGACCTGGAGGCGTATCTCGCGCGGATCGGGCTGCGCGGGCGGCCAAGCCTGGCCGAGCTGCACCGCGCGCATGTCACCTCGATCCCGTTCGAGAACCTGGATCCCCGCCGCGGTATCCCGGTGTCGCTCGAGCCCGAGGAGCTCGAGCAAAAGCTCGTCGAACGGGGCCGGGGCGGCTACTGCTTCGAGCAGAACCTGCTGCTCAAGGCGGGGCTCGAGGCGGTCGGGGACGGCCGGGTCGAGGTCCAGACTCTGCTGGCCCGCGTCCGGGTGGGCGCCTCGCCGGGGAACCCGCGGCCGCGTAGCCACCTGGTCCTCCGCGTCCACTCCGAGGAGGGCGACTGGCATGCCGACGCCGGCTTCGGTCACGGCACGCTGCTCGAGCCGATCCCGTTCGGCCCGGGAGGTCCCTACGAGCAGTTCGGGTGGCAGTTCCGGGTCGTCGAGGATGGCCGGGAACTGGTCCTCCAGACGGCTCAGGACGGCGAGTGGATCGACTTGTACGGATTCGTCCCCGAGCCGGTCCCGTTCGTCGACATCGAAACCAGCAACTGGTTCACCTGTACGCATCCGCGCTCTCCGTTCGTGACCGGCCTGATCGTCAGCGCGCACCGCCCCGATGGCGCTCGGCTGTCGCTCAGCGACTGGCGCGGCCTGTCGCTGAGTGAGGAGACCCCCGCCGGCGCCTCCGTACGCGCCGTCGAACCCGGCGAGGTGGACGAGCTGATCAGGGCACGGTTCGGGCTGGCAGGTGTCGATGGCTAGCCACGCGATCACTGTGGCCGTCACGGGCCCGACGGGTACGTTCGGCTTCGGGTTGATGCCTCTGCTCGAGGCCGAGCCGCGCATCGAGCGGATCGTCGGCATCGCGCGGCGCCCGTTCGATCCTTCGGCTCACGGGTGGAGCAAGCTGGAGTACCGCCGCGGCGATGTCCGCGACCCGGATGCGCTGCGCGAGGCCTTTGCGGGCGCGGATGTGGTTGTCCACCTGGCATTCATGATCACGGGCACGGCATCGCGTCAGACGATCCGCGCGATCAACGTCGAGGGCACGCTGAGCGCGTTTTCGGCAGCGGCCGAGGCAGGGGCGGAACGGTTCGTCTACGCCTCATCGGTGGCCGCGTACGGCTTTCATCCCGACAACCCGATCGGCATGACCGAGGAGTGGCCGGTTCGTCCCGCCGCCCGCCTGTTCTACGCCCAGGAGAAGGCCGAACTCGAGCGGCTGCTCGGCGAGCAGGCGGCCGAGCATCCGGGCCTCGCGCTGTACCTGCTCCGGCCACCGGTCGTGCTCGGCCCCCATGCGGTGGGTGCGAAGGACATCCTGCCGGCGCCGGTGGCGGCGGCAGCGCAGACCATGCTGGGCGCGGTCCGCCGATGGGGGTTCCCGTTCCCGTCCCCGCCCCTGACCTGCCGATGCAGTTCATCCACGAGGACGACGTCGGTCAGGCGCTGCTCAAGTGCGTCTTGGCCGAAGGCCCGCCGGGGGCTTACAACATCGCCGCGGAGGGCGTGCTGACAGTGGCCGACGTGGCCCGCGAGGTCGGGCTCACGCCGATCCCGCTCCCGGCCGGTCTGGTCAGTCGCGCGGCACGCGCCGCCGCCTCCATCCCGCCGCTTCCGTTCGCGCCGCCGGCCCTGGAGTGGGTCGAGGCGGCCGCGCATCCCGCGATCATGGACACCAGCAAGGCGAAGCGGCAGCTCGGGTGGCGTCCGCGCTACACCGCACTCGAGGCGCTGCGCGACACGCTCGGCGACGCCCGGCGCTAGACCCGATGGACAGGGCGTATGTCGTGCGCGACACTCTCAGCGTGCTCGGACCCGGCGCGAACCGGCAGCGACTGGCCAGGACGCTGAACGCGGCATACGCCGAGGGCCTGCTGAGTGAGCGGACGCTTGCCCACCGGCTCGACGCGCTGTTCGCTGGCGAGCTGATCGATCCTGCGCGGCTGGTCGGCGACCTGACCCGCCGCGCCTCGCACGGGGGCATCGGCCGGACTCTGCTCGAGGGACTGAACACGCGCCTGCGGCGCGTCTCGGCCTGGCCCGTCCCCCGGGAGCCCGGAGTCCTGCTCGCGCTGGACTGGACCGGCGCGTGCGAGGAGCTGTTGATCGGGCGCCACCCGAGCTGCGATGTGATCGTTCCCGCCGAGACCGTGTCCCGGCAGCACGCCCGGCTGATCTTCCGGGACGGCGGCTGGATCCTCCAGGACCTCGACTCGACCAACGGCACGCGCCTGAACGGGCGCTACGTCGGCCGCTGCCGGCTGCGTCCCGGCGATGAGCTGGCGCTCGGCGATCAGCTTCTGCGCGTCGACTAGCGCGTCCTCGGCCTCCGAGCACCGCCGCAGATGCTCGAGCACGCGCCGCACACGCTCGGAGCGCAGGCTCGAGCTCAAGCGCTTACTGGAAGATTTCGGTGGTGCAGTCGCCGCCGGGGAGGTGGATCTCGTGCGGGCGGGCGCCGTCGGCGTGTTCGTGGAAGTCCACGAAGAAGTCCGGGTCGACCGCGTAGGTCCCGTCGCCCTGGCGCTCGAGCTTGACCAGCCAACCCTCGATCCCGGGATAGAACTGGTTATCCCAGGTGGAGAACAGCGAGTTGGTCACATACACCCGCTCGCCGTCCAGCGAGTTCTGGATCATCTGCGGCCCGCCGTTCAACGGCCCCCGCGCCTTGGGATGACCGCCGTCACGCCCCAACAGGCCACCCAGCCACACCTGAGAGCGCAACTGCGGGCCGCTCGGATCAGACACGTCGTAATGGCGCACATCCCCATGCAGCCAGTTCGAGAAGAACAGATCCTTGTCATCCAGCGAGAGCACCAGATCGGTGATCAACCCCGGCACCCCGCCCTCGAGCGGCCAGCCCGCAAGCTCCTCGTTGGCCACATCGATCACCTTCCCCGTAGACCAACTCCCGTTCTCGCGATGAAAACGGATGATGTTCGACGACAGCGTCGCCCCCACGAACCCCTGCGCAGAGTCCGGATCGTGCTGCCAGCGGATCTCCAACGGAATCCACCCCTCATCCCCCAGATCGACCGTCTGCACCTTGGCCCGGCGCTCCAGATCCCAGAAATGCAACCTCCGGCCGTACTTCCCCGCCGCCACATCAGCCGGATCAAACCCACCCAAGAACGTATTCGGCGACGCCCACTCGCTCGAGACAAGCGTGTTCTGCCGCGGCTGATACCAGAAGTCATACATGAACTCCTGACCGTTCCTCTCGCGCTCCCACCGCTCCACCACCGAGAAATCACGCGCGTCGAGCACCGCGAACCCGCCCGGCAAATTCCCGTCCGCGTCCCCCAACATCGAGACCGTCACGATATCCCCCGGCATGCAATGCACCGTATGAGGCGCACTCAACCCCAACTTCTCCTTGATCTCCTCCCCCTCGATCACATCCCGGATCCGCGGCGCCCGCGGCTCGGAGATATCGACGATATGCAGCCGCGAAGAACGCATCCCCGGCACGATCAACGTGTCCCGCCGAAGCTGCGAATGACACGCCGACGAACACGCGTTCCAGCCGAAGTGATGAAGCTCATCCCCCACATTCGGCATCTCCGTACGATGCACGATCTGCCCGCAGGAACCCGAACCCGGATCCACATCCACCACCGCGATGAAATCCGGCCGATCGATCCCCGTCCCCTCATACAAACACGCCACATACACAAACCGCTCCGCAGGCTGCCGACGCGCCACCTCCGGCGAGGCATAACCCGGCCCAACATGCTCGTAGCTGGCGTGCGGATCAGCACTCATGGCGGGCTCCTCTGCGTCGGTCGCGTGCAGTCGGTCGCAGCTTACGCCGGTGCCCGCCGCCGCGGCTATCCGGCTAGCGCGGCAAGCGGCGCGTTCCGCTCGGCCAGATGCTGTCCGACCTTGCGCTTGACTCGCTGCAGCGCGTTGTCGACCGTCTTGCAGTCGCAGCCGATCCTCCGCCCCACTTCTTCGTAGGAATGCCCGTCGAGGTAGAGGGCAAGGACACGCGACTCGAGCTCGGAGAGGGCGGTCGAGATACACGCCACCAGCGCCCGCAGCTCCTCAGAGCTGATGACCTGGTTGACCGGGTCGTGGACCGGGGAGCCCGGGATGAGCTCGTCGAGGGTGGGCTCGCCTTCACCGGCCGGATTCGGCGAGCTCGAGAACGACACGTACTGGTTGAGCGGCGTGTGCTTGTTGCGCGTGGCGGTTTTCACCGCGGTGATGATCTGGCGCGTGATGCACAGCTCGGCGAAGTTGCGGAAACTCGACTCGCGGTCGGTCCGGTAGTCGCGCACGGCCTTGTAGAGCCCAACCAGGCCTTCCTGGATCAGGTCGTCGGCATCGCCGCCGGCCAGGAAGTAGGAGGAGGCCTTCAGGCGTACGAAGCCGTAGTAGCGGCGGACGATGCAGTCGTAGGCCACCGCGTTGCCCTGCTTGGCCAGCGCGATCAGATAACCATCCTCAACCTGTAGTTGAGGGTGCGAGTAGGGGGAAAGTCGTGCCACGAATCTCCCTTCTGGCCCCTGCCCGAAGTCGGAAAAGGCCGAAGTCGTGGCGCACTCACCTCCCGTGGCGCCGATATGTATATGACTCGAGCGCGGGCCCCGACGGCGGGGCGCACCCTCGATCAGCGGACAAAGCCTAAAGCTTTACTCCACCGTTATCTCCCGGCGGCAGGGTGACATAGCACCGCTCGGTTGTCAAGGCGGAAGCCTCGCTCAGGCAGCGGGCAGCAACTCGGGGCCGTCCGGCCCGTCGCGGACCTCCCAGCCGTGCGCGCGGATCTCGTGGCGCAGCCGGTCGGCCTCGGCATAGTCGCGCTCGGCCCGCGCCCGCTCGCGGGCGTCACGCAGTTCGATCACCTCGGTCGGGGCCTCGGCGTCGGGGACGTCCAGGAGGGTGTCCAGCGCGAGCACGGAGAGCATCTCGCGCAGATCGGCGTCGCCCGGCGCCGGCGCCGGCGCGGTTGGCCTCGCGTACCCACTCGAACGCGGCGGCCAGCGCTTCGGGCGTCTTGAAGTCGTCGGCCAGGGCATCGAAGAACCGCTCGCGCAGCGGCGCCGACCACTCGGGAGAGGGTCCCGGGATCAGCCGGCGGCCGGCCTCGCGGATCCGCTCGACACTCGAGCGCGCCACCGCCAGCCGCTCGTCGTCGAACTCGATCGGCTTGCGGTAGTCCGTGGCGCAGAAGTACATGAGCAGCGCGTCCCGCCCGTAGGCGTCGAGCGCCCGATGGAGCAGGAAGATGTTCCCGACCGACTTCGACATCTTCGTGTCGTCCAGGCGGATCATCCCGTTGTGGACCCACACGCGCGCGAGCGGTGCTCCGCGTGCCGCCGACGTCTGCGCCGCCTCGTTCTCGTGATGCGGGAAGATCAGGTCGGTTCCGCCCCCGTGGATCTCGAAGCCGACACCGAGCAGCGCCTCGGCCATCGCCGAGCACTCGATGTGCCAGCCCGGGCGGCCCCGCCCCCAGGGCGCGTCCCAGGCCGTGTCCTCGCCGGGCTTCTGCGCCTTCCAGAGCGCGAAGTCGGCCGGATCGCGCTTGCGCTCGGCCCCCTCCACGCCTTCCCCCTGGTCCATGTCCCCGAGCTCGCGATGCGACAGCTCACCGTATTCCGGGTAGCTGCGCACCGAGAAGTACACGTCGCCCTGCACCGCATAGGCATGCCCGCCCTCGATCAGCGTCCCGATCAGCTCGATGATCTCCGGGATGGTTGCGCTGGCCAGCGGCTCGTGGTCGGGCCGGCCGAGCCCGAGCCTGTCGGTGTCGGCGACATAGGCGTCGATCATCTCGCGCGCCAACTGCTCGCTCCCCACTTCGGCGGTCTGAGCCGCCGCGTAAATCTTGTCGTTCACGTCCGTTATGTTCGTGACGAATGTAACGTTGTAACCCTCATGGACGAACACGCGCTTGAGCAACGAGAACACGACGTACGGCCGCGCGTTGCCGACATGAATCCGGCCGTACACGGTCGGGCCGCAGGCGTAGATCCCGACACGATTGCCCGAGCGCGGCTCGACGGGCAGAACCTCCCCGGTTCGGGTGTCGTGCAGGCGGATCGTTCGTCCCAAGGTCGGCCAACCCTACCGGCAGCCGGCGCATCCGGCCGGTCCCGAGGGTAGGGTGCCCGCCGTGGCTGGGAGGCCTGAGCACATTCAGCGGATGCGCACCGTTGACGAGGCCTTCCGCTCGCTGCCCGACCGCTACCTGGGCGCCGATCCGGGCTTCGACGCCACCTTCCAGATCACGCTCTGCGATCTGGGCCGTACCTGGGAGGTCCGCTGCACGAGCCGCGCGGCCCGGGTCCGCAAGGGCGGAACGCGCCGGCGGCCTGATGTGATCCTCACGACGGATTCCGGCACCTGGATGCGGCTGCGCCGCGGCGAGTTCTCCGGCGTCGAGGCGTTCCAGCGCCGGCTGCTCGCCGTGCGCGGGAACCTGGATCACGCCATCGCCTTCGAAGGGATGTTCAGGCTGGTCGGCGGGCGCCCGCCGCTGCTGCAGATCCGCGATATCCCGGTCGGCCGCCACCGCATCTCCACTCTCACCATGGGCCACGGCCCGGATGTCCTGTTGCTCCACGGGCTGGGCGGGACACGCGCTTCGCTGTTCGAGACCGCTGCCGCGCTGAGCCGCTCCTACCGCGTCCACGCTCCCGATCTGCCCGGCTTCGGCTCCTCCGGCAAGCCGACGCTCGGTGCCTACAACGCGGGCTGGTTCGCGCGGATCATGCTCGGCCTGCTCGACCAACTCGAGGTGGACCGCAGCCACGTGGTGGGGAACTCGATGGGTGGTCGCATCGCGATCGAGCTCGGCTTGGTGGCACCCGAGCGCGTTCGCGCCCTCGGCCTGCTCTGCCCCGCCGTGGCGTGGATCAAGCGAGGCCTTCACCCGATCGTGCGCATGCTGCGTCCGGAGTTCGGCCTGCTTCCCCATGCCTTCCGACGCTCCACGGTCGCCTCGCACTTCTGGAGCATGTTCTGGGACCGCGACCTCATCGATCCGGCCGTGGCGGACCTGGTGGTCGACGAGTTCCAGCGGATCTACCACACCGCCGGCGCCCGCTACGCGCTGCTGGCCAGCGCGCGCAACATCTACCTCGAGGCGCCGTTCGGGCGCAGCGGCTTCTACCGGCGCCTGACCGATCTGCACCCACCTGCACTGTTCGTGTGGGGGAGCCACGACCGGCTGGTCCCCGCGGCATTCTCGCGCCACGTGCGCAAGTGGCTGCCGCACGCCGAGCAGGTGACGATCGACCGCTGCGGGCACGTCCCCCAGGTGGAGCGTCCGGAGGAGACCAACCAGCTGCTGCTCGACTTCTTCGGCCGCGCCGAAGGCGGTGAGGGACTCGGGGCCGGCCGCAGGGGCCTGTCCGCGGGCGCCGAGGCGGCCTGACAATCTCTCTTTGATGAGCGAGACGCACACGACCAGGTCCGCGAGCCGGAATGGTCACGAGCCCGCTGCCCGCATCCACGGAGACGACCCCGCCCCGTCGCTGCTGAACCGCGCCTGGGAGGGCCTCGCCCGCGTCGTGCTTCGGCGCATCCCCCGGGCCGACCTCGACGAGCGCGATCCGGACTACATCCGCGAGCAGCTTCCGCTGTTCTGGCTGCTCTCGAGCCTCTGGTTCCGAGGCGAGGTCCGGGGCCTCGGCAACGTGCCCGACGACGGCCCCGTGCTCCTCGTCGGCAACCATTCGGGCGGGAACATGATTCCCGACACGATGGTCTTCACGGTCGCCTTCAGCACCTACTTCGGGGTGGAGCGGCCCTTCTACCAGTTAGCCCACAACCTGGTGCTCTCGCTGCCCGGGCTGAGCTGGCTGCGTAAGTTCGGGACGGTCGCCGCGTCACCCGAGAATGCCGGGAAGGCGCTCGCCTCGGGTGCCGCGCTGCTCGTGTATCCCGGCGGCGACTACGAGGTACATCGCCCCAGCTGGCAGGGCAACCGGGTCGACTTCGGGGGACGCAAGGGATTCCTGCACCTGGCGCTCGAGCAGGATGTCCCGATCGTGCCGGTGGTGGCGATCGGCGGCCAGGAGACCGCCCTGTTCCTCACGCGGGGCGAGCGGCTGGCCCGCCTGCTGGCGCTCGATCGTCTGCTGCGGCTCAAGGTCCTGCCGATCTCGATCGCGCTGCCCTGGATCGTCAACGTCGGCGATTTCGGTCACATCCCACTGCCGGCCAAGATCACCATCGAGACGCTGCCCGCCATCGACCTGCGAGGCGAGTTCGGTCCGGATCCGAACCTGGACGACGTCTACGACCACCTGATCCGCCTGATGCAGGACGCCCTCGACGCGCTGGCCGCCGAACGCCGTTTCCCCGTGATCGGATGAGGATCGGCTCCGACACCGTGCTCGCCGCGCCGATCGAGGACGTGTGGGCGATCGTGACCGATCCCGAACGCGTCCTCAGCTACATGTCGGGAGTTACCCGCTGGGAGGTGGTCGGCGATCGTGCCACCGGCCTCGAAGCCCGCTATCGGGTGCTGTTCCGGGTGGGCGCGGCCGAAGTCGGCGGGCTGGTCGAGGTGGTCGAGTTCGATCCGCCGGGCGACTTCGCGTGGACATCGGTGACCGGCCTCGATCACCGAGGGCGCTGGCGCCTGCGCGCGTCTCCCGGCGGCCGCACTCGGGTCGAGTTCCGCCTCGCCTACGTCGTGGCGGGCGCCGGCCTGAGCGGCTGGCTGGCCGAGCGAATCGCCGCGCCCACGGTGTCCGGGCATCGTGCGCCGGACGCTGCAGCAGCTAGGCCGCCTGGTCGAGCACGAGCAGCTCGGTCGCGCCGCGGCCGCCGCGGCGCCGGGCGCGACGCCACGGAAGTCGCTAGTGCAGCGAAGCGCCAGTTCGACGTAAGGGTCTGCGGCCGGGACGACCGACTCGGTCGGCGTGGGGCCGTTCAAATACACCATTGGAGGAGGGAGTGCGTATGGCGGTTCATCAGCGTCGATGGCTGATGATGTTGGTCCTTGCCGGGACGACTCGTCGTCTCGGCGATCGCGGCTTCGAGCGCCTCGGCGATTCTCAAGCAACTGCCGAACGGGCAGGTGGTGTCCTACATGCCGCTGCTCAAGGCCCCATCCGGGCCAACCCCATTCGACAACGCGTGTCACGAACCATGGACTACAACGGCGGTCCCGGTGATGCCGTCGAACACCGACTTCATGTTGCTGTGGAGCCCGCAGGGGCTCGGGGCCTACCCGCGAGGGTTCGTGTTCGGCATCGCCCGCTACTTCCGCGACCTCGCCCACGACAGCGGGGGACATCAGAACGTCGACTCGGTCGGGCCGCAGTACAACGACCTCACCGGGGCGGTCGCGAACTACGACGTGAGGTTCGGCGGCCTGCTGATCGACAGGGACCCGTATCCGGCAAGTCAGTGTCCGGTGAACAGCCCGGTGACCAACTGCCTGACCGACGCCCAGATCCAGCAGGAGATCCAGAGCTTCGTCACGTCGACACCATCTCCCGACGGACCTGAGCCACGAGTACTTCCTGTTGACACCCCCGCACGTCGAGAGCTGCTTCAGCAACAACCCGGCCACGAACTTCGACGGCTGCTCGGCCGGGATCGTCCCGTTCAACCTGCTGGCGGCGTACTGCGCGTATCACGGGAACACGGCGACGTCGACGATGATCTTCTACGCGAACATGCCGTTCGACGCCGACAACCCGCATTGCCAGGACTTCAACAACCCGAACGGCCTGATCTCGGACGGCGAGATCAACGGCGGCCTGAGCCACGAGCACATCGAGTCGATCACCGACCCGATCCCCAACGACGCGTGGACCAACGGCGCCGGCGCGCTCCATGGCTTCGAGGTCGGCGACCAGTGCGACAGCGAAATGGGCACCCCGCTCGGTACCGCCCCGAATGGCTTCCCGTTCAACCAGGTGATCAACGGGCACCCCTACTGGTACCAGGAGGAGTGGAGCAACTTCACCCACACCTGCGTGCAGCGGCTGACGCTCCCCGCGACGCTCTCCGACCGCGAGGGAAACGGTCATAGCCGGTAGCCGGACACTGACTGACGTTCGACGCCAGCCGATCGACCGCACCGCGGCGGCGTGGCCGACTTCAGCTGGCAGTTCAACGCCGTTCCCAATGCCGAGACCGTCGAGCAGACGACGCCGACGATCACGTACACGTTCCCGGCCGCCGGTGCGTACTCCACCGGCGTGGCGGTGTTCAACGCCGACGGGCTGTCGGCCGGAACCGGCGGGATCGTGCGTCACGGGCAATGACGGCTTCCAGCCCGCGTTCACCGTTCTCGCAGTCCGGCAGGGCCAGCGGCACAGGATGGCCCGACCGTCCAGTTCAGCGGGCTCACGACGGTGAGCGGACTGCCCGTGATCAACTACCTGTGGGAGTTCGGCGACGGCACGACCGGCTCGGGCCCGACGCCGACGCACACGTACGCGCGACCGGGCACCTACACGGTGACCGCGGTGCTGTTCAGCGGCGTCGGATCCGCGTTCCCGGGAGCGGGCGCGGGACCGGTCTACGCAGCAGACGATCAGGGTCGGCTAGCTCACGGGACCGCTAGTTGACCGATACCGCGAGTGGAGCGGCCGCCTCGTGCGGCCGCTCCTCGTTCAGGGCTTCGTCGCGCGCCACCGAAACGACCGGCCGCCGCGCTTGACCTCGTTCACCGCCAGCCCCGCCGCCTCGAGCCGCGCGGGCAACGCATCGGGGTCGACCAGGTTCAGGATGTCCCCGACATGGATCAGCCTGAACAGGTAGCCGGTGCCGATGCTGTCGGTGCCGGCGAACGTCCCGCCCGGCCGCAGGACCCGCGCGATCTCGGCAAACGCCCGGTCCTGTTGCGCCACCGTGGGAATGTGGTGGAGCATCGTGAAGCACAGCACCGAGGTGAAGCGACCGTCGGGGTACGGAAGCCGGGTCGCGTCACCTTCGGTCACCTCGACCGCACCGTCGAGCTCCGCGCGCAGCCGCTCGCAGTACCCGGGATCGAGCTCGAGCACGCTGAGCCGATCCAGGCGCTGCGCCAGGACACGCGTGGTGACGCCGAAGCCTGGCCCGATCTCGAGCACGTCATCGCCCAGGTCCACCCCCTTGGTGCCCCACGGGACCAGCTCATGCTCGGCCCGGCGCGCCCACCATCCGGACGAGCAGACGATGTTGTGGGCGCGGTTCACCGCTCCACGGTAACAATGGCGAGAGCCGCCACGCCCTCTCCGCGTCCCACGAAGCCCATGCCCTCACCGCGGGTGGCCTTCACGCTGACGTGCTCGGCGGAGATGCCGATCGCGTCGGCCAGCGTCCGCCGTATGCCATCGCGCGCCGGGGCAACCTGCGGCCGTTCGATCACCACGGTCGCGTCGACGTGGACGACCGAGATCCCGCGGTGAGTCAGCATCGCCACCGTGGTGCGCAGCAGGTCCAGCGAGTCGGCGTCCCGGTACCGCACGTCGGTGTCGGGGAAGTGCTGCCCGATGTCGCCCAGTGCGGCGGCCCCGAGCAGGGCGTCGATGATCGCGTGGGTGAGCACGTCCGCATCGGAATGACCCTCCAAACCGAGATCATGCGCAAGCTCGACGCCGCCCAGCACGAGTCGCCGGCCCGGCGCGAACCGATGACAGTCGTAGCCGAGGCCGGTGGTGACCGTCACGTCCACGCCTCGGCCAGCAGGAGCTCGGCCAGCCGCAGATCGGTCGGGGTGGTCACCTTGAGATTGGCCGGCGAGGATTCCACGACCTCGACCACTCCGCCCACCTGCTCAACCAGCCATGCGTCGTCGGTGGCGGTGGCCAGGACCGCGTCGCTTGCATCCATCAGGGCCCGCTCCAAGGCCGCGCGCCGGAACACCTGCGGCGTCTGGACCGCCCACAGGCGTGACCGCTGCAATGTCCGCGCCACGGTCCGGCCGTCGTCGGCCACCTCCTTGATCGTGTCGGACACCGGCGCCGCGGCGATCACGGCATCGGCCCGTGAGCGTCTGAGCTGAACCAGGGCACGCTTGAACAGCTCCGCCGGCGCCAGCGGGCGTGCCGCGTCGTGCACGATCACCGGGTCCCCGTCACCGACTGCGCGCAATGCATGGCGGACCGATTCGGACCGCACCGCGCCGCCGGCGACGGCAATCGTCCCGGACGGCGCGCAACCCAACTCGGCCGGCGGCAGCGCCACCGCGATCCGCGCCACCTGCTCCACCAGACGCAGAGTGTCGACGCTCCACTCGAGCATCGGCCTTCCCCCCAGCGCGACGAGCGCCTTGGGCCGGTCCGACCCAAGGCGCTCGCCACGTCCCGCGGCCACGATCAACGCGACCGCCATGTGCTGTGCCGCGTTCGCCTACTTGGCGGCGACGGTGACCTTTTGGGCCTTGCCGCGCTTCCCGTTGTAGGACTCGAGCAGGAGGCTTTGGAGGTGCTCCTCGACCTCGTCTTCGTCCATCTCGAGCGCGTACATGAGCTCGGAGGCGAGGATCTTCTTCGCTCGCGTGAACATCTGCTTCTCGCCCGTCGAGAGGCCTTTCTGGGCTTCGCGAATGGCCAGGTTACGCACGACCTCGGCCAGCTCGTAGATGTCACCGGTCTTGATCTTGTCGCGGTTGTATTTGAACCGCCGGTTCCAGTTCTTGGGCATCTCGGAGCACTCGTCCTGGAGCACCGCGAGGACCTTCTGGACCGTCTCCTCGTCGATCACGCGCCGCAGACCGGCCAGGGCTGCGTTCTCGGTGGGAACCATGACGGTCATGTCGTTGTGCAGGATCTTGATCGTGAGGTACTCGCGCCGCTCGCCCAGGATCTCCTTGAGCTCCTTGCGGATCACCTTGCCCGCACCGTGATGGGGGTACACGACGTTGTCGCCGACCTCGAACTCGATGTGCGGGAGCTCCTCTGCGATCTCGAGGTCCTCCAGGGGCTCTTCCATTAGCTCTGTGATGGTGTCCTCCTCTTTCCTGAACGAGTGGGGCCGAAGACCCGCACGCGGTTTTCTCTCCCATTCCAACTACGTGTTGCGCTGGCGATCACGTTTGCAGGTAGCGATCCACCAGGTTGATCTCCTGCTGGCGGCGAAGGCCCTCGCGGATGTCCTTCGCCCGGATCTCGCCGACTCCGTCGACGGTCTCCAGCTCGCCATCGGTGGCAGCCAGCAATTCCTCGAGCCCACCAAACTCGCTCACGATCCGCTGCACGACCAGCTTGGGGAGGCGGGGGATCCGCCCCAGGATGCGGAAGCCGCGAGGCGAGGTGGGGTAATCGAGGGTGTTCAGCTTGCGGTCGTAGCCGAGCAACTCGGCCAGGCGCCCGAAGTCCAGCAGATCCTGGTTCGGTAGCCGCACGAGCTGGTCGAACGCCGCGGCGAATGTCTCGTCGGTGTCCTCCATCAAGTAGTCGCGGACCAGCGCCGCCTTGTCAGCCGAGACTCCGACCATCGTCTCGTCGAGCTGCATCTCGATCAAACGACCCTCGGTGCCGAGCTCGACGATGTAGCGCTCGATCTCGACCGCCATCCGGGTCACGAGCTCGGCCCGCTGGAGCACCGTGAGAACGTCGTGAAGAGTGGCGCCGCCCTCGAACTCGAGCGCGGTCAAGCGGGTCGAGACCTGGTCGAGGCGGCTGCGGTATTTGTCGAGGGTGGCCAGCGCCTGGTTGGCCTTGGCCAGCACAACCGGGATGTCCTCCAGGATGTACTTGACGCCGTCCACGTAGAGGGAGACCACCTCGCGGCGTTCGGAGATCGCCACCACCAGGGCATCGGTCTGCTTGGAGACCCGCTCGGCCGTGCGGTGGCGGGTGCCGGTCTCGAAGGTCAGGATGGTCGGATCCGGCGTGAGCTGGACGTTCACGTGGGCGATCTTCGTGGCGTTCGAGCTCAGGACGATCGCGCCGTCCATCTTGGCCAGCTCGTACAGCAGCGCCGGCGAGTACTCGAGATCGAGCTTGATCCCGCCCGAGAACAGGAAAGCCAGCTCGTCGGCGTCGCCGATCACGATCAGGCCGCCCGTCCGGGCATGCAGGATGTTGTCGATCCCCTCCCGCAACGCCGTTCCGGGCGCGACCATCTCGAGCGCCCTCACCAGCCGGGAATCCTGTCGAGATTCGACTCTCCCTTGAGCTCTTCCCCGGAACGCGGCGGCATCAAGGACGATTTTACCGCGCTATCGGGGTCCTTCACACTCTGAACCGACCGTGCGCTTCGCGCGAGTCCGTTCGGAGCGTGAACGGACCCCTGTTTTACGCCGCGAGCAGGGCGGCGTTCACGCAGCCGCAGCGGACCGGTGACTGCGCCCGAACGCCCAGGCAATGGCCGCGCGCAACGTCCGTTGGGCGCCCGGCTCGGCCACCGGGTGCAGGCCGAACTTCGCCGCCTCGGCCAGGCGCCGATCCGAATGCATCACCGAGCGCAGCTCGCCGGTCAGGCCGAGCTCGCCGAAGCAGGCCAGCGGCTGACCCTCGGCGCCGCTCAGCGCCACTCCGCGAACCGCGCTGGCCACCGCCAGGGCCACGGCGAGGTCCGCCCCGGGCTCGTCCACCCGCACTCCACCGACCACGTTGACGAACACGTCGGAGCTCCCCGCTCCGATGCCGGCGTGGCGACCCAGGACGGCCAGCACGAGGGCGAGCCGATTGCGGTCGATGCCCGACGCCACCCGCCTCGGCGGCACCAGCTCCGAGCTCGAGACCAGCGCCTGGACCTCCACGAGCAGCGGCCGCGAGCCCTCCATCGCGCACAGCACCACGCTGCCGGGCGCGCGGGTGGCATCGCCCACGAAGCGGGCCGAGGCGTCGAGCACTTCGACAAGCCCATCGTCGCGCATCTCGAACACGCCGGCCTCGTTGGTCGAGCCAAACCGGTTCTTGACCGCGCGCACGGTCCGATAGGTCCGCTCGCGCTCGCCCTCGAACTGCAGCACGCAGTCGACCAGGTGCTCGAGCACTCGCGGTCCGGCCAGGGCTCCGTCCTTGGTCACGTGCCCGACGAGGAGGATGGCGATGTCACGCGCCTTGGCCAGGCGCATCAGCGCGCCGGCCACCTCGCGCACCTGCGCGACCGACCCGGCGGCACTCGAGAGGTCCGTCGTGTGCAGCGTCTGCACGGAGTCGATCACACACACCTCGGGACGCTCCTGCTCGAGCGTGGCCAGCACGCTGTCCAGGTCCGTCTCGGCCACGACCGGGATTCCCAGCGCCCTGGCGCCCAACCGCTCGGCGCGCAGGCGGATCTGCGTGGCCGACTCCTCGGCCGACACGTACAGGGTGCGCCGTCCCGCCTCTTGCAGGTTGGCCAGCACCATGGTCGTCAGCGTCGACTTGCCGATGCCCGGCGAGCCCCCGAGCAGCACGAGCGAGCCCGGCACGATGCCTCCGCCCAGCACGTCGTCGAGCTCGCCGATGCCCGTTGCCAGGCGCTCGCGCTCCACCGCGACAACGTCGCGCAGGGCGACCGGCCGGGCCGCCGGGGCGCCCGCGTGCCCGCCCCGGGCCGACGATCCACGGCCAGACCCGGCCGGGCGCGGCCGGCGAACCTGCTCGACCAGCGTGTTCCACTCCCCGCAGCCCGAGCACCGCCCCTCCCAGCGGGACGTCTCGTGGCCGCAGGCCGAGCAGACGTGAATCGAGGCAGAGCGCGGCATCGTGGGCCGTCGAGGCTACGCTGCGCGCCCGACGGAAACGGCATACGCCGCCCGGCATCGCCGCGAAAGCGCTACGCCGCGCGGCCCACCGCTCGGGCCGTGTGCCGCAGCATCCTCCAACCGGTCGTCGCCCCAGAACAACTCCTCGCCGATCGCGAGCGTGGGAACGCCGAACACGCCAAGCTCGTGGGCCGACTCGGTCGCCTCGCGCAACGCCCGCTTGAGGTGTGGATCGCCGATGGCCGCTTGCGCCTCGCGACGATCGAGCCCGACCTCCGACACGCCCGCCAGTACGTGCGCCACGATGCTCAGGTCGCGCCCGCGCTGGAACGCGTCCCGGAAGAGCCGGCCGGCGACCTCATGGCCGTGTCCGCCGGCAAACGCCCACGTCACCACGCGCATCGCGGCCAGGTAGTCCGTCGGCCACGGGTCGGGCCACATGATCGGCGGCAGCCCATAGCCGCGCGCCCGCCGCTCTATCTCCGCCATCCCGACCTCCCGGCGGCGGTAGTCGCCCAGCGCCCATGAGCTACGGCCGGTCAGCTTGAACAGCCCGCCGAGCAGGACGGGCTGCCAGCGCACCGGCTGCGGCAACACGCGCTCGACCCGCTCCGCAGCCAGGTACGCGTACGGAGAACCGACGTCGAAGTAGAACGTGTCAAGCGGCACTTCTCGTGAAACGGAGCCGATGGGGAGGTTGTGAGACGTTCGATAAACTGAACGATACGTTCTCTATGTTAGCGCCTCGACCCCAGGACGTACTGGCCGCGAACCTCCGCCGTCTCCGCATCGCGCGGCGGCTGTCGCTGTCGGAGCTGGCCCGCGCCACCTTGATGAGCAAGGCGACACTGTCGGCGGTGGAGAGCGGCCGCTCGAACCCCACGATCGAGACCCTGGCCGCACTCGCCGCAGCCCTGCGCGTGTCGCTCGGCGAGCTGCTCGAGGAGCCCCCACTCGGCGAGGTGCGAATCGTGCGCCGTGGCCGACACGGTGTGCTCGACCGCATCGAAGATCCCGAGATCGAGCTGTCCGAGCGGGCATGGGGTCCGCGGCAGCGCGAGGAGTCCGAGCCAGCGCGGGCCGGGGCACGTGCGGGCGTCTACGTGGTCGAGGGCAAGCTGATCGCCGGGCCGGTCGAGCGGGTGACGGAACTCACAGCGGGGGACTACGCGTCGTTTCCTACAGACGTGCCGCACGTCTACGAGACCGAGCGAACCGGCGCCCGTGCGCTGATCCTCACCTACGGGGGATGACATGCCGGCGATCACGATCCGCGAGCTCGTTGCATCCGACCGGCGTGCGGTGGTGTTCGCCTTCGGCCGGCTGAGCGTCCAGTCCCGCTACCAGCGCTATTTCATCCCCAAGCACGAGCTGGGCCCGCGCGAGCTGGGTCAGCTGCTCGACGTCGACCACTGGCATCACGAGGCGCTGATCGCCTTCTCGCCGCCGCCGCGCGCGCCGATCGGAATCGCCCGCTACGTGCGCCTCGAGGATTTCGACCTCGCCGATGTGGCGATCGAGGTGGTCGACGGTTGGCAGCGCCGCGGCGTCGGCACCGCGCTCATGATGGCGCTCACCGCTCGCGCGCGGGGCGCGGGCATCCGTCGTTTCCAGATGGCAATGCTGCGCAACAACCGGGCCGCGCGCGCCCTCGCCGGCCACCTTGGACCGGCGACCGTGCTCTCGGCCGCCGGCAACCTGGTGGAGTTGAGCTACTCGCTCGGCGCCGGCTCGTCGGTCTCGGTGCGGTCCTCGGGCGCGGGCTCGGCTCGCCGCCCTCCGCCGTCACCGCCCTCGCCGGCACCCACGGCCACCGGCGTGGGCTTCGGCGCCGGCTCGATCACGGTCAGCTTGACCTCGGCATCCGCGGGCGCTCTCCGCCGTCCTCGGCGACCGGCCAGTCGACCATCACGGTCGAGCCCGACGGCACCTGCGAGCGCAGGACGAAGTCGGCCAGCGGATCCTCGACGTAGCGCTGGATCGCCCGGCGCAGCGGCCGGGCGCCCATCGACGGATCCCAGCCCTTGTCGACGAGCATGTCCTTGGCCGGCTCGGACAGCTCCAGCTGGAGCTCGCGCTCGGCCATCGACTCGCGGATCCGCCGCAGCAGCAGGTCGACGATCTCCTTGATCTCTTCCTTGGTCAGCTTGTGGAAGACGATGACCTCGTCGATGCGGTTGAGGAACTCGGGCCGGAACACCTTCTTGAGCTCGCCCGTGATCCGGGTCTTCATGTCGTCGTAGGTGATCCCGGTTTCGTCGTCGGACACCGCGAACCCGAGCGGGGTGTTGCGGGCGATCTCCGAGGCCCCGATGTTCGAGGTCATGATCACGATGCAGTGGCGGAAGTCGACCGTCCGGCCCTGGGCGTCGGTCAGCCTGCCGTCCTCCAGGATCTGGAGCAGGATGTTGAACACGTCCGGGTGGGCCTTCTCGATCTCGTCGAGCAGCAGCACGCTGTAGGGCTTGCGCCGCACGGCCTCGGTCAGCTGGCCGCCCTCGTCGTAGCCGATGTAGCCCGGAGGCGACCCGACCAGACGCGACACCGCGTGCTTCTCCATGTACTCGGACATGTCGATGCGGATCATCGTGTCCTCGTCGCCGAACAGGAACTCGGCCAGCGTCCGCGCCAGCTCGGTCTTGCCGACGCCCGACGGGCCCAGGAAGATGAACGAGCCGGTCGGCCGCTTCGGATCCTTCAGGCCGGCGCGGGAGCGGCGGATCGCCTTGGAGACGACCTCGATCGCAGGGTGCTGGCCGATGACGCGCTTGTGGAGCTCCTCCTCCATGCGCATCAGCTTGGCCGTCTCGGCCTCGGTCAGCTTGAACACCGGGATGCCGGTCCACATCGAGACGATGTCGGCGATCTCCTCCTCGCCGATCGACGGGCGCTCGGTCGACTCGCCGGCCTCCCACTGCTCGGCCAGCTCGCGCTTGCGCTGGGTCAGCCGGCGCTCCTTGTCGCGCAGGTTGGCGGCCTTCTCGAACTCCTGGTTCTCGATCGCCTCCTCCTTGGCGCGCCGCGTCTCCTCGATCTCGTCCTCGAGCTCGCGGTACACGGGCGGCGAGGTCATCGACTTGATCCGCATCCGCGACGCGGCCTCGTCGATCAGGTCGATCGCCTTGTCGGGCAGGAACCGGTCGGAGATGTAGCGGTCGGCCAGCTCGGCCGCCGCCTCGAGCGCCTCGTCGGTGATGTTCACCTTGTGGTGCTGCTCGTAGCGGTCGCGCAGGCCCTTGAGGATCTGCACGGTCTCCTCGGTCGACGGCTGATCGACGGTGATCTTCTGGAAGCGGCGCTCGAGGGCGGAGTCGCGCTCGAGGTACTTGCGGTACTCCTCGAGCGTCGTCGCGCCGATCGTCTGCAGCTCGCCGCGGGCCAGCGCCGGCTTGAGGATCGAGGCCGCGTCGATCGCGCCCTCGGCGGCGCCGGCGCCGACCAGGTTGTGAAGCTCGTCGATGAACAGGATGATGTCGCCGCGCTGGGTGATCTCCTTCATCACCTTCTTGAGGCGCTCCTCGAACTCGCCGCGGTACTTGGAGCCGGCGACCAGGGCGGCCAGATCGAGCGTGTAGATCTGCTTGCCCTTGAGCAGCTCGGGGACCTCCCCGTGCGTGATCCGCTGGGCCAGGCCCTCGACCACGGCGGTCTTGCCGACGCCGGGCTCGCCGACCAGCACCGGGTTGTTCTTGGTGCGGCGCGAGAGGATCTGCATGATCCGCTCGATCTCGGTCTCGCGGCCCACGACCGGGTCGAGCTTGGACTCGGCGGCCAGCTTGGTCAGGTTGCGGCCGAACTGGTCCAGCAGCTTGGAAGACTTCTTGCCCTCCGCGCCCTGGGCCGCGGCCGCCGCGCCGGACGCCGCGGCGCCGCCGCGCTGGCGGCTGCCCGGCCCGGACAGCATCCGGATGACCTCGTTGCGGATCTTCTCGGAATCCGCGTCGAAGTCGAGCAGGATGCGCGCCGCCACGCCCTCGTTCTCGCGCACCAGGCCGAGCAGGATGTGCTCGGTGCCGATGTAGTTGTGGCCCAGGCTCAGCGCCTCGCGCAGAGCGAGCTCGAGCACCTTCTTGGCCCGCGGCGTGAACGGGATCTGGCCGGAGGTGACCTCCTCGCCGGAGCCGACGATCCGGACCACCTGAGCGCGCACGCGCTCCACCGTGATGTCGAGCGACTCGAGCACGCGAGCCGCAAGACCCTCCTCTTCACGCAGAAGTCCCGAGCAGGATGTGCTCGGTGCCGATGTAGTTGTGCTTGAGCGTCCGCGCTTCTTCTTGAGCCAGGACGACGACCTGACGGGCTCGCTCTGTGAATCGCTCGAACATGATTCTTCTCTCTGCGTGTGGCGGGTCTCGGGCTGTGGTCGGTCGGGGTGGTTTCCGGTCTTCTCCTCCGCTACCTGCTGCTTTACATGGTAGTTCGGGACTTCGGGGACACCGACGATTCCGTTCTACCCACCTTGATCGGCTGGATCCGACATTTGATGAGTGCAACGGTCTCGGCTTATCGGGCCATGCGGCAGTTTACCAACGGGCCTACGGGTCATCATCCGGCACGCGTGCGCGGTCGCCGGTGCCGAGCTTCACAGCATGTTCATGTTCGCCGGCCGGCCTCCGGATCCCACTCGTACTCGATCTGCCGGGCCGTCCGCAGCGCCAGATCCCGCCCGGCGAAGCGCTCCACGAGATGCAGCGCCATGGCGATTCCCGAGCTCAGACCGCCCGACGTGACGACCTCGCCGGCGTCGACCCAGCGCACCCAGCGCCTCGCCGGCGCCGGCCTCCCTCGAGCCCTCGCCGCCAGGTCCTCCACGTCCTCCCAGTGCGTGGTCCACGGCCGCCCTCGAGCAGCCCCAGCGACCCCAGGACGAACGCGCCGGTGCAGACCGACGCCACCACCGACGTCCCCTCGGCAGCACCGCGGACCGCGCCGATCAGCCCATCGTCGGCCAGCACCTCGTCGATCCTGACCGCGCCCGGCACCACCAGCACGTCGAGCGCCCCCGCCTCGGCCAGCGTCGAATGAGGCGTCAGCCGCAGGCCCCCATAGGCCGCCACCGACTCCCCCGTGCGACCCAGCGTGAGCACCTCGAACGGCGGCTCGCCCGCCATCTCGCTCGCACCAGCCGCGAAGCGGTCAGGAAGACCTCGTACGGCCCGCCCACATCCAGGAGATCCACCTGCTCGAACACCACGATCCCAATCCGCACGAGCCGTGCGTATCACGACAGACCATGCGACGGCGACGGGCGTTCTCGCACTGTGCACCGTATGCGTGCACCACGTGACAAGGCTCGCCGCGCCGGCGCCGAATGTCGTGTTTCGCACGGACTCCGCGGAGCGCGGCGGGGCAAGCTAATCCCGCATCGCCGGGAACAGCACGACCTCGCGGATCGAGCGCTTCCCGGTCATCACCATCACCAGCCGGTCGATGCCGATGCCGATCCCGCCGGTCGGCGGCATCCCCTGCTCGAGGGCCTCCACAAAGGCCTCGTCGTACGGCTGGGCCTCCACGTCGCCGGCGCCGGCCAGGGCCCGCTGCTCCTCGAAGCGCCGGCGCTGCTCGTCGGGGTCGTTCAGCTCGGTGAACGCGTTGGCGATCTCCATCCCGCCGACGTAGGCCTCGAAGCGCTCGACCAGCCCGGGGACCGACCGGTGGCGCTTGGCGAACGGCGACAGCGCCACCGGATAGTCCATGATGAACGTCGGCTCGACCAGCGTCGGCTCGACGTGCTTGGAGAGCAGCTCGTCGACCAGCTGGGGCCAGGTGTCGGTCTCCGGGACGGCCAGGCCCGCGCTCGCGCATGGCCTCGGCGAGCGAGTCGCGATCGGCGGGGGCCAGGATGTCGATCCCGGTGCGATCGAGGATCGCCTGCGGGCAGCGTCTCGCGCCGCCACGGCGGCGTGAAATCGATCTCGCCGGCGTAGCCCACCTCGGCGGCGACGAACGACGACCAGCCGCTCGCAGCGCGCGGCGATGTCCTCGTAGTCGGCGTACGCCTCGTAGAACTCGAGCATCGTGAACTCGGGGTTGTGGGTGGAGTCGACGCCCTCGTTGCGGAAGTCCTTGCCGAGCTCGTAGACGCGCTCGAGGCCGCCGACGATCAGCCGCTTCAGATACAGCTCGGTCGCGATCCGCAGGTAGAACTCGCGGTTCAGCGCGTTGTGGTGGGTGGTGAACGGCCGGGCCGCCGCGCCCCCGTACAAGGGCTGAAGCACCGGCGTCTCGACCTCGATGAACCCCTCGGCGTCGAGGAAGCGCGCGCACCGCGGAGATCACCCGCGCGCGCATGATGAACAGCTCGCGCGCCTCCTCGTTGGCGATCAGGTCGAGCTCGCGCCGCCGGAAGCGCGTCTCCACGTCGGTCAGCCCATGGTGCTTCTCGGGCGGGGGCCGCAGCGACTTGGCCAGCAGCGTGACGTCGACTGCACGCGCAGGGTCAGCTCGCCGCGCCGGGAGCACGAACGCCACGCCGTCGACGCCGATCAGGTCGCCGAGGTCGAGCCCCAGCAGCCGGTCCATCCCCTCGGCGCCGAGCTCGTCGACCCGGGCCTGCAGCTGGATCCGCCCCGAGCGGTCGACCAGGTCGAGGAACGCCATCTTGCCCTGCCCGCGCCGCGCGGCCAGCCGCCCCGCGACCCGGTGGCGAGCGGCGGTTTCCTCGCCGGCCGACAAGCGCGGCATGCGCCGCGCGCACCGCCGCGATCGGCTCGACGCCGTCGAACTCGTGCGGGAAACGGCTCGATGCCGGCGGCGCGCAGCGACTCGAGCTTGCGCCGGCGGACGGCCAGCAGCTCGTCGGAGCCCGTCCGCCCGGTCGGCTCACCTGACCGGCCAGCCGGCACCTCACTTGGCCGACGTCGATCTTGGTGATCTTCAGCCGCCGCTCGCCCTCGGGGCGTGGCGATCACTACCTCGTCGCCGCGCTTGCGGCCGAGCAGCGCCTTGCCGACGGGCGACTCGTTGGACAGCTTGGCCTCGGCCGGGGCTGGCCTCGGCCGAGCCGACGATCGTGTACCTGGTGGACTTGCCGCCGTCGTCCTTGACGTGGACGACCGACCCGACCCGGACCTGATCGGTGCCGAGGTCGGACTGGTCGATCACCGTCGCCGAGCGCAGCTTCTCCTCGAGCGAGGCGATCCGCGCCTCGAGCATCGCCTGCTCGTTCTTCGCGTCGTCGTACTCGGCGTTCTCTGAGATGTCGCCGAACTCGCGCGCCTCCTTGATCCGCGCGGCGACCTCGCGGCGGCGCGTGGTGGTCAGATGGTCGAGCTCGGCCTTGAGATTGGCGAGCCCTTCGGGAGTGATGATGACGTCCTTGGGCATGAGGCAAACCTGTATTCGATGAGCGCCGCCGGAACAGGTCCGGCGGTTCGGACGAGAAAAAACCCGCCGGCTAAGCGGGGATTTCCTACGCAGCTGGGCTGCGTGGGCGGATGAGTATAGACACCCCGTGCCGGCTATCTGGGGCCGTGGCCCAATGGGTCATCGCCGCCCGGGCCGATGACCGATTGATCCGCCCTCACGGGCGATGTCCCGCAATCTCGTCCGCCTGCTGGAAGGTCGGCCGATTCACCCATTCGATCAGCGGCTGGGTGATCACCCCGATCGCCCTGAACTGGATCGAGTCGGAGCACATCTGGTCGCCGGCCGAGCAGACACTGTCGGCCGGATAGATCAGGGCGGCGCGCGTGTCGCCGTAGATGTGGGGCACGCCGAACCGCGAGTCGCGGACGATCGTCACCCCTGCCTCGGGGGCCTCGGTGCCGGCGACGTCCCCGGCCTTGACCCCAAACGTCGCGTCCTTGTAGTACTGCGGGATCTGGGCCTGGCTGATCGGCACCGCCGTGGCCAGCGTGGAGTACATCCCGAGCTGATCGTTGGCATGGGCGGGATACGTCCCGGACGCCTTGAACGCCGCCGCCTGGGCCAGGTTGTCGAACCCGTTCTCGCCCGGCGGGAGGACGTTCGTAAAGCCGCCGAAGTCGTTCGTCCCGTACGGCTGCACCTGGGCAGTCGCCGCAGCCGCAGGCGCGAGCGCAAGCGCCACGATCGCCACCGCCGCCCTGCCAATGCGCCGGAACACGGCGCGGGGGACTACTACCAGGCCGCGGCGGCGCGCGCCGGTTCGGCCGCGCCGGCGTGGTGCAGCAGGTCCCGCGCCGCCTCGAGCGTGGGCGCCGTCTGCAGCGCGGCCTGGAGCGCCTTCCCGCCGCCCAGCCGCTCGACGTACCACGGGTAGAACTTGCGCAGGTAGCGGGTGGCCCGATCGGGCCCGAGGTGCTCCACCGCGCGCTCGATCACCCAGTCGACCTCGTCGAGAATCTCCTCGCGCGGGGCTCGGACACACGCCGGCCGAGGACCTGCTCGAACAGCCACGGGTTGCCGAGCGACCCTCGGGCCAGAAGCACCGCGGCCGCCCCCGTCTGCTCGAACGCCGCGCGCACCCGTTCCGCCGAATGCAGGCCGCCGGAGATCAGCACCGGCACCGGCAGTTCCTCGACCAACTCCCGCGCCAGGTCGTAGTTCGGAGCGCCGTTGTGCCGCTGCGAGGCGTGCCGAGGATGGATCGAGATGCCGGTCACGCCGCCGTCGAACACGAGCCGGCGCGCCACCTCGAGCCCGCTGCAGATCCCCGGGGCGCTGGCCTGAGCGGAGCTTGACCGTCACCGGCAGCCCGCTCCCGCGCGCCGCCGCCCGCGCCACGGCGACGGCTCGAGCAGGCTCCTCGAGCAACGCGGCGCCCGCGCCCGTCTTGCACACCTTGGGCACCGGGCAGCCCATGTTGATGTCGATCAGGTCGGCGCCGGCGGCGGCCACCCGCTCGGCCGCCGAGGCCATGACGTCCGGATCGTGGCCGAACAGCTGGACCGACATCGGATGCTCGTCAGCGTGGATCCGCAACAGCTCGCGGCAGGTACGCTCGTTGCGGTAGTGCACCGCGAAGCTCGACACCATCTCGGACACGACGAGTCCGGCGCCGTGGCGCTTGGCCTGCAGGCGTACGAACCAGTTGCCGATTCCGGCCAGCGGCGCCAGCACGACCCGGTTGGGGATCGCCACGCCGCCGAGGCTCCAGCTGTCGGTCAGAGATCGAGCCACGACGTTTCATGGTACGAATGCCCGGGATGAACCTGTTCGACGCGCTGCGCCCATGGACGGAGGTGGTGCTCGAGCAGGTTCCGGGGCTCGAACTGTTCGACGCCCACACCCATCTCGGCCAGAACGACCCGGACGGGATGAAGCAGACCGGTTCCGAGCTGATCGAAGCGCTGCGGACGGCGGACGCCCGCGGAGCGCTTCATCTTTCCCTTCCACGAGCCCGACGGCTACCGCGCCGCCAATGACGCGGTGATCCACGCCGCGCGCGACGCCGATGGCCTGCTGGTCCCGTTCTGCCGGGTCAACCCCCACGATGACCCGCTACCGGAGGCCGAGCGAGCGCTGACGGCCGGCGCGCGCGGCATCAAGCTGCATCCCCGCGCTGAGCGGTTCACGCTCGACCACCCCGGCGTGAGGCCGCTCGTCGCGCTGGCCGACGAGCGCTCGCTGCCCGTGCTGATCCACGCCGGGCGCGGCATCCCGGCGCTGGGCCTCCACGCGGTCAGCTGGCCGAGGACTTCCCGAACGCTCGCCTGATCCTCGCGCACGCCGGCATCTGCGACCTCTCGTGGGTCTGGCGGGTGGCCGGTGATCTGCCCAACCTCCTGTTCGACACCGCGTGGTGGATTCCGGCCGACCTCGAGACGCTGTTCTCGCTGGTCCCGCCGGGGCAGATCCTGTTTGCCAGCGATGCGCCGTACGGCCACACATACATCTCGGCCGCGTTCCAGCTCCGTTGGCCGCTCCAGCTTGGGCTCTCGCCCGATCAGATCCGCTCGATCGCGGCGGGTCAGTCGCTGCGGCTCGCCGCGGGCCGGGCCCCCGAGCCACGCGGTCCGGCCGTCGGCGAGCGCGAGCGAGCGCCCCATGTTCTGCTCGACCGCGTCGCCTTCTTCCTACTGTTCAGCGCACTCGGCACCATGCGCGGGATCGATCCCACCGAGATGCTCGCCCTGGCCCGCCTGGCCTGCGATGTGCCCGACGACATCGACGACGCGCCGGTGTTCGCGGCGATCCGCGCGCTGCTCGACGACTACGAGGAGTACGCGGCCGAGAACCCCGACTCGCGCCGGCGGATCACGTTCCTGATCCTGGCGGCGACGGTGGCGCGGACACCGGATGTGCCGATCCCGCCGCCCGTTCTGGAGCGCTCGAGCGATTCCGCTCCCAGATCAGCCGCAGGCCGGTCAGCGTGAGCAGGTCGTCGACCTCGTCGATCGTCTCGTGGATGAACGGCACCAGCACCCCGGCCAGCCCACCGGTGGCGATCACGCACGTGGCCGGCCCCAGCTCGGCGCGCAGCCGGCGCACGATCCCCTCCACCTGACCGGCGAAGCCGTACACGATCCCGCTGCGGATCGCGTCCACGGTGTTCTTGCCGATCAGCGTGCGCGGTGAGGCCAGCTCGACCTTGGGCAGCTTGGCGGCGCGGTCGTACAGCGCGTCGATCGAGATCTCCGCGCCGGGCGTGATGATGCCGCCCAGGTACTCGCCGGCCGACGACACGATGTCGTAGGTGATCGCGGTGCCGAAGTCGACGATCACGCATGTCTCGTGCACCTTGTCGTAGGCGGCCACCGCATTGGCCAGCCGGTCGGCTCCCACCTCGTGCGGGTTGTCGTAGCGGATCGGCATCCCGGTCCGGATCGACGGGCCGACCACGAGCATCTCGTGGCCGAGGTAGCGGCGGGCCATCAGCGTCCATTGCTCGGACAGCTGGGGCACCGTGGAGGACACGATCGAGTCGCTCACGTCCCGGAACGCCATCCCCCGAAGGCCGAGCAGGTTCGAGAGCGCGGCGCCCAGCTCGTCGCCGGTCGACTCGCGCACCGTGGCGAAACGCCAGTGCTCGGACACGGTCTCCTCGTCGTCGGGGAACAGGCCGAAGTGGGTCTGGGTGTTGCCGACGTCGACGACCAGCAGCATGAGCGAACCCTAGCCGTTGGGCGATTACCGTCACATAGCGCGGGTTATCTACCGAGCAGGGGATGGCCCACGCGACGGATCTCTTGCCCAGGGCCTAGCGCTACGAGGGCATCGGCGAGTCGGACCCCGTCGGGCAACGTCAGCTCGGGGTCCAGCTCGAGCAGTGGGACGAGGACGAACCGCCGGGTCCTCACCTCCGGATGGGGCAGCGTCAGCCGATCCGACTGGAAGCTCATGTCACCGAGCGCCAGCACGTCGACGTCGATCGGCCGCGGGCCGTGCCGCAGACCGCCCGGCTCCCGCCCCAGCCCCCGCTCGACCGCCTTGCACGCGTCGAGCAGTTGCTCGGGACCGTGCGCGGTCTCGACCCGCAGACACGCGTTGTAGAAGTCGCGCTGCTCGACGACGAGCCCCACCGGCTCGGTCTCGTACACGCTCGAGGAGTCCAGCACGCGAACCCCATGCTCAGGCAGCGCCGCCACCGCATCGAGCAGATGCCTCCGCCGATCGCCGACGTTCGAGCCGAGGCCGAGATAACCCGGCGTCACCAAGGGTCCTTACTCGGCCTCGCGCCACACCTCGACCGACACCTCCGTGACCGGGAGTGCCATCGGCGGCTCCGGCTTGGCCGCTTTCACCCACACGGCGTTGGCGTCGTAGCGCTCGAGCAACTGGTCGGCGATCGCGGCGCACAGGCGCTCGAGCGTCTTATAGGAGCGCTGCTGGGCGACCAGGTTGGCCGTCTCGCACACCTGCGCATAGTCGACGGCGTCCTCGATCCGGTCGGTGACCGTGGCGTCGCAGTCACCGACGTCCAGGCGGAGGTCGAGCAGGAGCCGTTGGCCGACCTCGCGCTCGGCCGCGGTCACGCCGACATGGGTGAACAGCGACAGCCCGCTCACCTCAACCGTCACCTCCGGCTCGGGGTGCCCGTCCTCCTCGTCGTCCTCCTCTACCTCGTCGTACTCGTCCGGGTCGTCCATGGCGTGCTGACCGTAGCAGCCGTAACCGTCAACGCGTCGTGGAGCGGGGCGACGTCGTGGACCCGGAACACGCGCGCGCCTCGCTCGTAGGCCAGCACGTTGGTCGCGATGGTGGCCGCGACGCGGTCGTCCGTAGACTCCCGGCCCGTCAGCCGGCCCAGGAACGACTTGCGGGACGTCCCGATCACGAGCGGTCGGCCCAACTCCAGGAACTCGCCGAGCCGCCCGAGCAACTCCAGGTTGTGCGCGATGGTCTTGCCGAATCCGATCCCCGGGTCGATGAGGATTCGGTCGACCGCGATGCCGGCGGACGCCGCAAAGCTCATCCGCTCCTTCAGGAACGCCTTGATGTCGCCGACCACGTCGTCGTAGCGGGGGTCGTGCTGCATGGTGCGGGGGTCGCCCAGCATGTGCATGAGACAGCAGTCCGCGCCCGCGACGGCCACGACCTCCGCCATCGCGGGATCGCCCCGGAGTGCGGTCACGTCGTTGACCATCGTGGCGCCGGCCGCGAGCGCCCCCGCCGCCACCGCCGCCTTCGACGTGTCGATCGAGATCTCGGCGCCGGTCCCTCGCTCGATCAACCCCTCTATCACCGGAATGACCCGGCGGAGTTCCTCGGCCTCGGGGACGGCCGCCGCACCGGGTCGCGTCGACTCGCCGCCCACGTCGAGGATTGCCGCACCCTGCGCCGAGAGGTCGAGGCCGTGGGCGATCGCCGCCTGCGCGTCGAGGTAGCGCCCGCCGTCGGAGAACGAGTCCGGCGTGACGTTGATCACGCCCATGATGCGGAAGTCCGGCTTACTCATCCGGCCACCGGCCGTGACGGTCGAAGTATTCGCGCGCCTCTTCCTCCCGGTCGCGCTCGCGGTTCGACTCGACACTCATGCGGAACATCCAGTTGACCATCCAGACGATCAACCCGACGATGATCAGACCGACGCCGGCGCCGGCTGCCGCATCCTTGCCGTGTCCGATCACGATCCCGACCGCGCCGGCGATCCCGATCGCGACCGGGACCCACACCCTGGTAACGGCCAGGAGGATCCGCCCGAGCCCCCCGGGGTGTTCGCGCTCGTGGGTCATCTCGACGGGATAGTGTCCTCGAACATGCTGCCCGACACCCGGCCCGAGACCGCCCTCACCCGCCGCACCCTGCTCGCCGCCGTCGCCGGCGGTGCCGCTCTGCTCGCCACTCCGCGACTTCCCGCCTGGGCCCGCCCGGTGGCGCGAGCCGCGGGCCTGCGCCAGCCCGGCAGCCTTCCCTTCCCCGGCCGGCCTGAGGGAACGGCCAGCATGCCCCAGGTCCAACACATCGTCGTGCTGATGATGGAGAACCATTCATTCGACAACCTGCTCGGGATGGTCCCCCACCAGGTGCCTGGGCGCCGCTCGGTCGACGGTTTCCGCGTGCGGCACGGCAAGGCGGTGAACGCGAACCCCGACGCTGCCGGCCACCCGGTTCTGGCCCAGCACGCCACCTCACCCTGCCAGCTCTCCGGCGAGCCAGACCAGTCCTGGAACTCCAGCCACGAGGCCTACGACAACGGGCGCAACGACGGGTTCGTGACGGGGAGCGCGCCGGTCGCCATGCGCTACTGGGACAAACGGGACATCCCGTTCACCTACTCGTTGGCCGAGCACTTCCCGATCGGGGAGCGTCATTTCTGCTCGCTGCTCGGCCAGACGTTTCCCAACCGGTGCTTCTTCTTTGCCGGCACCTCGTCGGGCACGATCAACGACACGATCGCTCCGGCGCCTCCGGCGAACGGCACGATCTTCGACCGCCTCGAGGCCCACCAGATCGACTGGGCGGCCTACTACCAGCCCGGCGGCGGGGGCTACCCGAGTCTCGAGCTTGTGCCGGGGACCCGGACGCCCGCCCGAGCCTCGCGGATCCGCACGTTCGATCGCTTCCTGCCCGACGTCGCCGCGGGCAGGCTGCCCCAGTTCACGTTCATCGATCCCGAGTACGTCACCACCTCGCAGGAGAACCCCCAGGACATCCAGCTGGGCGAGCGGTTCATCGCCGAGGTCGTCCAGGCGCTGATGAGCGCGCGCACCTGGAAGCACACCGTGCTGTTCCTCACCTACGACGAGCATGGGGGCTACTACGATCACGTCCCGCCACCGGCGGCGATCGTGCCCGATGCGATCCCGCCCGACGTCACTCCGAGTGACGTCCCGGCCACGTTCGACCGCTACGGCTTCCGGGTGCCGACGATCGTGATCTCGCCCTGGGCCAGGCGGCGCTACGTGTCGCGGATCACCCACGACCACACGTCGATCACCGCCTTCGTCGAGCGCAAGTGGAACCTGCCGGCGATGACCATGCGCGACGCGAACGCCCACCCGATGACGGACTACTTCGACTTCCACAAGCCGGCCTTCCTCGCGCCGCCCGAGCTGGCCAAGGCACCGAAGCTCGGTCCCGGCCTGGCCAAGTGCCACGCCGCCGGGCTGCATCCGCCGCTGAGCGACTGACCAACCGGCGCCACCGCAAGGACGCTCCTCTACGATGGTCGGCGCCTCATCGGCGCTCGTAAGGAGGTCGATGACTCGGGCTGCCGCCGGCGAGGCCGTCGGCTATTCGGCGGTGCCGCCGGCCAAACCAGGGCGCGGCAACGGCCGCGGGCCCTCGCGGCGCTCGCCCGCGGGGGTGCCGGGAATCGGCACCTCGGGCGGCGGCGGGGCCTCGGCCCCGAACACCTCGGCCTCGGTCCGGCCGTCGAGCAGCGACTCGAACTGCTCCTTCTCGATCGTCTCGCGCTTGATCAGGATCTCGGAGAGCTTCGCGAGCGACTCGCGATGGGAGCCGAGGATGTCCTTGGCCTGGATGTGGGCCTGTTCGACTATCCGCCGGATCTCGTCGTCGATCTCGCGCGCGATCTCGTCTGAGTAGTCGGGCTCGGCGGAGAACTCGCGGCCGAGGAACGGCTGGCCATGGTCGTGGCCGAACACGCGCGGGCCGAGCTTCTCGGACATCCCGAAGCGCATCACCATCTGCTTGGCGGTCGCCGTGACCTTCTCGAGGTCGTTCGACGCGCCGGTCGTGACCTCGCCGAAGACGATCTCCTCGGCCGCCCGCCCGCCCAGCGTCATCGCCATCTGGTCCTGCAGCTCCGCGCGCGTGGTGAGGAACTTGTCCTCGGTGGGAAGCGAGATCGTGTAGCCGAGCGCCTGCCCGCGGGAGATGACCGAGATCTTGTGCACGGGGTCGGAGTTCGGGAGGTAGTGGCCGACCATCGCGTGGCCCATCTCGTGGTAGGCGGTGATCCGCCGCTCCTTGTCGGACATCACGCGGGTCTTCTTCTCGGGACCCGCGATGACGCGCATGATCCCTTCCTCGAGCTCGATCTGGGTGATCTCGCGCTTGCCATTGCGGGCGGCCAGCAGGGCCGCCTCGTTGACGAGGTTGGAGAGGTCGGCGCCCGTGAAGCCCGGGGTCTGGCCGGCCAGCGCGTCGATGTCGATCTCGCGGGCCAGCGGCTTGCCGCGGGTGTGCACCTCGAGGATCTTCCTGCGACCGAGCCGGTCGGGCCGGTCGACCACGATCTGGCGGTCGAAGCGGCCGGGACGCAGCAGGGCCGGGTCGAGGATATCGGGGCGGTTGGTGGCGGCGATCAGGATGATGTTGTCCTTCATCTCGAAGCCGTCCATCTCGACCAGCAGCTGGTTGAGCGTCTGCTCGCGTTCGTCGTGACCGCCGCCCAGGCCGGCCCCGCGGTGGCGGCCGACCGCGTCGATCTCGTCCATGAAGATGATGCAGGGCGAGTTCTGCTTGGCCTGCTCGAACAGGTCACGCACGCGCGAGGCGCCCACGCCGACGAACATCTCGACGAAGTCGGAGCCGCTGATGGAGAAGAACGGGACGCCGGCCTCGCCGGCTACCGCGCGGGCCAGCAGGGTCTTACCGGTGCCAGGCGGCCCATACAAGAGAACGCCCTTGGGAATCCGCGCCCCAAGGGCCTGGAACTTCTTGGGGTTCTCGAGGAACTCCTTGATCTCGTGCAGCTCCTCGACCGCCTCGTCGACCCCGGCAACATCTCGGAAGGTGATCTTGGGCGAGTCCACCGACATCCGCTTGGCGCGCGACTTGCCGAACGACATCACCTTGGATCCCCCGCCCTGAACCTGGTTCATCAGGAAGATCCAGAACCCGATGAAGATGACGAACGGGAGGATGTAGGTGAGCAGGGACAGCCAGCCGTTCGAGGTCTTGCCCTGGATGTCGAACGCCCCGGGCTGCAGATCGCGCTTCGCCGCATTGATGATCTGCGAGACGTAGCCGTCCGGGAACCCGACCGTGTACTTCTGGCCGGACGTCGTCGTGGCGTTCGCGGTGTTGTCCTTCTCGTGCAGCGAGAGACTCTGCACCTGCCCGTGGTCGAGCTGGTAGATCATGTTGCCGAACGTCTGCTTGGGCCCGCTGTGCGAGCTACCAATGAGCTTCTGGGCGAAAAACGCCAGCACGACCACGATCAGGATCGGGAATGCGGCGCTTTTGAAAAACCTGCTCATGAAGAGAGAATGCGGCGCGTGCCGCGCCTGGACTCGGAGTCTGGGACTGTCAAGCGTAGCATCTGGCCTAGGGCCCCAAACCCGGCTCTTCTGCCAGCGTTCATCGCCCGGAAAGGTTTCTCGGATCCGCCTCGCTGGCGATTCGCCATTCCGCGGGAGGGGCTCGATTGCTCAGGCCGCGATCGCGCATCCCGCTTTCACTCCTTCAACGCGGCCACGTAGGGCAAGTTTCGGTAGCGCTCGTCGAAGTCGAGCCCGTAGCCGATGGCGAACCGGTTGGGAATCTCGAACCCGACATACTTCGTATGCAGATCGACCTTTTGCCGGTCGGGCTTGACCAAGAGGGCGCAGACCTCGAGCGATCGGGGGTTGCGCCCCTCCAGATTGCGCAACAGGTATTGCAAGGTCAGCCCCGAATCGACGATGTCCTCGACGATCAGTACGTCGCGGTTCTCGATCACCGCGTCCAGGTCCTTGAGGATCCGAACCACACCGGAGGACTTGGTGGCCGACCCGTAGGACGCGACCGCCATGAAATCGACCTCGCACGGAATGTCGAGGCATTGCATGAGGTCGGAGAGGAACAGCACCGCACCCTTGAGAACGCCGACCAGCAGGAGATCTTTTTCCACGTAGTCGCGCGACACCTCGGCCGCGAGCTCCCGGATTCTGCGCTTCAGGTCCTCGGCCGGCACGAGGATCTCCCCGATCGCGTCGTCGCCTTCCACGGGCTGCATTATGAGGTTCGGCAGCGGAGGCGCACGGCCTCTCGCGTGGTGGCTGTGACCTTGAAGCGTTCGGACGTCGCGACGCCGGGCACCCAGACGATCTCACCGCGCGCCTCCACCACCGGCGTGGCGCCGCGGTCGAGACGGGGTACCCGCCGCGCCGTGAACAGGTCCTGCAGCGATTTCGTGCCGGCCAGGCCCAGCGGAGCCATCCGATCGCCGGGCCGCCAGGTGCGGACCAGCAGCTCCGAGGACTGCAGCGCGGCTCGATCGAGGATTCCGTCCTCACGCGCCGGCGCCGTCACCTCACAGCTCACCTCGTGGGAGGCGAACACGACGCGCCCCGGGATCGGCAGCCGTGCCGGCGCCGGGGGCCCGGCCGGCGTCCTATCGCGCCGCTCGATGCGCAGTCGGCCGTACTCGGCCACCGCCCGCAGCCCGCACCCGATGTCGAGCATCGCGGTGCCCCGGTCCGTCAGCGCGGCCACCTCGTCCGCCCGCCGGGCCGCTCCCGGCGCGACCGCGCCGGCCGCCTGGTCCGCCAGCCGCTGGACGACCAGCCGGCGCAGCGCGCCCGGGAGATCGCGCAGACAGCGCGTCGTCACGCCGGCTCGCAGCACCTCGTCCACCAGGTGGTCGAGCACTTCGCCCTCCGCCCGCAAGATCTCCGTCAGAGCCAGCACGTTGTCCTCGGCCGCCGGATGGATCGCGCGCAACGCCGGCACCAGTCCGCTCCGCACGCGGTTACGCGCGTACGCCCTCGAGGCGTTGCTGGAGTCCTCGCGCCAGGCCAGCCCCCGCGCACGGCAGTAGGCGGAGGTCTCCTCGCGCGTGAACCCCAGCAGCGGGCGCACGAGCAATCCTTCGCGGGCCCGCATGCCGAGGAGAGCGCGACGGCTCGGCGACGACGCCAGCCGGTACAGGATCGTCTCCACCTGGTCGGTGGCGGTGTGCCCGGCGGCCAGGTCCGCGCCGGCGGCCAGTTCGTGGGCCTCGCGGTAGCGCACCTCACGGGCCCACGCCTGCCGATTGCCACGCGCGGGAGGGCCGGCCCGCCGGACCTCGAGCATCACGCCCAGCCCCTCGCACAACCGCACGCAGTGACGCTCGTCGTCGTCGGAGGCGGCACCCCGCAGCCCGTAGTTGACGTGGAGCACGCGCACCGCGGCGGCGCCGGCGACTCTGACCGCGAGGTCGAGCAGGCAGGTCGAGTCTCGCCCCCCCGACAGCAGCACGACGACGGGCCGCCCGGCGGCCAGGAGTCCTTCTTCACGCACCCGCCCGAGGAGTTCGTCCTCGTTCATCGCCCGGTCTTCTCGCGCGCGACGAACACTTCGGTCGACTCGGTGAAGCCCTTCAGCCGCACCTCGGCGATCTGGTCGAACTCGAGGCCGCGGCGGGCCCGCTCGACCACCGGACGGGTCACCAGCACCTCCCCGGCCGCCGCGCGCGCCTTCGCGCGTGGCTCACCGCGGGCGGCGACCAGCTGCCGTCGTAGGGCGGGATCAGCCCCTCGCGGGCCCAGCGGCTCAGCGTGGCGGGAGCCACGCCGACTCTGTCGGCCGCCTCCTGGAGCGAGAGCGCTCCATTGGACGCGCCGTTTCGCGTGTTGACGCGTGCGTCGGACATCCTTGACTTAGTTTGCTACCCACCAGAGGTCCCCCGGTTGCGCGGCCCATGCGCATGTCATAGTCGGCGGCGGGGCCTCGACGAGCACGAAGCCCCGCCGCCCGCGGGCGTAACGGCCCGCTGCGTCGGCCGTAGGCGCTCGTCACGTTTCCGGCGGCGCCTCGCGATCGTGCTCCCCAGCTGGCCTGGGAAGCGCGTCACGCTCCGGCCTGTTGCCTATTTCGGGGTTGCCGTAGGAATACTCGCGATTGACCCATCTGTCAATGGAAACGGACCCGAATCGGGGATAAATAACAATGGGCGGGTCATGGCCGCCCCGATCGGGCTCCAACCGACCGCTCCGCTGGCCGAGCGCGTCCTGCTCCCGGGCGACCCCGCCCGGGCGTTGTTCCTGGCCGAGTCCCTGCTCGAAGGGGCCAAGATGTTCAATCATCACCGGGGCCTGTGGGGGTACACGGGCCTCGCACCGGATGGCGCGCCGCTCACGATCCAGAGCACCGGGATGGGCGGACCGAGCGCCGCGATCGTGGTCGGCGAGCTCGCCGAACTCGGCGCCCGCCGGCTCGTGCGCGTGGGGACCTGCGGCGCACTGCAGGCGGATCTCCTCCTGGGCGACCTGGTCATCGCCACCGAGGCGATCGCGGCCGACGGGACCAGCCGAGCCCTCGGCGCCGGCGAGCGGGTTGCCGCCGGCCGGGCCCTGACCGCCGAGCTGAGGCGCTCGGCCGGCGACTCGCAGGCCGCCCGGGCCGGGCCGGTCGTCTCCACAGACCTCTTCTACGACCCCCGTGGTCTGGAGCGCGAGTGGAGCGAGGCCGGAGCGCTGGCCGTCGAGATGGAGACCGCGACGCTTTTCGCCCTTGCCGCGAGTCGCGGCGTCGACGCGGCCGCTGTGCTGGTCGTCTCGGACCTCGTGCTCCCCGCGCGGGTGCGCATCGGCCAGGACGAGCTTCGCGAAGCCGAGCGCCGGATGGGCGAAGCGGCGGTGCGGGCGCTCAGCGGCGCGCCCGAGCGTCAGCCCTGAGCGGGGCTTTCGCCCTCGGCTGCCACCGCGGGCGGGGCCGCTGCCGGTTCGGCGACGGTGGCCTCGAGCCGAGCCAGCAGCTCCTCGATCGCGGCCAGTCGCCTGTCGATCGCGCTGTCCGAGCCGAGCTGCTCAATCCGCTGCTCGACCCGGTCCAACCCGTCCTCGATCGTCTCGAGGCGCTGCGAGACGCTCCGCAGACGACGGGTCAGCCGCTCCAGATCCCCGGCCGACGGCAGGTTCAGGGCGCTCATCGCGAGCTCCTGAGCCCGGGTGGCGCGCTCGCGCGTCTCGAAGGCTGCCGCCAGGGCACGGGTGACCACCGGATTCTCAAGCAGCTCCTGGGCCACCTTGCCGATCGCCTCCTCGCCCTGCCGCGCCACCCGGCCGCGGAGCCCTTTGTCGTCGCTCATCGCGTGCCTCGCCTCACTCGCATCGTTGTTGAGGTATAGAAATCAGCTCGACCAGATGACCCTAACGCTCGAGTTGAGGGTTAGTTGACACCGAGACAACATACGTGACGCTACAGTGGCCGCGGGTTCTTGCCGATTCAAAGGATTGCCTGTGCTTCGTGATCCATCACCTCACGACGCGGGGTACCCGAACACCCATCCCCCACACCGACGGTTCCCAATTGCAAAGCTCCGTGGCAGCCAGTAGCGTCCTGATGAAGCCTACCTGTGATCGTAGCTGGGACGACTTTTACGCGTGGCATTCCGCGGGAGGAAGTAGGCCACAGTGTTGAATAGGCGCAAGCTGAGGATTGCCGCCGTGACCATGGGCTCCATGGCCGCGGTGTTCGGCCTGGCGGCGCTTCCCGAGGCCTCGGCCGATGGCTGCACCGTGAGCATCACGATCCTCGGCGGCCAGACGTTGACGTTCCAGAACATCCCGGCCGGGACCCCGGTGTCCTCGCTGCCGCTCCCGCCCGGTGCGCAGATCGTGGCGGGTCCCAATTGGTCCTGCCCGCAGGTCACCGTTACTACCCCGCCCGCCACGGTGACCGCCACCCCGCCGGCGCCCACGACCTCTACCTCAACTTCCACCTCGACCTCTACGACGTCCAAGCCAAAGCCGTCGTCGGGTTCGGGCTCCTCCTCGTCTTCCGGCTCGTCAAGGGGGACGACGTCCACCAACAAGACCTCACCCAAGCCGGCGCGGACGGGCTCGGGGCACGGGAACGCGAACAAGCCGACCCCGCTCAACCCCGGCACCGCGCAGGCGGGCACCAACGTCAGGCAGCCGGTCTCCAAGCCCGCCCCCAGGAAGAAGCACAAGAAGAAGGCCAAGCCGTCGACGCCCCCGCCGCCGGTCACCAAGAGCGGCGTGCCGACACCGGCCAACCCCACGTTCTCGTACGCGCTGCCCGGGCCGGCCCCGATCGGCGTGCCGAACTTCTTCATCGAGAGCTTCCAGATCCCGCCCTTCCTGCTCCCGATCTACCAGGCCGCCGGCATCCAGTACGACGTCCCGTGGCAGGTGCTGGCCGCGATCAACGAGATCGAGACCGACTACGGCCGCAACCTCTCGGTGTCCACCGCGGGCGCCGTGGGCTGGATGCAGTTCATCCCGTCGACCTGGAAGCGCTACGGCGTCGATGCCAACGGCGACGGGATCGCCGACCCGTACAACCCGGCCGACGCGATCTTCAGCGCGGCGCGCTACCTGCACGCCGCCGGTGCCTCCAAGAGCATCCAGAACGCGGTCTACTCCTACAACCACGCGTGGTGGTACGTGCAGTCGGTGATGCTCCGGGCCCAGCTGGTTGGCGGGATGCCGAAAGGGTTCATCAATGCGGTGAACGGTCTCGTGCAGGGGCACTTCCCGGTCGCGGCGCCCGCCAAGTACGCCGACGACGCCGTCCTCAAGCTGGCCAAGACGCGCGTGAAGAAGTCCAACGCGGCGGTCACGGTCAAGTCCGAGCCGAACACCACCGGCACCGCGATCTACGCCACGAAGGGCTCGCCGGTCATTGCGGTCAACGACGGCAAGATCGTCAAGGTCGGGCAGAGCAAGCAGCTCGGGCGCTACATCGAGCTCCAGGACGCCACCGGCAACACATACACGTACGCGAACCTGGGCTCCATCCCCAAGCTCTACCCGGTTCCCAAGCCCGTGAAAATGTCGGCGAAGTCGATCGCCAAGGCGCTCCTCGGCCCGGCCGCGCCCGCGCCGACCGGCCCCGCCACCGCCGGCACCCAGCAGGCCCCCGCGCCGACCAGCAGCGCCACGGCTGGCAAGGTGGGCCAGACGGCTCCAGTCTCGCTGCCGGTCACCCCGGCCACGACCACACAGCCGGCCGCCGCGACCGCAGTGCTGGCGGCGACGCCGATAATCTCGGCGCCGATGGTCAAGGAGCGCCTGTTCGCCAATCCACATCGTCCGAACTCCTATGCGGCCGGCGGCAAGCTTCAGATCTCGAGCGCCGCCCCACAGCTCTCGAGCTTCCAGAACTACTTCTCCGACGTGCTGCACCTGGCCAAGAACCAATACACGCTCCAGCCGCTGAAGGCGGGATCGGTAGTGGTCGGGGGCACGATCCTCGGGCGGCTCGGTGCGGGCACGCCGACCAACGCCTCGCACCTGCAGTTCATGATCCAGCCGGCCGGCAAGAGCGCGCCGTTCATCGACCCGAAGCCGATCCTCGACGGCTGGAAGCTGCTCGAGGCGACCGCCGTCTACCGCGCGGCCGGGGTTGACCCGTTCTACGGCCCGAAGCGCCAAGAACCCGACGATCGGCCAGCTGCTGCTGATGTCAAAGGAGCAGCTCCAGAACCGCGTGCTCGCCGACCCCAACGTGAAGATCTATGCCTGCGGCCGCCGCGACATCCAGGACGGCGCGATCGACCGCCGCATCCTCGGCGTCATCGAGTTCCTCTCCGCCTCGGGTCTGAAGCCCGATGTGAGCGGACTGAAGTGCGGCGACACGCCGACGGGATCGAACGGGATCGATCCGGCGGGCGCCACCGGCGCGAGCATGGACATCTCGGCGGTCAACAGCATCCCGATCAAGGGCCACCAGGGTCCCGGCTCGATTACCGACCTCACGATCCGCCGGCTCCTCACCCTGCAGGGATCCATGCAGCCGGACGAGATCGTCTCGACTGATGAGCTACAAGAGCCAGCCGACCGCGATCAAGCTGTCCGACCACGCCGACCGCATCCAGATCGCCTACACCCAGCTCTACGGCGCCAACAAGAAGCTGGCCGAGGTGGCCGGCAGCATCCTGCAGCCCGGCCAGTGGACGAAGCTGATCGACCGCCTCAGCCAGATCCACGAGCCGATCGTCCCGATCTCGCCGAGCAAGTACGCGACCAAGCCCGGCGCGCAATAGCCTGCGCCGATCCACGACGCTCTTCCGCTTCAGCCAGCTCGAGCTGCCCTGGGCCCTCGGCCCGCCCGACGGCCGCTACCTGATCCGCCGCGAGGGGGACGCGCCCGACGCGGCGCCTTCGCACGTGCTCGTGCTCATCACGCTCGGCGCCCGTGAGCGGCGCCGTGTTCTGTGCGTCGCGGCGCCAGACTAAGGCTCAACCTGAGCCTGAGCCTGCGCTCGTTGAGACCACGCGGGCCACGATCATCGACGTCGGCGACCCCCTGCCTGACGCCGAGCGCGCCGCCGCCTGGCTGAGAGGCGCCGGCGAGGCCGATCTTGCCGCGGGTCTGGGCGTTCTGAACCGGGCCCTGCACGCGTACCGGATCGCCACCGCCGACCCCCTCGTCCACGGCGTCGGGCGGACCGATGCGCTGGTCGCGCGCCTGGGCTACGGCGCCGGCGAGCAGGTAGCCGACGGGAAGTGGACCGACGCGCGCGAGCTAATCGAACGCGGGCCGCGGCGGCGCCGCTCCCGCGATCCCGGCCGCCCACGGCCGCCTGGCCGCCCTCCTGACCGGCCGCCAGCAGCGCTCGGCCTGCGAGGAGCTCGCCCTGCGCGCCCGCCTCGACCTCGAGGAGGGCCGCGACCGCGAGGCGGCCCTCCAGGTCCGGATCGCGCTCGACGCCGCGCTGGCGGAGCTGCCCGGCGACCCCACGGCGTCCGCTCTCGGTGAGCGCCTCGAGGAGCTCGCGGCTGACGACGCGTGGCCGCGGCGCAGGCTGCGCTCGCCGGACCGCGGCGACCGAGAGGAGGCTGTGGCGTTCGCGCTGGGCCGGCTCGAGGCCGCCCTCAGGGCTCGGGCGGCGGACGCTTGGCCGGAGTAGACCGAGCCCCAGCGCGGCCAGCACCGCCTCGAGCTCCGCCACCACGTCGCCCCCCATCCGCACCGCGGCCCGGCGGTCGAACGGCGTGGCGCCCTGGGTCAGGATCGCGATCTGGCCGCCGGCGGCCAGGGTCGTCTCGGGCAGCCCCGCCACCGGATAGACCTCGAGCGAGGATCCGATGCACAGCATCAGCTCGGCCCCCGCGGCGAGCGTCTCGGCCCGCGCGATCGCGTCGACCGGCAGGTACTCGCCGAACAGCACCACACCGGGCTTGAGCGGCCGGCCGCAGTCGCAGCGCGGCATGCCCTCCGGGTCCCCCTCCAGCCGCTGGCGCACGTCCCCCAATTCGTACCGTAGCCCGCAGACGAGACAGATCGAGTGGGCAATCGATCCGTGCACCTCGACCAGGTCGCGCGTCCCGGCACGGGCGTGCAGTCGGTCGATGTTCTGGGTGATCACCGCGTCGAGCAGCCCGGCCCCTTCGAGCTCGACCAGCGCCGCGTGCGCCCGGTTGGGCTGCTTGTGCGTCGAGAGTCGTGGAAGCGCTGGCCGTAGAAGCTCCAGAACCGCACCGGATCCCGCCGGAACGCGTCGATGTGGGCCACCTCCATCGGATCGACGTTCGTCCACAGCCCGGTGCCGGGCGAGCGGAAGTCCGGGATCCCGGAGGGCACCGAGATGCCCGCGCCGGTCAGCGCCACCACCGACTCCGCCTCGCTCGATCAGCCGCGCCAGCTGTGCCGCCGCGGTGGCATCGGACCCCACCGCGCCCCGCGCTCACTTGCCGGCGAACCGTGGCTTTCGCTTCTCCAGAAAGGCGGAGATCCCCTCGCGCGCGTCCTCGGATGAGAACACGAGCGCGAACGCCTGCTTCTCGCGCTCGATCCCGGTGTCGATATCGCCTTCGGCGGACACCTGCTTGATCTGCTCCACCGCCAGCGGCGGCTGTCCGGCCAGCTTGCGCGCCCAGGCCAGCGCGGTGTCGAACAGCTCCTCGTCGGGCACGACGCGGTTGGCCAGACCCAGCGCGTAGGCCTCTTCGGCGGCGATCGGATCTCCCGTCAGGTTCAGCTCGCGCGCTCGCCCTTCGCCGACCAGCCGCGGCAGGCGCTGCGTCCCGCCGAACCCGGGGATGATCCCCAGGCTGATCTCGGGCTGGCCGAACATCGCCGACTCCGCGGCGATCCGCAGGTCGCAGGCCATGGCCAGCTCGCAGCCGCCACCGAGCGCGGGCGCGTTGACCGCCGCGATCGTGACGACCGGGGAGGTCTCCATCTCGCGCAGCAGCCGCGTGGATGTTGTTCAGCAGATCCTTGCCGGCCGCGGCGTCCATCGTGGTGAACGCCTTGATGTCCGCGCCGGCGCAGAACAGCATCGGGTTGGCCGAGGCGATCACCAGCGCCCGGATGTTCCCGGCCGAGCGAACCGCATCCCACAGCCGGCGCAGCGCGTGCACGATCTCGGGCGCGATCGAGTTCGCCGGCGGGCGATCGAGCCAGGCGATCGCGATCGTCGCCACGCGTCTCGAGCTTGACCGGACTCTCCTCCCAGCCTCCGTCCGGCCGGGCGTAGGGGAAGAACCCCTGGCCGGTCTTGACGCCCGAGGCGACCCTGCGCGACCAGCCGCCGGAGGATCGCGGGCGGCTCGAAGCGCTCGCCCCACTCCCCGGCGGCGCGCTCGAGCCGCCGCCAGCACCTCGTCCAGCCCGACCTGGTCGGCGCGCGCGAAGGGCGGCGGGATGATCCCGGCACCGGCCATCATCCCCAGGTCGATGTCCTTCATCGACGCCACGCCCTCCTCGAGCACCAGGCAGGCCTCGACGAGCGCCTTGAGCGTGAAGCGCTCGATCAGGGCCGCGGTGTCGAGCTCAGCTTCCGTGCTCATAGAAGCCCTCCCCGGTCTTCGCCCCGAGCTTGCCCTCGGCTACCAGCTCGCCGCATCCCCGCGTGCACGTAGAACGACTCGCCGTACGCGTCGCGCAGGTGCTCGGCCACGTGCAGCACCGTGTCGAGCCCGAGTAGGTCGGCCAGGATAGAACGGGCCGACCGGCGCGGCCCTCGACTCGCTCACGATGCGGTCGAGCTCCTTGACGTCGATCCCCGCCTCCTCCTGGACGCGCCACAGCTCCGAGGCACTCGAGTTCAGGATCCGGTTGACCACGAAGCCGGGCGCCTCGCCGCAGCGAATCGGAGCCTTGCGGATCGCCTGGGCGAAGTTGATCGCCGCCTGCGCGGTCTCCGGCGAGGTGTCCTCGCCCTCGATCACCTCGATCAGCCGCATGACCGAGGCCGGATAGAAGAAGTGAAAGCCGACCACCTTGTCCGGCCGGCTCGTCGCCTGCGGCCATCTCGGTGATCGACAGCGAGGAGGTGTTCGAAGCGAGGATCGCGTGGCCCGGCGTCACCTCGTCGAGCTCGGAGAACACCGCTCTGCTTGATCTCGATCCGCTCCGGCACGGCCTCGATCACGAAGTCGACGTCACCGAACCCGTCGTAGTCGGTGGCGCCCGAGATCAGCGCCGAGCTTGCGCTGCTGCTCCGTTTGCACTCGAGCTTGCCGGCGTCGACCCGCGCCTGCCACAGCGACCGGGCCTTCTCGAGCCCCTGGTCGACGAACCGCTGCTCCACGTCCTTGAGCACCACCGGGATGTCCGCGTTGGCGATCACCTGCGCGATCTCGCCGCCCATCGTGCCGGCGCCCGACCACGGCTGCCTTGAAGACGAACATGCGGGCGAGTGTACGGAGTAGTCTGCGCCCTGATGGCCGAGAATCTCCCCGACAACATCGAGCCCTACCCCGGCATCTCCTCCAAGGCCTACGAGCATCCCGCCGACCGGGCCGCCACCGCCGCCCTTAAAGCGGTGCCCATGCTCGACACGGTGGTCCGCAAGCTGATCGAGTGGGGCTACGAGCGTGCGCTTCGCCAGGCCTACCTCGGCAACTCGGTCAAGGTGGGCGAGAACCAACTCCCCGATCTGTGGGCGTCACACGTCGGGGTCTGCAAGATCCTCGACATGCCCGATGTCTACGACCTGTACGTGACCTGGGGGGTGCTCGGCGGCGCCCAGGCGATCGGCGCCGGCAAGCCGATGGTGGTCATGGACTCCGGGCTGCTGCGCAAGCTCGGCCCGGGCGAGCAGCGCGTGGTCCTCGCCCACGAGATAGGGCACATCCTGTCCGATCACGTGCTCTACATGACCGCGCTGAACATCCTGCTCTCCACGACCATGAGCGTCCCGTTCCTGCTCGGGCTTCCCCTCCGCGCCGTCCGGACCGTGCTGCTCGAGTGGTACCGGGCGGTCGAGCTGAGCTGCGATCGCGCCGCCACGATCGCCGTGCGCGACCCGAAGATCGTGTGCCGGACGCTGATGGTGCTCGGGGGCGGGATCTCGGCCGACCACCTCAACCTCGATGCGTTCATGGCCCAGGCCATGGAGTACGAGACCTGGGACGATCCGAGCGATCGCGTCCGCCGCTTCTTCTACGAGATCGGGCGGACCCACCCGCTGGCCGTGCGCCGCGTATCCGAGGTCATGAAGTGGGTGCAGAGTGGCGACTACGACCGCATCCAGCGCGGCGAATACCGCACCCGCGACCAGGAGGCGAACGTGCGCGAGGAGGCCGGCGACGCGGTCGAGTTCTACGCCGAGCGCTTCCGCGCGATCTTCCGCGAGATGGGCGAGAACATCACCTCGCTCGGCACGCAGATGGGCGGGGCGGCCGAGCAGGTGGCGGACTGGATCCGCTCGCGCGGCGGTCCCCGCGACGGCGGCGAGGACTAGCTCCGCTCAACGCCCGCGGCCCCCGCGACGGCGGCGAGGACCAGCTCCGCTCAACGCAGCGGCCCCGCCACCGCGATCAGGTCGAAGGCCGCGAGGTCCGGGCTCGGGTAGGCCCCGCGACGTGCACAACCTGGCAGTCGCGCCGCCGCGGGCCGACCGTGACGTCTCATGCACGCATGGGATGCGCAGCGCGTCACGGTCGCGTCGGAGGGCACCCGAATGCCACGTTATGCATGCCCCCGCCCGCTGTTCACGAACGAACGACGATCGAAGTACGCAAATATTTTGCGTACGACGATGACCGACACCGTCCTTGACAAGGCGATATTCGGCGATATATCGTTATACATCGTCGTTAGTCCGTTACGTAAGGAGCAAGCATGACCTACGAACACACGGCGCCCTGGCCGTTCCTTGCCCGCCTGGCGATGATGAAGGGCGGGCGCTACTCGCACATGGATCACCTGGAGAGGCTGGCCGCGCTGCGCCAGATGCGCGGCGGCCCGTTCGGTCCGCGGCGGCCCGATGTTCGGCGGCGGCCGCGGCCGCCGGCGCCGCGGCGATGTCCGCCTGGCGCTCCTGATGCTGCTGGCCGAGGAGCCGCGCAACGGCTATCAGCTGATGCAGACGATCGAGGAGCGAAGCGGCGGACGGTGGCGCCCCAGCCCCGGCTCGGTCTACCCGACGCTGGCCCAACTCGAGGACGAGGGCCTGATCCGCGCGGTCGAGCACGACGGCACCAAGCTGTTCGAGATCACCGACGAGGGTCGAGAGCGGCTCGGACAGTCCAAGACAGACCCGGCCCCCTGGGCGGAGGACGAGGAAACCGATCCCGACGCCCACTCGGTCTCCGAGATGGCTTCGCTGGTCATCCAGATCGGGAAGGCGGCCTGGCAGGTCGCACAGGAGGGCGATGAGCGCCAGACCGAGAAGGCCCGCCGGACGCTGGCCGAGACCCGCCGCGCCCTCTACCGGATCCTGGCCCAGGACGGCGAGGAGGAGGACACCGAATCTCCCGCCTCGTAACCTCCAACAAAGAGATGACGGGCGCGAACGGAGACCACGCTACACCGGCGATTGCCGTCAGGGACCTGGCCAAGAAGTACGACGAGGTCCAGGCCGTCCGCGGCGTGAGCTTCCAGGTCGCCGCCGGCGAGGTGTTCGGATTCCTCGGCCCGAACGGCGCCGGCAAGACGACCACGATCAACATGCTGTGCACGCTGGTCAAGCCCACCGGGGGCTCGGCCAGCGTGGCCGGGCACGACGTGGTGCGCGAGCGCGACGACGTGCGGCGCAACATCGGGCTGGTCTTCCAGGACCCGACCCTCGACAACTACCTGACCGCCGTCCAGAACCTTCGCCTCCACGCGGAGCTTTACGGCCTGCAGCGCGACGTCGTCGCGCCGCGCATGCAGCAGGTCCTCGAGATGGTGGGGCTGTGGGAGCGCAAGAACTCGCCCGTAGGCACCTTTTCCGGCGGGATGCGCCGCCGGCTCGAGATCGCCCGCGGCATGATGCACTCACCGCGAGTGCTGTTCCTCGACGAGCCGACGATCGGTCTCGATCCTCAGACCCGCCGATCGATCTGGAGCTACATCGCCGAGCTCAAGGAGCGCGAGGAGATCACGATCTTCATGACCACTCACTACATGGACGAGGCCGAGTGGTGTGACCGCATCGCGATCATGGACAACGGCCAGATCGTCGCGCTCGACGCGCCGGACACCCTGAAGGCGCAGGTCGGAACCGATCGGGTGATGATCCACACCGAGGACGACGACGCCGCCATCGCCGCGCTGCGGGAGCGCTTCGGCATCGAGGCGCGCATGGCCGAGGGCGCCGTCACGTTCGGCGTACCCGAGGGCGAGCAGTTCGTGCCCCGCCTGTTCGCCGAGCTCGGTGTGCCGATCCACGCCGTGCACGTCTCGCGTCCCACACTGGACGACGTGTTCATGTCCTACACCGGGACCACGATCCGCGACGCCGAGGAGGATGCCGGCAAGAACCGCAACCGGATGATGATGCAGATGATGCACGGGGGTCGGCGATGAGCACCACCACGGCTAGGCCGCCCGAGGAGGCCCGGCCGCAGACGCAGTACATCCAGGTCGCGGTCCCACCGCACAGCCTCTTCTCCGAGCTTCGGGCGATGAGGATCGTGTGGCGGCGGGATCTGATCCGGTTCTTCAACGACCGGATCCGGATGGTCTCCACGCTGGTGCAGCCGCTGCTGTTCTTGTTCGTCCTCGGCTCCGGGCTTCAGCAGCTCTCGAGCGCGAGCACCCACGGCGTCGACCTCAAGACGTTCATCTACCCGGGCATCCTCTGCATCTCGGTGATGTTCACTGCCATGTTCTCGGCCGCCTCGATCGTGTGGGACCGGGAGTTCGGATTCCTGCGGGAAATGCTGGTTGCGCCGGTCCGGCGCAGCTCGATCGTGATTGGCAAGTGCCTCGGCGGGGCCACGGTGGCCTGCACGCAAGGGGTGATCATGATCCTGCTCGCGCCGCTCGTCGGCGTTCCGTACAGCCTTGAGCTGATCGTCGGGATTTTCGCCCTGCAGCTACTGCTGGCGTTCACGATCACCGCGTTCGGCGTGATGATCGCGGTGCGGATCAAGCAGATGCAGGCGTTCTTCGGCGTCATGCAGATGATCGTGATGCCGATGTTCTTCATCTCGGGCGCGCTCTTCCCGGTCGCCAACCTGCCCGGCTGGCTCACCTTCCTCAATCGCATAGACCCGCTCACCTATGCGGTCGACCCGATGAAGAAGATCGTGTTCAGCAACATCGACGTCCCGCCGGCGGCGCGCCACGTGCTCGACCCGGGCGTCAGCTGGTTCGGCTGGCATGTGCCCGTGCTGGCTGAGGTGGCCGTGGTCCTGGGACTCGGGCTGCTGATGCTGGGCGTCGCGATCTGGGAGTTCAGCAGCACCGAGTAAGACTCGTCTTACTCGTTCACACGGTCTTCCTGCCGCTGACCTTCCTGACCGGCTTCTTCGGACAGAACTTCACGTTCCTGACCAACCACGTGCTCGAGACGACCTGGTCGTTCATCGTGTTCGGGTTGGGGCTGCTGCTCGCGTCGATCATCGGGTTCGTCGTCTACTTCCGGCGCAAGCGCTGGATGTAGCGGAGCGCTGGGACGCCCCTGCTGACCGTCCCAACGCCTCTGGCCCAGCCCCACCGAGCTTGTTTATGCGTGCGCCGGCGCGGGCTCCTCGACCCGCCGGGGCAGCAGCGTCTCACGCGCGATCACAAGCCGCTGGATCTGAGCGGTGCCCTCGTACAGCTGGAGGATCTTGGCGTCACGCATGAGCTTCTCGACCTTGTACTCCTTGATGAAACCGTAGCCGCCGTAGACCTGGACTGCGTCAGTTGTCACTTCCATGGCGCTGTCAGCGGCAAACCGCTTGGCGTGCGAGGACTCGAGCGTGTTGCGCTTGCCCTGGTCGAGCAGCACCGCCGAGGTCCAGCTGGCCAGGCGGGACAGGTGCACCTTGGTCGCCATGTCGGCGATGATGAACTGGATCGCCTGGTGCATGGCGATCGGCACCCCGAACTGGACGCGTTCCTTGGAGTAGTCGATCGCGAACTCCATCGCCGCCCGGGCGACACCGGTCGCCATGGCGGCGACGCCGGGGCGCGTCCGGTCGAGCGTCATCATCGCGATCTTGAAGCCCTTGTTCTCCTCACCCACCAGGTGGTTGAGCGGGATCTCGACCTGTGGGAACGTGATCGTGGCGGTGTTCGAGGCCCGCTGACCCATCTTGTCCTCGTGCTTGTCGACGATCACGCCCGCATCGCGCGGCACGATGAAGCACGAGATCCCGCGGTGGCCGGCCTCCTTGTCGGTCTTGGCGTAGACCGTGTACCAGTTGGCGTACTCGCCGTTGGTGATGAAGCACTTGGAGCCGTTGATGACCCACTTATCGCCCTTGCGCACCGCGGTCGTCTTCATGCCCGAGACGTCCGAGCCGGCGTCAGGCTCGGTGAGGCAGAACGAGGCCAGCAGCGGCGCTTCGGACAGCCGCCCGATGTACTCCTTCTTGAGCTCGTCGGAGGCGGCCAGGAGCACCGGTGCGGTGGCCAGCCCGTTGCAGGTCACCGACGTGCTGATCCCGGAGCAGCCCCAGGCGAGCTCCTCCTCGATGATGCAGCCGTCGAGATAGCCCAGCGCAGGCCCACCGTATTCCACCGGGAGGTGGCTGTTCATCAGGCCAAGCTCCCAAGCCTTGTCGACGATGCCCTGGGGCCAGGTCCCGTCCCGATCGTATTCCCAGGCGACCGGACGGATCTCCTTCTCGGCGAAGTCGTGCACCATCTCGCGCATGCTGCGCTGCTCGTCGGTGAGCGTGAAATCAACCACTTTTGGGGTTCTCCTTGGGCGGCGGTAGATTGACTAGTCAGTCAACGGTCTAATGGTACCCGATCAACGGCCGCTTCCAACCCGATCTCACGCATCCCGGAGTTGTGTGCAGACGGATGCTGATTGGGGGCCGCTTCGCGGCATCCCTGGGGCCGGTTCCGCCCGGCGTCCATGCCGGGCGTCCGTCGCCACGACCCCCCGATCTTCCGCCACACTTAGCGCGTGCATTCGGCCTTCAACATCGTTATCTGGGTCGTCTCGCTGTTGGCGCTGGTGATCGCCTTCGGGGCGCTGATCGCCAGCCGCAAGACCTGGGAGGACTTCGGCAAGGGGCAGTTCGTCATGGAACGCGACGAGGCTCGGCCGAGCGCGGGACCCACGGTCGCCGAGCGCGACGACGAGATCCGCCAGTTGCTGGAGGCACGCAACGCCCGGCGAGAGCGACGTGGCGAGCCGCCGATCGACGTCGACTGCGAGCGCGCCCGCCTCGCCGCGCCGGCGGTCGATCCGGAGCTGCGCGAGGAGATCCGCCAGCTCGTAGTCGCCCGCAATCACCGCCGGATGCGGGCCGGCAAGCCGCCGCTTGACGTCGAGGCGGAGATCGAGCGCGAGATCACGTCGCTCGGCGACCTCTAGGGGCGACTAAGCGCTAGGCTGCCGCGCCATGGCTGATCCCCGCCGGTATGAGCTCGAGGAGTTGGTCAACCGCCCGGGCACGTACTTCAACCCGCAGACCGAGGTGCTCGTGGTGGTCGACGACTCACCCGAGCTCGACGCCGAGATTTTCAACATGGAGGAGTTCGAGGGCGCCGACTGGGTCCTGATCTCCGACGAGGTGCCCGTGGACGAGGATCGTCGCGACGAACTGCTGCAGACCTTCCAGACCCGTCATGCCCCGGACCCTGCCGCCGAGGAACCGGAGGAGGACTCCGAGGAGTACGACGAGGAGCTGGAGGACCTCGGGCGCGACTAGCCGCCGCTGCCGAGCAGCGCGGCGCAGTTCTGCATCTTGGCCACGTCGCCGGCGGCCTGCTGGATGCACTGGCTGTATTTCTGGACGCCGGTCGAGGTGCCGGTGTTCGGGCTCGTGCCGCCGCTGCTCGAGGCGCCGCCGCTCCCGATCACTCCGCCCGCCGCGCCCTGCAGCGCCTGGACGAATGCGGCCACCTTCTGTTGAAACTCGCTGAACGGCCGCACCGTGCCGGGTGCGGTGATCTTCTGCGGCTCGTTCAGGTTCGCGTACTGGAGGGTCAGCCCGATGTCGGCCGAACGGGCCCCGCCGAGCGCGGACGCCGCCTTGCCGGCCAGGGTCACCGCGACGGTCAGCCGCCGGATCGTCTTGTCGCTCTCGCCGGTCCACACGTCCACACCCGGGTTCCGCACGGCCGCCGTGATCTGCTGGCGGGCGCTCGCCGGCAGGCCCGACTTGGCGGCGCCGCTCGTGGCCACCGCGGTGTTCAGGTCGTTCAGGAAAGCTGGCACGTTGACGCCGGCGTGGATGTGTGTCGTCTGCGCTCCGCCCACCTTCTCGGTGCCGACGACGGTTGGATGGGAGAGCCACGTGAGGGGATGGATCCCGAGCTTCGACAGCGTGGCGCCGGAGCTCGACCCGGTGGGCGAGAGCTTTCCGAAGCTCGACTCGAGCTTCTGGAAGGTCGCGGCCGGCATCTGGTAGCTCGTTCCCTGCAGGGTGACGTATCCGTTGGTGCCGGTCGAGATGATCCCGAGCGAGACGCTCCGGCCCAGGGCGCTCGCGCTGACCGTGAAGTTCGATTGCGGGAGCTGACCTGACCCACGGGTCTGGAACGGCCCGCCGAAGCTGACCGTTATGGGGCCGTTCAGCGTGCTCGATCCGGCCGCATCGATGGTCAGAGTGAGGTTGAGCACTCCACTCGTGACCTTGTGGGTTCCGGTGAAGGTCTGCTTGAGCAGCGTGTTCGGGTCGCTCGAGCTGCTCCCGGCGCTGCCGCACGCGGTGGCGCCCAGCCCGGCCAGCATGACGACGATCACGGTCCTCAACATTGCGGTCAGCCCTCGCATTCTCAACGCTCGCACGACCCCCCGGGGGCGAATGTAGCACCGCACGAGTTGCGCCTGCGCCGGTTTGCGCAGGCGCCTAGACTCGCCCGATCATGGCTCCGCGAACGATCCTCTACACCGGCAAGGGCGGCGTCGGCAAGACGTCGGTGGCCGCGTGTACCGCGCGCGCGTGCGCCGCGTCGGGGCTGCGGACGCTCGTGCTCTCGACCGACCCGGCGCACAGCCTGTCGGAGTCGCTGGGCACCGAGCTCGGGCCCGAGCCGTGCGCCGTCCAGGACCGACTCTGGGGCCAGGAGGTCAACGCCCAGGAGGAGATGGAGCGCCATTGGGCAGGCGTCCAGGAGTGGCTTGGCGAGATCTTCGTCGAACGCGGCATCGATCACATCTCGGCCCAGGAGCTGACCGTTCCCCCCGGGATGGACGAGCTCTTCTCGCTGCTGCGCCTGCAGGCGGCCCATCAGTCGTCCGACTGGGACGCGATCGTGGTCGACTGCGCGCCGACCGGCGAGACGCTCCGGCTGCTGTCATTCCCCGACGTGGCGCGCTGGTGGATCGAGAAGGTGTTCCCGCTCGAGCGCCAGCTGCTCGCCGCCGCCCGGCCGCTCGCCCGGTCCCTGCTCGACATCCAGTTGCCCAGCTCGGCGGTGTTCGCGGACATCCAGCGCCTCTCGCAGAATCTGATCGCGATGAACGAGATCCTCCGCGATCGCGAGCGCTGCACGGTCCGCCTGGTCATGAACCCGGACAAGATGGTGATCGGCGAGGCGATGCGCACGTTCACCTACCTGAACCTGTACGGCTATCTGACCGACGCGGTGATCGTGAACCGGGTCTTCCCCTCCAACGTGGGCGACTACTTCGCGGGCTGGCGGCGCCTTCAGGAGGAGCACCTCGAGCTGGTGCGCTCGGCCTTTGCTCCCGTGCCGGTCCTGTGCGCGCCCTACTTCGACCAGGAGGTGCTCGGGGCCCAGATGCTCGACCGGTTGGCTTCCGCACTGTTCGGCTCTGAGGGGTTTGACCCGGCCGACGTCCTGCACGATCGCCTCACCCAGGAGCTGACGGTGTCCAAGAACGGGGCTCAGCTCCGCCTGACGCTCCCGTTTGCCCAGAAGGGCGACATCTCGCTCAAGAAAATCGGGCTCGAGCTGATCGTCGGGGTCGACGGCCATCGGCGCACGATCATCCTGCCCTCGGCCCTGGCGGCCTTCCAGCCGACCGGCGCCACCTTCGAGGACGGGGCACTCGAGGTCACCTTCCGGGGAGCGCGAGATGCCGGACCCGTCTGAGCCTGAAGAACGCCGCCCCATTCCTCCCCCCGGCTCGGCCGAGGAGGCGCTCCGACGCCTCGAGCAGCGGCTCGACCGGGCCTCCGAGGCTGCCGAGCGGTTGATGGAGCAGGCGGCCGCGGCAGCCGGCAGCGGTGACGCTCCGCGGCGCAGCGAGAACCCGGGCGGCGCCGGCGAGCGCGTCAAGCCGCCACCGGCCGGTTGGCAGGTCCCCGACGACGGCCGCGCCGCCACCGGCGCCGAGCTCGACCCGTTGGTGGCCCTCGTCCAGGCCGTGCGCGACCTGATCCCTCCCGAGCTGCAGCGCCGGCTGGTGGCGGCGCTGCGCGAGTTGCTGCTCGCCCTGCGCGCGCTGATCGACTGGTATCTGGAGCGCCTCGAGCGCCGCCGCGAGCAGTCGGTGGAGGTCGAGGACATCCCGATCCTCTGACCCGCGCGCACTTCTGTCCGCATAGAGCGGATCCAGCGCTCACGAACCCGCTGCCTCGCCACTTACAATCGCGCTATGAGCGAAGGGCGCACCGCCGTCGGGGCGGCCCAGCGCGTCGGCACGGGGACCACCAGGCTGGTGCGCGCCTGGCGCGCGCTCCCGCATGAGGCACGGCTTGCCGCCTTCGCCTCGGCGGCGTTGTTCCTCACGCTGTTCCTGCCCTGGTATCAGGTGACGCTGATCGCGCCGGCCAGGTCGACCAAGCTGCAGTCGGCCAGCGCCGCGATCACCGGATGGGGCGCGTTCTCGTTCGTCGAGGCCGCCGTTCTGCTCGTCGCCGCCGGCGTCGTGATGCTGCTGTTCCAGCGCGCCGAGGGACGCGCCTTCCACCTGCCCGGCGGCGACGGGGGCGTGATCACAGCCGCCGGCGTGTGGACGTGCGTGCTGATCGTGTGGCGCATCTTCGACAAGCAGGGCGCCACCACCAATGGGCCGTCAGCCACCTCGTCGGGGGTCGAGTGGGGCATCTTCATCGCGCTCGCCGCCGGCGCCTTCCTCGCCTACAGCGGGTCGCGGATCCGGGCCGCGCACCGGCCCGAGCCGCCGTTGCCGGGCGAGGACCGCCCGCCGGCGGGATCCAGCGCCGCCGCCGTCTCACCGCGGCGGGATTCGACCGTGTCCGAGCGACCGCGGCGGCGAGATTCGACCGTGTCCGAGCGACCGCGGCGGCGAGCCCGCACGCCGGTACCCGTGCCGGCCGACGTGCCGCCCCGCGCCGGCGATCCGGTCCCGCCGCCGGACCGGCCCCGCCGGCGGGTCGGCGCCGCGGAGCTGTTCGAGCGCGTGGTCCCGGAGGATCCGCCGGCCATGCGCTTCGGGCGGATACCGCCGGCGAGCATTCCGTCGATAACGGCGGCGCCGGTGCCCGAGGATGAGCAGCTCACGATCCCGTTCCGCGAAGATCCGACCGTGTCGCTCGGCGAAGACCCGACCGTGTCGCTCGGCGAGGACTCCACGGTCGCTCTCGGCGAGGACGCCACTCTCCCTCTCGGCCAGGACGAGACCCTCCGGCTCGATCGCTAGCTGGCCGCCCGCAGGCGGGCGAGGGCGCCGGCGATCGTGGCCAGCACCATCCACGGCCGCTTGAGGACGTGGTCGCCCGTGAAGCGCAGCATCTCGAGCCCGGCGGCGCGGACGGCGAGTTCCTTCTCTCGGTCTCGCCCGAAGGCGCCCGGGCCGCGGTGGAAGTTGTAGCCGTCGATCTCGACCACTAGCCCTTCGTGGCGCCAGTAGAAGTCGAGTTCGAAGCGGCCGAAGGGGACGTTCGTCTCCGGCATGGGCAGGCCGGCGTCGCGGATCAGCCTGAGCAGGCGCTTCTCCCGCTTCGATCGGCTGACCGCAGTGGCGGCCGGATCCCGCAGGATCTCGGCTAGGCGGGCGGAGCCGCGGCAGGGTCGGTTGCGCGCCAGCACCTCGTCGAGCTCCCGCGAGGTAAACAGCGGGCGCGCGAGCCCCTCGTCGATGGCGGCGGCGAGCGCGTTGGCCGACGCGGTGGCGGCGATCTCGAGGACGGCGCGCGTGGGGGAGCTGACCCACAGGCCAGCTGGTCGTGCGCCACGATCGTGCGCTGCCGGCCGGCCAGTGCGGCGATCCCGGCGTCCCAGGCCTGGGTCATGAGTCTGCACTCGACCATCGACGCGGGCCGAGTGCGCCCATTTGACCCACATACGGCTCTGAATCGGCGTTCACCGCCTCGAGGGCGGCGAGTGCGTGTTTATGACCCAGCGACCCCGTGCGCGGGCGGAACTCTCGGCACATGCCATCCAGAATGCACCCGCCGACGGCCCCCGGCGCCGACTTGTTGCACACCGGCGCCTATATTTGAACGACGCCGATGCAGACCGAAGCGAGTACGCCACAAAGCCCGCAGGACCTGGCCCACGGCCTACGAAACGTCGGCTACCTGCCGGGCGAGGCCACGGCCCTCGTCTCGTTCCTGGCCATCAAGCTCGGCAAGCCGGTCCTGGTCGAGGGTCCCGCCGGCGTGGGCAAGACCGAGCTGGCCAAGGCGCTCGCCAGGCACCTCAATCGAACCCTGGTCCGCCTCCAGTGCTACGAGGGCCTCGACGAGGCCAAGGCGCTGTACGAGTGGAACTACCGCAAGCAGCTGCTCCGGATCCAGGCCGAATCGCAAGAGGCCGGCTGGCAGGACGTGCAGGAGGACATCTTCGGCGAGGAGTTCCTCCTTCCCCGGCCGCTCATGACCGCGATCGCCAACCCCGACCCTGTCGTCCTGCTCATCGACGAGATCGACAAGACCGACCAGGAGTTCGAGGCGATGCTGCTCGAGCTCCTCTCGGACTTTCAGATCTCCATCCCCGAGCTGGGCAGGATCGAGGCGAAAACGCGACCCGTGGTCCTCCTGACCTCCAACAACACGAGAGAGCTGCACGGAAGCCCTCAAGCGCCGCTGCCTGTACCTGTGGCTGGACTACCCCAACCTCGAGCACGAGCTCCAGATCGTCCGCCTGCACACCCCCGAGCTCGATGAAACCATCGCGAAGAAGCTCGTAGAGGTCATCCACCAGGTCCGCCAGCTCGACCTCAAGAAACCGCCCAGCATCGCCGAGTCGATCGACTGGGCCCGCACGCTCCTGCTCCTCGGCGCGGGCGACATCGACCACGACACGTTCATCCAGACGATGAGCGTGATCGTCAAGCACCGCACGGACCTGGACACGGTGGCGGCCCGAGTCGGCGTGGCGCTCCAGCAAGCGGATGCCGCCGCTTAAGCACAACGCGATCTACGGCGGCATCCCCGACCATCCTCCCGGCACGCTCGACGGCCAGATCCTCGCCTTTGCCGAGGAGCTCAGGCAGGAGGGCGTGGCGATCGGCACCTCGGAGATCCTCGACGGTTTCGAAGCGCTTCAGCACGTCGCCTGGACGCGCCAGCACGACTTCAAGGAGGCGCTCGCCGCCACCCTGGCCAAGTCCAACGACGACCGGAGAATCTTCGAGCTGGTCTTCGACCGCTTCTTCTTCCGCGCCACCGAAGCCCAGGCCGCCCGCAAGAACATCACCGAAGCCCCGGGCGCCGACGGACCCAACAACAGCGACATCAACCTCGACACGCTCCGGCAGCAGATCGCCGCCGCGCTCAGAGACGGCTCCGACGACGCGATGCGCGACCTGGCCCGCCTGGCCATCGCCGCCTTCGGCCGCGGAGAGGGCTCGGGCGTCCTCGGCGTCGACGTGCAGAGAATCCGACGGGCGCTGGGCCTGAGAACCGAGCCCCAGCCGGACCTCCCGGAAGACGATCCGAGGCACCACGGCCTCCCCCGAGACCAGCTCAGAAAATTCGAACAGCACCTCAGACGGGAGCTCGAGCGCAACCTGATCGAGCGCACGGCCAGCCTCCCGCCCAAGCGCCCGTTGAACGAGCTCGAGCGCGCGCTTCCCACCGGGCCCATCCAGGACCTGGCCGCCGTGCACCGCGTCGTCGCCCAGCTCAAGCGACGCCTGGCCACCCAGGGCCACGAGCTGAAGGGCCGAAAGCGCCACGCCCACGTCGACTTCAGAAGGACCATGCGCGCCAGCCTTCAGACCGGCGGCGTGCCGATCGCCCTCAAGTACCGGCCACGCAGACCGCGTAGGCCCGAGATCTTCGTGCTGTGCGACGTCTCCACCAGCGTCACCAGCGCGTCCACCTTCTTCCTATCCGTCCTGCACGCCCTCCACGACGCCTTCCGGAAGCTCCGCAGCTTCGTGTTCATCGAACGGATCTCCGAGGTGACCGAGGTGTTCGAGCGCGAGCGTGACTTCCGCGCCGCCAGCGAGGCCATCTCCAAGGACGCCGGCGTGGCCGACGTGTCCGGCTACACCGATTACGGCCGGGTGTGGCTCGAGTTCCTCTCGCTGATCGAGGACGAGCTCCACCCGCGGGCCACCGTGATCGTGCTGGGCGACGCCCGCACCAACGGGCGCCCGCCCCGAGACGACGTGTTCGCGGCGATCACCGCCAGGGCCGGCCGCACCTTCTGGCTCAACCCCGAGCCGCGCCTCTACTGGAATTACGGCGACAGCGTGATCGCCGCCTACGAGAAGCACTGCACGGCGTTCGAGTGCTGGCGCACCGACCAGCTCGAGGAGTTCGTGAAGGCGTTGACCCGGCCCGAAGTGGCCTGACTAGGACACCGGAGCGGGTGTCGCCACCGCCTCCAGGTACAGGTTCTGCAGCCCGGCGGCTTCGCTGTCGCGCGCCTCGGCCAGCGACATACCGCTCCCATCGAACAGGCCGTCGGCCTCCCAGCGGGACGGATCCAGCGACACCGCGTACGGATTGATCTTCACGTCCTCGCCCGGCGCCGCGTCACCGAGGTTCTGCGCCGCCCGCGAGAACGCGAGCACCGCGAACGCCTCCATCAGATCAGCCGTCGAGGCAAGCCGCGCCCGCACGCCGTCGTCGTCGAACCCGCCGGCCATGTCCACGTGCCGCTGGAACATGCCCGAGAAGTTCTGCGTGGGCACGATCGCCCGGCGCCACTCGCGGTCCTCCACCGCGTGCCACTCCCGGTACATCCCCTCGAGCCGCCGGGTGATGGCCCAGATCCGCTCGAGGTCCGGCCGCACCGAGGCCATGAAGTCGACGTCGGCGTACTTGTCGTGGAAGAACAGCAGGCACTCGGTGCCCCAGTACAGGATGTTGTTGGCACAGATCTTCACCGTCATGACCATCGCGTTGTGCCAGAACTCGTACTGACCCTCGTACTGGGTCAGGTTCACCCGGTACGTGTTCAGGTACAGGTCGTCGAACGCCTCCGCGCGTGAAGTGACGTCCTCGCCGTCCAGGAACCGCGTGATCAGATCGGTGCTCAGCGTGTTCGAGATCGCGATGAAGTCAGACCCCGGCGAATAGAACGGGTCCAGGAACGCGCCGGCCTCGCCAACCAGGCACCAGCGATCGGCGCCGTTGAAGCACTGCTTGCACCCGTACGAGAAATCGGACACCTTCAAGAAGTCCTCGACCTGATCGAGGCGACCGTCCAACGACTCACCGAGCTGGGGCTCGTACTTGCGGATCCACTCCAGCGCGCCATCGAGGGTCTTCATCTCCTCGTAGGGATGGAACCTCGGATCGGCCACGATCCCGATCGAGATCGGCCCCGAGGACAGCGGGATCATCCACACCCAGTAACCCTGCCCGCACAGGTGGTTGGTCGAGTACTGGCGCAGGCCGCGCTCGGACATCCGCCCGAAGAACTCCTCGTCCTCGGAGTCGGCCCACGACTCGATGTCGAGCCCCCCGTCGAGCCGGAACCAGGCCGAGTTCACGACGTGACCGTTCTCCTCGAGCAGGTCGAGCTTGCGCTTGAGCAAGAACGAGCGCCCCGCGGCGTCAACGATCCAGCGCGCGCGAACCTCACGGTCCTCACCCTCAAAGGTCACACGGATCACGTGCGGATCACCGATCTCCACCTCCTGCACGCGACAGTCCCCGAACCGGTCGACGCCCTCCGAGACCGCCTTGTCGCCCAGGTAGTTCTCGAACCGGCCCCGGTCGAGCTGGTAAGCTCGGCTCAGGGAGCGGCTTGTTGATCCCGCGCTCGATCCGCTCGGCGATAGCCGTGTTCCCCGCCGCCGGAAACCACCAGCGCAGCCCGAACTTGTGGAGCTCGTCGTTGCTCCATGTGCTCGCGCGCGCCCACCGTGTCGGCGAAGTAATGCGCGGACACCTCGACCGTCGACTCGCCGACCTTGAAGGCAGCCTCGGGCGCGGGGCCCTTCCGCTTCTCGGCGATGAAGATGCTCGTCTCCGGCCTGCCAGCTTTGAGCTGAATCCCGAGAGTCAACCCCGCCAGGCCGCCGCCCAGGATCGCCACGTCGTAGCTGTCTGCCGGCTGCCTATCCCCCATCACGCTCTCCTTTGAATCCAAGTCCGAAGTTTCGATAAGTCCAGTTCGCCGACGGCTACGCCGCCACCACCGCGCCGCGCTTCTCGAGGTCCATCTCCTCGATGCCCGGCAACCTCTCCAGGGCCTGCGCCAAGCTGATCCCGTCGTCCGAATACAGTCCATCCGATTCCCAGCGCTCCGGGTGCAGGCTGATCGCCAGCGGGTTGATGCCCCGGTTCTCATCGGGCGGATCAGGGAGGTTCCGGGCCGCCCGGTGGAAGATCCACACCGCGAGCGCCTTCAGGTACTCGACGTTCTTGCGCCGAGTTCTCGAACACCTCGTCGCCCTCGGCCGGGTGCGCCATATCGGCCTGCGCCTCGATGTAAGGGGCGAGCGTCTTGGGCAGCACCGACACGCCCTCGAACGGCGTGTTCTCGAGCGCGTTCCAGTCGCGGAACAGCTCCTGCATCCGGGGCAGCATCTCGATCGCCGGCGTTGAGCACCCCGTACAGGCGGTCGATGTCCTCGGGCTTGCGCATTCGCTCGTGGCACCAGGCGTTGCCGATCCCGGAGAAGTACGTCGAGGAATCGAACACGAACTTCGCCACCATCACCTGCGGGTTGCCGAACAGCTGGAAGTTGTCGCGGTACAGGTGAGCGGTCGTGTTGAACAGCGACAGGTAGAAGTCGTTGTAGAAGTCGCACAGCTCAGAGACGTCCTCACCGTCCAGATCCCGCTCGATCAGCTCGCAGCTGAACGTGTTCGAGAACGCGATGAAGTCAGAGCCCGGCGAGTAGAGCGCGTCCAGGAACGCCCCCGCCTCGCCGACCAGGTCCACCGCTCCGGCGAGAAGAAGCGCGTCGAGCCATACGAGTAGTCCTGGACGCGCAGGAAGTCGAGCACGTCCGCGCGGCGCCCGTCGAGAGCGGCGTGCAACTGGGGCTCGTTGCGCTTGATCCAGTCCATCCACGCGTCGAAGCTCGAGATCTCCTCCCACGGATGGAAGCGCGGATCTGCGCACACGCCGATCGAGATCGGACCCGACTCGAGCTGGATCAGCCACAGCCAGTACCCCGGCTGGATCAGGTGCGAGGTCGAGTGGATCCGCAGGCCCTTCTCGGGCATCCGCGCCGAGCCACTCCTCGTCGTCGGTCCAATCCTCGAAGTCCATGCCGCCGGCCAGCCGGATCCACGCCGCGTTGCAGTGATGCCCGGTGTCGACACCCTCCCCGACCCCGAGCTTGCGGCGCAGGATGTTCGCGCGCCCGGATGCGTCGACGACCCAGCGAGCGGTGGCGATGCACTCCTCGTCCTCCTGGGACATGAGGATCGTGTGCCTATCCGCTCCGAGCGACACGTCCTGCACGCGCCAGCCCCGGAACGCGTCGGCGCCGGCCTTCTTCGCCCGCCGGAACAGCTCGTTCTCGAACCGCCCGCGATCGATCTGGTGGGTGAACGCGTCGAGGTGACCCGGGGTGCAGAACTCCACCCGCTTGGTGATGTCCGAGTTGTCGCCGGCCGGCATGAAGAACCGCAGCCCGAGCTTGCGCTGCTGGTAGCGCTCGAGGTGGTCGCGCATCCCGATCATCTCGCGGTAGTAATAGGCGCCGATCTCGACGCTCGACTCCCCGACCTTGAACGCCGCCTCGGGCGCCGGCTCGGTCCGCTTGTCGGTGACCAGCACCCGGGTCTCAGGGCGCTCACGCTTGAGCTGGATGGCGATGGTCAGCCCGGCCAGCCCCCCACCGAGAATCGCCACGTCGTAATGGCCGTGCGGCGCGTCGATCGCCATGACCTCCAGCATTGACGCCGAACGCTCGTCTGCCATCAGATCCTCCTCGCTTGTTCCAGGTCACAAGTCGCGGCTGCCCGCCCGTCGAGGCGAGTGCCGCTCGCCCGGGTGCGCCCCCGCAGCCGCAGACGAAGAGCCTTGGCCCGGCGTTGGCGGACGCGCCGAACGACACGTGTCGGCGTGCCCGAGCCCCGGTTGCAACCCCCTCGTCGATCCACTTACGCGGCGCATCATGACGGAAGGCAGGGGCGGCTGCAACTCGCGCCACCGATTGATTCACCGCCGGTTCATCAATACGGTGGGCGCCTCAGAACAGCTGGTTCTCGCCGCCGAACACGGCGCTGACCGACCCCGCGGTGAAGATCTGGCGGATCGTGTCGGCCAGGAGCGAGGCGCAGGACAGCACCACGACCTTGTCGGGCGCGCCCTCGCGCAGCGGGATCGTGTCAGTGACCACCACCTGCTCGAAGGCCGAGTTCGCCAGCCGCTCGTACGCGGGCCCTGAGAACACCGGGTGGGTGCACGCGGCGAACACCCGCCGCGCGCCCTCGTCGAGCACGGTCTGACCGGCCCCGATCAGCGTGCCGGCGGTGTCGATGATGTCGTCGAGGATCACCGCTGTCTTCCCGCGCACGTCGCCGATCACGTAACCCACCTCGGCCACCTGCTGGGCGGGGCGCTCCTTGGTCATCAGGGCCAGGTCGGCGCCGACCATGTCGGCGAACTTGTGGTTCAGCTTCACCCGGCCGACATCGGGGGCGACCACGACCAGGTCGTCCAGCTCGAGCTCGCGGAAGTAGTCGGCGATCAAGAGGAGGGCGGTCATGTGGTCGACCGGCTTGCGGAAGAACCCCTGGACCTGGCCGGCGTGCAGGTCGATGGTGAGTACACGGTCGGCGCCGGCGGTCTCGAGCAGCTGAGCGACCAGCCGGGCGGTGATCGGCTCGCGGAGCGCGGACTTCTTGTCCTGGCGCGAGTAGCCGTACCAGGGCATCACTGCGATCACCCGGTGGGCCGACGCGCCCACCGCGGCGTCGATCATGACCAGCAGCTCCATCAGCGCGTCGTTGGCACTGATCCCGGTCTCGGGGTTGGCACAGGTCGGCTGCACGATGAACACGTCCGCGCCACGGACCGACTCGTCGAACCGGCAGTAGACCTCGCCGGCCGAGAATGTCTTCAGGGTGATGTGGCCGAGCTCGATGCCCAGCTTGTGCCCGATCGCGCCGGCGAGCTCCGGGTTGGCCCGGCCGGCGAACAGCATCATCTTCTTGCCGGTGACGATCGGCAGGCTCCCCGATGCGGCCCTCGCCTCGCTGGCTTCCATTGCAGGGGTGAGTCTATACACGCCCGGAAACGCATCTGTGACGTTTTGACGCGCCTTGACGAGCCCGCCGCATCCCGCTTACGCTGCCGCGAACCATGGCCCGTGACCCGACTCTCGCCGGCAGCCGCCTGTTCGAAGGGCTCACCGAGTCCGAGCTCGAGGTGGTGGCCGGACATATGAGCCCCCGCCAGTTCGCGCCGGGCGAGCAGCTGTGCACGGCCGGCGATCCGAGCGACCGCATCTGGCTGATCACCGGCGGCCTGGTCATCTGGAGCGCGGGCACCACCGCCGGCGGCGGCGACATCGATCTGCGCATGCGCAAGGGTGACGTGATCGGCGCCCAGGACGCGATCACCGGCACCGAGCGCACCGCCACGGTATCGGCCAGCACGATCACCGACACGCTCGAGCTCGCCGCCGGCGACCTGCTCGAGCTGGCCGGGCGCTTCCCCCGCATCCTCATCAACGTGATCCACACCCAGCGCGAGCGGCTGTTCCGGGCCAGCGCGCGCAGCGCCGCACTGTTCAGCGCGAGCGTCCGCTCGAGCTCGACCCGGGGCGAGGAGATCGGCGTGGTCGCCGGCCCTTCGCTGAGAGGTGTCGTCCCCGCGCTCGTCGCCGCCGCCCGCATGGCCAGCGCCCAGCCGGTCACCGTGGCCGACCGGTCGCTGTCGTTCGCCGGCGCGCTCACCGCCTCCGACGAGCTGGCCGGCGAGAACGCCACGGTGCTGATCCCGAGCGAGTTCGACCCCGACACGGTCGGCGTGCTGCTCGACGAAGTGGATCGCGTGGTGGCGCTGGTGGGAAACGCCGAGGAGGCCGGCCGGCTCGGCAACATCGCCCACGCCGCCGAGGGGCGGCGCCTGGAGATCGTGCTGGTCTCGGACGAGGCGAGGCAGGCCAGCCAGATGTGGCCGACCGGCGCCCTGAACCTGGTCGTGCGCGACTGTCCGCGTCAGCGCGGTTTCCCGCTCGCCGATGCGGACGTGGCCTGGATAGCCCGGCATCTGACCCGCACGAAGCTCGGCCTCGCACTCGGCGCCGGCGGCGCCAAGGGCTACGCCCACGTCGGCGTGATACAGACCCTGGAGCAGGCCGGATACACGGTCGATTATGCCGGCGGCTCGAGCATCGGCGGCTTCGTGGCCACCCAACTCGCGTTCGGCTACAAGGCCGCCGACATCGACGCTCGGTTCCGGGCCGCGTTCAGCGCCGAGAACACGGCCCAGCTGTTCAAGTCGCCGCTGGTGGGAGCGGCCGGGATGGAAACCCTGACCGGCCTGCTCAAGGAGGCCACCAAGGGCGCCTTCTTCACCCACACCGCGATCCCGCTGGTCATCATGGCGGTCGACCTGACCGCTCGCGCCCCGGTGGCGCAGCGCCGCGGGCCGCTCTGGGAGGCGCTGCTGGCGGCGCTCTCGGTGGCCGGTGTGTTCCCGACCCAGGAGCGCGACGGTCACCGGCTGATCGACGCGATCGCCCTCGTGCCGGTGCCGACGGCCGCCGTGATCGAGGACGGCGCCGACATCGTCGTGTCGGTGAACCTGCTCGGAACCGAGACGCTCGAGCGCTGGCCCGGCGTCCCCGACGAGCCCGAAGGCGAGCCGTCCAAGCCGAGGCGCCGCGGTCCGCTGGACACCATCCTCGAGGCGATGGACCTGAGCCAGGTCGACACGAGCGCCCGCCATGCGGCGCTCGGCGACGTGGTGATCGCCCCGCGCTTCGGGCCGGCCGAATGGCGCGACTTCCAGCTGGCCGACCTGTTCCTCGAGGCCGGCCGAGCGGCGGCGAGCGAGCAACTGCCGGCGCTGCAGGCGCTGAGCAAACCGATTGATCTGGTGGCGGCTCGGCGCGAGGCGAGCGTCGTTTAACCGGAAAATCACCCAACGCCGGATGCGATCCGTTAGGGTCCGCGCCTAACGGCCGTAGGGTCGGCCGGGGCGCAACTACCAACGGAGGGCAATATGGGACGTAATGCCGTACGGATGCTGCGGCTCTTGGGGCTATTGGTGGCGGCTGCCGCTCTGCTCCTGTTGCCGGCGAGCGCGTTCGCACGCCAGCACGCGAAGAGTCATCATCACCGGAGCCATCACAGCGCACGCCATGACGGCGATCACCACGGCGACCGCGCCGAGGCCGCCGTGTACACGGCCACCAACGACCCGTCGGGCAACGCCGTCATCCCGTACATGCGTCATGCCGACGGGACGCTCACGCAGGGAACGCCGGTCCCCACGGGTGGTGTCGGCATCGCATCGGAGCCACCGTTCGGCTTCCCGATCGTCGACTCGTCCGGGTCGATCAACGTGACCCGTGACGGCCGTTTGCTGTTCGTCGTCAACGCCGGACCAAGCGGCGGCGGCACGATCACGGCGTTCCGCGTGACCAGCTCGGGGCTCCAGCGTGCCGACAACTCCCCGATCAGCTCGGGGGGCGCACTGCCGATCAGCCTGACCTCGTGGGGCAATCTGCTGTATGTCGTCAACGAGGAGAGCAGCAACATCGTCGGCTACCGCTTCACGCAGAGCGGTCACCTCACCCAGATCTCCACGCAGCCGCTCTCGACGTCGTTCCCGACGACGGTGGCGGCGGCCATCGGCTTCTCGCCCGATGGACGCCAGGTCGTGGTGACCGAGCGGGGCCTTCCGGCGCCGAATGGCGTGATCGACACGTTCCCGATCAAGTGGGACGGGACCGCCGGGCCGGCCCAGAGCCACACCTCACCGACTCCGAACCCGTTCGGATTCGCGTTCTCGGACGACAAGCACATGCTGGTCAGCGATGCGGGCTTCGTCGCCACGCCCTCGGGAAGCGCAGCCAACCCGAGCGACTCGCCGCCGAATCCGGCCGACCCGTCGCAGTTCTTCGGGTCGCTGTCCGCCTACAGCCTGCACGGCTCGGGAGACCTCGTCTTCAAGGGTGAGTACCCGAGCGGCGGACGGGCGGCGTGCTGGGTCGTGACGACCAGGGACGGCCGCTACGCGTTCGTGACCAACACGCTGGGAGGACCGGCAGGCTCGCCCGCCGGCATCCTCACCGGCAACGGCGGCGTGTCGCGCTATGCGGTGTCGCCCCACGGGCGGCTCACGCTGCTCGGCCAGACCGACGTCGCCCCGAGCAACCCCGGCCAGCCGGCGGGCTTCCCGGGTGACGAGGCGGTCAGCAGCGACAACCGGTACCTGTACGTGTTGGTGCCGTTCGTCGTCGGAGGGCCAAGCCATCTCGACGCCTACCGGATCGGACCCGGCGGGAGCCTGACGCTCGTCCAGGCGACCAATAACGACCTGCCGAACGGCGTTTCGGGTCTCGGAGCGCTCTAGCCGTGACGGCTCGCGCCCCCGCCCAACGGCGGGGGCGCGGGCTCTCTAGCCGTACTGGGCGAGGTTGTGGACGTTCCCCTCGCTATCGCGGAACCAGGCGAAGTGGGTGGATCCGAAGCTGACGATCCCATTTACCGTCTTGAACCCCGGGGAGTCGTATTCGTCGAACGTGACGCCGCGGTCGCGCAACTCGGCGACCGTCGCCTCGATGTCGGCGACAGTCCACCCGATTTGGGTGTGGTCCCCCGACGGTTTCCCACTGGTTACGAACAGGGCGAGCTGTCCGTCGCGGACCTGGTAGAGCGCCGTGCTCTCGGTCTCGGACGTCGGCGTGAGCCCCAGCTTCTCCCGGAAGAACCGCTTGGCCCGCTCCAGGTCCGAAGCCGGGAGCGCGGTGTGGACGGCTGCCTCGGGCAGCGAGTAGACCTCCCCCATGAACAGATGCCTCCGGTTTGGACGGTGATCGTCAGCCACCATCCTAATTCAGGCGCCGCAGCCCTCGTGCAAGCGTAGGATCGGCTTCTCTAAATCGTCACATCTGCCCTGCGTATGCGCTACTCTGCTGCGCCGTACGGGGCGCGGGCCGGGCGCTAATAACTTTCAATGGAGGGCTAAATGGGAAGAGATGCCATGAGGGGCGTGCGACTGGCGGGCCTGCTGCTCGCTGCCGCCGCGTTGCTCATACCGTGGGTGGCTGACGCCGCCAGCCAGCAGCAGGGGCAGGGGCAGGGGCAGGGGCAGGCGAAGGCCAGCGGAGGATGGGTATTCACCGCCACGAACAACCCGAAGGGCAACAAGGTGCTGGTGTTCAAGCGCGCCGCCAACGGCAAGCTGACGCAGACCGCGACCGTCCCGACGGGAGGCAAGGGAATCGCGAGCGAGCCGCCGTTTGGCTTCCCGATCGTCGACACGTCGGGCTCGATCAACGTCACGTCGGACGGCAAGCTGATGTTCGTGGTCAACGCGGGATCGAACACCGTCACGTCGTTCAGGGTCACTGGCTCGGGGCTGCAGCGAGCGTCGGTCGCCTCCTCGCAGGGCAAGCTCCCGATGAGCCTGGCCTCGAGCGGCAACCTGCTCTACGTCGTCAACGAGACCAGCAAGAACATCTACGGCTGGACCTTCACGCCGAATGGTGTCCTGCACCCGATCTCTGGTTCGAACCAGAAGCTGACCGCGGTGACGCCGAAGGGCAAGAAGGACAAGGTCGGCGTCGCGGCCGGGATCGGCTTCACCTCGGACGGGAAAGTGGTGGCCGTCACCCAGCGCGGGCTTCCGCGCCAGTACGGTGAGATCAATACGTTCGTCCTCAAGCCCGGCGGCGCGGCTGGGCCGGCGCAGGCTTTCGCGACCAAGGGCGTGGCCAATCCGTTCGGGTTCTCGGCCACGGGTAAGTACCTGGTGGTCAGCAACGCCGGCTTTGTCGCCACGCCGTCCGGCACCATGCCGAATCCGGGTGACCTCAGCCAGTTCACCGGTTCGGTCGCCACCTACAAGGTGTCGCCCACCGGCAAGGTGAGCTTCGTGGGCAACGTTCTCACGGGCGGCCGCGCCGCCTGCTGGGTCATCATCAGCAAGAACGGCAAGACCGCGTTCGCAACGAACACCCTGTCATCGGGACCCCCGCCGGCCCCGCCGGCCGGTGGCCCCGGGAGCGGCACGGGCGGCGTGTCGAGCCTGTCCGTCGCCTCGAACGGCAAGCTGCACCTGCTCAAGCAGGCTGACACCAGTCCCGGCTTCCCCGGCGACGACGCGTTCAGCAATGACAACAAGTACCTCTACGTGATCGTCCCGAGCATCATTGTGCCCGGTGGGAGCCACCTCGAGGTCTACAAGTTGGGCCCGGGTGGGTCCATGACCCACATCCAGACGGTGCCCAGCACCAACCCCAGCACGTTCGCGAGCACCTTCTCCGGCATCGGGGCGTTCTGAGCATCGAAGCGACCTACTAAGGAAACGACTCCGGGGGCCGCGGTACGGACACTGCGGCCCCCCGCCTTTTCTGCCCGGAGGGGTTGCGAGCAGCGATCGCGACCGGTTAAGGTGCCGGGCAGGGCGAGGCTGGCGCGTACCTCGTCAGCGTCGCACAACCGCAAAGGGGGAATTCATTACGTGGCCTTGCTGAGCGGGAGCCACTCGGGGCAAGCGAGCAGGACCGGGACAACCTGCCTGAAGGTGTGCGGTATCGTCGAGCCGGCGGAAATCGACACGCTGGCGGCGCAGCATGTCGACCTGGTGGGCCTATGGCTGGCCGTGCCGGGTGGACCGCATGACCTGCCGCTTGACCGGTGGCAGTCGCTTGCCCAGCGCGCCACCGAGATTGACAGCGGCCCGGCGCCCGTTCTGGTCACGTTCACCAAGGACCCCGGGATCCTGCAGGAGGCGCTCGCGTCCGCGCCAGTACGTTGGGTCCAGCTGCACGGCTATCCGACACCCGGGTTCGTGCGCAAGGTCAAGGCGCTCGAGGTCGGCGGGGATCCGGTCAAGGTGATCAAGGTCCTGCACGTGAAGGGCGGCGAGTGCGTCGAGGCGTCGCTGATCGGCTCATACGAGAAGGCCGGCGTCGACGTGTTCCTGTTCGACACGGTGAGCGAGGATGGCCGTGTGGGCAGCACGGGACTGTCGCTCGACGCCGCGGTGGTCGCTGCACTGCTGGACAAGCTGACGCGACCGTTCCTGCTCGCGGGCGGCATCTCGGCGGAGAACCGGGCGACGTACGAGAAGATCGCCGCGCATCCGTTGTTCCTGGGAATCGACGTCGATACGAACGCCCGCGGGGCAGACGGGAAGATCGACGCCGGCCACGTGGCGGCGATCAGTCGTACCTGGAAGGAGAATCGATGACGAGCGTGTTCACAGAAGCCTTGCTGACCGCGCGCCTGCCGATCATCATGGAGGTCAAGCGCTCGGACGGCGAGGGAGCCGAGCTGATGGGCGAGCGGACCATCGCCGACATCGTCGCCCAATATGTCGAAGTGGGCGCGCCGTGCATCTCGGTGGTGACCGGCCGCTGGTTCGGCGGCAACGACGCAATGCTCGAGGAGGTCGCCGGGCTGACCGACCTGCCGCTGCTCAAGAAGGACTTCATCACGCGCGAGAAGCAGATCGTCGCCGCCAAGGAGATGGGCGCCTCGGCCGTTCTGCTCACGGCCAAGATCCTGCCGGCCAAGACGTTCCAGCACCTGATCGAACTCGCGCTGCAACACGGACTCACGCCGTTCGTGGAGGTCGTCGACCAGGCCGAGCTCGAAACCGTGATCCACCCCGAGGACTGCATCGTCGCGGTCAACAACAAAGACATCAACACGCGCGAGCGCGAGCCGGGCGACATCGACACCAGCCGCTCGCTCCTCGAGGCGACGGCCCGGACCGGCACTCCCTGCCCGGTCTCCGCCAGCGCCATTCTCGACCCCCGTGTCGGGGCCGAGCTCATCGACGCCGGCTTCAAGGGCCTGCTGATCGGGACCGGGCTGCTCCGGGCCGACAGCATTTCCGGCTGGGTGGAAGAGTTCGAACGCCACCGGGCCGAGCTGCGCGCTCCGGTCACGCCGGGAGCCGCCTCATGAGCCAGACCGCGATCAGATCCATCGCGGAGCACTTCGCCGAGCAGGCCAAGCGCGCGCCCGACGCGCCCGCCCTGATCTGGGACGGGCAGCCCATCTCCTACCGTGAGCTGCAGGAACTGGCCGACTCCTCTTACGCCGAATTGCAGGACGCCGCGCTGCCGGACGACCGGCCGGTCGGCATCCGGGCCAAGAAGTCCCCCGAGGCGATCGGGCTGATCCTGGCCTGCCTGCGCGCCGGCAGGTCGTTCCTGCTCCCCTCGATCGAACTGGCGCCCGAGACGCTGGCCCAGCTGTTCGCCCAGGCGGGCACGAGCCAGGTCGTTTCTCCCCACGGGCCGCGCAGCGAGAGCGCGGCCAGCCTGCGCGCGCTGGTCGACGAGACGCGCGCCGCGCCCGAGACGGCGGACTCCGAGTGGCCACCGACGGGCGGCGGCGATGACATCACGTTCATGCTGACCACCTCGGGCTCCACCGGGCTGCCGAAGATCGTCCCGCTGACCGCCAGCGGCGTCGACGCCTTCACCGACTGGGCCGCCGAGCAGTTCGAGATCAAGCCGGGCACCGTGGTCGCCAATTACGCGCCACTCAACTTCGACCTTTGCCTGCTCGACATCTGGACGACGCTCAAGCACGGCGGCTGCGTCGCGATGGTCGATCAGGACCGGGCCACCCAGGGCGCCTACCTGGCCGATCTGGTGGACGACAACGAGGTGAACGTGCTCCAGGCCGTGCCGATGCTCTATCGCCTCTTGATCGACGTCAACCGGGAGGACGGACGGACGTTCCCGAGCGTGCGCCACGTGATCACCACCGGCGACAAGATCCCGCCCAGCTCGCTGGCCGAGCTGCCGGCCCTGTTCCCCCGCGCGAGGTTCTACAACATCTACGGCTGCACCGAGACCAACGACAGCCTGATCCACGAGTTCCGCGGGCTGGCCGAGGGCAACGTGCCCACGAACATCCCGGTCGGCCAGCCGATCCCGGGCGTGATCGCCCGCGTGCAGACCGAGGACGGGACCGCGCTCGAGGGCACCGGCACCGGCGAGTTCATGGTGTGGACGCCGTTCCAGACGCAGGGATATCTGAAATCGTCCTTGAACGAGGGCAAGTTCGTCACGCTCGAGAACGGCGACGGGCGCACCTACTACAAGTCCGGTGACATCGTCCGCCGCCACGAGGACGGGACGCTCACCCTCGAGGGTCGCGCCGACTTCTACGTCAAGGTGCGCGGCGTGCGGGTCTCGACCCAGGTCGTCGAGCAGGCCATCCAAGAGCACCCGGCGGTGGTCGAGGTGGCGGTCATCGCCGTGCCCGACGATCTGGCCGGTGCGCGGCTGCACGCGCAGGTACGGCGCGAGGCGGACGCCAAGCTCAACAGCCTGATGCTCCGCCAGCATTGCGCCACCCGGCTGGCGCGAACCGAGATGCCATCGACGATCGAGATCATCACCGATCCCTTGCCCAAAACATCAACCGGAAAGGTCGACCGCAAGGCGGTCGCGGCAGCAGTAGAGAGGAGTCGTGCCAATGGATGAGACCACCGCGAAGATCAAGGCGTTCATCGTCGAGGAGTTCATGCCGGACGTCCCGGTCGAGGACCTCGAGGACGACTTCGATCTGCTGACCGGCGGCGTCGTGGACAGCCTCGGCCTGCTCAAGGTCGTCGCCTGGCTCGAGGACGAGTTCGACATCGGCGTCGATGACTCCGAGCTCGGTCCGGACAGCTTCCGCACGGTCGCCGCGATCAAGGAGTACGTTGACCAGGCGCGCTCGACCGCGTAATGCCGAGTAAGCCTCCACCATCACGAGCGCTGGCGGCGCTGGTCACCCAGCGCTACCCGATCTCCGAGGACGTGTGGGGGGACTTCTGGGACCGTCTCGCGGCCAAAGAGCTGCACCCTGGCGAGGCGCTGGCGGTGCTGTCGTCGCTCACGACGCGCATGCCCGACGGCGCCTCGGTCAGCACGCTGCTCGCCTCGCTCCGCGCACGCAACCCCCAGCCTGGCGCGCCGGCGCGCGCCACCGTGAACATCGTCGGCACCGGAGGCGGCCCGAGCACGTTCAACCTGTCGACAGCATCGGCTTTCGTCGCGGCAGCGATGGGGGCGCGGGTGATCAAGACCGGCTCGCGCGCCTACGCCAGCCGTACCGGCTCGGTCGATCTGCTCGACCGGCTCGGGATCCGGCAGACGAGCTCCTACGAGCAGACCGAGGAGATGCTCGACGCGTTCGGGATGGCCTGCGCCGGGCCGTTCGTGTACCCCAAGGAGCTTCGCATGCTGGCCCGGCAGATCCTCCCCTTCGACATGAAGACGGTGGGGCGGTTCTTCAATCTGATCGGCCCGTTCCTGGCCGCGGTGCCCGTGTCGCTGCAGATCACCGGCGTGTCCGACCACAGCGTGCTCCCGACCTTCCGCGGGCTGGTGTCCGAGGACGCGAGCAAGGACTACTGGGTGGTTTGGAACGAGGTGGGCGTCGACGAGCTCATGAGCGTCGTCGACTGCCACGTGTACGACAGCGCCCGCGGCGAGGAGTATGTGCTGCGCCCCGCCGAGCTGGGGCTGAGCGATCGGCCGTTCGAGGACCTGCTCCCGGTGGCCGATCTCGAGCAGACCGTCGAGCACTTCCTGGCGCTGCTCGGCGGCGACGGCCCGCCGGGCGCAATCGAGAGCATCAAGCTGAACGCCTCCGCCCTGGCCATCAACTGCGGGGTCGCGCCCGACTGGCCCACGGCCCTGGAGCTCGCGGCCGACACGATGACCGCGGGCGTGCCGGCGCGGCTGATCGAGCGCATGCGCGAGCACGGTCTCCTGACCGCCAAGGCATGACGTCGGCAGGCGAGACACGCGCCGGAGCCTCCGGCTTCTTCGCCGAGCGCCAGCCTGGACGGCCGGGGCTGGCACTGTTCCTGAACGCCGGCGATCCGCCGCTCGAGACCTTCCGCGAGCTCGTCCTGATGCTCGACGAGGCGCGCGTGGACTGCCTCGAGCTCGCAGTTCCCTTCCCGAACTCGGCCAGTGACGGGCCAGTGATCCGGGCTTCGGCCAGCCGCGCCCTCGAGGACGGGATCGACCGTCAGACCGTGCTTGATTTCGTGCACCGCGTGCGCCCGGAGCTCTCGCACATGAAGATCGCACTGCTGGCCGACTGGAGCTACTCGATCAAGCGCACGCCGATGCAGGAGTTCCTCGAACGTGTGCAGGCCTCGGGCGCCGATGGCCTCCTCGTCCACGGCCTCCCGCCCCGGCTGAAGGCCGAGTACTACGACGCTGCGTCGTCAGTGGGCCTGCCGATCGTCACGACCTGCTACGCGACCTCGAACGAGGATGTGCTGAATGAGGCGGCCGAGCACGGCTCGGCTTACATCTATCTGGTGGCCGCCTACGGGCGCAGCGGCACCGTCGGGCCGCCCGACCACAGCGCGCTGATCCCGGTGATGGAGACGCTGCGCGCTCAGACCGACGTGCCGGTGGCGGTCGGGTTCGGGGTCAAGGACAAGAGCCACATCGACGGACTGGCCGAGGTGGGCGCCGACGCCGCGATCGTGGGCTCGACCTGCGTCGCGCGGGTCACGGCTGCCCGCGACGCGGGGCGCGACGTGGTCGAAGATTTCCGCGGGTTACTCGTGGATCTGGGAGTCCCGCCCACCCAACAAATCAACGACAAGGGGCATACATGATCATTCGGGATCTCGAGAACGTGAAGACGGTCGAATGGGGCAACGGGCTGAGCCGTCGCTTCCTGCTCGAAGCGGACGGCATGGGCTACACGCTGACGGACACGATCGTGAACAAGGGCACCAAGACGCTGATCGAGTATTCGAACCATCTCGAGGCGTGCTACTGCATCGAGGGTCGCGGCAAGGTGATCGAGATGGACGGCACCGAGCACGACATCTTCCCGGGCCGGATGTACGCGCTGGACAAGCACGACACGCACTGGCTGCTCGGGGGCGAGAACGAGGACCTGCGCTTGGTCTGCATGTTCACCCCGGCGCTCACCGGCGACGAAGCGCATCGGATCAGCGAGTCCGGCATCCACCCGTCGGTGTACGGGGAAGTTGTCGCCGGGAGCCAGTGACTCACCATGGCACTGACCGCCCCATCCGGTGAATGGACAGACGAGCAGAAGGCGCTGCGCAAGTCGCTCGACCAGCACTTCGACGCGCTCAACGCCGGACATCTCGAAGATGACGCCGCGGACCGGTTCAACCGCGACAAGTGGCAGGTGATCCGCGATTCAGGGGTGCTGCGGATTCCGTTCGACTCGCAGTGGGGCGGTCTCGGCCATGACGTGCTGACGCTCGTTTACGTGCTGGAGAACCTGGGCTACGGGTGCCGCGACAACGGACTGCTGTTCGCGGCGGCGACGCAGGTCGTGAGCGCGGCCGTCCCGCTGCAGAAATTCGGCTCGGACGAACTCAAGGAGCGGTTTCTCACGCGCCTCGTCGCCGGCGAGATCATCAGCGCCCACGCGATCTCCGAGCCGAACGCCGGCTCCGACGCCATGGCCATGATCACCACCGCCACCGAGGACGGCGACTCCTACATCCTCGACGGGCAGAAGATCTGGATCACCAACGGCCCCATCGCCGACGTCGTCACGGTCTACGCCAAGACCGACGCCGGCGGGGGATCCGCCGGCATCACCGCCTTTCTGGTCCCCACCGACACGCCCGGGTTCACCGTCGGAGAGCCGATCCAGAAGCTCGGGCTCAACACCTGTCCGTTCTGCCAACTCGAGTTCCGCGACTGTCGCGTGCCCAAGGAGAACATCCTCGGCCGCCTCGGGGCCGGCTTCTTCATCCTCGAGCACGTCATGAACTACGAGATCCTCTGCATCTTCACGATGATGGCCGGCGAGATGCAGGAGCGCCTCGAGCGCTGCATCAAGTACGCCAAGACGCGACAGGCGTTCGGCCAGCCGATCGGCGCCAATCAGTACATCGCCGGCAAGATCGTCGACATGAAGATCGGCCTGGAGAACTCGCGCAAGCATCTGTACGACACGGCCCGGCGGTTCGCCAGGGGCCGCAGCGTGACGACCGAGATCTCGATGGCCAAGCTGATCACCAGCGAGGCCAACGTCGCCTCCGCGCTGTCAGCCATACAGATCTTCGGAGCGCGCGGCTACAGCCGCGAGTACGGCCTCGAGAAGGGCCTGCGCGACGCGGTTGGCGCCCCGATCTACTCGGGCACGAACGAGACGCAGCGGGTGCGCATCGCCTCGATGCTCGGCCTTTAGCGCCAACCCCCGGACTAAGTTTGCGGCACTTTACGGATGTAGTTCGATGGCACGTGCCGGATGTGCGGGGCCGCGCCATCGGCTACGTTTCCGCGCGCCGGCATGAGGCGGGGCTGCGCCGGCCGGGCTAATTACTTCCAAGTACCAGCAAGCCGATAAGGGGGCTTCAATATGCCGGGACAGAAGGACATCCCGCGCGGCAAGCTTGCCACGCGTCTGATCACCTTCTACGCGATTATCGCCGTGATCGGGGTCGCGGTCGTGATCTTCGTGGTCGACAAGGGGGGCAACGAGAAGGCCCAGCCTGCGATTGCCGGCGGCTACACGCTGGCCGCGGCCAGCCCGTGCATCGGACCGGTGCCGAAGCCGGCCGGCGGGATCCCGCTGCCGCCGACGGCGCCGACCCAAGTGCCGGCCTCGGGCCCGTCCTTCAACGTCCTTCAGTCCGGGCAGTTCGTCAACTTCACCAACAATCAGAGCACGCTGGGCGGGAAGCTGCGCCTGAACGAGACGACGCTCCCGGGCGGTGGCCATCGCCTGACCGGGGACGTCAACTGCGTGTCGGGCGGCCGCTCGCTTCACCTCGACGCGATCGCGACGCCGGGCGCCAAGGCCGCAATCACGGGAACCCTGGGTGGGCTCCCGTTCGCGGCCAGCTTCACGGCCGCCCCGCCGGCTGCCGGCGCCGCCGCGCCGCGGACGCCGACGAACATCCAGGGCACATACGCCCTGACTCCTGCGTCGACGTGCTTCGGGAGCAAGTTCTCGATTCACGGCACCGGTGCCGTCGCTCAGCTCTACTCGGGCAGCAAGCTGCTCGGGCCCGTCACCTACTCGAGCAAGAACGCCGGCGTGTTCGGCGACGTGAAGTGCGTCAAGGGCGGCGCCGCGCGTATGACGGCGACCGCCAATGACCTCCAGCTCCAGAAGGTCACGGTGATCCCGCTCAACGTGGCGACGCCGGTCCCCTCGACGGCCTCACAGCCCAAGCCGGCGCTGACCACCCCGAGCGGGCTCTCGCCCGCCGGCGAGAAGTTCACGGCGACCAAGGCGCGCAAGGATTTCAACTCGCTCGTCGCCGCGGCGTTCCTCGCGATCGCGATCGTGCTGATCGTCGCCCGCCTGTTCGGGGCCGTGGCGACCAGGGTCGGGCAGCCGCGCGTGATGGGCGAGGTGATCGCCGGCCTGTGCCTCGGCCCGTCGCTGCTCGGCGCGATCTCACCCAACCTGCAGGCGACGTTCTTCCCGAGTGACGTCTTGCCCGCCCTCGGCGTGGTGGCCAACCTCGGGTTGATCTTCTACATGTTCCTGGTCGGGCTCGAGGTCGACCGCGGCTCGCTCAAGGGCAAGGTCGCCGCGGCCACCGCGATCTCGAACACGAGCGTGGCCGTACCGATGCTCCTCGGCATCGCGGTCGCGCTGCCGCTGTACAAGCTCGTCGGGCCGGACAAGAAGTTCGTCTCGTTCGCGCTGTTCATGGGCGTGGCGATGTCGATCACCGCGTTCCCGGTGCTGGCGAGGATCCTGGCCGAGCGCCGGATGATCAAGCGCCCGATCGGCTCGCTGGCGATCGCGTGCGCCGCGGTCGACGACGTCACCGCGTGGTTCCTGATCGCGCTCGCCCTCACGATCGCGGCCTCGGGTACGTTCGGGGATGTCGCCAAGACGATCGCCGAGGCGACTGCGTACACGCTGATCATGGTGCTGGTCGTCAGGCGCGTCCTCGGCCGCATGGCCACCGCGTTCGACGAGGTCGGGCGGATGCCGGGCGCGTGGTTCGCCGCGATCATCATCGGCGTCCTCCTGTCGGCATGGGTGACCGAGGAGATCAACATCGCGTTCATCTTCGGCGGCTTCGTGTTCGGCATGATCATGCCGCGGCATGCGCGCATGAACGAAGAGGTAACCCGCCGGATCGACGACTTCGTGGTCACGCTGCTGTTGCCCGTGTTCTTCGTCTACACCGGCCTGCGGACGAACGTCGGACTGCTCGACCGCCCGGAGCTGTGGCTGATCACGCTGCTGCTGATCGCGGTGGCGATCCTCGGCAAGCTGTTCGGGGCAGCGATCGCCGCCCGGGTCGTCGGGTACGACTGGAAGGCGTCGGCGGTGATCGGGACGCTGATGAACACCCGCGGGCTGACCGAGCTGATCGTGCTCAACCTGGCCCTGGACGCCGGCGCGATCTCGAACACGCTGTTCGCGATGCTCGTGATCATGGCGGTGGTCACGACGCTGATGGCCGGGCCGCTGCTCAAGCTGCTCGACCCGAAGAACGAGTACGGCACGGCGGTCGAGGATGCGTTCGCAGATGCCGCGCTCGCCGCCGTCCAGGCCCACCCGGAGCTGCCGGTGCCGGAGCGGTCGATCCTGGTCGCGCCGCAGACCGATGCCGCGCTGGGACAGCTCGTCGCTCTGGCCGAGCCGCTGGCGCGGTCCGAGCCGGCTGCGCGAGCTGATCATCGCCCGTCTGGTGCAGCCGCCCAGGGGCGCCGGCGCGGGCGTCCGCGGCGGCTTGCAGTCCGAGAACCTGGCGCTCGAGCGGGCCTCGCGGGCGATCAACGACGTGCGCGAGCGCCTCGCCAGTGACGGCGTGGTCGCCCGCGGTGTGGCCTTGACGTCGTCGAGCCCCGGCTCGGACCTGGCCCACATCGTCGAGCGCGAACCGGTCGACCTGGTGCTCACCGAGGGGCGCCGGCGGCTCATCGGCGAGGGCGTGCCGCTCGGCGAGGTCGGCGAGCTGATGGAGCAGGCGGTGTCCGACGTGGCGGTGCTGGTCGCCAAGGAGGGCGATCCGATCGAGCTCGGCCCCGACAGCCCGATCCTCGTGCCGTTCGGCGGAGCCGAGCACGACTGGGCCGCGCTCGAGCTCGGCTCCTGGTTGGCGGCCAGCTCAGGCGCGCCGCTCAAGCTCATCGGGGCGGCCGGCCAGACCGACGAGGCCAAGTCGGTCACGCGGCTGCTCGCCGACGCCGGGCTGCTCGTCCAGCAGGCCACCGGGATCGCCACCGAGCCGCTGGTCGTGGCCGGCGGCCGCGACGGCATCGTCTCGGCGGCCGAGCAGGCCGGACTGCTCGTGCTCGGGCTGTCCGATCGCTGGCGCAAGGAGGGCCTCGGCCCGACTCGCTCGGCGATCGCCAAGGCGGCGCCCGCGCCCGTGCTGTTCGTCCGACGCGGCTCGCGGCCCGGCCTGTTCGCTCCGAAGGAGAACGTCACGCAGTTCAAGTGGTCGATGGCCGGCGGGCCCGGAATGCTGGGGCTCTCGCCGCGGTCAGTCTCCGGCACCCCAGTTCCGGCGGGGCCGGCCGAGGGGTCCTCGCCGGACGAGCCGCCGATCTCCGTCTCCTGAGGCTCAGTAAAGGGGGCTGCCTCGCCGGCCCGGGACCCGCGGTCCCGGGCCGGCGTGTTCATCAGCGCTGGCCGGGGGGCGGCAGCGGCAGCACCGCCGCCACCCGGGTTGGCCCCCCATCGGCCGAGGTGACCCAGAGGCGCCCGCCGGCGAGCATGGCGCGCTCGCGCATCCCGGTCAGGCCGAAGCCGGCCCGGACGGCATCGGGGTCGAAGCCGCGGCCGTCGTCCTCCACCGCCAGCTGCACCCGGTCGGGCAACTGCTTGACCCGCAGGCTCACGGCTCCCGCACCGGCATGCTTGACCGCATTGCTCAGCGCCTCCTGGACGATCCGGTAGATCGCCGTCTCGGTGTCGCGGTTCAGGCGATGGTCGGATTCCAGCTCCACGTCGACCTCCACCGCGAAGCTGGCGATGGCGCCCTGACGCTTGGCCAGCGACTCGATGGCCGGACCGAGTCCCAGGTCATCCAGCGCGGCCGGCCGCAGCTCGGCGATCAGGTCGCGCAGCTTGCGCATCTCCTCGGCCAGGTGCTCATCGGCGTTCTCGGCAGCGCCGCGCAGCGCGCCAAGATCGTTTCGCGCCAGTCCGGCCGACAGCACCATCCGCACTCCGGTCAGTCCCTGGAGCGTCTCGTCGTGCAGCTCGCGCGCCCACCGGGCGCGTGCCTGATCGGCGGCGTCCACGCTCATCCGTAGCCGAGCGGCGGCCACCGAGCGGGCGGTTGCGACCGCGGTGGCCGCGCTGGCCGCCACCGACATCAGAAGCTGTTCATCCTCCTCCTCGAACGCGCGCTCGCCGGGCCCGTTGATGCCCGCCAGCACCCCCAGCGGCTCGCCCCGGAAGACCAGCGGAACCAGGATCGCCGCCTTGGCGTCAGGCGCCAGCTGCTCGAGCTGGGCGGGCTCGGCCTCCGCGCCGACGCGCCGCGGGCGCGCGGACAGCAGTACCTCTCCGGCCAGCGAGCCGTTCAGCGGCAGGCGCTGCCGCGAGTCCGAGCCCATCGCGCTCCCGCTCACCGCGGCCAGCTCGCCTCCCTCGGGCAGATACATGACGAGCGTCCGCGCGGCCAGTATCTCGCGGCCCTGGGCGAGGATCAGCTACAGCACGCGGTCGAGCTCGGTCTCCCCGCCGACCGCACGCGCGATCTCGGCGAACGCCTCGAGCCGCTCCACGCTCCGGGCCAGCCCCCGGTTGCTCGCCTCGAGCTGATCGGCGTATAGCGCCAGGTCGCGCTGGGCGTCCTGGCGGACGGCCATGTCGCTGCGCAGCCGCTCGGAGAATCGGCCGACCACCACCGCGGTGATCACGAACGCGGCTCCGCGCGCGACGTACCCGAGCGGGCGGACGTGGACGTCGTTGATCACGCTCCACGCCGGAACCAGGGCCTCCGCCACCGCCGCCGCAAGCAGGCCGGCCCGGGTGCCGAACTCGATGGCCAGCACCGCGATCGGGATGATGTAGAAGTTGGCGAGCAGTGCATCGGGGTCGTCGATCACCAGTCGCGCGGTGAACGTCACCGCGAACAACAGCGTGGCGATCACGACGATCGCGGCCCGCTTGGCCGCCGACGCCGGCGGCGGTGCACTCGCCCTGAGCCGCTCGATGACCCGCCGCTGGGCGGCCTCCAGCTCGATCTGCCGCGCCCGCGCGGCCCCGCGCTGACGGGTGGTTCGTCCGCCCGCGCGCCCGCGCTCATCGATGGATCACCCCGTGCTCGAGCGCGTAGCGGACGAGCTCGGGCCTGCCGGAGATCCCCAGCTTCGCCTGGAGGTTGGCGCGATGCGTCTCGACCGTGCGGGGGCTGATGTACATGCGGGTGGCGATCTCTGAGTTGGTGTGCCCGAGCGCAACCAGACGCAGCACCTCGAGCTCCCGGTCGGTGAGCGCCGCGTCACTGTCGCTGGTCAGCGCCCATCCGCCGATCGCCGGATCGAGATAGCGCCCGCCCTTGGCCACGGTGCGGATCGCCCGCACCAGGTCGGTCCGCGAGGCCTCCTTGAGCACGTAGCCCGGCCGCGCCCGCGTTCCAGGCCGGGGCGACGAACGCCGGATCGTCCTCCATGGTGAGGATCACCACCCGGGTCGACGGCGAGGCCGACGCGCATCTCGAACAGCGCGCTCAGGCTGAGGTCGCGTCCCATGTGGAGGTCGAGCAGCACCACGGCCGGCGTGCACTCGCGCAGCAGCGCGCTCGTCTGGGCGATGTCGCTCGACTCGCCGACCACCGCCAGGTCGTCCTCGGCCTCGAGCAGCAGCCGTAGCCCCTGGCGCACCACCGCGTGGTCGTCGGCGATCACGATCGTGATGGGCTGGGTCGGCATCGGCTCGGCGCTCAGGGCGCTTTGGCCAGGTAAGTGTGCCCCGCGCGGACGATGACGTCCTTCTGCAGGCGGAAGTCGCGTCACGGCGCACCACGCCCGTGCGAACGACGGTCAGCGTGCCGTCGCAGCGATCCCGCACCCCCCAGTCGGTGCCCCGGACCGTCGCCGCGGCGAACCGGCCGGTGGTGCGAAAGCGGCCCTTGGCCGTCGCCCCGGAGCAGTCCGAGCACTCGCTGATTCACCGCGGCGCTGCGCGCGGCGCTTGGAGCGCACGCGCTGCGAGGCTGGTTGTCGCGAAGACACAGGTCGACCAGCCCGCCGGCGCTGCGGCTCTGCTCGACTCCGAAAGCCCCCGCGGAAGAACTGCCCCGTCTGGAGTTCCGCCGGCTTGGGACCCGGGTCAGCCGAGGTGAGCCTGACCCGGCCGCTGGTCGCATCGACCATCGTCCCGACCGGCACCACGGTGGGAGTGCTCGCCAATCGAACGAACCCGAGGCGGGACCCGGGCACAAGGATCATCACCTTGCCGCTGATCGGGGTCAGGACGACCGTCTTCGCGAACGTCGGCACCGGCGCCTCGACCCGCGCTCGAGCGCCCGAGCATGCCGTGCCGGTCACGCACATCACAGCCACCGCCCAGATGATCCGCTCGTCGTCCTTGTCCCACGTTCGGTCCCCCCGGGCACGGTAGAGCGCCTACCGGCGGCTCGTCAACCCTGGGGTTGTCGCTCGCTCGGCGAGCGCGTAGACTTTCCGGCGCGTTGCGTGCTGCCCTTCGGTGGCGCGGAGCGGGGGCGAAATCGGGGCTCGAACCGCGAGGGGGATGTAGACATGAAAGGCACGCGGCTACTGCGGGAGCAACCGAAACCTGAAGGTGCTCCTGCTGGGCGTGGTGGCGGTCGTGGCGACCGGCCTGGCGCTCGGCGGGTACGCCGACCGCGCCCTTCGCTCGCTCGACCTGCAACACGGTCAACGCGCGCTTCTCCGTCCGGGGCGCCCAGAAGCCACCGTCGAACATCGTCATCGTCGCCGTCGACGACCAGAGCATCGCGACCCTCAACAAGCAGTGGCCGTTCCCCCGTGCGGTTCAAGCCCAGGTGTTGAATCGCATCGGCGCCGGGCATCCCTCTGCGGTCGCCGTCGACGTCGCATTCTCCGACCCCAGCCAACTCGGCCAGAAGGACGACGAGGCGCTCTTGAACGCGCTCGGCGGCGACAACATCAACGGGCACGTCGTCTTGTCGTTCCAGGAGACGAACTCGAAGGGCGATGTCCGTCTGATCGGATTGGGGCAGACGCAGAAGGCCCTGCGCGAGGCCGGGGTCCAGCCCGGCATCACGCTCTTCCCGTTCGACCCCGGGGACTACATCCGGCGGATGCAGTACACGATCAACAAGCTCGTGACCTTCCCGGTGGCCACCGCCCAGGTAGCCACCGGCAAGCGCGTCCGCCCGTTCTCGGGCAGTAAGTGGATCGACTACCGCGGACCCGCCGGCACATTCCACATGGTCCGGTTCGAGGACGTCTACTCGGGCAAGATCCCCGCCAGCTTCTTCAAGGGCAAGATCGTGGTGATCGGCCCGACCGCCAGCGACCTGCACGACATCCACCCCGCCTCGACCGACCCGCAGATGTCCGGGGCCGAGGTCGAGGCAAACGCGATAGACACGGTGCTCCGGGGCTTCCCGCTGTCCACCGTCCCGGGCTGGGTCAACATCGTGCTGATCGTCCTGCTCGGCGTGGCCGTCCCGCTCGCCGCGCTGCGCGTGCGCCCGATCGTGTCGATGGGGATCGCCGTGGCGATCGGGCTGGTGTTCGCCGTCGCGGCGCAGCTCCTGTTCAACAGCGGCACGATCGTCTCGTTCGTATATCCGATGTTGGCGCTGGTCCTGAGCGCCGTCGGCTCGCTTGCCGTCCAGCTGGTGACCGAGGCGTTCGAGCGCATCCGCGCGGTCGACCTGTTCGCACGGTTCGTCCCCGAGGATGTGGTTGACCAGGTCCTGGCCAGCAGTGACGGGCTGCGGCTGGGCGGGGTCCAGCGCGCCGGCACCGTCATGTTCACCGACCTGCGCGGCTTCACCTCGTTCTCCGAGAAGCTGACCCCGTCGCAGGTGATTGACGTCCTCAACCACTACCTGAGCGAGATGTCGGACGCGATCCTCGACAACGGGGGAACCCTGGTGGCCTACATGGGCGACGGGATCTTCGCCGTGTTCGGCGCCCCGCTCGAGCAGCCCGACCACGCGGACCGCGCGCTTCGCACGGCCCGGGAGATGCTCGAGGTCCGCCTCCCCCGCTTCAACGAATGGATCCGTTCCCAAGGATTGGGCGACGGCTTCCGGATGGGGATCGGGCTCAACAGCGGGCACGTCATGTCCGGCCATGTCGGCTCCGAGCGACGGGTCGAGTACGCCGCGGTGGGTGACACCACGAACACGGCGTCGCGGATCGAGGCGCTGACCAAGGGGACGCCGAACCAGTTGCTGCTCTCGGACTCGACCCGCGACGCCCTGATGGCGCCCGCCGAGGACCTGGTCTACGTCGACGAGGTCGAGATCCGGGGGAGGGTTGCGCGGATGAAACTCTGGGGCCTCAATGAGACCCCAGCGCCGGCACCTGCGTCGGCGCAAGACGGCGCCCCGGCTGCCATCCGTAGCTTAGTTCTTGTTCGGTATCCGTACGTTTGTCTACGCGGTTCGCTGGCCGGCAAGGAAACGCCCGGTGCGACCGAAACCCAGATCATGGAGAGCTGGCTCGACAGGTCCCGCCCGGTGACGAACAAGCCCGCGTTCGCGGTGGCACACCGGGAGGTCGACGGGACGCACCTGCGTCGTCGCAGTCGAGGGCGAACTCGACCTCGCCTCCGCTCCTCAGCTGAAGTGGACACTGATCGAACTGCTGGACAAGCGGCTACGCCCATTACGTGATCGATCTTTCGCGAGCTCACCTACATGGACTCGATGGGCCTCGGGGTGCTGGTCGGCTTCCGCAAGCGCGTGGAGGGCAGCGCTCACCTGGCGCTGGCCGGCCTCCCCGCCACCCAGCACAAGTTGCTCGAGATGACCGGACTCGACGAATGCTTCGACAGCTTCGCCACGCTCGACGAGGCGCTCAGCACGGGCACCGGCCACGCACTCCCGTTCCGCACGGACGCCGCGATGGCGCTCGGGCTGGCTTCGACCGCGATGCCCTTCGCCGCCTCCCGCCGGGCCGAGGCGCTGCGCTGGCTGCGCATCCTGCGCCTGCACGGCGAGGCGGCACGGGTGCTGTGCGCGCTAGGTGTGGGTGAGACGCCGCTCGGCAACGCGGACGCCCCTGAGCCGGCTTCTGACGCCGACCGCGAGGACCGCGACGCCGTCGCCGCGGTTGGCGAGCTCGCCATGCGCCTCGCGCGCAAGCGAGGCGCCACCAGCGTCGGCACCGGCGACGTCCTGCTCGCCGCGATGCGCTTCTACGGCCCCGACTTCGATCGCGTGCTGGCCGCCCACGGCACCGACCGCGACGAGGTCATCGCCCGCCTCGCCGCCTGACGCCGGCGCCTTTGTCCCTACGCCGGCGGCGGTCCGGTGGGGATCTGGAACACGCCCGACGGGCTCGGCGCGCGGCGGAGCTCCTCGGGGATCTCGATCACCGCGGCCGAGAATTTGCGCGCCAGCGGCGGCGGACCGCCAGTGGCCAACTCGGGCGTGAACGGCTGTATGGGCAGTGGCACGTACTCGGGCGCCACCGACCAGTCGGTCGAGCGGAACTCGCCGGCGTTCTCGATCCAGCTCAGTGACAGCAGCGGCAGGATCACCACCTTGGTCCAGATCGCGATCACCCAGGTGACCCAGTACTCGAAGATCGGCCAGAAGTGCGAGGAGAAATGAATGCCCTTCAGCACGTTGGCGGCCAGGTAAACAAGGATGAACTCCCCCACGGCGAGGGTGAAGGTGAGCCACGGCGGCTGCCAGCGGATGATGAACGGGTAGAACGCGGTGTCGAGCGCGACGCCGATCACAAAGTAGAGGCCGATCAGGACGATCCAGCTCGGGTTGCTGGTGATCAGCGAAACGATCGTCCAGATGATCGCCGGAATGATCAGGATCGCCCAGCGCGTCTGCACGCGGCCGAGTACGGTCGGACACATGTGCTTCTCCCCCTCTAGGCGAGCTGCTGGGTCGGGGCCACTGTACGGAGCGCAGTCGCCACCTCGCGCCCCATCGAGAACTGCATCGCCAGACGCGAGGTGAACGGTCGCTTGCGAAGCTTCTCGGCGCGTGCGCAGTCGGCGACAAAGCGACGCGCGATGAACTTCAGGCCGGCGATGGTGTCGCCATGGGGAATCACGTTGTTGGCGATCAATCCCATGCAACACAGACGCGACTCCGGCCGGTCGAGGCCGGGTACTCCGCAGTTGGTCTGCAGATGTATGCGACCGTCGACGACCGGCACCTTGTAGAACTCGATCAGGCGACGCAGGAGCGGGATGGTCAGCACCGACTTGTTGAACCCGGTGCCGGCCACCACGCCGGTCACGTCGAGCCAGCCCGGATCCTCACCATGCGCGCTCTTGACGTACACACGCAGCCCAGCGCGTCCCGGCTCGACCTTTTCGATCTCGCCGATCAGCGCGTCGAACCGACCCTCCTTCTGACCGTCCTGGATCCGCGCGAGCCACTCCCGGCGCTCGGGGCGGGTGCCGCGCAGGACCTGGCCGAGGAACTCGATCCGCTGATCGAAGGGCAGTTGCGTGTACGCATCGATCCCGATCGATTCGAACAGACAGCGCGGGACGTTGAGGTCCTGGGTCTCGGGCTGCGGATTGCGAGTGAGGGCCAGCGCGGACGCGCCGGCATCGATGATGTTCGCCCACTCGTTGACCGACGCGATCCCGGCGCCCAGCACGATGTAGCGCCCGCCCGGGGCGTACTGCTTGGGCTCGTAGGCCTGCACGATCCGGTCCGCCACCGCGGGATCCTTCCGGCCCTTGGCCAGCACCGGCGGGAACGACAGCGGCCCATGACCCGGCGCCAGCATCACGTGCTTGGCGCGGCCGATGAAGTTCGCCTGCTCGTCGTACATCACGAAGTGCGGCATCGGCTGGGTCTGCCGTTGCAGCCACCCCACCTTCGTCGGGATGCGCACGTCGTCCCAACCGATCCGCCGGGCCACCACCGCGGCCTCGGTGAGGATCTCCGGAACGCCGGGGTTGTACTTCCGCCGTGTTGTGCGATACAGCGGCCTCAGACTCTTGTGGGCCCACGCGTCGAGTTGCGCAAAGGTCGGCCAGTCCGGGGCCAGAAAGTGTGACTCCGATTCGGAGCGCAGCACGGTCTGTCCCAGGTTGTAGGCGAACTGTTGATAGGTGCCGACCGGGTTGTCGCTCGGCCCGAAGATCGTGATCTCGTCGTTGGTGAAGCCCAGGTAGCGGGCGGTACATTGCACAAGAAGCGACCCGAATCCGTCGCCGACGACGGCGATGACCGAGTCTCGTGGAGCGCTGGCTGTCATGGCTGGGGACCCTATCTGGAAACGCGCGACCCTTTCAAGATCCTCGAGCCCGTGTTTCCGCCGCGTTCATCACATAACGTTGCGTAACCCCCTCAACTGACGCTATGCTCCCGCGCCGTGGCGGGCGAGTTGAATCTGGAAGTCATCGAGGGGCCGGACGCGGGCAAGCAAATCTCCGTCGATCGGCCCATAGTGATCGGACGCGACCCGCAGGCCGATCTCGTCCTCCAGGACGGCGAGGTGTCAGGGCGGCACGCCCGCATCACCCCCTCGCCCGACGGCACCGCCACCGTCGAGGATCTCGAGTCGACCAACGGCACGTTCGTCAACCAGAACGAGCTGATGGGCCCCGCGCACCTCGAGGGGGGCGACGAGCTACTCATCGGCGTGAGCATCATCCAGTTGCGCACTGCCGAAGATTTCAGGTCGCGCGGGTCCGGCGTGATCCAGCTCCCGCCGTCTCTGGCCATCGCCGAGCGTCCGCCGACGTACGTCAACCCGGAAGTCGCACGCGCCGATGAAGTGGCCCAGCAGCCGCCCTCGGCACCCGGCGGGTCACCCCACGGTGGACAAGTACCTCGACGTGCGCGTACGCCGGCGCGCCCAGCTCGCGCCGCTGGCGTTCCTCGTCCTGATCGCCATCGCATTGATCTCTACTTCTCGTTGAAATAGACGAGGTGGCTCACAAGGGCTGACGGACGAGGCGGCTGGATGCGAGGCTGCGGCGCCCGATCGGTGTCCTCGCGCCCGGCCACCGTGGCCTCGCGCGGACGCCCCGACGGCGCACAGGGACGCCGGGCGGGCGTGCAGCCGAAGCTTACGTGTGCTGGGTGAAGTAAATCACCAGCGCGATGGCGACGATGATCACCGTGCCGAACGACAGCGCCACCGGCAGCCACGAGCGCGACGCCAGACCCTTCTGCCGGCGCTGCGACGGCGGGTGAAACGGCGCGAGTGGCTGCGTCGGCTGGGCGGGCGCGCCGGTCACCGGTGTGGCCGACGGCGGCGCCGGCGCCTCGGCGGCGGCCGCCTGCGGGCCGCCGGCCGCGGTGGTCGCCCCTACCGCGGGGCTGACGCGCGTGACATTTCGCGCCTGCGCATCGCCCAGCTCACGTCCCGATTCCGCTGATCCCACCGGCAGCACCCCCTCCACGACCAGACACGGTCGTGCCGATCTTGATCTCCGCCCCACCGCCGAGCAGCGTCGGCTCGGCGATGCGATTACCGTCGACGAACGTCCCGTTGGTGGACCCCAGGTCTTCCACCTGAAGCCGGTTGGCGAACCGCCTGACGACCGCATGGCGACGAGACAGTTCGACGTCGTCGATCTCGAGGTCAGTGTCCTCACGACCGATCACGACCTCCTCTTCCACATCCACCGTGCGACCAGCGGCGGGCCCACTCACTACACGCAGCCGTGCCATAGCGGGCGGCAGACTACCGATGGTGACGGATCGCTGCAAGCACGCCGGTATGCGCTGAGACCACGGGCAGCGCGGTACAGTCCGGGCATGAGTCCCGCGATGGCTCGCTTCGAGGTGGTGGCCGGCCGCGCGATCGGTATGTCGATCCTGCTCGACGACGAACTGCTGATCGGGCGCCACGCCGAGGGCGCGGGACGCCTGGCTGACGACGACGAGATCTCCCGCTCACACGCGCGCATCAGCCTCGACCGCAGCGGCTTCTGCGCGATCGAGGACCTCGGCTCGACCAACGGAACGTTCGTCAACGGCCTGCGGATCTGCCGGCCCGCAGACGCTCTCGGTGGGCGACACGATCGAGCTCGGCGGAACCACACTGGTCGCCCGCGAGCTGCCGATCCCCGCCACCGAGCGCTCGCTCAAGGCGGTCCCGCCGCAGCCGACGGCAGCGCCGGGAACCTCCGTTCCGGCTCCGACGACGAGTCAGGAGACCCCCGCCATCGCGCTTGGTCCCTCCGGCAAGCCCCAGCGCGGTCCGCGGCCGCTCGACCAGGCGCCTGGACGTCGACCCGCGCCGCCACCGACCACCTCGGGCGCAGAGACCGAGCCCGGCCCGGTCTCTGCGGGCGCGGCCCCCGGCAGCCTCTCGCTCCGGCTGCACATCGACTTCGCCGCGCGCGAGGCGTCGGTGGCGCTCGACGAGGATTCCGAGCCGATCCGGCTCGTGTTCGAGGGCGACGCCTGGCGCCCGGCCTCGTCCTGATCCCTGCTGAGCCTATACGCCCAGGGGCGGCACCAGCAGCCGGTAGCCGCCGCCGTGGAACAGCAGAGGCTCGTGGCCGTCACTCACCTCGAGTTCCAGCACCTCGCCAATGAAGATCAGGTGGTCGCCCGCCTCGTGCGTTGCGTGCAGCCGGCAGTCCAGGAAGGCGGCCGACCCCTCCAGGATCGGCGAGCCGCTGGCCGCGAAGCGATGGTCCACCTCAGCGAACGCATCCCGGCCGCGCGGACGATCGCGCGAGGCGAAGTACCGCGAGAGCGGCTCTTGATTCACGCTCAGGATGTTGACCGCGAACACGCCGTTCGTGCTGATGTGCTCCGCCCCCTCCGATGGATTGATCACGCACACCAGGATCAGCGGTGGATCGAGCGACACCGACGAGAACGCGTTCGCGGTCATGCCGTAGGCGTGCTCCTCGCCGCGTGTGGTCACGACCGTGACCCCGGTGGCGAATGCCCCCACCGTCGAGCGGAACTCCTTGCCTGAGAACGTCTGCACGGAACGCCACCCCTTTCTGGCGCTAGGCCGTCGGCGCCGCGCCGATGCGGGCCCGGATGATCTGATCGAAGTCCGGCGTGGTGCCGAGGGACTGGGCCACCACCGAGCGGAACGTCGAGCTGTCGAGCACCAGCAGCTTGCTCGGCTTGGTGGCTCGCGCGCTCGTGCCGCGCGGCTTGTCGAACAGGATCGCCATCTCGCCGAACAGGTCGCCGGGACCGAGCGTTGAGACCGTTTCGGTCGAGCCGGCCTCCTCGCGGGTCACCTCGAGCTCCCCGTCGACCACGATGAAGAACTTGTCCGCCGGTCCGCCCTGCCGCGCCACCACCGTGTCGGGTTCGGCGTCGATGAGCTGCAGCGAGGCCGAGATCGTCTTGGCCGTCTGAGTGGGCAGGCCGCCGAACACACTGTAGGAGCGCTCGCGGTGGAATTCGGCTCCGAACACCCCCGGTGACGACAGACTCCGGCTCCGACGGTTGTCGATGAACTGGATCTCGGTCGGCGTGATCTTGTAGAAGGAGATGCTCATCGTCGCGCCGGGCGAGAGCGACGGGAACTTCTGTCCGAACAGGTCGGCCACCCGGGCGATCTGCTCTCCGCTGAGCAGCGGCGAGCACTCGCCGGTCCCCTGCACTCCGCGCGTCTGGCTGAGATCGTCGGTGTACTCGTCGATCGTGAACGCGACCAGCGGGTTCTGCTCGATGTGGCGTGAGCTCTCGGTGGCGCTCTTGGACCAGAAGTACAGCGACGGACCATCGTTGACGTAGAGGAACGTCGCGGCGTGGGGCGTGCCAGTCGGGGACGCGGTCGCCAGCGTGAGCGTGTTCTGAGCGCTCAGGTACTCAAGAACTTCGCCCGGCAACTCCTGCTCGGTCGTGCTCATGTGGTGATCTCCTTGTTCGAAGCCAGGACGTGGTCATCCCCGTATGACCGTTCGAATGCGAGCGTAGTTGCGGGGCGGCCACTAGTCGATCCTAAGGGTTTGCCGGCCGGTTATGCGAGCGATGATCCTCACTGCCCAACGAGCAACGCGGTCAGGAACAGCGCCAGGATGTGGAAGGCCTGATCGAGCACCGCGCCCAGCGCCGGATTGGCGTTGAGGTCGGCCTTCTTGACCAGCCGGGCGTACTCGGTGAGCAGCCTTCCGTCGTCCTGGATCAGGTGGGGGATCGCGATCAACGCTGCCACGCCAACCGCCCCGCCCCACGAAATGCTGTCGGCCAGCCAGATCAGCGCCGGCACGAAGGCAAGCGTGTACGTCGCGATGTGCGAGAACAGGGCGCGCCGTCTCACTCCCGGGCTGGAGAGCCCGCCGCGCTTGTGCATCGCCTGCCAGTCGGTCTGCAACAGGTAGTCACCGACTTCGTGCGACACGAAGAACACGACGAACACCTCGACCCAGGGCATCGGCCAGAACCTATCTCACAGGAGGGTGACCAAACAGTTACGGACGCTCGCGCCGCGTTGGTGCGCGCGAGGCGGTAGCGCCCCACTCACTGATTGGCGAGCTCGTGATCGCGCGCCGGGGCTCCCAGCTCGAGTTGCTGCTCGGCGCGGATGATGTGCATGACCGCGTTGATCAACGCCAGATGCGTGAACGCCTGCGGGAAGTTTCCGAGATGACGCCCCGTGCCGGCGTCGATCTCCTCGGCGTACAGAGCCAGCGGGCTGGCGAATGAGAGCAGACGCTCGCACAGTGCCCGCGCCCGGGCGATCTCCCCGATCTCGGCCAGCGCCGACACGAGCCAGAACGAGCAGATCGTGAACGTGCCCTCCTCGCTGGCGAACCCGTCGTCCGTCTCCCCCACGCGGTAGCGGAGCACGAGCCCGTTTTCGGTCAGTTCGTCGGCGATGGCGAGGACGGTGGCTCGAACGCGCCGGTCGTCGACGGGCAGGAAGCGGACCAGCGGCACCATCAAGAGCGACGCGTCGAGGGCGTCGGTCTCGTAGTGCTGGACGAACACGCCGCGCTCGTCCACGCCGCTCGAGCAGATGTCGGCGTGGATCTCCGCCGCCGCCTGCACCCAGCGCGTCGCCATCCGCTCGTCGTTACGGATACGGGCCAGCCGGGCGCCGCGATCGGCGGCCACCCAGCACATCAGCTTCGACGACGTGAAGTGCTTGGGGTCGCCCCGGACCTCCCAGATGCCTCGGTCGGGCTCGCGCCAGCGCGACAGCGCGGTCTCCACCTGGCGTTTGATGATCGGCCAAAGACGATCGGGCAGCTGATCGCGCGAGCGGGTGTGCAGGTAGATCGAGTCGAGCACGGCGCCCCACACGTCGTGCTGGTCCTGGTTGTAGGCACCGTTGCCGATGCGCACCGGTTGCGAATGGTCATAACCCGACAGGTGCTCGAGCTCCTGCTCCTCGAGCTTTGACTCCCCCCCGATCCCGTACATGATCTGGAGCTGCCCTTCCTCCGCCTCGGCCATGTCGGCCACGAAGTAGAAGAAATCGTTCGCCTCCTCCTCGAACCCGAGCGAGTAAAGGGCCCACAGCGTGAAGGTGGAGTCGCGAATCCAGCTGAAGCGGTAGTCCCAGTTGCGATCTCCACCCGGCGCCTCCGGCAGCGACGTAGTCGAGGCGGCGATCAGGGCCCCCGATGGCGCGTAGGTCAGCCCCTTGAGCGTGAGCGCGCTGCGCTGCAGGTAGGTGCGCCAGGGATGGTCAGGAAACGTGCCGTGCTTGAGCCATTCCTGCCAGAACCGCTGCGTCCGGGCCAGACGCTCGGCCGCCTCCTCGTAGTTCATCGGCACGCCGTGCTCGGACCAGCCAAGCGCGACGAAGGCCACTTCGCCTTCCCGCAGCGTGGAGCGGGCCCGCGCCCGGGGGCCCTCAAAGCCGAGCCGCAGATCGGTGACCAGGCGCAGCTCCAGGTCCATTCCCTCCGAGCGGGCCACCGCCTCTCCGTAGCCGGCTCCGGTGTACTGCCAGTCGACGGCCAGGCCGCCGTAGTCGAAGGCGGGCTCGCACTCCAGCTTGATCTCCGCCGTCCCTTGGACACATTCGATCATCCGCAGAAGCACGTGATCGGCGTCGTGGTCGGTCGGCGAGCGGCGGTGGCTGTGTGAGCGCTCGGTCTCGTGATGCCAGGGGCCGATGCACAGCGCGTCGCGGACGATAACCCACCCCATCCGCGTCTCCCAGCTGGTCTCGACGACCATCGTCCCCGGTATGTAGCGCCGGCCGGCCGGGACGTTGACGTCGGCCGGGCCGAGGCGGAAGCTGCCGGCGTCGCGGTCGAGGATCGATGCGAACACGCTCGGCGAGTCCATCCGGGGCAGGCACAGCCATTCGACGTTCCCGTTCGGCGCGACCAGCGCGGTCGTCTCGCAGTCGGACAGGAACGCGTAGTCGCCGATCGGCGGGAACGCGCTGATCCGAAGCCCGTGATCGCTCTGTGCCCCCGACATCCCTGGCGCGATTCTGCTGTGGGCCTCCGGACGTGTCAAGGTATCCTCGCCCGCCGGATGCAACCGCGCATTCAGATGACTTCGATCGACGTGATCGCCTCGGCGCTCGAGCCGGTCACGCCCGCGCTGAGCCGGATGAGCTCACCGGACGGCGCCGTCACCTTGATGCTCAGCGATATCGCCGACGCCGGTGCCGCCGCCCAGCAACTTGGAGCGGAGCGCTGGGAGCAGCTTCTGCGCGATCACCATCTGCTCGTCGAGCGGCTCGTCTCCAGCCACGACGGACAGGTCGTGAAGTTCCAGAGCGACGGATTTCTCGCATCGTTCAACAGTGCGCACGCGGGACTGCACGCCTCGGTTGAGCTCCAGCGGACCTTCGCCGCCGGTCCGGCCGACCAGCGCTCCGTGGCCGTCCGCGTCGGCCTGCACTCGGGATTCGTCATGGGCAACCCCGAGCAGCTCATGGGTCGCAACATGGTGCTCGCCTCCCGGATCGCCGCGCAGGCGAGGGGCGGCGAGATCCTCGTCTCCTCGAATGCCAGGGATTACACCCAGACCGATCCGAGCTTCCGCTTCGAGGAGCACGGCGAGTATCACTTCAAGGGGCTGCTCGGGGAGCACACCGTCTACTCGCTGCTCTGGCGATGAGACGCCGACGCCGCGGTTAGGCGGCGTCGGCCAGCATCCGGGCGTAGTCGCCGGCGCTCTGGGGCCGCTTCGCGGCATCCTTCTCGAGCGCGACCAGCAGGGTGCGCGAGAACTGCTCGGGGATCTCGGCGCGGACGCTGCGAGGATCCGGCGGCGGGTCCTGGAGGTGCGCCCACAGGATCCGCATGCCCTGGACCTCGGCGAACGGCGGGCGCCCGACCATGCACTCGTACATCACACAGCCCAGCGCGTAGATGTCGGTGGCCGCGCTGACCGGCTCGCCGCGGATCTGCTCCGGCGCCATGTAGTCCATCGAGCCGAGCGCCTGCCCAGGCAGGGTGAGCAGGCTGCCCTGGGTGTCCTTGGCCAGTCCGAAGTCGGTGATGTAGGCGCGGCCGCTCTCGTCGAGGAGGATGTTGGCCGGCTTGACGTCCCGGTGGACCATGCCGGCGCCCCACAGCGCCTCCAGGCCGGCGGCCACGTCGGTGCAGACCCGGACCGCGGTCGGCACGTCGAGCGGGCCGTCGCGCTTGAGCTTTTCGTCGAGCGACATGCCCTCGATGAATCGCTGCGCCATGTACGGCAGCCCGTCGACCTCGCCGGTGGTCAGCACCGGCACGACGTTCGGATGCTGGACGGTCTGCGCGATCCGCGCCTCGCGGTAGAACCGCCGGCGGAAGGTCTCGTCCCGTGCGTAGTCGTCCTTGACCAGCTTGAGTGCCACACGGCCGCCGTCAGGCCCGGTGGCGGTGTAGACCTTGCCCATACCGCCTTCCCCGAGCACGGCGTCCACGTTGTAATCGCCGATCTGGCTGCCGATGCGGGGGTCGCTCACGCTCATCGCTCACTCATGGTCGTCTCGGGAGTTCGGATCGGTCTCAGAGACCTCAGTGCCCAACTGCGGGAGAGCCATTCGGCGGCTGCCGGCGCTTCCGACGCGGCTCTCGCGCATCTGACATTCAAGCATCGCGCTCCGATGGGCTGAGGATATGGGATCGGATGGCGCAAATAAAGCCGTCGCCGGCTCCCGCTCATGCTCGGGGCGACCGGCTTCTCCGGATCGACCGTCGCTTGGCCGGTTTCCTGGTAGGCGATAACCTAACAGCCGGAGTACGCCGCATCCTCGCGGGTAGAATCCGCCTGCTTTGCTACAGGAGGGCACGATCCTTTGCTAGAGGAGGGCACGATCGTTTCCGGGTATCGCATCGACGGGATTCTCGGAGAGGGAGGCATGGGAGCGGTCTATCAAGCCACCCAGCTGTCGCTGAACCGGGTGGTCGCGCTCAAGCTGCTGGCCGCGAACCTGGGCGACGACCCGGGGTTCCGGGCTCGCTTCGAGCGCGAGGGGCAGGTCCAGGCTGGACTCGACCACAACCACATCGTCACCGTGTACGAGGCGGGGCAGAGCGAATACGGCCTCTTCCTGGCCATGCGGCTGATCGCCGGGCCAACGCTGAAGGACCTGATCATCGACCGCTCGCTCGATCCCCGGCGAACCGTGCGGCTCCTCGCCCAGGTCGCCCATGCCCTGGACGCCGCGCACGAGGCAGGGCTGATCCATCGTGACATCAAGCCGCAGAACATCCTGATCGGCGAGCGCGACCACGCGTACCTGGCCGACTTCGGCCTGATCAAGGCGCCCGACGAGGCTCGCCTCACCGGCACCGGCCAGTTCATCGGCACGATCGACTACGTGGCCCCGGAGCAGATCCAGGGCGAGCCGGCCACGCCGGCCAGCGACATCTACGCGCTGGGGGGCGTGCTGTACGAGTGCCTGACCGGCGAGGTGCCGTTCCCCAAGCCGTCCGAGGCCGCCACCCTTCACGCGCACGTGATGCAGCCGCCGCCGAAGGTGAGCGAGCGCCGGCCCGACCTGCCGCCCGCGCTCGACGGGGTGATCTCGCACGGGATGGCCAAGGATCCATGGTCCCGCCCCTCGCGGGCCGCCGAGCTGATCCAGTCGGCCTCGCGGGCGTTGTCCTCGAGCGCCCCGGGCATCGCGGTCGCCCCTCGCGATGGCCTGCGGCAAGGCGGCACCGCCTCCGAACCCGAGCGCCGGGCGCAGACGACGAAGGTTCCCGTCGTGGGGTCAGACCCGGTCGCGCCGCAGCCCAGCACCGCCTCGGCCGGCGCCGGCGCGGCCGCCCGCAGGGGCGCCACCCGAGTCGTCGAGAGGCACCACATCGAGCCCGCGGCGCCGACGGAGGAACGGCCGCCCGGCACCGAGCCGGAGGTGCCGACATCGGCCGAGGCCGAGGCCGAGCGCCGCACCGCCCCCGGGGCTGTCTCCACCCCGGGCGCCGGCCCTTCGAGGCAGTTGGTCGCGCTGATCGCCGCGCTGGTGCTGGCGGCCTTCGCCGCCGGCTTCGTCCTTGGCTTGATCGTTCACTGAGAATTGCCCGCAAACGGCGCAAGTCCAGGGCAGCCGCAACCGTTCTCAGTGCGGATACGTCTTGTGAGATTTGAACAGCCCGGTTAGACTGTGAGGGCGGGCCAGTCTACACTGCCAGGGGGTAGCAGATGGGGCAGGAACCAGGTGGAGTGTTAGCGACGCTCGATCGCGCAAACGAGCCAAGAACGGCGTCTCAGGTATTGGGGCGGACGCTGCGGGGGCGCTATCGCGTCCTCGAGCCCATCTCGGCTGGCGCGATGGGTGCGGTCTACCGTGCGATCGACGTCGAGAACGACACCGAGGTTGCCCTCAAGCAGTGCACCAACCCCCACCACGACCAGCGGTTCGAGGCCGAGGCCAGGCTGCTCTCCGCTCTGGCCCACCCGCGCGTCGTGCGTATCATCGACCACTTCTCGGCGCCCACGGGCCAGTACCTGGTCATGGACCTCGTGCGGGGCATCGACCTGGGCGTGTTGCTCAAGCAGCGGGGCACGCCCGGGCTTCCGGTCGACCAGGCGATCGAGTACGTGCGCCAGACGTGCGAGGCGCTCCAGTACGTGCACGACCAGCAGATCGTGCATCGTGACGTGAAGCCGCAGAACCTGATCCTCAGCGAGAACGGCGTCGTGCTGGTGGACTTCGGCATCGCCCGCCTGCTCGACGAGGTCGAGGCGCAGGGCACGGTCGGCATCGGCACGCCGCGATTCATGGCGCCCGAGGTGTTCGCCGGCGGCAACGTCTCCGCGCGCACCGACGTGTTCAGCGTGGCCGCCACGCTCTGGACGCTGATCGCCGGCCGCCCGCCGGTGTACGCCGACCCGACCAAGCTCTCGAGCGTCTCCTCCGAGGTGACGCCCGAACTTGAGAGCATCATGGCTGCCGGCCTCGAGATGATCCCAGAGCGCCGGGTGGCGTCGGTGGCCGCCTTCGCCAAGGCGCTCGGGGCCCCGCTGCGGACCGAGACCGGCGTCTCGCTCGCGGTCTCGATCGACGATCCCGACGCTTCCCGCGGCCTCATGGAGGCCGTCGTCCACACCGCCGCCGGCGTCTTCGGAGCCGCCGCCGCCTCGATATGCCTCGTCGACGAGACCACCGGCGAGCTCGTCTACCAGTCGGCCTGGGGCGCCGGTGCCCGGGAGATCGTCGGCGTCCGCCTCCCGCCCCGCACCGGGATCGCCGGCCAGGTCGTCTCGAGCGGCGTGGCCGAGGCCGTGCCCGATTGCCGGAGCGATCCCCGGTTCGCCGCCCGGATCGCGGCAGGCACCGGCTATGTGCCGTATACGATGCTGCTCGTCCCGCTCCAGCGCGCCGGCCGGCCGATCGGCGCGCTGACGATCCTCGATCGTCGCGACGGGCGCGCCTACCGCAACGACGACCTCGAGCCGGCCGCCCTGTTCGGCGATCTCGCGGTCAAGGCGCTCGACGTCACGCCCAACTCGTTCACGAGCCTGGGCATGACCCGCCTGGGCTAGCTGTAACTCGCGCCGCCGGGCCCTCGTCCAAGCGGACTAGCTTCCTTGCGCCCCACCGGATAAGGGTGTAGGGTGGCGGCCGTCGCTCGGGGCCGGGCGAGCGGGACATGGAAACAGGGGCCACCTAACGGGGGTGCATTGCATGAGCGGGATGAGTCGGTTTAGCCGACGCACGGCTGGGCTGGTTGGCGTCGTCGCGGCGGTGGCGCTGGTCGCAGCGCCGGCGGCGCTGGCAGACACCATCACCACCGCCGCCAACGTCAATTTCAACGGCGTGGTCGACTCCGGCCCCACGTGCACCGACGCGACGGCGATCACGATCCATTGGGGCGACGGCACCACGTCCGCTGGAACCTACCGATCCGACCTCGAGATCCAGGGCAATCACACCTTCGCCGGCGCAGGCACCTTCACCGGCTCGATCACCCTCACCGGGGGTACGAGCTGCGGCAGCGGGGATCCCCTAACGGCGAACGTCGCGGCCACGCCCCAGTTCCCACAGTGCCCCCAGGTTGGCGCCGATGTCGGCTGTCAGTTCCTGATCGACGTCACAGCCGGCGGGACCACCGTCCTGCAGGACACGACCCAGGGGCCGTACGAGAACGCCGAGGACGCGTTGATCGGCGTGAAGAACGACTCGAGCTCGCCGCTCTCGTCGATCCCGATCTCGACCCCCGGCTCGGACGTCTTCGGCTTCGAACAGGATGGTCTGTGCGATCCCGGCTTTGGCCCGGTCCCCACCGACTGCAAGCAGCTCACTCTGTTCTCAGGTGGCGCTCCTGCTCCGGGGGCACCGTGTGACCCCAGCGCCGGAGCGTGCGCCACGCCACAGCCGCCCGGCCAGCCCGCACCGGACGCCGGCGCCTACACGAGCACGACCCGGAACGGATACGAAGGCCCAGGGGTCTTCTACACCAACGTCACGACTGACTCCAGCTCGGGGAGAGTCAACTTCTCGCCCGCTGTTCCACCGGGGGCCACCACGTATTTCAGCCTGGAGGAGCCGCCGAGCGCCAACGCGATCAACGTCGGCGCGACCCCGACCGGCGGCGGGCTCACCAAGCCGCCGACGGTCACCGCGACGAGCGCGAGCTTCGTCGCGATCGTCAACCCGAATGGCGCGCTCACCACAGCCCAGTTCCAGTTCAGCCTCGATAACCGCTACACCGCTCTGGCCGCCGTCGTGCATTCCACGCCAGTGCAGACGGTGGGTGGCGACTTCGCCGACCACGTGGTGAGCGCCACCGTGACCGGGCTCGTCCCCAATGCGCTCTACCACGTCCACCTGGTGGCCAGCAACAAGAACGGGCCAACCGTGGGACCGGACGTGACGTTCAAGACAAAAGCAGCCGCGGCACCGGGTGCGCCCACCCTCGGGCGGACGTTCAACATCTCGCCGGTCAGCGGCGTCGTGCTGGTCGAAGTGCACGGCGTCTTCGTGCCGCTCACCCAGTTGCGGCAGTTCCCCAAGAACACCGTGATCGATGCGCTGCATGGGACCCTCAGCCTGATCACTGCGGTCGGCGGCCATCCGGCCTCCGACGCAGCCGCAAAGGGCAAGAAGGGGAAGAAGGGAAAGAAGGGCAAGGTCAAGACGCAGAGCGGCACGTTCGGCGGCGCCGTCTTCAAGGTCGCCCAAGCGCACAACGGCCTCGCCACCCTGACCCTGGTCAACAACGCGTTCAAGGGCGCGCCGAACATCGCCAAGTGCAAGGGCAAGGCCGGCGACACCGCCAGCGCAGCCGCTAGCAAGACCGTGCAGCTCCTCCACGCCAGCGCCAAGGGCAAGTTCAGCACCAAGGGCAAGTACGCCGCGGCAACCGTCCGAGGCACCAAGTGGACGATCGCCGACCGCTGCAACGGGACCCTGACCCACGACCTCACGGGCTCCGTCGCGGTCACCGACTTCGTGCGACATAAGACGGTCGTCCTCCACGCGGGCCAGAGCTACCTGGCCAAGAAACCCTAGGTAGGCCAGGCGCCGGACCGGGTGCGAGAACTCAAGGGACCATTGCCGCGAGCAGCCCGGCGAATCGCCGGGCTGTTCGCGGTGGCGGTGGCGCTTCTTGTGGTCGCGGCCCCCTCCGCTTGGGCGGCAACGCCGTCCGTCGACATCCACTCGGCCGGGCCGCTGGGCGACATCTACATCGGCAACGACCTGAGCTGCCAGGTGCGCAGCGGCGGGTTCTCGAGCACGGAGTTCTTCCCGAACGCGAGCCGGACCCGGCGACTGCGGGACGTTCTGTACACCACGGCTCCGACGACAACACCAGGAGACTGCAGGACCCGACTTCGCCAATCATGCCGGCGGCACTCACACGACCGGCAACTTCACCGATCGCGGAGGTCCCTTCACGCCTGTCAGCCAGTCGCTGACCGGATCGGGCACCGCCGCCAGCCCGTACCAGGTCACGACGGTCGTGACGGCGTCCGATCCGGACACGCCCACCCCGATCGTCTACCAGCTCACCGAGGTCGACACATACGTCGTGGGCAACGACCTTCTACCGGACCGATGTCACGGTCACGAACATCGGAACGACTCCACCGGACGCCATGCAGACGCTCTACCACGCCGCGGACTGCCAGCTTGCGAGGCTCAACACGGGCTTCGGGACGTCCGAGCCACTCTTCGGAACCACTGGTGACCGGGGTGGCGTGCACGCTCGCGAACAACGTCGACCAGGTCCGCGAGCAGTTCGTCCCGATCACCACGGCTGCAGACGTTCACCGAAACAACGCGTGCCGGCGATCTGGCAGGACCTTTCGGGTGAACACCTTCCCTGGCGCGTGCGACGAGTTGCGCCACCAACGTGGACAACGCAACCGGAATCGGATGGTCGTTCTCGGCCTCGCCGCCGGCGCGTCCCAGACCTTCTCGTTCAACACCGTGTCATCGACACCGTCCCCAGCCGGCGGCTTCTCCTTCTACGGCCCCGCCGGCTCGACGGTCGGCGGCACCGTCGCCACGATCACCGACCCGAACACCAGCGCCACGCCCAGCGCGTACACGGCCACGATCAACTGGGGCGATGGCACCACATCGCCGGGCACGATCACCGGCGGCAACGGAAGCTTCAACGTCGCCGGCACCCACGCCTACGGCGCGGGCAGGCTCGTATCCGGTGGCGGTCACGATCACGTCCGTCGGCACCAGCCAGGGCAGCTCGACGGTGAATGACTCGGCGGCGATCACGCTGCCCCCACGCCAGTGACCACCGGCAACGCCGTCGGTCGGCTGCCACTGGCGCCGGGTTCACCGGCTCCGCGAACCCGAACGGACTGCCCACCACTGCGTCCTTCCAGTACGGGCTCGACCCGAAGTACACCGGTGGCGGGCCGGTCGTGTACAGCCAGTCGACGCCGGCGCAGGCCGTCGGTTCGGACTTCACCAACCACACCGTGTCCGCTTCCGTCACCGGGCTGGTGCCCGAACGCGCTCTACCACGTGCAGGCTCGTGGCCACCAACGCCGCCGGCACCACGGCCGGGCCTGACGTCGCCTTCACCACGAAGAAGACGGCGCCGCCCGGATCCCCGACCCTCGGCAAGACGTTCAACATCGCGCCGGTCAGCGGGGTCATCCTGATCGGCTGCACGGGAAGCTCGTCCCGCTCACCGAGCTGCGAGCAGATCCCCAAGAACACGCTGATCGACGCCCTCCACGGAACGCTGCAGCTGACCACCGCCGCGGGCGGCGGCGGCGGCGCCGGCGCGCACGACGCGGCAGCCAAAGGCAAGAAGCACAAGGTCAAGACGCAGACCGGAAGGTTCAGCGGCGCGATCTTCAAGATCGCCCAGGCGCCAGCACCGGCCTGGCCACGCTGTCGCTCGTCGAGGGCGCGATCAAGGGCGGCCCCAGCTTCAACAAGTGCAAGGCCCGCAAAGCCACCGACGCCACGGCCGCAGCCAGCAAGACCCTCCAGCTCCTGCACGCCAGCGCCAAGGGCAAATTCAGCACCCGCGGCCGCTACAGCGCCGCCACCGTGCGCGGCACCAAATGGACCATCGCGGATCGCTGCGACGGCACCCTGACCCACGACATCACCGACTCGGTCGCCGTCACCGACCTCGTCCGCCACAAGACGATCATCCTCCACGCCGGCCAGAGCTACCTGGCCAAGGCGCGTAGGTAAGACCGGGTCGCTTTTAGGAGGCATTGTTGACTTGGCCTACCTGAAGAGGTAGGGTCCTCGGCTTGAAAAGTGAAGGGCGCCTTGGCCGGGGCGACCAAGGACTTGGGAGCGCCGCTTCCGGGGGACAGGGGGAACACCCACATGACGCATGCATGCACGCGCGCGATCCGGCGGAGCGCCCTGGCCGTAGCCGCAGCGTTGGTGCTGACGCTCGTGTACGCGTCGTCAGCGCTCGCCCAGGCTGACATCCAATCGAGCGGGCCGCTCACCGACATCACGATCGGCGACGATCTCAGATGCCAGGTGACGGCTGATGGCGTCGAGCAGTTCTTCGGCGGGGCGCCGGGCAGTTGTGGGTGGTCGCTCGCCTTCAACGATGCGCTCTACGGATCTCGACAGCGAGAACGACTGGGTCTCCGATAGCCCGGCCTCCTTGAGCGGCGCCGGAACCGCGAACGACCCCTACAAGGTCACGACGACCGTCTCACGCGGAGCTCAACGGGGTTCCGATCGGCATCCAACGCTGAACGAGGTCGACACTTACATCGTCGGCAACGACTTCTACCAGACCGACCTTACGCTCCAGAACGACCGGCAGCGAGGCAGTGAGCGACCTGATCCTGTATCGCCAGCCGACTGCACGCTGCGAGGACAGCGACGAGGGGTTCGGCTTCCAGGACCAGGCCAACGGTTCGGTGGCCTGCGCGCAGAAGCCGAACGACGTCACCACGGGCGCGTTCGAGGAGTTCGTGCCACTCACAACCGGCAACCACTGGCTGGAGGCGGACTTCGGCACCGTGACCGATGGCGTTCCGCAGTCGCTGAACGACTATTCCGACAGCTGTGACTGCAACGGCGATCCCGGCGCCCCGGCAATCCCGAGGACAACGGTATGGGGATCGACTGGCACATCGCGTCTCTGGGTGCCGGCGACTCCGAGATGTTCTCGCTGCGGTACAGGTTCTCCGCCAGGCACCGGCAGTCGTGCGATCAGCGCAACGGGCGGCAACTCGCTCATTGGCACGGCCGGGTCTGCGCTAAGCGCAACCGTGGCGTCGGTCAGCGACCCGAACTCGAGCGATACGCCGAGCAACCTGGCCGCCACGATCAACTGGGGCGACGGCGGCTCGTCGGCTGGCACCATCACCGGCGCGAACGGCAGCTTCACCGTCGCCGGCACCCACACCTACGCCAGCGGCGGTTCCTATCCGGTCACGGTGACGATCAGCCGCGCCGGCAGCAGCGCCGTCGCGACCGATACGGCCGTGATCACCTCGGCTCCGACGGCAGGCGCCGCCGGCGCGGCGACGGTTGGCATCACGGGTGCGGGATTCTCGGGCGCGGTGAACCCCGGCGGGCTGCCGACGACAGCCACCTTCCAGTATGGGCTGGATCCCAAATACACCGGCGGAGGTCCGGTCGTCTACACCCAGTCGACGCCCTCGCAGGCCGTGGGCTCCGATTTCACCAGTCACCCCGTGTCCGCTCCCGTGACCGGACTGGTTCCGAACGCTCTCTACCACGTCCGGCTGGCGGCGACGAACAGCGCCGGCACGACGTTCGGGCCGGATGCGACGTTCACCACCAAGGCGACGGCGCCGCCGTCCAAGCCGACCCTCGGCCAGACGTTCAACGTCGCTCCGGTCAGCGGCGTCATCCTGGTCAAGATCAACGGCCAGTTCGTCCCGTTGACCCAGCTCCGCCAGATCCCGCAGAACGTGGTGATCGACGCGCTCCACGGCACTCTGCAGGTGACTACTGCTGCGCCCGGTGGCTCCGGAGGCGCGCACGACGCGGCGGCCAAGGGCAAGCAGCACAAGGGCAAGAAGGTGAAGACGCAGACCGGGCGGTTCGGTGGCGCGGTGTTCAAGCTGAAGCAGGCCCACAACGGGCTCGCGACGCTCACCCTCGTCGAGGGCGCCGTCAAGGGCGGCCCGTCGTTCGCCAAGTGCAAGGCCAAGGCCAAGGCCGGCGACGTCACCGCCACCGCCGCGGCGAGCAAGACCCTCCAGCTCATGCATGCCAGCGCGAAGGGCAAGTTCAGCACCAAGGGGAAGTACGCCGCGGCGACCGTCCGAGGCACGAAGTGGACGATCGCCGACCGATGCGACGGGACGCTCACTCATGACGTCACCGATTCGGTCGCGGTCACCGACTTCGTCCGCCACAAGACGGTCGTCCTGCACGCCGGCCAGAGCTACCTGGCCAAAGCAACGAAACGGAAATGAGGCACGGATGCTGAGACTGAGGATCCCGCGGACACTCGCCGCCACCGCCGCCACGATCGCGCTTGCCGCGTTCCCCAGGTTGCGCTCGCGCAGGCTCCCGGCTCCTTGACTCAGCTGGCCAGCCCGAACGACTGCATCGTCGCGCCGGTCGACTCGACCGAGCGCCAGACGACGGGCAGCGGCCTCAGCGGAAGTAACGACGTGGTCGTCAGTCCGCGTGGCGAGAACGTGTACGTGGTCGGATCCAATGACGAGGCCATCGCCGAGTTCGCGCGCGATGCCGACGGCGCGCTGACCCAGCTCGACTCCCCGAACGACTGCGTCGGCGACCCGAGCAACGACGGCAGCAGCAGCTGCACGGATGGTTTGAAGGTATGGGCAGGGATTGTTGACTTCCCTGGGGAGGCGCGATAGCTTGGCTGCTTTGTGGCTTGGAGCGGCCGCGCCGAGGAGTGGGATCGGGCGGCGCTCGAGGGGCGATTGAAGGGACGAGTGATGGCTGACGCACGAATGGCGCACGGCGGGCGTGCGCGCCGGCGGATCCGGCTGCGTCCGCCGGTCCTGGGCACGCTCACGATCGCGGCGCTGATCGTGATGGGCGCGTTCGCCGGGTCGGCTCAGGCCGCCGCGGTGACGGGACTCACCGTCGACCCTCTCACGCCGTCCGCCGCCGGCGGCGCGCGCACCGACTACGTGATCCATTTCAGCACCTCGCGTACCGGGGCCTTGGCGGCGGGCCAGCACATCACGATCACGTTGCCGACGAACACGAGCGTCCGGACGGTCATCAACACCAGCGTGACCGTGGGCGCCACCCAGGTCGGAAGCTGCGGCATCGGCAGCGCCGACAACATCGAGATCTGCACGATCTTCCAGGGCCAGTCGATCGCTGCCGGCACTGCGGTCACGGTCGAGCTCGACGGCGTGACCAACCCGCCGGCGAGCCCGGCGGGTGCCCAGCAAACCTTGTCGGTGACGACGGACACCGACACGACCACGGCTCAGGCGAACTACTCCGTCGTGGCCGGGGGGTCAGTGTCGCAGCCGACGGTGACTAACAGTCCGCCGACCTCGGCGGCGGGTGGCCGGACCGTGTACACGATCGGCTTCACGACGTCCTCGACCGGCGGGATGTCGGGCAAGGCGCACAGCCAGATCACCATCACGTTCCCGGGCAGCACCAGCATGCGCTCGATCATCAACACCAGCGTGAACGTGGGCGCCACCCAAGTCGGAAGCTGCGGCATCGGCAGCGCCGACAACATCGAGATCTGCACGATCTTCCTGGCCAGCTCCGTCGGCCCCAACGCTGCAGTCACCGTCGAACTCGACGGCGTCACCACCGAAACCCCCGCGCCGGTCAAGAACGCCGACCTCCTGACCGTGTCGACCACCTCCGACACCCCGACCATGACCTCCGGCGCGTTCCCCGTGGTGCCCGTCAATTCTGTCTCTCAGCCGACGGTGACCAACAGTCCGCCGACCTCGGCGGCGGGTGGCCGGACCGTGTACACGATCGGCTTCACGACGTCCTCGACCGGCGGGATGTCGGGCAAGGCGCACAGCCAGATCACCATCACGTTCCCGGGCAGCACCAGCATGCGCTCGATCATCAACACCAGCGTGAACGTGGGCGCCACCCAAGTCGGAAGCTGCGGCATCGGCAGCGCCGACAACATCGAGATCTGCACGATCTTCCTGGCCAGCTCCGTCGGCCCCAACGCTGCAGTCACCGTCGAACTCGACGGCGTCACCACCGAAACCCCCGCGCCGGTCAAGAACGCCGACCTCCTGACCGTGTCGACCACCTCCGACACCCCGAGCGTGACCTCGGGCACCTTCCCCGTGGTGCCCGTCAATTCTGTCTCTCAGCCGACGGTGACCAACAGTCCGCCGACCTCGGCGGCGGGTGGCCGGACCGTGTACACGATCGGCTTCACGACATCCTCGACCGGCGTCATGTCGGGCAAGGCGCACAGCCAGATCACCATCACGTTCCCGGGCAACACCAGCATGCGCACGATCATCAACACCAGCGTGAACGTCGGCGCCACCCAAGTCGGAAGCTGCGGCATCGGCAGCGCCGACAACATCGAGATCTGCACGCTGTTCCTGGCCAGCTCCATCGGCCCCAACGCCGCAGTCACCGTCGAACTCGACGGCGTCACCACCGAATCCCCCGCGCCTGCCGGCAACACCGACACCCTGACCGTCTCCACCACCTCTGACACCCCCACCACGACCTCCGGCACCTTCCCCGTCGTCGCCGCCCAGCTCGGTCTCGCAGCCCGCCGGTGCTGCTCAGCACTTCACGCCGGGCGCACGCGCCAACTACACGGTCTCATTCACGACGTCCTCGACCGGCGGGATGTCGGGCAAGGCGCACAGCCAGATCACGATCACCCTGCCGAGCACTACGAGCGTACGCACGATCACGAACACCAGCGTGAGCGTCGACGCGACCCAAGTCGGAAGCTGCGGCATCGGCAGCGCCGACAACATCGAGATCTGCACGCTGTTCCTGGCCAGCTCCATCGGTCCCAACACCGCCGTCACCGTCGAGCTAGACGGCGTCACCAATCCCTCTACTCCGTCCGGAACGCCAATCCAATCCGTGCAGACGACGTCCGACACCGGCACGCCTACGTCACCTCAAGGCCCGCCGCCGCCACCGCCACCGCCACCGCCACCGCCGGCGACTCCGCCCGCAGTGTCCGGCGGTGCGCCCACGACGCAGACCAGCAGCGGTGCATCAGTGGCGGGATCGGTGAACCCGGAGGGGGCCGCCACCCAGGCGTTCTTCCAGTACGGCCTCGATCTGAGCCAGCGCGGCCCGGGCGCCTCCACCACGCTGTATGACCAGCAGACCCCGCCGCAGCAGGTCGGCTCGGACGCCACGGCTCATACCGTGACGGCATCGCTGACCGGGCTGTCCCGGGCGCCCTCTACCACGTCCGGTTGGTCGCCACCAACAGCGCCGGGACCACCTTCGGGCCCGATCAGACATTCACCACCGCGCAGGCGGCCGCCCCGCCACCGCCGGTCCTCGGTCAGAGCGAGGACGTGAAACCGGTCTCCGGCAAGGTGTTCATCAGGTTGGCGAACGGGCAGTTCATCCCGCTCACGGGCGCGACCCAGATCCCGTCGGGCGCCGTGGTGGACGCGCTCCACGGCACGCTGGCGATCACGACCGCGCTTCCCGGGGGCGGCGCCCACGATGCCGCGGCCAAGGGCAAGAAACCCTCCCCCAAGAAGGCCAAGACCCAGTCCGGCAACTTCGGTGGCGCGATCTTCAAGATCACCCAGGCGCACAACGGTCTCGCCACGCTGGCGATCGTCGAGGGCGCGTACCAGGGCGCCCCGAGCTACGCGAGCTGCAAGGCCCACAAGGCCGGGACCCGGTCGCCACCGCCGCCTCGAGCAAGACGCTCCAGCTCCTGCACGCCAGCGCCCACGGCAAGTTCCGCACCAGCGGCCGCTACAGCGCCGCCACCGTCCGCGGCACGTCTGGACGTGCCGACCGCTGCGACGGAACGCTCACCCACGACATCACCGACTCGGTCGCGGTTACCGACTTTGTCCGCCACAAGACGATCATCCTGCACCGCGGCCAGAGCTACCTGGCCAAGCCACGGAAATAGCCGAAAGCAGCGACAACTCCGGCGCGTTCATCGTGAGGATGCGCCGAACCGTCAGCGACTTCGTCAGCCACAAGACCATCGTCCTCCACGCCGGCCAAAGATATCTGGCCAGGCCCCGTCGCTAGAGGCGCCCATGTGCAGCGCAGGACGCGTTCGGTTGTGGCACGGATTGTTGACTTGGGGCATTGGCGACGGTAGCGTCGCGTCGGCCGCGGCTGGAAACCGGGCCGCGACTTGAGGGGTAACCGAGGGGACCATGGGGTGGCTTGCGCAGGACCGGCGCTGGCAAGAGGATCGGTGATCGCGGAGGCTCTCCGGCGTCGCGGCGCGGGGCTGTTCGCGTGTGCCCTGATCGTCGGCCTGATCTGTGCCGCCCACGCCCAGGCGGCGACTTACCAGGTGGGACTCACCACCGATGTTGGAGGCCCCTGCATGCCGACGAGCGGCAAGTGCTCGCTCAGGCAGCTCATCGACGTGGAGAACAGCCTGGCCACGACGCCGAGCCCTCCGGACACGATCGCGCTTCCCGCCGGCACGTACGACCTCACCCTCGGTCCGCTCGTCATCCAGCAGAGCCTGACCATCGCGGGCGACGGTGCGCGCACCACGGAAATCGATCAGCAGACGACGTCCGCCACCTCGCGCGTGTTCGACATACAGACGAACCCCGAGCTGAGCCTCACCCCCACGGTGGTCATCTCGGGCGTGACGATGGCGTACGGGAAGGCGGACTCGACCAACGGGTTCTTCGGCGGCGACGTGCGAAACCGGGGGAACCTGACGCTGAGCGAAGACGTCGTCGAGGACGGGCAGACCAGCTACGGCTCGGGTGCCGGAATATCCAACGACGGCGGAACCCTGACGGTGACCCACTCGCTCGTCGCGTCCAACGGAAGCTCGCAGACGAACGACTCGGGTGCAATCCAGAACTACGGCGATGACTCGGTGGGCGCCGGCACCGTGTCCATCGACAACTCGACCATCGCGAACAACACATCGGCGTTGGGCGGGGGGATCTTCAGCTGGTGCAACAACGGAGAATGCTCGGCAAGCGGCGCCACCGACACCACCACGATCACCAACTCGACGATCGCCTTCAACGACGGCGGAACGCGCTCGGCCGCCGGTGGCGGCCTGCTCGCGAGCGAGGGAAAGATCTCGGTCCGCAACACCATCGTCGCCTCGAACACCGTCGCCGATCCGCTCAACGGAGCGCAGAAGCCCTCCAACTGCGGCGGCGTCACTTCGCTCGGCAGCGACCTCGAGACCGGGACCGACTGCGGCTTCACGGCGAGAGGCGATCGCCAGAAGACCGATCCCGGCTTCCTCACCGGCGCCCTGCGGTTCAACGGCGGCAACACCCAGACGTTCGCGCTGAGCGCGACCAGCCCCGCGGTCGACGCAATCGCCTCCACCGCCGCGGGCTGCGCGGGCTCGGACCAGCGAGACGTCAGCCGGCCGCAGGGCGAGGGCTGCGACATCGGAGCCTATGAGCTGTTCCAGCCGGTCGAAGGACAGCAGTTCACCACTGTGGTGGGCCAGATCGGAGGCACCAGTGCCACGATCGACTGGGGCGACGGGACCTCCGCCTCACGAGGCGGGGTCGATTCCCTGCACCAGGTGACCGGGACGCACTCCTATTTCGAGGAGGGCATCTACCACGCCGCGATCAAATGGAAGAACGGCGATGGCGTCAACCAGCGGACGCCGTTCGATGTGAAGGTCGCCGATGCACCGCTGAGCTCGACCCCGATCGACATCAACGCGAACGCCGGCGTGTCCTTCAAGGGCACGGTGGCGACGTTCACCGACGCCGATCCGAACGACACCGGGGTGGACTACTCGGCGACCGTCAGCTGGGGTGACGGCACGCATTCCTCAGCCGGAAAGATCACGTCCAACCCGGGCGGCGGTTTCGCGGTCACCGGCACGCATACCTACACGAGCCCCGGCGTCTACACGACAGTCGTGACGATCTGCGACACGGCGGGAGGCGCCAGGACCATCGCCCAGGGAACAGCGACCGTAAGGCCTCCACCGCCCGCGGTATCCAGCTTGAGCCCCTCCGCAGGCCCCGAGGTCGGCGGGACGAGCGTCACCATCACCGGCACCAATTTCAGCAACGCCACCGCGGTGAAGTTCGGCTCGACCAGCGCTTCCAGCTTCACGGTGACCGACGCCACGCATATCGCCGCGGTGGCCCCGCCCGAGCCGGCCGCGACCGTGGACGTGCGGGTCACCACGCCCGGAGGCGCGAGCGCCACCGTCGCCGGGGACCAGTACACCTACCAGGCGCCGCCCACGGCCGAGATAGCGACGCCCGCCGACAACCTGGCGTTCAACCAGGGCGAGATCGTCCCCACCGCGTTCTCCTGCACCGAGGGCGCGAACGGGCCCGGCATCGAGACGTGCCTCGACTCGAACGGCGTCCCGGGCAACACCGGCGCCCTCGACACCGCCACCACCGGCGCGCACACCTACACGGTCACCGCCACGAGCAAAGATGGCCAGGCCGCCACCGCGACCATCCACTACACGATCGCCGGCCCGCCCACCGTCCAGATATCCGGGCCGGACGACAACCAGAGGTACAACATGGGGCAGGTCGTCCCCACCGCGTTCTCCTGCACCGAGGACTTGAGCGGGCCGGGCATCAGCACATGCGCGGACGACAACGGCACCAGCGGCGCCGCCGAACCGCTCCACGGCGCCCTCGACACCGGCACCGCCGGCGCGCACAGCTACACGGTGACGGCGACCAGCCGGGATGGCCTGACCGCAAGCAGGACGATCCACTACACGGTCGCGGCGCCTCCGACCGTGCAGATCGCCTCTCCGAACGACAACCAGACATTCATTTTCAACCAGGTCGTCGCGACATCCTTCTCGTGCACGGATGCAACGAACGGACCGGGCATCCAGACGTGCGCGGACTCGGACGGCGCATCCGGCGGCACCGGCGCGCTCAACACCTCCGCCCCCGGACCGCACACCTATACGGTCACCGCGACCAGCCAGGACGGTCAGACCAGGTCCGCCTCGATCCATTACTCGGTCGCGAACCCACTCCCGCCGAGCGTGAGCGGTGGCGCGCCGACCAGCCGGACGGGCGACGACGCGGACCTGTCGGGATCGGTGAATCCGGAGGGCACGGTGACGCAGGCGTTCTTCCAGTACGGGCTGGATCTGGGCCAGCGCGGTCCGGGCGCCTCGACCACGCTGTATGACCACGCCACCCCGCCACAACCGGTTGGCGCGGACCTGACCGTTCACACCGTCACGGCGTCCCTCACCGGGCTGATCCCGGGCGCGCTCTACCACGTCCGCCTGGTCGCCACGAACGGGGCCGGGACCACCTTCGGCCCCGATCAGACGTTCACCGCAGCGCAGGCCGCCGCGCCGCCCCCACCGGTGCTGGGCAAGAGCGAAGACATCACACCGGTCTCGGGGACTGTGTTCGTCAAGCCTCCGGCGGGCGAGTTCATCCCGCTCACCGGAGCCACCCGGATCCCCACCGGGAGCCAGATCGACGCGCTCCACGGCTCGCTAAAGATCACCGCTGCGGTCGGCAAGGGCAAGACCGAACACGGCACCTTCGGCGGCGCGATCTTCAAGTTGACCCAAGCCAAGCGTGGCGCGCACAGGGGCCTCACCACCCTGTCCCTACTCGAGTCCGCCTTCCAGGGCGCGCCCTCGTTCGCCATCTGCAAGGCGCATCAGGCCGGCGATCCGGTGGCCAGGGCAGCCTCGAGCAAGACACTCCAACTGCTGCAGGCGAGCGCCCATGGCAAGTTCAGCACGAAGGGCAAGTACGCCGCGGCCACGGTGCGCGGCACCAAGTGGACGGTCGCTGAGCGCTGCGATGGCACCCTCACCCACGACATCACGCACTCGATCGTCGTCAACGACTTCGTCCACCACAAGACCGTCGTTCTCCACGCCGGACAGAGCTACCTGGCCGCGGCGCCCCGGCAGCACCGATAGCCGGATTCCGACCGTCATCGATCGGTTAGCGTGGCGCCATGCTCCGCTTGATCGGCCTGGCCGTATCGATCGGGTTGGCCGACTCGATGAACCCGAGCACGATCGCCCCGGGGCTCTACCTGGCGCTCGGCCGTCACGCACGGGCCGGGCTGATCCAGTTCACGCTCACGGTGTTCGTGATCAACCTGTTGGGCGGCGCGGCGATCGCGCTAGGACCCGGGCAGGCGTTGCTCGCGCTCGTGCCGAAGCCGGGAGCCACCGCCCGCTACATCGTCGAGACGGTGGCCGGCGTGGTGATGCTGGTCGCGGCCGCGGTGCTGTGGCGCAGGCGAAAGAAGCTCGCTCGGCGTGAGCTCCCCGTCGCCGCCCTCGGAGGGCCGCTCGGCCATCCTGTTGGGGCTCACGATCACGGCAGTGGAGCTTCCCCACAGCCTTCCCGTACTTCGCGGTGATCGCCGCGGTCGTCGGATCGGGTCTGGACCCGGTCCGCCAGCTCATCCTGTTGGCGCTCTACAACGTCGCGTTCGTTCTGCCGCTGATCCTGATGATCTTGATCCTGATCGTTGCCCCAGAGCGCTCGGCGCGCATCCTCGAGCACGCCCGGCGTCTGCTGCAGCGACATTGGCCGGTGGTCCTGGCCGTGCTGGCCCTGCTCGCGGGCGTGTTCGTGACGGTCCTCGGCGTCACCGGGCTGGCCGGCCGCAACCATGGGCCGGTCGGGCGCCTCTCGCGGAAGGTCCGCAAGGTGATCACGCACTGAGCCGCCGGGCCGGCGACGCTCGCCGTCCCCGGGCGCGGTAGCATGGACACGGCAATTGACAACAGGGGTGCTGGCGGGAAAGGCCGGCTGAGATAGCGCCCTGCGCACGACATGCGACCCGGCGCTGACCCTTCGAACCTGTGGGGTAATGCCCGCGAAGGGAGCGACAACACGGATGATCGAGGCTCCGATACAGGAGCCTCGCGAGCTTAACGCGACGAGCGCTGCCGTCGACGTCGAACTCGTGAGCCGAACGTTCGCCGCCCGGCGCGGCCGGGTGGAGGCGCTGGCCGGCATGTCGCTGCGGGCCGCGCCCCGCGAGGTGGTGGCGGTGGTCGGCCCGAGCGGCTGCGGCAAGACGACCCTGCTCGAGCTGATCTGCGGGCTGCAGAGGCCGGACTCAGGCCGCGTGCGAGCCGAGCCGGCGGCGCTCATGCCCCAGCGGGACCTGCTGCTCCCATGGCTGAGCGCGATCGACAACGCCGGGCTCGCGCTCCGCGCCCGCGGCGTATCTCGCGGGGAGGCGCGCAAGGCCGCCGCCCCCTGGCTCGAACGGTTCGGATTGCACCCCTTCCTGCGCACCCGGCCCGCGGAGCTTCTCCGGCGGGATGCGCCAGCGCGTGTCGTTCCTGCGCACTCTCCTGGCCGGCAAACCGGTGCTGGCGCTCGACGAACCGTTCGCCGCGCTGGACGCGATCACCCGGCAGGAGATGCAGGGCTGGCTGGGACACGTACTCGAGTCGGAGCCGCGCACGGTGATCCTCGTCACCCACGACGTGGAGGAGGCGGTGATGGTCGGCGATCGGGTCGTCGTGATGTCGCCGCGGCCCGGCCGGAGCGTGGCCGAACTCGACATACCTCTCGCCAGACCGAGAAGACGCACCGACCCGGCGGTGGTCGCACTGCGCGAGCAGGCGCTCGTCGCGCTCGGAGCGGAGCCGTGAGGCGCCTACGCCGGGCACTGCCGGCGGTGCTTCTGCTCGCCGCGCTGATCGGCGTCTGGGAGCTCTATGTAGCTCTCGAGGGCCGCGACTTCTCGCTGATCCTGCCCCCGCCGCATCAGGTGGCCAAGGCGCTGTACGTCGACCGGGGCCTCCTGTGGAGCAATTTCCTGGTCACGGCCAAGGAGGTCCTGCTTGGAATCCTCGTCGCCGCGGTTCTGGGCGCCATCCTTTCTGTCGCGATCCACTTCTCGGTCACGCTCCGCCGAGCGACGTATCCACTCGTCGTCGCCTCCCAGGCGGTACCGGTCCCGATTCTGGCCCCGGTGCTCGCCTTCTGGCTCGGCTACGGACTCCTCCCCAAGCTCGTGGTCGTCGCGCTGGTCTCGTTCTTCTCCGTCGTCGTGACCACGACGGCCGCCCTGGAGGCGGTCGATCCTGAACTGCTCAAGCTCATGCGCACGTTCGACGCGTCGCGCCTGCGGACATTCCGGCACGTCGAGCTTCCCTCAGCGCTCCCCGGCGTGTTCAGCGGGACCAAGATCGCGGTGGCCGTATCGGTGATCGGTGCCGTGCTCGCCGAGTACATCGGCTCGAACTCCGGCCTCGGCTACGTGATCTTGATCTCCGAGCCGCAGCTGCTGGTGGCCCGCGCCGTGGCCGCCGTCGTCATCCTGTCGCTGTTCGCGATCGCGCTGTTCGCGTTGCTGGGGCTGGTCGAGCGGCTCGCGCTGCCCTGGGTTTACCCGCCGGCGGAGGGGGCGGCGGCATGAGGCGCGCACTCCTCATCACCGCACTGCTGGCCGTCGCCCTCACCGGCTGCGGCGAGAAGCAGGAGAGCGTCACCGGCTCGGCGGGCAGCAACCAGCAGTTCACGCTCATGCTCGATTGGTTCCCGAACGCGGATCACGCCGGCATCTACCAGGCCCTCGCCGGCGGCGACTTCGCCAAGGCGGGGCTCAAGGTGCAAGTGCAAACCCCCTCCGACCCGGCAACGCCGCTCAAGCTGCTGGCCGCCGGCAAGGTCGACGCCGCGATCTCCTACGAGCCCGAGGTGCTCCTGGCGCGCAACCAGGGCCTCGCCCTGGTCTCCGTGGCCGCGCTCGTGCAAAGGCCGCTGACCGCCATCGTGTCGGTCGGCTCCAAGCACATCAAGAGCCCGGCCGACCTGAAAGGCAAGCGCGTCGGCGACGCCGGGATCCCCTACCAGCACACCTACCTGGCCACGATCCTGGCTCACGCCGGGGTGCCGCAGAGCTCGGTCAAGGAGATCAATGTGGGCGCCAATCTCGTGCCGGCGATGCTCTCGGGCCGAGTCGACGCCACGCTCGGCGCGTTCTGGAACTACGAGGCGATCCAGTTGGCCCAGCTGCACAAGCATCCGAACGTGATTCACATGGAGCAGGTCGGCGTTCCCACCTACGACGAGCTCGTGGTCGTGGTCCGCAAGAACACCATCGTCAGCCATCCCGACGTGGTCCGGCGCTTCGTCCAGGCGCTCGGGCGGGGTTACGAGGCCGTCCGCCGCGATCCGCAACAAGCCGTCGGGAACCTGGTCCACGCCAGCCCCGGGCTTGACCCGAAGCTTCAGCTGGCCAGCGTCAAGGCGACCCTGCCCGCGTTCTTCCCGAGCGACTCGGCCAATCCATGGGGCTGGCAGGACCCCAAGCAGTGGGCGGCCTACGGCAAGTGGATGCTGAGCCACCACCTGATCACGACCCCCAACGCCGTGCTCGACGCCTCGACCAACGAGCTGCTGGCCGGCCAGGGGCTGCTCTGATCAGGCGGTCATAGTGCTGACCGATGATTTCTCGTGGTCGCGTCGGTCTGATCTCATACGATGAGTCTCATGTCGGTTGCCTCCCCCGCGCTCGAGCAACGGCTGGAGCAGCATCGCTCCGAGCTGACCGGCTACTGCTACCGGATGCTCGGCTCGCCGTTCGAGGCCGAGGATGCCGTTCAGGACACCTTCCTGCGCGCCTGGAAGGGGTTCGATCGTTTCGAGGGCCGTGCCGCGTTCCGGTCGTGGCTGTACCGGATCGCCACGAACGTCTGCCTGGACATGCTGAACGGCCGCTCGCGCCGAGCGCGGCCGATGGACCTCGGTGGGGCCGCGGAGCCCGTGCGAGTCGAGCCTGAACGTCCCCGAGGTCAGCTGGATCGAGCCGATCCCGACCAGCATGGTCACCGCCGAGAGCGATCCGGCCGAGCTCGCGGTCCAGCACGACACGATCCGCCTGGCCTTCGTGGCCGCCCTCCAGCACCTCCCGGCCCGCCAGCGTGCCGTGCTGATCCTGTGCGAGGTGCTGCGCTGGAAGGCCAGCGAGGTAGCCGAGCTGCTCGAGACGAGCGTGGCCTCGGTCAACAGCGCGCTCCAGCGGGCCCGGGCCACGATCGAGGAGCGCGATATCGCCGCCACCGACGCGGTTGCCCCAATGGACCCCGAGCAACAGGAGCTGCTCGCCCGCTACGTCGATGCCTTCCAGCGCTACGACGTCGAGGCGCTCACCTCGGTCATCCGGGAGGACGCCACTCAGTCGATGCCGCCGTTCGATCTGTGGCTGTCGGGCCGAGACGACATCCTGGCCTGGTTCTTCGGACCGGGGATCGCCTGCACCGGCTCGCGCCTGGTCGGAGTCGAGATGGCCAATGGTCAGATCGCCTTCGGCCAGTACAAGCCGAGCGAGTCGGGCAGCGGTCACGACCCCTGGGCGCTCCAGGTGCTCGAGTTCGTCGACGGCAAGGTCGCGGAGTTCACCTTCTTCCTCGACACCAAGCGGCTGTTCCCGCTGTTCGGGCTGCCGGCCCGGCTCGAGGGATAACCGGACCAGGACGTCAGGACGTCAGGACGTCCTGGAGCCCCATGAAGGCGACCAGGTCCCACAGCCCGGCCGAGGCGCCGGTCAGCCGGATCAGACAGCGATGACGGCGGGCGGCGAGCGCGAGTCGTGCCAGCGCGTCGATGGTCACGGCGTCGGCGGCCACGCCGGTCACGTCGCACAGCGCGACGGACGCGTTGCTGCGCTGCAGCAGCGCGCACACCCGATCGCATAGGCCGGGCAGGTCCTCGCGCTCGATCGGACCCCAGATCGCGAACGTGATCGTGGTCGGTGGCGAAGTTGCCATCCCGTACTAAGACCGCCTCGCGGCCAAAAACTCATCGACGTGGCGTCAGGCGGCGTGCCGCCGCACCGCCGCGCGGAACCGGGCGTCGTCGCCGTGGCCCGGGCGCGTGGTCGCGATCCAGTCCTCGAACGTGGCCACAAACCGCTCGGGCTCGTCGTGATCACGGGCGCCCCACACGATCAGCAGGGCCAGCTCCTCGGCCAGATACAGCCGGTCGAGTGCCTGAACCCGCTGACCTCCCACATCCAGGCTGGCCCGCAGCGTATGCACGAACGCGGCGCGGCTCTCCGAATCCCCGAGCGAGGCGTGACCACGGGCCATCTCCACCGCGTCATCGCCCAACTGCCGGGAACGTCGCGGCCCGCAGCAGACCGTGCACGCTACGGCCCAGTCGCCGCGCGGTTTGGCGCTCTCGCCGTGGCCGAGGAGATCCGGCTCCAGCACGGTGTGATGCCGCGCCAGGGGCGGACCCACCTCATCCCGCGGGCCTGGATCCTAGTGGGTCCCGCCCGAGACGGTCGGGGCTCCGGCGGCCGAGTAGCGCGGACTCCCGGGATGCCTGAAACGCGGGTCGATCCGGGTTTTTCCCGGTCCAGCCCCGCGCCGCGACGGTCGATGCACCTTAGGCCGCACAGGCTTGAGGCAGATTTGACGATGCGCCCGGAGGACAACAGCAATGAGTGAGGGACCTGGAGGCAACGGCCGCCCCCGGATCCTCTGCGTGGACGACGAGGAGTTCGTGCTCGATGGGCTGCGCGACACCCTCCGGCGCGCCTTCGAGGTCCACACCGCCACCCGCGCCATCGAGGCCCTGACCATCCTCCGCAAGGAGCCGGACGCTTACGCGGTGATCCTCTCGGACATGCGCATGCCCGGCATGTTGGGCGCGGAGTTCCTGCGCGAGGCGCGCACGGTGGCGCCGAACGCCGCGCGCATGCTGCTGACCGGATATGCCGACATCGATTCGGCCATTCGCGCCGTCAACGATGCCCAGCTGTTTCGCTTCCTGACCAAGCCGTGCGACGCAGAGCAGCTCGTGCGCGCATGCATCGCTGCCCTCGCCCAGCACCGCCTCATCACGGCCGAGCGCGTGCTGCTCGAGCAGACGCTGCGCGGTAGCGTCAACGCCCTCGTCGAGGTGCTCGCCCTGGCCAGCCCGGCCGCCTTCGGCCGCGCCGGACGGGTGCGGGGGTTCGTCGGCATGCTGGCCGACGAGATCGAGCTCGAGAACCGGTGGGAGGTCGAGATGGCGGCCATGCTGGCGCACATCGGCGCGGTCACCCTGCCGGCCGACACCGCCGAGAAGCTCTACGCCGGCGAGGTCCTGACGCCCGCGGAGAGGGCGATGGTGGACCGCATGCCGAAGTCCGCACGCCGCCTGCTGGCCAATATCCCGCGCCTCGAGGGTGTCATCGCGATCCTCGATGCCTTCCACAATCCCGCCGCGTTGCCGGCCGACGAGGTCCCGGCGGGCGCTCGCATCCTGCGCATCGCGGTCGACTACGAGGAGCTCGAATCCGGCGAACTGGAGGAAAGCGTGGCGCTCGGCGCGATGCGCGGCCGCGGTCGATACGACCAGGCTCTGCTGGACGCGTTCAGCGAGGCGGTCGGCGTGGGCCGCGCTTCGCCGACGATCCGGGAGCTCCCGCTGGCCGGCTTGCGCACCGGCATGTTGCTGGCCGACGACGTGCGCACGCTCGCCGGCGCTCTGCTCGTCGCCCGAGGCCACATGGTGACCGACCAGCTGATCGAGCGCCTGGAGAACCTCCGCGCCGGCACCGTGCGCGAGCCGCTGCGCGTGATCGAATCCGTTCCGGAGGGGATGGTCTGATGCCTGACTCCGCGGTCCCCGAGCGCAAACGCGTCCTGTTCGTCGACGACGACGAGTTCCTGCTCGACGGGCTGCGCGATGCGCTCAGGCCGCAGCGCCGGCGCTGGGGGATGACCTTCGTACCGGGGGCTGCCGAGGCGATCGCCGTGCTCGAGGCCGCCCCTCAGAACGTGGTCGTCTCCGACCTGCGCATGCCGGGCGTCGACGGGGCCGCGTTGCTGGCGCGGGTGCGCGAGATCGATCCGAGCGCGGTGCGAATCGTGCTCTCCGGCCAGGCCGACCTCGAGATGCTGGCGCGCGCCGCCGGAGTGGCCCACCGGCTGCTCGCCAAGCCGTGCGAGGTCGAGGACCTGGTCGAGATGATCGATCGCTCGTGCGTGCTCCAGGAACTGATCACGCGCGTCGAATCCAAGCGCCGCACCGGGGGCTCCTCCGCGCTGCCGTCGGTCCCCCGCCTTTACGCACGACTGACCCAGCTCCTGGGCTCCGGTGAAGCGACCGCCGCGGACGCGGCCGCGATCGTCGAGGAGGACATGGCGGTGGCAGCCAAGGTGCTCCAGCTTGCGAACTCGGCCTACTTCGGGCGACGCCAGCCCGTCGCCAAGCTGCGCGACGCGGTCGCCTACCTCGGCCTGGACGCGCTCCGGGCGCTCGCCCTCTCCGCGGCCGTCTTCCAGGAGTTCCGCGTCGACCCGCCGATTCCGCGCTTCGACCTCGAGGCCCTCCAGTTGCACTGCTCGCGCGTCGCCCACCTGGCCCGAGCGATCGCTGCCGAGCAGGAAAGCCACTTCGACGTGTTTGCCGCAGGGCTCCTGCACGACGTGGGCCTGCTCGTGCTGGCCGCCGAGGACCGCGACGCACTCGCCGAGATCCTGGCCAAGGCGGAAGCCGAGGGGCGAGCCGTCCACGACGTCGAGCGCGAGCTGCGCTACTGCAGCCACGCCGAGATCGGAGCCCACCTGCTGGCGCTCTGGGGCCTCCCGTGCACGGTGACCGACGCCGTCGCCCACCACCACCAGACGCCCCCGCCCGAATCGCCGTTCGACGGCGTGGCCATCATCTACCTCGCCAACGCTCTGATCGTTGAAGCCGAGGCGGGTCCGGAGGCCGCCGCGCCTGGCATCGATCCCGAATACCTCGAGCAGGCCGGGCTCACGTCCGATCTTCCGCGCTGGCGCGAGTGGGCGGTGGCTCACTGCGGGGGAGCGTCTCGGTGAGCCTTCCTGCACGCTCGGCCGGCGTCGAGTTCGCGGTGGTCGCTGCGTGCATCGACGCGGTCATGCGCGATGAGTCGCTGACGATCGCGCTCCAGCCGATCGTCGAGGTGCACAGCGGCACGATTCTCGGCTACGAGGCGCTGTCACGGTTCACCGCCAAACCCCTGCAAGGGCCGAGCCTGTGGTTCGAGGACGCCGAGCGCGTGGGCCGGCGGACCGAACTCGAGCTGTTCGCGCTGCGACGCGCGGTGGCCCAGCTCGCCTTCATCCCAGACGATTGCTACCTCAGCCTGAACGCGTCGCCGGCGACGATCGTCTCCGGGAAGCTCGCCGAGGTGCTGTGCGTCGTGCCACTCGACCGGCTCGTCCTCGAGGTCACCGAGCAACAGCCGATCGAGTCCTACGAGCAGTTCAGCGCGGCGCTCCGGCCGCTGCGCCAGGCCGGCCTGCGTCTGGCCATCGACGACGTCGGAGCCGGGTTCGCCAGCCTCAAGCACATCCTGCGGCTCTCCGCGCACGTGGTCAAGCTCGACCACTCGGTCACCCATGCGGTCATCCATTCCCGCACGGCGCGAGCGCTGGCCGCGGCCCTCACCGGGTTCGCCATCGAGACCGGCACCACCGTGCTCGCCGAGGGCATCGAGACCGAGGAGCAACTGGATCTCCTCACCGCCCTCGGCGTCTCGCTCGGCCAAGGATTCCTCCTCGGGCGGCCGGGGCCGCCGCCGGGCCCGTCGAGCGCCGACGCAGGGCTCGCGCTAGTCCGAAGTTCCCCCTGAACGGGTAGGAGGATGACCCGTGGTCATTGGTTTTGTGCCCGTTCGAGGGTGGATGGGTGGTGACTACGGGTCGAGCGGGGCGTGTTCGGCGAGGTCGAGCGCGCGGGCTTGGAGGGCGGTGGGTTGGGCGAGCTTGTGGAAGGTCGCGGTGCTACCGGGGAGGCGAATGGTGTTGCGGGTAAGCGTCGCGAGCTCGGCGAGCAGGCTCTTGTAGCCGTGGCAGGTCTCGCCGGTGCTCGTGCGCTTGGTCCGGGCCTTGCGCTGCGCGGCGGGTGAGCGGGTGGCTTTGGCGACGGGGTCGGGCTGGATTGGCGGGGTTTCGTCTTTGAAGAGCAGCGGCGCCCAGGCGTGGCGTAGGTGCCAGGTGAGGTAGTAGGCGAGCATGCAGAGCAACACATGCGCGCGGACGCGGTCGTCGAGGTGGTGGTGGATCGGGCGGATCTCGAGCTCGGGGCCTTTGAAGGTGCGGAACGCGCGCTCGACTTGTTCGAGGTTCTTGTAGGAGCGCACGACCTCGCCGGTAGAGAGCTCGGTGTCAGGGACGTTGGTGCGCAGCACGTAGATCCCGTCCAGCGCAGCCTCGGCGTCGATCTGCTCGGTCTTGCGCTCGTAGGTGAAGGTGGTGTCTGTGATCTGCACGTGGAAGTGCTTCTTGACCTTGTAGCGGCGCAGCGCTGGACCAACCGCCAGGCCGATCTGATCAGCCCCGGTCAGCGTGCCGCGCTCGACACGCTGAGCGATCTCAGCCAGACCGCGCTCGGTCGCCTCCAACAGCTCGGCTCGTTTGCGGGCGCGCTCTGAGGCCACGAGCGGGTTGCGGCACACGATCAGCCGCTCCCCCGGGTAGTCCTCGGCGGTGATCTCGCCGAGGTTGGTCTGATCGAACAGCGACAGCTGCAGCTCGCCCTGGCGGGCGAGCTTCTGGATCTGCGGCGCTTTGAGCGCCGTGATCCAGCCGACATCCTCCGCGTCAAGCAGCTGGATATTGGCCTTGGTCACCATCCCGCGGTCAGAGACAACCACCACCCGCGAGAGCCCGAACCGCGCCTTCAGCTTGGTGATCTGGGAGGGCAGCGTCTTATCGTCATGCAGCTCGCCACCGAACACCTCAACCGCGATCGGACGGCCCGGCTTGTCGCACAGAAGCCCGTAGATGATCTGCCTGCTGCCGCGCTTGCCGTCGCGCGAATACCCCAAGGCCGCCAGCTCACAGCAGCGCCCCTCGAAATACGACGACGACACGTCATAGAGCACCAGCTCCCCATCCTTCAGGTGCCGACGCGCGAGACGATCCTCGATCCGCTCCTGGCGATCCAGCAGCCAGTCCATCGCCGCGTACAGATCGTCCTCATCAGCATCCATTACCCCGAGCTCGTCAGCCAACGTCGACTGCCCGAACGCGCGCACAGTCCCGAGCTTCGACGCCGGCGCGATCACCCGCTGGCATATTCGCGAGCCATGAGACCCGCAGCGCGATTCGGTCAGCGGCTGGCCCACCCCGGCCGCGCCGCGGACAGAGCGCGGGGCCGGATCGGCCGCTACCTCGGTCCCCTGCGTCGTCACGTATGGACGGTCGCGCTCGTCGCCACCATCATCGGCACGCTGGTGGCGACCGCGTGCGTGATTCGTGTCGAGGCCGCGCGCGCCGACAAGCTGAGGCGAGCGGAGATCGCAGCCGCGACCGCGCTGCCCCTCGCCCAGGCGGTGGAGGAGACGCCGCAGCGCCTCCTCGACGGGCAGGCGATGGATGCAGGAGCTCTCGCGCTCAGCGTGAGCCTGCGCCAGCGGCTTGCCCATCAGGTGACGCAGTTGCGAGAACTGTGGCCGACGCCTGCCGCCTGGCAGGCGGCTGCCGACGCCACCGCCCTGAACTCGTCGACAGCCCGCCTCATGCGGCTCCTCACTACGGACGGCCTCTACCAGGCCAACCGGCTCGAGAGCGGGCAGATAGTGCCGCTCGCCAGCCGCCTGGTCGGCGAGATGCGAGACATCGGCACGTCGCTGAGCCAGCAGAGCACCCACGCCAACGACACGGCGTCCGATCACGCGCTGCTGATCGTGGGTGCGGCTGGCGCTGCGCTGCTTCTGTTGATCCTGGCCGATCGCCGCCACGTCCTGCAGGCCGGCGAGCGAAACGACCTCGAGCAGAGCCAGCTTCGGTGGCGGACGCTGTTCGCCCACCTCCCGGAGATACTCATCCTCGTCGACAGCGTCGGCAAGATCATCTACACGAGCCCGTCCGTGGAGCGCTGGCTCGGCTACGCCCCGGCGGCGCTCGAGGGGTGCCCGCTCGCGTCGATCGATCACCCCGAGGACGCCCCGCAGATGAGGCGGACCCTGGAGCTGGCCGGACCCGAGCAGTTCGCCTCGCTCACCCATCGACTCAAGGCAAACGACGGCTCATGGCACACGCTCGAATCGACCGTGGTGTCCCTCAGGGAGGACCCGGCCGTGGGCGCAATCCTGATCGCTGCCCGTGATGTGACCGCGCATGTGGCGCTCGAGCGCGAGCGGGAGCGGCTCGACCTCGATCGCCGGGTCTCCCAGCGGCTCGAGGCCGTCGGACAGCTGTCGGCGGGCATCGCCCACGAGATCAACACGCCATTGCAGTACGTCGGCGACTCGATCTCGTTCCTCAAGGACGCGGTCGAGGAGGTCCTCATCCTAATCGGGCTATACCGCGAGAGCCTGTACCTCGACACGCCGATCCCGGTGGCGCAGCGGCGCGTGACCATGTTGGAGGCCGAGGAGGCGGCCGACGTGGAGTACCTATGCGAGCGGATCCCTGTGGCCTTCGAGCGCACCGTGGACGGCATCAGCCGAGTGCGCTCGATCGTGCTCGCGATGAAGCGCTTCTCGCACGCGTCGAGCTGCGATGTCGCGCCGGCCGATATCAACGAGGCGATCGAGGCGACGCTCGCCGTGTGCCGCAACGAGTACAAGTACGTCGCGAAGGTGAACTTCGACCCAGGCGAGCTGCCGGCGGTCGAGTGCAACGTCTCAGAGCTGAACCAGGTGTTCCTGAACCTGATCATCAACGCCGCGCAGGCCATCGGCGAGAAGGTGGGCTCGAGCGGCGAGCAGGGCAAGATCAAGATCGTCACGCGCATCGAGGACGACGAGGTCGTGATCGAGATCGGCGACGACGGGCCGGGCATCCCAGCCGAGCTCCAGGATCGGATCTACGAGCCGTTCTTCACCACCAAGGAGGTCGGGAAGGGAACCGGGCAGGGTCTCGCCCTGGCCCGCAACACGATCGAGCGGCATTCCGGTGCGCTCGAGTGCCGGAGCACCGTCGGCGCCGGGACGACATTCACGATTCGCCTGCCGCTCGTGCGCGGGCCGGCGACAGGGTCGACGCCGGTGATTGCCCCGGCTCAGGGCGACTCGCTCGCCCCAGCCGCCTGACGTCAGGCCGCCACGCGCGTCGCCGCCGAGCTGCCCGCCACCCGCAGCGCGTGCAGGCCGGCCAGCCCGGCCCAGGGCGCGTACGGCGCGAAGAACTCGGCGACCTCGTCCTCGCTGGCGCGCCCGTACGGGGTGCCCGAGCGCAACCGCCCCACCAGCTTCAGGTAGCCGACGTCGCCGGCCGGTAGCTGGTCGAGTCGGCCCTGGCCGGTCAGGGCGAGCATCTGGATGGTCCAGCTGCCGATGCCGCGAATCGTCCGCAGCCGGCTCCAGGCGCGCTCGGGCTGCGAGGCGTCCGACAGATCGACCCGCCCGCTCGCCACCTCGCGCGCCGCCCGCACGAGCGCCATCGCGCGGCCGCCGGACAGATCCATCGACTGCAGTCTTGCCGGGGCCTGACCCGCCAGGGTCTCGGCACTCGGCGCGTCGCGCATCCCGCTCCACGGGCACTGCCGCCCCAGCCGCGCGACCAGCCGCCGCTGGATCGCGGCCGCCCGCCCGAACTCGATCAGCTGCTCGCAGATCGACCACGCCAGCGCTTCGAACGGATCGGGCTTGCCAGACGCGCGTAGCCCGGGCGTGGCGCGCACCGAGCGCCCGATCAACGGATCGAAGCGGAAGCGTTCGTAGAACGGCTCGATGTTCTGATCGATGCCGAGCGCGAGCCGCATGCGCTCGATGCCCCACTCGGCCGCTTCGGGCTCGGTGGCTCGGGCCGCGAACACCACTCGGTCGCGCGAGGGCTGCGCCACGCGCACGAGCACCGGGTGCTCACCGGCGTGGACCAGCCGGTGCAGCACGCCGCCCCGCACCCGGGTCAGGCCGTCGAGCCCGTTTCGCAACGGCAGTGCGAACACCCACCGCGGCCGGACCTCCCGGCGGACTTCCATCCCCGGCTCCGCGAGGAGCCCGCTCACTCCGGCTTGGCGATCACGTGCACGTCGACCAGGAACGACCTGGTCGCGGCAATCGGCAGCAGGTCGACCGCCCGGCGCGAGCCATTCCTGCCGCCCCGCACCATCTTGCGGGCGGCTCGGCGCTTGACCAGCGCGACCGTGGCGGCGCCGGCCACGAACCCGGTGGCGGCCACCGCCGCCACCTGCACGGTGGGCAGTGACGTGGGCGAGGAGCGCTCGACCGTCCGCACCTCGGCGAGCACGGGGAACCCGTCAACCACCTCGACCTCGGGATCGACGGTTGGCTCGGGCGGCGGAATCGGCGCATCAACGCCCGCCTCGCTCGGCTCGCCGCCGAGTGGCGACTCAGGTTCGGTCATCGCCGCGACATGGTGACAGCGCCACCGGTCAATTTCAAAGCACCCGCTCGTAGAGCCGGTAGGTGCGGACGATCTTGCCGCCCATCCGCTCCATCGCCCGGTTCATCTGCGTGTTGCTCTCGAGCGTCCAGCCCGTCTCGCCCCGTCCCTGCGAGGTGCGTTCCCCGGCGTCCCAGTGCATCTCGTACAGCTTGGCCCCGAGCCCGGTGTGCTGGTACTCGGGCTTGACCCCGAGCGCGAACACCCGGACCCGGTCGATCTTGCGCCGGTACCAGAGTGCCTTGGCCCACCCGAACGGGAGCAGGCGTCCGTTCAGGTGCCTCAAGACCTGGTTGTAATCGGGCAGCGTCAGGGCCGCGCCCACCGGCTCCCCGTCCTTCTCGGCGATGAACGCCCAGTTCTCGTCGAGCACCGGCTTGAGGTCCTTGGCGTAGTGTCGGACCTCCTCCTCGGTCAGCGGAACGAACCCCCAGTTGCGCTCCCAGGCGGCGTTGTAGACCTTGAGGAAGCGCCCGATCTCGGCCTCCATGTCCCTCTTTCGCATGTTCCGCACGGTGATGCCGTGCTTGCGCTCGACGTCGGCCGCGATCCGCCAGATCGCCGGGTGCACCGACGCCCGGTCGGCCACGTCGAGCGACCACATGTACAGGTCCATGGCCTTGGTCAGACCGGCCCCCTCGATCAGCCCCGGATAGTAGGGATGGTGCCAGTTGGTGAGGACGGTGGGCAAGAGGTCATAGCCCTCGACGAGGATTCCGCATTCGTCGTTGGTGGTGAAGTCCATTGGACCGACCATCCGGTCGCGGCCGCGCGCGCGGAGCCACTCCTCCGCGATGGACAGGAGGGCATGGGCGGCCTCCGGATCGTCCTCGCACTCGAAGAATCCGAACATCCCCCAGTCGTGGTGCTGGAACTCGTTGAAATTCCGGTCGATCTGGGCGCTGATCCGGCCCACCGGCGTCTCGCCGCGCCAGGCCAGGAACAGCTCGACCTCGGCGTGCTTGAAGAACGGGTTCCGGCTGCGGTCCAGGAACCGCTTGCGGTCGAACACGAGCGGCGGGACCCAGTTGGTCTCGTTACGATAGAGCCGCCACGGCAGCTTGATGAACGCCTTCAGCTCGCGCTTGGAAGCGACAGGGCGGACTTCCAAGGCCCGACGAGCCGGCAGGGTCACGTCTAGCGCCATCTGGCTGAAACCCTATATGTCAACCTCAATCGACGTCTTCGCCAAGGCCCGCGAGCACGAGCGCCTGGACCAGCTGCGCGCCGCGCGCGAGCTCGACCTGATGCCGTTCTTCCGGGTGCTCGAAGGCGCGACGCTGCCCGTCGTGGAGATGGAGGGCAAGCGGAGGATCATGCTCGGCTCCAACAACTATCTGGGGCTGACCGGTGATCCGCGGGTGGCCGAGGCGGCGCGCGCTGCCCTCGAGCGCTACGGGACCGGCTTGACCGGCTCGCGCTTCCTGAACGGTACGACCGACCTGCACCTCGAGCTCGAGCAAGAGCTGGCTGACTGGTTCGGGACCGCAGGCGCCCTGGTCTTCACCACCGGTCACCAGGCCAACCTTGGCGCGCTCGGACACCATTCTCGGCCCGGGCGACACCGTCGTGGTCGATTCGGGTGACCACGCCTCGATCCTCGACGGATGCATCCTCTCGCGGGCCAAGCTGCGGCCGTTCCGGCACAACCGCATGGACCGGCTCGAGCACACGCTCGAGAAGGCCGCCGGCGACGGAGGCGGTGTGCTGGTCGTGGTGGACGGCGTGTTCTCGATGGAGGGCGACGTCGCGCCGCTGGGCGAGATCACCGAGCTCAGCCACCGCTACGGAGCCCGCGTGATGGTCGACGAGGCGCACGCCCTCGGCGTCCTCGGCGCGCGCGGCGCCGGCGCCTCCGAGCTGCTCGGCGTGGAGGATCGCGTCGATCTGCGGATGGCCACCTTCTCGAAGTCGCTCGCCTCGTGCGGCGGGGTGATCGCCGGGCCGGCCGACGTCATCGAGTTTCTGCGCGTCTCCTCACGCCCGTTCATGTTCACCGCCTCGGCCGTGCCGGCCGCGTTGGGCGCAGCGCTGGCTGCCATTCACATCTGCCGCTCGCCCGAGGGCCCCGAGTTGTTCGCCCGAGTGCTCGACAACGCGGCGTATCTCCATGCCGGCCTGGCGGCCCTCGGATTCCAGGTCGTGGAGCCGACCCGCTTGGCCGACGGGACCGAGGTCGTCACGCCGGTCGTGCCGGTGGTGGTCAAGGACGACTGGAAGGCGGCCTTCCTCTGGAAGACGATCTATGACCTCGGGGCCTACGTGAACGTGGCGCTCCATCCCGCGGTGCCGCCGGCCGGCGCGCTCCTGCGCTGCAGCGTGATGGCCACCCACGACCGCGCCACACTCGACCACGCGCTCGAGATCTTCGCCCAGGCCAAGCTCGCCTTCGAATCCGAGCACGGGCCACTTCCCGGCCGTGCATAACCCGTTTCCCGCCCCGTCCCTTGTCCACAGTCGCACAAGGCTGGTCCCTCACAAAAATCACGCTCTAAGCGCATGGTCGGCAGTTGTGACGTTGCTGTTACCGGCGCGGATGCCGTAGCGTCTTCCTCTACCGAAACGGCCGCGCAGAGCACGAGGCCGCAAGGGTAGGGAAGGCCGGATCGGGGGTTTATAGGAACCGCGCGCCTGCGCGCGGGAACACAGCAGGTGAGTAGATAGGACCCATGGGAGAGGGCCCGCGAGGACCCCTGTCCCTCCGTAAAAAGTCCGTCCAGGCGGACCGAATGGGAGGAACGAAGCACCAAATGAGTGAGACCGCCACCATGAGCCCGGCGCCGCAACGATTGCGGGCACTGGAACGAGCCAACGCGGTCAGGCTCGCCCGCGCGGAGCTGAAGCGAAGGATCGCCGAGGGAGAGGCCTCCGCGGCCGAGGTCATCTTGGAACCGCCCAACGAGGCGCTCAGTTGGGCTGTCGGCGAGCTGCTGCTGAGTCAGCGCCGATGGGGCACCACCCGGTGCCGGAAGTTCCTCGGGCGCTACCACATCAGTGAGACCAAGCCGCTCGGGGGACTCACCGAGCGGCAGCGCCGGTTGCTCGCCGACGAGCTCGAGACCTGCGCCGCTCGGCCCCTCGTACTCGTCTAGACGGGATCCAGCTTCACCCCCGCGCGACTGGCTACGGCGGTTGCGCGGGGGCAGGGGTCAAATCTGGATCCCAACCGGCACTGGGCTCGCGCCGGCAAAGAAGAAGAACCAGACCACGAACGCGGCCAGCGTGATTCCCGCGCTGACCACGAGCACCGTCTCGAGCACGTAATGCCCGGTGTCATCCAGACCACGCGCGCGGCGGTTGGCCTGGTAGACGTTCGAGAGCTTGGCCAGCACGGCGGCCAGCAGCATGATCGTGGCCACCACGCCGATGAAGCTCACGCTGAGCGCGGTGCCCAGGGACGAGGTCGCGCCCTGAATCTGAGAACCGACCCACAGCCACAACAGTGGCGTGCCGATCCACAGCACCAGGCTGCCGATGAACATGATCAGCAACACCAGGGTGGCGCCGACGCCGGTCCTCAGCTTCTCGCGCACGCTGCCGGCCCGTGGCGTGGAGGAGTCGATTGGCTCAGTGGGCCGCGGCGGCACCGCGGCCGGTGGCTAACGGACAGCCAGAGGAAAGCTTGACCTGCCACCAGCCCATCAGCATCCCGATCAGCCCGAGGCGGGGGCGCACCTGCCACACCCCGCAGCCCGGCTCGCCGATGTCGCGGTTGGAGATGCGGACGAAGCGGTAGCGACCGGGCTCGAGCAGCATGCGCTCGAGCTGGAGCCGGTTGGCCGCTTGGCGGTCGGCGCGCACGGTGATCGTGGCTCGCGCCGCTCGCACGCGAGTGGCCAGTTCGTCCCGGACGCACTCGAGCTCGCCCAGGTCGAGCAGGCGCGGAGCCGCGCCGCAGCGCGCCGGCTCCTCGTCCAGGCCGCCCATCGGATAGGCGGTCACGAACGCCTCGGCGAGCTCGCGCTCGAGCTTGGCGATCTGCGCCCGCAGCGTGCGCCGAGCCGCGCGCTCGTCCTGCTCCGGCGTGGTCAGCGTCGGCAGCGGAGAATCGATCACGGCCCTGCTGTCGTGTTCGAGGAGCTCTATCAAGGGCTGCCTCCGTTCGGGAGCGAATCCAGGTTACCAATCCGTCTACCCAGGCTCCAGGACGTCGGTCGCCACCCACAGCGCCTCCTCCATGTGGATTGCGGGCACCCCCTCCACCGCCACCGCGTACAGCACGATTCGGCCGTGCCCAGGCCCGGGAGCATGGGCGGCCGCCGGCTCGTCGAACAGCCTGGCATGGACGCGTGAGGCGTCCGTCACGACGAGCTGGCCCGCCGGGAGCGGCGGGCCATCGGGGGCGCTGCCGAGGCGATCGCCGACGACCGCCAGACGGATGCCAAGGCTGTGGAGGGCCACGACGCGAGCGTCCAGCGCCCACACCGGCACTCCGGTCTCGACCAGCGCGATCAGAAGGGCATCCTGCAGCGTGTCGCGCGAATGGAAGCCTCCCTGGAGCAGCCGTCGCACCGCCGCCTCCTCGCTGGGGATCCGCTCGACGTCAGGGTCGATCCCCACCTGCCGGAAGAAGGCGCGGTAGGCGTGCGGGATCGGCTTGGTGCGCATCGCCACCACGCCGGCCCCGCCGTAGCGATCCGATAGCGCGCGCAGGCGCTGCCGCACCTCGCGCGGGCTCGGCCGGACGCGCGCCTCGAGCGCGGTCCAGTGCAGCCGCAGGCCCGGGAACTCCGCCCGCAGCTGCGCAGACACCAGTCCGCCGGTGATGCTCATCGTGGCAGCAGCGTGCGCACACGGGCGGCCAGCGCGCGGCTGCTCAACCAATGCTCGCCGATCAGCCGCTGGGTCACGGCACCGCCGCGCTTCACCAGTTCGAGCAGGGGCAGGCCGTCACCCCGTACAGGCCTCCGACCGCCCCATCGGCGTCGTAGGCCACCGGGATCGTCCAGTGGTGCGAGCGCACCACCTTCGCGGTGGTCGCCGTGCGAGCCGCCTACGGCGACAGCGGCGAACTGCACGCGGCGCAGCCCGCGGCCGCCTCGCCAGAGACTGCATCGTGTCCACCGCGCGCTCGCACTGCGACGAGTTCGTCACGAAGAAGGCCAGCACGAGGGGGCGCCGTTTGACCAGCAGGCACACGTTGAGCGCACGACGATCGTGGTACGCGACCGTGCAGGGTGGATTCAAGTTGGCGTCGCCGTCGAGCGTCGAGGTGGCCAGGGGCGCGGCGAACAGGTGCACCTGGCTACCGGCCGGTACGCCCTCGGCCCCGGATTTGTGCGAGCTGAGCGCGTAGAGCAGGAAGCCGATCACCAATGCGAGCGCCAGGATGCCGACCGCCCAGCCATAGCGGCGGGTGCTGGGTGGCGCCGGGGTGGCGGGTGACGCGTCCGGCTCGGTCACGCCACCGTGGCGCGCCGGCGGCGCGGCAGCCCGGCGGCCGCGCGGCGACGAAGCTCGCGGACGCTGTGCGATGCATCGCGCCGCTCGGTCAGCGCGAGCACAGCCGGGAGGACCAGCAGCACGCCGCCGAGCGACACCGACAAGTCGATGAGCGTTACGACGCCGAAGTCCCGCAGCATCGTGATGCTGGACAGCGACAGCACGCCGAAGCCCGCGATCGCCGTGATCCCCGAGACCAGCACGGCGGCACCGGTGAACCGGTAGGTGCGCGCAAGAGCCTGCCCCGGATCCAGCCCGGCGCGGCGTTCCTGGCGGAAGCGTTCGGACAGGAGCACGCTGAACTCGGTGGAGATGGCAATGACCAGTGCGCCCAGCGTGGCCGACATCGGGTTGAGCGGAAGCCGGGTGGCGAACAGGATCAGCGAGGACCAGCCGGTGGCGAGCACGATCGGCACGAGCGGCACCAGCGCACGCTGCGGCCGGCGCAGGACGACGAGGAGCACGAGCGCGACCGCGACAAGCCCGACCACCAGCATCTCGAGGCGCCGGCCCGGAGACGACAGCGAGGCGTCGGCCTGGGCGGCGAGCACGGGTAGGCCGGCCAGATCGGCCGTGACCCCCGGCGGCGGATGCAGCCGCGCTCGCATGTACTCGATCACGCGCTGCTGGCGGGAGAGCGGCATGAGGCGAATGCCGAAGGCGAGCGTGGCTTCTCGCCGGTCGCGCGTGATGACGGCCTGGGAGAAGTAGCTGGGAACGGCGCGGAGCAGGCCCGAGATGGCACTCGAGCTGAGTGACTTGCACGAGTTCGCCGCCACCTGCGCACCCGAGCAGAACAGGTCAGGGAGCGACAGCGCCGGGCACAGCGTGGCCTTCGCGCACCCCTTGGCCTCGACGTAGCCGTAGCGAGCGAGCAGCGAGTCCTCGTAGCGGAGCATCCATCCGATCGTGCTCGGCGTGGCCACGTTCGGCGCATGTACGACCACGTCGATCTCACCCGACACGCCGGTCACGTGCTCGAGCGTTCGCAGATCCTGGAGTGCCGGCATGTTCGCCGGCACCAGCTTGGTCACGTCTGACTGCACCGACGTCTGCGTGTCGGCCACCCAGCCCGCCGCGGCCAGGACCAGCCCCACGGCCAGCACGCGGCCGGGCCGCCTCGCCGTGGCCCGGATCGCCCCCCGGGCGGCGGCGCCCGCCGGCGCAGCGATCCTCGCGCCCGCTTCGGCCAGGATCTCGGCCGCGCCGCGCGCCGACGCATCGACGATCCCGAGTGACGGCGCGCTGAGCGGCTTGCGGATCGCGCGCCGGCGTCCCCGCAGAACCATCGCCGCCGTCCCGGCGCTCAGCGCGCAGACCAGCGCGATCGCGATGCCCACGATCAGCAGCTCACCAAAGCCGCGCACCATCGGCACCGGGGAAAGCAGGAGGGCCAGGAACCCGGCTGCCGTGGCCAGCGCGGCGGTGGCGATCGTCGGCGCCGCGGTGCTCGTCGCCTGAACCACGTCGCCGGATGCCTCCTGCGTGCGGGCCTGGAACTGCACCGCGTAATCGACGGTCAGCCCGATCAGGATCGGCAGCACGGCGAGCGAGGCCATGGTCAGCGATCCGCCGAGCAGCGAGACCACCCCGAACGTGATTCCCACGGCGATCAGCGCAATGGCCAGCGGCAGCAGCCGCAGCCGGCTGTGGAACACCAGCAGCAGCGTCGCTGCCATGACGAGCAGCGCCGCGATCAGCAGCCCCGCGACGGAACCGGTGATCGTCGAGGCCAGGTCATGCGTCACCACCGGCACGCCGGAGACCGTGTAGGTGCCGCCGTAGGCCGAGCGGAACATCGGCATCCGGACCGCCTCGCGAATCCAGGAAATCGCCTGGGCTTGCTGGGCGGCGGTGAGCGACGCCTTCAGGCGCACCTGGATCAGCGCGGAGTCACGGGTCGGGAACAGATAGGCGAAGCGCGCCTTTGGTTGGTTGACCCCCCGCGTCTGGTCGAACACGATCTGCGGGATGAACTGCGGGTCGTCGATCTTCGGCACGCCGGCGATCCCTGAGTTCAGGTACAGCTGGATCAGCTGGGTGTACTGCTGCTGGGTGGCCAGCCGACCGGCCGCGTTCTCCTCGGCCAGCGCCTGCTTGCGCGACATGTGCTCGGCCAGCGCCGCCTTGTAGGCGGCGCTGCGGGCGCTCGACACGGCCTGCTGGGCGCCCGTCTCGATCGCGGTGATCTGCTGGTTGACCGCCGCCACCGCGCGGTTCAGGAAAGTGCCGGGGCCGTAGACCACCTGCGCCGGCCGGGCCCGGCTGAGCTTCGCGCACGGGCTGTTCGGCCCGCCGTAGGGTGTCTGCGAGCCCGCCGGCGCCGGCGTGAACGCGTGGAGCTGCTGGTTGGGCACCAGCACCTGGCCGGCCAGGCACGCCTCGAGCTCGGACACGGTGCCGAGGTCCTTGGTCTCCACGAGGTTGGTCAGCCGCTCTCCGATCAGGATCACCACGGGGTCGCCGCCGAAGTGGCGCTCGTCGTCCAGGCTGGCCTGGTAGCTCGGTGAGGAGCGGCTGACGAACGTGTCGGTGCTGGTGTTCGGCGTCAGGCGCAGGGCGAGCGCGCCACCGCCCACCGCAAGGGCCAGCATGATGCCCAGCGTCACGGCCGGTCTCCCCGCGGCGGCCCGCGCGAGCCGCTCCAACGTCCTGCGCACCCTCATCGCTGTGTTGAGGCTATCGCCGCCTTACGCGCGGCGCGCCGATCAATCCATCGCCAGCGGGCCCTGCGACTCCCCGGACAGGAACTGGCGGATGAACGGGTTGTCCGAGTTCAGCATGTCCTCGGCCGGGCCGGCCTCGACGATCCGTCCCTTCCACAGGACGTTGATGTAGTCGGCCACGCGGCGCGCGCTCATGATGTCGTGGGTGATCACGCAGAAGGTCGGGAGATGCTCCTTCTCCTTCTGCTTTGCCTCTTCCATCATGTCGCGGTGGATCTCCAGGATCAGCTCGCCGAGCAGCGCCGTGCGCACCGGGTCGAGGCCCGAGTCGGGTTCGTCGAACAGCACGATGTCCGGCTCGAGCACGAGAGCGCGCGCGAACCCGGCCCGCTTGCGCATCCCGCCCGACAGCTCGTTGGGGGCCTTGAACCGCGCGTCGGCCAGACCGACCTCCTGCAACCGCCGCATGACGATGTCCTCGATCTCGTCCTCGCCCTTCTCGGTGTGCTGGCGCAGCGGGAAGGCGACGTTGTCGTACAGATTCATCGAGCCGAACAGCGCGCCGTCCTGAAACAGCAGCCCGAACTTCTTGCGCATCTCGAACAGATCGTCGTCGCGCATGTTGGGGACCGACTGGCCGTGCACCAGGATGTCCCCTTCATCCGGGTAGAGCAGCCCGACCATGTGCTTGATGCAGACCGACTTGCCGGTCCCCGAGGGCCCGAGGATCATCGACACCATCCCCTCGGGCAGGCCCATGTTCAGCCCGCGCAGGATGTGCGTGCGGCCGAACGACTTGTAGGTGTCGATGAACTCGACCGCGTCGGGACGCCCGGACGGATACACGCGGTAGGTGTGCCACTTGTACTCGTCCTGGTCGGCGCCCGGGGGAGGACCGGGACGCGGCGGCTGCTCGTCGACCACCGACACGCGCGAGCCCGACTCCTCGCCGCGATCGCCCTCCTGCACCGGCTCGTGGTGATCCTCGCGCGAGTCGTCTTCGTCGTCTGAGTCAAACCACATGTTCAGCCTCCGATTGGTGCGCGGGGATTGGCTCCCCAGAAGAGCTGCGTGCCGAGCATTCCGATGAGATGCACACCGACCAGGTTGAGCACCATCGACTTCGCGGTCGCGGTACCCACCCCTACAGGCCCACCGCTTGCGTTGTAGCCGTAATAGCAACCGACCAGCACGATCATCGTGGCCATCGCCATGGCCTTGATCAAGCTGAATAAGAGGTCGGGTGGATTCTGGAACTCCCAGAAGATCAGGAAGTAGCCGCCCGAGGAGACGTCGCCGATCTGCTGCACGACGGCGATGTAGCTGGCCAGGAAGCCGGCGCCGATCGAGATCAGGTACACGAACGGGAGCACCAGCCAGGAGGCCAGCAGCTTGGTCCCGCACAGGAAGGTCATCCCGCTGATGCCCATCACCTCGAGCGCGTCGATCTCGTCCGAGATGCGCATCGAGCCGAGCTCGGCCACGATCCCCGTCCCCACCTTGGCCGCCATCATGTAGCCGAAGGCGAGCGGGGCGAGCTCGCGCAGGTCGCACCAGGCGGAGAACACGCCGGAGAACGCCGGCGCCCCCTGCGAGCGCAGCAGGTAGGCGCCCTCGATCCCGCATGTGAGGCCAACGATGAACACGAGCAGGCAGATGACCAGCGCCGAGCCGACGATCAGAATGCCCGCCTGCCGCAACGCCTCGCCGAAGAACTTGAACACGCGCAGGCGGAACACCTCGCCAATTACCTGCGCGGCGAACTTCGCGATCTCGCCGAAGCTCTCGATCCAGCCCTTGGGCGTGACGATCAGGTCGTTCATCGTGGGATCGTGGTTATCTCGGGATGGGTGGCGAGCAGCGTCTGAGTGAACGCGTAGTTGAACGCGAAGATGCCCAGGAAGGCGATGACGACCGCCTGGTTGACGGCGCGCCCCACCCCCTCCGCGCCACCGGACGCGGTCATCCCCTTGTAACAGCAGACCACGGCGATGATCGCGCCGAACAGCGTCGTCTTGACCACCGACCCCCACAGGTCGGTCGTCTCGGCGTTGTTGAAGAACGTGGAGAAGAAGGGGCCGAGCGGGGCGTGGTTGACGATCGTGGCCAGGATCCCGCCGAAGATGCCGAAGATCACCGCGTAGATGTCGAACAGGCCGGTGACCAGCATCAGCGCCAGGAAGCGGGGGACGACCAGGTTCTTGATCGGGTCCACCCCCAGCACCTGGAGGGCGTCGAGTTCCTCGCGGATCTTGCGCGCGCCGAGGTCGGCGGTGATCGCGGTGCCGGCCACGCCGGCCAGCACGATCGCGTCCACGAACGGCGCGAACTCGCGGATCGACGCGAGCACGAAGAACCCGCCCAGGCGGTCGATCGCGCCGAACAGGACCAGGAAGTTGGCCGCCTGGAGTCCGGGGGCCTCGTAGCCGAACGCGATCGTCGAGATCAGCAGCGGGAACCAGCACAGCCGCAGCGCGAACATGAACTGCCCGACGAACTCGCTGCCGTACGGATACGGCGGGCGGATGGCAGACACGAGCGTCTTGCCGGTCAGGATCATCATGTTGCCGACCTCTTCGAGCAGCCCCTTCACGGGCGCGTACCCTCGATCGGCGACGGCTCTAATCAATGCTGGTCTGGCCTCCCGGGCCGAGCTGTGCCGCTGGACCCGGGTAAGCCTACGGTGCGGCGGCCCGTAACACCAAATGGGAACCGTCGCGTCGAACGACCCGGGCCAAGTTGCTATGTTCGCCGCGCCGTGAGCACCAGGATCATCGGCCTGATCTGCGCAGCGCTCTTGCTGGCCGCGTGTGGTGGCGGGCAGCGCCAGGATGCCCAGGAACCGAGCGGAAAGTTCAAGGTCCAGATCACGGCCGCGAGCTTCCCGACCTCGCAGCGCCTCTCGGAGCACACGCATCTCGTGCTCGCCGTGCACAACGTGAGCGCCACGACGCTGCCCGACGTCGCGATCACGATCTGCAACGTCACCTGCGCCTATCCGGCGCCCCGCGGCGAGGGAACGAGCGCCGCCGCTTTCGCCGAGAATCTCCAGATGCAGGGCCTGGCCCATCCGTCCCGGCCCGTGTGGGTCGTCGACAACCCTCCCGGCCCGTGCAACGTGGGCTGTGCCGCCAACTCCTCGAGCGGCGGCGGCGGGCCCGGCGGCGCGGTCACCGCCTACTCGAACACCTGGGCCCTAGGCGCGCTGCGCCCCGGACAGACCGCCAAGTTCGACTTCGGGGTCACCGCGGTCAAGCCCGGCCGGCACGTGGTGGCGTGGGAGGTGGCCGCCGGCCTCAACGGCAAGGCCAAGGCGGTGCTGGCCGACGGCTCGCTGCCCCACGGCAAATTCGCCGTCGTGATCCACAACGCGCCGGCGCAAACCTACGTGAACAACAACGGCCAGATCGTCAACGCCCCGTAGCGACAGCGGACTTTGGCGCTCGGGCTACGTATTTGATAGCCGCATCGCCGAAGCTCCGGCGCTACTCATCGGATGACGCCGCCCAGATGTTGATGCCGCCGTCGCCGGCGTAGCGGTCGATCTCCTCGAGCTCGCCCGGGTCGAAGTCGAGGCGCTCCAGCGCGGCCACGTTCTGCTCGAGCTGCTCCACGCTACTGGCGCCGAGCAGCGCCGACGTGACGCGGGGGTCGCGCAGCACCCAGGCGATCGCCATCTGAGCCAGCGACTGCCCGCGCCGCTGCGCGATCTCGCCCAGAGACCGCGCCCGGTTCAGATTCTCTTCGGTGATCATCTTCTCGGACAGGTAGTTGCCCCGGCGCAGGCGCGAGTCCTCGGGAATCCCGTTCATGTACCGGTTCGTGAGCAACCCCTGGGCGAGCGGCGAGAAGACGATCGTGCCGACGCCCTCGCGGTCGAGCACGTCGAGCAACTCCGCCTCGATCCAGCGGTTGAGCATCGAGTAGGACGGCTGGTGGATGAGCAGCGGCGTGCCCAGCTCGCGCAGGATCAGCGCCGCCTCCTCGGTCCGCCGCGGACTGTAGGACGAGATCCCGACGTAGCGCGCCTTGCCCTGGCGTACCGCGGTGTCGAGCGCGCCCATCGTCTCCTCGAGCGGCGTCTCGGGATCGAAGCGGTGGGAGTAGAAGATGTCCACGTAGTCCAGGCGCATGCGCTGAAGGCTCTGCTCGAGGCTCGCCAGCAGGTACTTGCGTGAGCCCCACTCGCCATAGGGGCCGGCCCACATGTCGTAGCCGGCCTTGGTCGAGATCACGATCTCGTCCCGGTGGGCCTTGAGATCCTCCTCGAAGATCCGGCCGAAGTTGATCTCGGCGCTGCCGTAGGGCGGCCCGTAGTTGTTGGCCAGGTCGAAGTGCGTGATCCCGAGGTCGAAGGCGCGGCGGATCATCGCCCGGCTGCCCGCCAGCGGCCGATCGTCGCCGAAGTTCTGCCACAGCCCGAGCGTGATCGCGGGCAGCTTCAGGCCACTGCGCCCGCACCGCCGGTAGGGCATCCGGTCGTAGCGGCCGCCGTCGGGCACGTAGGGGTTCCAGCCCAAGCTCGGGTTGAACGGCATTGCGCGAGTATTTCAGTGCCCGCATTTTGGACGCGCGTGCCGCGGCCGACTTTGGCCATCGGGATAATGACGGCCCGGCCAGCCGACGGCTAGTCTCTCGAGCACGTCCGCCTCGGACCGCCGTCCGGGGCGGGGTTTCTCATGCGCCCGTGCCGCCGTGGCGCTCACAGGAAGGAAATCGACACCGCATGCCTCGAATCCGCCAGCAGAACGTCCTCGCCGCGCAGTGGGCTCCGAACGGAGGCTCTCTCGGAGCGCCGGATCTCACGCTCCCCGACAACCAGGTCTTCGGGGCGAACGTGTTCAGCCCGGCCGTCCAGCGCCAGCGACTCCCCTCCGACGTGTTCAACCGGCTGCAGGACACGCTGGCCCGCGGCGAGGCGCTCGACACGACGCTCGCCGACGCGGTCGCGCTCGCGATGAAGGATTGGGCGCTCGAGCGGGGCGCGACCCACTACACGCACTGGTTCCAGCCGCTCACCGGCTCGACGGCCGAGAAGCACGACAGCTTCTACGCCCCGACCAGCGAGGGGACGGCGCTGGCCGAGTTCTCCGGCAAGGAGCTGATCCAGGGCGAGCCCGATGCCTCGTCGTTCCCCACCGGCGGGATCCGGGCCACCTTCGAGGCGCGCGGCTACACGGCCTGGGACCCGACGTCGCCCGCCTTCATCCTCGAGAACCCCAACGGCACGCTGCTGTGTATCCCAACCGCGTTCGCGTCGTGGACCGGAGAGGCGCTCGATCACAAGATCCCGCTGCTGCGCTCGATGGACGCCCTGTCCAATTCCGCGATCCGCGCGCTCAAGCTGTTCGGCGATACGGACGCCGCACGCGCGTGTTCACCACGATCGGTCCCGAGCAGGAGTACTTCCTGATCGACGAGCAGTTCTACTTCGAGCGCCCCGACCTGTACACCACCGGCCGCACCCTGTTCGGGGCCAAGCCGCCCAAGGGCCACGAGCTCGACGACCACTACTTCGGGTCGATCCCCGAGCGGATCCTCGCCTACATGCTCGACACCGAGCGCGAGCTGGCCAAGCTCGGCGTGCCGGTCAAGACCCGCCACAACGAGGTGGCGCCCAACCAGTACGAGATCGCGCCGATCTTCGAGAACTCCAACGTCGGCTCCGACCACCAGCAGCTGACCATGCAGATCATGCAGAACGTGGCGCGCCGCTACGGCCTGGTCTGCCTGCTGCACGAGAAGCCGTTCGCCGGCGTCAACGGGTCCGGCAAGCACAACAACTGGTCGATGGGCACCGACACCGGCAAGAACCTGCTGGAGCCGGGCGACACGCCGCACCGCAACCTCGAGTTCCTGTTCTTCTGCGCCGCGGTGATGCAGGCCGTCAACAAGCACCAGGGCCTGCTGCGCGCCTCGATCGCCTCGGCCGGTCAGGATCATCGCCTGGGGGCCAACGAGGCGCCGCCGGCGATCATCTCGGTGTTCCTGGGCGCCGAGCTCGAGAAGGTGTTCGGCGCGCTCGAGCGCGGCGAGACGTCCGAGACGCGCGCGCAGTCGTTCCTCGGCCTTGGCACGCCGGTGCTGCCCGCCGCTGCCCAAGCACGGTGGCGACCGCAACCGCACCAGCCCGTTCGCGTTCACCGGCAACAAGTTCGAGTTCCGGGCGCTCGGCTCGAGCCAGTCGCCCTCGCTGCCCAACACCGTGCTCAACACGATCGTGGCCGAGGCCATCGACGAGTTCGCCGACGAGCTCGAGGCAGCGCTCAAGGGCGGTCCGCCGGTGGGCGACCCGCTGCACGAGGCGGTGCTCGAGGATGCGCTGCGGCCGATCCTCCAGCGCAGCTACGCGGCCAACAAGCAGATCGTGTTCGGCGGCGACAACTACGACGAGGAGTGGCACGCCGAGGCCGAGCAGCGCGGGCTGCTCAACCTCCGCGCCACGCCCGACGCGCTGCCGTACCTCATCTCCGACGAGACGGTCGGGCTGTTCGAGAGCCACGGCGTCCTGTCGCGCCGCGAGCTCGAGTCGCGCCACGAGGTGTTCCTCGAGCAGTACGTGACCAAGCTCAACATCGAGGCCGAGACGGCGGCGTCGATCGCCCGGACGCATGCTGCTGCCGGCGGCGGCGCGCCACCTCGCGATGCTGCTCGAGGCCCAGCTCGCCGAGCTGGCCGGCGAGACCTCGGATCTGATCGCCGAGTTCACCGAGGCGATCAAGGGCCTGGAGTCGGCCAACCTGGCCGAGAACCAGCCACACGAGCTCATGGCCGCACGCCGAGTACATGCGCGACACGGTGATCCCGGCGATGGCGGCGGTCCGCGACGGCGCCGACCGTCTCGAGAAGGTCGTGGCCGACGATCTGTGGCCGCTGCCGAAGTACTCGGAGATCCTCTTCATCAAGTAGCCGATCGGCCGGGACAGACCAGCCGCCCGGACGCCCCGCAACTTCACTCGAGGGGGTCCGAGCGGGCTGCGCTGCCCGTCCTCGCCCGCTCGACGCGCTCCTCCTCGTGGGAAAGCCGTGAAGCCGCGGTTTCCACACTAAAGCCGCACGTCCCGCCTGCCGACGCGATCGGTACGGCGTGCGGTATCGGCTTCCTCCAACCGGCAACGCAACTTGTAACCGCGCATTGGGTTCTACGCTACGGTGGCTTTGGTGGCACGCCGTATGAAGGAACGCCGCGGGCGCTGGTCGGCCCTGCTCGTCGCGCTGCTCGCACCACGCTGACACTCGCCCCAGCGCCGGCGCCGGCACGAGCCGCTGACTCGCTGGCCGGGCGCGGCATGTGGATCTGGTACGTGTCGCGCTCCTCGGGCGGCACGCTCTCGCTCGATCATCGCCAGCGCGCGCCACTACGGCTTGAGCACGCTGATGATCAAGTGCGGCGACGGCGCCAGCATGTGGTCGCAGTTCAACCCGAGCCTGGTCAGCGACGCTGCACGCCAACGGCCTGCGCGTGTGCGCGTGGCAGTACGTGTACGGGAATCACCCACTCGACGAGGCTCAGGTCGCCGCGCAGGCGGTGCACGACGGAGCCGATTGCCTGGTCATCGACGCCGAGAGTGAGTACGAAGGCAAGTACGTCTCTGCGCAGAGTTACATAACGCGGCTGCGCAAGCTGATCGGTCAGAGCTATCCCGGTCGCGCTGGCCGGATTCCCGTACATCGACTATCACCCCGGCTTCCCCTATTCGGTGTTCCTCGGCCCCGGCGGCGCCCAGTACAACGCGCCTCAGATGTACTGGATGGACATCGGCACGAGCGTCACTACCGTGTACGCCCACACGTACGCGTACAACAGCGTCTACAAGCGCGAGATCGACCCGCTCGGCCAGGTCTATCGCAACCCGCCGATGGGCCAGATCATCCGCTTCCGCCAGCTGTCGCGGACCTACGGCGCGCAGGGCGTGAGCTGGTGGAACTGGCAGCAGGCGAGCACTTGGGGATGGAAATCGATCTCGATCGGCGCCGGCAACCTCGCCGGCGTCGCCCCCACCGCCGCCACCCCGGTCCTCCAACTGCATTCGGCCGGTGACCTCGTCGTGTGGCTGCAGGAGCATCTCGTGAGCGTCGGATACGCCACTGCGGTTGACGGCGACTTCGGCCCGTCGACGCAGACCGCCGTCGAGCAGTTCCAGTCCGTGCGGGGCCTCGGCGTCGACGGGGTCGTGGGCCCTGCCACATGGGCGGCGCTGCTCCGCTACGGCCCCGCGCCGGTCACCTGGACCAACACCGGCGCAGTGGCCGCTTCGGCAGCCGACGCCCGCAGCGCGCGCGCCGGCCGGTCGCTGCGTCTGGCCGTGCCGAAGTCCGCACACCTGCGCGCGCGACGCAACGAGATCGCCCGCGCCGGTGGGCGCGGCTAGCGCGTACATCCACCGTCCACCCGCTTCGGGTACGCCCTGTGGCGGTATTGGTACGTACCGGTCCTGAATTTGCGGGGGAGGTTTGTGCGGGGAGGTCCGTCAGACCAACTCGTGTTCGCGCGCGTAGGCAACCAAACCCGCCCGCGAAGTGCGCCCCGTCTTCTGCTGGATATGCGCCCGGTGGGACTCAACCGTGCGCACGCTGAGGAACAGGCTCGAAGCGATCTCCGTGTTGGTGTAGCCGAGCGCGATCAGCCTGAGCACTTCGAGCTCCCGAGCCGAGAGGTCGTCGGGCGGTCCGTTGATTGCCGGCGGCTCGGCGGCCAGCCGCGCGCCCAGTTCCGGGCTGAGGTAGGTGCGCCCCTCTGCGGCCAGTCGCACGGCCTGAACCAGCTCTGAATCGGCCGACTCCTTGAGCACGTAGCCAACCGCCCCGGCGCGGAGCGCCTCGCGAGCGAAGGCTGGATCGGTCTGCATGGTCAGCACGACGATGTGGGTATCGGGCGCGCTCTCGCGCAGGCCCGGGATCGCCGGCAGGCTCGATCCGCCCGGCATGTTCAGGTCGAGGATCAGCACGCGCGGGTGGTAGGCCGCCACCCGCCGCTCCGTCGTCGCGACATCGCCGGCCTCGGCCACGACTTCGAACTCGTCCTCGGCCTGGAGCAGCATGCGGAGCCCCGCCCGAACCACTTGGTGATCATCGGCCAAGACGATCGTGATCTGACCCGGAGGCGAGACCTCCTCCATCGCCGTCACAATAGCTCGGATGAGGGCGTCACGTCATCATCCGGCGACCCGGTTTAATGTGCGCTGCGCCCGAGGTTAACGCTGTCTCATCGCAGCCTTACCTCCACTTGTATCGGGCATGAGGAGGATGTACCGGTGAGACGGGGAAGCCGACTGATCCTTGCCCTGCCCCTGGTCGCCTTCGCGGCGGCGATCGTCGCGCTCGCCACCGCTGGCTCGGGTTCGGGCTCGCACACGTCCTCCACCGAAACATTGCCTCACACGATTCTCGCCACCGGCGGCCACCGTGTTAGCGCCAACAAGATACCCCTCCGCCTGACCGCTGTGCCGCTCGGCGCGCTGCCCGCCGCAGTGCAGGACACCGCGGTCGCACCGGCCGGCCCGGGACGCCTCGCGCTGCTCGGCGGCATCGATGCCACACAGAGTTCCACCGCGTCAATCACGGTTTTCTCGCGCGGTTCGGCCGTCGACGGGGGCACCCTGCCGGCGCCTCAGCACGACGCGCAGGCCGCCCGGTTGGGTCAGGACGTTTACGTGTTCGGCGGCGGGGTTGTGAGTTCGTACAACCACATCCTGCGCTACGACCCCGTGACCCGTCAGGTCAGCAGCGCGGGCACGCTCCCCACCGATGCATCCGACGTGGCCGTCGCCGCCCTGGGCGATACCGCGTACGTGGTCGGAGGTTATACCGGCTCGAGTCCGCTCGACACGATCCTCGCCTGGCGACCCGGCGAGCCACCGCGTGTCATCGGTCATTTGCCCCAGGGGTTGCGCTACGCCGCGGTGGCGCCGACGCGCCGCGGATTGATCATCGCCGGCGGAACCGCGGGTCCGAGCGAGACCGTGAGCAACACGATCTTCCGCTTCGACGCTGCGACCCGCGCACTGACCACGATCGGTCACCTGCCTGCCGCCCTCACCCATGCCTCGGCCGCCTTCCTCGACGACCAGGTGATCGTCGTCGGCGGCCGCCGCGCACTGAGTGACGATCAATCCGATGCGATCCTGACCATCGATCCCGCCAACGGGCGCGTCCGCCGCGCCGGCCGGCTCCCCGTGCCACTGTCAGACGCCGCCGTGGCTGCGAGCGACGGACGCATCATCGTCGCCGGCGGCCAGTCGCCGACCGGCCCGCAGCGCGAGATCATCGCGTTGGTCCCCGAGGCGTCATGACCCGCGCGCGTCTGCAGTTGCTCCTCCTCACGAGCGCCGTGCTCGCCGCCGGCTGCGGTGGCGGCTCTCACCATGCGCGCCGCACTTCGTCGACCAAGACGCAGTCGGCGGCACACGGAACCGCGCCGGGAGTCAAGGTCGATCCAGTCCTCGCCCGGCTCGGCCTGCCACCGCTCAACGCCCGTTCACCGCTGCCGGGTTATCTGATGATCGCCGATCGCGACAACAATCGGATCATCATCGTCAACCCCGCCAAGCAGATCGTCTGGCGCTTTCCGCAACCCGGCGCGCTCAGAGCAGGGCAGCAGTTCGCCGGCCCGGACGATGCCTTCATCAGCGCGAACGGTCGCTATATCACGACCAACGAGGAATTCTCCGACACCGTCGCGGTCCTCTCCCTGGATCGCCATCCGCGCATCGTCTGGCAGTACGGCCACCGGGACAAGCAGGGCTCGGGCGCGGGATTCCTCGCCCATCCCGACGACGCCTACATGGTGGCGGGTGGGCGCCAGCTGATGGTCGCCGACATCATCAATTGCCGCGTACTGTGGCTGGACCGCGCCCGGCGCATCGTTCACGCCATCGGCAGCGCCGGAAACTGCGCGCACGATCCACCCCGCGCGCTGCTTCAGCCCAACGGCGACACGCCGCTACCAGACGGCGGTGTGCTGGTCACCGAGATCGGCGGGTGGGTCGATCGGTTCAGCGCGTCCGGCAAACTCATGTGGTCGATCAAGACGCCCACTGACTATCCGTCCGATGCGCAGCTGCTGGCAAACGGAAATGTGCTGGTGGCGGGCTTCAACAGCCCCGGCCGCATCGACATCATCACCCCGCGCGGCCACATCGTGTGGACCTACGGCCCCCCGTCGGGTCCCGGTGAGCTCGACCAGCCGTCGCTCGCCGCGCAGCTCCCGAACGGGCTGATCGCCGCCACCGACGACTGGAACCATCGTGTCGTGCTGATCGACCGCGCGCGCAAGCGGATCGTCTGGGAGTACGGTCACGACCACGTCGCGGGCAGCGCGCCGGGCTTTTTGCGCAAGCCTGATGGCCTCGATCTCGTACGCTGACGCAGTTCGAGTTGGCACGCCGCCGCTCAGTACGCAAAGCTTTGCCGCATTCATCCAGTTCAACAGGGAGATGCGATGCCCGCAGCCCGAAAGTCAGCCAGCAAATCATCCTCGCGTTCCGGCCAGGGTGTACGCGCGCGTGCCGCCGCGCGATCGAGCGCCACACGGCGCGAGGTCGAGCAGTCAATCGCCCGCTTCGAGAAGCGACTGGACGAGGCAAACGACGCGCTCAAGGCACTCGGTGGCCATCTCGGCACCGGCGCGCGCGGCAGCTACAAGGAAGTGACGACTGCTCTAGCCGCACTGCGCCGCAACGCCTCACGTACGAACAAGCAGGCGCTCAAGGACTTCGACAAGCTGCGCCAGGCGCTGACGCAGGCGAATGCTTCCTCCTCGTCCTCGCGCTCGTCACGCAGCACGCGGTCGACGTCGGGGACGGCGCGCAGCGGTTCACGCACCACGAAACGTTCCAGCGCCGCGCGCTCGGCCCCGACACGCTCGAGCGCGAAGCGTTCTACCGGATCCCGTTCGACCGCTTCGCGCTCAACCTCCTCGCGGTCGAGTTCGAGCCGCTCGACCGGCAGCCGCTCCTCAAGCACTCGCGCGAAGAAGAGTTAGTTACTGCTCACCCGAACAACTTGACCCCGAGCACGTCCATGTGTTCGTAGGTCTGGCCGTCCACCCACTCGCGGGGGCTCTTCCCCTCGATCTGAGGCTGATTCGCCGGACCGAGCACGCGCACCTGGAAGCCCTGGCCGGCGAAGTTCGTCGCCTGCTTCCACACGCCCTGCTGCTCATCGATCCACGAGATGTAGCCGTTGATGGCAACCTCGCGCGGAGCGGTCAGCTTGTCGGCCACGTCGTAGGGACCGGACGTGCCGTTGCCGTAGCTGGGCGTGATGATGTCCGACAGCGGCACCCCGTTCACCTGGATGGCAAACGACGTGTCCTCGCACGGGTCACACACTTCGTCGAGGATCTGCACCTGCTTGCCGTTGTCGGCCGGATCTGGTGAGGGCGCGGTATAGAACTTGTCGCCGGTCGGATCTACCAGCATCTCGGCCAGCTCGTGGCTGCCGGTGAACTCGGGGTTCTGTCCGGTATCGATGTATGCGGCGGGGATGCCGGAGCTGTCGTCGTGGTAACCCGCCGTGCCCGGCTGGTCCAGGCCGTCCTGGAAGTACATGACCCATGCGCCGCTCGGCGCCTGACTGTCGGCCGGTGCGACGATCGTGGCGCCGGCGTCCGGGTACTGAGGGGTGAGCCAGTCGTCCACGTAGGCCTGGTACGGCGCCACGTAATCCTGCAGATCCTGCTGTGAGAGCGTGTTGCTCTGCGATATGAGCGCCACCGTCGGCACTGCCATGTCAACCCTCCAGTGTGGTGTCCGAGTCGATCCGCATCGGCTCCTCGGCATTCAGCTCGACCGCGCCCCGCACCAGCACGCCGCGAGCGAAGGTGACATCCCCGTGCACCACGAGCCGCTCGGCCTCCCGAAGCGACGGTGCACCCTCCGGAAAGCGCTCCTCGAAGTCATCGAGCAGCTTGTAGAACTTCGAGTCGAGCTCGACGAAAGGAAGGCTCTCGGCCCGTTCGGGCACAGCCGCCACGACCATGTCCTCCTCGGAGAGCGTGTACACGTCAGAGCGGAGCACGAGCAGATCGTCGGTCGTCTTGACCGGCGCGAACCGCGTGCGGGGCACGAGCAGGAGTTCCGCACCCCGGAAGCTGCCGATCGCTGCACCCATCGCGCTCTCGAGCTGGATCACCGCCGGAGAACTCGAGTCGCGCGGATCCACCGTCTTGCGGTTGATGATCAGCGGAAGCTCGAGCACGCCACCTGACTCGTCGAGGGTCTCCTTCAGCACGCGCAGGTCGACCCACACGCTGTTGGTGTTGTAGTAGCGCCAGCGGCGATAGTCGCGGAAGGATTCCTGATCCTCCTTCGGCGTCTGCGCGGTCTCTCGCAGGACGAGCCGCCCGTCCGCCCTGCGCCGCGCGATGTGCCCTCCCTTGCGGTCGGCCTCGGTCCCGAGGACCACCTCCATCAGGAACGGGATCTCGCGTTGCTCCAGATGGGCGGCGATCCGTGCCTCGGTCCTCCCGCCGAGGTTGTCGGAGTTGGAAATCATCGCGTAGTGGAAGCCGCGCTCGAGCAGCGCGTCGAGCGTCCCCGAGCCCTGCAATGCCGGGTAGACGTCGCCGTGGCCGGGTGGATTCCATTCGAGCGACGGATCCTCGCTCCAGGCGATCGGCTCGAGCGTCTCGGCGTCGAGCTTGGGAACCATGCTCTGGAGAAAGTCGAGCGGCAGCCCGATGTCGAGGTCGCGGTATGCGTCGAGAGCCCGCAGCGTCTCCTCGCGCGTCGCCTGGCTGTTCATCAGGACGAGCGGCAGGCGCACTCCGTGGCGCCTGCGCAGCGCGAGCGTCTGCCCGACGATGATGTCGAGGAACGAACGCCCGTCCCGGGCCTCGACGAGCGACTTCGGACTGCGCAGCCCCATCGTGGTCGCGAGCCCGCCGTTCAGCTTGATCACCGCGACGCGGTCCAGCACGTCAGGGTCGGCGTCGGGGAGCTCCTCGAACACGTCGACGTCGCCCGCCGGCTCGAGATCCGCGCTTGGCAGCATCGCCGATTCACCGCCGCGGAGCCTCTCGTACGCGCTGCGGAAGCTGCGGATCGCCTCCTTGGGCTGATCCGCCTCTCGCATCTTGTCCTCTGCTGCCTTGAGGCCGTCCTGGTCGGTCACGGTTGCCCGTAGTATGCCTGCGGGCCGTGCTTGCGCTCGTGGTGCTTGTCCCGCACCGCGGCTTGGAGGGGCGGAGCCGCTGGCTCGAGCAGCGTGGTGAGGAGCGCCATCCGTGCCACCTCCTCGAGCGTGACCGCCACCTCGACCGCCTTGGCCGGGGTCGCCGCCCAGCAGAACGGTGCGTGGCCGCGAGCCAGCGCGCACGGAACCTCCGCGGGCCCGCCACCTTCGGTGATCGCCTCCACCAGCGCCCTGCCGGTCGCCCCTTCGTAGTCCTCGGCAATCTCCTCGTCGGTGAGGGCCCGGGTCAGCGGGATCGGGTGCGGCGGACAGGTCGGCATGCGTGGTTCCCAGCACGGGTATCTCGCGCTGGGCCTGGGCCCAGGCCACGCTCCAGTTCGAGTGGGTGTGCACGATCCCGCCGATCTCCTCGAAAGCGCGGTAGAGCACGAGGTGCGTCGGAGTGTCGGTGGACGGCCGGCGCTCGCCGTGCACGACATTGCCGTCGAGGTCGAGCACGACGATGTCCTCGGCGGTGAGCTGGTCGTAGGCGACGCCGCTCGGTTTGATCGCGACCACGCCTTCATCGCGATCGATGCCGCTGGCGTTGCCCCAGGTGAGCGGCGCCAGGCCATGCACGGGTAGCGCGCAGTTGGCCTTCAGTACTTGATTGACCAGACCGGACAGAGCCACGCGGCTCAGATTTCCACGTATTGGAGATCGAGCAGATCGGCCAGCCGGCGCCAGCGCTGCGCGTGCTCGCCGAGGTTGATCACGAAGTGATGGGGACCGCCGAGCGTCAGCCAGTCGTCCATGAACTCCTCCATGCCGCGCTCGGGTCGGAAGTGGAAGTAGTGCATCTCGACCTTGGGCAGCTCGGGCGTATCGAGCACCTCGCCGCGCCCGACCACGAGCCGGTAGCAACTCGCCCTCGAGCGGGACCAGCGCGGCACTGGTGGCCGGGCCCGGCTGGCCGAGAACACCGGCGTCGGCGGGTTGTCCAACCGGCCGATGCCGAGCGGGCGGTCGATCAGCTTGATCGGACGATCCTGGCGGGCGATCTTCCAGTTGCCCTCGCCCATGTGGCTGATCAGCACCGAGTCGAGCTCCCAGTCCATCGCGTACATCTCGCTGAAGTGAGCATCCCCCATCATCGTCTGCGCCGCGCACATGAGCGACGCGGTGTTGGTGTCGCCCTCGGCCGCAAATCCGTAGCCGTCGGCCATCAGGTCCGAGGCGGCCAGCAGCGGGAGCTGACTGGAAGCGCCCGTCGCCGCCGATCGAGTCGAAGTGGAACGAGAAGCCGGCGTAGCCCTTTTCCTCGAGCATGGCCCGGAGCGCGACCTCGAACCGGGCGGCGTAGGCGTGACGCTCGCGCGGCAGGTCGTCGGCGATCTCGAACTGCTCGCGCGTGGCGCGTCGATCACGCGCGTCCGACCTCGGCGTCCGAGACGGCGTCGATGCGCGCCGCCATCGGCCCGAGGTCCTCGGCCACCACGGTCGGCGCCGATCCGGCGCAGCATCGCCGGCGGGTCGTACAGGATGTCACCCATGCCGTTCATCGGGTAGCCGAGCAGCCCGATCCGGGTGCGCCGCAGCGCGGTCACCGCCTGCGCCGCCCGGGCCCAGTCCTCGAACGCGCGCTCGAACTCGCTCGACTGCCAGTCGCCGGTGATCACCGAGAACGGCACGCCCGGCGCGCACGAGCGCGTTGGCCTGGTCCTGGGCGCCGTGGATCCCCTGGTTGTAGGTGAGGTCGGCCATGTCCCAGTCGGCGGTGACGCTGCGCTCGGGCTGGATGTTGGCCAGCAGCACCGGCACCGGCGTGTTCAGCAGCGCGCGTACCGTGCGCATCGCCGGACCGTAGGTGAGCATCACGATCGCGATCCCGTCGACGTCCGCGGCGACGCAGCTCACGGGCGATCGTCCTCGACGTCGTCGCGGTTGCGCGCGGGGCGCGTGAAGTTGACGTCGGCGACTCCGGCGAGCCGCTGCGCCACCGACTCGGCATAACGTCCCTGGCGCTCGGTGATCCCCGGGATCATGTCGTCGTAGAGCTCCTGCATGATCCCGAGCAGTCCGATCCGGGGCTAGCTCGGCTCACGCTCCGCTCCTTTCCGTGCCGATTCGCTTCAGGTCGTGCAGCAGCCGCGACCTCCGAGCGACCGAGGAACTCGTAGAGCGTCCGATAGATCTCGTACACGCCGGTCGTAGGTCTCTCTTCGCCTCCGAGTCGGGCTCGTAGGTGCGCGCCGCTTGCGGGCGGGTGGCCTCGATCGCCTCTGCCGATGTCGTCGAACACGCCGGCGGCCACCGCGCCGAACAGCGCCGCGCCACGGGCCGGGATCTCGCTCACCTCCGGCACGTGGACCCGGCGCCCGCTGGTGTCGGCGAGCAGCTGCATCATCAGCGGGCTGCGCTCGGCGATCCCGCCGCACGCCACGACCTCCGAGAGCACCAGCCCGTGCTCCTCGAAGTTGTCCATGATCCGGCGGCTGCCGAACGCGATCGACTCGAGCAGCGCGCGGTAGATCTCCTCGCGCGTGCGTCTGCAGCGTGAGCCCGAAGATGGCGCCGCTGAGGTCGGCGTCGGCCAGGATCGAGCGGTTGCCGTTCCACCAGTCGAGCGCGACCAGCCCGGTCTCGCCGGGCGCCATCCTTGCGGCCGCCTGCTCGAGTTCCTCATAGCTGCCCGGGTCCTGAGCGAGCTTCTCGACGAACCAGGCCAGCATGTCGCCGACCGCGGCCTGTCCTGCCTCGTAGCCGTACAGCCCGGGGAGGATCCCGTCCCTGACCACGCCGGTGACTCCGGGCAGCCGTGTCTCGTTCGGGTGGACGATCATGTCGCAGATCGAGGTGCCGATCACGATCACGAACGTGCCCGGGCTCCTCGACGCCGACCCCTGGCACCGACACCCACGCGTCCACGTTGCCCACCGCCACCGCGGTCGACTCCGACAGTCTGAGCTTCTTGGCCACCTCGGGTCGCAGCGTGCCGGCGCGGGAGCCGAGCGGAACGAACGTGTCGCCGAGCTTCTCGCTCGGGTGCTCGAAGCCCGGGTAGGCGGCCTCGAAGTACTCGGTCGGCGGCAGCCCCTCCTCCGGCGACCACATCGCCTTGAAGCCGGCGGTGGCCGTCTGGCGACACTGCGTGCCGGTCAGCCACCAGACGATCCAGTCGGTCGCCTCGATGAACCACTCGCAGGCGTCGTAGACCTCGCGATCCTCGAGCCACACCTCGATCAGCTTCGGGAAGTACCACTCGGAGGAAATCCGTCCGCCGTAGCGCTCCAGGAACGCCTCGCCGCGCTCCAGCGCCACCTCGTTCAGGCGGTCGGCCACGGGCTGGGCGGCGTGGTGCTTCCACAGCTTGGGCCAGGCGTGCTCGGCGCTCGCGCCACTCCTCGAGCGTGCACAGCGGCACACCCTCGGACGTAGTCGGCAGCACCGTGCACGAGGTGAAGTCGATCCCGAGGCCGACCACCTGCTCGGCGTCTACCCCGCTCTCCTTGATCACCGCGGGGATCCCGCGCTCGAGCACCTTCACCCAATCATCGGGATCCTGCAGCGCGTAGTCGTGGGGCAGCCGCTCTCCGGTCGAGGGCAGCGTCTGATCGATCACCGCGCTCGGGTAGCGGACAGCGCTGGTGGCCAGCACCTCGCCGCTCCCGAGGTCGACCAGTGCCGCTCGGCCCGATTCGGTGCCGAAGTCGACGCCGATCGCGTACCGCGAGTCGCTCACGGCGGGCCGGGGTCAGGCACCGGCGTTCTGCACCTCCGCCAGCTGACGGCGATAGGCCGAGACCATCAGTTCGGTGAGCTGCTCGATCGACGTCTCGTGCACCTGCTGGTCGAGGGTGATGCGGCCGACGTTCATGACGTTGAGGCGGTCGCACAGCTCGAACAGGTGAGCGTAGTTGTGGTCGATCACGATGATCGAGACTCGGCCGCTCGAGGCGAGGTCCTTGACGAGGTCGATGATCAGCCGTGACTCGCGCGCCCCCATCGCCGATAGCGGCTCGTCGAGCAGCAGGATCTTGTTCGCCGTGCGCACGGCCCGGGCGACCGCGATCGCCTGTCGTTGACCGCCGGAGAGCTGCTCGGCCTCAGCGTCCACGCTCGGCACGTTCACATTGATGTCGTTGAGGTACTGACGCGCGAGCTTGCGCATCTCGCCCTTATCGAGGAAGCGCAACGGTCCCAACCTCGTGATCTCGTGGCCCAGGAACAGGTTCTGGTACACGGACAGCTGCGGAATCAGCGCGAGATCCTGGTAGACGGTCTCGATTCCATGGGATCGAGCAGCCTCGACCGAGGAGAAGCTCACCGGCTCTCCATCGATCAGGATCTCTCCCGCGTCCTGGGGGTGGAAGCCGCACAAGATCTTGACCAACGTGCTTTTGCCGGCTCCGTTGTCGCCGACGAGCCCGAGCACCTCGCCCTGGTGCAGCGTGAGGTCAATGCCGCGCAGGACCGAGAGCGCGCCGAAGCTCTTGGTCACACCGCGCACCTCGAGCACGGCCGCGCCGGCCGGCACCGGCGCTTCGGGCTCGACCGGTAGCGCGCCGGCGCTCATCTGGACCTCGAGCGGGCGACGAGGCGGTCAAACTGAACGTTCAGCGCCATCGCGAGGATGATCACCACGCCGACATAGATGAAGAAGTCGTTGGTGCTGATGCCGACCACGGTCAGGCCGTCCTGGAGCACGCCGAGCAGGATCGCGCCGATGAAGGCCCCTACCACCGTCCCGCGCCCGCCGGTGAGGGCGGTGCCGCCGATCACGCAGGCGCCGATCGCGTACAGGATGTAGTCGACGCCGAAGTTGCCCGGGTCCAGCGTCCCGTACTTGATCGAGTCGACGATTCCCACGAGACCGGCGACGAACGAGCAGAGCACGAAGCACCACACCTTGACGCGCCGCGTGGGGACGCCCGCCTCGGCCGCGCCGATGAGGTTGCCGCCCGTGGCGACGATCCGAACGCCGAAACGCGTACGGTTGAGCAGCACGGCGAGGACGATCGTGAGCGCGATCACCCAGAGGATCTCGGCCCACTTCCAGACCCCCATGAACTGGGCGATGAAGCTCGTCTCCCCGCTCAGCGGGATCGGGCTGCCCTGCAGGTTGTCTGACGCGACCAGCACCACCCCGTAGAGGATGAAGTTCATCGCCAGCGTGGTGACGAACGAGGGCACGTTCAGGCGCACCGTGATCAGTCCGTTGATCGCGCCCACGGCGGAGACGGTGAGGAGCGCGATCACGATCGCGAGCACGAGCGGCAGCCCGTCGCCGTGCATCCAGTACATAATCCACGGGCAGAACAAGAAGACCTGGCCGGCGGACAGGTCGATCTCGGCCAGCACGAGCAGCAGCACTTCGCCGATCGCGATCGCGCCGACCGGTCCCGCGAATCCGACGGCCGAGCTGAGGCTGAGCGTGCCGGTGAAGTTCGAGCCGGCCCTGATCGCGAAGTACACGAACAGCGCGATCGTGATGACGACTGGGGTCAGCTCGCGCTGGTAGAGGAAGACGCGCAGGACTCGACGCGGTAGGGAAACCGCTTCGCGCTGCTGCCCCGGCGGTCCGGCCTCCGAGGCAGCAGTAGAAGTGGAAGCGTCCGCTGACACGCTCGCGTCAGTCTAGATCGAGGACGGCGTCGGCAATGACTGCTTCGTCTTGGACGTTCCCTCGAACCTGCTTGGCGTCAGGTACGGCTCGACGTTGTCCTTGGTGACGATGCCGAGCCCCGTGTCGGTGTTCGTCGGCTTCATCAGCCCGCCCGACACGTTCCACAGGAAGAGCTGCATGATCGTTTGGAAGCCCTGTAGGTAAGCCTGCTGGTCGATCGTGGCGGTTACGTAGCCGGCTTTGATGGCCTGGACGACCGGCAATCCCACGTCCCAGACCGACGCGCCGACCTTGCCCTTCAGACCCTGCTTCTGGATGAACTGTGCGACCGCGTTCGAGTCCCCGCTGTCGACGGCCATCATCCACTTGACGTCCTGGTGCCCGGCAAACCACGCGGAGATCTTGTTGTACTCGGGCGCGCCCTCGGTCGCCGACGTCCCGACCTCCTCGAACTTGACCCCGGCCTTTTGCAGGACGGGCTTCGCGCCGTCGATCCGCGGCTGGATGTTCCCCGTCCCCGGCGTCGCGATGATCCCGGCGACGAGATCGCCCGACTTGATGCCGTTATTGAGGATCGCCTCCCCGACCGCGGCGCCGGCGGTGAGGTTGTTCTGGCCGATGTAGGCCATCCGGTTGTTCTTGGAACCCTCCGAGACGTCGGCGTTGTACGCGATCACCGGAACGCCCTTGCTCAGCGCTTGGTCGACGGGTGCGTTGAAGGAGGTGTTGTCGATCAGACAGCACCCAATCCCGTCCGCGTTTGCGGCGAGGGCGCTGTTGAACGCCGACACCATCTGGTTGACGATCGAGTCGGTGGAGCCCGTCCACTGGAACGAGGAGCCTGTCAGCGAGCAGGCATCCTGGCATCCATAGATGGTCGCGGTGAAGAACGAGTTCGTCGTCACGTGGTTGACCATCACGAACTTGTGGCTCTTGGTGTTCCCGTAGGCACCGCCGCCACTCGACGTGGCCGCTGCCGAGGTCGTGCTCTTGCTCGAACCGCAAGCCTCGAGTACGGTTGCCGCGATCGCGGCCGCGCCGCCGGTCAGCGCGGTGCGGCGAGTTATCTGCTTCAAGCGCTTGTGCGGGTCGTCCGGCATCTTGCGCTCGTCCCACTCGAGCCGCTCGATTGCGTCGCCCGTCAGATCGTCTGGTGACACCTCTGGCCTCCTCTCTCGTACCTTGAAAGCCAACGTGTTCCGCGCGTTGGCTCCGTAGACCGCGCCGTGATGTTTGATTCGCATGACACGCCGCAAACCCTCCCACCGCGTCAGCGCTCAGTCATGCGCGAAAACCCATCGATCTCCAAGTAGTTACTACCGATGCCGCCCTCGCCGGCTGTGGGCTCCTCTCTGTCCCCGGTGCTGGTTTCCCGGCGGCGCGATGTTAGCGATCACATCGGTCGCGTGCAATGACTCTTCAGCGATCGTTAACGTGGAGCCGCCGCGGTGCTGCCGCGCACGACCAGCTCGGGCGGCACCAACGACTCCTCCGAAGCGCGCCCTCCCGTCTCGATCGTGCGCAGCAGCATTCGCAGGCTCCGCCGGCCCATCTCGATGAAGTCCTGACGGATGGTGGTCAGCGGCGGCAGGAAGTAGGCCGCCTCGGGGATGTCGTCGAAACCCACCACGCTCACGTCTCGCGGCACCTCGCGGCCGGCCTCGTGCATCGCGCGCAGGAGCCCCAGCGCCATCTGGTCGTTGGCGACGAACACCGCGGTGACGCTCTCGTCCCCGGCCAGGCGCCCCCCAGCTCGTAACCGGCCGGCGGGCTCCAGTCGCCGGCGAGTGGCTCCGGCACCTGGGCGCCGGCGGCCTCGAGCGTGTCGCGCCAGCCGTTTTGGCGCTGTCGGGCCTCGATGAAATCCGGGGGCCCGCTGATGTGCCACACGGTCTTGTGGCCGAGGTCGAGCAGGTGCCTCGTGGCGGCGACCGCACCGGCCACCTGGTCCACCGCCACGACCGAAGCGCCATGCTCCGGACCCGCCTCGGCCGCAACCAGCGGCACATCGGAGGGCGCGTGGAGCAGCGCATCACTGGCCTCGGCGTGCGGCGCGATGACCAGGATCCCCTCCACCCCCTGCCGCCGCAGTCGCTCGACCGCATCGACCACCGACGAGCGGTTGAGCGCCTCCAGGCTGGCCACGATGATGAAGTAGCCCGCCTCGTGCGCCGCGCGCTCGATCCCGAACAGGGTCGACGCCGGGCCGTACAGCGTGGTGTCGAAGCTGACCACGCCGAGCATCCTGGAGCGCCCGGTGACCAGCGCCCGCGCCACCGGGTTCGGGCGGTAGCCGAGCTCCTCCATGGCCGCGCGCACGCGGGCCCGCGTCTCGGGCCGCACATGGGGACTGCCGTTGATCACCCGCGAGACCGTCTGATGTGAGACGCCGGCGAGCCGACCCACATCGGACATCACGGGGGCACGGAGGCGGGGACGACCCGGCGTGTCGCGGCCACCCGCCGGCGCGTCACCGTCGCCCGTGGACACGCCAACAGCATCGCTGCCCGGCCGCACGCCGACGCCGGCTGCCTTGCCTGCGTCTATCTCGTCCCCAGACTTCACCTGAGCTCCTCTCGCCGCGCCCGCCCCCCGGCGGCATGACCCGAGGAATTCCTCGCGATCGCGGCATGTTAGCGCTAACCGAGGCCTGGGAATAAGATCGCGCCGGCACGCACCGACCTCGAAGGAGCCGTGATGAAGACGAGCCTCGGCATCTGGGCGTTCGGACCGATGATCACACGGTTCGTCCCCGCCGGCTACCAGCCAGAGCACAGCTACGACCCAGAGCCGGTGGCCGAGAAGGTGCACCGCGCGGTCGACGGGCTCGGAGACCTGATCGACGGGTACGAGTTCCACTACCCGAACGAGCTCTCCCCCGAGAACCTGGACGAAGTCCGCGCCGCGCTCGGCCCCGATCACGACATCTACTGCATCGCCGGCGGTCTGCACCTGGATCCGCGGTTCGGGCGCGGTGGTCTGGTCAATCCCGATCCCGGCCTGCGTGCGGAGGCGCAGCGGATTGTGCGGGACGCCGCCGCGTTTGCCGGGTCGCTGGGCGCGCACCTCATCATCTGGCCAGGTGGCGAGGGCTACAACTACCCGTTCCAGACACCCTACGCCGAGTCGTGGGGATGGCTGATCGAGGGCATGGCCGAGGCCGCCTCGGTGTGCGCGGAGCACGGGGTCAAGCTGTTCCTGGAGCACAAGAACTCCGAGCCGGCGATGAAGATCCTCATGCGCAACATCGGGATGTGCCTGTTCGTGGTCGGGAAGCTGCGTGGCCTCGGCCTCGACAATGTCCAGGTCAACATGGACTGGCAGCACCTGATCATGAACGGGGAGCACCTGCCCGAGTACGCCGCTCTATTGGCCGCCGAGGGTCTGCTCGGCCACCAGCACGCGAATTCCGGCTGGGGCACCTTTGACGACGACAACATGGTCGGCGCCACCGCGTTCATGGAAACGCTCGAGCTCGCGCTCGAGTTCCGCCGCTGCGGCTACGGGTCGTCCGGCGAGCGTCTCGGCTTCGATCTCTACCCCTATACCGAGGATCAGGTGGGCGCGGTCCGGCGCTCGGTCATGCAGTGGCGGTTCATCGACTCGGTGGCGGCGCGGATCGACGACGCCGCGCTGCGTGAGGCGCAGCAGGCCAAGGACGCGGTCCGGGCCTACGAGATCGTCTATGCGGCTCTCGGTGCGTGAGCGGCGAGGATCGCGTGCAGCCGGTGGGCCTCCTGTTGGGGTCGTTCTTCGAGACGCTCCTCGGTGACGCGGACGGTCACGTAGCCGTTCGCCAGCGTCACCGCGTCTCTCTCGCGGTCGGTCTCGAACGCGATCTTGCCCCTATGAAAGCGCCAGCTGTCCAATTCGACGATGACGCGCTCGGCGACGAACAGCGCGTCGACGGTATAGCCGAACAACGGTTCACCCATGACCGGCACCGGCAGGCCATGCGCTGCGCAGAAGGCCGGGAAGTCGTCCTCCCAGCCGGAGCGGGTCGGGGTACCCGGCAGGCCGAGCAGCTTCGCGATCCGCTTGGCGCCCAGCACGCTCCGGTGGCGGGCCAGCGTGTCGGTGAACTGTCCCTGGGTCGCCCACGGCGAATTCAGCATGTTGTTGACCACGCGCCCCAGCTGCCTGTCGTTCAGGCGAGGGGACATGTCGAGCGCGGTGCGCGCCGGCGTGGTGACGGGGATGCCGAGCTGCGTCGTGACGTCGCGCCGGCGCAGCGTGGTCGAGCGGTGGACGGTGATGCCGCGCGTGCGACGGTCGCCCACCACGGTCACTGCATACCGCCGATCCCATTGCCTCCAGAAGCCCCAGAGCGTCATCGCGGAGCTGTGGCTGAGCGCGGCGCCCGAGCCGCAGGCAAGCACCGCGGCACGCGCTCGCTCATGCGGCGTCATCGGTGGCCGTCCCACGGAGTAGACGCCGCGGAAGACGCGGTGCAGCCGGCCGGTGGCGATCCGATGGCCGATGGCCCCGTCGATCAACCCCACCTCGTACAGCTGCTGCCGGGTGACGTTGCCGTATTGCCGTGCCGCCAGCACCGCCAACCTCTCATCGATCGTCCGGGAAGAAACATCAACGATCTTGATGTTTCTTCCCGAGCGTTCGGGGGATGGAGACGTCACGTACACCCAGAGCCTGTGGCCCGCGATCTCCACCCCCCGCTGTGACGGTCCTGGTCGGCATCGACGTCGGGACAACCGCGGTGAAGGGGCTGGCGATCGACCCGAAGGGCAACGTGCTGGCCCGGGCCGAAGCCGAGTACCCGCTCTCCACTCCCCGCCCCGGCTGGTCCGAGCAGGACCCCGAGGACTGGTGGCGGGCCACCGAGACCGTGCTGGCGCAACTGGCGCAATCGGCCGGCGACCCCGTCGGGATCGGGCTGAGCGGCCAGATGCACGGGCTGGTGGCGCTCGACTCCAGCGACCAGGTGCTCCGGCCGGCGATCCTCTGGAACGACCAGCGCACGCAGGCCGAGTGCGACGAGATCGAATCCACCATCGGGCTGCAAAAGCTCATCGCCCTCACCGGCAACCGCGCGCTGACCGGCTTCACCGCCCCCAAGCTGATGTGGATGCGCCGGCACGAGCCGGACATCTACGCCCGCATCAACAAGATCGCCTTGCCCAAGGACTACGTACGCCTGCGCCTGACCGGCGAGCACGCCACCGACGTCTCCGACGCGTCGGGAACGCTGCTGCTCGACGTCTCACACCGCACGTGGAGCGAGGACGTCCTCGCCGCGCTGGAGATCGACCCGGCCTGGCTCCCGACCGCGCTCGAGAGCCCGGCGGTGTCGGGGACCACGCAAGGTGGCACACCCGTCGCCGCCGGCGCCGGCGACCAGGCCGCCGGAGCGCTGGGCGTCGGCGTCGACCGGCCCGGCCCGCTGTCGATCGCGCTCGGCACGTCGGGCGTGGTCTTCGCCGCCCTCGACGAGTTCGCCGCCGACCCCGAAGCCCGTGTCCACGCGTTCTGTCACGCGGTGCCGAACGCCTGGCACGCAATGGGCGTGATGCTCTCCGCCGCCGGTTCGCTCACCTGGCTGCGCAACGCCACCGCCCCGGACACGCCGTTCGACCAACTGCTCCGGGAAGCCGACAAATGGCCGCCGGGAACCGAGAACCTCATCTTCCTCCCGTACCTGGCCGGCGAGCGCACTCCCCACGCCGATCCCGATGCCCGGGGCGCCTTCAGCGGCCTGAGCATCCGCCACGACCGCGGGGCGCTCGTACGCGCCGTCCTCGAGGGCGTCGCCTTCGGGCTGAGAGACTCGCTTGACCTCGTCACTGAGCTGGGCGATCGACCCGAGCGCGGTCGGATCGCGGGCGGGGGCGCGCGCAGCGAGCTGTGGACGAAGATCATCGCCTCGACCCTCGAGCTGCCGCTGGAAAGAGTCGCCGTGGACGAGGGGGCCGCGTTCGGCGCTGCGATCCTGGGCGGCTGCGCAGCCGACGTGTGGCCCGACGTGCACGCCGCCGTCAAAGCCACGGTGCGCCCCCGCGGCCTGATCGAGCCCGATGCCGATTGGGTCGACATCTACGCCGAGCAGCGCGAGCGGTTCAGGGCGCTCTACCCGGCGCTCCGCTCCGTGCAGTAGCTGCGCCCGCCGCTCCGCTCCGTGCAGTAGCTCCGCCCCCGCTCCCTGTTAGCGCTCACAATTTAAGATTGGGGCGTGAGGCCGGGGGGTATGCGCGCCACCGTCATGTAGTCGGAGGGAGACGGAGGTGGATTGATGGGCCTCAGGATGATTCGCGCATGCGCGTGCGCCGTGACCACCGGGGTCGCCCTCGCGATCGCGCCGAGCGCCGGCGCCCAGGCGACGACACCCAGTGACGTCGGGCCTGCCTCGCTGCCGACCGGCGCCGGCGACCCCAACCTCGGCATCGCCAACCAGGGCGGGCGCACGTTCGATTTCGACAACGGGTGGCGCTTCAAGCTGGTCAACACGAACGGCACGACCGACCCGTCGAACACGTACGGCAACTCGGACGACCCCAAGGCCGCCGCCCCCGCCTTCCCCGACTCCGACTGGCAGCGCGTCACGCTCCCCCACGATTGGAGCATCACCCAACTCCCGCGCCCCGACCAGACCAACGCCACCGGCTACTTCCCGGGCGGCCTGGGCTGGTACCGCAAGACGTTCACGCTGCCGTCGTGGATGAACGGCAAGCAGATCTCGGTCGACTTCGACGGCGTGTTCGACAACTCTTACGTGTACCTCAACGGGCACCTGCTGGGCAACCACCCCTACGGCTACACCGGCTACAGCTACGACATCACCCGGCTGGTCCACGCCAACGGCCACGCGCGCAACGTGCTCGCGGTGGCCGTGCAGAACCAGGAGCCGAGCAGCCGCTGGTACTCGGGGAGCGGGATCACCCGACACGTCCACATCACCGTGGCAGACCCGCTCCACATCGCGCGCTGGGGGACGTTCGTCACCACCCCGAACCTGGCGAGCACGATCAAGTCCGGTTACGCGAACGTCCATGTCAGCACCCGCCTCGCCGGCAATGGGCCCGTTCGGCTCGTCTACCGGGTGATCGATCCGCGAGGGAGGACGGTGGCGCGATCGGCGTCGAACGCGGTCGCACCCGCCGACGACGCGATCGACCTCCACATCGAGCACCCGCACCTCTGGTCGACCACCACGCCCAACCTCTACACGCTTCGCACCACCGTGATCCGCGGCCACCGGGTCGTCGACCGCGCCGGCACCGCGTTCGGCATTCGCTGGCTGACCTTCGACCCGAACCAGGGGATCAGCCTGAACGGGCAGCCGCTCAAGCTCCACGGGGTCGACCTGCACAACGACGAGGGCGCGCTCGGGTCGGTCGACAACTACGACGCGCTGTGGCGCCAGATGAGCGCGCTGAAGGCGATGGGCGTGAACGCCTTCCGCACCTCCCACAACCCGCCCTCGCCGGAGTTGATCGACGTCTGCCAGCGCCTCGGGATCGTGATGATGGTCGAGGCGTTCGACGCCTGGGACGTCGGCAAGCTTTCGCAGGACTACCACCTGTACTTCAACCAGTGGAGCGACTACGACATCAAGGAGATGGTCGACGAGGCCAAGAACTCGCCCGCGGTGATCATGTGGTCGATCGGCAACGAGATCCCCGGCTGGGGGACGCCGCCGGCCGTGCCGATCGAGCAGCGCCTGATCAAGGACATCAGGGACATCGACACCACCCGCCCGGTCGTGGCCGGCTCGGACCGATATCGCAGCCTCCCCGCGCCCGGCTCCCCCGCCGAGCAGATGCTCAAGAACCTTGACGGACTGGGCGTCAACTACGACACCGCGAAGGCGATCGACGGCCTCCACGCCACCTACCCGGACAAGTTCTTCTTCGCCTCGGAGTCCTCGTCTGAGACCTCGACGCGCGGCTACTACCAGGATCCGACGCTGCTCAACACCGGCCAGAACTTCACCCCGGGCAAACAGGAGCTCTCCTCCTACGACAACAACCTCGACGACTGGACCCTGAGCGGCGACTACAGCCTGAAGACCGACCGCGACCGTCAGTTCTTCGCCGGTCAGTTCGTGTGGTCGGGCTGGGACTACATCGGCGAGCCCACCCCGTACTCCACCTTCCCCGTGAAGACCTCGTTCTTCGGACTGGAGGACACCGCGGGCTTCCCGAAGGATCAGTACTACCTGTTCCGGTCCCAGTGGAACCCGGCGCCGATGGTCCACCTCCTCCCGATGAACTGGACCGACTACAAGCCCGGACAGAGCGTCCAGGTGTGGACGTACGCGAACGAGCCGACCGTCGAGTTGTTCCTGAACGGGCATTCGCTCGGCGCAAAGTCGTTCACGCGAAAGACGACCACGTTCGGTCAGCCGTACCTCGAGACGACGGACTGTCCCGGCGACGACAAGAACTACACGGGCGGCGCCTGCCCGGGCAGCTATGCCAGCCCGAACGGAAGCTCGGGAAGGCTGCACCTGACCTGGAACGTGCCGTTCTCGCCGGGCCGGCTCGTCGCGGTGGCCAAGGACGCGGCCGGCCATACCGTCGCCCATGACGCGCTCGACACCGCCGGGCACCCGGACGTGGTCCGCCTCACCACCGACCGGACCTCGCTGCCCTCAGACGGCAAGGCCCTCGCCTACGTCACGGTCCACGTGCTCGACGCCCACGGTAACCAGGTCCCCGACGCCGAGAACACCATGCACGTGTCGGTCACCGGCGCCGGAAGCCTCGCCGGCGCGGACAACGGCAAGGAGGATGACGCCGAGGGCTACAAGTCCCCGACCCACGACGCGTTCAGGCGGCCTGATGCTGGCCATCGTCCAGGCCGGCACCCGATCCGGGCCGATCCACGTCAGCGTCACCTCGCCGGGTCTGAGCGGAGCCGAGATCACGTTGAACGGCGGCCCGTCCCGGGAGCGCCAGCTCGCACGCACGCCCGCGCCGCCGCACCAGCAGCCTCCGACCCACCGCCGACGCCAGCTTCACCGGCGGCGTGTTCTCCGACTTCGGATCGGACTTCGGGGTGAGCGACACGGTGCCGGCGACGATGCTCGACGGCAACCCATCGACGTATTGGTCCAACCGCTACAGCAAGGTGCAGACCCAGACGTTAAACGCGGTGACGAACGCACGTCCGGAGGACTGGGTCAGCCTTGCCTGGGCCCCGGCCAAGCAGGTCGAGCTCCCTGCAGGCGTCGTTCATCACCGACACGAACGACGAACTGCCCGCGGCGGTGACCGTGTACTACCGGAACGACGAGAGCGACTGGGTACCGGCGACCGGCCAGCATGTGACGCTCGCCGGCGACGTCGAACACGCCGTCCACGATCACGTTCGACCCCGTCACGACGACGGGCCTGAAGCTAGACATGACGAGCCCGGCGCCGTACGACCCGACAACCGGCAACCTCGCGATCTCCGAGCTGCGAGCACAATGACCCCCGTCACCTGAGCGGCCCGACCGCGCGCTCGACCGCCTCGAGCACCGCCCCCGACCCCACCAGGGACTCGACCGAAGCCAGCTCGGGCGACAGGTAACGGTCCGGACCCGGCCCGGGCACCCGCGAACGAATCGCCGCCAGCCGCGGCCGCGGTGCCGGGCGCCGGCCTGAGCGGCGCGCGCAGGTCCAGCCCCCGCGCCGCGCACGCAGAGCTCCACGGCGAGGATGCGCGTCAGATTGCCCACCACTGTGCGCAGCTTGCGCGCCGCGCCCCAGCCCATCGACACGTGGTCCTCCTGCATCGCGCTGGTGGGCATCGAGTCGACGCTGGCCGGCGCGGCCAGACGGCGATTCTCGGCCACCATGGCGGCCTGCGTGTAGCCGGCGAGCATCATCCCCGAGTCGACCCCCGGGTCCGCGGCCAGGAAGGCCGGCAGCCCGTGCGAGCGCGCGGCGTCGAGCAGGCGATCGGTGCGCCGCTCCGCGATCGCCCCGACCTCCGCGGCCGCGATGGCCAGGTAGTCGCACGCCAGACCCACCGGCGCGCCGTGGAAGTTGCCGCACGACTCGACGCGCCCGTCGGGAAGCACCATCGGGTTGTCGATCGCCGAACGCAGCTCGACCGACGCCACGCCAGACGCGAACCTCAACGCGTCCCGTGCCGCGCCGATCACCTGCGGCGCGCAGCGCAGCGAGTAGGCGTCCTGCACGCGGGGATCCCCAAAGCGGTGGCTGGCCACGATCTCCGAATCGGCCAGCAGCGCTCGCAGGTTCGCCGCACTCGCCACCTGTCCCGGCTGCGGGCGCAGCGCGATCAGGTCCTCCGCGAACGCCCGGTCGGTCCCGAGCAGCGCCTCGACGGACATCGCCGCCGCCACGTCGGCCACCCGCAGCAGCCGCTCGAGGTCCCACGCGGCCAGCACGAGCATCCCGAGCATCCCGTCGGTGCCGTTGATCAGCGCGAGCCCCTCCTTGGCGGTCAGCTCGAGCGGCTCGATCCCAGCCGACGCCAGCGCCTCGGCCGCCGGACGAACCGCCCCGTCGGCATCGATGCACCGACCCCTCCCCGGTCAGCACCAGCGCGCAGTGGGCCAGCGGCGCGAGGTCGCCGCTCGCCCCCAGCGACCCGTGCTCGGGCACGAGCGGTGTCAGCCCGGCGCCGAGCAGCGCCACCATCCGCTCGACCACCACCGGCCGCGCGCCCGACCGTCCCATGGCTAGCGAGCGCGCGCGCAGAAGCATCATCGCGCGCACCACCTCGCGCTCGATCGGCGGCCCCATTCCGGCCGCGTGCGAGCGGATCAGCGAGCGCTGGAGGGCCACCCGCGCCTCGGGCGGGATCCGCACCAGCGCGAGCGACCCGAACCCGGTCGAGATGCCGTACGCCGGCTCCTCCGCATCGGCCCGCGTCCGCCACCACCGCGGCGCTCCGCTCCATCTCGGCCCGCGCCGCCGCGCCCAGCACCACCGACGCATCCTCGCGCGCCACCGCGACCACGTCTGCCGGCGGCGACACCGTCCGGCGTCAGCTCCACTCGAGCGGTCACGACACGCCGCGCCCCCGGCCCCGGCCGCACCTCGACCGCCCCGTCCGGCGGCCAGGCGTCGCCGGGCAGCAGCGCGAGCACGTTGCCCCCGAACCCGCCGCCCATGATCCGAGCGCCCAGCGCGCCGGCCCGCTTGCAGCGCGCCACCGCGTCCTCGACCGCGGGCGTCGATATCTCGTAGCAGTCGCGCAGGCTGGCGTGCGAGGCGTCGAGCAACCGCCCCAGCTCCTCCGATGTCGCCGCGCTCGAGCGCCGCCACCGCCGCTCGGACGCGCTCGTTCTCGCTGACCACGTGCCGGACGCGCAGCGAGAGCGGCTGAGGGCAGCTCCGAAGCCATCTCGAGCGTCGCGTCGCGCAGGCTCTCCACCCCGAGCCGCTCCGCCGCCTCGCGCGCACTCGGCCCGGCGCTGGTTGTAGCCCGATCCGGCGTGCGTGTGCTCCTCGCCGCGAGTCGAGCGTGATCAGCCTGAAGCCACCCAGCGAGAGCGCGCACCGGCCGCACCTCGAGCGAACGGAAGTCGATCAGCAGCGCACGCTCGGCCTCGCCGCACAGCGAGGCGATCTGGTCGAGCAGCCCGGTCTGCGCGCCCACCCAGTCGTTCTCGATCCGCGAGCACAGCTTTGCCAGCTCGATCCGATCCGGCTCGGGCGCGTCCGCCACCGCCAGTAGCGCCAGCACCAGCGCCACCTCCGAGCGCCGCCGAGGACGACAGCCCGGCCCCGCGCGGCACGGTGCCGCTGATCTCGAGCGGGCGCCGCGCAACGCCACGCCCGGCGCGAGCGAGCTCCCCGGCCGCGCCCGCGCACGAACGCGCGCCAACCCTCGCCGTCTCGACGCCGCCGAGCTCGAAGCTGTCGCGCTCATCCAGATCCGCCGCCACCGCCTCGACCGCCGGTCACGACCAGCCGTCCGCCCGCACGGTCACGCCGTCGGCGATCGCGAACGGCAGCGCGAGTCCCTCGTTGTAGTCGGTGTGCTCACCGATCAGGTTGACCCGGCCGGGGCCGAACGCGGTGGCGCGAGCTGGTCAAGATTTCACTAGTGTGCCGGGGCGATGTCAGCCGTGAAGTGGGGAATCATCTCGACTGCGCACGATCAACCGCCTGTTCCTGGCCGGCGCGCGCGAGGCCACGGGACGTCGAGATCCTCGCGGTGGCCAGCCGCGATCCGGCACGCGCCGAGCAGTACGCGCGCGAGCACGGACTCCCCGCGCGCCTACGGCAGCTACGACGAGCTGCTGGCCGACCCGGACGTCGAGGCCGTCTACATCCCGCTCCCCAACTCGCTGCACGTCGAGTGGAGCATCCGCGCCCTGGAGCGCGGCAAGCACGTGCTGTGCGAGAAGCCGCTCAGCCGCCGCGCCGCTGACGTGGAGCGGGCGTTCGACGTCGCCGAGCGTGCACGACAGGCTGCTGATGGAGGCGTTCATGTACCGCCACAACCCGCAGACCCGCCGCCTGGTCGAGCTCATCGGCGACGGCGCGGTCGGGCCGCGTGCGGATGATCCGGGCCGCGTTCGGGTTCGTCGCCGCGCGACCCCGCCAACATCCGGCTGCAACGCCGCGCTCGACGGCGGCGCGCTGATGGACGTCGGCTGCTACTGCGTGAGCGCGCGCCCGGCTGATCGCCGGCGAGCCCGAGCGGGTGAGCGCCGAGCAGGTCGCTCGGCGGCGACGGGGTCGACGTGGCGTTCGCGGCCACCATGCGCCACCGCGAACGACATCATCAGCCACTTCGACGCCGGCCTGGCGCTCGACAGCCGCGACCTGCTCGAGGTGGTGGGCGACGCGGGATCGCTGCTGCTCGAGGACCCGTGGCACTGCCGCAATCCGGTCATCCAGCTCCGGCGCGCGGCGGAGCACCGAGCGGATCGAGATCGAGCGCGCCAACTCCTACGGCCTGGAGGCCGAGAACTTCTCGGCGGCGATCCGCGGCGAGGCGGACCCCGCTCCTCGGCCGCGCAGACGCCCTCGGCCAGGCCCGCACGATCGAGGCCCTCTACCGCGCGGCGGACTCCGGCGAGACCGTAGCGCTGGCCTGAACGCGCACCGAGCGGCTCGGGGAGTAGCCGCAGCGCCTCTGCGGCTACCCCCACGAGGTCCGTCAGCTAACGATGACGGTGACGCGCGTGGCGGCCGCGGCCACCCGTCGCGAACTGGTACGTCGTGGTCGACGTGAACGTCGGAGCCGGCGTTCAGCACCACGGACGGCCATCCCGCCTGGCCGATGTGGTGCGGCGAGTCGGGGAAGTGCTGGGTCTCGAGCGTGAACGCGTCGGTCTGCCGGTAGGTGTGACCGCTCGGTCCCCGTCAGGTCGCCGACCAGGAAGTTCCCGGTGTACAGCTGCACGCCGGGCTCGGTGGTGAACGTCCAGCAGCTTGATGCCGTCCTCCGGATCCTCGGCCACGGCTGCCAGCCGGTTGCCCGAGCCGTCGAGGACGAAGTTGTGGTCATACCCGTGGGTGATGACCAGCTGCGGGAACGCCTGCCCGCCGTTGTCCGGCGTCGGGTTGCGGATGTCGCGGCCGATCGGCTTCAGCCTGGTGAAGTCGAACGCCGTGCCGGCCACCGGGGCGAACCCCGTCGGGATCAGGTTCGTGTCGACCGGCTGGTACCTGCCTGGCGTTGATCCGCAGCAGCTGGTCGAAGACCGATCCGCTCGCCTCACCGCCCAGGTTGAAGTAGGTGTGGTTGGTGAGGTTGATCACGGTGGCGTCGCCGCCGGCCGGCGCCGTGTTGACCACGTTGTAGTCGATCCTCAGCGCGTTGTCCCGGGTCAGCGTGTAGGTCACGGTGGCCGTCACCGGCGCCGGGAAGCCCGTGCAGCTCGTGCTCGGCGGGATCGTGCAGCCCTCGCCCGCCGGGAAGTCGTGCGTCAGGACGAGCGACTTCCCGCCGTGGCTCGACGATCGCGCTGGCCGACCACACGACGGTGTTCCACCCGAGGAACCCGCCGTGCAGCATGTTGGTGCCGTTGTTCGAGTCCAGCGTGTAGGTGCGTGCCGTTGTTCGAGCATCCCGTGCACGACATCGTGAACGCATGGTTGGCGATCCGGTTCGCGTAGCGGCCGATGGTCGCGCCGAAGAACGTGTCGCCAGAGCCGCCAGCGCCGGGTATCGGCCAAGCCACGCCGGTGAAGCCCTGCGTGAAGTCGTTGACGTAGTCCGACAGCCGCGGGAAGCCGAGCGCGACGTTGCGCATCTTCCCCCAGTGGTCGGGCACCCAGATCGACTGGACGATCGCCCCGTAGTTGGTGATGTCCACGGTCATGCGACCGTTGGTCAGCGTGTAGAGATTGACGGGCGTGCCGTTGACGCTCCCCCACGGCACGCTGGGGATGGTTCCATCCCCGCCGGGATGCCGGTGAGCCGGCTTATGGCTTCGGTGCGCCGGTTGATGGGCCGAACTTCCTGCGCTGCAGCGCCGCGATGGTCCCCATCGCGATCAGCGTGGCGGTCGAGAACGCAAGCAGCCTCCTGCCGCCGCGAGACGGATGCAGCATTGTGCGTACTCCCTATTGGGTTGGTGGCCTGTGTGCTGCACCCGGGCGCGTGTGCGGCGGCATGTTAGCGCTAACGTGACCTGCGTTGTAAAGAAATGTGGTCTTTCTACAGCAGAGTCCGTTCTGATCCGCTCGCTCCGCATGCACCCCCGCGGCGGACGACGCGAACCATCCGCGACCACCGGTATTCCTCGTCGTGGGCGCCGGAGCGCTCCCGCGACGGCGCGAGGAGGATCTTCCGAAGGCGCCGGCGGCTCTATCCTCACGGCATGGCGGCGCGCGGTAGAGCGGCTCTCGGCGAGATCATCCGCCAGCAGCGCGAACTGGCGGAGCTCTCGATGCGCCAGTTCGCCGAGCTGGCCGGCATCTCGAACCCGTATCTGTCGCAGATCGAGCGGGGCCTGCGGGCGCCGTCGCAGCACGTCCTCGACGGGATCGCCAAGGCGCTCAGCCTGTCGGCCGACGCGCTCTATGAGCAGGCAGGCCTGGCGCCTCCCGGATCAGAGCCTGAGGACAATGTCGTGCTCCAGGCGATCGCGGCCGATCCGCGGCTGACCTCCCGCCAACGGAAGGCGTTGACCGAGATCTACGAGTCGTTCGTCGCGTCGTCGCCGACCGGCAGGAGGAATTCGCATTAGCGGCAAGGCGGCCATCGTCACGGGCGCCGCGAGCGGGATCGGCCGTGCCGTGGCCGAGCGCCTGGAAGCGGACGGCACGAGCGTCCTGTCGGTCGACCTGAACCCCGATGCGAGCGGCCCGGGGACGGCGTACGAAGCCGATCTGACCGACGCCGGCGCCAACCAGGCCGCCGTGCAGGAGGCCCTTGACCGCTTCGGGCGACTGGACGTGGTGATCGCCAACGCCGGCATCCAGCACGTCTCCCCCATCGAGGATTTCCCGGTCGAGAAGTGGAACACCATCGTCGCCCTGCTGCTCGACCAGCCCGTTCCTGCTTGCGAAATACGCCTGGCCGGCTCTGAGAGCGTCAGGCGCCGGCCGGTTCGTGGCGATCGCCTCGGTCCACGGCCTGGTCGCTTCGCCATACAAAGCCGCATACATCAGCGCCAAGCACGGGGTCATCGGGCTGTGTAAAACGCTCGCGCTCGAGGGCGCCGAGCACCACATCACGGCCAACGCCATCTGCCCCGCCTACGTCCGCACACCGCTGGTCGAGAAGCAGATCGCCGACCAGGCGCGCGCGCACGGCCTGCCCGAGGAGGAGGTCCTCGAGAAGGTGATCCTCCAGCCCCACGCGGTCAAGGAGCTGATCGAGCCGTCGGAGGTAGCCGGCGTGGTCGCCTTCCTGATCGGGCCGGCCGGCAAGATGTTCACCGGCGCCCCCATCACGCTCGACCAGGGCTGGACGGCGCGCTAACCGCCCCTCAGCCCGCCGGGGCCGCCTCTTCGCGCATCGGACGCAGGCTCGCCTCCAGCCGCACCAGCTGGTCGAGCATCGCGCCGGCCGCCTGCTCCATCACCTGGTTGGCGTGGACCTCGCCGTCGTCCTCGTCGATGAACTGCTGGTAGAACGGGACGTTGACCTGCTCGATCACCGGCGTCATCCGCACCGCCGTCACCACCTGCTGAAGCTGCTCGACCGAGCGCGTCCCGGCCGCCACGCCGCCGTAGGAGACGAATCCCACGGGCTTGAAGCGCCACTCGTGATGCAGGAAGTCGATCGCGTTCTTGAGCGAGGCGGGGTAGCCGTGGTTGTACTCGGGCGTGACGAACACGAACGCGTCGACAGCGTCGACCATTCCGCTCCACTGGTGCGTGTGCGGATTCACGTACTGGCGCAGACGCGGGTGATTGGGTTCGTCGAGCAACGGCAACCGGAACTCGGCCAGGTCGACGACATCCACATCGAAGCCTCCGTGGTCGGTGGCCCGCCCGATGAACCACTGCGCCACGGGCCAGCCGCCCCGGCCGGGTCGCGTGCTGGCGATGACGATCATGAGCCGTGGCACTCGCGGCAGAGTACCCGGCCTGGGTCCCAGACCGCGTCAGCGGAACCGAACGAGTGCGACCTGGCCGTGCGCGGTGGCGCTGCCGTCCGAGATCGTGACCGCTGCCCCGAGCTGATTACCACGTGCGTGCTCGAGCATCGAGCGCCCGGCGGAGGTGAGCGAGAAGATCAGATACCCGACGCTGCGGGCGCCGAGGAGTTCCGACCCGGTCGAGGCGATCACGGTCTTGCCGACCGACAGCGTGGTCTTGCGTGTGGCAGGGCGTGCTGGCCAGGCACTCGGCGAGGATCCCGCCGACCCCGCCCGGGTGAGACGAAGTCGGTCAGGCCGAGGATGCGCAGCGTGTCGGACTGGCTGGCGGTGCGGGCCGGCGCGGCGCCGCTGGTCGAGAACGGGACCAATGTGATGAACCGGCTGAAGGTCAGCTTCGAGACGTCCTGGCCGGTCATGTGCACCAGCAGGCGGCGGCCGTGGGCGTGAGCGAGCATCGAGCGCCCGGCGTCGGTGAGCGTGAAGTAGATGATCCCGCCGCCCTCGGCCGGGACCTGCTCGGGGCCGGTGCGGGCGATCACGGTGCGCCCGACGGTCATGGTCACCGCCATGTGGCACGTGCTCGAGTTGAAGCAGACCGCGGGCAGCCCGCCCACGCCACTGCCCGAAACGAATGCGCTGCGGCCGGCGATGCCGATGTGTGGCCCCACCGACGCGGTAGCCGACGTGGCCAGCACCTGGCCCGCTGGACCCAAGGGCCTGCACCTGAAAAACCGGCATGCCGGTCGACGCCGCGATCCCGGTCTCGAACCCGCCCTTGCGCGCGGTCATGAGCGGTGTCAGCGAGCCGGGGTCGGGACCGGCCAGCACCCGCCACGACGAGACCGTGGTGGCGCCGTTCCAGCTCGCCCACACCTCGGTGGTGCCGTCGTTGTTCGGCGCCGCCGCGACGCTTGGCGGGTTGTTCGGCTGCCCGCTCCAGCTCATCCGGTAGGCGCGGTAGCTCGATGTGTTCGAGGTGAAGCGAGCGTCGAAGATCTGCTTGCCGGACGCGCTGAACTCGGTGAAGTAGGGCTGCTGGCCCCAGCCGACGAACACATCGCCGTTCGGGCAGCACCTGCGCGTTGCCCTCGAAGTTGGTGTTGAGAGCCGGGCGTGCGTGTACTGGTGGACGAGCGACGCCGTCTTGGAACTCTGGTTGACCGAGATCCGAACCGCCCGTGCGTGGTGCACCGTCGGCGGTCCCCCGCCGTCGTCGAACATCGTGATCGAGCCGTCCGGCTGCTGGACCGCGTTGTGCTGGAAGACGACGGAGGCGCCCGAGCCCCACTTGAAGCTGCTCCGGTTGCTGCCCGAGCGTCCAGATCACCGCGCCGGTCGATGGTGATCGACCTTGTACACCGCCCAGGTGTTGCGCATCGAGACGAGCAGGTTGCCGTCGCGATCGAGCGCGATCGAGTTCAGGTGGTATGGGTCGTACACGTGCCCGCGGTGGTTCGTCTTGAAGAACGACTCGCTGACCGGAACGTGGTCGAGCGCGTGCCACTCGAACATGACCAGCCCGGTCTTGATGTCGATCTCCTCGATCACGGCGTCCATCAAGCGGCTTCGCCAGGCCCAGGTAGTGGACCGGGGAGACGGCGACGATGTACGCGTCACCCTGGGGCGTGACCAGGAACTCGTGCAGGTCCATCCCCTGCAGCCCGTTGCCCGCCTGCACGGTCGCGATCTGCTGGTAGGAGCTGTTGTAGATCATCCCCTGGCCGCGGCCCGAGCCGTTGTTCGAGAATCCCTGCCACCAGGTCAGCACGGGCTGTGAGCCCAGCTGCTGGACGCGGAAGTCGGTCGCGAGCTGGTTGGGCGGCACGGTCTGGAACCAGATCATGCGGCCCGAGGGGTCGAGGATCATCGGACCGTTCTGCAGCGGCCCGAACTGCGGGGTCACGAAGATGTCCCCGTTGTAGGCCGACTTCGAGTTGCTCTTCACGGTGATCGACGCAGGCGTCGAGATCCGGGCGGGTGCGGAAGTGCTGGACCCCGTTCGATCCGGCGGGCACCTTCGCCAGGGTCATCGGGTTGATCGCGCCGTAGGGCGAGGCGACGCCGAAGTGAAAGCTCCCGCCCGAGCCGTTCACGATGTTCAGCCCGGTGTTCACGGTGACCGTCTCGCCCGGCGCGAACGGCTGACTGGGGATGAAGCTCCCGCCCTGCCCGTCGGAGTCGGCTTTGATCGCGCCGCTGTGCGCCCCGCTGCTCGAACCGACGACCTGCACGGACCCGATCTGCGACGCGGCGATGCCGCGGAACGTGATCTGAGTCCCGGGCAGCGCGTACGTCGTGCTCGGACTCGGGAACACGCTGACCGCCGCCGGCTGCGCGATCGCTCCGGCGGCCGCGACCAGCGACACGAACGCCGCCACGAGGGTGGCGGCGAATGCCCTGCTGACGGCGGCTTTCAGTTGTCGTGGAACGGCCTGCAACCTCTGATGAAACCCCTGAGCCACGCGAACGTTGCGGCTCGCAATGTAGCTGGCGGTCCGGCCGGTTACCGGTTGACCGCTCCCCGATGCGTATCTTTCCCCGCCATGCGCTTCGCCTCGGTCCTGCACGAGGGCAGCGCCGATGGCCGTGCTCGTCGACGGCGATCAGGCCGTGCCGCTGCGCGGGATCGCCGAGCTGGGGTCGAACACGCCGCCCTCGCTGCTGCGCGACCCGCCGCTCGAGTCGCGACTCGGCGTTCCCGGTCGCGGACCTCCGCCGCCGCGCCGTGGTGCCCCGACCCGGGCAAGGTCATCTGCGTCGGCCTGAATTACGCCGCGCACATCGAGGAGACCAAGCGGGAGCACTCCGACTACCCGGTGCTGTTCACCAAGTTCGCCACCACGCTGACCGGCCCGTTCGACCCGATCCCGCTCCCGCCCGAGAGCGAGGCGATCGATTACGAGGGTGAACTGGTCGTCGTGATCGGCGAGCGCGGCCGCCGCATCCCGCGCGAGCAGGCACTCGAGCACGTCGCCGGCTATTCGATCGCCAACGACGTCTCGATGCGCGACTACCAGTACAAGACCCACCAATGGCTTCAGGGCAAGGCGTGGGACGCCTCCACCCCGGTCGGCCCCGACCTGGTCACGCTCGATGAGATCACCGAGCCGCTGACGCTGCGCACGTTCGTCAACGGCGAGAAGGTCCAGGAGGCCTCCACCGAACTGCTCATCTTCGACGTTGCCACCCTGGTCAGCACGGTGTCCGAGTTCGCCACGGTCGAGCCCGGAGATCTGATCCTGACCGGCACCCCCGGCGGTGTCGGCTATCGCCGGGAGCCGCAGCTCCTCCTCGAGAGACGGCGACATCGTCGTGATCGAGATCGACCAGGTAGGGCGGATCGAGAACCGCTGCGTGGCCTAGCGGGTCACCAGCGCGTCGTGCACCGCCGTCGCGAAGCCGTCGACATCGTCCTCGGTGGTGTCCCACGAGCACATCCAGCGCACCTCGCCGGCGGACTCGTCCCAGACGTAGAACGGGTAGTCGCGCTGCAGTGAGCTGGTGACGGTGCCCGGCAAGACGGCGAATACCGCGTTGGTCTGCACCGGCCGGCTGATCTGAAGTCCGGGTACGTCGCTCACCGCGTCGGCCAGCCGCGCGGCCATGGTGTTCGCGTGCCGCGAGCATCGCAGCCACAGCTCATCGGTCAGCAGGGCATCGAACTGCGCGGCGAGGAAGCGCATCTTCGACGCGAGCTGCATCGACTGCTTGCGGATGTACAGGAAGTCCTGGGCGAGCTCGGGGTTCAGCAAGACGACCGCCTCGGCGCCGAGCAGCCCGTTCTTGGTCCCGCCGAACGACAGCACGTCCGCCCCGACGGCCGACCTCGCTCAGCGACCGTCCGAGCGCCGCCGCCGCGTTCGACAGGCGCGCCCCGTCGACGTGGAGCACCAGGTCGTGCGAGTGGGCCAGCTCGGCCAGCGCCCGCGTCTCCATCCGGGGTGTACAGCGTGCCGAGCTCGGTGCACTGGGAGATCGACACCACGTGCGGCTGCACCGCATGCTCGTCCCCGACCCGCGCGATCCGGCCCTCCACGAGCTCAGGCGTGAGCTTCCCGTCGATCCCGGGGACGGTCAGCAGCTTCGAGCCCGGCGATCGCCTCGGGCGCGCCGCACTCGTCGACGTTCAGATGGGCGGTCTCGGCGCAGATCACGCCTTCGAAGTGCCGGCACGCCGCTCGGAGCGAGACCACGTTGGCGCCGGTGCCGTTGAACACGAAGAACGCGGCCGCTTCTTCGCCGAAGCACTGCGCCACGCGGCGCTCCACCGCCGGTCGTGTACTCGTCGTGGCCATAACCGAACGTGTGCCCGACGTTGACGCGGGCGATCGCCGCCAGCACGTCGGGATGGATCGTGGCCGAGTTGTCCGAGGCGAAGCCGCGCGTTGTGCGTTCACGCGGCGAGCTTAGCCTTCAGCGACGAGTAGAAGATCGAGAGCGGGAACTCGTCGTCGCGGACGAGGTCGATGTAGGGACGCGGATCCTCCACGTCGGTGAACTTGCGCACCGCTGCCGTCCATCTCGAACCGGTGGCCGGCGGCACGCTCGCCGCCACCAGATCGTGCGCCGCCGCCCAGTGCTGGAGCTTGGTTCGATCGATGCCGAGCCGATACAGCTCCTCCACCTCGTGGCGCAACGAGGCGACGCCCTCGGCCACCCGGTCCCACTCGATCGTGAGCTGGTTGTCCGTCCAGTGGAGGTAGCCGTGCCGGTGAAGGTAGGCGAACAGAAGCTGCCCGCCCAGCCCGTCGTAGTTGCGCACGCGCGCGCCGGTGATCGGGAAGCGCAGCAGCCGGTCGAGCAGGATCGCGTACTGCATGTAAAGGGCGAACGACACGCCACCGGCCTCGAGCTCCACCGCCTGGCCGAACGCGGTCAGATCGCAGCGCAGCTCCTCCAGCGAGTACATCCAGTACGGCGCCCGCTGGCGGATCATGAACGGGTCGAAAGGCAGGTCGCCGTGGCTGTGCGCCCGGTCGTGGATGAGGTCCCACAGGATGTACGCCTGCTGCGAGATGGCGGGGCTGGCCAGCATGCACGCCGCATCGGGCGGCAGGTTCAGCCGCAGCAGGTCCGCCGCGGCGCCGCCGATCCGGCGAAGCCGCTCGGACTCGCGATCGCAGAAGATCGCCCCGAAGTTGGCCACGGGGCGGCCCGCCACCGAGAACGTCTCCGGGAAAAGCACGGCGCACTCGCTGTCATAGCCGGTCGTCGCATCGATCAGCTCAACCGGGACGAACTTCGGATTGTCGTAGCGCGTGCGCTCGAGCCCGGCAATCCACTCCGGCCAGGGCACGCGCACGATCAACGTCTCGAAGCAGGTGTCCCGCGAGCCGTTCTGCTTGTACATCGGGAAAACGACCAGGTGCTCTATCCCGTCCTCGCGTTGGAGCTCGGGGCGGAACCGTTCAAGCGCGCGGGTGAAGTCCGGCTTGCCGAAATCCCACGCGCGGAGGTCCTCGACCGCGGCGTTCAGATACTCGGCGTCGTGCGGGAACCTTGGCGCCAGCTCCTCGATCGCCGCAATCATCCGCTCCACGTGCCCGGCGGCCACATCCTGATCGCCGCTCAACGACCCGTCCGGCGCCTGGAGCGACGCCAGCGCGTTGGTCTCATCGCGCAGCGCGGATCCAAACCGGGTCGCGTCTCGACCCCGGCAGTGCGTCCGTGCACCGGCCACGTGCCGCCGTCGGGACGGGACACCCAATAGAGAATGTTCAGCCAGAGCGTGCGGTGATCGAGTTCGTCGATGCAGTCGTCGCCGAACAGGTCGGAGTCGGCCAGCACGACCACGCGACCCTGCCCGTGCGCGGCGGCCACGATCACCGGCCGCGCCGGCGAGGAAGCCGTAGCGTGGGTGCGGGCCAGGACGCGCGGCGCCGTTTGAAGAGGAGATCGTCGTGGCCCGGTACAGGCAGGCCTCGTTGACCCGCGCCAGCAGATCGCCCGCCCGCCCCCGGTCACCGTGAACCAGGTCCGCCAGGATCCAGCTCGGCGCGCCGCGGTAGTGCTCGTAGTCCTGCACGGTCTCGTTCTCGAGGTGCAAGCCGAACCGCGCCAGCAGACTCGTTGAGGTTGTTGCCGTACTTCTCCTGCTCGGTCTCCCCCAGCACGACCAGTCCGCCCCCGGTGGCCACGAACTCCTGCGATCGCGTCGATCTCGTCCGCGCTCAGCCGCGGCGAGCCGTTCCCGGTGGTCCGCTCCCATCTCGGATCAGACGGGTGGGCGATGACCAGCACCTCGCAGTCGCGCGAGCGTCTTCCGCGGTGAGCGGCTGATCCACGTTGGGGGCAACCGCGAAGTCGCGGGCCGCCAGCGCCGCGGCGGCACGGGCGTATGAGGAATCGCCGGGATGGGCTGGCTGCATCGCGCGCGCCACCTCGGGCCGGATCGTCCACGCCTCGTTGTGGGACTCGTCGAAGACGACACGGGCAAGCGTTCCTGACTCGGACATGTCCAGCAGCCTACCCCCGCCCCCGGCGGTTGTCGATGCCGAAACCGATGTAATCTCTGCAACGAATCGCCACATGGACGCCCAAGATCGTCAAATTCTTGCGTTACTCGTCGACGACGGCCGCCGTACCTACGACGACATCGCCCGCCACGTCTCGCTGTCCGCGCCGGCCGTCAAGCGCCGCGTCGATCGCCTCAAGGCCCGGGGCGCGCTACAGGGCTTCACCGCGGTCGTCGACCACAACGCGCTCGGCGACCACACCGAGGCGCTGGTCGAGCTGTTCTACGCCCCGGGCACCCTGCTCGACCAGGTCACCGACAGCCTCCGGCGCCACCCCGAGGTGGTCGAGGCCTGGAGCGTGACCGGCGAGGCCGACGCGATCGCGCGCGTGCGCACGCAGGACAACGCGGACCTCGAGCGCCTGATCATGGAGCCTCCAGCGCGACGGCCCGGTGCGAGCGCACGCGATCGCAGGTGGTCATGTCGCGGCTCGTTTCGCGCGCGGGTACCTGAGGCTGAGGCGCCCGGGCGACGTCAGCCTACGGGCGCGCTGTCACTGCCGTCACCTGACCGGTGTCGGGTGAGCACGCTTGCCGGCGTCCGGCGTACCAGACCAGCGCCGCATGGCTGCCCGGCGGCGTGACCCGCAGCCCGTAGAACGTCTGATGCGGCGGGGCACAGCCGGAGGAGGCGTAGACGTAGGAGAAGAACGCGCGTCCCCACGGGGACAGCAGGACAGCCGGGCGCACCGCGCCGCGATGGCCGGCTGACCCGGGGAGCGCGGCGGCACTGGCATTTAGTCGCGTCACGCTCGGAAACCCCTTGATGTGACAGCTCCGCGTGCCGAGGTTGCGCAGCGCGAAGTCCCATCGCACCTGCCCCGCCAAGTGCCGACCGCCGACCTTGTCCAGACGCAGCGCGCCCGCATCGCAAACAGGCGGCCCAGCCGTCACCGTCACCGCCGACTGACCGCTGCTGATCGCATGCTCCGCATCGCCGCCGTAGCTCGCGACCAGGGCGTGCGTCCCCGAGCCGACCGTCGCCGGCGAGTAAGTGACCTGACAGCTCGCCATGCCGGTGCTGCCCGTCAGCGTGCACGGGCTGCCGGCGAACGTGCCGGTGCCGGTGGTGGTGAAGCTGACCGTTCCACTCGGCGTGGACGACATGCCCGAAACGTCAGTGTCGGTGACCGTGGCAGTGCACGTCGTCGCGTGTCCGACCATCACGCTCTGGGGGGAGCAGCTGACCGTGGTCGTGGTTTGCCGTACCGCGCGGGGGGTGATGGCCAGCCAGTTGGCGCCGCCGGCGAGCGGGATCGGCGCGCCAGCGGTGTTTGTGGCCACATCGATTGGCGTCACGCCGTTGAGCGTGGTGACGTAGGCGGTCTTGCCGTCCGCGGTGATGGCCACGAACTGGGGCGGGCCGCCGACGTCGATCGGCCTCCCGACCATTCTCGTCGCCAGCGTGATCGGCACGACGACGTGGGTGGTGTACAGCGCCACGTAGGCCGCCTTGCCATCCGGCGTGATCGCGATCCCCTTGGGTGGGCTGCCGACGATGATCGGCATCCCCGGCTTGTTGGTCGCCGTGGGGATCGGTGTGACGCTGTCTGAGCCGTTGTTGGCGTAGAGGGTCGCGCCGTCGGGGCTGACTGCCATCCCCCCGGGAGAAGGCGGGACCGGGATCGGCGGCCCGGCGGTGTTGGTGACCGTGCTCACCGGTATCACCGTGCCGTTGCCCGACGTGCTCTCGTAGATCGTCCTGCCGTCGGGGGTGCTGGCCAGACCCCACGCGGGAACGGGCGTGCGGATCGGTGTGCCGATCATGTTGGTGGCCGTGCTGACTGGCGTGATCCAACTCCCAGTCGCGTCGTCATTGGCGACGTAGGCGGTCGCGCCGTCAGGGCTCAGGACGACGTCGTCCTCCCCACCCGGGATCGCGATCGGAGTACCCGGAGTGTTCGTCGCCACGGCGATCGGCACCAGGCCCCCATCGGTGGCCACGTAGGCCGTCTTGCCGTCCGGCGTGATCGCGACGCCGTGTGTGGTGCCCGGGACCGGGATCGGACTGCCGGGCGTGTTCGTCTCCGTGGACATCGGGATCACCGACGTGCTGTCGAACGGCGAGTCCAAATAGACCGTGAACGCCGCGGCGCGCGCCGCGCCGGCCGTGCCGGCAAGCGCGAGCAGCGTCAACAGCGCGGTCGCAACGATCAGCCGGCCAAGCCGGCCAGAGAGAGTGCGCAAATACATCCGTCCCACCACCTTCGGAGCCGAGGCGTCCCAGTCGGGGACGCTCCTCGGTAACAACGCTCGATACGTCACGGACCAGGCCCAGCGTGGACGAACCATGGTCCTGAATCTGGGAACGTATGTTTGCGTCGAGGAGGTGTGATCGCATCCGTGCGAGTGCGCTTCGCGGTGGCGGGGAACTACGCGTCTGACATGCCCCATGGGCAAACCTTGACACGAGCTTGTCAAGGTTTGCTACGATCCCGCCTCATGCGTGACTTCCTGGCCGCCACGCGTGACCGCGTCCTCGTCTACGACGGCGGGATGGGCGCCACGCTCGAGCAGTTCGACCTCAGCCTGGAGAACGACTACCGGCTGCCGGGGCGCTGCCACGAGGTGCTGGTCCTGAACCGACCCGACGTGATCGAGGGCGTGCACACCGCGATGCTCGATGCCGGCGCCGAGGTGGTCGAGACCGACACGTTCCAGGCCTCGCGGCTGAAGCTGTCCGAGTGGGGCCTCGAGGACCACACGTTCGAGATCAACCAGAAGGCGGCCGAGATCGCCCGCAAGGCGGCAGGCGAGCACCGCTTCGTGGCCGGCTCGATCGGCCCCACGGGCTTCCTGCCGGCCAGCGACGACCCGACGCTCGGCCAGATCACGCTTCCCGGAGCTCTTTGAGGTCTTCCAAGAGCAGGCCCACGCCCTGATCAAGGGCGGCGCGGACCTGATCATCATCGAGACCGCGCAGGACATCCTCGAGGTCAAGGCGGCGATCCTCGGCACCCGCGAGGCGTTCAAAGACGCGGGCCGCGCGGTGCCCGATCCAGTGCAGCGTCTCGCTCCTTCCCCAGGGCGGCAAGATGCTGCTCGGCACCGACATCGACGCGGTGCTGACCACGCTGGAGGCGCTCGAGGTCGACGTGATAGGGCTGAACTGCTCGACCGGCCCCGAGGACATGCGCGACGCCGTCCGCTTCCTGGGCGAGAACTGCCCGGTGCCGGTGCACTGCATCCCCAACGCGGGACTGCCCCTCCAGGGGCCCGAACGGCGAGACGATCTTCCCCGAGCAACCCGAGCCGCTGGCCGACGTGCTGAACGAGTTCATCGAGCGCTACGGCATCTCGATCGTTGGCGGCTGCTGCGGGACGACACCCGACCACATCGCGGCGATCGCCGAGCGGGCCCGGACCCACAACCCCGCGCGGCGCCCGGCCAAGCGCCCGCCGCGCATCTCGAGCATGATCGCCGCCAACACCCTGGTCCAGGACCCCACCCCGACCCTGGTCGGCGAGCGGGTCAACTCGCAGGGCTCGCGCAAGGCCAAGGAGATGCTGCTGGCCAACGACTACGACGGACTGCTCACGGTGGCCGAGGACCAGGTCCAGGGCGGCGCGCACGTGCTCGACGTATGCGTGGCGCTGACCGAGCGCCACGACGAGGACGAGCAGATGCGCCAGGTGGTCAAGCGGATCTCGCTGACCCAGCCGGCGCCGATCCAGGTCGACTCGACCGAGCCCGACGTGATCGAGACCGCTCTGCAGCAGATCCCGGGCCGGGCGATCGTCAACTCGATCAACCTCGAGGCGGGCCGCGCCAAGCTCGACCGGGTGCTGCCGCTGGTCCGGGCGCACGGCGCGGCGCTGATCGCGCTGACCATCGACGAGGTCGGGCATGGCCAAGACGGCCGAGCGCAAGCTCGAGATCGCCCAGCGGATCACCCAGCTCTGCTGCGAGGAGCACGGGCTCGATCCCGAAGCTGCTGATCTTCGACTGCCTCACGTTCACGCTGACCACGGGCGATGAGGAGTGGCGACCGAGCGCGGTGGCCACGATCGAGGGCATCCGGGCGATCAAGTCGGAGATCCCGGGGGTCAAGACGTCGCTGGGCGTCAGCAACGTCTCCTTCGGAGTGAGCATGACGGCACGCAGCGTGCTCAACAGCGTGTTCCTGCACCACTGCGTGGAGGCCGGGCTCGACCTGGCCATGGTCAACCCCAACCACATCACCCCGTACGCCGAGATCCCCGAGAACGAGCGCGAGCTCGCCGACGACCTCGTGTTCAACCGGCGCGACGACGCGCTCGAGCGGTTCATCGCCCACTTCGAGTCCAAGGGCGAAACCGAGGCCGAGGCCGAGAAGGCAGATCCAACCGCAGGGCATGGAGCCCGAGGAGGCCCTGCACTTCCACATCCTGCGCCGCAAGAAGGAGGGCGTCGAGGACTGGATCGACCGCAGCGTCGAGAAGATCGGCGCCGTCCCCACGCTGAACGACGTGCTGCTGCCGGCCATGAAGGAGGTCGGCGACAAGTTCGGCGCCGGCGAGCTGATCCTGCCGTTCGTGCTCCAGTCGGCCGAGGTGATGAAGCGCGCGGTGGCGCAGCTCGAGCACTACCTGGACAAGATCGAGGGCTACACCAAGGGCACGGTCGTGCTGGCCACGGTGTTCGGCGACGTGCATGACATCGGCAAGTCGCTGGTCAACACGATCCTCACCAACAACGGCTACACCGTCGTCGACCTGGGCAAGCAGGTGCCGATCCAGACCGATCATCGACGCGGCGGTCGAGCACAGGCGACCGCGATCGGGCTGAGCGCGCTGCTCGTATCGACCTCCAAGCAGATGCCGGCCTGCGTCCAGGAGCTCCACTCGCACGGGCTCGAGTTCCCGCTGCTGATCGGCGGCGCCGCGATCAACCGCAACTTCGGCCTGCGCATCCTCTATCCGAACGGCACCGAGTCCGACGACGTCTACGAGCCCGGCGTCTTCTACTGCAAGGACGCGTTCGAGGGGCTGGCCAAGATGGACCAGCTGGTCGACGGCGAGGCTCGCGACGCGCTGATCGCCAAGACCCGGGAGGCGGCCAAGCGCCTGCGCGAGCAGCCCGAGCGGACCGACGACGACGCCCCGCCCGTCACCGACGCTTCGGTGCGCGCCGTGGTCGGCACTCGACAACCCGATCCCGGAGCCTCCGTACTGGGGCGTGCGCGAGGTCGAGGTCGACATGGACGCGGTCTACCGCCACCTCGACACCCACGTGCTGTTCAAGCTCCACTGGGGCGGCCGCGGCGTCAAGGGCGAGGAATGGCGCCGACTGGTCGCAGACGACTTCAAGCCGCGGCTCGAGCGCATGTGGCGAGAGCAGACCTACCTGCACCCGCGCGCGCTGCTCGGCTACTTCCCGTGCAACTCCGACGGCAACGAGCTGATCGTCTGGGATCCCGAGGATTTCGATCCCGCCCACCCCAAAGAGCTCCAGCGCCTGGTGTTCCCGCGCCAGCCGCGCCACGACCGCATCTGCCTGGCCGACTTCTACCGCCCGCTCGAGACCGGGCAACCAGACGTCGTGGCGATCCAGGCCGTCACCGCCGGCGATGAGGTCACCGAGCTGATGGCGAAGCTGGAGGCCGAAGGCGAGTTCGCCGAGCAGCTGTTCGTGCACGGCCTCGGCGTGCAGACCGCCGAGGGCATGGCGGAGTGGCTCCACTGCCCGGGTGCGCACCGACCTGGGCATCGAGCCCGCCCAGGGCCGCCGCTACTCCTGGGGCTATCCCGCCTGCCCCGAGCAGTCAGAGCACGAGAAGGTGTTCGCGCTGCTCGACGCGCCGTCAGTCGGGCTGCGCCTGTCCGGCGGCTACGCGGTCGAGCCCGAGCAGTCGACGCTGGCGATCGTCGCCCATCATCCCCAGGCGGTGTACTTCGGGATGAAGTCCGGCTTCCTGCCCAAGACCGACCGCCAGGCCAAGGACGAGCTGATCGCCGGCACCGACAAGGACCCCATGCGCCTGGACGAGCTGACCGACGCCGAGCCCGAGGCCGTGGACGAGGGCGCCGGCGACGGCGAGCCGGCGATGGCGGAAGCCTGACGGCAGGCCGGCGAGAGCGGCCGCGCGCCGGTCGACCGGACTAGCGCAGCGCATCTGCGCGGCCGCCCGCGGCCGCGGCCCCAGCCACGCGTGCTGCTCGGCCGCGCCGGCAGCTTGACCGGCGTGGTGTGCATCGCCCGCAGCCTGACCTCGCGCCAGGACATGCCCTCCTTGAGCAGCGCCGGCATGCCCATCACGATCGCGGTCGTCACCTCGACCGCCTGGAGGATCACCCCGTAGGCGACGGCGTCGCCGTAGCCGACGTGCCAGCCGGTGTGGAGCACGGCGACGCACGCGGCCTGGAACACGCCGAGGTTGGCCGGCGTCGCCGGGCAGCACGGCGGTGATGTTGACCGCGAACAGCACCGCCGCGGCGGCGCCGATGCCCGGCGTGCTTGTCGAGGCCGAGCGCCACCAGCAGGATCCAGCACGACAGACACTGAAGCGCCCAGGCCGATAGCTGCGCCACCGTGGCCTCGGCGCCCAGGCGCGGGCGGCGGAACACGGTCAGGCCGGCGCGGACCCGGGCCAGCGCGCCGCGCGCCTGGGCCGCCAGCGCGTGCAGCGCGCGAGGACCGCGAGCGGTTGCCGCTGCCGCGCAGCAGCACCGGCGCCAGCAGCACCAGCGATCAGCAGCGCCGCCGGCGCGATCGCCGCGACCAGCAGCGCGTTCTGATGGCCGTTGAACAGATCGACCGACGAGAACATGATCGCGCCGAGGAGCGATCAGCGCGACGATGTTGAGCAGCGTCTGCGAGACCACCGTGCCGAGCACGACCGGCAGGTTCTCGCGGGGCCGGCCGGTTCGCCGCGCCACGACCAGCGCGCGCGAGGGCTCGCCGAGGCGGGCCGGCAGCGTCGAGGACATCAGCACGCCGATGAACGTGCCCTGCGCGGCGTCGGACAGCCGCACCCGCGCGCCCGGCAGCGCGGCGCGCAGGATCGCGTGCCAGGAGAACGCGCGCATCACCATCGCGCTGCACATCACGGCCGAGCCCGAGCAGGATCGAGCGTCGGGCTCGCGGTGATCAGCGCGCGCGGCGATGTTGGCCATTCCGATCTTCTGAAGCGCGAGCAAGGCGAGCACGGCGCCGCCGAGCGACACGGCGGCGAGACCCAGCCGGCGGGCGCGCGGCGAGCGCCTTGCTGTGGCGCTGCGCCGGGCGTCGGCTCCGGCTCGAGGCTGGGCAGCCGCTGGGCGCGGGACGTGCGGCTTGAGATCGGCCGCCCGGGCCCCCACGCGCACCGCCGCGCGCTGGCAGGCACCCGCCGGCGCCGGAGTCGCGATCGCGTCCTCGTAGGCCTCCATCACCTCTGCGGCCACCCGCGGCCAGGCGAAGCGCTCGACGCCGAGGGCGGCGGCCCGGGCCATCGCGCGCCCGGCGCGCCGGCTCGTCGTAGAGGTCGCGCAGCGCCTCGGCCAGCGACTGGGCGTCGCCGCGCGGCACGAGCACGCCGTCGACGCCGTCGCGCACCACGTCGCGATAGCCGGCGATGTCCGAGGCGACCACCGGCGTGCCGGCCGCGAACGCCTCGGTCAGCACCATGCCGAAGCTCTCGCCGCCGAGCGATGGCGCGCACAGGACGTCGGTGCGCTCGAGCTCGCGCGTGCTTGGTCTCGTCGTCGACCTTGCCCAGCACGCGCACGTCGCGCATGTCGAGCATCAGCGGCGAGAGCTCCTCGTCGGAGGGGCCGATCACGGTCAGCTCGGTCGGGATGTGCTCGCGCAGCGCCTCGAACGCGCGCAGCAGCAGCGGCAGGCCCTTGCGCTCGACCGCCTGGCCGACGAACACGATCCGCAGCTTGTCGGACTGGGGCCGGCAGCGCGGCGAGCGCCGCGCGCCGCGGGTCGACGTGCACGCCGTTGGGGATGACTCGGTAGTGGCCGCCGAAGAAGCGCCGGCCGGTCCAGGCGGCCGCCTCGGACACGGCGATCCGGACGTGCAGGCGGTTGAGCATGCGCCGCGCGCCCGAGCATGTTGGCGATCCCGTTCGAGACGCGGTTCTCGTTGTAGGTGTGGAAGGTCCCGACGACGCGGCACCGGCGTCCGAGTCGGTGATGCACCAGGGCGCAAGCGGCGCGAGCGGCTCGTGGACGTGGACCACGTCATAGCCGCCGGTGCGAAGCTCCTGTGGCGGTCGCCAGCGCGTAGCGGGGTGATCGAGATGTTCGAGACCGCGCTGGTTGGCCTTCAAGGAGAAGGTCCGGCCGAGCGAGACGAGGTAGTCCGGCGGCGCCACGACCTGCGGCCGGGCCCGCGGTGCAGCACGCGCCGAAGCGGTCAGGCGGATCGTACGGAGCCAGCACCCGGACGTGATGGCCGCTCCGCGATGAACTGCTCCGCCAGCGCCTCGATATGCCTCGTGACGCCCCCCGGATACGTCCACGAGTATGGCGACAGGATCGCTACTCGCATTGCTCTACATGGTAGAGGCTGAGGGGGCGCGCCAGGGCTCGCGTCTATCATCAGTTCAGCTCCATGCCCGTACGGCATTTCGTCAAATACACCTTCCTGAAGGTCGATCCTGCCTGGCGCCGGCTGGACGACGAGCGGCGGGCGGCCGACAAGCGCGAGTTCATCGCCGCCTGCGAGGACTTCGCCGACGGCCACCTCCTGCGGGCCTTCTCGCTGGTCGGGACCCGCGGGGACGCCGACCTGATGCTGCTCACCCAGGCCCAGAACCTCGAGCGGATCCACGAGTTCCACGTGGTGCTGGCCCAGAGCGGGCTGATGAAGTGGTGCGAGGTGCCCTACTCGTTCCTGGCCATGACCAAGCCCTCCGAATACTCCGAGGAGTCGCGCCTCGAGGTCCGCCCCGCCCACGGCAAGTACCTGTTCGTGTACCCGTTCGTCAAGACCCGGGCCTGGTACGCCCTGCCGGCCGACGAGCGCTGGCGGATCATGCAGGAGCACATCAAGCGTCGGGCGCGAGTACCCGTCGGTCGACCTCAACACCAGCTACTCGTTCGGGCTGGATGACCAGGAGTTCGTGGTCGCGTTCGAGACCGACAACCCGGCCGACTTCCTCGACCTGGTCCAGCGCCTGCGCACGACCGAGTCGAGCTCCTACACCCTGCGCGACACCCCGACCTTCACGTGCATCTCGTGCTCGGTGCAGCGGGCCCTCGGCGCGCTCGACGGCGCCGCGCTGACGCTCACCGAGAGCGCTACTTGAGCGCGATCGCGGCGCTGCGCAAGGCCGACCCGGTCCTGCGCGCCGTGATCGACGAGGTCGGTCCGCTCGGCGACTTCTTCGCCCGCCGCCCCACCGACCACTACGGCACGCTGGTGCGCTCGATCGTCGGCCAGCAGCTTTCGACGAAGGCCGCCGCCTCGATCTACAACCGGCTGCTCGAGCGCTTCGGCGGCCGGGCGCCCACGCCCGACGAGGTCCTGGCCGACGATCCCGACGAGTTGCGCACCGCCGTCGGGCTCAGCCACGCCAAGGTGCGCTACCTGCGCTCGCTGGCCGAGCACGTCCTCGACGGCTCGCTCGAGCTCGACCGCCTCCCCGACCTGCCCGACGACGAGGTGATCGCCGAGTTGACCGCGGTCAAGGGAATCGGCGAGTGGAGCGCCGCACATGTTCCTCATGTTCCACCTGCGCCGGCCGGACGTGCTCCCGGTCGGTGACCTCGGCATCCGCCGCGCGGTGATGCTCCGCTACGGCCTGGACGAATTGCCTGGTACTGCCGAACTTGCAGCGATCGCCGAGCCGTGGCGTCCGCACCGGACGCTGGCCTGCCGTCTACCTGTGGCGCTCGCTGCAGGCGACGCCGGTCTGAAGGATGGCTACCGAGATGGCTACCTGGCATTTCGTGCGTCGTCCTGCGAGCTGGGCCGCGGGGCACACGACCGGACGCGCGGTTCGTAGGCGATATCAGCCGCCTTGCTTCGAGCAGCGGCTGCGGTCAGGACGTATAGCTCCTCGGTGGTCCTGGCGTGCGCCTCGGACTCGCGCGCGGCCGCGATGGCTTCGCGGGCCTGCGCTGCCCTGATGTCCGCATCGGCTGCTGATACGCGTGAGCGGGACCACGCATTCCGTACACCGATCAGCCCCCGCGTCCATGCGAGCGCGACCCACGCCACGCACATCCAATGAATCCCCGCGACCGCGATTACGGCGAGGGCGGCGTAGGAGATGTGGCGAGGGCGGCCTCCGGCCACGAGCATCGCGGCGAGGTCGACCGCCCTCACTGCCCGCCCTCCGACCGCGGGGCGGAGCAAAACCCTGAAGTAGAGATGACGTCGGCTGCCATGCCCGCAATATGGCGAGCTCGCGGAGGGCGCCCGGAATCTCCGCTCGATCCGTTACACCGTCGCGCTGAACTGATCGACCACTACGAGCGGCATGGATATCCCGAGCGCGCCGCGTACGAGCGTCGGATCGACGAGGGCCCAGTAGTGCTGGCCGCACTGCTATCGGCGGTTGACGCGAATGATCCCGATCGCTTCCTGGACGCATCGCAGTCGGCCGTCTGTCACACAAGGTTAAGCTGGGAGACATCTTCATCGGGGATGCCAATGCCGATGTCGCCGCGGTGGGCGATGCGATATGGGTGTCGTCTCCCGACGAGGGCGCCCTGTACCGGGTTCCCGTTTCCTGAGCGCGGGCGGTTCGCGTGGGCTGTTAGCTAGCCGCCGCCAAGGCACACGAAGCCGTTCAGGGCTGACTCACGTGCGGGCAGCGCAGCCTGGGCCTTTGCCAGTGCGAGCGCCGGTGTCGCGCCGGCGATCATGTGACGGTGCAGGTCGAACATCAGCCGTTTGGCGGGCGCATCGGGCACTGGCATCACGCTGGCGATGATCGTGCGTGTGCCCATGTCGAGCAGGGCCGCTGCGAAGCCGAGAAGCTCGTCGCCCGGGTGCGTGCTCGAGACGGCGAGATCACATGCGGAGAGCACGATCAGCTCCGGCGCCCGGTGCAGCTGCTGCAGCTCATAGGCGTTGAGCGGGCCATCCGCCAGCTCGAGCGAGGCAAAGAGGGGGCTGTCGGAGCGGAACCGGCCGTGGCACGCAACGTGCGCGATCGTCGCGCCGTCCAGAGCTCTTGCGACGGCGGTCGCGGCCGCGTCACGCCCGGTGAGCGTCAGCGCGCCGGGATGCAGACCGCGGATCGCTGCGATCTCGACACCGGCGTGGCGTAGGTGCGGCCCGTGCACGAGGACGACCCTTCCAGGGCGTCGGTGCGGCCTCTGCAGCGCCCACCACGTGGCCGCCGAGGGTGAGACGACGAGCGGGCGTCCGCGCAGCGAGGGCAGCGTGGACCACGGTAGGTCGTGCAGCGCGCCAGTCGGGACGATGACCAGCTCGCGTTCGCCGATCGTCTGCGCGAGGGGGCGCAGGAGCTGCTGGTCGAGGGCCTCCGCTGATACGCGCGCGCCGTCGAGGATCGCCGAGCGTTGGGGTGCGCGCCGCTGCAGATGGGCCAGGCGCGTGAGAGCGAACCGCAGCCACTCGAGTTGCTCGGCCACCGGCTCCAGCGGTCCGAGCTCGTGGCGGGTCAGGCGCCCCCGGGCCAGCGTCACGGCTGTCAAGTGGCCTTCCGATTCGACGAATTCGGCCAGTGCCCGTTCGCCCAGCCGCTCGGCGATTTCCGTTCGCGTTGGCCTCGCGCGCGAGGGCTGCATGTCGCCGGCCGAGTGGCGGAAGGTGCGCCTGATCTGCGTTTCGAGGCGCGCCTGGTGAGCGAGCAGGGTCCGGGTCGAGCGGCCGCCGCGTTCGGCGCGGCTGATGTTGGCGCTCACCTGGCGCAGCTCCGTCATCGCGGCACGTAGTTCCGGGGACTTCGGCGGCGTGACCGGCTCCAGCCGCAGAGCATTCCCGCGGAGCGCCTCGGCCCAGTTGAACAGTGCGTGCGGTGATTCCTTGGCAAGTGCGATCCGGAGCCCAAGCCTGGCGAGTCCGGCGCCGGTTTCCGAGGCGCTCGCGCGCAGTTCGGAGGCTCCGAGCCCGGCCCGGTGGTTCTCGAGCAGCCGCAGGCCGCTGCGGGCCGCCTGCTGGGCGCCGGTGGCGTCACCCTCGGCCAGCCGGATCAGCGTCTGCACCTGCCATGTCTCGACACGATCGGCGATCGCCCCGCGGCGACGCAGGGGTGAGGAGGCAGCAAGCTCGCGCCGCGCGAGCTGGATCGCGCCGAGCTCGATCGCAGCCCGCGCGACCGTGAGCCGCAGCCGCGACGCTTCTTGCCGGCAGCCTGCGTCGGCCAGGACCGCGGCCGCGCGGCGGCCCGAACGGAGCATGGATCGGCGCGCCCCTCCGGCGGCGATCGCGGCGGACAGCGCAAGGCCGGCCGCCCGCGCGGCGTGCAGCTGACGGCGTTGCGCCGCGAACGATCGCTGTGCGCGCAGGGCGAGCGCATGAGCCCGAACCGGATCGCCGGCCAGGAGGGTCAGTCGGATCATTTCCAGCCGGCCCTCATGGTCGTCCCGCGCGGATCGTCTCCAGATTGCCTGGGCGTGCTCGAGCGCCTCTAGCGCCTCGGTCCACAGATGGGCCGTGGCGAGCGTGCGCGCGCGCAGCATCTGGTGCACAGCGCCAGTCCTGGCTGAGAGCTCGCGTGTGTCGATCGCGTCGAGTCGCGCCAGGCAGCCGGGGATGTCACCGCGCGCGTGCGCGATGCGAGCCAGTTCGCTCTCCATCGCGATCGTGGCGGCCTTCGCGCCGATGCTCGCGAACAGGTCGCGGGCCCGGACGAGATCCAGCGCGGCCGCGCCGAGATCGCCCCGCTCGGCGAGCAATCCGCCGCGGTTTCGGAGCAGCTGAGCCTCCCAGAAAGTATCCCGTTTGCGGCGCAGCGTCCTCAGCGCGCGATCCGTGCCGGCGACCGATTGGGTGGAGTCTCCTGCGAGCCACAGCACACCGATCCGGAAGATCTCCGATCGCGCCCGCTCGTGCGGGTCCAGCGACGCCTGTGCGGTATCGAGCTCGCGCAGGGCCGACCTGATCGCGCCGCGATCGGCGAGGTCGATGGCCAGCCGGCGGCGGGCGAGCGCGGTCCGGCGCGTTAGGCCGTGGCGCTCGCCGATCCGGATCGCGGCGCGGATGTCACCAAGCGCACGCGTGTCGCCCAGCTCGTGCCGGGCAAAGCTCAGGGCATGAAGCGCCGCCACCTCGGCTTCCGCGTGCCTGCTGAACCGCGCGAGCTCGAGTGCCCGCTCAGCGAACCTCGCGGCGGCCGCCGCGTCGGCTTCGACCAGCGCAAAGGCGGACTCGGCCAGCGATAGCGGATTCTCGTGAGGATTCAAAGTCTTGTGCCGGGCCATGTATCAAAGGGGTGGCAACCGCCCTCTATATGCCCATAGGATCTACGTGGCGGAGGTCGTGTGGCAACAAATAGCCGACCTCGTGCCAACCGTCCATAACCGGGCCATTAACCTGAAAGAGAAGCGGCCGTGAGCCCTAATCAGGTCTTTCCGTTGGACAGCGCTCCGCTGAGCCCAATCGCCGCGCGGGCTCTGCGCGACCGAAACCTCACCTACGACGTGAACGGCGACAGCGTTGTAATCGCGCTGAAGCACGAATTGCTGGTACGCAAGTCGGCCCGCGAGACATCGCCTCAGCTCGATCAGGCGCTGACCGGTGTCGCCACCAACCGAGGAACGCTCACGGGCGCTCGATCCGGTAAAGACGCCGAGCGCGGCGATCGGGACGTAGGGCAGGAGCCCATGGCCGATGTCGAGATTTGGCGAATCAACGACTCGATCGTGGATGCGGGGGTCAGCTCGATCGATACCGCCCGGCGGCTCCGAGTGCTGGCCGAGGACGAACGGGTTCACACCGGCAAAGGTCCAGCGCAGATGCTGCCCGCGGTCCAGCCGCATCATGCGGCGATCCTCTCTCCCGCGATAGGCGGCTGCCCGGCGGGACCACCGCGCCCCGCGCCAGCCCGGCGCGATCGGTTCATCGACCCGCTCGGTGACCCCCCGACGGCCCGGGTCACGGTCCTCGACAGCGGTTACATCTACATCGACGACCCCGATGAATCTCACCAGGCGCTCGATGAGCGCGTCACGCTTGTCGACGGCGAACGGCTGGACACGACCACCGATCCGGCGTCGTGGCAACCCGACCGGCCGGACGCCGTGGACACCGATGGCGATGGGCTGCTCGACGGGATCGCTGGTCACGGCACGTTCATCGCCGGGCTGATCGCGCACGCCTGCCCACAGGCGAGGCTGACCGTCGTCGGTCTGCGCAACCAGGAGGTCGAGATCGATGCAACCGATCCGAGCGCGCAGTCGGGTCTCTACGAAACCGAGGCAGCGATCGCGCACGCGATGCTGTTGCACGCCGATACCGATGTGATCCAATGCGGCTTTGCGTTCCCGACGCTCGACGACTACCCGTCGCTGCCATTCGCCGCGGCGATGCAGGTGCTAGCCAGCGACGCCGCGCCGCGGCGAGGCGTGGCGGTCGTCGCCCCCGCCGGTAACGAGGAGTCGTCCGGCCCTTATTGGCCCGCGGCCCTACCGGGCGTGATCGGCGTCGCGTCGACCAATCGCCACGGAAACGCCCGCGCGAGGTTCTCAAACTGGGGACAGTGGTGCGACTGCTGCACCCGAGGCGAGGCCGTCTTCTCCGCGTACGTCAAATGGTATGGACCGATCGACGGGGAACCCGACACCGACGTCGAGGACTTCGAAGGGTGGGCGAGATGGGACGGCACGTCGTTCGCGGCACCCAAGGTTTCGGCGGCGATCGCCTCGCTGCTGGTCGCGACCGACGAGGCGATCCTCCCGGTCCAGGCGGCGGAACTTCTCCTCACCGGCCTCGCCGGCGTTCCCGTGACCCCGCTCACGGACTTCACACTGACGCCGTTTCCAGGGGTCACACTTCCACATCTCCACCTGGAGTGACCCTTGGCCGACCGCGCTCAGTTAGAGGATCTCGTCCGAGGCGCGCGCGACGGTGACGAGTCCGCGTGGAGCGTGATCGTCGATCAGTTCGAGGGGCTCGTGTGGGCCATTGCGCGGGCGCACCTGCTCTCCCAAGCCGAGGCGGCCGACGTGACGCAGACGACGTGGCTGCGGCTGGTCGAGAACCTGGATCGGATCAAGGACCCGGAGCGGCTTGGAGCGTGGCTGGCCACCACGGCACGGCGGGAGTGCCTGCGCCACATCCGATTACGCGGGCGCGAGCTCCAGGTCGAGGACGAAAGCGTCTTCGAGGCGCCGACGGACGAGTCGCTGGATAGCCGGATCATCGACCGCGAACGGTCGAGCGCGCTATGGCGCGCGTTCGCCGGCCTCGAAGAGCGCTGCCAGGGTCTGTTGCGGTTACTTTCGGCGCCGGACCCTCCGAGCTACGAAGAGATCGGAGCGGCCCTCGGCATGCCGATCGGCGCGATCGGACCGACGCGATCCAGATGCCTTGAGAAGCTCCGGCGCAGTCCGGAGCTGGCTGAAATCAACTACGTTAGGGAGGACGAATGAACCAACACAGCGACGAGCAAGACCGCCTGGCGAGCGAGTTGCGGGAGCTGTTCTTGCAGCGCGACCCGGTCCCTCCGCTTGTCACGCAGGCAGCCAAGGCGGCGCTCGGCTGGCGGCGCCTCGACGCGGAGCTGGCCGAGGTTCTGGCGGATTCGGCGCTCGACGCCCCATCACTTGCGCTCGCCCGTGGTGCCCACGCAACGCTGCGGTCGATGAGCTTCAGCGCGGGGCGGCTCACGATCGACATCGAGATCCACGGCGAGGGGGCAGACCGGGTGGCACTCGGGCAGCTCTCGCCGCCAAGGCGAACGAGGATCGAGCTTCAGAGTGCCGATCAGGGGGCGCCGACGATCACCGAGTCGGATGATCTTGGGCGCTTCCGGACCAAGCTTCCGGCGGCAGGATCGATCCGTCTGCGCATCGAGCGCGACCCAGCCGGAGCGGGCTGGGTCGAGACGAGCTGGATTCCTCTCTGAAACAAGCCACGTGTATCAGGCGGGCTCCCCGCCGCTCTTAATCCTCGAGACTTACCGTCCGAAGGTAGAAGCTAGGGGGCGACGTGGACACGCAGCAAGAACCAGACCATCACTTCTCGCGACGAGCGTCACGACCTGGCACAGATCGGTGTTCGCTTGCTCGACGACGCCCACGCAGCCTGGCTCGCCGCGGAGCTCGACTCCGACCGAGCACTCCGTGCCTGGTCCACGGCGAGCCAGCGCGACCGCGACGCGCGGTACGCCTCGTATTGCGCTGCACTCGACCGCGAGGAAGCGGCGGCTGCCGACCTCCACCGGCTGTGCGAGCTGACCGGGCCGTGCCTCACGCAACTGGCGCGCTAGATCATTGGAACAACGGCGGCTAGCCGCGGGGTTCCCGCGTGTGTGACGGCCTGAGCCTTCGCGTCATCCTCCACTCATGCGGGGGACCGGTCGACGGAAGCGTGCGCTCGCCCGCTGGTCGTGAGGTGACATTCGCCGGGTGGCTCGAGTTGGTGGCAGCCGTTCGCACTCTGTTGGCTGGCCAGTATGCGCGTGGCGACAAGTGTGACGGTGTCGAGTGTGGCCGGCATGGTCTCGGGCACGAAGCGTCGACCCGGACTCAGCCCCTCGTGGAAGAGATCGACGCGCTCGTTCGAGTCGAGGGGAACGAGGTCGCAGAAGCCGTCGAGACGGTCGAGGAGATCCTTCGGGCGACCGAGTCGACCGCTGAGCCGTTCGAGCGAGCCCGCATCCTCCTCGCCCTGGGGCGGGTGCGGCGCCGGGCCAAGCAGCGTAAGCAGGCGAGAGAGGCTCTCGCCGAGGCTCTGGCAATCTTCGAACAGACAGGTTCGGCCGCCTGGGCGGACGCGGCGCGAGCCGAGGTGGCGCGCTGCGGTGTACGGGCAGCCGAGGGCGAGCTGACCGTCAGCGAACGCCGAGTGGCCGATCTCGTCGCGCAGGGGATGAGCAACCGCGAGATCGCTGCTGCCGCGTTCATCAGCCCCAAGACGGTCGAAGCCAACCTCGCGCGCGTGTTCCGCAAGCTTGGAATCCGGTCGCGTGCCCAGCTCGCCGTTCACATCGCATTGCAGGCCGCTGGCTCACCCAAACCGGCTGAGCGGCCGGGCTGATCCGGATCACCGATGGCCGGCTGGCGTTCGCGCATCCGTTGGTGCGCTCGGCGGTGTACGCGGCCGCCGATCCGCGCAAGCGGCGGGCGGCGCATCGCGCGCTGGCCGCGGCGCTGGGCGAGCGGCGGCCTGATCGCCGAGCGTGGCATCTGGCAGCCGCCACCATGGGGCCGGACGAGGAGATCGCCGCGGCGCTGGAGCAGGCGGCCGAGACGGCGCGCCGACGCAGCGGCTACACGGCCGCAGCGCGGATGCTCGAGCGCGCCGCGGAGCTGACCCCACCCGGCGCCGCTCGCGCCGTGCGGCTGGCGGGGGCCGCGGAGGCGGCCCGTCAGGCCGGGCGTGGTGAGCACGCCTTGGCGTTGTTCGCTGAAGCGCTACGTGACACGAGCGACACCGCGCGCCGTGCGCAGATCGAGCACCAGCGCGGACGGATTGAGCTGTTCCGCGGCCGGGCGCCTCGAGGGCAGGAGCTATTGATGCTTGCAGCCGATCTAATGGTGGCGAGCGACCCGGAGCGGGCTGCGACGCTGTTCATCGAGGTTGCGCCCACAGCTTTGTACACGGGTGACACGGTCGGCGCGCTCGCCGCAGCGGAGCGCGCGCGGGCGTTAGCGGGCGGCCGCGGTGGTCTGGGAGAGCTGGTGAGCGAGTTGGTTGTCGGCCTTGTCTGGTATTGGCTGGGTGACAGGCACGTGCCTACCAGCTGATGACCAGCGTGCTATCGAGGATGGAGGATCGCGAGCCCGCCACGCTCGGTCTCGAGGAGCGACTGTTCATCGCGCAGTTCTACGTGATGACGGGATTCGCGGTCGATCGCGCCCGCGCGCTGATCAACCGGGTGCTGGAGGAGGCCCGCGCCGACGGCGCGATTGGCGTTCTCCCGTACGGATTTCGCCACGCCTTCTACGTACGCTTGCGCGATGGAGACTGGGCGAGCGCATACGCTGACGCTGCCGAGGGGACACGGCTGGCTGCCGACGTCGGCAACGTTCTGTGGCAGGCGTTCGCGCTTGGGCAGATGGCCCTCGTCGAGGCGGCGCAGGGGCGCGAACGCGAGTGTCGAGATCATGCGCGCGAGGCGCTGGCTCAGCGCGCGAGCACGACTTCGTGCCCCAGCCGGAGATTGGTGAGGCGCTCGGCCTGCTCGAGCCGGTGCCGGCCGCCCACGCGAGGCGATCGAGCAACTCGAGCCAGCTACCCGCGCATTGGGGACACCGGAGTGTTCCAGCTCCAGGTCGGGCGCGTCGCGGGTGGCCCGTCCCGCCCTCGGTGACCTCATCGAAGCGCACATACGCGCTGGTGATCTACCAAGCGGAGCTACTCGCGGCGGTGCGGCGCGCCGGCCAAGGCGACTTCTTCGGCACGCGCGCGGTGATCGCGCGCTGCGAGGGACTGATCACAGACGAGCAGGACTACACGGGACACTTCGAGCACGCGCTCGCGCTGCACGGCGACGACTGGCCATTCGCTCGCGCGCGCACGGAGCTGTGCTACGGGGAGCGACTGCGCCGCGCCCGCCGGCGCGTTGACGCGCGAGTGCACCTGCGCGCCGCGCTAGACACATTCGAGCGGCTCGGGACCAGAGCCTGGGCGGGCCGCGCCTGGACCGAACTGCGCGCCACCGGCGCGACGCCGAGACCCCGGCGCGAACACGCTGCCCGCGACGAGCTGACCCCCCAGGAGCTCCAGGTCGCGCTCATCGTCGCCCACGGCGCGAGCAACCGCGAAGCCGCCGCCGCATTGTTCCTCTCACCAAAGACAATCGAGTTCCACCTCGCCCACATCTACGGCAAACTCGGCGTCCGCACACGAGCGCAGTTGGCGGCTCTTGCCGCCAAGCGCGGATGGCTGGACCGCGCAGGCTCAGCCCCTGTCGCGCGTCAAAGCTAGGGATTTCCCCGGCGCGAAGGGCCACGGCTTGCTGCAGGCTTGTCGTCATCAGCACAAGAGACCCGAGCCCGACGCAGCAGCGCGCCTTCTGGCCGCAGCGTACGGGAGAGCCAACGTATAG